>JAKLEZ010000039.1 GCA_022711465.1 Planctomycetota bacterium | reverse complement strand
GTGGGCCAAAAGCGGGGGCGATCGCCCAAACCTGTGGATAACTCCGCCCAACCGCCTCCGGCTCCGTCCCGTTCACTCCGTCCGCCAACTCGCCGCAAGCAACGCGGCGCGACAACGCAACCGGCTCGGTTCGCACAGGCGTCGTCGAGACCACCCCGGTGGTCGGGTCAATGTAGTCCAGCGTCTCGATCCGACGACGGAGGGAGTCGTACTTGATTTCCTGCAGCAGGGCGTTGTCCGACACCCGCCGCACCGCCGTCAGCCGGTTCTCCTCGTCGAAGCTGAACTGGAAGCCGGAGACATGCGACGGAAGGGCACCGCGGAGCCGTTCAGACTAATTCGGCATCCTATCCACCCCGAGAACGGTTAATGTCTCGAACCCGCACTCCCACTCTTCAATCTCATCGGACAGCTCATACTTGATGTATTCCCAGCCTCGATCACTCACATCCACAAACCAGCATTCGCCGAACTGAAGCTGTCCATAGCTCAAATCTGGAAGACGAAGCTGGCGAACATTACCGAGCCTGAGACGGATCTTCGCGTCGTTCCCATATCCCGCCTCTATGTCCAGATCCAACCTTGGAGTATCGGCATCCGTCCTCCTCGCCAACGTCAGACTGTACACGTCGTTGAGTAGATGTGGGTCGAACTCATCAATTCCCGAAGGGCCGATAGTATTCATGAAAGTTCCTCACTATGATTAGCCCGACCGCTTACCATGTCCCGCCTCGGGTTCTTCAGGATGCACGCCCGGCCATCTTCGCTTCCCGGTTTCTGGATTCGTCAACTCCCCCCCAGTGGCCGGGTCGTATCTGTGGTGATGAGGATTGGGATGGGCTCCCGGTTCTCCGCGCGTTCCGTAGTGTGTCTGACCAGTCATTCGCCCATACTCGTCATAATGGGTCACACGCCGATATGGTGGACCGCCCCGGCTACTAGGCTTCGTGGCCTCAATCCGCCTCATGCCGGGCGTGACCTGCTTGAGGGCGCACCTTTCCGACCAGTAACTGCCCGGAAGTGTCGGCCCACCCTCGGGCAGCAGGGCATCGACTACTGCGTTCCCAAACTGCGAGACCTTGTCCGGGTTCTGCCGAGCATAGTTCAAGGCCGCCAAAGCGGCTGCCTCGGCCGCGTAGATCGCTGCAGGCACAAGAGCGGCGCCGCACACCAGTTCGCCGGTAGCGTAGTTCGACTGCAGCCAGTCATCACTGTGATACGGCAACCAGAAGTTCCGGGCAAGCCAATCGTTGAATCCCTGGTTGTAGCCTGGCCCGGCCCCAGGAGTTGGCTTCGGTGAAGGTGGTGCCACGATCCACCTGCCGAAGTCCTCGAAGCCGCCGATTGCCTCAGGTGGATTGGGGCCAGCCCAAGAGGATCAACCATCTCCGTGGCCTGCGCCCCCACATACTCATACAACCCCACCCCGTCCACATACCCGAGCGGATCCCGTTGCAGCCAGCGTCCCAGGGCCGGCGAGTAGCTCCGAGCCCAGACGTGGTACAGCCGCACCGCAGGGTCATACCGCTGCCCGGTCCAGGCAAAGGGGTTGCCGTAGGAGGACGACGGGCGGGCGGTGCCGTCCGGGGCGGTAACCCAAGGCGTCAAGACCGGACGAAGGGTACAAATATCTCGAAGCCAAAGAGAAAGACGGTGGCGTAGATACCCAGCAGGATCGCGCCAGCGCCCACGGCCGGAATGAGCAGGATGACGAGAATACGACCTGTGGTCGGAAGCGTGCGTTCGGCGACTCCCCTGCCGAGGCAATACCACCACGCCACGTGCACGCAGACCACGGACCAGAACAGCCCCTCCCACGTTTGATGAGGCCAGCCAGAAAAGCACTGATCTACGACCAGTACATACATCGGCATCGTTAAGTCGCTTGCCACCAGGAAACTGCCGTGAAAGCCTACGAAGCCCCACCAGGAAACGGATCCGCCGCTCTTTGGGTGGATCGTGATCCGCCGTCAGGTTATCCGGCGGCGCGTCGGCTCGGATGCACGGTATACTGCACGCCCGCCGGAGCCATGACGCGTGCGCCCAGGGTTTTCCCATCCTGCCCCAGGACCGCTCGATCGTTCCGGGTTATTTGTTCGGCAACGTGTCCTCCTTGAGCAGCCGAATCGGCCCCAGCAGACCCGAGGGCAACAGGGGATCGTCGGCTTTGAACGGGCGATAAGTGGTCTGCGTGAGCATCTGCTCCGGGGCAGCGGCATCGCCAATCATCCGGTTGGGCCAGAGATTTGCAACCTCGATTTCCAACACGTTGCCGGTGGGCTTCACTGCACGGCTGATGTCCACTCGCAATGGATCGGTCCAGGCCACGCCGCAATCCATGCCATTTACGCGAACTCGAGCCATGACCTCGACTTTGCCGAGATCCAGCAGCAGTCGGGAGCCAGCAGAGGAAATAGCGGCGGCATCTACATTGAACGAACTGCGGTAGGTCGCCACGCCGGAGTAATGCTTCAGCCCAAGCTCGGGACGCTGCGTCCAGTCCTCCAATGTCTCGAAACGCACGTTGGCCGGCGCACCCATTGTCGGATCAAATGAGACTGCCCAGCTTGTCTCCAGAGTCTGAAGCACGGTGGGAAGCTGACAATTCCGTGCCGCCTGAGTCGGGGAAGCGACGGCCGCATTCGAGCTTGCCGGGAACACGATGAAACAGCTTTCGTAGGGTTCAAATCGCAGCGGAATCTCGGTCTTGCTGCTGGTGCGCGTGAATTTGGGCAACGCTCGGATTTCCCCGTTGATCGGATTCCACAGTTCTGGCACGCCTGCGGAAACACGAAACGACGCTACGGCTTCAACGGCTTCGTCGGAACGGTTCGCCAAGAAGTAGATATCACGGTCCTTCATGCGCCGATGCGTGTAGCGCAGCGGACTATCCGAAACAAAGTCCTCCGCAACTCCCATTTCGCTCAGCACCGCGGCGGTCAGGTCGTATTGCGGATACAAAGGAGCGGCGGCTGGTTGGGGCGAGAGCTTCCACGGAAGCACTTTGGCAGCCCCGAGGATTCTGGACGGCGCCGACTCCTCCGGCTTCTCTGCTGGCGCTGCCGTCCAACTGTCATCGGTGTGAATCAGGTGCTGCGAGCGATCGGTAAATGTCAGAATAATGGCCCCTATCAGCCCTGCAGGGTTGGGAGCATCACCGCCGTTTTCGGCAAGCACGGTGAAGACATTGGTGCCACGCCGCAGCGCGGCCCCCGACGCGTCCGCACAATAGATCTGGTTGAAGTTCCCACCTTCGAGTACCGGTGTGCCGTTCAGCGAGACAACGAAGGAATTGTCGGCGGTCATTTCGATCTGAACGCCGGAAAGCCGCCGGCTCGTGGGGACGACATACTCGCGGCGGAACAGGACTTTTTGAACGGCGGCGACGCGTGCGGGATCGCCTTCGTCCCTCCAAATCCACTTTGCATCCAGGATTGGCGAAATCTCCGGTGAGGCTTCAGACAACGCCTGTCCCCAGATGACTCTGCCTTTTCCGTGCGGCTTTGAAGACCGATCCGGTGGCGGAGTCAAGCCGACCCAGAGCGACTTCGCCTTGTCAGCCACTCGCCGGTCGCAGTCGGGATAATCGACCAGACTCGGGGATTTGCGCGGCGGATTTCCCACAATCGTCGCGCCGGCACAGACCAGACCCTCGATCTTGTCCAGCAGCTGGGGCGTCATGGTGTCCACCGACGGCAGAACCAACACCCGGTACTCCGCACCGCTGGGGAAGACGATACTGCCCGACTTCGTTTTCGCGAACCTCGTCAGCACCTCGGCGGAACAGCCGTCAAAATTGTATCCCTTCCGATCCGGCAAGCGACGGCTGCCCGCAAACGCTGAAGACGGAGGCTGAAACACCGCGGGCGCGCCCTCGGGAATGAGATACAAAACATCCGCCACGGTCCGCCCCTGTCGGAGCAACTGCTGGCAACGACTGACATACCGATGGTAGCTGTCAACCATCGGCCACCACGTCTGGCCGCGATCCCAATGCACGCCATACGGCCCCATGACCATGCCCGGCCGGCCTTCATCCGGCTTGTGGGCGAAGGTGTGATAGGTGAGACGGTTGATGCCGGTGGCAAAGGCCCAGTCGCCCTGGTTCTTCAGAGAGCCCGGATAAAATCTCCAGTTCTCACCCGGCGCGCCGGTGAACGCCTCCGCCGCCACCACCGGACGGCCCAGCACGTGGGCGATGGACGACGCCGTGTGACAGCTGTAGGTGGTGTCGGGGCCCAGACTCCAGAACTCGCCCATCGGCACATCCGCCACCGCACCGAGGTCAAAGTCACAGGTCGGATTCATGTCGTAGGGCTCGATGGAGAGCGTAAAGCCGTGCTTGTGGCCGATTTGCCTGAGACGCTCGGCGTGATTCTGGATCACCAACTCCTGGCCCGTCAGGCGAAGGTCCCAAAGGAATCGCTCGGTCTGCTCGCGGCTGCCGACCACGTAGCCGAGATACGCGGGATAGAAGGGTTGCGGATCGTAGCCGCGCCGCTTCCGAAACTCCTCGCGCCAGTTCGGCGTCCAGTTCTGCGCCCCCATCTCCCAACTGTCAATGTGCAGCATCGTCCAGCCCCGGCCTGACTGCCTCGGCCCCACCTTCTCCAACAACTTGCCGCCGTATTCCGCGAAGTGCGCGTCGAGCGCGGCGGCGTCAAACTTGTCGCACTCGAAGCCGATGCCCGGATTGGGCGCCGGCCGGGTGGAGGCGCCGTTGTTCCGGCTCACAAACCGCAGCACCGTCCACTTCCCCTCCGGTATCTGCCAGTCCAGCGTGCCGTCGGGTTTCAGGCGTTGCGTCAGGTCAATCACCCGGTCCAACGGAATCGTCGAACGGGGAGGGTCGGCGGGAAACTCGGCTGGCGCTTCCAGCCGGGCTTTGACGTGCGGTCGTGACGAAAACGGGGCGCGATACACCAGGGCCTTCTCGTCTATATCAGGGATGGTCGCGGGCGTGAGCGGCGTCGGAAACGCCAGCACCGCCACATCGCGATAATAGCTTTCCCATTGCACGCGCATTTGCTTGGGCACGTCGCCAAAGAACGGTCGCCGCGGAGGCGCCACCGGGAGCGTGCCGGTGAACGAGCCTGGTCCTTGCACCTCGACCGGGCTCGCGACGAGATGCTGCATGGATTGCTCCGGCTTGACCCAGGGCCCCCCGCTGCCAGTCCAGCCCGGGCCCGAGCCGAGAATAATCTCGATGCCCAGTCGTTCAGCCTCGCGCACGGCGTGAACGTACAAGTCCTGCCATTCCTCGCTCAGGAAATCCACCGGCCCGCGCGGGACGCCCACGTTGACCTCGAGAAACACCACATGCCCTATCCCGGCCGCCCTCATGGACTCCAAATCCCGCGTCATACCTTCGCGTGAGAGGTTGCCATCCATAAAGTACCAGTAGGCGCCGGGCCGGGCAGCATCGGGCGGCTCGCGGAAGGTCTGCACCAATTCTTCCGCCGAAGCGGCGACGCTGACCAGCCAGAGCAAGTGGATGAGCAGGTACGGTGAGAATTTGAGGTGGTTCATGATTGTCTGAGCTCTCTGCGCTGTCTCATGTTCACAGGTGTGTAACAGCAGTTCGAAGAACTTCGCCTGACCCTATCGCTCACTCAAAGCACAATACACTCCATGGACTGCCGAAGCGTACGATGGCCAGCCTGATCCTTTAACGGCGGCCATGCCGCGGAGTAACTCGTAGCGTGGATTGCCCGGTCGTGGACGAGCATGGGCGCCCGACGACCCTTCGGTGGGCGTATGCCTACTACGAACTCGCCGAGCGCGGCGATGTTACCGACGAAACGGAACGCGACGGCGTTTCCAGGGCTTACTCGGGCCGCAGGCTGCGCAGCTGTTCGAAACACTGACGCAAAGAGTTCTCACTGCGCTGCGCGCTCGTACCTTCCCTCCAGTTCGTGTTTGCCGCTGCCAACGTCGCGGGACGTGCCGTCCGGCGCTCTCAGCATCGCATGCACGCCGTCGGGTACCTCCGCCCGCAGTGTAAACTTGCCGCTTTCGACGGTCCACCGGCTGGTGATTCGTCCCGCGGGGCTTTCGAACGTCACCTCGGCGTGACTGAGCGGCCCCGGGACCGGCGCGATGAGCACACGCTTCCACCCCACGTCGCCGGCTTGCTGCCGGATACCTCCCACGTACCCGTAAAACCACTCGATCACGTGTCCGAGCATGCAGTGGTTGTGCGACTGGTAGCCGTCGGTCATCGCGTCCCAGGTCTCCGGCATGGCGGTGAGTCCCTTTTTGAGGATCCCGCCGTAGCTGCCCAGCCCGTCGCGCGAATACACGCGGTGCAAGACGTCCGATCGCCCCCCCCTCCGCCAGTGCCCGAATGAAGAACACGTGTCCGATGTCCCCCGGCGTCTGCTGCCAGCCCCGTTTTGCGAGATCCACAAGCACCGCGTCGAGTACCGCAGCCTTGTCTGGTTCCGGTACCAGTCCGGCCGCAAGTGCGATGCTGTGGGCGCACTGTGGCGAGTCCTTATGCGCGAATGTTTTGGTCGCCGGGTTGTAGAAGGCCTTAACGAATGCGGCCGCCGTTTGCTCGCGGAGCCTGCGGTACCGCGCGGCATCTTCCGCCTTGTCGAGCACGCCTGCCGCCCCGATCACCGCGTCGATGCACATCACCTGCACGGCCGGTTTCCAATTGGCGTGGTTGAAGCCGGGCGAATCCCATCCCGCCTGCTCAAGCCGGGCGTCGTAATCCTCGCCGGCGTAGACATGACTGAACGTGACCGGCCCCGGCCATGTCTTCCACGTCTCGTCCGATACGATCCGCGTGCGCGTGCCGCCCGGCGCTTCGAATTCGGCCTCGACCCACAGCAGGAACGGCGTCCCGTAGTCGGTCTCGACGCCGACCTTGTGGTAGCGGCCCTTCGGGACGGGGGCGCAGTGCCAGAACGAATTGCCGAGCATCACGCCGATCGCGTTGCCCCCGCGTTGCACGAACGGGACGAGGTCGATTTCCTCGAAGTAGATCGTTCGGTCGTACTTTGACCACGGCTGGTGGATTGCCGTCCGCCCGCCGGGGTCCTGACCGTTGACGCGCAGTTGGAAGTGACCCAGCCCGGCAATTCGAATGACCGCCCGCGCCGGCTTTTCGATGAGCGTGAACTCGGTTCGCAGGAGCGGGCAGTCGACGCCGGGGGCGGTGATCCACCGCGCGTCCTGTCCCTGTGCCGTGCCTGCCGCGGCCGCCGCAATCATCATCCCGCTGAGGTATCGAAGCATGTGCTGTCCTTCCCAAGAGACGCGACGCATCTTGCCCAGAGTTGGTCGTCACTGTACAGCGCCCGCCCCCCAATTGTGCCTACCCCGTTCTCGACGTTTTTCGGTCCTCCGGGCTGAGGCGAAACGCTCGCCTGGACGCCAAGGGGGGCTTTCAGGCTCGTTTCCTGCAACCGGCGCCGGGCATCCCCTTGGGCCATCACAACAGGCGCCAGTCTGAGCGACTTCTCGGGTCATTTGAAGGGCACCCATCCGACTGCCGCCTGACGCAAGCGCCCGATGCACTCCAAGACGGCCGCGAACAGCTCCAGCCACCATTCGACCTTGGCCGCGACAGGTTGAGCTGCGCGGCAATCTGTTCGGCGGTCGTCGGCGTCCTGACTCCCATGGTTCCTCGAAATGCTTGCTAACGCGGTTGGGCATAGTTGCTAACTCGCGTTTGCAAGAACCTACTCCAATTCCGGGTCGCGGTCAAGCGGATTCTGCTGGCTTCTGGATCACGAGGTCGCGTCCAAACCGGCGTCGGGGCCACAAGACGGCCCGCAACCACAAACGCAGAAATGACTTACGGATGACTATCTGGGCCGGCTTCAGTGGCTGTCGAAGCTGTGAATGCCTCATGCCCAAGGCCGAGCGACAGGCGATGGTACTCCTCAAGAGCTCCTTCCTCGCTCGCCCCGAGGTAAATGCGTCTGCCGCCCCTGGTCACGTAGTACTGACCGGTCGGCTTGTGAAACGAGAGCGGGTTCGAAGCTGGTCTGCTGCGTGGCATAACACCACCTCCAAAAGTCTAGTGAAAAGTGTAATGCCACGTTTGGGGGTGCTGATGACGAAGTGATGATCGCCTGCAACTGCGGTGTTTACAGGCGCATATGAAATCGGGGCGAAAGGATTTGAACCTTCGGCCTCCTGGTCCCAAACCAGGCGCTCTAGCCAGGCTGAGCTACGCCCCGGAACACATTGATGCTCAGTATATCGACTGCGACAACGAGTGACAATTCACCCAAACACCGGCCTCTCGACGCTATCGGCCACAATCGGGATCAGCCTTGATGCCCGCCCCGGACATGCATCCGACCAGCTTGCGCAGATCCTCGCCGTCCACGTCGCCATCGTTGCCTTCAATCAGGCACTGGGCGCAGGCGAGATCGCCCTGGTTGACGCCAGAACCGGTCAGGCATCGCTGCATGATCGCCAGATCATCCAGATCAACGTCGCTGTCGCCATCCAGATCACCAGGCGATGGAGGCAACGTCACCTGGATCTGACGGCCTACCGTGGGACCAAACCAGGCCACGGCTTCACGAACCATGCGCCAGTCCGTAGTGTACCGGCCAGCCGCCGCGGGGGCCGTCAGCGTGAAGCTGAAGGTGAAAGTCTGACCCGGCCGCACTTCACCCGCCACCGGTGACCGCGTACTGACCGTGAAAGGATCGCTGTCACCCACCGCACCCAACTTGAAGCCACGATCGACCGACCAGACCACGCCCCGATTGCGGAACGTGACCGACACGTTGTAGGCCCCACCGGCCACCATCGTCGCGGGGATGGTGTCGCTGACGTACTCGCATGAGTATCGGTCCCAGGTGGGGGTGACGCCGAAGTAGCTGCAGACACCTTGATAGACGCCCCACTCGGCGGTTGACCGGAAGAAGTTGTCCGTCAAGTAAGGGCCATCCTTGTTGCAGTTGTCGTGAAACGCCAGCTCGATCAGGCACGCCGGCCGATTCGGGATCCGGATCTCGCCAAAACCGCCGGCCGAGTCGCGCGGCTGGCCGCCGTTGCGAATCGGCCACGTACTGTCGTAAACGTCGCGGATCGCAGACTCGATGTGCGTCTTGATCGCCAGAGCCAGGCTGTAGCTGTTGGCCTCGTGAGCAGGGTGCTCCATCTCCGTGTCCCGATAAACCTCCGTACCACTGGCCTGGTTCACCTTATACGCGTTCGTGTGGTGGGCAATGTAGATGTCCGAACCCCGGTAGTCGGCGAACAACGGGCGAGCCCGGATGTCGTCATTGAGATGAGTGTCCGAGCTGTCCCACACCGCGGACGGAAGCCCGCTGTGCTCGAGCCAGTAGCGGGCGGCCATTTTCCACCACGGCAAACCGGTGGCCGAGTGGCAGCAGTCGCCCTCGTCCAGCTGCCGCGGAACGTGCACCGTGGCCCCATCCTGGCTCAGGTACTGATAGAGGAACTGCATCAGCCGGATCGAGTTAGTGTCTTCCAACACAGCCTCCCCGAGACCGCAGGGATCACTCCGCTGCCAGTACCAGCCCGATCCGTTGTGGAACCGACCGTGCGACGGACCAATGGTGATGATCTTGCCGGCCAGTCCTGTCGCCGCCACGCCGCACCCTTTGCCTCCCAACGCTCGAGGCGACGCGGGCGGAACAGACTCCAACGTCGTCGGAGGCAGGTAGGCTGACAGCACGCTGCCGCAGCAGGTCAGACGAACGCTCAGTATCTCCGGAAACGAATCAAGGGCCAGCCGCACCCGCGAGAACATCTCCGTCAGCGAGGACTCTCCAAGCCCGCTGAGCACTTCCGGAGACAAGTCAAGGGTGACCCCATCCCCTGAGGACACGAACTCCATCAGCCGGACACCCCGCGGAATCGGCGAGGTCAGTCCTCTGGCTGCCTCTTCTGGAGAGGGACCGGCCAGAAGCTCCTGGACCACCACTTCCTCTGCCCGCACACCGGGCCACAACGGCCGGCTGACAAAAACGACCCCCTCGGGAGCATCAAACGGAATCTGAACAGTCTGCCCGAGCCCAACAACAGTGACGCTCAGCCACCAGGTCGAGACCACAGACAGGGCTGGGAAGAACCGCATCATCCCTCCACCTCCACCGGGTTAACCAAGTCGCCGCGACTCTTCGCTCTATCTCATTGTTATGTGACAAGACCGTAGAATCAACCTTGCGAAAAGCCCGATAAACCCGGCGCCCGCACCCCCATCCCCCAACCGCATCCCCGGGTTCGCGGCGGCACGCGAACCGAGGCGGACACAAAACAAGAGAGCCAAGCGGATTCGCTTGGCTCCCTGTCTTCAGTCTTCGTGATGCTCAACGTCCACGTGGAAGCGCCGCCCGGCGGAACGTTGGCTCAAAGGCTCATCACTGAGCCGAGGCGAGTGGCAGAACGCAACGGAACCCGACATCATTCAGGTGGGCGTCGGGACGAGCGGCCTCGCGAGTCTCTACCCGGCAGCTTTCGATCGGGTCGGCAAAAGAACCGCCTCGAATCGCCTTCTGATCGCCGCGAAGCGGACCTACACGCGCGTTGCGGGCATCCTTATCCTGCGGATTCGGGTAGTTCCGGTCGCCAAACAGCTTCGGGCCGCGAATCACGTCCGACGGCGGATCCTCCAGGCTGGGATAGGCGTAACGACCGGGGTCGTACCAGTCCGAGCACCATTCGGCCACATTGCCGGCCATCTGGTAAACCCCGTACGGGCTCACGCCGCCAGCAAAGCTCTCCACCGGGGCGGTGTACTCATAGCCGTCATAGTTGGCCTTCTGCGTCTTGCTGTTGCACAGATAGCGCGTCACCTCACTGGTACTCTGGTTGCCCCACGGGTACTTGCGGCGGTCGGAACCGCGGGCCGCAGCTTCCCATTGAGCCTCGGTCGGAAGCTGCTTGCCAGTCCAGCGGCTGTAGCTGTTGGCCTCCCACCAGGACACATTCCTGACCGGGTGCAGATTGTTGGCGCTCAGCCTCCAGAAGTCCTTGAAAGCGCGAGTGACCTGCCACGGACGCCCCATCGCTCCGCAGTAGTCAGGATCGTTCGCCCGCAACGGATGCTCCGGACTCCACGACGAATCCTTCTCGTCCTGCCGAACCGCAAGGCGATAGAACCGGTTGAACTGGGCGTTGCTGACCTCGTGCAGGTCGATGTAGAAGTGGCTGACGCTCACCGTCCGCGCCGGCACCTCGTCCAGACCCGCTCCGCCACCCATCACGATGGCCTGAGCGGGAACGTAGGCCATGATCATGTCGTCCTTATCGGACACGATGTATCGCGGCCAGCCGTTGTAGTCGTCATCTTGGCTGTTCGGCTGGTAGTGACCCGCCAGCGGGTAGAACCCGGCAGGCAGAGTAACACCCTCGGGAAGCACCGCCGCCGTGTCTGCCAGGGGCGACGGGAGGATGGTCATGCTCTTGTTCTTGCAGTGGCAGCCGAATCCGGATGCCAGAACCACGGCCAGGGCACACGCCATCAGGCCACCTGTCCAAACACGATTGACTGCCGCCATTCGAAGTATCCTCCCTAACCACCGGCCATCCAGGCCGGGGAGCTGCTCCGGCAACCTTGCGACTCAGTACTTCTTCCCCGCCGCCAGTTCGCGGTTCGGGTCGCTCCACTTCATATGCCGCCCGCCAATTCGCATGACCAGCAGCACCTCGCCTACTTCTCCCGAGGCTCTGGCCACATCCTTGTGCGAAGCCACGACCTCTTCGGTCGCCAGGGCAAGCATCCCCTTGCGGGTCAAGACGGTGTCACCCTTGAGCAGGGCGTTCATCCGCCGCAGCCGGGACTCGAGCTTCTCCTGCTTCTGCAGGGCCTCCTGCCGTTCTTTCTCCCAGCGAATGAACTCCCGGTCCGTCCGCCAGAAGTTCGCGCTCGGGTCACTGACGTCGATCCGAAAGTCGTAGTAGCTGTTGCGGAACCGGGCCTCGATGTACTCCAGCTTCCGCTCCAGAACCTTCAAATCCTCCGCCGTCTGGTCCTTCTGCCGAGCCACTGCCTCCATGTCGGCTACGAAGAAGACCTTCTCAACCACGTCGCCTTCCCGGAGCCGCCGGATGTCATTCTCGTCGATCGCGGTGCGATAGGCTTCCCCACGATAGGGGAAGATCTCGTTCCCGGTGATCTCGGCCTTCTTGTAGGCCTCCGAAGGCAGCGAGACAGGGATGAACGCCCGCCGTTGGAACATCGCCGCCTCCGAGCTGTTGGCCCACATGACCTCCAGCTCCCCGTAGATGCTCGCCCCGGGCAAACCATCAACCGAGGTGTACTTGAACTCATACCTGCCCGGCCGCAGATTGAACACCGCAAACTCCTCGGGAGTCTGCTCGAGCCGGTTCTCGAACGGACCATACTCCGCAACCTCATGGCTGCGGATCGAACACGCCCGCACAGTCACGTTCGTCCCCGGGGGAGAGAAAAACTGGATCTGAGTCTTCCCCTGGTCGAAGTAACCGTGCTCCCGCGGGGTCTGGCTGCAGCCGATCGCCCCCGCCAGCACCAACCCCGCCGACATCGTCATCCAGGCGGCCCGCCTGGAACGGCTGGACCGGCGGCCATACTCTCGCTCGGCTCTCACCACGTCTTTGCTCCTTTGCTGGGACTTTCGCGGCCGTTCCGCCACCCGGCCGGGCAGCGCGAGGCTCGCACAACACTGTACTTATCCGCTCCGCCCTGTCAACCCCGCCTCCACCCCCCCGCGAAGCCCCGCTACACCAGAATTTCGACAAAAAACACCCCCCCGCCACACCGCTCCCACATACACCACCAGCCTCGGCCACCCGGATCAGCTGTCCTCTGTCGCTCGATTCAACCGCTCAATGTCCGCCCCCAGCGGCCGCAGTTTCCGCTCGATCCGCTCGTACCCGCGGTCAATATGGTACACCCGGTTCACCGTCGTCTCCCCCTTGGCCACCAGACCGGCCAGAACCAGAGCCGCCGATGCCCGTAAATCCGAGGCCATCACCGGAGCCCCAATCAGCCTCTTCACCCCTTCGACAATCACCGTCGGCCCTTCCTTGCGCAAGACCGCCCCCAGTCGGTTCAACTCGGCCACGTGCATGAACCGGTCAGGGTAGATCTTCTCCGTGATGATGCTGTTGCCGTCCGCCAAGCAGAGCAAAGCCATGATCTGAGCCTGCAAATCCGTCGGGAAACCAGGATAAGGCTGCGAGGTCACCGTGGTCGGCTCCAGACGTCGAGAACTCGACACCACTACCTCCTCACCTTCCCGCTCAATGTTCACCCCAATCTGACGCAGCCTGTCAACCACCGCTAACAGGTGCTCCAGCCTGCAGTTACGCAAATGAATGTCGCCATTGGTGATTGCCCCCGCGATCATGAACGTCCCCGCCTCAATCCGATCCGGGATAATCGTGTACTCGCACCCCTTCAGCTGCTTGACCCCGTCCACCGTAATCCGCGGGGAGCCCTCGCCCGAAATCTGAGCCCCGCACGCCTTCAAGAAGTTGGCCAGATCGGTCACTTCCGGCTCACAAGCGGCCGATTCGATCACCGTCCGACCCTCGGCCAGCGTGGCCGCCATGAGAATGTTCGCCGTACCCGTCACTGTCGATCCAAACGGACCGCCCAAAAACAACTCCGCCCCCGTCAGCCGCTTGGCCTTGAGTAGAAGGTCGCCACTCATCAGGTCGGTGTCCGCCCCCAGCCCCGTCAAACCGGCAATGTGCAGGTTGATCGGCCGGTCGCCGATGTTGCAGCCGCCAGGCATGCTCACCTGAGCCTTGTGCCGCTTGGCAAGAAGCGGCCCCATGACGCAAACACTCGCCCGCATCTTGCGGACCAGCTCATAGTCCGCATGGCAGTTCATCTCGTCCTGAACCTTGAGCCGAACCGTCCCCCCAGCCTCACGGGAGGTGGCTACACCCAACTTGTTGAGCAGAACCTCCATGCTCCGCACGTCGGCCAGGTCGGGCACATTGTGCAGAACAACCTCGCCCTCGCACAGAATCGACGCGGCCATGATCGGCAACGCCGCATTCTTCGAACCGCTGATCTCAACCGTCCCGCGAAGGCGCTTGCCTCCGGCGATCTGAAAGTAGTCCACCGATCCGTCCCTCGTATGCAGTCCGCCGCAGTGGGGTAGGCGGGCTTCCGTCAAGCCAGCCTGCTCGGTCCGACCCGACCGTCCCAGGGGCATCACGCCCACGCCTCCATGCCCCGCACACCGTTACCCGACAAAAGCCTATCATCCTCGCAAGAACACGGCCTGACAAGGCCGCCCCACGCCATCGCGACAATGGCTCGCGCCCAAACGCAGCGCATTCAACAGCCAGCCCTACGCGACCTGGGCGGTACGCGTCAATCCCATCCCGGGCTGGACGACCCAGCCGTGCTACACGCCACAGTAGCCTGGGCCACCGGCCTCCAGCGACGACCCCAAACCGGCCATTTGCCCGCCGGGCCACCCAACGGCACAATACCCGCATGTCCTCCAATAACCCATCCCTCAACCACAGGGCGAATCCCCAGCAGGCCCTGAGCCTCGACCGGCCGTTCCGCAGGCGAGCCCAATGCCGCTACTTGCTCCATCTGCCATCCGCCTGCCAACCTCAGGGCCACCCCTGGCCACTGATCCTCTACCTGCACGGCGCCGGCGAGCGGGGCGACGACCTCGAAATGGTAAAAAAACACGGCCCGCCCAAGCTCATCGCCGCCGGCCGCGATCTACCCTTCATCGTCCTGTCACCCCTGTGCCCCAAGGACCAGACCTGGCACCCCCACCTCCTCACCGAACTCCTCGACGAGGTACAAGAACACCACAACATCGACAAGGACCGCGTTTACCTCACCGGCCTCAGCATGGGCGGATTCGGTACCTGGGCTCTCGGAATCGATACCCCGGAACGATTCGCGGCCATCGCCCCCATCTGCGGCGGCGGCGCCCCCTACATCGCCTACCGGCTCAGACGCGTGCCCGTCTGGGCCTTCCACGGCGACCAGGACGAGGTCGTGCCCCCGTACGAGTCCCAGCGAATGGTCGAGGCAGTTCAGCAAGCCGGCGGCAATGCCCGCTTGACCGTCTATCCCGGCGTCGGCCATGATGCCTGGACCCGCACGTACGAGGGTCACGAACTGTACGACTGGCTGTTGAGCCACAAGCGAGCGGCCCGAGCCGCGGGAGGCACGTGACCGCGATCTCGAGATCGGGTCCGGCCCGCCGCTCGCCCCATGACCCTCACTGGGTAGGCCCCATGCCCCGGGCCTCATTCAAGAGGAGAAAACCGATGAGACGGGTCACGCATTTCGTGTCTCCCATGATCACCTGGCTGATGATGTCCGGCTGCGCTGCTTTCGCACAAGGCCCCACCAGCCGCCCGGCCCAAACCGTCCAGACCTTCAAGAAGGAGGTCACCAAAGCATTCGAGTACAAGTACCTGCTCTATCTGCCCAAGGAATACGGAACTCCCGACAAGAAGTGGCCGTTGGTCCTGTTCCTCCACGGCGCCGGCGAACGCGGCACTCATATCGAGGCCGTGAAACGGCACGGCCCGCCCAAGCTCATCGCCGCCGGCCGCGAGTTCCCCTTCATCGTCGCATCCCCCCAGTGCCCGGCCAAGAGATGGTGGGACCCCGCCGCCCTCGACGCCCTCATCGATGAAATCGTCGCCAAGTACGCGGTCGACGAATCACGCATCTACCTCACCGGCCTGAGCATGGGCGGCTATGGCACATGGAACCTGGCCTGCCACCACCCGGAGCGGTTCGCGGCCATCGCCCCCATCTGCGGCGGCGGAATCCCCTACCTCGCCCGCGAACAGCTCGCCAAGACGCCTACCTGGGTGTTCCACGGAGCCAAGGACCCGGTGGTCGCACCAAGCGAGTCCACCCGCATGGTCGACATGCTCAAGCAGACCAACCCGAACGTCAAGCTGACCATGTACCCCAACGCCGATCACGATTCCTGGACCCGAACCTACGACAGCCCCGAGTTCTACAGTTGGCTCCTCAGCCATAAGCGCTAGGCCGGAGCTGACATCATGCTCGCCCCGGCATGGAGAGCAGGCGGCTCTCGCCGAGGGCCAGATTCGCCGGCCAAATGGGCGCGGCTACCGCCGAGCATGCGGGACATACCCTCAACCAAGAACGGAGACAAAGATGGCTCGGTTCCTGCTCCTCATGGTCTTGGGCCTGTCTTGGCATCCGTTGATGTCCGCCGGCCAGACCTCGACCCAGTCGGACCATACGTCGACCACGGCCGTGGCCGCTTCGAGCAGCAGAGCCCGCGACCACAATTACCGATTCGACAAACACATCTCTCGCGAAGTTCTCGAAAACTACCTTGCCCGGGCAATTACCATGGAGGGCCTGCTCAACGGCCACGGTGATCTGGCCGACAACGCCCGCATGCTGCAGCGGATCGGCGCCAAGTTCATCGGGCGGAGTCTCTGCCTGTGGGGCGGCGAGGCGGGCGTGTTGAGTAATCTGGAGCGAGCCCGGCAACAGGTCCCCAAATTGTCCGAGGTCGATCCGGACATGATCCTGCAGGCCTGCATCTTCGAGATCGTCACCACACAGGTCGACCAGGTTCCTGTGCCGGACTGGGCATTCAAGGCCCTCGGCCGGCCGGTGGAGACCCGCAACTTCCGCTACGCCGATATGCTCTATCCCGATGGCCGGTTCAAGAACCACTGGCGCAGCGGCCAGTCGGTGCCGGACGTCAGTCGCCCGGAGACGAAGCTGTGGTTCTACTTCCTGGGGGCCTCGTTCATTGACCTCGGCTGCGAAGCGATCCACCTCGGGCAGACCGAACTCATGAACCAGAACGATCCGCACCTCGACCACTACGCCCAAGTGCTCGGCCTGATCCGATCCCATGCAGCCACGCACGCTCGCCGGCACATGGTGCTGCTGGACTCGCATGTCCCCAGCGGCGGGCTGGTTCGCAACGGGCAACTACTGATGGACTTCCACTCCTTCCCGTTACGGATTATGGAGCTGCCCGACAAGCCCCAGCAGGCAATCCTCAAGGTCGGCTTCTCCGACAGTATCTATGGCCGGAGCAAGGGCGGCACGACGTTCAGCGGGTGGAAGTGCACACACCTGCCGTACCTGGTCGAGATCGACAACTGGGGTGTCAGTCGGCAGCCAGGCCAGGCCCGAGCCGGCGGCGTCTGGGTCTGGGGCTACGACGAGATCTGCTGGTTCGCTCACCAGAACCGGCAGTACCGCGCCGACTGGCTCCGCTACGCGTGGGATTGGGTGCGGCGAGCGGATCCCAACGCCCATCTCCAGATGCCCGGCAGCCGAACACTGGCCTCACCGGTTGAGGGCAAACCCTGGTACTACGCCAACACGCCCAGCCCTGCAGTCCCCGACGGCTTCGGCGATGAAGATGCGATCAGAGCCATCTGGGCGGAAGACCACGGGCAGGCAGGCACGCAGCCAGATGCCCGACGATAGGCTCGGCCATCCCGCACGACTCCGCGAGTCCGCCTGCCAGGTATTGCCGCTGACCGCTGAGCGCCAACCGTCAAGCAGGTAGGACATCCGGTCCTGACCCACTCGCCGGATTCGTCTGCCATGTGGGCTGCCGGAGCGCCTGCGGTGTTATTCCGGCAGAGGCTCGGCCCAAACCCGCGACCGCCCTCCGCACCCCCTGCGTTGGGTTCGTTTGGCGCAAGCAGTCGGCACTCAACCATCGGTCAACCCCGTCCGGCTGACGGCTCTGATTGCTGAGCGCTGACCGCTGACCGCCCAATTGGCTTCGTTCAGTCGAAACAATGACCGTGATCGCGCTCGGACGCAACCGGCCACCACACGAATCAAGAGCAGAGAACAAGCAGCCCGAAGATGCCCCGCCACCTGGCGTCAGGCGAAGGGTACGCAACCGGCGGCCGGAAACGGACTCCATGGATGGGCAGACTGTAACTCGCCGTCGGGCGCCGCAACAACAGACGACGCTCACCCGCCAGTGCCCGGTATGGCAAAGTACTCCTTTAGGTCCAGAATGGAAGCTATGCGATGTCACCACCGGTCTCAGCCTCCCTCGGAATGATCGCCCTGCTCGGCAGCATCTCCGCGACCGCTCAGCAGACCCAGTCCGCCCGGAAGTACTTCGCCCATCCGGTCGTCGAGCACCCCTACGGAGTCATCGCCATCCGGTTCTGGAACCGCTTCTCCGGCGAGGCCATGGTCCAGGCGATCGAGATCGCCCCGGCCGACGGCGCGCCCGCCATCCGGCCGGTCTCCGCCCAACGGCCGAGGACACAGTGAACGCCGCGGCCGCAGCTTGCCCCAGCGGGCCGCGGCGCCGCGAACCGGCCGCGGCCTTCGACGAACCCAGCTCACGGGCTCACGACAATGAAACGCGAGAGGGTGTTGTTCGTCTCGCTGGTCTCCACCACGACACCGTCCGCATCGGCCTTGGCAATGAGGTAATACACGGCCCGGACACTGACCTGCGGCACGGTCACCGCAAAGGTGCAGGTCGTGGATGCGTTCGGCCCCAGCTCGGCGATGCTGCAGCTTCCGATCTCGACATCGCTCGCGTCAAGCGCCGAATTGGTCGACCAGTACAGCCGGGTGAAGAACGCCTCGGCCGGGCTCGCGGTCGTACCGTTCTTCGTCGTCGCCGTGACCGTGATGGACTGCCCCGCAACGACGGAGTTCGGGTTGGTCATCGCCGAGATCGTCAGCTCGGCCCCGATCTTGATCGACGCGTACTTGGTGTTGTTGGACTCACTGGTCTCGGAGACAACTGCATCGTCGGCGTCTGCCTTCGCGATCAGGTAATACGAACCGGCGACAATGTCCGAGGTGATGGCTACGGACAACGAACATGGCGTCGACTGGCCGGGTTGCAGATCGGCCGTGCTGCAGCTGCCGATCTCGGAATCACCCGCGTCGATCGTGGTGTTGGTCGACAGGTACACCCGGGTCACAAACGGGCCCGTGGGACTGCTGGTCGCGCCGTTCTTCACCGTCGCCGTGACGGTGATGACTTGGCCCATGCCGCTCGTGGCCGGAGCCGTCAGAGTGGGAATAGTCAGGTCGGCACCGATCTTGATCGGTGCGTACTTGATGTTGTTGGTCTCGCTGACCTCCGAAAGAACCGCATCACCATCGTCCGTCCTGGCAATGACGTAGTAGGTCGCGGAGGCGGTGCCGGGAGGAATGGTCAACGTCGTCTGGAAGCTGGTCGATTCGCCGGCCCCCAGGCCGTCCACGCTCCAGCTGGCGATCTCGGTGTCGCCGATCTCCAGCGTGCTGTTGGTCGACCAGTAGAGTCGCGTGAAGAACGGTCCCGCGGGACTCGAGGTCGAGCCGTTCTTGACCGTCGCACTGATCGCGATCGCCTGGCCGGCCCCGCTCGTGCTCGGAACCGTCAGGGCCGAGACGCTCAGGTCCGGACCGATCTTGATCGACCTGTACCGGGTATTGTTGGTCTCGCTCGTCTCCGCTACCGCGTTGTCGGCATCCGCCTTCGCGAAGACGTAGTACGTGGCCGGAACGATGTCCGCGGGAATGTCGAGCTGGATGGAGCACGGCGCCCCGGACTGGTTCGCGGCCAGGGCGGCGACGCCACAGCTGGCGATCTCGGCGTCTCCCCCGTCGAGCGTCGTGTTGGTGGACCAGTAGAACCGCAGGGTCGAGGCCGCAGCCGGGCTCGCGGTCGTGCCGTTCTTGACGATGGCCGTGAGGGTCACGACTTGGCCCGCCCCGCTGGTGGACGGACCGGTCAGGGTCGACACCGTCAGGTCCGGGCCGACCTTGACGGTCAGGGTCCTGGTGTTGTTGGCCTCGTTGGTTTCGGTCACGTCGTTGTCCGCGTCGGCCTGGGCGATCACGTAGTAGGTGCCGGCAGCGGTATCGGGAGCGATGGTCGCCGTGACGGTGCACGAGCTCGACTGACTCGCCTCCAGCGAGGGAATGCTGCAGCTCCCGATCTCGATGTCGTCACCGTCCACGGTGGTATTGGTGGACCAGTAGAGCCGGGTCACCGAGGCCCCGGCCAGCGTGGAGGTCGTGCCGTTCCGGGTCGTGGCGACAAGACTGATGGTCTGACCCGCGCCGCTGGTGCTCGGACCGGTCAGGGACTGGACGGTCAGGTCGCCGCTGATCACGGCCACCTGAACCGAGCAACAGGTGCTGCCCACGCAACCTGCCACCGGGTTCGCCGAGCGCGCGTAGTAGATCGTCGTCTGGGTCGGCGCAACCGTGGGCGAGGCACCCCCCTCGATCGGCGTGCCCCCGCAACTGTCGGTGAACCACTCGACCGTATCGCTGCCGCCGGGAAGGGCATGGAGGGTCGTCGATTCTCCGGCCAGGACCGCCTCCGAGGCCGCCTGGCAGCCGGTGAGCGGCTGGCAGCTCGCGCAATCCACATGCACCGGAATCGCGATCGCCGGCTGGCCCGGATCGTTGCTGTAGATGACCATCGAGCCGTCCATGCCCGATCCCGAACACTGGGCGCAGGCGGTCACGGAGACCGGCTGGCTGGCTCCGGCCGGAATGCTCAACGGAGCCGCCGGCAACACGTGAGCCCAGCCCGGTACTTCAATCGCACTGATCTGAACCGGCGACGAGCCGGAATTCCTGATCGTCAGGCAGTGCCCGCCGTCTCGGGCGCATTGCGCCGCGGCAGCCGCGTCAATCAGGCCGTAACCGTGGTAGGCGTCACGCCCCGCGGTGTCTTCCTCAGCAGCGCCTACCCTGTCGCGGGCGGTGGATTCGATACAGCTCCGAATCTGGCTGCCGGTCAGGGCCGGGTTGATGTGTTTGAGCAGGGCCGCGAGGCCGGCCACGTGCGGTGTCGCCGCACTGGTCCCGTTGAAGTAGTTGACGTAGGCGGTGTTGGTGAGGTTGCCCAGCGTCAGAATGGAGTCCCAGAGGCCAACGTCCCCCTGGCCCGGGGCACAGACATCCAGGGTGGAGCCGTAGTTGCTCCCCCAGTACCACCTCGACGGGCGGACGCGGATGCCGTCCTGGTCCACCGCACCCACCTGGATGCAGTAGGGCAGCGCGCTCGGGAAGGTCTGCTCCGCCGGGCCATCGTCGTTGCCCGCGGCTGCACACACCACCACGTCGTGGGCTTGGGCGTAGTTGATGGCATCAACTTCTTCCGGGTAGGGATCGGAGTGAGTCCCGCCCAGACTCAGGCTGATCACGCTCGCCCCATGATCCACACCCCAGTAAATGCCATCGGTGTAGTTGGCGATGTAGGTGTTGCCGTTCTCCGTATAGGACCCGTTGACCGGGATGATGGTGACCGGGGCAATCCCGGCAACCAGCAGCCCATTGCCCCGAATCGACGCCATGATGCCGGCGCAGGCGGTCCCGTGGCCGTCCGGGTCGTCGTTGCTGGGGTCGGCGTCCGCGAAGGCGTCTCCGTTGTCGAGATAGACGTCGGTCGGATCGGCGATCCGGCCGGCCAGCTCGGAATGGGTGATGCGCACGCCGCTGTCTACCAGGCAGACGCGAACCGTGCCGAGCGCGTTCCCGCTCACGTCCCAGGCCGCAGGCATGTCGATCATCGGCAGATTCCACATGCGCGGATACAGCGGATCGTTCGGGGTGACCATCGGCCGGCAGACCGGGCTCGGGCTGGCGTAAACCACCTCCGGGTGCTTCATGAGTTCCAGACACAGGGTCCGCAGGTCCGTGCCCGGGGCGACCTTGGCATGGAAGATGCCCATCGGGTCGGCGGGTTGGAAAGCTCCGGCCAGGACCTGCGATACGGCCGCCGAGCGATGAGCGGCCAGCGTCTTGCCGCCCGCGACGGTGGCCGCGTCGGCCCGCAGCTGGGCGTGCGTGCTCAAGGTCCGCAACGCCTTGGCATGACCGGACGCCTGAGGACGAAAGCCCTGAACCGCGACCGGCAACCGTGCCGGCCGGGCGGCCACCGTATGGTCCATCCATCGTCCCCGATCGTGCGGGGCGACCGTCATCCGGTCCGCGTGAAGCGCGGCCGCCCGGGCAGTCCTGAAACGAATCGTGATCTGGTCAGGCCGAATCGGTCCCAGAACGGCCTGGGGATTGGACAGATCGAGCGTCCCCTGAGGAGCGACGTCCAGCGCATTCAGCGCACCGCTCGCGGCAGACGCTCCGACCACTGTGCCCGTGCAGTCGATGGTCAGAGACGACGGTTGAACCTCCAGACTGCCGCTGGCAAAAGCCCGCTCGGCACCACTCAACGCCGCTACCCCGGCAAACAGCAACCCCAGCCCACGGACACAACGAGCGTTGCACGAACCCAACACATACCTCTTACAACCTCTCATGATGTTCTCCGGCATTCCCAAAGCGGACCAAGTCGCAGGCGAAACAGAAGTGGCGGCCCTCGCCTGCATCTCTGCCTTCAAGGCGGACAGTGCCTCTCGGCATCGGGCAACTCACCTACTCCAAATAACATACAGGAGAACGCCGGTCAATTCGTTCCGCGAGAACTCGACGGTTATCGGGCCAGGAACGGCGGATAACCGTCGTTCGCGTCCGCAAACAGCAAAGCCATCGGGCTTCAAGGAGAAGACGGATCGCAGATGGGCTGCCGGCTCTCATTGCCTCTATTCCCGTTCGAGCTTCTCGGTCTCAGGCAGATAACAGGGAATAGAGCGTTCGGATGGTAACACGGAGCAGCTGATACTCGCGGGCGGGCCATGGTTTTCGATGGCTGCGGAGGCCCGCCGGCGTGCGGCCAGCGAGGCGCCGGCAGTCCGCAGCGCAATGAGCACACCATGCTGACATCCGGAATCCGGACCTGTCCGACTTGAGCAAGGCGGGCCCGCTTTCAGCATTGGAAAGGTCGAGATCAGGGAGGTACAATGCCTCCCGCTCCCGTGGACGGTCCCCGGGACCCTGTCGCCCCGGGAGAATGCCGCGAAACCGGCTGACCGCACTTGACCGTCGGCAGGAATGAGCCCGATGGAGGGTTGACATGCGTGGCAGTGCATCCTCCTATTCCCGCCCCTCGGCGTCATCCCGCCGCCTCGCAAAGCCCCCTGTTTCCTTTCCCTACTCTATCCCTCTGAAGTCATTATGAAACGTCAAAGCCCCTCCTACAGTCTCACGGTTCGTCTGCGATATCCCGACAAGACCGGCCAACTCGGCCGCATTACCTCCGCCATCGGCGAAGTCGAGGGCATGATCGGCTCGGTCGATCTTGTGGAGGTCCGCAAGGAGATGATCGTCCGCGACATCACCTTCAACGCCCGGGACGTCGAGCACGGCCAGCACATCGTCGATCGCCTTCATGCGATGAACGACGTCGAGGTGCTGCGGGTTTCGGACCGCACCTACCTGCTGCACATCGGCGGGAAGATCCAGATTCAGCCGAGAATGGCCATCAAGAACCGCGACGATCTCTCGATGGCCTACACGCCCGGGGTCGCACGGGTGTGCCGGTCGATCCAGGCCGATCCGGACGCGGCCTTCTCGTTGACCATTCGGCGCAACACGGTCGCCGTCGTGACCGACGGCACGGCGGTGTTGGGCCTGGGCGACATCGGTCCGCTGGCCGCGATGCCGGTGATGGAGGGCAAGGCGATGCTCTTCAAGGAGTTCGGCGGGGTCGATGCCTTCCCGATCTGTCTCGATACGAAGGACGCGGAGAAGATCATCGAGACCGTCACCTACCTTGCCCCGACCTTCGGCGGAGTCAATCTGGAAGACATCTCTTCGCCGCGCTGTGTGGAGATCGAGGAACGACTCGCCGGGCGGCTCGACATCCCGGTCTTCCACGACGACCAGCACGGCACCGCGATCGTGGTGCTCGCCGCCCTGCAGAACGCCCTGAGGATCGTCCAGAAGCCGATGCAGGACCTCCGCGTCACCGTCTGCGGAGCCGGAGCAGCCGGCCAGGCGATCGTCAAACTGCTCCAGTCGGTGGGCGTCGGCCCCGTGGTCGTCTGCGACCGGCAAGGGGCGTTGAACAGAGATCGCGATACCTCCGGTAACCTCGTCAAGAGGTGGCTGGTGGAGCACACCAACCCGGACCAGGTCGGCGGCTCCATCGGCCAGGCGATGGCGGGCGCCGACGTGTTCATCGGCGTCGCCTCCGCCGACCTGATCACCGCCGACGACATCAAGCGTATGGCCCCCCGGCCGATCGTCTTCGCATTGGCCAACCCCGATCCGGAAATCGACCCCGACCTTGCGGCAACCTGTGCGGCGGTCGTGGCTTCCGGCCGTTCGGACTATGCAAACCAGATCAACAACGTGCTCTGCTTCCCGGGGCTGTTCCGAGGCATGCTCGATGTCCGCGCTCGGCGGGTCACGCAGGAGATGAAGATCGCCGCCGCCCGGGCCATTGCCGAGGTGATCTCCCCCCAGGAACTCACGCCCGATTACGTCATTCCCAGCGTCTTCGACCGGCGCGTGGCCCCGGCGGTTGCCGAGGCAGTCTCGAAGGCCGCCTACGAATGCGGCGTGGCCGCACGCGACCGCCGCCCTCCCTACACTCTGCAAGCCGGCGGCGGTCACACGTTCTGAGAAGCGCAGGTCGCAATGCCCGGTCGCCGTTCAATGCCGCTTGTCACGGCACTGCTTCCAATACGTCACCGCAAGCGAGAAGATCATGCATACGACGGCGACCACGATTACCCAGAAGTCGCCCCCTCGACGGCCCTGGGGCAGCATGACCACGACCTCAGTCACGAAGGAACTCGACCACCCGCTCGTGCGGATCGGTCGGATCACGGTGGGCGCCCATATAGCTCCAGCCGCCAGCGGCTTCGAACGTCTCCACCACCGAGGTCAATTGCCCGGAGCCGATTTCCGCCAGCAGACGCCCCTGCTGGCGCAGCACGGCTGGGGCCTCGGCCGCCAGCCGGCGGTACATGACCAGCCCGTCGCTGCCGTCCAAGGCCAGAGCGATCTTCGGCTCGTGGTCGCGAATGTGCGGCGGAAGCGTGCGGTACAGCTCCTCGCTGATGTACGGCGGATTGGAGACAACCAGATCGAAGCCGCCTGCCGGGGTGATCCCGGCCGGCAGCGCGGTGCAATCGGCCTCAACGACCCGCACCCGCTCGTCCAGGCCGTGCCGCTCGACGTTCCTTCTCGCGACGGCCGCCGCCTCGCCGGATATGTCCCCGGCCACGACCGATGCGTTCTTGGCGTACTTGGCGATCGCGACGGCCACGCAACCGGTACCGGTACCGACGTCGAGGATTCGCCACGGCTGATCCGGCATCTCCCGACACAGGTCGATCGCTCGCTGAACCAGAGCCTCGGTCTCCGGGCGGGGGACGAGCACTGCGGGCGTCACCTCGAATTCAAGCGAGAAGAACTCCCGAAACCCGAGCAGATACGCAATCGGCGTGTGAGCACCGGCACTGCGGACCAGCTCGCGGAACGCCGCCCGCTGCTCCCCGGTCGGCTCCTGGTCGTACCGGGTGTAAAGCTCGATCTTCCTGCAATTCATCGCCCGGGCGAGGAGCAGCTCGGCTGCCAGCCGCCCGCCCTCGACCTGCTTCTGCTGAAACCACCCCGTCGTCCACTGAAGCAGCCGTCCGACCGTCCAGACTTCCTGCTGTGTCGTTGAGCAGCCGCCCGCCTGTGGGTTCACGTCAGCCATGGCCGCACTATACGGCCAGGTGCAGCCTGGACACAACACCGGCGCCCCGGTTTGCCGCCTGCGTTTCCGGGCCAGCCGTTCGCTACTCGGGCGACGGCACTGGGGCGGACTTCGACCTGGACGGCGACGTCGGCCAAGACGACTTCGGTCTTCTACAGCAGCGCGTCACGGAATGGGCGCCACCCATATCGCCCGACCGGTGTTCGCCGGCACGAGCGCCAGCCGCGTCTATTCGGCCGTCCAGGGGAACTTGTGCTTGAAATGGCGGTAGTACAGGCCGATGGCCCGCATCGCGACGACGAAGGCGTAGACATTCAGGGCGGAGGTGAACAGGCCGCCGACGAGGCCCGCCTGGGCAACATAATGCCTGACCTGGGGGAGCTCGGGGACGATCAGGATGCCCATGGCCACGAGAATGGTGGCACAGATGGCCAGATACGCCAAGGGTGCTGCCAAGGGGGTGAGCACCACATGGTGCGGCATGAGGCTGCCCACGCCGCCGCCCAGAGCGACGGTCAGGATGATGGCCGGCCAGAGGAGACAACCGAGGACCGCAACCAGCCAGATCACCGCCAGCGGAATTGACAGGGAATAGTAGTAGTTCAGAAACACGAGAATGAGGGCGGGCATGAACGCCGCCAGGAAAGTGCACAGGAACTCGAGCAGGGGCACGATGAGATCGTCCAGAATGCGCGTGAACCAGACGGTCGGCAGGTCGTCTTCACCGGAGGCGGTCTCCCGAATGATCGCGAAGTAGAAGGCACAGAGGAATCCTGCCAGGAGGACATAGGCCGCGAAATGAAGGAACCAGATGAACGGAAGGTAGCCCAGCGCGTCGAGGCCGAACTGAGCCGCGGTGATGACCAGCAAGGTAATGAGGTTCCCCGGCTCGACGAAGAAGGTGAAGGAACCGAGCAGGTCGGCCCAGAACGGCGACTGCGGCCCCGAGATTTCATCGTGGAATTCCATCCGTCCGGGCAGGCTGTAGATGCTCTCGGATTCCTCCTGGGGCATATGGTTTTCCCGCGACTCGTCTTCCTGCTCCCTCTGCTCCTCCTCCGTTTCCGCTTCGGTCGGCGGGGCCGATGATGGCGGCGGCCGACGGATCACGGGGACGTCGCCGGGGACCACGAACACCAGGTGGCACACCTTGCAGCGAGCCTTCTTCCCCGCCGCCCCGTTGGGGAGACGTATGTTCTGACCGCAGGAGCAATGGTAGAAGATGGCCATAGCCAGAATGGTCGGTCGTTGAGCCTGAGTTATCCGTCCGTGGTGCCTGCATGCGAAATCGGGCCCTCAGCGAGCCGCGATGAGCAGTCAGCCACGCCTTTGCTCACGTTCTTCACTTTCCCCTGGTCCCCCATCCATCACGGCATCTCATTCGAGGGGGTTGATCACGAGTCCGGTCGCCAGCTTGGGATAGAAATACGTACTCTTCTGCGGCATCAGATCGCCCGCCTCGCTGACCGCCTTCAGTTCCGCCATCGTGCACGGTTTGCACAGCAGGGCGATCCCGTGGCACTGCCGGGCTGCGTCGATCGCCTGGTCCGCCGCCTTGAGGTACTGAATCGTGGGGGCCGTCCCGCCAAGGGCCGCCTTGGTTACCAATTCGTCGATCAGGTATCGGTGCAGGTACGCGAGATCGAGCTTGCGCCAGGCCGCGCTCCGTTCCGGGGCCAGCGCCGCCAGAACCTCGCGGCGGGTGAATCGGGCGGTATATGCTTGGCCCTTCGCGGCCACGTACACGCACAGATCGTCGGCCGAATTCCAGGGCAGCAGCTTCTCGGGCTCGTTCACGCCGCCGGCCGGCTTCATCATCAGCCCCTGGGCCAGCGACTCGATCACCCTCGCCGGCGCGACCTTCCCGAAGCCCGACAGCACCCGGTGGGTAGGCATGATCACTGCCCCGGGATCCTCCATGGCGCACAAGCCGATCAGGGTGAAGTGTGCAGGGTGGTCCGCAGGCAGGGCCTGCCCGCCCTGCAGCTGGTCGCGATAGTTCAGGGCGGTACCGTACCGATGATGCCCATCGGCAATGAACACCGGCCGGCGAGCGAGATGATCGGCCACCGAACGGGCGATCTTGGCGTCTTGCAGCACCCACAGCCGGTTGACAACCCCCTCCATCGTCGCGGTCACGTCGGCCGGTCGGCCACGGGGGTCGAGCAGCTTGCTCACCGCGTGATCCGGATCACCGTACAGGCCAAAGACCGCCGAGAGCTGGCAGCGGGTGGCCTGCATCAGCTTGAGCCGGTCGGCTTTCGGGCCGCCGAAGGTCTGCTCGTGGGGGAACACCGTTCCGGTCCCGAACGGCTCCAAGCGCATCCGGGCGAAGAACTTGCGGCGGAGGAAGCCCTTGCCGCCGAAGCTGTATTCCTGGTGATACACGTACAGCGCGGGCTGGTCGTCAAGAGCGAGGGTGCCGTCCTGCCGCCATTGCTGGAGCGTCCCGGCCGCTTGGGCATAGACCTCGTCGGGCCCCGCCTCCTTGGGCGGCACGTGCGGCAGGTCGATGGCCACGATGTTGCGGTCGTGCCCGCGCAACAGGGCGGCCTTGTCGTCCGCGCTGAGCACGTCATAGGGCGGAGCGATCAGGCGGTCCCACTGGCCCGCACAACGACTCGGGCTGTAACGCAACGCTCGAAACGGCATGATCTCTGGCACGGTTCGCCCTCGGCACACGGCAACGTCGATTCAACACGGTCAAGCTAACCTGCTTCCAGAGAAGCATCAAGGGGGAACGAAGACGTCGGGGCCAGCACGGCGAATAGAGGATTGAGATGTGTGCCCCCCGTGGGATTCTCCGGAGCGGATCCGCACCGTCGCCGCTCTCCATGCTCTGCGCTCACTGTCTCCAGCGTTGCGGTACGCAATGCTGGGGGTATCATGCCCCACGATGAAACGCCGCCCCAGTGTCTTCGACCGCATCGCTGCCTTGATGGCTGGCAACCACGCCCGGCGGGTTTACGAAGGCTTCCAGGCCGCCACCCGCCGGGCAACGGAGGTACAGGAACGGGTCCTGCTCGCCAAGATTCGCCGCAACGCGGACAGCGACTTCGGCCGCAAGTACCATTTCGATCGCATCCGCTCGGCCGCCGACTTCGCCCGCGAGTTGCCCATCCTGCGATACGAGGACTTCCGCCCCTACGTCGAGCGGGTCAAGGCGGGCGAACGGAGCGCCCTGTTCGGCGGACGGCAGCGCGTGCACATGTTCGCGATGAGCAGTGGCACCACCGAGCAACCCAAGTACATCCCGGTCACCGACGCCTTCCTAAACGAGTACCGCCAGGGGTGGAACGCATTCGGCATCAAAGCCCTGCTCGATCATCCGGTGGCCATGCTCCGCGGCATCGTGCAAGTCAGCTCGCGGATGGACGAGGCCCGCACCCAAGCCGGCATCCCCTGCGGCGCGATCACCGGGCTGATGGCCGCTACGCAGAAGCGGCTGGTTCGCAAGTACTACATCACCCCGAGATGCCTGGCCGAGATCGACGATGCCGCCGCCAAGCACTACACCATCATGCGGCTCGCGGTCCCGGCCGACGCCGCCTTCGTCATCACCGCCAGTCCGGCCACCCAGCTCAAGCTCGCCCGCACAGCCGACGACTGCCGCGAGCAGATCATCCGCGACGTTCATGATGGAACGCTCCGCGCCGACCTGCCCGTGCCGTCGACCGTCCGTGAGATGCTCCGCCCGCGGCTCAAGACCGATGTCGAAACCGCCCGGCACCTGGAAGCCATCGTCAGGCAGCACGGGCGGCTGCTGCCGCGGCACTACTGGGATCTCGCCTTCCTCGCCAACTGGACAGGCGGGACCATGGGCCTCTACCTGCAGGAGTTCCCCGAGTACTTCGGGGATGTGCCAGTCCGCGATGTGGGCCTGCTCGCCAGCGAGGGGCGAGTCTCGATCCCGGTCGACGACGGCACGCCGGCCGGCATCCTCGAGGTGACCAGCAACTTCTTCGAGTTCGTACCCCGCGACCGAATGGAGGAGACCTCCCCGCGAGCGTTCCGCAGCCACGAAGTCGAGGTCGGCCAGGAGTACTTCGTTCTGCTGACCACGTCGTCCGGGCTGTACCGCTACGACCTCGGCGATCTGGTCCGCGTGGTTGGGTTCGCCGGACAGGCTCCGATCATCGAGTTCCTCAACAAGGGCGCCCATATCTCCTCGATGGCCGGTGAGAAGCTGACCGAACACCAGGTCATCCTGGCGATGGAGAAGGCGACGGCCGCACTGAGGCTGACGATCGCCAGCTTCGTTCTCGCTCCGCGGTGGGCCGACCCGCCGTACTACCTTCTCCATGTGGAGCCTTTCTCTCACCCAACGGCCGTGGCGGGAAATGCGCACCCCACCGGCCACTCCGCCGGGGTCGCCCCTGCGGAGTGGCTGGACCGGCTGGCGAGCATGCTTGACGAGCAGCTCCACGCGGTCAACGTGGAGTACGCCGGTAAGCGGCAGAGTGCCCGCCTGGCTCCGGTTCGAGGCCACCTCCTGCGGCCGGGCGTTTTGGCCGAGCTGGACCGCAGCGAGGCCGACCGGTACCGCAAGGGCAACGAGCAGCACAAGCATCGCTATCTCTACGTCCGACCGGGTGAAGATGCCGCGTTCTCGGGGTGAATAGGCCGCCGTCCGTGACGGGGCGAAAAAGCCTGCCATTCGATTTGACAGCTCTCTAGACTTGGTGTACGTTTGCGTTTCTCGACTGCGGGGTGGAGCAGTTGGTAGCTCGCGAGGCTCATAACCTCGAGGTCACTGGTTCGAGTCCAGTCCCCGCTAATGGGCGTAAGCCCAGCCGAATGCGTGACTTACGCATACCTGCCTGAGTCGGGCAGTGCGGCCCTGAGAGCCCCACAAACCGGTAATCTACCGGATTGGGCTCATGGAGGCTGCATATGCCCGCCAATAAGCCAAGCTATCGCCACCACAAACCGTCCGATCAAGCCGTCGTTACCATCGATGGGAAGGACTTCTACCTCGGCCCATACGACACGCCCGAAAGCCGGTCGAAATACGATCGCCTGATCGCCATGTGGCTTGCGGGGGGACGATGCGAACGAGCGGCCTCAAGCTGTCATTGTCTCAGCGAGGCCGTGCGGACCGATGCCGTCCATGTGACGGGGAAGTGACTTGAAACCCGTAGAAGCGATTTTTCGGCCGGCGGGAGACGACAACAGGAGGGATTGGAGTTCCGAGCGGCCGATCCTTGTTTTCCGGCCGGTGCTGGGAATCTGGCAAGCTCAGCCCGGAATCGAGCTGAGCTTGCCCGGAAGAGGCATAGCCGGCGGAGGTATTAAAGATGAAGAAGCGATGTCATGTATGTGGGCGTTGGCGCGAAGAGAGCTTCCTGTCGGACATCTGTGCTCGGTGCGAAACCATCCAGGCGGACGCAGATAGCGACCGGCTGGCGGCGGTGTAATGGATATGGCCCTGCGAACGGAAGTGTCGTTTGGCCCGTGCTGCCAGGAATGCGAGTTCTTCATATAATACCACCACTGTTGCGCGTTATAGACCCAAGAACTCGATCTGCAGGGAAGAGCATCGTAGCCGCCTTCCCAATTCGACCCGGGAACACCACAGTTCAGGCCCCGAATCTCCAGCCACGTTCCCTCGATCTCGTCAAGGCTCTGGAGAACATGTACGTTGTGAATGTTCTCGCTGGTCACCGGGCATTGACCATCCGTGCCCTCGGGCAAGGCTGGTAAGCAACCGTTCTCGGCGAAGCATTGAGCCAACCCCCCTCAGATCTCGGGACTCTCAAGTGATTTACTGCACCATCAAAACGGCGTTGACATTGCCGCTATCGGCCAGCGTGCTTGACCGGCCAGGAAGCCCGGTCGTCGCTCTTGTAGACGCCGATCTTCTCGAATGGGATGGGGATAAACCCCAACTTGCGGGCCGGCGAGTCCTCGGCGAGGCGGAAGTCGGCGGGAGGCTTACCCACGAAACCCGGATCCGCGTCGATGAGATTGTTCTCGAACTTGGCGTAGGGCCGGGCGTTTGGTTCGGTCGAACCCCACTTGCCGCCCCAGCAGATGCTGCGGGCCACGACGTTGCCTTTCGGAGCGAGCGGTTCGTCGTCGAGAATGTTGAGCAACTCGGGATACCGGACCGACCAGGGAGGCTGCTTGTAGTTGAGCTCTGTCAGTTCCCGGGTCGCAGGCTCGCCCACGCCCTTAGCCCAGCCGAGGCCTCGGGCGTCGATGCTGAACGCCTGGCCGCAGTTGATGAACATGTTGTTGGTCATGATGTTGTCGCGTCCGCCGCCGATCAGAATGGCGGTGGCGACATCAAAGAAGATGTTGCTCGAAATGTCGGCGGAAGAGAAGCAGTCATCCAGATAGACGCCGAGACACCCCTTGCCTTTGAACCCGTGAATGTTGTGCAGGTAGTTGTAGCGGATCTTGTGGCCGCGCATCGACCAGGTTTCATCCGGCGGAGAGGTATACACGGCACCGGCGTCATTGGACTGGAAGACCGCATTGTGGATCTCGTTGTACTCGATGGTCTGGTCGTTGCCGGTGAAGCCGATGGCCACGTGCGGCACATGGTGGATGAGGTTGTGGGTGGCGCGGTTCCCAACGCCGAAGACCGTGATCGCCTGCTGATAGACCGGGTCCCAGAGGGCGGTGTGGTGAATGTGGTTATTGTCGGCGTAGTGCCCGGCGGGAGTCAACGTCTTCCGGTCCCCGCCTTCGAGGTGGATGCCGCCTTGACCCGTCTGGTAGATGTCGCAGCCGACGACCCCGTGCCGGGCCCCGCCGTGGACCTTCACCGCCCAGTTGCCCATGTTGCGGATCGTGCAGCCCACGACACCCACGTTGCCGCCCCCCTTGACGAGCACGGCGCTGCCGCGTCCGCCCTCGATGACTAGGCCGCGCACGGTGACATTCGAGACGTCCTTGAAGCGCAAGAGGTCTCGGACCACGGAGACGACGACCTTGCCCGAGGACAGGGATTCGGGGGGCCAGAAGTATAGGATCGCGGTATCACGGTCCAGATACCACTCTCCCGGGCTATCGAGTTCGGGCAGGGCGTTCTCGGCGCAGAACCACTGCCCGGACCGGACCGCGTAGGTGTGGCCGGTCTTGGGTTCGAAGCCGATGGTGTGGGCCGCTGGGTCCACGCTGCCGAGCGGGATGCGCTGGTCGGCCCAGTCCCAGACCCAGAAGCCGTGCAGCCAGATGCCCTTTTCGCCGACCCAGCGGGCCGGCCGGGGGTCGTCACAGACGAACTTGCCGTCCGGGGTGCTGACGTCACCCGTCTTACGGGTCCCGTCGGCGTCCAGAACACCGGCGATGGTCATGTACCCTAAGTTCGGGTAGCGGGCCAACGTCATCGGCCTATCCTGGAAGAACAACTCGAGGCCGGGGTCGGACTGGTACACCCCGGCGTTGCCTATGCCCTGGAAGTCCGTGATCCCGAGGGCCTTAAGGTCGGCCTGTCGTACCTGGTTCTGTGCCGGGGCGTCGAGCCGCTTCAATACATCGGAATCGGTGACCTGTCGCCAGCCGGTCACCTCGCGCCCCCCGGTGAGCCTCACGACCTCACCGGGCCGCGCCCGGTAGACGATCGGTGCCTTGTAGGTACCGCTGTCCTCGGCCGCCAGCTCAAACGGCCGCGGGAGTTGATACACGCCGCTGCGCAGTTCGACAGTCATGCCGCCGTCGGGCAGAGGCCCGCTCGCTCGTCGCTGCCGGATGTGATTCCGTGCACGTTCCAGCGTGGCGAATGGTTGATCAATCGTGCCCGGATTCACATCGTTTCCGGTGGGCGCGAGGTAAAGCGTCTCCGCCGATGACCGACTCGCCCACGGGCAGATCGCCGCGATCGATGCCAGAACGGCTGAGATCGTTTTCACCAGCAGTGTTCGTTCCATTCGTTCTTCCTCCAGCCGCGATGAGAGACACAATCGCACCCACCGGCGACCGATCGCCGCCTCCTGTTTCGAGTCCGGGGCTCGGGGATTCCAGGCCACGAACTCCTAACGTGATCCCGGTTTGACGAGTATGACCCGCTCCACCGAAATCGCGTTCTTGTCTTCCGGCTTGCCGTGTGGGAACCCAGGCCCCTCGAACTTGATCCGAGCCCAGATCTCGAACGGCCGGTCGGGATTCGCGGCGTCTACCGCGTTGTCGACATCGATCTGGATGATCCAGCTCCAGAAGAAGTACACGTAGCAGGAGGGGGTGACCGTGAACGTGCCCATCTTGTACCACTGGTAGCCGGGGCCGGCGACATCCTCAGCTTTGACCGACGCGCTGCCGACGCCTTTCTTTTTTGTCGGATCATACAGCCCCCACGGCATGGGCAGTCTGTAGCGCCCGATGTTCGTCTCCGGGTCGCCCTCGCGCAGTTCCAGGCGAGTCGTGATCCCGCTTTCAGCCGCCGCGTCCGGGACCACCTTGGCGATGTCCATGTGGTTGCGCGAGGCATCGGCCGTAAAATCAAACACCGTGCCTGCGGGAAACCCCCGGAACCTCTCGGGGAATGGCACAAATGCCGGGCGAACGGTCAACGCGGCGACCTCATCGTTCGCCGCCTTCCGTTCCGCCGCCCGCTGGCTCTCGGGCAAGCGGAACTCGATCTGCTCAAACCACGTGGCCCTGCATCGTTGAGCAATCGCATCCCGGTTCAGCGGGAAGCGATCGCCGGTTCCGCCCGCGGCCATCCACGCCTGGGCCAGCCGCGGAAAGAGCACGAGGGTCGCCCGGTCCAAGGGCAGGCGAGCGTGCCGAACACGACGCACGAGCATCGGGTCGTCTCGCACGGCCGCCTGGGCCCGATCCAGGATCGACATCGCGTCCTGCACAAACACGAGGTCGAGGTACTGGGCCGCTCGTGGGGTGCCGCCCATGCCCAGATGGCATGGCTTGGCATTCGCGGCCGCCTCCAACCTGCTGAGGTACTCGCGCACGTGCCCACCGGCCGGACCGTAGAAGCCGTCCGTGAAAACGCGCACCAGCTCGCCGTAATCCCGGTGGGGGTCCTCAAGCAGCTTCATCATCATCCACATCTTGAAGTCGCGCATGTCCGCCAGGACGGGATACTCGAGTTCCGTAAACACCCCCTCCACGTTGTGTTCCGAATAGAACTGGAAGTTGAGTGGGTAGGTATGCACGGTGGGCATGGGAAAACCAGGGTAGGGGCCGTAGGTCACGGCGTATTCCCAGATGCGCAGGTTCTTGGCGATCTGAGACCAACGCAGCACATGCTCCCGGAAGGCGGTGTTCTCCGGATCGGTGATGGGTCTCGTGAAGTTGCTGCCGGTGTCGCAAAGCCGGATGATGACGTTGTCCCGTGGCTTGATCGTCCGGGGCGGCTTGTCCGTGTAGAAGTACGCCAACGTGTCGAGATAGACGGCCGGGTAGCTGTCGTTGATGGAATCAGCCAGGTGGTTGACGAAGTCCAGTAACGGCCCGGCCTCGCTCTCCTCCTGCTTGGCGATGGCTTGGCATGCATCGCATTGGCAGGCCCCGTTCCAATCGTTCTGTGAAATGGAAAGCACTGTGGGCGGCGGCAGGCCCTCCTTGGCCGCGGCCTCGTGCGACTCCTGGACCCAGGCGGCCAGCTTCCGGGCGACAAAGGCGCGCAGATCCGGGTTGGTCAGGCAGAGCTGGCCCTCGGCCGCGGTGCGCTTGCCGTTGATCAGCGAGAACCACTCCGGGTGTTCCTTGAAGTGAGTCTCGGGCGGAACATACATGTAGAACGTGTGTACGTGGTAGGGGGGGCCGTAGCCTCTGGCGCCGCCGTATTCCTTGCCGATGTCCTCGTCGCCCTGGCGGTTGAGCCTGTTACGGGCGGCGAACCGGCCATGGTCATTGCCGTACAGCATGTAGATATCGCGATATCGCAGCGTCGGTTGTCCCCGGCGGTTGAGTCGCTCCAGGGTAAGCGTCGGGGTGTGCGGGACCGTCTCCTCGAACGGATTCCACCAATGCACGCCGAGTACGTCCTCGAGAAAATGGTAGGCGCCGTACAAGGTGCCGCGAGGCCTGCCGCCGATGATGATCAGGTTGTTCTCCACCGTGCGGATGACCCATTCCTCCGGGCCCAGCTCGGAAGCCAGCAGACCGTTGCGTCGAGCGAAACCGGTAGGCCCGACATGGATTTGCGGCCCTCTTGCACCGGCATCGCTTTCGGGTACGGCGTGGAAGCCGGCCCCGGTGGCCTTGCTCAGGTACGCGCACAGCTCCTCGGACGCGGTTCGCTCGGCTGGGCTTGCGTCGGGCGCGATCACGACCTGCATCTTCGCCTCGTCGTCCTCGGCGATGGTCACTGCGGCGGTCGTTGGAGCGATTCCCAGACCCGCAAGGAGGATGGCAAGGCCCGGAAGAGCGGTATTCATGGTGGGCTCCGTATTTCGCGTGACAAGCATGGCCCGATGGCTTCAAACCAGGGTTGTGATCCTAGCTGAGCGGGGAGGCATGGGCAATTCGGCGCGGACCAGGCAGGGCTTGACGGCCTCAGCCCCGGATCTCCTCCGCTCTTCTCCTCGCGGAACAACGACAAGGACATGACCATCCGAAATCGGCTAGATTCCTGAGAGTCGCGGGTTGTGGCGCATGGGGGCTTCACGCCGCAGCGTTCCCTTCGGCGACTGCATCCTTAGCTCCGATCTGGCAGTCCGCGCAGGCCGGCCAGGGTGACGTATCCTATACATTTGTCCGTTCGTCCATGTTGTGCGTCCGGGTCGAACCCATCTCGGCCAAACTCTCCATCGGCCCGGTTCTTGGGGGCAAGGTTACGACAGCACCAGTCCCCGGATGAGACCAGGCTAAGCCGTTGCCGACCGTTTCGCTCGCTGGTATCCTCACGGGTGTTCTGACCGACCCTTGCACCCGCAGCCCATTTCGCGGGGGGAGGAACAGGAGATGAAACGACGCGACCTGCTGAGGACCGGTTCCGGCGCCGCCTTGGGCCTCTGGGCTTCATCTTTCCCCTTCGCTGCTTCGGCCAACGAGTTGAATCGAAAGCCAAAGAGGAGAATCCTCTACTTCACGAAGAGTGTGGGCTATGGGCACTCGGTGGTCCAACGACGGGGCGGCGAGCTCAGCCATTCCGAGCGGCTGCTCACCGAGATGGGCAAACGCGGCGGCTTCAAGGTCGTGTGTACCAAGGATGGCGACGTGTTCGACCAGAGCCTCGACAGCTACGATGCCATTGCGTTCTACACGGCCGGGGACCTCACCCAGTCCGGGCCGGACGGCGGTCGGCCCATGAGCCGAACGGGGAAGAGCAAGCTCCTCGATTTCATCGCTGCCGGCAAGGGTTTCATCGGGTTTCACGCCTGCACGGACAGCTTCCGCTCCACCGAGGGGAAGGACGGGAAGCGATCCGAGACCGATCCCTACATCGCGATGCTCGGCGGAGAGTTCCTCACTCACGGCGAACAGCAGGAGGCTTCCTTGTTCATCGCCGATCGTTTTCCGGGCATCAACGCGTGCGGTTGCGCCGAGGCCCTGTCGTTCCACGAGGAATGGTACGCCTTGCGCAATTTCGCCAAGGATCTGCATGTGATTCTCGTGCAGGAGACGCGGTATATGCGCGGCGAGTGCTACCAGCGCCCGCCGTTCCCCTGCACCTGGGCCCGGCTGCACGGGAAAGGCCGGGTGTTCTACACTTCACTGGGACATCGCGAGGACATCTGGACCAACCCGTTCTTCCAATCCATCGCCTTGGGCGGGATTGGCTGGGCGCTTGGCGATATCAAGGCCGAAGTGAAGCCGAACTTCGACGAGGTAACCCCAAAGGCCAACGAGCTGACCGGCCGGCCGGCTTGAACCTTGACGGAGAAAGCACGTGGACTCGAGACAGGTGTCGCGACGTGAATTTGTGCAGGGTGCGGCAGCCACCGCCGCGGGAATGGCCGTCGGCGCCGCCCTGGCGGCGTCGGCGGGCCGGGCGGAGGCCGCTCCGGCGACCGCTCCCGCGCCCGATCCGCGCAAGACGCGCAGCTACAACGAGAATATGGAATACCGTTGCCTAGGACGCACGGGGCTCATGCTCTCGGCGGTCAGCATGGGCGGCCATTGGAAGTGCATTCCGTTCAGCCACGGCAGCGAGGATTTCAAGAAAAACCGACGCGAGGTCATCAGCGCCGCTCTCGATCACGGTATCAACTACGTTGACGCCTGCTCGTCGGGAGAGGTGATGGTGTACGCCGAGGCGCTGGGACGGCGTCGCGAGCAGATCTACTTCGGGTTTGACTGGCACGGTGGACGCGACCCGCAGATCACCGGCTCGCTGGAGAAGATGAAACAGCAGCTCGACGAAGGGCTGCAGGCGGCTAAGCTCGAGTACGTGGACGTCTGGCGGGTCACGCTTCGCGAACAGGTGACACGCAATACCGAGCAGGAGATCGAGGCCGTGGCCGCCGCCCTCGAGTGGGGCAAGAAGACGGGCAAGGCCCGGGCCACGGGCCTTTCGACGCATCACCGCGCCTGGATTGCTGAGGCCGTGAGCAAGTACCCTTCGTTTGAGGTGATCATCACGCCCTATGCGGCCGGCAGCAAGGAGAAACCCGCCGGCAGCATGTTCGACGCGATACGAAAGCACAACGTCGGGCTGATCGGCATCAAGCCCTTCGCAAGCGGCACGTTGTTTGGGTCCGGGGGGACGCCCGATTCGCCGACGAAGGAAGAAGACGATGAGCGGGCCCGCATGGCGATACGCTATGTGCTCTGCTGCGATGTGCTTACCGCCACGATTCCCGGGCTGATCACGGTGGATCAGGTCAAGAACGTGGCCGCGGCGGTCCAGGAGCGACGGCGCTTCGATCGGGCGGAGGCGGCGCGCTACGAGGCACTCACCGACCGGATGTGGGCCGATCTGCCGGCCAACTACCAATGGCTGCGGCAGTGGGAGTGGGTGTAGGAGCACTGGCGCAGAGCAAGTCATGAGGACGCTGATAGGGCGAGTCTCCGAGCTCTGATCGTCGTTCGGCCGGCGGTCGTTCTTATTGCGCGAGCGTGACCCCGACCCGCACGGGAGCGGCTGGCGTCCCGGTATCTCGGAAGACGACCTTGGTCACCTCGACCGGTCGGAGCGCGACGCCCAGCACGTTGAGGTGCCAGGGATCGCCTTTCAGCCCGCAAGATACGTCCGCGGCCGTCGGCGCCTCCGTTCACTCCTCGATCGTCCGGCCCGTGATGAGCGGCACGGTCTGCGTCTGGCCGTCCGCGTAGCAAATGACGTACTCGGCGACGGCGCCCGAGGGGGGCCGGTGCCGGTATCGGCGGGTGCCCACCCATGGACGTTTCCCAGGAAGTAGAGTGCGCTGCCCTTCGCGTGAACGGGAAGTTCCACCTCGCGAGGTCACTGCCGGTCGGTCGGGGCCTTGTCCGAGTGCAGGACAATGAAGCCCCGACCTTCGTTCTTCGCCGGATCGACGATCTGGAACGGAACGCCGCCAACGATCTGCACCCCGACGGGCATGCCGGTGAACAGGAACTTGCCCGGATTCTGAACGCCGAACGGCGCGGTGAACGGATCGGTGTTGGCCAGCGCGGAAACGTCTAGCATTCGGCAGTCGTCCGGCCGGAGGGGCGGATCCAGCGGGAGATCGATCAGGCCGGGCGTCCGCCGGGCCAGGGGCGGGGCGGTCTTCTCGTACAGGCCAACGAAGGTAGGGAACTCCCAACGTTCGGGTTGCTCCGGCCGAGTTGCGACCTGAATCCCGGCCGGGGTGGCGCGAGGTCGCCACAGACGGAGTAGCGGGTTTGAGCCGCCGATCCTTGTTTCCCGGCCGGTGCTGGGAATCTGGCAAGCTCAGCCCGGAATCGAGCTGAGCTTGCCCGGAAGAGGCACAGCCGGCGGAGGTATTGAAGATGAAGAAGCGATGTCACGTATGTGGGCGTTGGCGCGAAGAGAGCTTCCTGTCGGACATCTGTGCTCGGTGCGAAACCATCCAGGCGGACGTCGATGGCGACCGGCTGGCGGCGGTGTAATGGATATGGCCCTGCGAACGGAAGTGTCGTTTGGCCCGTGCTGCCAAGAATGCGAGTTCTTCATTGACTGCCGGCGCCAGGATGGCCGAGTGGCGGGAGATGACGCTTGCTGGCAGTTCACGCCGCGGGGATTCTTCTCGTCGAGACAGGCTTGGGCCGAAGACGATGAACGCGGGTGGCCGGAATGAAACCTGCGCACGGCCTGACCTGCTGGGGCTGCCGGATGTACCAGCTCTGCCGCCGGGAGATCGGGGTTGAAGGCGCGGACCCGGCATGCTTTGAGTTTCTGGCTGCAAGCGACAGTGCCTGACCGGAGCGATGGCGTGTATCTGAGTGCAAACGGCTCTCCGATCAGGGAGAGCCGTTTCTGTTCTCCGGAGGCAACCACGAACGACTTGGACAAGTTCAGGAACCAGGCCGCCAGAATCGGCCTGTCGCTCCTTCGAGAGCACTACTGCGACGAGATCCAGAACGCCATCCGAGATGTCAAGCAGGATGGAGTCGACGATTGGTGCCAAGGCCAAACGTGTTGAACGTCGCTGAATGGATAGGAACGCCCTGGGCACCGATCCGGAACGGACGGTGCCTGCGGGCACGGAGGTAGTCAACCATGAGCATCCAAGATGAGCTGAGGAAGCAGGGTTACGAGTATGACCATGAATACGGTCATACCGAGGATCGGACCGAGGTCTGGGTCAACCGCAAGACCGGCAGGGGAATTGCGATCGAGTGGTTTTTGCTGCCGGAGGTGGCTCTATGAAGGAAGACGATGCAAGGGAGCTGGCGTTTGCCATCATCGGTGATTTCGAGGAGCTGCTCAACGAGAAGGAAATTGCCCTTCCATCAGACGACAGAGAAGGCCGAGAAGAAGAGGCCAGGATCTACGGCACGGAGTACTATCTGCTCGAAGATGCGATCACGGACATCCTGGTGAAGGGCAGCGTGCGAACAGGGAAGATCGCGCAGGCGCGTGACATGGCCTTCCGCATTATCGAAGAGTTCGAGGAGGTACTGGGCTACCACCGCATCACAGTGCCCTCGGACGACCCGCAGCGAGCAACGACTCAGCTAGCAATCTGCATGCCGGAGTGGGATCGACTGAGGGATGCGATTGTCAGGCTGCTGCGGCGGGAAACGGCTAGCATCCGAGCGAGGCGATCCGTGTGACCGACGCCTATCATCTCGAAATCGTCCGGGTCAGACTGCGGGAACCACAATCGGCGGTGAACTCGTCGGCCGAAACCGCATCACGATATGCCTATCTTGAGCAGTACGATCGAGAGCGGCTGATCCGGCTGGACCTCGACAATCGGAACCGGGTCATCGGCGAGGAAGTCGTTTCCATCGGTACGGTGAACTCCGCGCTCATTCACCCCCGCGAGGTTTTCAAAGGCGCGATCCTCAGCGGAGCCGTGCGGATCATCGTGCTGCACAATCACCCCGGCGGCTACCCTCTGCCGAGTGCCGAGGACGAGGAGATCAATGGCAAAGTGAAGCAGGCCGGCGAGATCCTCGGCATCCCGGTCATCGAGTTCGTGATCATCGGTGAAGATAGCCGGTACTGGAGTTCGGGAAGCGGGGAAGGCCAGCTGAGGCCGGCGGGCACTGCCCAGGATTGAGCAGTGCCCTTGGCATGGAGGTGAGGAGCATGGCTGAACAAGACGGATCAGAACAAGCGGCTGCTGTGATGCAGAAGCTCAATTCAGATTGGGAGCGACGGAAAGCGGCGGTTCTGCGATCCCTGACGGAGTCGCCGTTGGATCGCTGGGTGAGAAGGCGGAGGTGATACCCACGCGATGCAGAGGTGGTCGCGGACGTAAATGCTACGGGTCCGCCTGGCGCGGTCACTTGTGGTTCACCTCGAATCAGAACGGCTCCGATTCAGTTCGCGCAATCCGGATCGGCCGGCACGTTCGAGCCGCTCCAACACCGCTGGAAGATGCCGAAGTCGGACTGGTCCACATCGCAATCGCCGTCAAAGTCAGCCATTCCGCATTCGGCGATCGCGGCCACGGTGGGGCCGGAGTGACAGGATGCGAATGCCGCCAGGTCATCCCCGTCCACGT
>JAKLEZ010000038.1 GCA_022711465.1 Planctomycetota bacterium | reverse complement strand
CGAACGCCTCGTAGTCCCCGTTGTCCTGGAACAGTTCCTGCTCGCCGGACACCCGGTTCATGACATGATACGCGATCCCGCCCAATGCCGTTCGTGGTCGCCTGGCCATGGAACCGCTCTACCACCGTCTCCACACCAAATCAATGGCTTCTGACCCTTTTTCAGCGTCCCTCCAAACCAAATCAATGGCTTCTGTTCTTAGCGTGCTTTTTCAGCGTGCAGCATAGACCTCCTTGTGGAGGATAGCCTTGGGCTCCTATCGGGGCCCAGGCTTCTGTGCCAAGATCGTACTCCAGAACTTCGGAGCGCTAACACCTTCTTCGAACTTCTCAGTTTCGGCATTCAGGAACCTCCCTGAACGGCACAAGAACCGAGGACCGTCAAGAGGATAGCTGGCCAGATCACACTCCCTTAGTCGACGAATGGGCTTTCCTGATCGCGAGTCGAGTATGAGAATTCCCTTGAACCGCTCTCTATCGTCAGACTCCTGAACGGCAATGAACCGGGCATCACCCGAGCAGGTGATCCATCCACCAGCTTCAGAGACTCGTGTCTGCCAGATGGACTCCAGTGTATTCGCACATAAACTGAAGACTCGCTGCTTGGCATCCACCATGAAAACGGTGTCTGCGCCGACATGAGCAGTCATGCGCCAGATCCTTGCATCAGAGGGCAACTCCACCGTACGCAAGGTCAAGGGGCGGTAAGAGACACGAATGCCTCCTTTCTTGCGGAGGAAAGGTAACACTGCTCCGTCCGTTAGCCATGCTCCATTTGTCGGAGCAATGGTATTGGGCAGCTTCAGTCGCTCACCACTTGGCAAGTGCACCGCGCATCCTGCTGGCTTGGTCGCATGACAGTACACTAGAGTCTCGCCGTTCGGGGAGATTCCCACGTCCAAGACGTGGACTCTGTCAAGCCGGTGCACCGTTGCGGCATTGCGAAAGTCGGATAAGACAGCGACATTTGGCGCCAATTTGACTACTTCGACGCTACAGAATCTCTCAAATCCAAATGCAGCGGCCAAGAACATGCCATCCCAGGAGAGGGAATAGCAGTCTATGCAGTCCGCCTCGAAGTTGACATCGTTGACAACAGAAAGACCGTCCGGATCAAGGATAATCACGTGCATATCCAGACTGGCACCAATGAGATAGTGACCGTTCACACAGAAACTCTTCAGATCTGGTTGCATGCTACTCTCGTTGGGTTACCTTGGGCGGTATTGTTCCAGATCGAACCACCCCACGAGTTTGTCACGGATCTCGTAGACTTCGTCTACTGTCAGTGCCGTGTATCCGCCGGCGGCCGCGATTTCGTTTTCCCAAGCGGTAATGTACTGACCGCCATCCAGTGGCACCCCCTGAATGCTCGCACCCAGGGGCCCGTGCACATCCAGTTGGTGGATATCCTCAGGGATATTCCACCTTATCATATTCGAACCTCGTGACCGTCCTAAGACCTGAGAATAGACACTGCCGGGCGTTCTTTCCAGTCTAGCCAGCACGCATCGAGGAATCGTATGATGCTGGACCATCTTGCCACAGACACTCAAAGTCCTAGACACGTACTTCCTGACTCGCATGACCGCCTTGAATCCCACATACGCGCTGCCGACTCCACTTGCGACGAGTGCTGCCTGTCTTGCCAACGGGAACGCCGCCGTCGCAATGTTAAGCGCATCCCAGAAACCACCCTTGCCATCTTGGACAACTAGGACGCTACGGAAGGCCTCGAAAAGGCCCGAGCCAGGTAGAAACGTACTGGCAACGCTGACCGCTGTCTTCAGACCGATGGAGGCCCACTTTGCCCCCTCGTTGATCATCCCGAGAGCATAGAGCTTCTGGCCTGCGATATCGGCCATCCGATTGTCAACGTCCGAGAAGCTGTCATACAACCCAAGCGGATCGAGGCCATTGAGTGGATTGTTCCGCAAGTACCCGTAGAGGTTTGTTCCGTCGGCAAAACGACCAGAGGCCCCGAACGCCCCAGCCAGAATGGAAACAGCCTCGCCGCTGCGGGCCATGGCCGACACGACAACTTCACCCGTTTCATTCGGATCCTTCGACGTGAACCGGCCCAGTTTTGGGCTATACCATCGGTTGCGGTTGTAGTAGAGCCCGCTTGCGGCGGTATCGAGCGGGGTGCCGATTCCGCTATCGAAGCGGTAGAAGAACAAGCCTTGGTGGCCGGCGCGGTTGGTCGGAGCGGGAGAAATGAGGGTGTCTTTGATGGCCAGAGTGCCGTAAGGGTCCCACTGATACTGCTCCCAGACGTTGCCCGACTCGTCCACCAGGGCCATGACGCTGTAATTGGCGTCCTGGAGCATGTAGAGCCGGCGTTGGCCGTCGTTCGGGATGCCCTGGGTGATGCTGCCGGCCTGGCCGTTCGGGCAACTCTGCAGGACGAATTCATCCACGTACTCCGGGCCGTAGACGTACTCGGCACGGGTCGTGTCCGTGGTGTTCGGGTCCTGGTCACCGTCGTCAACGATCTCCTGGATACGGCGGATGCCATCGTAGTAGTAGTCGACGGCCTTGAGACCGCTCGTTGTCAGCTCACTGGCCGTGATCAGCCGGCCGACAGCGTCGTAGACGTAACAGCCGACCAGGGCACCGATGGCGCGACTCTGAATCGGGGCAAGCTGACCGGCCACGGTGAAGTCGCTCGTATCCGGGTTGGCGGGCGTACACTGCAGCGTACCCCTCAGGTTGACCTGGACGAGCCGATTCCAGGCGTCGTACTGGTAGACGTAAGTGCCGTCAAATACAAGGTTTCCGGCCAAGTCATGGACGAACTCCGTCCGGTTGGCGTTCGGCGCACCGGGACTTCTCCACACCAATTGGCTGATCGCGTTGGCGGCGCTGGTGACAAGGCCCTGATCCAGCCAGGGCTCGCCGGCTCCGCCGTAGACGCCGTCGCCGTTCGGGTCCTCCCTGACGAACAGGTCAGCCCAGTTGCCCAGTGCGTCCAGTTCCCACTCCGACCTGCGGGCAAGGGTGACGGTCGCGTCGGGCACGATGGCCGCACCGTCATTGTCCAGCCGACCGAGATCGGAGATCTTGAGCCGGTTCAGCTTGTCGTATTCGTATTTGTAGGACCGGTCGTTGTGGTGAGGTACCTCCGGCATGCCCGGCGTCGGGGCCTGGGTCACCCGCGACGAAACGCGGTTGCCGGCCAAGTCGTAGGCATACTCATACCGGTGGATGGTCGTGCCATCGGACTTCCTGAAGTGAAGGTCCTTGACTCGGCCAAACCGATCCAGGCCGACAGAGCCATCAGCGTCAACGAAGTTCTGCAGAACGACCGGGGCGTCCGGATCGCCCAGTCTCATGCTAACCCGCCGGGACGCACCCATGTAGGTGTAGCCGGCCACCGGGCTGGTATTCGGCATGCTGCCGTCGCGGGTGACGCCGTCCAGGATCCGGGTGACGCGGTTCAAGCGGCTGTCCAGATCGCCGGGGGCGTCCCCGTAGTTGAAGGTCAGGACCCGTTGCCAACCGTCGTCCGGGCGCTTGGGGTAGACCATGCCGGTCAACCGGTCGAAGTTGCCGCCGGGGTTCCCCGCATCGTACGGCTGATACGACCAGCCGTACTGGATGGCGGGGGTAGATGTTGTGACCACCCCGGCGTGAGATTGATACTCACGAACCAGGTTGCCCCGGTCGTCGTAGTCGGACCTGTTCTGGAAGCGTATCGTCCCCGTTGTGTCGAAGGCCGTTGCGAGATCCAACTTCCCCTCGGCGGTATACGCGAAGGTCAAGTAGCCGCAGCTTGGATCGGCCCCTGCGTAGGCCGATTGCCCGGTGAAATCCACACGCACCAGCCGGCCGACCTCATCGTAGCGGTATCGGAACTCGTTGTTCTTGGCGTCCTTGCGTGATGCGACCGAACCATCGCTGTAGTACGTGAATGTGAAGGAGGCGGCCGCAGAGGGCTGCCCGGTCGTCGGGTCGGGGTAGTGAACGTCCTTGATCCAGCCATTGTTCTCGCTGATGACACGCCCAGCGGTGTTGACCACATCTGCCCCATAGGTGAGACCGGTCACTTGGAGGGAACCTTCGCTCGCCTGCCAATCGATGTCCGCCCACCGGTTGACTCGGCCCGCACGGCTGGAGATCGGCACGATCGCCGCTACGGCCACAAGTCGATTGCCCGTGCAGTTTTGCCCGGAAGGCCCGCAACACTCGTACCGGTATGCCGTTTGACGATGGAGGCCGTCGGCGTCTTCGGTGGTCAGAATGAGGCGTCCCAGGCCGTCGTACTCGTTCTCCGTGACCGTTCCGTCCGGGTTGGTGATCCGTTTCTGGCGCCCTGCTTGGTCGTATTCGTAATGTGTAACCCGTGCACCCGTCGAGCTGACAGGCGGGTGATCTCCACGCGTTGGAGCCGTCCCGGTCGTGAAGGTGTCGGCGTGGGTGCCGTAGTCAGCGATGGCGATCGTCTTGCCCGCCTGGTCGTACCAGTTGAAGCGCCAGCTCTTGACATAGTCGCTCTCCGCCGTGCCAGCTGCGCCCGCTTTGAGCTCATAGCTGATGTTCTCGGCCGCCTGACCGAGAGCGTTGTAGCGTGTCTCTGACTTGCTGACGGCCACCCCGTCGGCTTCACTTCGACTCCAGATCTGCTGGCCGTTGGCATTGTATTCGTACTTCCGGACGAGGCCGTTTGGAGTGAGCTTCTCCAGCAGACGACCCCCGTAATCGTAGTAACTGAACGTGGATGTGTACTCGCCGCTGTTCCGGTAGTGGCGGACCTCACTGGTCCGGCCGTAGCTATCATAGATGTTCTCCGTCAGACTGATCGGTGTCGGCGCGACGCTCAGCAGGGCGACGATGGCACTGCCGTTGTGTTCGATCCCATCGTAGGTCATGTCCGGGCTGAGAACACCCTCCGGAGTCAGTGACAGGGTGGAAGCACCGGGTAGTTCGCCGCCGTACTCGGCGATGAAGCAGGGCCGATCCATGTTGTCGTACCAGGTCATCGTGTGGGTCAGCGCCGTTTGCCGCCCCTGGCCATCGCTGGGGCCGTACCGTGTGACCCACACCTCGCGCCCGCGCCAGTCGTAGCGGTGAACGTCGGTCCAGCCCACCTCGTCCTCGTTCAAAGGTGGCGAGTAGCCGCCCTGGTCATCGTTCAGAGTCGTGTCCCAGATGTGATAGGGGTTGCTGGTCTCATCACGATAGTGGCGTACCGTAACCAACTTGCCGGCATCAGCAATGCCCGTTCCGTAGTATCGCTTCTCAACGAGGATCAGGTCGTCGAGCCAAGTCGATGTGTCGCACGTCGGATCATGGCCCGGATCGCAGGAGGTTCCCCAGTGCTCGTCGTGGGTTCCCCGGTAGATCCGATCCAGCCGCCCCCTCTGATCGTAGACGTAACGCGTGATCGTACCATCGGGCGCCTTCTCGCTCGCGATCTCTCCATTCGGATGGTAGCTCACGCTCGCCGAGACAACACCCGCGTTGACACCCCCGCTCGAAAGGCCGACCACATTCCTGCCGGAATCATCGTAGGTGAGCGTGGAGTCCGAGATGACATCGGCTGGACCGTACGCCTCGGTACCTTGGGGCGGGTAGGCTGCCAGAAGCGGGATCTTCACCTGTTGCGTGGATTTCAGGCTCAGCCCTTCGTATCGTTGAATCTCGACCGGCTGCCGAACTTCGTGAGACACCGCCCCGCCCTGGCCGATGACGGCCACCACGTCCGAGTATTTCCAGATCGTCAATGCCTGAGGGTCCAGAGGATCCAGAATACGCACGATGTGCTGCTCGCGTCCGTCGGGGGACCTGGTCCAGGTAAGGCCGAAGTCGTCGTAGTGAAGCTCCATTCTGAGATTCAGCGGTTGTCCATTCCCGACGCGGGCCCACCCTTCAGGATAGGCGAACTCGGTCGGGTCGGGGTCTACCGCATGCAGTGTCTGGCGACCATAATCATCGTACTCGTCGTGAGTGACATAGAACACGATAGGGGTATATTCGGGTGAAGTGCAGCTGCCTTCGCCCGACCAGACTTGGCTTCCCAGTTCGTTGAAGAGCATGTGTCTGAACAGGCAGACGGCGTTGCCGGCCCTGGAACCTTGGCCCGCCGGACCACGAATGACGACCTCCTTGATGGCTCGGCGTTTCCAGAGCACGGACTCGGGCAAGTCAGGATCGTACGGGGGCGGATAGAAATCATAGGTCGTGTCCGTTCTGTTTCCGGCCGCGGTTTTGTAGTCCAGAACGGGGGATGGGAAGTCAACCTGTGTAAGTACGAGTTCCGGCCGGTGCTGGTGCCTGACCGTGTAGCTCGTGAACGCCGGAGCACCGTTGACTCCCCGCTTCACTCCGACCGCCTCCAACTCGCCCTCCGGGCGGTCAACGGTTCCTCCCGCGTAGCGATACACGTAGATCAGTCCCTCGCTGTTTTCCTGACCATCGGTCGCGGCGTCCCAGCCCAGCGTCCGACGTTCCAACAGCTTACCCCTGCCGTGGGTGTCGTAAACGAACCGCTCGGATTGCCCGGTGTCAGTCGCGACGGAGCCGTCGGGGCTGCTTTCGAAGGACCACTTCCGATCCTTCAAGACCAGGCCTGCCGGGTTGAGTTCAAGGACTCGTCGTGTACGAAGGCCGCTGCGCGTGAAGGCGTTGTAGTGAACAGAATCTGATTTCTCGTCGATCATCATCACGAAACGGGGCGCGTTGAAATCCGGATTCATGAACTCGGCGTCCGACTGGCAGTAGCTGGTGACCTTGGGCACGCGATACGGGTAACGAAACAGGGTAGGATCGAAGACCGGAAGACCCGGGCTCAGCTGCGCCCCGGCGCTTCTGGCCACGGAACCACCATCCCTCGGATAGACGATGAACCGGTACAGGGCGAAATCGCCCTCGAATCCCCGGCGTCGGTCAACGAAATCACGGACGCCGGTCGTTGCGTAGACGGTGTAGTTGAGATCCAATTGGCAGGTCTGGGCCAACTGGTACATGGCGGCTTTTTCCAAGTCGCTGCCAGTGTAAACCAGCGGTTTTGTGGACAAGTCGGCGTACTTCTCCCAGCCGACGTCTTCGAGAAGGATGTTTTCTGTCACCCTCGGCAGCATTTCCCTGGCCTTGCGCAAGGCGGCGTTGATGCTGTCGTTGCGGAACACGGCCCGCAGATGGTGGTATTGGATTGGATGGCCACTGAAGTCAGGCCCCCCCCACCACCAGTACACGGTCCGGTTCTGAACCAGGGCGCTCGAGTTGCCCTCGCCCCGGCGATTGACCACGACCTTGAGCAGCGGATTCGGCGACTCTGCGGCATCAAGGATCTGCCCATTTCCGGGCCCGTTGGCGCTCATATATGGGTTGCAGTACTCCAGGCTGGAAGTACCATCCGGGCGCATCACGGTATGCATGCCATATGCACGGTACCCGGACTCTTGATAGGTATACCGCGCCTCAATGACCCAGTTCGTGGGCAGACCGAACACCTCCACGTCGTTGATGGCGTCGTATTCACTGAAGGTAGGCCGGTCGCTGAATGCGTCGAGGCCGAGCGTCAAGCACTTGTACCTTTGGGCCAGCTCTGTGTCCGAGAAATCGTCCTTATAGACGTGAACGGAGTGCAGCATGGTCTGCTGATGCAGGCCGGGCCGGTGAGTCGTGTAGTCGCTGGGTCCGTCGTCATGGATGTGCCCAAACTCGCGGTACGTGTACAGTAGTGTCCAACGGACGGCGCCACCGCTATCCCGTAGTCTGACCGCGCTGAGTTGGCCTTTGCGATTGCAGTACTGGCAGCACCGAAGACAACCGCTCGGCGGCGCTTCGCCGCAAGTGAATGGGCGGGAGTTGTCACAGTAGACCATTTCTACTGCGTTTCCGTAGCGATCCTGAATCCTGTCCACGATGCCGATATACGGGAATCCGCGTCCGCCTTCGGAGGGTGGTGCGTGAACGCTCACGGTCTGATCGGGCGGTACGGGAATCTGCCAGTCGTCTTCGTAGAGGGGCCGGATCGTGTAGGTCAGCGCCCCGCGATGAAGCTGGACCTGGAACTCCGCTGGCTTAGTCGCATCGTTGTTGAACGCTCCTTTGCAGGTCAGAGTCGCGTCGAACCAAGCGGGGGCCTCGTATCTTCCGGCACCCCCGTTCCATTCAAAGGGAATCGCGTGGTGGGCGTCGGGAATGAAGTAGCAGCGGCGCGGGCCGGGGGTGACGATGTTCTTGTACTCGGCGCTGAAAAGGAAAACCGGATTCTCACCCATCATCCAGTTGGTGCCCACCCAATCCCAGAAGCTGCCGTTGGGGTTCCCCTCGTAGCACGCCTGTGAGCCGGAGTAAGTGCATGGCTCCGAATCACTACACCAGGCGAACGCTTCAGCCGCAACATCATCGCCATACGTGCGGACGTGCCTGAACACGGCGCCGCCAAAGGGCAACTCGAAATCCACCTCCCGAAGCAGCGGGCTGCCGGTCGCCATATCCACCAGGCCGTTCTGGGTGACCCGCACCGCGAATCGGAACCGATCGCCGACGGCCTGGTCCATGTCCGACGAGATCAATGGCGCGGTCCCTGTCACGGGATTCAGGCTCAGCGGCGGGAAGTCCGGCGGACCGAAGCCCTGCGAGACATCAAGGTTGGCGCCGAACCCCGCCGGTGCTCCCCAGGCTTCGCTCGGCCGGCCCCAGCAACGGGACGCAAACTCGGCCCCAGCACAGTCCTGAGGCGGCGTGTTGGGACATGGATCACAGGCATCGCCGGCACCGTCACCATCCTGATCCGCTGCGTCATAATTGGCGATCAGCAGGCAATTGTCTTGCCCGTTCGGCCCAGCTTGACAACCGCCCGCCGGAACGCCCGGTACGGTGTCCGCAAGGGGACCGCCGACGTTGCAGATCCCATCATCGTCCGCGTCCGGATCGCACACATCTCCAACTCCGTCGTCGTCCGTGTCCTTCGGATCAAGGCAAACGACCGTCGGACAGTTGTCACAGGCGTTTCCGATGCCGTCGCCATCGGAATCGATCTGAGCTTGATTCGTCACCGTGGGACAGTTGTCGCAGGCATCACCCAAGGTGTCTCGGTCCGAGTCCTGCTGATTGGGATTGGATGCTGTCGGGCAGTTGTCCGTCGCGTTCGGAACTCCATCCTCATCCCCGTCCGCGCCCGCGTTCGAATCGCACGCATTTCCGATGCCATCGCCATCCGCATCTTCCTGGTCCGGATTGGGCACGGCAGGGCAGTTGTCGCAGACGTCCCCCGTGCCGTCACCGTCGTGGTCCGCCTGGTCGGGATTGTAAATGGGGCAGTTGTCGCACTCGCTCGGAATGAGGTCAGCGTCGACGTCGAGGCGCTCGCCACAGCCGGTGCACCATCTGATTTCGTAGGCATCGAGGATGCCGTTGCAGTTGCGGTCTCCACACCTTGGATCACCCGGCACATCCGGGCCTGAGTGGCAGCGGGCAAACACCGCCAGGTCGTCTCCATCCACGCTGTTGTCCGCATTGAGGTCGGCATACAGACAATTCACGGCACCTTCGCTTGTCTCGAACTCGGGGCAACCATGAAGAACACCCTGCTCCACATGGCAGCCCCAGCACGACTGGATGATCCCGAAATCCCTTTGGTCAACGTCACCGTCGATGTCCATGTCGAATTGCGGGATCGTATAGGCACAGTAGCCCGTACAAACCCCGGCGTCCCACGTGGTCGCGGCGGTGATCGACGTGACCCCCGTCGCTCTCCGCGGAGTCTCAAGATCAGGACCGCTCTGCTCCAGGGGCGCGGCTATCGACGGAGAAGGTGATTGAGCACCACCGGCCGCGGTCGAGCCGACTGGGGATTCCACCTGGCCGACGACGCCAACCTCCGAGGCATTGAACGGCTGGGCGACCAAGAGCGGCCGCCGTACGGGGACAACGTGGCCGATGGGCAGTGGGTCGGCGTTCTGGATCGCTCCGGTTCTGGAGGCGATGGCGGCGGCCTGGCCGCAGACGGACCGAGTTACGGCTGCGTCGGTCGCATCCGCTCGGGCGTTGCCATCCACGTCAGCGGGCAGGACCGCGATGCTGAGGGCGCCGGGCAAGACAAGCGGCTGAGTCCCGGTGGCGTCGTCCACCAGGCCGGTCACTCCCACCTGCACGCACGCCAGCTCGGCCTCCACCTGAATGAACAATGTCAGCTGAGCTCCGGCCACCTCGGCACGGCCCAATACACCGCCGGTCACGAGGATCTCGGTCGTATCCAAGGTGCCATCCGCAGCCCGAACAGGGACACTGAACGTGAGTACGAGTTCAAGATCGCCGGTACCGTCGTCGTTCAGCCGCCCTTCGACCGCTTGTTGACCGTCCAGGGGAACGGAGACATCGAACTCGGCGGGAGTTCCGCAGGCGTGGGGTGCCTTCCTGGACACGGCCCCGACCAGTGCAAGATCTGGGGGCGTTGTCTGTCGGGCGACGGCCTGGCGTTCCCAGGGCATACTCCTTCCGAAAGGCCAACCCGTCAACAGCGACGCAGGCACGGTGCCAAGGAGCAGCAAGCCGATGCCGAAACGAATGATCGGTCGAACAGCGCCCGTGTTCATCGCTTTCCTCCCAAACCCACCCGATAGGGCATCCTCAGCCCTGACAGGAGGTAATCGGCTGGCCTGGCCGATCATCGGGGTTGGCCCATGCTGTCGAAGAGCAACTCAGAAACGGTAGCGCCTTGGCGGCGCTCGTCGCCAGCGGGGTATCCGGGGGGCGTGTCGTATCCCGACCTCAAAGACGCCGGCTGGGACGTGGTGGAGATGCCTGTTCTTGCTGCTGCATCCCTTCCGCCAGGCATCCTATCTCCTTTCCCGGGCTCGTCAAGAAAGAAGCCGGGAGGATGCCGTTTTCACGCCCGCGAGCCGCACCCGTAACCCGTCCGTCCGCCAATCAGGCCTCTGCCAGGCGTTTTCCGGCAGGGGTGGGGTTCTCTGGCCCTGTTGGAGCGGAGCGTTGCGGACGGGGGCGGGACTTGTCGCGTACTGGAGTGGCCGGGACAGTCGGAAAAGGCTTCCGGCGCCGGCGCGAATGGTTGCCCCATCATGCGTGGGTGGGGCAAGCCAACGAACCGGAATTTCCACGCGGCAAAGGAAGTCATATCATGTTGAAGAAAGTGTTTGCACGACTCGGGCTGTTGCTCGCCGGCACGACCATGGCGGTCGCCTCGGGATGCGAAGACATCACCGCGTTGATCGAGAGTCTGCTGGGCGACATTCAGCTCCCGGTCTGACCTAGGCGACCATCAGTTCGCAGGTCGTCCCGGAAAAAAGCGATCCTCTACAGAATCGGGGTCCAGCAAAGTCGATGGCGGGGCCCGGGCTCGATGGAAGACCTCGAGCGCGGGTCCTGCTCCATTTGTGTCTCGTCCCATGTTCTGCCAACCGCCCATGACCACTGTATCTGTCCAATACCCCAAGCATTTCGTGTTTCGGCTGCGGTTCCCAGCGTCCGCCGTCGCGTGGGGTGGTGAGCGCAAGGGGTGGGCAGCCCACGGTCGTGCGGGGTGCGAGGCGTTGCGAGAGAAGCAAGCTCGCGACTTGTGGGACGCCAATTCGAGCCGCGTGACATTCCCGTCACGGACCCGATCTCTGTCGGCTCGCGGCATCCGTCCAGGATAAGGGCTGGGGTGTTCCCAGTCGGACGTGCGGGCAGTGCGGGATCGGAGGGTCGAGCCCCCCTACCGGAGACGGGAATGTCGTGCGGCCCGAGTACTACGCCGGCCGGTCGCGTCAGCGACCCCAAAGGGGCGGCTTACTCGCAGCGGGTGTGAAGCGCAACGCGCGGCCGGCCGGCACAGAAAGTGATCAAGGTGCTCTCCCAGGGCGTCAGCAGCAAGAAAGGAAGGACGCCGTGAGTAACGCTTTACGTCGCGTGTTCATCGCGGGCACGGGATCATTCCTGCCCAACGAACCGGTTCCCAACGCGCGGATTGATGAAGTCCTGGGCCTGCTCACCGGGGCCCCCGACCGCGTCCAGTCCTTCATTCGGACCATCGGAACCCGCATGCTGGCTACAAGTGGTATTGAACAGCGGCATTTTGCGATTGACCCCGTGACCGGCTGGCTGACCCATACCGTGGCCGACCTGGCCGCGCATGCCTGTCGACGGGCGCTGGAGGATGCTGGCATGGGCGCCGCGGACGTGGACCTGATCATCCTCGCCAGTCCAAACTACGACGAGAGCACGCCTCCGACCTCGGCCTTGCTCCAGGAGAAGCTGGGTATCGAAACCTGTGCGGAGATGGAGATCCACTCGAACTGCTCCGGCGTGGGCAAGAGTGTCCAGATCGCCTACGACGCCCTGCGCGTGGGCCGATACCGGACCGCCCTGGTCGTCTATCCGCAGCTCTCAAGCGTGTACCTCCGGGCCGCCTACCTGAACCCGGCCCGGGTGACCAAGAAACACGCGGCCTTGCGCTATATTTTGGCGGACGGCAGCGGAGCGGTCGTGCTCCGGTCTTCGCAGGCCGCGTCCGGTGAACCGCTGTCACGGGAAATCGTCGGGACCTTCATCGAGTCGGTCGGCGGCAGGCTTCCGCCCGGCATGACCGCGGGGGGGGGCGTGGCGAACCTGACCGATCCGGCCAGGCAGACCCAGCACATCTATGAGCAGGGTTTGCACCATCTCGATCAGGATTTCGCCGCGGTCAACCGCGACGCGGGCCGCTTGCTGCTTGAGGGAATCGCCCGGATGATAGACCGGTTGGGGATCGACCGCGGGCTGATTGAGCATTTCATCCTCTCGATTCCCAGTATGCAGCTCTACGACGATGGTCTCAAGCGATTCATGGAGTACCTGAACTGCTCGCCGGACGAGGTCAGGCGGCGAATCAAGTTCCGGGCGCGAAACACGGGATACTGCGGCGGGGCATCGATCCTGCTGCACCTGGACGAGATGGCCCGGGACGGGGAAGTCCGGGCAGGAGAGTGGGCCGTGGTCCATTCGGTCGAGTCGAGCAAATGGATGACCGGTGGCTTCGTGGTGAGATGGTGAGTGCTTGCACATCTGCTGTTCCCTCAGGACAATAGGAGTCGCTTGTTTCGGGTTTGACTCCTGGCTGGGGTGCACGAAAGATGGCAAGCGACATCCGCGAGCAGATCACGGAAATCGTAACCCAGGCCGGTGGCGGCGGGCCCGTCGCGGAGCAGCTCTTTCAGCTCCTCTACGAGCCGCTGCGGCACCTGGCCGCTCGGTTCTTATCAGGTGAGAACGTGGGACACACCCTGACGCCAACCGCTCTGGTCCACGAGGCCTATCTCAAGCTCGTCGATCAGAGCCGAGTGGACTGGCAGGGCAAGACTCACTTTCTGGCGGTCGGGGCCCAGGCCATGCGCCGGATCCTGGTTGACCATGCTCGATCGCGCGGCCGGGCCAAGCGTGGGGGCAACGCCGTCCGGCTCCAGCTCGACGAGCACATCGCTCTCAGTCCGGGCCGGGACGAGGATGTCCTGGCGCTCGATGACGCTCTGGAGAGGCTGGCCACCCTTGATCCGAGGCAGGCATCCGTGGTCGAGATGCGGTTCTTCGGGGGATTGAGCGTCGCGGAAGCAGCCGCCGTCCTGGGGGTATCGAAACGGACCGTTGAGGGCGAGTGGACCGCGGCCAGGGCGTGGCTCCGGCGTGAATTGGGCGACAAGGACGGGAGTCAATGACACCCTCGCTTCATCAGCAGGCCAAGGAGTTGTTCCTGGCCGTCTGTGAAATGGATGACTCTGCCCGTCGCGCTCATCTGGAGGCGCGCTGCGGACAGGATCCTGTTCTGCGGGCTGAAGTGGAATCCCTTCTCCAATATCACACCACGAAGACGCTTCTCGAAGCCCCGGCCGCACAGGAAACCCAGGCGGTCGCTCCGACGGCGGGGATCTCGATGCAGTCCGCATCGGATCGCTGGCCTTCGGGCACTCGGGTGGCGGAGCGGTACCGGGTCATCAACCTGCTAGGCAGGGGCGGCATGGGCGAGGTCTATCGGGCAGAGGATCTCCGGCTCTCTCGGACCGTGGCCTTGAAGTTCCTCACCGCGGGTCGAGGCTCCGATCCGGCATGGCTTGCCCGATTCTACGCCGAAGCCCGCATGGCCTCGACGATCACCCATCGCCACGTATGCCGCATCCACGACGTCGGCGAAGTCGACGGCGAGGCGTTCATCTCGATGGAGTACATCGACGGGGAGAACCTCGCCACCCTCCTCAAGCGAGTGGGACGTCTCGCTCCGGAAAAAGCCAGCCACGTCGCTCGTCAGCTTTGCCTCGGCCTGGCCGCCGTCCACGACCGCGGCATTCTGCATCGCGATCTCAAGCCGGCCAACGTCATGCTCGACGAACGCGGCGAAGTCCGGCTGACCGATTTCGGCATCGCCGTTTCCGTGTCCGATGCGGCCACCTCTGAACGTGCCGGTACGCTCGCTTATATGGCTCCGGAAGTCCGGCGTGCCGAACCGGCAACCATCCAGAGCGATGTCTACTCGCTGGGCCTGATTCTGTACGAGTTGGCGACGGGGCGGCCGGCCACCGAGCCCGGCGCCGGCGGTCTCCCGGATGCCTCGCGGGTGATCTCACCCCCGAGCGCGTGGGCGAACGACCTCGATCGCAAACTCGAGCGTGTGATCCTGGATTGCCTGGAACCTGATCCCCGCCATCGCCCCGCGTCCGTCTATGATGTGCTCGGCGAGCTTCCGGGTGGCGAGGTACTGGCCGCCATGGTCGCCTCCGGAGAAACACCCCCGGTTCATGTGGTGGCCGATTCCCCGACGCGCCCCCGCCGAGCGCCTGTCGCGGCTATCGCGGGTGCTCTCGTCGTCGTTGTGGGCCTCATCGTCGGCCTCCTGCTGGCCCGCAGCACGTTGCTCATCTCCCACGCCGGCCTGTCGCTGCCCCCTGAGGTGCTCAGCCAGAAGGCGGAGAAGATTCTGCGAACGCTCGGGTACGATCCCGCGAGCCACTCGTGCGAGCAAGCCTTCAAGGTTGACCACAAGCGATGGAACGCGATTCGCGGCACGACGACTCAGCCCGCCGAATCGACTCCCCCGCTGCCGATGGGCATGGAGGTCCTCTGCTACCGCTACAGGCTCTTTGGCCGGTCCACCGAGTCATCCGAGGATTTCAGCGTCTTCGAAACTCAACCGCCCGGAGGGCATCAGGTCGAGGTCCTTCTGACCGGGAACGGGGACCTTCGGTGGTTGGACGGTTGGGGCTCGAGGAAGGTCAGGGTCGGCTCCCGCGGGGATTCGCCCTGGGCGACCCTGTTCAGTCTCGCCGGCCTGCAGATGAGCGATTTCAGGCTGGTCTCCGGAGACGATCGGGTGAGGCTCTGGGAACCGGCCCAAGCGGGGTCGACTTCGGCTCGAGTTCGGGCTGATCTCCAAGAGGGTCGAATTCGCTTCAACGTTGGCGCTCACCTGTCCGCCGAGCATACTCGGGCCACTCGGTCTTGGGAGGCGAATGGACCAACCGATCGGAACGATGACGATCCCACGAGCGGGTACCGACCTTCCGCGGTGCGTGGGCAGACCGCCAGCAGCCTGATCTTCATCGGCACGCTGATCGCCTCGATGCCGTTGGCGTGGAACAATGCTCGCCGAAGGACAAGTGATCGCCGAGGGGCACGCCAGATCGCAATCGCGGTCTTCGGGATGCAGTTCGTCTTGTACGTGCTGGGACACTCCGTCCCCGAGAGTTTTGTCGCCGCGGTGGTCTGGTTTGTGTCGGCGTCACAGCTGGCTCTCTTCACATCCTTCATGGTGTGGATCTATTACATGGCCATCGAGCCTTACGTCCGCCGTTTCTGGCCTCATTCACTCATCTCGTGGACTCGGGTCTTGGCCGGTCGAATCCAGGATCCGCTGGTGGGACACGACATTGTCCTGGGTGCCGCGTCCGGCGTGGTGATCTTCGTCCTGCAGCAGCTGAATGCCTGGGTCGGACTCCAGTCCGCCCACCCTTGGGCGGCGCTGGTCGGTCCGGTTGTGGATTGGGAACCGGGCCAGCTGTCGGGGTATCAGTTCACAGCCAATTCGCTGGTCAATGCCGCGTTGTTTGCCATCACTCGCGGCTTGATCGTGTTGGCCCTGCTGCTGCTTCTCCGGCTCATCTTTCGGCAACGCTGGCTGGCCTTGGTGGCTCTTGTCGTTCTGCTGGCGGCCGCGTTTGCCTCCTCGACGGGTCCGATCGGCCTCGCGGCGTGGCTCACCTGTGGGCTGCTGGCCGCCGGCATGGCCGTCACGCTCCAGGAACTCGGCTTCCTGGCCTTCCTGACCAGTCTATCCGTGACCCGGCTCTTGGTCCTGACTCCACTGACCCTCGATCGCCATGTCTGGTATGCCAGCCAGAGCCTGCTGTCCGTGCTCGTCATTGCGGGTGTGGTCGCGTGGGCTCTCAGGACGAGCCTGAGACAAAGGGAGTCGCGATTCAGATCGCCGACGACCTGAAAGCAGACCGTCCGGACCTGGATCGATGAGCGGACCAAGAGGAGCGTCGTGCCAGCTGGCCGCGGCGACGGGAGAGTGGATGCCTCCAGCAGGTGACTCGGCATCTTGCTCCGAGCCATGACCCGCTCAGTCACGACTCCAGGCCGGCGTTCCTGGAAGTCCGGGCCCGGGGACCTGCCCGCGACGGCGGAGCGAAGCTCGTCGGCCACGGCCAGCACCAAGTCAGCGGAATCCGCAAGCCGCGGCGATTTAAATCATCCTGACACCTTTTTCAGGCGTGGGACAGGACCCGCTGCGGAACGCATGCCAGGGCCTGCTTGAGGTCGGCCACGAGCTTCTCGGGCGGCTCGATCCCGATGGACAGGCGGACGGTGTTCTTTCGGACGCCAAAACTCGTGCGCAGCTCCGGAGGCAGGTAGAGCATGGTGGTCAAGTAGGGAATGCAGATCAGCGATTCGGTCGCCCCGAGACTCACCGCGTGGTAGATTGTCTTGAGGGCCGCGATGAACCGCTTGGCATCCTCTTCCTCCTCGCCAACGTCGAAGGCCAGCATTCCACCAAAGCCACACTGCATCTGGCTCGCCGCGACGGTATGGCCCGGGCAACTGGCCAGGCCGGGGTACGCCAGCCGGGACACCTTGGGTTGCTCGGCCAGGAACTCAGCAACGATCTGGGCTCCGCGGGCCATGGCCTCGGCGCGCAACTCGAAGGTCTTGAGCCCGCGTTCCAGCAGAAAAGCAGAGTAGGCGTCCAGAGTTGTGCCGATGGCCTGCCGGGTAAACCACAGCTGGTTGTAGTGCTCCATGGATCCGGCGATTGCACCCGCCATCAGATCATTGTGGCCGCCGAGCGCCTTGGTGGCGCTGTGGATCACCAGGTCCGCCCCGAGCCGGAGGGGCGTCTGGTGATACGGAGTGGCGAAGGTGTTGTCGACCACAAGCAGGGCCCCGACGGTGTCCGCGGCTTTTCGAGCAGAACGTATATCCAGGATCTTGCATAGCGGGTTGCTGGGCGTTTCCAGGAAGATCATCCGGGTGTTCGGTCGGACATGCTCGCCGAGACGATCCGATTCATCGGCACTCAGCCAGGTGATGCTGACGCCCAGCCGCTCGAGGATCAGGGCCACCTTATAGTTCGCGCCGTAGGTGTCGTGGAAGATGATCAGGTGGTCGCCGGCCTTGAGATAGGTCAAGTAGACCATCGTGCAGGCGGCCATCCCAGTGGTGCAGACGATGCAGTCCTCCGCCCCCTCCAGGCCGGCAATCTTGCGTTCGACCTCCCGGACGGTCGGGTTGTCGTCTCGATGGTACGTATAGCCATCGATCTCGCCGTCGGTGATCTGACGGAGCACCTCAAATGAGAGATATTCGTAGTTGACGGCATTGACGATGGGCGTCACCATCGGTCGGTTGCCGTACGGGGTCAACGGATCAGGGGCCATTTTTGCTCTCCTCTCGTGCGGACGGCCTTCAAACGGCGATCCGTGGCATTCCTTGAGTGTGCATCATCGTCGACTCCGTCCTGCGCCAAGTCAAGCCCACGGCTCTTTTGTCACTCACACACCGGAGGTATAATAATTGCATCCAGCCAGGCACCGTGGCCGGTCAAAGTCGACTGAAGCATCTCGGATCAAGCGAACAACTGCCGCCCGGATCGGAGGAGGCCCCCCATGAGAACACACGTACCTGACGCATTGTCGGCTTTCGCATTTGCGGCCGTGCCCTTTGTCATGGCCGGCGGCATCGTCTCGGACGGCTCGGATGGGCCTTTCACACCCACAGGCAACCAGAAGATCGTACTGAACGACGTGGCGCCGGATGGAGTGTTCAACTTCACGACCATCCACATCCCGCCCAACGTGACCCTCAGCTTCACGCCGAACGACCTGCATACGCCAGTGTTCTTTGCGGCCACCGGCGACGTGCTCATTGAAGGCACCATCGACGTATCGGGGGTCGGCATCAGTGGAGGACCGGGCGGTTGGAATGGCGGTCCGCGCGGTCTCAACAGCGAGGGCCAGATGGGCACCGGACCGGCTCCAGGGCTAGGCGGGCCGCCGCCAACCAGCCAGGGCAACGCCGGTGGCGGTGCGGGCATGGCCACGCCCGGGCGACGAGCGACCTCAAGAACCGGACCGAATCCTGCGGCCGGCGGCCATGCGATCGCCCGACCGCGGCTCATGCCCAACCGACAGGGAGGCGGCGGATCCGGCGGCGGAGGGGGCGGCGGCCGCCTGTTTTTCGGCGTCGACATTCAGGGAGGAGACGGCGGCGGAGGGGGCGGCGGCTTCCAGATCTCGACCCCGGGTTGCCTGACCCTGACCGGCAAACTGCTGGCCAACGGGTCCCATGGCGGGATTGCCTACGCCACGGCCATCCCCCGCGGCGGGCCCGGAGGGGGTGGCGCGGGAGGCAACATCGAACTGTACGCCGGTATGGTCGTTCTCGGTGAGACGGCCCAAATCCGAGCCATCGGCGGAGCAGGCGGCGGGCTCAGTACCGAACCCGTAGCCTGGGACCCGTTCTACTACTCGAGCGGCGCGAACGGCGGTGCAGGCTATCTTCTGCTCGGCTGCGAGAACGTCTCGATCGACGCTGAGGCAACCGTTGACGCGGTGGTCATACCCGCCGTCTGTGGCCGAGCCGACTTTGACGATGACGGCGACGTCGACGGGGATGATTTCAGCACGTTCGCCTCCTGTCTCTCAGGACCGACCATTCCGCACATCGAGACCCCGGCGTGCTCCTCGGCCGACCTCGACAAGGACAATGACGTCGACCAGGCCGACTTCGGCATCTTCCAGCAATGCTACAGTGGGCCGGCAATCTCGGCCGAGGCGAATTGCGGTCGGTGACTGGGTAGCGATCAGCAGTCAGCGGCCAGCGCTCAGCGATCAGTCAAGCTGAAAGGTGGAACACCCTGCCTACCGCCAAGCCGCGGAGGGACCGGAAGGAGCGACAAGAGTACCAGCCTGCCCCCCTGCTCCTTCGCCTACTCGTCTCCATGACGCGGCGAGCCCCCCGGAACGCTTGGGCGTCGTAGGGCCCTAAGCTGTCAACGGAATGCCATGGGCTTGACTTTTTAGCTTTAATTCACACCGGATCGGAGCCAAGGGATGGGCTACACTGTCGCAGAACCAGAATTATTCGCTTGAGTTAGTGAATCTCTATGGTATTATAGTCACTCTGGCTTGGATGGCCGCCTCCGGATCGTGCTCATCGGGCGGCTAGTCAAGCTGCGGTGATGCTGGCGTTGACTCCGGCTGGTCCACAACGGACCGGGGTCGGCGGGAGGCCGAAAGAACGCGGACGCCCACCGAGGCGTCTCCGACCTAGTCGGCGGCTCGCCTTCCGAAGACATCGGGACGACAGTCATCCGGACCACCATGTCCTGTCAGAATGGAGGATGGAACCATGACCCACCGTAACCGTGTTATTCTGATCTTCGTCTCTGTGATCGCGGGATGGACGATCGGGGACTGGCCGACGCCGGTCCAAGCGGATTGCCCGCCGTTTGCGGAGCAGGTGACGTACCCGGCCAACCGAGCGCCTCGCTGCGTGGCGCTCGGTGATCTGGACGGCGACGGCGACCTGGACATGGCGGCGGGCAACGGGGACGGCTGGGGAACTGCCAATGTCACGTGGCGGATGAACAATGGCGATGGGACGTTCGGCGCCCTGACTGAGTTCAAACTCGAGTACATGGTCGGCAGGGCCAATCTCGTGGCCATTGCCGAGCTGACCGGCGACAATCGCGCCGATCTGATCTATACCGTCGGCAACACCGTGTTCGTGCTGCGTAACCAGGGCGATGGGTCATTCACGCCGTACAGCAGCTGCGCGCCTTACGACGAAGTCTACGCGGTGGCGGTCGGCGACATGGACAACGACAACGACAACGATCTCGTCATCGCTGGACATCATGCATACCCGGTGGGGTTCGTGGCGATCGCATTCAACGACGGAACTGGCAAGTTCCCGCAGGTAACCACGCGTTATTTCGACTACTCTCGCACCGGGGGCGTGGCCATCGGCGACCTCGATGGTGACGGAGCCAGGGACATCGCGTATCCGCGGTCGTCCCCCGGCTCCGACGGAGCAAGGGTGGTCGGCGTGTTGTGGAACAACTCGCCCACCCTGGGAGAGTTCTCCGCTGAACAGGAGTTCTACGCCGGTTGGTGGGGTCCGGCGCGTGTGGCAATCGTTCGCGCGAACAACGACGAACTCGACGATCTGGTCGCCCATTTTGGGGCTGCCAGCATCAGCGTCCTGCTGAACCAAGGAAGCCGGTCGTTTGCCCCGGCGGTCGTCTCGGTTAACGCCACCGGCTACGGCCCGTACATGGCCACCGGCGACGTGAACGACGACGGGGTGGCGGACTTGGTCATGGGCGGCGGGAGCTACGAGGTCGCGGTGCGACTGAACAACGGCGACGGCACCTTCGCAGACTCGATCAAGTTCGGCGTCGGCTGGCTGTCCACCTTCGCGGCCGTCGGCGACTTGAACAACGACGACTGGGGCGACATTGTCGTGGCCAACGGTGCCTGGGACACCATCTCCGTTCTGATGAGTCAGGCACCGATCATCATCATCGCGGAGCAGCCGGCCGGCCAGAAGGTGCAGGCGGGTGACCCGGCTTCAATGCACGTCAGAATCTGCGGCGCCGGGATGGCGGCCTATCAATGGAAGAAGGGCGGCGAAGACCTCGTCGACAACGAGCGAATCTCCGGAGCCAAGACGGCCACGCTGAAGATCAGCCACGTGGAAGCCGCCGATTGCGGCTCAGCCTATCAGGTAGTCATCTCGAACGGCTGCAGTTCCGTCACCAGTTCCGACGCCGTACTCAGCCTTGTCTGTGCTGTCGTTCTACCTGCGGATCTTGACGGCAATTGCGGTGTGGATCAGGCCGATTTGGCTCTCTTCGTGTCGTGCTTCTCCGGCCCGGCTATTTCGCACAACGGCACACCAACCTGCCGACAGGCCGACTTCGACACGGACGACGACGTGGACCAGAATGACTTCGGTGTGCTCCAGAGGTCCTTCACGTGTCCGGGCGGCCTCACCTGCGGCGGTGTCTGCGTTGACCTCATGACCGATCCAGACAACTGCGGGAGCTGTGGCACCGTTTGCGATCCTGGGGAGGCCTGCACGGGCGGTCAGTGCCTGAATCCGTCCAGTCAAGCGGATGGCCAGAGCAACGGCTTCGGTCTGGTCTCCTTCGAGCGGTGTGTTTTGGGTCCGGCAATTGCGAATGGAGGTGCAGCGGCTGGGCAGCCGGGCAGCGTCGTCGCCGAGGTGGGTCAACCGGACTTTGGTTTGTTCCTTCGCTGCTATGCGGCCCAGGTCGGGGTGATCGAGCCGAACTGCTTCGAGTAACGGCAGCGTCCGTTCTCCAGGCTGGGCACAAGTACGAGGAAAACGAGCTCCTCATCCGGTCTGGAAGTCATGATGCGCTGGACTTTGGTCAGGCGGCTACAGATGGGCGGAGCGTGCGAGGGGGCAAAGCAGGAGGGATGGGGTCTGTTGGCCCCTCCAGGCACACTGACTTCGTTCGCTCTCTACTTCCGCCACCCAGCGCGGCAGCGCCGTTTGGCCCTCATGCCGTAGCCTGTCTGCCGAATCTGGTCCGCAGTCTTGCCGCCCATCGGCGCGCTGTTGGCCACTTCCCAGGGGGGCTGTCGACGCCAAACCAGGGGGGGCGGCAAGAACTCCAGGATCACACCCATGGGTGGCCCGATCCCCGAGACGTCAGGACGCCGAGGCGAGTGGCCGGCTCCGGGCCAGCCGGCCAAGGGCGCCGCGCCACGGTTAGCCCAGCCGCGCCTGCACGTCGCGAACCTGGCCACGAAGCCGGGCTCTGGATCAAGACTGGCGATTTGTCGTAGAATCCAGGTTTGGCGTCTGTCTCCCAGATCTCAGACAGAGCCATCTGTCGTCAGAGCGTCATTGCGGCCGAGCACCGATGCAACCCCGGGGGCCGGCAATCTGGTCGCCGAAAAGAGAGGTTCGCATGAACGAGCGTTTCGCGCCTGGGCTTTCCACCACTCTCCTGTTGATTCTGGCGATGGCCGTGACCAGCGGCACAATCGCGCACGGAGAGGCCGGCGATGGACCGAGCAGTACCAAGCCATTGATCGCCCACTGGACTTTTGACGAGACCTTCGGCGACGTCTGCCACGACGCGAGCAGGCAAGGACACGATGCCACCCTGCACGGCGGCATTCGGTGGCTAGTTCCCGGCCGGCAACCCACACCCCTGAAGCGAATCCCGAGCGTGTTCGGCACCGCCCTGTACCTCGCCGGCGAGTACAACCTCCAAACCCGCGCGGGCCTCTGCAGCGGATCGATCGACAAACTGACCCTGAGTGCATGGGTACAGCCTTCGGATCTGCCAGGATTCCGCGAGATCATCCGCCAGGAGTGCGAGCAGCGCGTGCTCTTCTCATTCCAGGAAAACGGCGCGATTCTCTCCCTGGGTCTGAACATTAGCGGATACGTGGAATGCGACGGCTCCATCGATCCCGCGAAGGTACTCGACGGGCGATGGCATCACTGCGCCGCCACGTTCGACGGCCGGCACATGCGCGTTTACCTCGACGGCCGGGAGATTGGCCGGCTGGAACGCCCCGGCACGATCGCGTCGAACGGGACCGTCCCCTTCTTCATCGGCTCGTCGAGCGGTACCGGAGAGCACTTCCAGGGCGGCTTGGACGATCTGCGAGTCTACGGAGACGCTCTGACGGCCGAGGAAATCCGGACCCTGTACAGATCCGGTTCCGATCGTGCCGAACAAGTCTTCCAGGCTCTGCAGGCGCGGGCCGGTGCCATCTGCGGACCGGCCGACTCGTTCGCGAACATGCTGGCCCGCTGTCGCAACGCCGCTCTCGAGAAAGACGGCGGGCTCAACCTCGAGCTCCTCGATGCGGCGCTCGCCGTACTCCGGCGAACCTTCCCTGACGAATCCCGCCGTTTCACGACCTGGACCGGCGCCGGCCTGCCGCAATACGTCACCACCCGCGGGAATGGGCCGCTCATCGAACAGGCCGCCCGGCTCATCGAGCTCATGACGGAGTACAAGCCGCTCACCGAGCACCAGTGGAGCAAGCAGACGGACGAGGACCGCAAGAAGTGGAAAGAAGCGGATGAACTCCAAAGACGTTTCGAGGAACTCAAGGCACAGGGTGACGCGGCGGCCGGTTCGCCCCAGTGGGTCGAGTTGATCCTCCAAGTGGGCAGCCGGGTCCAGCTTCGCCCATACGTCCAGGAGCCCGTGGCACCCTACGTTCGACCATCCACACCCCCCACTCGCGACCTCCCGGCGAACGAGGCGGAGGAAACCTTGCGGCGTGACTGGCTGCACCAGGCCGATGGCAGCCCGACGCCCCAGCGGATCCGCGACGAGGTCACGTGGACCCGCCGCCTGGCCGCCAGGATCCAATTGCAGTGGCCCGGACGGGTGGATCTCACGGGCGACCTAGTTCGGCTGGCCGACCTGGAGAAGCGAGCGGCGAGTCTGCCGGGCAACGACCCCGAGCTGTATTTCGAAGTCCGCCGGGTCAAGCGATCGATCCAGTTCCACAATCCGGCTGTCGATTTCGGAAAGGTGCTCTTCGTGGACATGCCCTATCCCCAGGGCTCAGAGTGGCGGCACGAGACCCGCCATCGGCTGGGATATATGGCCGTCCCCGGCGCCCGGCTGCTGGTCCTTGACGGTCTGTCACCCAGCGGCAAGCTGACCCAGCTCATGCCTCAGCCGCCGCTGCACGGTTCCTTCTGGCGTCCCGACCTGTCCTACGACGCCGACAAGGTGCTGTTCTGCTACAAGCCGCACAACGAGAAGTCCTTTCACCTCTACGAAATCAACGTCGACGGCAGCGGGCTCGTTCAGCTGACCGACGGGGCGTACGATGATCTCGACCCGATCTATCTGCCTGATGATCGGCACATCGTGTTCACCACCACGCGCGGTCACACCTATGTCCGCTGCATGCCGCCGACCAACGCCTTCGTACTGGCCCGATGCGACCGATCCGGCCGCGAGGTGTATCTGATCTCACAAAACAACGAGCCCGACTATCTGCCCTCGGTCACCCACGAAGGCCGGGTGCTCTACACCCGCTGGGAGTACACCGACAAGCCGCTGTGGCGGGCCCAGAAGCTCTGGACGGTCAACCCCGACGGCATGCAGGTCAACACGCTGTGGGGCAACCAAAGCGTCTGGCCCGACGTGATGAAGGACGCCAGGTGCATCCCCGGCAGCCGCCGTATCCTCTTCACCGGCAGCGCCCACCACGACTGGTTCGCCGGCTCGCTGGCCATCCTCGACCCGGCGCAGGGTCTCAACTTCCCGCAAGGCCTGACCAAGATCACGGCCGACGTGCCTTGGCCCGAGACAGGCAACGGACCGGTGGACCCGATAGAATCCCGGGACTACCACTGCAGCGGCAAGTACCCCGCCTACTACTCGCCGTATCCGCTGAGCGAGCAGGACTTCCTGGTGTCCGCCAACCGCGGGGGCAAGTTCCTGCTGTACCTGATGGACGTGGAGGGCAACCGAGAGTTGATCTACGAGGGCGTGCACAACATCCTTCACGCCCTGCCGGTCAAGCCGCGGCCGCGGCCACCGATCATCCCCGATCATGTTGCCTGGCCGGGGCGCGCCGACCGATCGAGTCCCAAAGGGGGCGTGCTGTTTAGCAACGATGTCTACCGGGGGGCGCCTCCCGAGCTGAAGGACAAGGCCCGCTACCTGCGTATTCTCCATATCGAGCCGAAGACCTACACCTACTGGCACAAGCGGCCGTACATCTCGACCGGACCGGTGGTCTCGATCGTGCAATCCGAGGGGGTCAAGCGGGTCCTGGGCACCGTGCCCATCGATCCGGACGGGTCATTGTCCTTCCACGCCCCTTCCGGCATGCCGCTCCATTTCCAGTTGCTGGACGAGGATCAACGGGCCTTGCAGACGATGCGGAGCTTCGTCGGGCTCATGCCGGGCGAGTACCGCGGCTGCCTGGGCTGCCACGAGGCTCACGCTCGCACCCCGGTGAACACCGCTCGGGGCACGGCAGTGACCCGGGAGCCTCTGCAGATCACGCCTCCGCCGTGGGGCGAAGACACCGTCAGCTATGCCCGATACGCCAAGCCGGTCTTCGACCGCTACTGTGGCCAGTGCCACCAGGGCGACGGCGAGGGCCGAAAGGTGCTGGATTTGACCGATCGGCCGGGTTTCTTGGGCTTCAGCGAGCCTTACGTGATTCTCACCGGCCATCCGAGCTGGGGTGAGCCCTATCGGAAACCGCGCGAACCCTCCCCCGGCTGGGGTCTGGCCGGAATGCTCATGGTCGAGGCCTTCAGCACAATCGATCCGGCCGGCTACAAGACGCCCGCACCCATGACCGGCCTTTCCTACAAGAGCCGGCTCATCGACTATGCCTCCAGTGGGAAGCACCACAACGTGCGGGTGGATCCGATCAGCCTGCAGCGATTGATCGCCTGGGTGGACGCCATGTGCCCGTATCTTGGTGATGAGGAGGTGCGGCAGATCCCGGACCCGCAGTTCCAGGGCGTCGACTGGCTAGCCGTCCGGCCGAGGATCGCGACCGCGCCGCGGATTACCAGGCCGGGGCCGGTGGATTAAGAAGCGAATGCAGGCCGTTGGGCAGAATGGAGGATGGGTCGCACCACGATCAGCGCCCACACATAACCATGGTTAGGCAACCGATCGTCGCCTCATTATGAGTGTATCGATGCAGACCCAGAGGCTATCAATCCGTCGGGGGTTCCTGGCTGCCATCGGGCTGCTGGCGGCATGGCCATCGGCCATAGCCGGACCGAATGAGCCGCGTTCGCTGCGTGCCGCGTCGAATGGCCTCTTCACGATCGGTGCGGGGGTCAACGACCGGATTCCCGAGACCCCGAACGACTGGCCGTTGCTCATCGCTCAGTTCAGCGCCCTGACGCCGGAGAACTGCCTCAAACCCAACCCGGTGCAGGTTGCGGAAGGGTCCTTCAACTTCACCCGGCCGGACGCGTTCGTCGCGTTCGCTGCGTCCCGTCATCTTCAGGTCGTGGGCCACTGCCTGGTCTGGGCCAAAGACGACCGCACACCACCCTGGTTCTTCCGCGATGGCGAGGGCACGGCCGACCGCGACCTGCTGCTTGCTCGCATGAAGACGCATATCGCCACCGTTGCCGGCCGCTATCGCAGCCGCATCGCCATGTGGGATGTGGTCAACGAGGCCCTGGACGACGGCAAGGAGTTCCTGCGGCCGTCGGGCTGGAGCAGGGCGTGCGGCGAGGACTTCATCGTCAAGGCATTCGAGTTCGCCCACGAGGTGGATCCACAGGCCCTGCTCATCTACAACGACTACAACAACGAGCTGCCCGGCAAGCGCGAGAAGCAGATCCGCCTCCTCCGTTCGCTGCGCGAGAAGGGTGCGCCCGTGCACGCCATCGGCCTCCAGGGACATTACGAACTGGACCGGCTGCCCTTAGCCGACCTTGAAGCCACGCTTGTTGCCATGCGCGAGTTCGGCCTCAAAGTGGTTGTGTCCGAACTCGACATCGACGTCATCCCACGGTCACGATGGTGGGCGGATGGCGGCAGGTATCGCGAGGAACTCGCCAAGCTCGATCCCTACCGCGACGGTTGTCCGCCCGAGATCCTGCGGCGTCAGGCCGACCAGTACGCCCAGCTCTTCCGCCTCTTCCGCAAGTACTCCGACGTCGTCGCTCGGGTCTCGTTCTGGAATCTGCACGACGGCCAGAGCTGGCTCAACGATTTCCCCTGGAAGCGAGTGAATTACCCGTTGCTTTTCGACCGCGAAGGCAAATCGAAACCAGCCTTCGACGCCGTTCTGGAAGCACTGAAGCCGGAGCCCACTGCTTCGAAACCGACCCCTGCCACCGGGAAAGCACATTGACCGACTCGCTGCAGCGTCATCCTCCAGCGCAAATCCATAACCGCCTTCTCAACCCAGGACCGCCCGAACGCTCGCTGACCAGCGCATCGACGTCCGCCATCCCCGCCCCGGATCATCCATCGCACACTGGGCGAATGTGCGTCACCCACGACTACCGTCTTGTCAGCACGCTTGACCTCTCACCAGTGAATCACGGCCCAATCAGCTCGATGAAGTTGCCATCGGGATCCCGGACGGTGATCAGACGCTGGTTGTTGCCGAGCGAAACCGGAGTCTCGCCGATCGGCTTGACGCCCGTCTTGGTCAGGCGTCGCAGCGTTGCATCCACGCTGGTGACATACAGGGTCAGGTACCGGATCCCCAACGTTGAGTGGATCCAGCTCTGATCCGCCGCCTTGCCGGGGGCGTCCGCGAAGGACATCATCTTGATCCGGGTGGTGCCGTCGGTATCCGCGGGAACGAAGACGCGAATGTCAACCCGGTGGTTGTCGATCAGGCCGATCTTGCGGCCCAACTCGCCAGTGACGGAGAAGCCCTTCACCTCGGTCAGGCCCAGGCTCTCGGTGTAGAACTTGGCCGACTTCTCGATATCCGAAACGACTACGCCGATATCGACCACCGGCTTGGAAAAGCCCGAACCGGCACCGCCCGCGCCGCCCAGCGGCTTGACCTTCAGGTTACGGAACTCGATGCGGTACCCTTCGCCCTCGAGGCCGACGTGGCCTTGCGGCGAGCCGCAGCTGTCGAACTTGCAGGCCACCGCCCCGTTCACCCAGAGGGTCAGGACCTTGCCCTGGGCGGTGATCTCCAGAGTGTTCCATTCGCCGACCGGCTTGACCCGGCCGCCCTTCACTTCCTTCTGCAAGGTGAAGAACTTCTTGCCGCCGTCGGCGGTGCGGGTCTCGCCGAAGAGGTACGCGTCGCCGCCATCGCCGAACTGGGCCTGATACCAGAGCCCGCCGTCCTCGGAGTTGCGGACATAGGCCCCGCTGTTGTAGCCGGACTTGCCTTCGACCTTGGTGTAGCGGAACTCGAAGTGGAAGATCGCGTCGCCGTACTCCTTCTTGGTCAGGAGCATGTCGTGGCCGCCGTCGCCGTCACAGATCAGGAGCTTGGCGGCGGTATCGACGTGCCACTGGTCGCGGCCGAGCTTGCCCCCCGGCGGCACCGGCACGCGGTACCAGCCGGCTAGATCGGCGGGCGGCATGATGTCCTGCCAACCCTGTGCGTCCGCCTCCAGGGCGCTTCTCGACGTGCCCGTATCGGCGGCCCAGGTCATGGGAACAACGGCCAGAACGGCGGCCATCGATCCTGCCGCCACGATTCGGAGAAGGGTGTTCTGTTGCATGGCGGTATTTGAGCCCGCCCGCCCCGGCAAATCAAGCTGAGAAGGGCAGAGCCAATAATTCCCGAGATACAGATTGGACTCGGGACTTAGAACCACCGCCAATCTCGCAGCGTCGTGAGCACTCCGCAGCTGACAATCCCGACGATGAAGCCGACCAGCATCAGGATGGCGAGTAATCGCCGGCAGCGTGTGAAGCCCGCTCGGCGATGGAGTGTCATCGCCGCACCGGAGATTGCCGCCACGGCAAAGCCGACTACGCACGCCCAGAACATGGCGGCGGTGAAGCCATCCCGCACCAACTGATGTTTCAGGCCAAAGATCGTCCCTGTGCCGAGGATACCAGTGAAGACAACCGCCGCGCTCTTTCCAAAGAACTCAAGGTTTTCAAGGTGATGCTCGTTCATCGTCGATACCCAAACGCCGATGACCTGGAAACCATCTGCTCACAGCATCGCCGCTCCTCTTCCGCTTCTTGCCCATAGACCACCTGAATAGACACAGATAGAAGACAATAGATCTATCAAGACGGACTGGCAGGTCAGCTTTTCTTCTTCACATCGATGTCATCTGTGTCATCCATGGGCAGACCTTCTCAAGCCTGCAGTCAGCGGTGTCAACGCGATAGAGTCTCGTCGACAAGCCCGGAAAACACCGCCCGCCTACTTCGCCGGCCAGAACCGATACATGAACGTCCCATGACGAGGCAGTTCAGCCTTGTAGCCCTCGGCCGGAACTTCGAAGTCCTTTTGCCGCCAGACGTCGCGAATGCGCTGCGGGGCTCTGGTCAGGCCCAGGTCCTGCCACATCACCGAGAACGTCGACACTCGGGGGCCGAGGTTGAAGACGCCGACCGCGGTGGAGCCGTCCTCGAGTTCCTTAACCAGGACCAGCTCACGTCGCGTCTGCCGCAGGATCCGGGCCTGCTTGCCCAGCGGGTCGAGGTTCACGTCAAGCACTTCCGAGTTGCAGATCAGGCTGAAGGTGAACGGATCAAGCTTGCCCATGTCACCGGCGAAGACGAACGGCGAGGCCATCAGACACCACATGGTCACGTGCGAGTATTGCTCGCTGGGGCTCAGCGGCGTGGCCTGACCCTCGCCGCCGTCGGCGTTGATTCGTCCGACGGAGAGATAATCGGGGTCATTCCACTTGCCGGGCCCGGCGTACTGCCAGTGCTGGGCGTTGGCCAGGCCGACGATGTAAATGCCCTTGGACAGATGGCCGCCGACCCAGCCGATGTCGTCGGTCGTTCGCCAGGAGTGGCCAACCTCGCCGCCCCACTCCCAGACCTTGTCCTGCCCGTACTGACAAAGGTTGAACACGATGTCGCGGTCCAGCTTCTGCAGCTCATTCCACATCAGCCGATAGGGCTTCATGTAGTGCTCGCGGGTCTTGCCGCCGGCCACGTTGGCATAGCTGCACCAGTCGTATTTCAGCAGATCGAAACCCCACCCGGCAAAGGTGCGGGCGTCCTGGGCTTCGTGCTGATAGGAGCCCGTGTAGCCGGCGCAGGTCGTCGGGCCGGGGGAGATGTACGTCCCCGCCCGCAGTCCCTTCGAGTGAATGTAGTCGGTCAGGGCCTTCATATCCGGAAACCGCTTGTTCGGGCGGAGGGTGCCGTCGGGATTGCGGGGCTGGCCGCCCAGTTCCGGGTCATCCGAGCCGGGCTTGACCATCCAGCAGTCGTCCAGGCTGACATACTGATAGCCGTAGTCGGCCATGCCCGAGCCAATCATGTCATCGGCTGCCTTGCGCATCATGGCGTCGTTGATGTGCGAGTAGTGCAGGTACCAGGTGTTCCAGCCCATGTACGGGGTCAGGGCCAGCCTGTCCCCCACCGCGATCCGCAGCTCGCGGCTCATCGAGCCCTCGGCGTTCCTGGCGGTGAGCGTCACCTTGTGCTCGCCCCTGAGCGTGGTTGAGCCGGTGATGATCCCCGTGTCCCCATCGAGTGTGAGCCCATCGGGCAGGCCTGCGGCCGTAAAGGTCATCGGCCGGTCGCCGGTAGCAGGTATGCGATAAATGAACGGCGAGCCGGGTCGCACGCCGTGGATCTTGGGGCCATTGATGCGCGGCTCACGTGGAGGCGGTGGCGTGAGGATCACTTTCTCCTCCGGCGGACCTGCGGACAGGGCCTTGGGGGCCGCGCCGGAGTAGGTGAGGACCGCGCCGCACCAGTTGGCGTGATCGTACGAGACGCCGTCGCCCGCGTCAGTTGCCTCCAAAAAAAGTTTTCTAACTCCTGAGAGCGGCACGTCGCACGCCCTGGGGGCCTCGCCCAGCTTGCAGACGCCGCTCTGGAACAGAACCTTGTCGTCGCCGTACACGAAGAACTCGATCGAAGCCCGGGCATTGCCTGCGGCCGCATCCACGCCGACCATGGCCCGGAACCGGTCGGCCTTGCCGTCCAACTCGATGAAGAACTCACTGTCCGCGTGCGTGCCGACGCCTTCCTTGAACACTTGGGTGCCGATCTGCAGGGGCTTGCCAGTGACGGCCTTGTCCACCTGCGGCCGGCCCCACCCGGCAGACATGGCTTTCAGGTCCAGCTTCGAGAGCGGCATGGTCTCCGCGGCGGCCGGCACGAGCAGGCCAAAGAAGAGGGCGAGAACAACAGAGAGTGAGTACTTCATGTCGTGTTTCCTTTGCTGAACTACCTGGCCTTCACGTGGTCACATCGCAGCGTCACCCCATCGCGCGGATGAAACATCCGGCCGGCGACGGCCGAATGAGGCCACGTCTTCCACCTCGTCCGGCCTGCCACAAGCCCGCCCCGTCACGACTGCGGCTCGGAGCGGCATTGTATACCGACAAATCCCGGATGGCGACGCCGGAACAGCTTCCCGGGCCACGGCGGGCGGTCGCGCATCGTTCCCTTGCGGTTGCCCCGGCTTGGTCCCGGCCATCCGCCACCATCGGCTTGGCCCAAAGGGGGCGAGTCTCCTGCCCCCCCCCCGATTCTCGCGGGAATCCCCCTCGTCTCAGATCCATCCGCGTTCACATCGCCTGGCCGGTCGGCATGATGGTAACCAATTGGAGATTCATCCGCCTGGGTGCCGACACGATGAACGCGATGGTCTCGGCGATGTCCTCCGACCGAAGCCACTCCATCTGCGATCTTGAGGCTTCGAACCAGTCCTGGACACCCTTGCAGTCGACGTGATTCAGCAGTTCGGTGCCGACGACGCCGGGCTCCACGGCGGACACACGCACGCCCTTGGCCCCAAGCTCGGCGCGAAGGGTGATGGACAGATGGGTGACGAAGGCCTTGGTCCCGCTGTAAACCGCAAAGCTCGGGAAAATATTCCGCCCCGCGATGGAGGAGATATTCACCAGATCGGCCGGCCCGCCGCCCGCGCCCGCCTTGATCAGCGCCGGGGTGAACGCCCCGATCACGTTCATCAGGCCACTGATGTTCAGATCGATCTGCTTCTGCCACTGATCGGCTCTGATCGCCTCGATCGGATTCGGCAACATGACGCCGGCGTTGTTGACCACGATGTCCACCCGCCCGAACTCACCGAGGACTTTCGCCGCAACCGCTTCGACGGCCTTTCGGTCGGTGACGTCCAGTGTCCATGCCGCGGCCTGCCCGCCGATCCGATGAATCTCGGCGACAAGGCCGTCCAGGCGTTCCTTGCGTCGGGCCAGCACCGCCACCGTCGCCCCGCGAGCGGCCAGGGCCTTCGCGGTCGCCTCGCCAATGCCACTTGAAGCGCCCGTGACGACGGCCACACGATCACCCAGGTTTCTCGGCAACTGCGTTTCCATCAACTCTCCTCTCTGTTGATTGACCGGCGGCGCCGAGTTCCGCGCTCCACAGGGATCCGCCGCGCCGTGAGTGGTCCCAGCATGCGGATTAGAGCACAGGCGGACCGACGCGGCAACACAGCACCCTCCTTCCAGGATGATGAGGAGATCGGCGGGCCTTGGAGTCACCATGGATGGCCCCTATAATGCTGCCGATATCCACCTGGCCCTGACGAGGAGCGAATCATGAACAAGAGACCGATTACCCGCCGTCAATTCATCGAAGCATCGGCCGCCCTCACAGGGGGCGTCATGCTGTCCGGGCTCTCTGTTTCGGTCGCCGAGCAGCCGGTGAAACGCACCGCGGTTGATCAGGTCACGCTGGGCAAGTCCGGCGCCAAGCTCAGCCGGCTGGGCATCGGGGTCGGCAGCAACAGCGGCTCCGTCCAGCGTGCCCTCGGCGACGAAGGTTTCAACAAACTCATCCGCTACGCCTACGAGCGCGGCATTACCTACATCGACACGGCCGACAGCTACAGGACGCACGCGTACGTCCGGCGAGCGATCAAGGGCCTACCACGCGAGAAGTTCTTCATCCAGACCAAGATGGGCGGCATCCCGGAAAAGCCGCTCCAGGAGCTCGACCGGTTTCGCAAGGAACTGGGCGTCGATTACCTCGACAGCGTGCTGCTGCACTGCATGACTTCACCCAACTGGGACAAGAGCCACAGGAAGGTCATGGACGCCCTCGAGGAGGCCAAGCAGAAGAAAATCATCCACCTGCACGGCCTGTCATGCCACAGTCTGCCCGCCCTGAAACGATCGGTGGAACTGGACTGGGTCGACGTCCATCTTGTGCGGGTCAATCCGCAAGGAGCTCACATGGACACGCCTTCGGAGAAGTGGGATGCGGGGAGCGACGCCTCCCACGTTCCGCCGGTCATGGAGCAGCTCAAACTCATGCACGAGAAGAAGCACGGCGTGATCGGCATGAAACTTATCGGCAACGGCGACTTCACCAAGGCCGAGGATCGCGAGAAGGCCGCCCGACACGCCATGCAGTGTGGCTACCTCGACGCCGTGGTCATCGGCATGAAGAGCAACGCCGAGGTGGATGAGGCCATCGACAGGCTCAATCGGGCCCTGGCCGAGGCCCCGGCGTCCAGGCCGACGACCTGACGCTGCTCCAATCGGCGAATAGAAGCAAGTGCATTGAACCGCCAGGACACCAAGGACGCCGAGAAGAGCGACCCGAGTGAACGAACACCGTTGGGCGTCTTCGCACTCAAGCAGACGTGTTCCGGGGTTTCTCCACAGGCTTGCCCTGCGTAGCTCGCCGGACATCGCGACTCCGCCGCCGGTAGTGCCAGAGCGAAGGCGAGAACAAGCACAAGTAGATGCCTGCGCCCCTGAGCAGACAAGCGGTACAATTCCGCATATACTCCTCCCGGTCGGTGTGTCAAACGGCCCCCTTCGATGAGGAGTATCTCGGTGATGTCCGTATTGACTGCCCTGCAGATGGTCGCGTGCGTCGTGGCCGCGCAACCCTCCGTTCCGGACGACAAGCTCGAAAGCCCCGCACAGATGTGGAAGCGGTGGGAGAAGAACATGCTCCCCTTCGGCTACACCATCGAGAAGGACGATATCGTTCAGTCGGACACCCGGCCGGAGATGAAGCTGCGCCGGGTGGAGGTGAAGTTCTACAGCCTGGAGATCGAAGGCCGCAAATGGGGACATCCCTGCGTCGTCTTCGCCCCCGCCGACCCGTCGGTCAACAGTGCTCCGCCACGACGCGGCCGAGGCGTCATCGTGGCCCAGCGCGGCTGGGACGGCCTGGCCACCGGGCCCTGGCGCCGCTCGTTCCTCGGCAACTACGGCGAACCCATCGCCGCTCAGACCGGCTACCCCACCATGATCTTGCCGCACCCCGGCGAGATTGACGGCGAAAACGGCCGGGAGGTCTCCATCGCTCCTCTCAATAATCTCCTGAAAACGTCCAAGGATGTGGCCGACAACCCCCACTTCACCCTGGCCACGATCTACCTGCGCGCCCTGGACGTCATGGCCGAGGTCCTCAAGGTCGATCGCAAGGATATCCGCGCGGTCATCGGCGGCCACTCCAAACGGGCCACCTGTGCCCACACCGCGGCCACCATCGACCCGCGAATCCGCGGCGTCGTCTACATGGGCAACGAATCCGCCTGGAACGACAACATGTTGAAAGGCCCCTACCGAGCCGTCTATCCGCCCTTCGCCCACGGCTGCTATACCGACGCCGAGTGCATCTACCTCGGCGCGACCAACGAGGACGGCTACACCATGTTCAACGTCAACGATATCCTCGGCCGGATGAACCCGCCGTGGACGTTGGCCTACGTACCTAACTACCGCCACGCCTCGCAGTCCGAGAAGCACTTCATCGTTTGGAAGATGTGGGTATCGCACGTCTTCGACGGCCGGCCGATCAGCAAGGTCTCCAATCTGAGCTACGAGCAGAAAGGCCCGGACTTCGTCTGGGGCGGCCGCAAGTACGGCCAGGGCGGGGGAACGCTCTTCAAGTGCAACATCGACTCCCCCAACAAGATCATCCAGGCCAAGGTCTGGTACGTCTACAACGATGACGTCCCCTACTGGCGCGATCTGACCTGGTATCCGGAGTTCATGGTCCCGCACAAGGACGGCCAGTGGGCCGGCTACGTGACCGGCAGGCTCCCCGACGCCTGGATGGTGGAAGTCAAGGACATCGCTAACGGCTTCCCCGGTTACGTCTGCAGCCTCCCGCAGGACATCACCCACCTGCCGCGCGAACGTCGTACGTCCCGCGGGTCGCGTTCGCGCAACTGGGCACCACTCACAACCCGGCCGGCACCCGGCGAGTAGAGCGGACGGCAGATCCGGGGACGCTCATAGCGTGCGACAGCGGCGAATCCCTGCCCTTTCGCGTCCCCCGGGCTCTCTTGGCTCGACCGGATCATCGGGCCGTGAACCGCGAATGGCGCACGGAATGAGCTGGACGGGAGACCAGTTGGACGCGGCAGCGGTCAAACCTTGACACGCCACCCCGATGGGACTATCTCTGTCGTGCCGCAGCGGTTCGGAGACTCGGTCATCGAGCAAACGTCGAGAATGACGATACAAACCCGCCTGCCACCCTTTCACGATCCCTCCCCGGCCGTGACGGCCAGCATCGGATTACTGCTGCTGGCGGCCACTCTGGGCGCTGTTCTTGGCGGACCGCCGCTGGGCGACCACGAGGCCATCGTAGCCGAGTGCGCCCGCAATATGCGATTGTCCGGGGACTGGCTCGTGCCGCAGTTCCTGGATACGCCTTTTTTGCGCAAGCCGCCGCTGCCCTACTGGCTGGTCGCCGGCACGTCGTTTCTGCTTCCAAACGACGCTCATACAGGCTTGCCCGTGACCGCGCTCGTCGCCCGACTGCCTTCGGCGTTGGCGGCCTTCGGCACCGTGCTGCTGCTCTGGCGGCTGGGCGCCGCCATGTTCGGAGGCCGAACGGGTGTCGTGGCCGCGGTGATCGCTGGATCGAGCCTCTGTTTCATGCTCTACGCTCCAAACGCGACGGTCGAGATGATCTTGACGTTCTGCTGCACGTGGGCATGCTTGCATTTCTGGTTCGCCGTCACGTGTCACTCGCCTAAGCGGCGCCTGCTTCATCTGCTGCTGTTCTACATCGCCTTGGGACTTGGCATGCTGGCCAAGGGGCCGGCGCCGCTGCCTCTCACGGCCGTTCCACTGGCAGTGTGGTGGTACACGGAGCGCCCCTTGCGTCTTCTGGCGAAAGGAAGACTGGGCAGCGTTCGCCGATCGGCCATCGTCTTCGTTCGCGGTCTGAAGTCTCGAACCATCCAAGTGTTCACCCGACTGGGCCTCATCCCGGGGTTGGTCGTCTTCGCTTTGATGTTTGTGCCCTGGATCCTGGCCGTCGCGGCCAAACACCCTCACGCCTGGGACCTCTGGAATTGGCAGTACGTTCAGCGGGCCGAAGGCGATTATCTCGACTCCCGACCGCGCGGGGTGTTCTACTATATACCCCTCGTCCTCGGTCTTAGCGCCCCGTGGCTGTTCCTGCTTCCCGAGGCCCTCGTCAGTCCCTGGATGAAGCGATACGCCCCTGCCCGCCGCGCACTGCTCTTCTGCGGAGTCTGGGCCGTGGTGGGCATCATGATCATGTCGCTTGAGCCGTTCAAGAAGCCCTATTACATCCTGCCAGCCATGCCGGCGGTGATCCTCATGATGGCCGTCGTGGCTGACCGGTTCTACCGAAGCCCACCGCCCTCGGCCCGCCTCGGTTGGGCGGTGTGGGGGCTGTTCGCCGCCAGTCTGATCATCGGGCTTGCGGTTGGCTCTGACTATGTGCGGCAAGAGGCCCCCGACACGGCGGTGAGGATCATGCTGATCGCATCCGTGGCCGCTCTCGCTCTGCTCATCGCGGGCGTCTGTTACGTTCGTCGGCGCGGCTGGTGGGCGGTCGGTGTCACCGCCACAGCAACAATCGCCGCCTTTCAGTTGATCTGGTACACCTGCGGATCAACCATCGCCAGCGTCCATAAGGTCGCCGCGCTGCACCGGGCACTGGATACGGTGGGAGTGCCGGCCACCGCCCCGGTGATGTGGGTCGATCAACGGCCCGACGCCCGGCTCAGTTTCTACTTCGCCCGCCAGAGCCGATACATGATCACTCCGGCCGAGATCGTGTCCGAGATGTTGGACCGCACCCAAGGCAAAGACAAGCTCCTGATGATGGTGATGCAACGGGCCGCGGACCTGCTGAGATCGCCGCAGCCGGTCTACCTGATCCTTGCACGCAAGAACTATGACCTGATGAAGTCGGAATTGTCCGGCCGGGCGTTTCTGATCGACGCGATTCACCTGCCCGGCGATCCCACCCGCAAAGACTGGATGGTGGTCTCGAACGTCCAACAATCCCAGGCAACAAGAGGGACGCCATGAGCCAACGCGGGCAATCGACCTCAGATCAGACGCCCCAGGTCTCCATCGTCATTCCGACCTATCGAGAGGCGGAAAACGCAAGGTCCCTGCTGACCAGAATCGCGGAGGTGATGCGCCGCGACGGGCGGTTGTACGAGATTCTCATCGTGGATGACGACAGCCGCGACGGCATTGATCTGGTCGTGCGTGACCTCGCGGCAATCTGCCCGGCACGGCTTATCACTCGGACGGGTTTTCGCGATCTGAGCCAGGCGGTCATGGAGGGAATGCGTCAGGCCCGAGGTCGGCTGATCCTGGTCATGGACGCGGATCTGAGTCATCCCCCGGAAGCCATTCCACGGCTGCTCGATGCACTGGACAAGCCGCCGACGGACTACGTCATCGGCAGCCGATACGTCGCCGGCGGACGGACCAGGCACTGGGACGGAGGGCGGCGATTCAACAGCTTCGTCGCCACGTTGCTCGCCCGGCCACTGACCGGCCGGATCAAAGACCCGATGGCCGGCCTGTTCGCCATTCACCGCTCAACCTTTGAACGCGCCCGTGGTCTCGACCCCGTAGGCTACAAGATCGGCCTGGAACTGCTGTGCCGTTGCCGCTGCCAGCACCCGGTGGAAGTGCCCATCACCTTCAAGGAACGCGTTGGAGGCCAGAGCAAACTGAACCTCGAACAGCAGATGCGGTACCTGCTGCATCTCGACCGCCTGTACCGCAGCTGCGCCTGGAAGTGGGGCGTTTTGGTCCGCCCCCTGCTCTGGGCCCTTTTGGGGACGCTCCACATGTACCGCCGGCTGACCCGCTTGTGGCAGCAGCCGGTCAACGCTCCTCAGTCCTGAAGCCTCACGAGTCGAGGCTTGATTCTCGAGCGGTCGGATGTCAGCCCGACGAGACTCGCTCGCGTCCGTCTGAGCTTGCGTCTTTTCGGGCCCTTGCCCCATCCCCGGTTCTCCCGGGCACCGGGTCTATTGGCCAGCCTCGTACGGTGCCCAGCCGGCGTGTGCTGCCGAGTCACCGAGATCGCGCCAAAAACCATGGATCCACGCCCCCGCAAGTGATACAATACTTGGTAGAGCGAGTTTGGCTTCATCTCCAGACAAGGAGCCCGATCATGACCACGTCAAATCGGTCTTGGGCCGCCCTTTCGCTGCTGTCGCTCGCGCTGATGTTCTCCCTCCAGGGCGGCGCCTGCGGGCCACAAATCACGCCCAATGGCAACAGCGACACAGGCAGCCCGGTCCGCAAGCTGATCGGCACCGATGGCGGCGCGATCGAAGCAACGAATGCCCGCGGCGACCTGATTCGCCTGGAGGTGCCATCGGGGGCACTCTCGCAGGCCGTGGACATCACCATCGACCCGCTCGACGAGCCGCCTGCCAGTCCTGTCGGCGGCAACGTCTTTCCCGGCATCGAGCTGCAGCCCGCCGGTCTCAGACTGCTCAAGGCCGCGACGCTGAAGCTCACCCTGGCTCAGGGCGCGCCCGATGCGCGAACCCTGCTGCTCCATCTTCGCCAAGCGGACTTCGTGATGCCCCTTTCGGACCAGGCGATCGCCGGAAACGTGATCTCCGGCAAGATCCGGCACTTCAGCACATACCTGGCCGGATCGCCCTCCGACAGCGAGGCCTCCCAACAGGCCGACAAGGCCGCCGGGCAATCGTCAGACTCCTCCGATTGGCAGGCGACTCTCGATCACATTGGTGGAATGATGGAGTGGGGCGAATGGTTCGTGTCGCACGGCATGGGAGACCAAGGGCAAGCCTTATTCAACCAGGCGGAACAGGCTCTGCGCGCGGCCATAGAGTGTTTCTTGGACCCGAATTGTCACCCTGTTCCGATCGACATCTGCAATGAGGATTACATCCGCGAGGCACTGGCCTACTTGGCCCAGGCTCAGCTGCTGGGCTTCGACGAGCAATCGGACTTGATGCAGAACCTGAATGCTACCGTAACCCACTTGCTCAACCAATGCACGAACCAATTCGCGATCGACTATGATTATCTGCAGGCAGTCAATCAATATGCCTTCAGCCAAGACATCCATGTCACCGGCCAGATCCTCTTCTCATTGCCGGTCTATGTTGTCAGTGATATCGAGCCGCTGCACGCGACCGGCCAGGGCACGGTGAACGGCACCATCACAGGGGTGGCAGGCGACTGCACCATTACCGGCAGCTTCACAATCGACGTCGTCGTCGAAGGCCAGTTGGAGTCCGACGAGATGGGTCAGCCCTGGCTGAACCTGCAGCTCACCGAAAGCTGGTACGCCAGCGGACAGCAGACCTTCGTATGCCCGGAGGACAACAACGTCAGCGTGCCGCTGCCCCCCAGCCAATCGATCCAGAACATCCGCCTGCTGATGCAGGACGGTTACGTGCTCCAACAGCCTCACCTGCAGACCCAGGGCTACTACCGCTGGACACTGCGCGTGCTGCATGTCTGGTGACTCTGCGGCACGGCACACCGACGAACATGAGCCCCACGAAGCCGAGCCTGCCAGGGCGTCTCATCGAACGGTAGACCAACTCTGGCGAAACGCTGATTCCTTCCGGCAAACTCACTTCGTCGTGATGGCCGCAACCCATCCACCCGGAGCGGGAGTGTCGATGGTGACGATCGAACCGCCGCTGAGAGCGAGGGTTGCGCCCCACTCGCCTGTCCTGAGATCGATCCAGCGGAGTGTCCAGGAACCGGGATGCGGGCGAAGATCGAGGCCCACAGAACCGCCGTTGGTGAAGTACAAGGCGTAGGCTCGGCCGGAGGTGCAGGTCAGGTAGGCCTCGTTTTCATCCCGGTCCTTGAGCAGTTCGCTGGCTGGCCGCACATCCCAAAGCTTGATCACCGACTCCAGCTTTCGCGCCGCCCGGATGGCGGCTACGGATGGCGGCGAGAGCCCGAGCCCGGAGTCCGGTCGGTGGAAGCGGGCCGCCGCGGCGCCGCCGATCACATGCCGCCACCAGCGCTCCAAGCCCTCGCGGGTGTCGCCGAACCGGCCGCCGTCGGCTCCGTAGGTCTTGACCGTGTTCAACGGCCGCTTGTGCTTGCTCACGGCCCCCCGCGCCCACTGGAAGTTGTCCCAATGTGCCTGGCCCTTCTTCTGGTTGTTCTGTGAAACGTCGGCGAAGTCGTACCTTTCGGGGTGGCCGAGGGTGCGCCGATGGCGGTCGGCCTTGAGATCCCAGTCGTCCCACATCTCCGTGATACAGACCTTCTTGCCCGAATCAGCTGCACGGCGGCGGATGTGCTCGGCCCAGTACGAAGACCAAGCCTCCTCGCCGGAGGTCTCGTTGTCCATGCAGTAGAGGACGTGATCATGCTTCAGTGTGTACGAGAGCATTCTGTCGACAAACCGCTGCTGGTAGGCCAGCACCACCTCAATGTTCCGCTGCTTCGGGGTCGTGAAGAAGAACGGCTGCTTGTTGGCCCCCGGATGGTCGGGGTATTCAACGGCGAGGCCGGACGTCGCCGAAGTGTAGTTCACGTTGTTGCGGGGATTGTAGGGATGCGGAGGCCAGTTGCGGCCACTGTAGTCGAAGCGATCCCAGACCTCGATCTGAACGATAATGTCGCGCTCAGCCGTCCAGCGGAGCATGTTCGCAAACCGGGACCAGTACTCGTCATTCCACTGACCCAGGTCATACTTGCCGTCGGGCAGCTGCTTGAACGGGTACACCTCGAAGCCCTTGTCCCGGCGGTCGCTCATGGTGTTGCGAATGTAGTTGGCACCGGCGGCCTTCATGGCGTCCAGGTGTCTCTCCAGGTCGGGCAGTTGGAAGAGGTTGTCGTCGTCACTCGCGCCCAGCAGGAGAACCGGCCGGCCTTTGTACTGCCAGTAGGAGGGCTCCTTCTCGTACGGCCGGATGCGCGAAGCACTGGTGTCGGCCGCAGAGGCGCGATGGCCCGCGGCCAGGATTCCGCCGAGCGTGATCATGACTGCATAAAGGGTGTACCGCCCGGTCATTCCGACTCTCCTGAACAGTCAGCTCCGGTCGGCACAACACGCGCCGCCGGTAAGCCTGATCCCGCTGCATCACCGCTTCATGATACCAGAGTCGCGCGGCCTCGCATCATCACCGTGGGCGAAGTCGAGCGGCAGGAAGTCAGGGGTATCGAGGGTTGCATCCCACGTCACGGGCAGCTCGCCGAAGACACAGCGAAGGGAAGAACCGGTCGGACACGCCGCGAACCGTGCAGGGTCGTGACGGCCGCCGCCATGGCTCGAGTCGGCCGAGCAGGAGCGTGCCCCTCTTTCCGCGTTCGGGGTAACGGGCATCACCAGCGGTGCACGGGTGACAAGGACCCGGAGGCCCACTAGGGCTAGGGCATACTGGGCAGGGTGAGAGTTGAACTCACGACACACGGATTTTCAGTCCGTTGCTCTACCACCTGAGCTACCTACCCTAATCCGCCTCCCCGTCCAAGCGGAATCTGGAGTGATTCCACCGGCAGGCCGGCACCCTCATTCTAGCACAGGCCAGGGCGGACACCAAGACCACGCGAATCCAGGGAATTGCGGGTCCGGTTCGGCGGGTCGGGGATTCAAGCCAGCCTGAACGACGCCGGCGGTCCTCGCCCCTCGCCAACCCGACGGCATACTACCGCTCCGGCAAGCCTTCTGCAACCGGTAGTCGGCGGCTTTCAGCGATTCCGCAAGTATCGCTCGTGGGCGTGGCTGATCAAGGATTTACATTCGGACAGGTTGTGAGGCAGGTTCGCAATGGGGTTTTCGGGTTGCGGAGGCGAGAGAGAGCGGCCTCGGGGTCAGC
>JAKLEZ010000037.1 GCA_022711465.1 Planctomycetota bacterium | reverse complement strand
ATCGAAGAAATAAACTGCATGCGCCACCGGTGCAGCCGAAAACCGCCCCTTGTGCGGGTATGCCCTCCGCGCCACATCGCCAGAACGCCCGCCCAGCAGGCGCAATCGCACATCGCAACCGGCTCCTGGGTGGGAGTGGACCACTGGACGCGATAGGGGGAGAGTACGTACAATGAACGTGGCTTTGCGGGTCGGCGCCGGACGGCATCTCGCGACACCTCACATTCAAGGGGCTGTCCCACGCCACATCTCAGAGACATAGGCAAGAGGGGCACCCTCTATGGCATTCTGCACCTGGGCGGCGATTTCTACTCGCGATCTCGGCCACCTGCGGTGTCGCTTGCGAGCCGCAGTCCTGGGGACCTGGATAGCGTTCGCCATGGCCGTGGCCTCCCCGGCACAGGGTGACCCGGTGGAGCTGGCCGACGCGTCCATCCTGCTGAGCAATTCGAACTGCAATTATCTTTCGTTGGGCCCACAGGGGCCCTCGAGTCCGGACGTCAACGTGAGCATGTTCGCTATCGTGCGGCGGTTCACCAACAGCGGCAGTGGAAGCTATGTGCTGTCCACCGGCGGTCCCGGCTGCTATCGATATGCGATGGGCCAATCCAGTTCCACGCGCCAACTGACTTTCTGGCTCGACTCGGTCACCGCGCTCGATTCGGGCATCGCGGTCGAGGACAACGCTTGGATCGCGGTCGCAATTGCCTACGATGCGACGGCCCACCGGGCAACGTTCTTCTGTCAACGGCTCACCGGGCCGGACGGTGTCACCTATCAACCAAGCAGCTACCCTCTCCAGACCCAGACCGTCACAACCGCGTCGAGTCCGGTGACCGGCGGTGACGAAGCCAGGATCGGGCATGGTTCCAGCGCGGCCAGCACCTACATGTGGGATGGCGGGATCGCGGCACCGTGCCTGTGGCACAACTACCTCGTGACCGCCGCCGACTTCCAGGGACTACTGCCCGGCATGTCAGACGTTGGCAGGATACCCCCCGAGTTGGGTCTTCCGGGCGATCTGCAGTTCTGGTTCGCCTTCAGCGGGCGATCAGTCAATGAATGGGCAGACAACGCGGTGGCAATCACTGACGCTTCCGGCCGGCTGCTGACCGCGACTGCGTGTAGGTCTTCTACCGGCCGGTATCCGTTCTTCGATCTGCCGCCGTGGCTGCCGATATCGTTCTCGGCGCCGCGAACCAGCGCGTCCAGGCCTGTTCCACGCTCCTGGCCGTTTCCTTATTCCGCGGCCTTCGCCATCGCTCACGACAACCATAGCCTGGTGAACCGCGAAGAGTACATCCGTTTGCTGCGATGGTTCAACACCGACCAGACCGATCCAGTCCATGGAGCAGGGCTGGATATGGAAACAACATTTAGCATCTGGGCGTTTGTGTGCAAGGGCTATCGTTCCAGCTGGGGACAAGAGAATGCCTTCTCATACTACAAACCACTGGATCGTTTCTCGCCCGTGCTAGAGGAGAAGACGCCGGACGCAGCCATCATTCGCCAGTTGATCTACGACGGCCTCATTGACAGTCTGCATGGATACGGCGATTTCGGGAGTACTTCGGACTATCGCCCCGCGTTTCGGCCGGAGTACGCCTCCGCGTTCATCGCGGACCTGGCCCGGCACGGTCTGAGTCTGCCCCCGGTGTGGATGAATCATGGCGACGGAGAGAACACCCACAACGTTGGACCCGCGACGATTCAGGCGGGCGACAACGGAGGGACGACACCCGCACCGGAGTATCATTGGCACCTTACCAGGCAGGCTGGAAGCGGGATCTGGAGCTGGTTCGCCGGCAACCCCAGCGGACTCAACCCCGCCTATCTTTTCGCTGTGCCAGACTGGTCCGAGAGCCGCAACCCGCCGTGCAAACCTTACACCTATGACGACGGGCAACGAGGTTACGTCTTCCCTCGATTCGCCGCACGGATTCTGTACAGGGTCGCGGACGACGGCTTGGCGGCCGTTATGCCCGGCACCTACGCCACACTGACGGTGTCCGATGCCGCGATGCCCGGCTATGCCTGGTCAGGCGCCGACAGCGTACTGATCTGGTCCAGCAGCACAAATGAGGTCGGCCATGCCTGCCTGGCCGATGCCAAGCACGCTGGCGGTGTCTGGACGCTGACACTGGGGCCTCAGAATCAGTTCCGAATTACTCAGAGCGCCCAGAACGTTCGTTTTTACGTGATTCGGTGCGGTTACAATTCCGCCTCTTGTTTCTGGGACATGGCCGACTACTTCGACGAGCGAATCCTCGACAACCTGGAAGCGCGGGGGGCACTGGCCATCGCCTATGCGCACCTCGAGTACTATACCTACGACCCGAGCATGGAGAGCTACATTGGCTTCACGCCCGCTCGGCTGGCGGCTTCCTATGCAGGATTCCGCCGCCTGGCCGATCGCCACCACTCCGGGCACATCTTCGTGGCCGGGCTTTCGCGGATGCTGCGTTACAGCCTGGTCCGGAACCAGGTGACATACCGCCTCACCCAGCCCCGACCCAACATCTACCGCGTCACCATCGATCCGACCTTCAAGGACAGCGTTTTGGGAGTGGTGTCACTGACTTCGGAAGCGTGCATGGGCTTGACCTTCTACAGGCCGACGGGGCTCGGATTGGAGGTATACCTTGGCGATCAGCCGCTCAATATCACCCAGAACCCCCCGGACGCGACCGGAGCAGCCTCCTGCACTGTGAAGTGGGTCCGACTGCATTCCAGTCTGCTGGAGGAGGATGAGTGCCCGGATGATCCCGATAAGACCGAGCCGGGGGTTTGCGGGTGTGGCGTGTCCGACGCCGACACGGATGGCGACGGGACGCCCGACTGCGTCGACGAGTGTCCTGCCGATCCGGCCAAGGTTGCATCCGGCCAATGCGGCTGCGGCGTGTCCGAGGTCGACACGGATGGCGACGGGACGCCCGACTGCGTCGACGAGTGTCCTGCCGATCCGGCCAAGGTTGCACCCGGCCGATGCGGCTGCGACGTGTCGGAGGTCGACACGGACGGCGATGGGACGCCCGACTGCGTCGACGAGTGTCCCGCCGATCCGGCCAAGGTTGCACCCGGCCGATGCGGCTGCGACGTGTCCGACCTCGACACGGATGGCGACGGGACGCCTGACTGTGCGGACGAGTGTCCCGCCGATCCGGCCAAGGTTGCACCCGGCCGATGCGGCTGCGACGTGTCCGACCTCGACACGGATGGCGACGGGACGCCCGACTGTGTGGACGAGTGTCCTGCCGATCCGGCCAAGGTTGCACCCGGCCAATGCGGCTGCGGCGTTTCCGAGGTCGACACCGACGGCGATGGGGCGCCCGACTGCGTCGACGAGTGTCCTGCCGATCCGGCCAAGGTTGCACCCGGTCAATGCGGTTGCGGCGTGCCCGACGTCGACACCGACGGCGATGGGACGCCCGACTGTGTGGACGAGTGTCCTGCCGATCCGGCCAAGGTTGCACCCGGCCAATGCGGCTGCGGTGTGCCCGACGTCGACACCGACGGCGATGGGACGCCCGACTGCGGCGTGTCCGAGGTCGACACGGATGGCGACGGGACGCCCGACTGTGCGGACGAGTGTCCCGCCGATCCGGCCAAGGTTGCACCCGGTCTATGCGGCTGCGGCGTTTCCGAGGTCGACACCGACGGCGACGCGACGCCTGACTGTGCGGACGAGTGTCCCGCCGATCCGGCCAAGGTTGCACCCGGTCTATGCGGCTGCGGTGTATCCGACGTCGACACCGACGGCGACGCGACGCCCGACTGTGCGGACGAGTGTCCCGCCGATCCGGCCAAGGTTGCACCCGGCCTATGCGGCTGCGGTGTATCCGACGTCGACACGGATGGCGACGGGACGCCCGACTGTGCGGACGAGTGTCCCGCCGATCCGGCCAAGGTTGCACCCGGTCTATGCGGCTGCGGTGTATCCGACGTCGACACGGATGGCGACGGGACGCCCGACTGTGCGGACGAGTGTCCCGCCGATCCGGCCAAGGTGGCACCCGGTCTATGCGGCTGCGGTGTATCCGACGTCGACACGGATGGCGACGGGACGCCCGACTGTGCGGACGAGTGTCCTGCCGATCCGGCCAAGGTTGCATCCGGCCAATGTGGCTGCGGTGTATCCGACGTCGACACCGACGGCGACGGGACGCCCGACTGTGTGGACGAGTGTCCTGCCGATCCGGCCAAGGTTGCATCCGGCCAATGCGGCTGCGGTGTATCCGAGGTCGACACGGACGGCGACGGGACGCCCGACTGTGCGGACGAGTGTCCCGCCGATCCGGCCAAGGTTGCACCCGGTCAATGCGGCTGCGACGTGTCCGAGGCCGACACGGACGGCGACGGGACGCCCGACTGCGTCGACGAGTGTCCTGCCGATCCGGCCAAGGTTGCACCCGGTCTATGCGGCTGCGGCGTGTCCGAGGTCGACACGGACGGCGACGGGACGCCCGACTGTGCGGACGAGTGTCCCGCCGATCCGGCCAAGGTTGCACCCGGTCAATGCGGCTGCGACGTGTCCGAGGCCGACACGGACGGCGACGGGACGCCCGACTGTGTGGACGAGTGTCCTGCCGATCCGGCCAAGGTCGCACCCGGTCAATGCGGCTGCGACGTATCAGACGAGGACGAAGACACTGATGGTGTGCCCGACTGCCTTGATGCGTGCCCGAACACGTATCCCTGGGTGAGCGTTGACGCCAAAGGCTGTCCTCCGAGCGGGATCCAGGATTTTGAACTCTTCGTGAACTGCTTCTCAGGGCCTGCTATTCCATACGGTGAAGGATGCGCCGGTTGGGATTTGGATGTTGACGGCGACGTGGACCAATCCGACTTCGGCATTCTCCAGCTACGGTTTGTACCGCGGCGCCCTCCAGGTGTTCTGTCGGTGGCCGAGCCTGATGGATTCGTTGGTGTGGGCGATCAAGGTGGCCCGTTCGCACCGGCCAGTAAGACCTATACCCTTTCCAATATCGGCGGCCGACCCATTACCTGGACCGCGGAGAAGACTCAGGCATGGGTCACCCTCTCGAGAGCCAGCGGCAAGCTTGCCGCCGGGGCCTCAGACATCCTGGAGATCCGGGTCAACGCCGAGGCGAGCCGGTTGGCTGCGGGCAGCTACAGCGACACCTTGACTATGGCCAACACCACGAACGCCCGCGGAAGCACGACACGGGCCGTGAATTTGACTGTGAATGTCCGCGTCATTCCACCAGGCATGGTGCTGGTCCCAGCCGGCGAGTTCACTTACCAGAACGGACCGCCGATCTACCTTGCGACGTTCTTCATCGATCAACACGAGGTCACCAACGCCTCGTACTGCGAGTTCCTGAACGACATCGACAAGATGGGGGTCCACTACTACCCCGGTATGAAGATCGACCAGACCGGCCCGAAGGGCAGTTACTCCTATACGGTCAAGGCCGGCAAGGCCAACTACCCGATCCAATGGGTGACCTACGATGATGCCACCGCCTTCGCCGCGTGGCGGAGTCAGGCTGAGGGTCGTACCTACCGACTGCCGACTGAGCAGGAATGGGAGAAGGCTGCGGGTTGGGATCCGGAGGAGCAGAAGCTCTACATGTACGGCTTCCACCAGGACGTGATCAACTGTCTCTGGTGCAACTACCACCCTGAGGGCGCCGGTGCCTGTGTGGGCGGACCCACTCCCGTGGGCTACTACAACGGAACGAGCGGCCGGAATGATGCCAAGAGCTACTATGGCTGCTACGACATGAGCGGAAACGTTCTGGAATGGACCGACAGTTGGTACACGGTAGATCAGCTTCGCGTGATCCGCGGCGGCTCTTGGGAATACGCCGCCATGTTCTGCACGGTGGCGGATCGTAACAACACCTCGCCGGCCTGGCGGAGTATTACCTCTGGTTTCCGACTAGTTTTGCCCGCTGAATGACGCCCGGCTCGGCTTTGTCGGCAGACCAGGTGCTTGATGGCATGGCCATCGTGGGTGTCCTTGGTGTAGATGAAAACCACCTTCGAGTGCAAAACCGGACCCTGACGGGACTTCCGGCAGGGTCGTTGGATTCAACGCTCCCCGATCTGGGCTCCGACGCCGCCTGGACGGCCAGGGTCTCTGTTCGCCGGAACACTCTCTATCGTCTTTCCGCCTGCCGTCCTGCGTGGTCCCGACCGGTTGTGTATGCGCCAGAGCGGTCTTATATTGGGGATTACAAGAAGCTGGTCAGCGCCACATCAACTCGCATCGAGGAAGACAGCATGAAGCTGGTTGATCAAATCAGACGGATCACGAATGCCCGGCTGCGCGGCCGGTCGGGTCTGTTTCACATCGACATCGACGCGAACGGCGAGATTGCAGGTGCAACCGAATCGCCCGGCGGCAGATTCGCGTTCGCCGCGGACCAGATCGCTGCCGCTGGTGGGCTGGTGGTGCCAAGTTCCATTGACGCGCATCTCCACCTGGAGCTGGCCTATTCCCTCGACCGGGTGCCCGAGAACAAGAGCGGCACGTTGCTGGAGGCCATCCGACTGCGGAGCGAAGCCAAGCAGACGATGACGCCTGAGAGTGTGTGCGAGCGCGCCCTGCGGGGCATCGGCGACGAAATCGCTTTCGGCACGGGCGCCATCCGCAACCACGTGGACGTAGGCTCGACGGCCGGGCTGCGGCTGTGCGAGGACGTACTGGCCGCCCGCGAGCGGACGCGCGACCGCATGGACATCGAGCTGGTGGCCTTTCCGCAGGACGGCATTTTGCGTGGCCCGGGAGCGATCGATCGCATGCGGGCTGCGCTGAGGATGGGGGTGGACCTGGTCGGCGGCATCGCGCATCACGAGCCCACGCCCACCGACAGTCAGCGGCATATGGAGCTGATCTTCGACCTAGCCGAGGAATCCGGACGCTCACAGAATGCGCCGAACAGATAGGAGTTCACATGTACAAGAAGGCCGTGTTTCCTGGAAAGTACATCCAAGGGGTCGGCGCGATAAGCGAACTGCCCGCGCTGATCGGCCTGCTGGGGAAGCAGGGGCTGATCGTGGCCTCCCCATCGGTGAGCGAGAGGATCCTGCCCGCATGCGGCATCGACTTCCTTGCGCAGGGCGTCCCGGTGGAGTCATTCCGCGGCGAATGCTGCGAGAAGGAGTTGACTCGGCTGTCCGGTGTTGTTTCGCAAAGGCACGTGGATGTCCTGGTCGGCATGGGCGGAGGAAAGACCATCGACACCGCTAAAATTGTCGCCGACCGGGCCGGCATCCCCGTGATCGTTGTACCCACCATCGCTTCGACTGATGCACCGTGCAGCGGGTGCGCGGTGATCTACTCGCAGGACGGGGTTTTCGAGGCCGTCTGCTACCAGAAGACGAACCCGGCGGCGGTTCTGGTTGATGTGGGGATCATCGCTGCGGCGCCGACGCGTTTTCTGGTAGCGGGCATGGGGGACGCGCTGTCCACCTGGTTTGAAGCCAGGTCCTGCAGCCGAACGCAGTCGGCGAACGAGTGCGGCGGACACAGCTTGGAGGCGGGACTGCACATTGCCAAACTCTGTTATGAAACACTGCTTGCTTATGGTGTGGTGGCCAAACTCGCCAGTGAACGGCATATCGTTACACCGGCTTTGGAGCACGTAGTCGAAGCCAACATCCTGTTAAGCGGGATCGGTTTTGAAAGCGCCGGATTGGCTGCCGCGCATTCCATTCACAACGGCCTGACTGCATTGGCGGAGACCCACTCGTTTTACCACGGCGAGAAGGTCGCCTTCGGCGTCCTAGCCGGCCTTCAGCTCGCAGATGCATCTGCGCAGGAATCGGAAACCGTTTTCTCGTTCTGCGAGGATGTCGGTCTGCCGACGACGCTTGAGGACATCGGCCTGGGAAAGGCCAGCCGGGAGAAGCTGATGGCCGCGGCTCAAAACACCTGTGCTCCCGGGCAGTCCGTCCATCATGAGGCCGGCGTCATCACTCCGGACAGAGTGCTCGATGCCATGCTGGCGGTGGACGCCATTGGCCGGGCGAGAAAGACTGTCGGGGGAATGACCGGGCGTGAGAGGTGTAAACGGCCATGAGTCATGATGTGTCAGGTGCCTCGGCCCACAGCATCCCAGGTGACCACCCGGCACCCACAGGCAATCGCCGCCATGAACTGGACGATTTGCTTGACCGTGGGAAGATGCAGACACTGCTCGAGCATTTCTGCGATGTCGTCGGCATCGCAACCTCCATCGTGGACATGAGAGGGAACGTGTTTGTCGGTGCCCGATGGGAACGGATATGCACGCAGTTTCATCGGGTCCATCCGCAAACACTCGCCCGTTGCATCGAGAGTGATACGGTGTTGGCCACGCGCCTTGAGGCCGGCAAACGCTTCTCCCTGTACACATGCCCGCAAGGCTTGACCAACGCAGCCTCACCTGTCCTGATCCACGGACGGCACGTGGCCAATGTTTTCGTCGGCCAGTTCCTCTTGAAGCCGCCGGACGAGGTGGCCTTCGGCAGGCAATCGGAAGCATACGGGTTCGACACGGAAGAGTACCTGCAGGCGCTCCGGGAAGTCCCGATCGTGCACGAGGACCGCCTCCCGGCCATCCTGGGATTCCTGGCCGGTTTTGCCGAACTGGTGGCGACCGTCGGCAAAGAGCGGGTGGCTGCGCAGGAGCAGCAGACCCGCCGGATTCTCGATGCTGCCGCCGAGGGCATCTTCGGCGTCGATACCGAGGACCGCATTACCTTCGTGAACCCCTCGGCCTGCCGCCTGCTGGGGTACACCATGGAGGAACTCATCGGCCGGCCCACACACAGTCTCATTCACCATCACCGCCCTGACGGCAGCCCTTACCCGGCGGAAGAGTGTCCCATGCTTGCGGTCTGCAGACACGGCGAGGCCTGTCGGGTGGAGGACGAGCATCTCTGGCGCAAGGACGGTACGGATTTCCCGGTCGAGTACAGCGCCATGCCGATGATGGAGGACGGACGGATCACGGGCGCGGTGATTACTTTCACGGACATCACTGAGCGAGTCCGCCGTGAGCGGATGTTCCGGGCCGTATTCAACGCACCCCAGGATGCGGTTTTCTTCTTCGACGAGACGGGCATCCGGGACGTGAACGAGGCGGCCTTCCGAATGTTGGGCTATGAGAGTCCCTCCGATCTCGTCGGCCGCTGGCCACACGAGTTCTCGCCCGAACTCCAGGCCGATGGCCTGTCCTCCCGTCAGAAGCAGGAGCAGATCGTCCAGGAGCTCCGGCAGATGGGATCTCTGCGCTTCGAATGGTTCCACCAGAAGCGTACAGGCGAAGTCTTTCCGACGGAGGTCTCTCTCAGCCTGACCTCGCTGGGTGGGAAACCTGCAGCCGTGGCCATCCTGCGCGACCTGACGGAGCGGAAAAGGGCGGAGGACGCCTTGGCCGCTAGCGAACGCAAGATCCACCGTATTCTGGAGACGTCGAAAGAAGGCTTCTGGCTGATCGATAACGATTCGGTCACCCTCGACGTCAACCCCGCCATGTGCCAGATCTTGGGACGCCCGCGCGAGGGGATCGTTGGGCACCGCATTTTCGAATTCACCGACGAGGAGAACACCCGGGTTTTCAGGGAAGAGACCGCGCGCCGCGCACGCGGCGAAGCCGACACCTACGACATCGAACTCACCCGCCCTGACGGGACCCATGTTCCGTGCCAGGTGAGCGCAACGCCTCTCTTCGACGACCGCGGCGTCAAGATCGGCGCTTTCGCCATGTTCACCGACATCACCGACCGCAAGCGGGTGGAGGATGCCCTCCGGGAATCCGAGCGGCGATTGGCTTCGATCATTGACCTGATGCCGGATGCCCTCATCATTATTGACCGCCACCGCCGGGTGGTGGCATGGAACAAAGCCACCGAGGCGCTGACCGGTGTCCCGGCAGCAAGCATACTCGGCAAGGGCGATTACGAATATGCCCTTCCCTTCTACGGAAAGCGAAGACCGATTCTCATCGATCTGGTACAGTTATCCCAAGAGGATCTGGAGAAGGAATATGCCAGCATCAAGCGCGATGGTCCGGTGCTGATCGGTGAGGCCTACCTGCCGCTGGGCGGCGGGGGCGCTTACCTGCAAGGCCGTGCACGCATCTTGAATGACGAAAACGGCGCGTATGCCGGGGCGATCGAGATTCTGCACGACTTCACCGAACGTAAAATCGCGGAGGACGGCTTGCAGGACCGCCTGATGTTCCAGCAGGCGCTGCTGGACAGCATCCCTTACCCCATATTCGTCAAGGATGCCGGGGCGCGCTTTCTGGGCTGCAACACCGCCTACGAGAAGGCCTTCGGGATACTGAGCGACAGCCTGCGAGGCAAGACGGTGCTCGACCTGGAGTACATTCCTGAGGACGAACGACGACGATTTCACGCGGAGGATACTGCGGTCATCCGCGACGCGAGCCGCCTGAGCTACGAACTGCCGATCACCTACGCAGACGGGCAGACACACGTGACTCTGTACTCCGTGGACGGTTTCCATCTTGCGGACGGCCGGCCGGGCGGTCTCATCGGACTGCTCGTGGATATTACCGAGCGCAAGGACCTTGAGGAGGAGCTGCGGATTGCCAAGCGGAGGGCGGAAGAGGCCACCGAGATGAAGTCCATGTTCCTGGCGAACATGAGCCATGAGATCCGCACACCGATGAATGCCGTCATCAACATGACCGGCCTGACACTCGATACGGAACTCACCCCCAGGCAGCGGCAATACCTCAGTGTCGTGCATGGGTCGGCCAGGAGTCTGCTTGCCCTGATCAACGACATTCTCGATTTCTCGAAGATCGAGGCCGACCGACTTGAACTGGAAGAATCGCCATTCAGCCTGCGTGATGAATTGGAGCAGATCACCGAGACCTTCCGCGCGAAAGTGATCGAGAAGCACGTGGAACTCATTGTGCATGTCCCGGCCAGCGTCCCGGACCATCTCATCGGCGATGCACTGCGGTTCCGGCAGGTTGTGACGAACCTGCTCAGCAACGCCTTCAAGTTCACCAACCAGGGCGAGGTCATGGTCGAAGTCGCGACCGCGACGACTTTCCCGGCCGGCGATGTCGCACTGCCGGGCAAGGTCGACCTGCTCGTCAGCGTGCGAGACACCGGGATCGGGATGACCGATGAACAACAAGCACGGCTCTTCGAAGCCTTCAGCCAGGCTGATACCTCGACAACACGGAAGTATGGCGGGACCGGCCTGGGGCTAGCCATCAGCCGACGTCTGGCGCGCATGATGGGCGGCGACATCACCGTCGAGAGCAAGTCTGGACTCGGCACCACTTTCTTCTTTACCGCTCGCGTCGGATGCGAAGAGACACGCGATGCACCGTTGCGTACGCCACCTCCGGGCATTGGAGAACGGCCTATCCTGGTCGTGGATGACAGCGAAACCAGCCGCGGGCTGCTGAAGACGCTGCTAACCGGCTGGTCGATTCCCGTCGTGGCTGTCGGAACGGCGGAAGAGGCACTCACACTTCTGGAACAGCGCAACCGCAAGGACGCTGAGAATCCCTTCGGCCTGGTGATCATGGATTGGATGCTGCCGGGCATGGACGGCATCGAGGCCGCGGCCCGCATCCGAGGGCGGCCAGAGACGCGGTCGCTGCCTATCGTGGTGATCAGTGCGTATGCTGGAAAGGAAGAGGAAGCCCGTTGTGCGGATATCGGCGTCAACATGTTTCTCTCAAAGCCGATCACGGCATCATTGTTGTTCAACTCGCTCGCTGAGGTGGAGGGTGCTAAGGTTCACGCCGTCCGCCGGGCGCCCGACGTGCCGCTGGAACGCGAATTCGAGGGTGTGCGGGCGCTGCTCGCCGAGGACAACGAGGCGAACCAGATGGTGGCCCTCGAACTGCTCTCCCGATTGGGCATTGAGCTGGAGGTGGCTGCCAATGGCCGGGAGGCTGTCGAAATGGCGCGTCGACAACCGGATCGGTACGAGGCCATTCTGATGGACGTGCAGATGCCGGAAATGGATGGGCTGGAAGCGACTCGGGTGCTGCGGGCCGATCCCGTCTTCCACCGTGTCCCGATTATCGCGATGACCGCGAATGCCATGAAACGGGACCTCGACGCGTGCCTAGCCGTCGGCATGAACGACCACATCACCAAACCCATCGATCGGCGGGCCTTGCTGGCGACATTGCGGCGGTGGCTGCCGCGCATGACAACGAACGTCGGCTCGACAGCCGTTCCCCCCCAGCCGGTCTCCACGCCGGCCGAAGATGTCCCCCCTGCCCTCGAAGGCGTCAATGTGGCGGACACGCTCACTCGCCTGGGCCTGGGTTTTGAGAGCCTCCGCAAGATGCTCATCCGCTTCGCCGATGGGCAGAGCGGCACCCTGGGGCAATTGCGCGCCGCCGTTCTCGCGGGTGACGGGGCCGCCGCCGCTCAACATGCACACGCCATCGCCGGCGCGGCCGGAAACCTCGGTGCAGACGACTTGCGCGCAGCGGCGAAAGCGCTCGAGCAAGCCGGCCGCGAAGGCCGACGTGACCTGGAGGATCTGCTGCGCGCCGTGGACGAACGCGCGAATACGGTCTTTCGCTCCGTCGACTCGCTGCGCGAACGGCCCGAGAGTGGTCCGGCAGGGGCGCCTTCGCCGTTCGACCCGGTGAGACTTCGAGTGACTCTGGAACAACTGGCGGTGGCGCTAGGCAACTGCGACCCGTCGGCCTCGAGCGACGCCCTCACGCAATTGGCTTCTCTCGGCATGCCGGCGGATATGGCCGGCGATCTGGCGCGGGTGCGAGAACTGGCGGACGGATACGAATACGATGCGGCGGCTACTATCGTCGCACAGCTCCTGCCCCTAGTGGAGACCCGAAGTGAAGGACCTCTCTGACTGTCGTGTGCTCATCGTCGATGACGTCAAGGCCAACGTCGATGTGCTGGTCCAGGCGCTTCGTGAGGACCACAAGCTCAGCGTGGCCCTCGACGGCCAGGCGGCGCTGCGCAGCGTCGAGAAAAACCCGCCCGACCTCGTGCTGCTGGACATCGTCATGCCCGGGCTCGACGGCTACGAAGTATGTCGTCGGCTTCGCGCGATGCCCACCACTCAGGACATTCCGGTCATGTTTCTCAGCTCCCTCGAGGAGGTGAAAAACAAGACGCTCGGCTTCGAGGTTGGCGGCAATGACTACCTGACCAAACCCTTCGAGATTCTGGAGGTGAAGGCCCGCGTGCGCTCGCTCCTCAAGGCAAAAGCCTACTCTGACGCCGAGAAGGAGAAGATCGCCGCGGAACTGGCCATTGCCCGTGATATCCAGCTCGGTATCCTGCCCTCGAACATCGCGGCGAGCGTGGCGGACACGAACCTGGAAGTATGTGCCATCCTGGAGCCGGCTCGCGAGGTGGGCGGCGATCTCTACGAGGTCTTGCGCCTCGACGACGGCCGCGTGCTCGTCGCCGTCGGCGACGTCTCCGGCAAGGGTGTTCCCGCGGCCTTGTTCATGGCAGTCACGACGACGTTGCTCCGGACGATGGTGCGCCACCACCGCGAGCCTGGGGAGATCTTGCGTGCAGTGAACGACGCCTTGGCCGTACAGAACCCCCGCAACATGTTCGTTACGCTGCTATGCCTGATTGTCGAGCCTGTAACCGGCACTTTGACGTGTGCCAATGCCGGTCACCCGCCACCGGTGCTTGTTCGACCGGGTGCCGCACCCTGCGTGACTCTGACAACGACCGGGATGGTGTCCGGCCTCGTGTCGGGTGTCGAGATCGGTACTACAAGGATGAAGCTCCGGCCAGGTGACACGCTGGTACTCTATACGGACGGAGTCACTGAGGCCTTCAACGCGGAGAGCAGCATGTTCGAGGAAGCACGGCTTCTCGAATGCCTCGGCAAAGTAGCCGGCCAATCTGCCGACAGAACCGCCTCGGCTGTTCTCGATGCGGTCCGTCGTCACGCTGCCGACTGCCCTCAGTCAGACGACCTCACCGTTGTTGCGATCCGAAGAGCAGAATGAGGTATACTTCCCGAAGGCGATTGCGGTGGTTGGGTACCGGAACGTCACCGGCGGCCTCGACATGACTGTCGACTGGAACGTGGTCCATCGAGAGGTCATCCGCCGCGGCCACGCTTACGTCGCGGTATCCGCCCAGAAGGTCGGGATCGAAGGCGGCCCGGGGCCCGCCGATCCCCGGATCGCTCCCTTGAAGAAGGCGGACCCGCAGCGGTACGGCCGCCTGAATCATCCGGGTGACGCCTACTCGTTCGAGATCGTCTCTCAAGCCGGCAAGGTGGTTACCTGTGAAGAGTTCCGCGAGTTCACCGGGGATGCCGTCAAATTTGAGCTCCGTTGGGCATGCGGGGCCTATGTACCGAAAAGCGATCCTTCCGGAACTCGAATCCGGTTTGTGTTGAAGAATGCCGACCTGTTTGCGGTCGGGCTGGTGGAGTAAACCATCCACGGAGCTTCGGATGATGAATCGCACACTCTGGACCGGTGTCGTGCTGATCTCTGGTTGCCTGCGTGCCGCCCCTGGCGAGCAGACCGCGTCGGCGACGGGGCCGTGGACCGGGCAAGCACGGATCGCGTGGTTCGAGCGGTGCCTGGTCGGCATGGAGGTCGGCCCGACCGGGGCCCAGTCCGGCAGCGATCCGTCGGACGTGGGCTACGCGTCCCGCTTCGACGGCCGCGAGGTCGTCCGCAATGCCGCCGCGGCTCATGCGGAATACCTCGTGATCTGGGCTCGCGACGGCGAGTACGCGTACTACGATTCCAGGGTGCAGCCGAAGTGCCCTGGCCTGGGCTCGCGCGACGTGCTCCGCGAGACGATCGAGGAAGCGCGACAACGCCGCCTGCCGGTGATCGCCTACTGCGTCCTGCAGTACCCCACGCAGACGCTTCGCGAGCACCCCGATTGGACGATGCTCGACGCCGAGGGAAAGCGGATGCACCCCCGTGTATGTTTCAACTCGCCCTACGCCGCGTACGTCGAGAAGATGCTGGCCGAGATGCTCGGCTACGGAATCGACGGATTCCACCTCGACATGGTGGATCAGGGTTTCGGCCCGCCATACGGCTGCTGGTGCGACAACTGTCGCCGGCTGTTCGAGAAGGAATACGGCCGGCCGATGCCCAAAGGTGTTTCGTGGGATGAGGACTGGGACCGGATGCTTGAGCTGCGGTACGACAGCAGTGCCGGGTTCGAGAAGCGCCTTCGCGAGTACGTCCGGTCGGTCAACCCCTCAGCCACGGTGGACTTCAATTACCACGGATCGCCCCCGTTCTCCTGGGAGACGGGCCAGCGTCCAGTCCAGCACGCGCATATCGGAGACTTCGTAACGGGCGAGACCGGCGTCTGGGGCTTCAGCGCACTGGGCGTCGGCCTCAGCGCCGAGTTCCTGGCGGCGACGAAGCCGGGGGCGATCTTTCAGGTCGCCATGCAGCGCGGCGTGCGCATGTACCACGACCAGACCACCCGCCCGCTGAACGACATCCGCTGGGAGCTGCTGACGCTCCTGGCTCACGGCGCGCGGGTTACGATGGTGGACAAGACCGGCTACGACGGGTGGCTCGATCCGGTCGCCTACGAGCGGATCGGGGCGGCATTCGAGGAGGCCCTCGCCAAGCGCGGCCATTTCGGCCAAAAGCCCGTGCAGGAGGTCGGCATCTATTATTCCAGCCGGACCCGCGACTGGTACGGACGCGAGAAACCGGCGGATTATCAGCAATCGTTCAACGGCATGCACAAGGCGCTGACGTATGAGCACATTCCTTGCGGTGTGATCCTCGACGAGAACGCCACAGTTGAACGCCTGCGGCGGTTCCCCGTGGTCTGCCTGGCCAACACAGGGATCGTCTCACTGGTGGAGGCGGATCTGTTCCGCCGCTACCTGGAGGACGGCGGCAACCTGCTCATTACCGGATTGACCGGCTCGCTGGATCGCTTCGGCCGACCGCTCAAGGAATCCAGCTTCGCCGACCTGATCGGCGCGACGCCGGTTGGCAAGCTCGATTCGCTCGACAACCACGTTCGCTTGCCCGCAGGCGGCGACGAAGACGCTGGACGCCTTCGGGGCGGGATTCCCGCCGGCTGGCCCTTGCTGGTGAAGGGACCGGCGCTGATCTACAAGCCGACAACGGCCGCCGCCGTCGGCGAATTGATGCGCCCGCACAGAACCGTCCGGCAGAAGCAGGGCAAGGAAGGTACCGAATGGCCGATGAGCGCCGACGCGCCGGTCGGCCCGGCCGTACTGGTCAACCGCTTCGGGAAAGGCCGGGTTGTCACGTTCGCCTGCTCGCCGGACTTCGCCACCGCAAGCGAGCATCACATCGTCGAGGCCCGCAAGCTGCTGGGCCACGCCGTCCGTCTGCTGAATCCTGCGCCCGTCGTCGAAGTGACGGCGCCGACCCACGTCGAGGCCGTGGTCACGGAAGACGCCGCGGGTCGCACCCTGCGCGTCCACCTGCTGGGCTACCTCTCGCCGCCAGCCTGCACGCCGGCCAAGGACCGGCCCTATGTGCTGGCGAGCATGATCGAGGACGCGCCGCTCTACCGCGCAAGCATACGGGTCCGCCGTCCGCTCAGGCAGGTACGCGCCTGGAACCCCACAACCAATATCAAGCGTCAGGATGAGGTTGTGGTCGCAACGGTCAATGACATTCATGAAATCCTGGTGATTGAGTATTGAACATCTCATGCCAAGCCGTCCGCAGAGCACAATACATCCATGTCGTCTCAGCCGGCGGGAGTTCCTCACCGCTTTGGCGGCGGCGATCGCCTGCTCCCGGAAGGCGACATCCGGGCCAGCGACGTTGACGGCTGTTTCTGTCCCGGGTCCGGTCGCGCAGGTCAGACGGATCGGCGGCGTGCCCACGTTCGTGCTGGACGGCAAGCCGCTGCTGGTTCCCGGGTTCGAGACTTACGCGCCGAAGGAGCAGTATTTCAGGCAGTTCGCCGACGCGGGCGCAAGCTTCTTCATGTTCAACACCAACGCCGCCGCTTGCGACTACGGCCATTCTGCTGCTGAGCTGGCATGACCGTTTCCGGGCAGATACGCTATGGGGCCGCTCGCTGGGGAACCGGCCGGAATGACGATTCCGACGCCCCAGCCAGCTTGAAGTAGAAAGCTGAACCGTGCCGTTCCCGGCCGGCGACCTGGCGACTGACCAGGAGGAACGAGATGACCGTGGCTGATGATATTTCGAGTTCGCCAGATGCTTTGGGACCGCGGGACCTCCGGGACCAGGAGCGCCCGATTCGGGAGCGAATTCGCGGGCTGCTCGTCGAACAGCCCTACGCTGTCCTTTGCACGCAGAGCCAGTCGCAACCGTATGGCTCGCTGGTGGCCTTTGCGGCCAGCGAGGATCTCAAGACGCTTATCTTCTCGACCCCGGTGACGACGCGGAAATACCGTCTTCTCACTGAGTGCGAGCACGTAGCGCTCCTGATCGACAGCCGTTCGGGTTCGTCCGAAGACATGATGCGGATTGAAGCTGTGACGGCCACCGGACACGCGCAGGTCGTCGCACCGGGAACGGAGTTCGACCGTTGGGCCGGCCTGCTGACCGCCCGCCATCCGCATCTTGCGCCGTTCGTCAAGGCAGAATCCTCAGCCCTGATCCGCGTCGATGTCGTCCGGTACTCTCACGTCTGCCGTTTCCAGGAGGTCCGCCAGTGGGTGCCGGGCAGCGATTCGTGATTCCCCTGGCCGAGGTGACGAATGGGGACGAGCCGCTGGTCGGCGGGAAGGCGGCCCGCCTGGCAGCGCTGTTTGCGGAACACATCGACGTCGCATGCGGCGCGGAGCGCCTTTCCGATCGGCCCGAACTTACTCTGCACGGTATCCTCGAACTGGCCGGGCTGGCCGCAGCGGAATCACGACAGACCACGGTCTCGGCAAAAGCGTCCCCATCCGCGGAAACACCTCGCCAGCTCGTCGGCCAGCCGGCTGCCCCGGGTCTGCAGACCGGCCGGGTGCGGCGGGTTCGCACGGCCGAGGGTCTGGGGCAGTTTCAGGCGGGCGAAGTCCTGGTCTGCGACGCCATCCAACCCATGATGACCCACCTCGTTCCGCTCGCCTGCGCGGTTGTTGAGCAACGCGGGGGGATGCTGATTCATGGAGCCATCATCGCCCGCGAACTCGGTATCCCTTGCGTCAACGGGGTGGCCGGCGTCATCGAGATGCTACGCGACGGCGAGATCGTCACCGTGGACGGTTATCTGGGAATCGTCACGGTGGGCACGCCCGACTTCGATCTGGGACTGGCAGATGCAGTTGTGGGCGCCGTCGCACGGCCGCCCGAGGGCCGCACATGAGAATCATCCTGTATCAAGGCGCTGTTCTTGTACTGTGCGTCGTGGTGTGCTTCGCCGCCGCGGCGATCGGCGCGGCGGTCACAGGCCCGAGCGTTCCCGGCTGGTACGCGAGCCTCAACAAGCCTTCGTGGACCCCACCGAGCTGGGTATTTGGGCCGGTCTGGTCGCTTCTGTATCTGCTGATGGGCATCAGCGCTTGGCAGGTGTGGCGCAGGACCGGGCTCCGCGCGGCCACTGTGCCGCTGGCCCTGTTCGGCATTCAGCTTCTTCTCAACGCAGCCTGGTCGGGGCTGTTCTTTGGATTGCGAAGTCCCGGGGCCGCGCTGCTTGACATCGTTCTGTTGTGGTGCGCGATCCTGGGGACGGTGATCGCGTTCTGGCGGCGCTCCGCGCCGGCGGGATGGCTGATGCTTCCGTACCTGGCATGGGTGAGCTTTGCCGTGGCGCTCAATCTGGCGATCTGGAATCTGAATTGATGATGTTCGACCGGCGTACTCCCCATGGAGCTGGGACCTCGGCTTTCTTGCAGCTCGATGCGCCGCCGGGGCGGATCCTCGTTCAGGAGGCCGGGCGAGCGAAACTGCTCCCTACCTGCTGTGGCACCTACGCATTCTACGAAGGCGAGGGGAGACTGCTCTATATCGGAAAGGCGAAGAACGTTCGCGCCCGCGTCCTCGGTCACTTCCGCGAGCCGGACGATTCCACCTTGTTGCTCCGGCCTTGGACGCGTCAGATTGCCTGAATCGAGGTCCGACCTGCGCAAGGCGAGATGGAGGCGCTGCTGGTCGAAGCCGATCATGGAACCCGGCAGCGCCCGGAATCACAAGCGCCGGACCGTCCGGTCAGACGAAAGCGGTTTCGGGTGAGCCATGCCGCCAGAAAAACGCCAGATTTGAGGCGGAGTGAGATAGGGCGATGGCCGAAAGGGGGGACACTCGAGCCGGTGAGGCTCTTGAGGCATCCACGCAGTCTTCACCGCCGTTCACAACCCATCGACCCAGTCCTGCACATCCTCTTCCGCCGTTACGGGAGGGCATTCGGACTGATCCGTGATACACATGTCATCATAGGCGAAACTGAATTCTCTGGCGGCTTCTCGAAAAGCAGCGTCCACTTCGGGTGGCATTGCGGCGTTGGACGGTTCGGGTATGCGGGTCATGACATTCACCCCGGCGTACTCGCCAATAGGAGTTGAGCCGCAATAGGTGTACATGATCCAATCCGGATCAGGCCTGGAAAGGATGTACCAGCGTTCATGCTGAGGTTGAAGGGGTGGGTTGGCGTAGAAGACTTCCAGTAAGCCCGGTTCCTGGTCGCTTATTGTGAACTCCGCGATCAAATAGACAGCACCATTTGCGTTGCATCTTCTGTTCTCCGTGGGAGCGCAGAAGGACGTATAATACCACCAGTGCTGCGCAGTATAGACCCAGGAATCAGATCTACATGGAAGGGAATCGTAGCCGCCTTCCCAGTTCGACCCGGGGATACCACAGTTCAGGCCCCGTGTCTCCCGCCATGTTCCCTCGATCTCGTCGAGACCCTTGAGAACATGTACTCTGTGGATGTTCTCGCTGGTAACCAGGCATTGGCCATCCGTGCCCTCGGGCAAGGATGGCAAACAACCGTTGTCGGCGAAGCATTGAACCAAATGAGCGTATATCTCGCTCTCTTGTCCTTGAGCGAGTTGACAGGCCAGGTGGCAGGCTTGTTGATCGCTCCGCGCTCCTGCGGAACCGCATTCCGCGTTACATGCGAGTGTTTCACGACAAGCTGGTTCCAGCACACAGAGGATCATTGGTAACGTGCATCTCGTCAGGCCACACGTGAGCAGTTCGATGTCCGGGTTTTCGGCATTGTCGGTGTTGGGCAAGGGGACGCAGCCTTGACTCAAAGCCAGAATGAGAAGAACGAAAGCGGCAAGATATGTTTTGTTCACCTCTGCACCACACGTCTGTTAGAATTCGGGCTCATGAGGAAACAGTGAATCACGATTGGCCATGAGATCTTCACAGGTGTCGAGGTCGGCGGGAACGGGAACGAGGATGATCGGATTCAGGCCGGGATCGCGCCGCTGGGGCGGGTTGTTGGGCGTGTCCAGAATCGCGAGTGATGCCCCAATCACGAGCTGCTCCGAGTCGTCGATGACGCTGCCCCGCAGGCTACCATCGGAGTAGAGTGTCAAGTGGTTCTGGAATATCTCGCGCCGGGCGATATAGATCTCGCCCTCAATCAAGCCGAACAACTTCACGAACACGGTCACGCCCGGCTTCCCGTCGTTGTCGTCATCACTTATCAAGGGATCATTGCGGTCCATCGAAAGCGGCACGCTCGGGTCACCCTCAATACCGTTAAGTGTCGGCGTCGCGGGACGGTAGAGTTTCCATATGCCATTCTCCTCATACACGTCGACGATTGCGCCAGGAGGCTGAATGGCCTGTGTGGCTGCATCCGAGAAGACCGTGTCGAAGGGCTGGTTGGCGATATAGTCGGCATGGCAGAAGCGGTCGTACGCGACAAGCTCTCGGTCTTCGATGACCAGGTCCGTGAAGCCGTACGAGACGATAAACGCGGATAGCGGGCCATTGGGCGTCTCGCCCTCGTAGGCGACGATGTCGTAGTGGGCATAGTGTCCCGCCATGGCCGCCATGGCCTCTTCCTTGCTAGCGGGCGCGACCCAATTCGGATCGTTGGTGGGCGTTTCATACAGCGGACTTTCCGGCCAGGGCAGCGGACTGGAACATCCAACCGGATTCGAACACCCAACAAAGAGAAGGCAGCTGGCAATCACTACGGCACGTGTTAATACTGGACGAATCGACCTCAACATCTGTCACTCCTTGATGGGCAATACCCCGCTCACGAACTTGAACCGATTATAGCGTGGTCGGGAGTCTGTCCACAAATGAGCATCTCATCGGGACGAATGCCGCGAGCTGGGAGACACTCACCATCGATCAGGACCTTGAACGGCCATCCTGCATGCTAATCTGCCCGATTCTGCCGCAAACCTCGTCGAGGCCGAACCAACGGCTTATAGCCGGCAACGATGCGGAAGCCCTTCCGCGACAGGTGGTCCAGACCGCAGCCAGGGGGTTCGTCCAGCCTTGATCACGGGCCTACAATCCGCATAGTGATATCCCAAAACCGGAGCCCAGGAGGGCTGACCGCCAGGCGCCGCCGTGAAGCGCAAACGCGACATCCGAAGTTACCAGGCCGTGGCGAGCCTCGTTTTAGCGCTCATGGGGGGATGCGGCTCGCGCGATGCTCGCTCGTCTGGAAAGGAGAGTGGCACTATGCCTTCGACTTCGTCTGCACCGGCACTGCCGGAGCGAAGTGGCCTGATTCCCGTGGGCGAGGTGGCTCCAGACTTCGGGGCGACGGACCATCAAGGCCGGAACCTGCGTTTCGGCGAACTCCTGAAGGGCGGCCGCGTGGTGCTGGTGTTCTACCCCAGGGACAACACCCCGGTCTGCACCCGGCAGCTCTGTGCTCTGCGAGACGACTGGTCGAAGTTCCAGGAACGCAAGGTCGTCGTGCTGGGGATCAACCCGGCGAGCAAGGATTCCCACGCCGCCTTCGCCTCGAAACACGGTTTTCCGTTCCCCGTGTTGGTCGATCAGGACTCGCGGATCGCCGCGGCCTATGGCGCAGGCGGCATGCTGTTCACGAAGCGTACCGTGTATGTAATCGATCGTGACGGCAGGGTGTTGCTTGCTGAACGTGGGGTCGTACCGCATGACCGGATCTTCGCCGTTCTCGATCATCGGTAGCCATGCTCCTCCCGCCAACATGAGGCCGCGTCGTCGCATTCGTCGAAGAATGTGCGGAGCGGGCACTGCAATCACAGCAACAGCAGACTTACGGCCATGACGACCATGCCCGCCATGACTCCATAGATCACCTGGTGCGGCTTGCCGTATTCCCGGGCCGTTGGAAGCAGCTCATCCAAAGAAATGAAGACCATGATGCCGGCCACCCCCGCGAACAGGAAGCCCATCACACGAGGGCTCATGAAGGCTATCACGAGCAAATAGCCAAGCACTGCCCCAGCCGGCTCCGCCAGGCCGGACAGGAGTGAGTAGCCGAACGCCCGCCGACGGCTGCCCGTGGCATAGAAGATGGGCACGGACACCGCGATTCCCTCGGGGATGTTGTGAATCGCGATCGCCAACGTGATCGACAGGGCCAGCCGTGGCTCCTGCAAAGCAGCCATGAAGGTAGCAAGTCCTTCGGGGAAGTTGTGGATCGCGATTGCCGCCGCAGACAGCAAACCCATCCGCATCAGTTTCCGCTGCTTCATGTCTTGGGACATTTCTTCGACACGACGAGCTTCGTGGGGGTTCTCAAACGAAGGCACCAGCCGGTCAATCCCCGCAATCAGGAGCATGCCGGCGAAGAAGCCCGCGCCCGTAGCCCAACCTGCGACGCCGTCGCCAAAATCGGCGGTCAAGGCCTCGCGTGCCTTGCTCAGAATTTCAACGAAGGACACATAGACCATGACTCCGCCGGAAAAGCCCAACGCCCAGGACAAGAAGCTGCCGTGGCTCCGCTGGGTAAAGAACGCCAGGGCACTTCCGACGCCCGTCGACAGACCAGCCAATGCGGTTAGACCGAAGGCAAGCAGAAGCCGACTCGTTTCGTAAGTCATCGCTGTCGCACCTCCGGAGTGACTTGTCGCGGAGTGAAGTCAGCTCCGCTGTCGGCCGCTCAGACTCCGCAGCCACCGATTCGGTGTTCCGCCAAGCCCAACCAGTATTCGCTTCATCATCAGGTCTGTCTTCCCAGGCGCACAACAAGCCACTTCTCAATACCGACCGCGGTATAGATCACAAGCCCAACTCCCAAGATCCGAAGCCAGGCCCCCATTCCTATCGGCGATGAGGCGAAAAGCACATTCATCGTCGGGACATAGGTGAACGCAAGCTGCAAGAGCGTCATGGCCGCGATGCCGAACCAAATCCAAGGATTCGAGAAGAGGCCCAGAAAGAATGCGGATCGAGTCAGCGAGCGGGAATTGAGAAGATAGAATGCCTCTCCAACGACAAACACGGCAGTGACGACGGTCCACGCCTGTTCCTTTTGGGCTCCGTTGGCGAGTTCAAACTCGAACAGTCCAAAGGCGCCGCCGCAGAGAAGCGCGGAAACGAGGACAATCCGCCGGAGAAGGCTGCCGGTAAGGAGCGAGACCGTGGGATCGCGCGGCGGACGCAGCATGATCCCCGGCTCGGGGCGCTCGAAAGCGAGCATCAGTCCGAGGAAGACCGCGGTGGTCATGTTGATCCACAGCAACTGGACCGGCTGCAGTGGCAAGGCGGTGTTCAGGAATACCGCCAACAGCAGGACCAAAGCCTCTCCGCCGTTGGTGGGGAGGGTCCACACAATGAACTTCAGGAGGGTATCGAAGATCCCCCGGCCCTCCTCGACCGCCGACTCGATCGAGGCGAAGTTATCGTCGGTCAGAATCATGTCCGCCGCTTCCCTGGCCACCTCGGTGCCCCCGAGGGCCATGGCCACCCCGATATCGGCACGGCGCAGCGCCGGAGCGTCGTTGACTCCGTCACCGGTCATTGCAACGACGTCGCCCCGGGCCTGCAACGCCTGGACGAGCCGCAGCTTGTGCTCCGGGCTGACCCGCGCAAAAACCGCCGTTCGCGGGACCAGGTCAGTCAACTGGTCGTCGGAGAGGGCAGCCAACTGCTGGCCGGTGACGATATTCTCCGATCCGTCGGTCCCATCCACGCCTGCGATGCTCAGACTCCGTGCGACGGCCCCTGCGGTCTTGGCGTGGTCTCCGGTGATCATCTTCACGCAGATTCCGGCCCTCTGGCAAGTGGCAACCGCCTCGGCGGCTTCGGGGCGTGGCGGGTCGATCATCCCCTGGAGGCCCAGGAACACAAGACCTTCGGCGACATCGTCGTGCCCGATGGACTTGGCATCCGGCGCAAGCGTCTTTCTCGCCAAAGCCAACACGCGTAGGCCTTTGGCGGCCAGCGCATCCGTCTCGCGCCGGATTTCCGCAGGCTCGATCGATCCCTCGTCGCCTTCCGGCAACAGCCTGGTTTGGCATTTCGGCAGGATGGATTCCACGGAGCCCTTCAAGTACGCCAGCGACGCTTTTCCGGACCCTGCATCGTGGAGCGTGGCCATGTACTGGTGCTGGGACTCGAAGGGAATGGCGTCGATTCGAGGAAACGCGGCTTGTTCGGCTTCCTGCTTCAATCCACCCTTGAGGGCGGCAACGAGAAGCGCGCCTTCAGTCGGGTCGCCTTGAATCTGCCAGAGCCCCTCCTTGTGAACCAAGGCGGCGTCGTTGCAGAGAAGCCCTGCCCGCAAGCATTCGCGCAAGGTGGATGCCCCATCGAGTTCTCCGGGGGCGCTCAGGCGGATTCGCCCGTCGGGATCGTAGCCGGTACCATCCACTTCGTAGTGCAGGCCGCCTGACACGATCTCCTGCACGGTCATCTGGTTCTTGGTGAGGGTGCCTGTCTTGTCGGAACAGATGACCGTGACACTGCCGAGCGTTTCCACTGCGGGTAGTCGGCGGATGATGGCATTCCGCCGGGCCATGCGCGACACGCCGATCGCCAGCATGATGGTCATTGCGGCAGGCAAGCCCTCGGGAATCGCCCCGACGGCCAGGGCCACCGCGACCTTGAAGGTGAACAGCCAATCCTTGCCTCGCAGGATTTCGATGAAGAAAGTGGCCGCCGTCAAAGCGAGAATCACCACCAACAAATAGTGACTGAACTGCTTGATTTTCTGCACCAGCGGCGTATCGAGAACTTCGGTCGAGGAGATCATGTCGGAGATCTGCCCGATCTCGGTGCGGTCGCCGGTCGCCACCACGACGCCTGTTCCGGTTCCAAACGTCACGAGGGTTGAACAGTAGGCCATGTTCCTGCGATCCGCCAGGCCGGTATCCTTCGGCAATAGCCCGTGGCTCTTTTGTGCAGGAACCGATTCTCCCGTCAGCGCGGATTCGTCGATCTGAAGGTCGCGCGTGCGCGTGAGGCGCAGGTCGGCCGGCGCCTTGTCGCCCGATTGCAGCAGCACGATGTCACCGGGCACCAACGAGGCGGCGGGCACACGGATCTTCTGTCCGCTTCGCACCACCGTGGCCTCACTGGCAATCGACTTGGCCAGCGCAGCTATGGCTCCCAACGCCTTCGCTTCCTGTATGAAACCGACGATGGCATTGATGACGACGACCCCGAGAATCACAAGCGCGTCGACCCATTCCTTGAATACGCCGGTCACCACGGCGGCCAGGAGAAGGATGTAGATGAGCGGCTGATGGAATTGGAGCAAGAAGCGGCGCAGCGGGCCCTCTCGGGGCTTCTCCGAAATGACATTTGGCCCGAAGTGCGCCTGCCGTGTCTCGACCGCGAAGCGGTCCAGCCCGCTGGCCTCATCAGTTTTTAGTAGTTCAAGGACTTCCTCAATTGGAAGGTGATGCCAATGGTGGCCGAGTAGCGTCTGCATGCTTGTTCCCTCAGTCTGCGATTCTCCGGGCGAATGGCACCCTTCACCGGAGCCCCGTTCGCCCCACCGATCCCATGACGATCAGATCAGCGTGGACATCGGTGGCCGCAGCCAGGATCTTCTTAACAAGCTTCATATTCGTGGCTGCTTACTGAGATTCCTGCTGCGAACCGAGAACAAGCCGGTTCGCAGGGTCCACGTCGGTTCACGCTTAGTGCCGACCGTATATGTACTCGGTGAGGTAGTGCACCATTTGCTTGTTCTTCGAGGCGTCGTGTGCCATCACATCGCCGATCGAGAGCAGGCCGAGCGGCTCCTTGTCGCCGGCGACCGGCAGGTGGCGGATGCGATTCTGCTTCATGATCGCCTCGATCTCCGCGATGGGGCGGTCGGGCTCGACAACGATCACCTCGCGCGTCATGAGCTCACCGACCTTGGTGTCCGATGCGTCCTTGTCCTCGGCAACCAGTCGGTTGACTACGTCGCGCTCGGTGAAGATGCCCTCGATCATCTGGTCTCCGCGGGTAACCACCAGACACCCGATGCGATGGGTGCGCATGAGCTTACAGGCATCCTGCACGCTCATGTCGGCGCTCACGGTGATGACCTCCTTTGCCTTCTTTTCGGACAGGAGTTCTTTCGCGGTCGGCATGGCGGAAAACCCTCTAAGGTCGGTCGCAGCCGCACAGTGAGGCTGCTTGCCGCTGAAACACTCGCAGCCTCCGGACGACGCGCAAAGATCCTACCCTTCGAGTCCCGGCAAGACAATTGGAGAGGGGATACGCCCCCGGGGCCTTCGCCGGACTCGCCGAACGAACAGCCGCTCCCGTGGGCAACATTGCTGGGCGAACTCGCTGTTTCAAGCCGTCCGGCGGCCCGCAGCCCCCCACGCCCGCCTGTAGTCCTGGAGGGGAGGCGAGGACGCTGAACCGCGCCCGTCGTGCGGCTTCCTTTCATAATCCCGCGTCGCCGGAGCCGGCGCCCGACTGCGACCGCGATTGGGCCGGGGTGGACGCCGGCGTGACGAGGCGTGGTCGGCAAGCATGCTTGCGAATCACTACCTACATCGCCGCCTTGACGGCGGCCAGAGCCGCGTCGTAGTTTGGCTCCTGGGTAACTTCGGGCACATATTCCGCATAGACCACCTTGCCCTTGCGGTCAAGCACGAACACGGCTCGGGCCAACAGGCCCAACTCCCTGATCAGCACGCCGAACGCCTGGCCGAAGGCGTGGTGCTTGTAGTCGCTCGCCGTAATGACGCGATCGATCCCCTCGGAGCCGCAGAACCGCCTCTGTGCAAACGGCAGATCCATGCTTACCGTGAGGACAATCACGTCCTTGGCGAGTTGCGTGGCCCGCTGGTTGAACGTCCGTGTCTGCGTCGCGCAGACCGGTGTGTCCAGGCTTGGGACCACGCTGAGTACCAGGATCTTGCCGTGGTACGCATCACACCGCAGGTCCGACAAGTCATTGGCCGTCAGCGTGAAGTGCGGGGCCTCGCTGCCCACCTTGAGCGCCGATCCGATGAGCGTCAAAGGCTTGCCCTGGAACGTAATCTCGCCGCTTCGCTCGGTCATTGCCATTCTCCTTTGGCCGGCGTCATCCGGCCCACCATGGCCGGCGGTACGCTGGCCGATCCATGGACAGATACTGTTGAGTGCGCTATCATCCGCCCCTTCGCAGCATGAGGTTGTAGCCGCGCGTCGTTGCCTGTTCACACTTTCTGCTCAATTGCGGTCCCGGGACCATTTCCGGCGGCTCCTACTACGCGCGCCGCCTCGCTCAGGGAGATCGTCCCATCGGCAGCCCGCTGCAGGACTTCGCTGTTTAGCGACTGAGTACCTTCCTGGACGAGCCGCTCCCGCACCTCGTGTTCGGGCGGGCCATCGGCCAACCACGCACCGTGGGACTCGTCGAACACGGCAACTTGGAATACGCCCGTCCGGCCCTTGAAGCCGGTCTGGCCGCAAGGTGAACAGCCTTTCGCCACGCGGACCGTATCAGGCACCGGCAGCCGGGCCTGTTCAAACAGCTTTCGTTCCGCGTTGCGGGTCGAGTATGCCGCCGTGCACTCGCCGCAAAGTTTCCTCACCAGGGTCTGGGCGATCACCATCCGCAACGAGGAGGCCAGCACATACGGCGGAACACCCAGGTGGCGCATGGTCGAGATGACGCTGGCTGCGTCGCGAGCGTGAATCGTGGCGAGCACCAGCCGGCCGGCCAGGGCCGCTTGTGCAGCGACAATGGCCGATTCGCCGTCTCGGATCTCTCCGACCATCAGCAGGTCGGCGTCCATACGTAGCAGGGTGCGCAGACCTTCCCTCATGGTGATGCCGTGTCTCTTGTCCACCTCCAACTGTCGGACGTACGGCAAGTCGAACTCGATCGGATCCTCGATCGACGCGGCGATGAGGTGACGCAGGTCCTCAAGCTCAGTCAAAGCGTAAAGCGTGGTCGTCTTGCCCGAGCCCGTCGGTCCTGCAACCAGAACCAGGCCGTGCGGCCGCTGCATCACGCCACGCACGGTCGCGAGTTGTTCCGGACGCATGCCCAGCTGCTCCATGTGGCGCCAGTCTTCGGGCCGGGTGAGCAAGCGCAGGTGCGCCGCCTCGTTGCGCGGCGCTTCGGGAATGATCGTGACCCGAATGTCGCGCACCTGCTCTCCCTGCTGCCAGCGGAACTGGCCCTCCAGCGGCTGGAGTGTAGCCTCGATGTTCAGCTTGGCGCTCACCTTCACCTGATTGATCAGCCGGCGCGCTTGATCCAGATCAAGAGGATCGAGTTCGCGGGCCACGCCATCGATTCGGTATCGCGCGACGGCGTGATTGCCCCAGGTGTCCACGTGAATGTCGGTCGCGCCTTGATCGACGGCTTCGCGCAGAATCCGGGCCAACGGCTCGGGTGGAAGAGGAATGTCCGGGTTGGTTAGATCGTGAGAATCGAGATTCCGAAGCGATTGCGCCATGATCTCTGACTCCTGTCACCTCATCGAGCTGCCACGGAGCAGCCGCCGGACAAGTTAGCTATTCCCCGAGCGTGTGTCCAATCGATGCAGGTCCCGGCGGCCAGTATCGCCTTGGTCCTGTTCAACATGATCCCGGCTTTCCCGCTGGACGGCGGCCCTTTGATGACCTTTGCGCCGAGCCAGTACTGATAGTACGCAAGCCATTCGCTGGCGTACGCGGCGTTCAGCAGCTTCAACAGCTTGTCCACGTCCATCCCGATGATCTCTCGTGCACGGGTTCCCATTGTTCATCTCCTGTTACACATGTCCTCGGCTGTGCCTCTTGCTCACAACAGGGCCACGGGGCTTCCGCATGATCAACTCATCTATTGTGGCCATCCGAATGACTGCCGGCAATACGGTCGCATGCTTGACCCCAGCTTCTTGCGAAGACCAGTTCTTGCAGCGGCCTTCGCTGACGCGGGGCGGAATCGCGTTGCCTGCATTCGGCGGGCAGCCCCGATGGTGTACCCGGATACCCGATCGCTAGAGCCGTCGCGACCTCGAAGTCGTCCGGTATCCTGTAGGCCGCGCGGGCCTTTTCCGGATGAATGCCACCCATCTGGTGGACCATCAATCCGCGGGCCCCGGCCTCGAAGGTCAGACTCGCTGACGCCGCCCCCAGGTCGTGCAGGGCGACCCGGTTCGGGGCCCCGTTGCGCGCGAACGTTCGCTTGGCGATTCCCAGGACGAGCACCGGTGAGAAGCGAGCCCAAGCCTGGTTGGCCTCGACCAGGCAGGACAGCAGCTGGTCGAAAGCCTCGGGATCATCACGGGTCGCCACGATGTAGCGCCAAGGTTGCTCGTTGTACGATGATGCGGTCCAGCGGGCGGCTTCAAACAGCGACTTCAAATCCTCTGGCGGCACGGGGGTTTCTGCGAAACCGCAGGGGCTCCAGCGTTGTGCGAGTATCTCGTGGATCGGGTGGTCGGTTCTTGCGCGCCTGCTCACAGCTTGATCTCCCTGACTGAGTATACCTTCTGGCCACACCGGCTCATTTGCTTCTTGCCGGCGTCCGCTGCCTCAAGTTCTTGAAAGCGTCCAGGACTCTTGACCGGGGCGATCTTCCTGAACGAGTTCTCCAATTTGACCATCCCGCAGACGATGGAGTGCTATCTGACCGATGCCGCCTGGCAATGTATCTTGAACGTCGGTCCGATGGAAGCGAGCTTGTCGCACGCGACCGTGGAGAGGTACCTGAAGCTGTTCGCCAAGGACGACCGGGCCGGCGAGGTTTTGCATCAGGTCACGTCGGTGTTGATCGAGGCCCTGGACCTGGACGTGTTGCGTCAACGGCTGGCTTCACATGTTCTTGTAGCGTGGGCCGCCGCCGCCCTCGGGCGCGGTCCAGTGGATGTTGTCCAGGGGGCACTTGCGCTGGCAGGTCTTGCAGTGCAGGCAGTTCGAGGCATTGACGGGCGAGAGGTGGCCGTGGATGCACTCGTAGACGCCGGCCGGGCAGAAGGTGACGCAGGGCTGGCCGAACTCGGGGCGGCAGCGGTTCTCGCAGAGCGAGGCGTCGCGGATCTGGAGGTGGCAGGGCTGGTCCTCGCGGTGGCGGGTGTGCGCCAGCGCGATGAAGGTCATCTTGTCGAATTCCTTGTTGCCCTTGTAGCGGTAGTGCTTACTGGTCATGGTCTGGCTGTCGCGTTCGATCTGGTACTCGGGCAGCTTGCTCGAGAAGACGGACAGGGGCAGGCCCAGGGTGTTGCCGAAGCGGGAGATGGTGTGGCGGAAGTTACGGGCCAACTTCATCTCGCGGAAGACGGGCGACTCGCCGACCATCTCGGTGTACTTCTGGGCGGTCTTGTCGGGGGTTGTGAGCGACTGGGCGGCGGCCTGGCCGGCGAGGATGCCGGTGTCGATGGCGTTGTGCAGGCCCTTGATCTTGAGCATGTTGACGAAGCCGGCGGAGTCGCCCACGACGAGCACGTTCGACTTCCCGATGGAGCCCGTGGCCGGATCGTGCGGGATGGCGCGGTCGCCGCCCTCGGGGATCATCTTGGCGCCGGCCTCGATGACCTTGCCGCCCTCGATGTACTTGCGGATGGCGGGGTGGTTCTTGAAGTGGGTCAGGGCGTCCTGGGGGTTGAAGTCCTTTTCGCGCCAGTCGAGACCGACGATCATGCCCACGGCGATGGAGTTGTCGCCGAAGGAGTAGGCGATGCCGCCGCCGAACATGCTGGGCCCGACCAAGGGTGTCCAGAGGGGGTAGCCCATGGCGTGGATGACGCGGTGATCGCCGAAGCGGGCGTACTGATCGGGCGAAACGCGGATGAGCTCCTTGACGCCGACGGAGTAGAGGGGCACGCCGGTGCGCTGGAGGCCGGCGATCTGGACGAACTGCTCGGTGAGGAGTCCATCGCAGCCCTCGGCCAGGATGATGACGTCGGCCTCGACCGTTTCCTCGGGGAGGTAGTTGGGTTGGGGGCGTCCCTCGCGGTCAAGGCCCTGGGCGATGAGGCGGACGCCGGTTGCGCGAGCCTTCGCGGCATCCCAATCGATACCGACGGCGGCGAAGCCGTTGTAAACCTCGATGCCAAGCTCGCGGGCGATGCGCCCCAGCCAGCGCGTCAGCTTGGAGACGGAGATGATGTAGTCGCCCTGGTGGGACATCTGGGCCAGGCTCAGGTTGAGCGCCTTGGCCAGCCGGATGAAGGCGGTGATGGGCAGGGTCAGGTGCCGGCCGTTGAGGAACAGGATCTGGTCGTGATCGATGCGGTGGGCCAGGAGTTGGTCGGCCTCGGGCATTTCCTTCCAGTTGAGGCCGGTCATGTTGAGCAGGCGGTGGAGGGCCTCGGCCTCGAGGACGGCGCCGGAAAGGTTGTGGTTGCCCAGCTCGGCGGCCTTGTCGATGACACAGACGTCGGTCTGGGGCCGGGCCTTCTTGAGGGCGATGGCGGCGGCGAGGCCAGCGGGGCCGGCGCCCACGATCAGCACCGGGGTCTTGTGGAAGCCGTTGTTGCCGCTCATTTCGAGGTCCCTTCCAGTGCCGAGACGAGATCGGGAACCACGTGTTCGACGTTGCCAATGACGTAGTAATCGCACTGCTTGAGGATCGGTGCGTTGGGATCGTTGTTGACGGCGATGATCGTCTCGGTGTTGGCGACGCCGATCATGTGCTGGATGGCGCCGCTGATACCCAGGGCGATGTAGAGGCGGGGGCTGACGGCGGTGCCGGTCTGGCCGACCTGGCGGCCGCGTTCGGCGAAGCCGCGCTCGACGGCGGAGCGGGTGGCGCCCTCCTCGACGCGGATGCCGAGCCGAGTTGCCAGGGCATCGCGGAGCGAGTCCAGGAGCTGGTGGTAGTTATCGCGGTTCTGGAGGCCGTGGCCGCCGCTGACGATGACGTCGACGCCCAGGTCGACGCTCTCGGACGCGTACTCGGTGCTGAGGACGTCCATGCCGATATCCTCGGGGACGATCTCGACGTCTTCCCGGACGACCTCGCCCGTGCGGGTGGGATCGCGGGGAAGCTGCATGGCGACGCCCGGGCGCATGGTGGCCATCTGGACGCGGGAGTCCTTGGTGCAGATGGTGGCCATGACGTTGCCGCCCAGGGCGGGCCGCGTCTGGAGCAGGATGGCGATCTCGCCCTTGCGGGTGCGATCGCGGATATCGAGCGAGGTGCAGTCGGCCGTCAGGCCACAGCCCAGGCGGTACGAGACCATGGGTGCCAGGACGCGGCCGGCCGGGGTCGCCGCGAACAGCACGATCTGGGGCCAGTGCCGCTCGACGAGTGCCGAGACCGCCTTGCGGTAAGCCAGGGGGTCGAACTGTTCGAGCAGGTCGTGCTCGGCCAGGTAGACGCGGTCGGCCCCGGCTTCGAACAGCTCCTTCGTGAGCGGAGCGACGTTCTTGCCCACCAGGGCCACGCCGACCTTCTGTTCGAGTGATTCGGCGAGGTCGCGGGCCTTGCCCACGAGCTCGAAGGCGGCGGGCAGGAGCTTGCCCTGGCTGTGCTCGGCGACCACCCAGACCTCGCCCTGGTAGCTGGGCTGGAAGTTCCTCATGCCCTCGATCATCTCGTCCATCGACTTGCCGGGCAGCCGGTCGGAAAGGTCGGAGGCGATCTTCTCGCGGGTCTCGTCGTCCATGTCGTAGAGGTCCTTGATGCCGCGGGTCTCGATCGCATTGGAGAGCAGGCGGAAGCTCTCGACGTCGGCGGCAACGGCCTCGTAGGAACGGTCGAACGGCGAGGGCCGCCGGCCGGGCAGCACGTAGTGCCGGGCGCTGGAGCGCTGGGCGCCGCCGTGGCCATCGCCCTGGCCCATGGACTCGACGATTACGCGGGCGAGGTCGCGGACCTCGGTCAGATGCTGGCACTTGCGGCTGGTCTTGCCCGGCGGGAACACCCGGGTGACCTGGGTCTTGGATCCCTTGCCGCCGATGAGGCTGGCCTTGACGTCGCTGGCGCCCCAGCGGATGACCGGGACGCGACTGGCCCCCCGCGTGGCCGCGAAGCCCGCGTACAGCGTATGCTCGTACTTTGCCACGGTGAGCACGATGGGCAGCCCCCGGGCGGTGACCACTTGGTTGCCGCCGCTGAGGATCCGGGTGAAGTGGAACCGGCCGTCCCCGTACTCGGCGTGGGTAAGGTAGGGGATGCAGCCGATGCCGAGTTCCTCGGCGATCTGGGCCGGCACCTGTGCCGTGTCGCCGTCGACGGACTGCATTCCGGCCACGATGAAGTAGTCGCGGCTGCCCTGGAGGACCTCCGATTCGATCCGGCGGATGGCGAAGGCGAGGGGGTTGGCCGTCGCGACGGTATCGGCACCGCTCAGGGCGCGGTCGGTGAGCAGGATTGCCGAGTCCGCGCGACGGCTCAGGGCATACCTGAGGATTTCCTCGGCCATCGGTGGCCCCATGGTGAGCACGATGACGCGGCCCTTCTCGTCGTTGCTCATTCGCTTCATGTGTGCGGCGAAGGCCAGCGCCTGAGCGTCGAGCTCGTTGATGACGTTCTCAAGACGGCTGCGCACCAGGGTGCCTGTCTCCGGGTTGAACGCGTTGTCGGTGATCTGGGAGATGTCCGGAACCTGCTTGATGAGGACGATGTAATCACTCATGGGGCTGGCCCAGTTCTCGGGACGTGATCCGAGCGCAGACTGAGCAACGCTCGCTGAATTCCGAGCACACGTCGCTCGGTATCGTGGTGCCTCTCACGGCACACCCTGGGGAACAGAGGGGCGGGGTCATGAACCACGGTGCTCTTCGCGCACCCCTTAACCTAGTATTGAAACGGAGCGGCCGACCGAGGTTGACTGATAGACTCATAGGAGATTTGATTCCGCGAGGGGCGGCGGCGTAGCCACGGGGGTGGGGGTTGGGGCGCGGGGGTCGTTGGGGGACCCCTGCTGGCCCGCCAGGGTGTCCATTCCCACCGGTGATCAGGCGCCTTTGGCCCATTTTGCGGAGTCATCCCGCCGTTCCGAACGTCAGTGGACCGTCCACTGGCCACACGAGCGCTGCATGAATCCTGGTTTCGGCCTTCTCAAGGCCGGATTCGAGAGTTTTCCGCGCGCTAGCGGCGTTGAAACGACCGGGAATCGCGGGTCTCGGGCGTTTTTCGGCGCTTGGGCGTTCATTCGGACGCTCGCACACCGGCTGAGGCGCCGGATCCAAGCTTTCCGCGCCTTCCGACCGCTTCCGGGTCACAATCGCCCATGCTCGCCGCAGCATGAGGATCGCCTTGTGAGGGGCGCGTCACCATTGACTTGCGCCTCCTTCACGAGCTAAGAGATACTAAAGTCGAGAGGTTCTCAGGTCAAGGGACAGTAAGGGGGAGCGCCGTCGCGCCGTCGCCGCCCCCAGGTCGTGCAGGGCGACCCGGTTCGGGGCCCCGTTGCGCGCGAACGTTCGCTTGGCGATTCCCACTGCGAGCACTGGCGCGAAGCGAGCCCAAGCCTGGTTGGCCTCAACCGGGTAGGACAGCAGCTGGTCGAACACCTCGGGATCGTCACGGGTCGCCACGATGTGGCGCCAAGGTTGCTCGTTGTACGATGATGCGGCCCAGCGGGCGGCCCTGAACAGCGACTTCAGGTGTTCCGGCAACACGGGCGTCTCTGCGAAACCGCAGGGGCTCCAGCGTTGTGCGAGTATCTCGTGGATCGGGTGGTCGGTTGGTGCGCGCCTGCTTACAGCTTGATCTCCCTGACTGAGTATGCCTTCTGGCCACACCGGCTCATTTGCTTCTTGCCGACGTCCGCTGCCTCAAGTTCTTGAAAGCGTCCAGGACTCTTGACCGGCATGCCGCACGGTCGAGACTCAGGCCCGAGTACTTGGAACCAAGTGACTTGATGCCTTCGGCGTCATGCAAGGCGCCGGTGGGTGCATCCACCAGTTCCGGCACGAACCGTCGGATGTACTCGCCGTCGGAATCGTATCGCTTGCTCTGGTTGAACGGGTTGAAGATGCGGAAATACGGGGCCGCGTCCGTGCCCGTCGAGGCGGACCACTGCCAGCCGCCGTTGTGGCTCGCGAAGTCCCCGTCCACCAGGTGCTACATGAAGTACCGCTCGCCCCAACGCCAATCGATCAGAAGATCCTTGGTCAGGAACATCGCCACGATCCTCCGCACGCGGTTGTGCGTCCAGCCGGTTTGCGCAAGCTGGCGCATGCCGGCATCGACGATCGGCACGCCCGTGCGCCCCTCGCAAAAGGCGCGGAACTGAATCTCAGCCTTGGTCGGACCACTGCCCGGGGCACAGGGCGAAGACCGCGATGACCCCCTCGTCGGCGGACCTGCACGCATGATGAAGCGCCGTGTTATCGCTGATTCGCAGGTCGGATCGAAACCACATGAGCGCTCGCATGTCATCACCTGCTGCTGGGGGAAAGGACACCTCGGATTCCGAACTCCCGGCGACGTCGATTCGCCCAGGCGGAAACGGCCGCACATTCCTCTTCCGTCATGCGATCGACATTTCGCAGCATCATACTCATTCGGCGGTGGCTGCGGAATCGCCGACGGTTTCGAATCAGGAAGTCCCAGTAGAAGGTGCTGAAGGGGCATGCCGCAGTCCCGACGCGTTTTGCCGGATCGAAGGAGCAGTTGCGGCAGTAGTTGCTCATCCGTTCGATGTACTTGCCGCTCGCGGCGTAGGGTTTCGTTCCGACCACGCCGCCGTCGGCGTGCATGACCATGCCGAGCGTATTGGGCAGGGTCACCCATTCCACGGCGTCGGCGTACATCGCCAGGTACCAGTCGCTGATCAGACGGGGATCCACGCCGGCAATGAGGGCGAAGTTGCCGGTCACCATCAACCGCTGGATGTGATGGCCGTAGCCGCAGGCCAGGACTTGGCCGATGGCCTGCCTCATGCAGACCATGTCCGTCCGTCCCGTCCAGTAGAACTCCGGCAGCGTTCCGTGCTGGTCCAACTCGTTTCGCGAGCCATAGTGTGGGCCCTCATGCCAGTAGATTCCGCGGATGAACTCGCGCCAGCCGATGATCTGTCGAGTAAATCCCTCGACGGAGTTCAGCGGAGCCTGGCCGCTTTCGCAAGCTGTCAACGCCTTGGCGATGCACTCGCGGGGGTCAAGTAACTTCAGGTTGAGCGAGGCGGAGAGCAGAGAGTGATACAGGAACGGTTCATCTGCCCACATCGCATCCTGGTAGGTGCCGAACTCGGCCAGCCGACTTTCCACGAAGTCATCGAGAGCCTTGAGAGCTTGCGTGCGCGTGACTGGCCATCGAAAGCTCTGGAGCGAGCCTGGGTTATCAGGGAATCGCTCCTCGACGAGCTGAATCACAGCCTTTGTGATGGCATCCGGCCGAGATGAGTACGGCTTGGGTACCTTCGGTGCCCTTCTGAAGGCCCGGCGGTTTTCTTCATCGAAGTTCCAGACTCCGCCGATCGGTCGGCTGCTCTGGTCCATCAGAACGCCGAGCCGACGACGCTGCTCCCGGTAGAAGTGCTCCATAACCGGTTGCTTGCGGCCAGCCATCCAGTGGTCGAAATGCTCCAGGTCGACCAGGAAGTGCCGGTCCGGCCGCGTCTCCAGGGGAACTTTCGCTGCCTTCGTTACCTCCTCGATCAGGTTCTTGAACCGCCACTCGCCCGGATGCGTGCAGAGGATGCGCTCCGGCTTGAGCTCATGGACGGCACGATCGATTTCGCCAGTGAACGAATGCGTGTTATCCGGGTCTTCGAGGCGAACGTAACGGACGCGATAGCCGCTTCGGGCGAGATCCTTCGCGAAATGGCGCATCGCCGAGAGGAACAGGACGGTCCGCTGCTTGTGACTCGGAACGTGCGTCGATTCCTCGCTGACCTCCATCATCAAAACCGCGTCCGGCGACTTGTCAAGCCCCTTGAGCGGGTCCGCATCTGGATCGAGCTGGTCCCCGAGAACGATCGCCAGGCGGCGGACGGGCCCGCGCACAGCGAGTTTCGGCATGCAGTCACGCAGGTGACGGGTCAATTTGAGTCTCATGGCTGTATGACCTGCAGGGACCACTCGGCATCGGTTGCGTACCTCGACGTCATCGTAACGTGGGTGACCCGTTCGGTTCCGCTGGGCGCCCGCCGGGTGCCGCTTGACCTGTCGGCGTCGCCCGGCCGATGGCCTCCGCTGCACGCCTGATGCCTTTCAGCATCCCGCTGAAAACGAAGCTGTGCAACGGCAGCACCGCATACCAATATGCGAGCCCCAACAGCCCTCTCGGCTTGAAACGGGCCGTCTGGACGACCATGCAGCGGCCATGGTCTTGCGGGTGCGGCTGGACCTCGAACTCCAGCGACGCCTCGCCGGGGAGCTTCATCTCGGCACGAAGCTCCAGACGCCGGTTGGGTTCGATTCCAGTCACGCGCCAGAAGTCAAGAGCTTCTCCGTATCCGACCTTCTCGGGGTCGCGTCGGCCGCGTCTCAGGCCGGGGCCGCCGAACAGGCGGTCTAACGCACCGCGCAAGTGCCAAAGCCAATCCGCAGCGTAGTAGCCTTGCCTGCCGCCGATGCGACAAATCGCGCGAAAGACGGTATCGGCGCCGGCACTCGCCTGGATGGTCCGGCGGTCGACGAACACCTTGCCGCCCGACCAGTCCGGGTCCCCCGGCATGGGACCTGCGTCGGACCAGGTCGTCTCAACCTCATGCGATTCCAGCTTGCCCAGGGCGGCGTCGATCGACTCGCGCACGGTCAGCAGTCTTTGCGGCATCAGTCGGTGGGCTTGGTTGTCGCGACAGACGACTCGGTTGCGAAGGCCCTCCGCCAGGGGTCGCGCAATGCGGTGGCTGAGGGGCGTCACCAGTTGAATCCAAAGGGAACTCAGCCGTGGCGTGAGCACGGGAACGGGAATGACCCATCGCCTCCGCAGGCCCAGGGCCTGGGCCATGGTCTGCATGATCTGGCGATAGGTCATGATGTCCGGACCGCCGATGTCGAGCGTCTTCCCGACAGTCGCGGGCTCGCTGAGGCAGGCGACCAGGTAGTGGAGAACGTTTCGAACGGCGATGGGCTGTGCCTCTGTTGACACCCATCGCGGGGTGATCATGATCGGCAACCGCTCCACCAGATATCGCAGGATCTCGAACGACGCGGAGCCCGACCCGATGATCATGGCCGCCCGAAGTGTCGTGAGTGGCACACACCCCGAGGCCAGGGCTGTCTCAACCTCCCGTCGTGAAGCGAGATGCTCACTCAGCTTGTCGCCAATCTCCCCCAGGCCTCCGAGATAGATGATCCTTTCAAGGCCGGCCGCCTCCGCCGCCTTCGCAAAGCCCCGGGCCAGGACACGGTCCCGTTCACGATAATCGGTACCAGCCACCATCATCGAGTGCACCAGGTAGTATGCTGCGCAGCAGCCTTTCATTGCCGCGCGGAGCCTATCGGGATCATCGATGTCACAGCGTACGATCTCGAGGTTCGGGCTATTGGCCCACGGCCGGTCGCTGAGCTTGCGCGGCTCACGCGCGAGACACCGGATTCGATAGCCTGCCTCCAGGAGACGGGGGGTCAAACGCCCGCCGATGTAGCCGGTGGCCCCCGTGACGAGCATGGGCTTGGATGTAGGTGTCTCGGGGGTCGCGTGGCTCATTGCGTCATGCCCGGTGATTCATTGTCTGTGCGAACGAAATCAGATGCCGGAGTGTGTCGCCGTGGGCCGAGTATTGGATTGCTCTGCGAATTTCTTCCGTCAGCGCCCTCCCGCCGACAACGACGGGCACGCCGCACTCGACGGCGGTGTCGTACAGCTTCGAATAGGCAGGCAGGAAGTCCGGCGTCGACGCAATCGTCGAGACGCTCAGCCAGAAGAGACGCGGTCGGACGGCGCGGATCGCCGCGCACAGCGTTGGGAACGGAAGCCCGATTCCGTAGGAGTCGGCCCGCCAGCCTGCCTCGCGCAATGCAATCTCCACCATCAGCGTGGGAATGGTATAGGGGTCGCTTTCGAGTGTGCCCCCGATGGCCTGCGGCGCCGAGTCCGAAAGCGACGGCAACAACCGTCGCAGTTGATAGAGGACACGCATGCAGACCTCACAGCCGCGTCGCTCCTCGTACACCTCGATTTCTCCGTGCTGCCATCGCGCCCCGATGTCGAGGAAAGCAGGAGCGATCACCTGATCGCAGATGTCGCTCGCGGCATGCCTGGCGAGGTACAGGTCAAAGACCATCCGCGCAACCTGTGGTTCGTCCCCGGTCTCAAGGGCGGACCGCATCTGCGACCTGGCCCGCTCGATGGTCTCCTTGCCTCGGCCCGTGGTCGCGGGCAGACCGAGTATCTCGGGCCGGACAATCGGGTAGCCCGTCTGCCGGAGGAACTGCATGACGCCATTGAGGGGGAGGCGACGGTGCCCGCCTGCGGTTCGAATTGAGGGGACAGTGCCTTTGTCGCACCAGCGTTTGAGCGAGGCCTCGCTTACCCCGATGCACCGGGCGACCTGTTTGGGCGTGAGGAGATCCTTCATGATTCAGCGTCCTGAACGATTTGAATGATTCTACATCGAAGCTCCATGACCGGCAAGCCCTCCCAAGTCTTGTCCCAGGATAGTCCAGCACCCATCTCAGCCTAATGCAAGCTGCAGAAATAAGTTATGATCACAAGGCGAGCCCGTGAGCGTGTTGAATGAGTTTGTACTTGCCTTTGGCTTGGGCGGTCGTGTGGTGTCCTTGAACGATATGAACAAATGTGGAAGCAGACATGGCTGAACACGGCAATACCACAGTACAGGAACCTGATGTTCTGGAGCCGGGTATCCGCCCACAGCCGATGGCGGTGGTGACATGCTTGGTGAAACGGAGTCAGGCTCTACGGGCACACAACCCGGCGAGGGATAGCCAAGCCGACGGGGCGTCCGAGGCTCCAGCTCCGCAGGCTGCTCCCCAGTAAGCTGCGGGGCTCTTCCTTCTCAACCCCAGGAACACCATAGCCATGCCTCCAGAAACCGTGGGGGTTGGGGCGGAGCCCCAGCGGTGCCGGACTACACCCCGGTACCCGGGACGACGGTCAAATATGGTGATCCGAAGTCCCTGAGAAAGCGAGAGCACGCTCCGGAGGAGAAGAAAAACCATGTTCGGCACCTGGGATCCTTATCGGACGATGGTTACAGCCGAAAGAAAGGCAGCGACCAAGCCATTTTTCTCTTGAGTGTTTGCAGGGGGGTGAGGTAGACTCTAGGTGTATTTGGCCACAGGGGTCTGAACGGTTGCAGGAAATGATAGTGTATCCAGAATGAGGAGATCAGGGAAATGAGCAAAACAACGACATTGGTAGTCGCAATTGCCGTGATGCTGGCCGCCGGCTCCGTCCACGCCGAAGTGATTGGTTCGGACAACTTCGATTATGCCGACGGCGCGTTTGTCAATCAGTACGATGTGGCCGACGCCACCGGACTGACCGGCGGACAGGGCTGGGATTGGGATAATATCAACAAGATCCATACCGGCACGGTGTCCGACTGGGATTGCGTCTGGGGCAGCACCTACATCCAGAACGGCTCTCTCATCACCGACAATGGCGGCGCGATGCGTCAATACAACGGGCCGTCGGAGATGTGGTATGAGAATCCCGAAACCGACGAACGGGTCGGCGCGTTCCGCGGCACCGGGTCCGTCTACTACGGCGTGACCGTGACCTTTCTCACCGACGGTGGCTGGGCTGGCATGAGCGGCTATGACTTCCCGACCGAACGGCTGTTCATGGGCATGCCCTGGCAAACCGGCCGCTTCGGCATTGATGAGTCCGGCGTCGGCACTGAGATCAGCACGATTCCCGTCGAGTTCAACCGGTCATATCGCCTTCTGTCAGTCATTGACTTTGACGGCGATCAGGTCCGCATGTGGGTCAATCCCGATCAGAGCGACTTTGACAACGGCGCCGGCAATAATTCCGCCGATATCGTCCGCGGCTACACCGGCACGAATTGGAACACCGCCGTTCGTTTGGCCTCCGGCGGCAAGACCCAGTGGGACAATCTCGTCGTCGCCACCGACTTCGGCTCGGCGGTCCCCGAACCGGCGACCCTGGCCCTGCTCGGCCTGGGTGGCCTGGCTCTGGCCCGTCGTAAGCAATGAGCTCAACCGTCACACTCAATCAACACGCAAGGCAGCCAAAGATGGCCGGCCGATCGATCAGGTGGAGCGCGGCTTGTGGTCATCGCTGCTGGCGTTGGGGCACACGTTGCTGAGCGGGTACGTGGAAGGCGTGGGCCCGGGGGACGTCGGCAACACGCTGTTCTATGAAGAGCGGGAGCTGCGGTGGTAGCAGTCGGCGTATGATCGCCGGTACATGCCCCGGGCCTGATGCGAGCCCAAGCGGCGTGAGTCGCACGGTACCGCAGGCCAAAGAGGAACGCGAAACATGAAGTTGGCCTCCACAGCCAACATGGCTGTCTCATGGACGGCCGATGCGTAATGTAGATGCCACTTGCCGCCGGCATGCTCTGATGGCATGCGTGACCGTCATGCGTTCAACGACTGGGCCGTACCATGCCGTGACTGGTTAGCGCTTCCCGGCGGCCTCGAGGACCGGCTCGATGTCGAACCCCAGGGGCGTGCCCTCGGCGATCTTCTGCCGGGCATTCACGATGGCCTGCTCGAGACCGGGCGGCGTCTGGTCTTTCCACCAGTTCATCTTCTCGCTGTAACACCACACATATTCGTCCGTCGTATACAGCGCCCAATATGTGTTGTGCTCAAACCACCTGGTCCGCTCTTCAGGGGTCATGCGGGAGCTCAGGTAGTCTTTGACTGGCTCTCGGAGTGCGAAGTTCTGGTCCACGTAAAGCGCTTGCCCGGCCTGGACCTGCCGTTCGTACTTCTCCCTGAGTTCGGGTGGCACTAGGCCGCGGGCTCGCTCGTGGATCGCGTGGTAGGCGCGGAAATACTGCTCGCGCGAGGTGTAATAGTAGGCGTTCTCGTTGCCGTCGATGAATCGGGCCTTGGGACTCGCGCTATCCAGCATGCCGATGAAGAAGTCTGGCATCAGCCCCCATGCCTCGCGGGCTAGCCGCTCGGCTCGCTCGCGTTCGGGCAGTGTGGCGAAGCGGTCATAGAGGCTGAGGTGAAAGAACGTGAGAATGGTGGCACCGGGCATCGATTTCTCGAATGCACGCATGAGTTGTGCCCCGCGCTCCCGCACCTTGGCCCGGTAGTCGGCAAATGTGCGCATCTTGGTCTGGGGCTGCTTGGCGTAGTCCCACAGGCTGAAATCATACGGCTCGGGGTCAAAGCAGATGCCCTGGACGCGCCCCGCCTGAGCAACCCCAGCCAGCAGTTTGGCGTTGCCTTCGATGGCAGCCCACTGGGTGTCGTCGAACCAGTCGAAGTCGGCCGGCGGCGAGCCCCAGATGAGCACGAAGTTACTGGTGAAACGAGCGAAGTTCAATTCGCGAAGAATGCGCTCCTCCTCCGTGAATCCGGCCGGTTCGAGCGGCCTGGTCACGAACGCGTTGTGGCCTCCGCTGAACCGGAAGATGACCCCGTCGAACGGCCGCTTCTCCATGGCCGCAAGCCGGTCGTGCATCTGGGCCACTGTTGGCACATCCCAACCGTACTCAATGAGTTTCTTGCCCAACGGAAGGTGTGGTGCTGGGTGATCCGCCGGCTCGGCTCGAGCTATGGTGCTCAGCAGTCCCAGACCAGCCAAAAGTGCGAACGTTCTCGCAGAACTTCTCATCTTCGGTCTCCTGATCAGTGATCCAAGACTGCCCGACTAACCAGCACCCGGATACGCCGCCGGGCCGTGGTCGGCCATTGTACAGCGTCCCCCCTTGGCGCCCAGGCTCAGGCTTCTGTATTCCTGCATTCCTCACCTATCTTACGGGATTCCGACGTGGAACTCGCCGGGACGACTCGGCCACGGATGCTTCGGGCGTCACCGAAAGCGGCACGCTCGCCGTAAAGCGTGGTGACTTCGCCCGGAATCCCACGCAGTATCGGCGGCTCGGAACCCCCACAGCCAAGCGGCTTCACTCGCGATCGCGGTTTGGCATCGGATGCGACGAATCCAGGTCCTCCTCATAAACCTTGCTGCTTCCGATACGCAGGAATCTGACGATCCAGGGTGTCGTCGATCAGTTTGAGTTTTTCTTCGATCGTATCCGGCGAGTAGATGTAATCCTGTTCCCACTCGTAGC
>JAKLEZ010000036.1 GCA_022711465.1 Planctomycetota bacterium | reverse complement strand
AACGCCGACTCCGACTTCGCCCCCCCCCCGACAAGACCCTCCTGTCCCGACGCCCCCGATTGGCGCCTCCGAGACGAACGAACCACCCCAGTACCCGGTACCGTGGACACCTATGCCAAACGGGCTATCGCTCTCGAAGTAGCCACCGCATGTAAACCCGCTCGGTGCACGGGCACGGCCGTAAACGCCGTAGCCTTTATCGCTGTGACTCTCAAACGCGCCGCCATAGGTCGGACCGGTGGCTGCCCACGCAGTGCCGGTAACGCCGCTGGCCCCAGGTGTGGAGCTCCAGCAGTTGAACACGCCGCCGGCCGCCCAGCCGCTCGCCGACGTCGCGTCACCCCTGACACCGCAGCCGTTGGGGTTATCGCTGATTCCATAGGCGCCGAGGGTGCCTTGCGTTCTCCCGTAGATCGCCCGGTCCGCGGTCGTCTCCACGTGCAGCGCGTACAACGGCGAGGTCGTGCCGATGCCGACATAACCGTCGCTATTGACGAACAGGGCGTCGATGGGATCGCCGTCGGCCGCGTTGAGCGAGTGCCCGTCGATCCCGGGCACCTTCAGCGCGTAGGGTGTGGGCTGGATGGCCTGCCGGGGGCTCAATGGAATGTAATCTCCGCCGCCGGCGGGTGTGACCACGCCGATCTGCAGCCAGCGGGCTTCCCCGTTGAACGCCTCAGCGCCGAAATCCACCGTCGTGGTGAAGAGGCCATCCTTGACCTGGACGTTGCCGGAGGCGTACGGACCGGCCACGATGTGGCCCCCAGCCGCGGCGTCATAGAGCGTGAACTGCATGTCCGCCGAGCCGGTGTAAGGCTGGCCACTGGAGTTGAGCCGCCCCTGATAGGTGAACGCCGTACCCACGGGAGCCTGGGCACGCACGTCGGATCCCGCCACCAGCAAGACAACGATCGGGACGATCGGTGAGCAGAGCGCTTTCATGGTCACACCTCCAACCAAGTTGAGATGACGTGTCCGTCCGGCACGCGGCGTGTCTTGCGTTCGTTCCGCATGTTCGAGCGCCCGGGAAGCCGCCTGCGGGCACGAGCGCAGTTCATGCTGCGGAATCCGGTCCGTAGGTTGTGCGCGCATTTGAGATGCTGCTGTTCGGGTAGTCTCGCACGATGCGGCGGTCGTCGGCCTGATCTTGACGCCGAGGAGATATGAAGCGCCAAGCTCTATTCCGGCCGTCGCACTCGCCGAAGCTGCCGGCCCAGCAGGCGCACTCCACTCTTATTATATCATTCTTCCCTTGCATCAAACCCCATTCCGCCGCCAACCGAGCCGATCTGAGGTCAGCCGCCTCGCCGATCCCCATGAAGCACCGCTGCAACGCGCCACGATTCGCTTCGCTCGTCCTCGCCGGCCGGTCCTGCCGCATAGGGCCTGGTCGTTGGTCATTGAAACGGGAGCAGACGGTTCAACTCGCGTAGTTCGGATCAGCCCGCCCACCCGCTCCCCTATAGCACCGCTGAAAGACGCCGAAGTCCGATTGGTCGACGTCGGCGTCCGTGTCGCTACGAGAGGCGTCCAGCCCTTCCTCCCGAGGCCTGGCAGCTTGGCAGAGGAAACAGAAGCAGCCGAATCAGCCCGCGCAGTCCGGATCAGCCGGCTTGTTCGCGCCGCTGTAGCACCGCTGGAACACGCCGAAGTCGGTCTGGTCGACGTCGTTGTCGGCGTCCAGGCTGATGGAACTTCTGGTTCCGCGAGGGGCGGCGGCGTGGCCCCGGCGGTGGGGAGGGGACTGTTACCTCTGCGTCTTTGTGGCGCAGAGCGCACTGACGTATCTGCCACTCATAGTCTTTCCATTCGCTCAGGCGGTCCGGCGACGGCGCCGAAAGGCCGCCGCTCCTCCGAACAGCCACAGCATCAGTGTAGCCGGCTCCGGCGCGATCTGGAAGGTCAGCCCCAGCGAGTCCCCCAGGTTGCCGCCCTCGGAGACCGAGATCAGTGCCAACTCCAGACGGTCGCCGACGGCGACCGTCTGGGATAGCGCGGCGGCGCCGCCGGAGCCGTCGGCGTAGTCGAACGGGGCGTTGATGTGGGAGGCGTCGGCCAGCAATTGTCCGGAGGTCAGCACTACTCCGTTCTTAAGCAGCTGCCAGTCCATCCGCCGGCCGCTGGCCCAGACCGTCCAGATCGCTCCGCTAATCTGCACGGTACCGTCGATGGGGCTGGTCCACACCGCGCTGGTGTAGTCCGAGCCGGTCCGGTCCCGCTCGGCGCCGTGGGCACTGATCAAGCCAGTCGTCTGGCTCTTCATCCAGAACGGCACATGTGCATTCCTGCTAAAGACCTCGTCAGCCCAGGCGCGCTGCTGGGTCCCGTTGTTGTAGTAGTCCGGCTGGTTGATGGTGAAGGCCACGGTCTGGCTTTTCATCAACGTCCAGACGCCGTTAGGGTTGTTGTCGTTGCTCCAGTCGGCCGTCAGGTCCCAAATGGCGGCCTCGGCGGCCCCAGCCCCCAGCATCAGGACGGCCATTCCCACTGTTGCCCATGCACGGTTCATCGGGCGTGCTCCTTTCCCTTGTCCTGGTTAAACCTGGACCGACGTTTCCGGTTTTCCGATTTGACCTCGCCCAGCTACGCCGTCGGGCAATTTTCTGCCATTGTACCAGCACTCCCCCCGCTGCGCCTACCCCACTTTCGAGTTTCTCCTGTCTTACGGGCTGAAACGGTCACTCCCATGGGTGCCAGGGTGGCTTCTCGGCCTCGGTTCCTGGCTTCGGCGGAGGGCATTCCCTGGGACCATCTCAACGGTAGCCATGCTGAGGGGCACGCCGGTTCAGGGTGAAGGGTTCATTTCAAACGCGGGATAAGGAGACGCCGGAGGCGTTCCAGGATAGCGGCGAAAAGCCTTCGGGAGACCGTGACCGCTCTTCCTTTCCATATTGAAACAATCCGAGGACGGCGGATGAGGTCTCTCTGTAATCACTTCCGCGAGGCATGTGAGGCGGTGTGGCGGGTCGCCCCTTTTTCGAGCAACCCGCCACAAGAGGTCTGCTCGGAAGGTGCATGATGACAGAAGAAAACGCTGTCGGCGGTCAGCCAGAGACCGACAAGTATTTGAACTCCTGCGTTTTTCTGGTGCGAGGTGAGAACATGATGACCGCACAGTGCGATAAGAAGGGACGGCTGCAGCTGAGTTCCGAGGTGAGGCGCCGCTACGGCGAGAGGTTCTTCATCGTCGAGGCACCGGGCGAGCTTGTGCTGCTGCCGGTGCCCGATGATCCGGTGAAGGACCTGCGGCAATGGGGCAAACCGCTGCAGGGCATGTCCATGGAAGAGATCAAGCAGGCCATTCAGGAGCAGGCGGAGAAAGAGGTGAGCATGCTTGGTCTACGCTGATACCGATTTCATCGTCGCATTGACGAAAGAACCGGATTGGCTCAAGGCCCCTGCGGAGGCTCTCCTGGCAAAGTACCCAGGCGAGATCTGGATCTCGCCGGCCACCCTTATCGAACTGATGCTTGTTTCCGTCAGGATGAACCTGGATCCGGTTCAGGCGGTGCGCGATGCTCTCCAGGTGGGCAAGCTCCTGGAAGGGAATCCCGACACCTTCGTACTCGCCGCAACGTACGTCAAGGCGAAGCGAGCGGGTGTGTTCGATGCTCTCCACGCGGCATACTGCGGCCCGAAGCATTCAATTCTGAGCTCCGACAAGGTCTTCGACAGGCTGGGTTTGAAGCGGATCCTGCTTGAACAGGAACAGGGACATTCCGATGAGGAAGCCGTTGGCGAGGGGAGGGAATAGCTCACGCTGCGGGCGCCGCGATCGATTGCCTCTGGCCTCGTTTCTCAGTGCAAGTGAGCCGCTTGTTCGCAGGCATGTGCGTCACCTGAATATCGGCGCGGTGACGTCAGCAACCCAACCGTCACCTATTGAATCGCCTTCTGGAGCTCCGTCATCCGGCGGCCTGCTTCTGCCTTTGCGGCGGCAATCAGCCCGACCAACTGGTCAAGTGACAGATCGTGCAGACCCGCTATTTGGGCAGTTCCAGCACGTCGGCCTTTCCGGGCAGCGGGCTTGCGGCCCTTCTGGGCCTTCAACCGCTTGGCCTGGCCGTGGGTGGTCTTCATGTGCCGGCCGAGGTGCATGGCCATCTTGAACGACTTACCGCACTTGGAACACTTGAATCCGGCTTTCTTGCGGGGCATGGCATTCTCCTTCACCGATGCATGCAACAATCCGGACAGTCACCATATGCACGAAGCGAACGGTTCGCAACCGTGGGTCGAGGCATGCCGGGCAACGGCGCAAGCGACCAACAATCCAGTTTGGATTGGGACACGAATACGCTCCCTGACTACCGCGGCTGGCTTTCACGGGGCGCTCCGGGCCACGCAGGCACGACTGGGATTCAGGCTGGCGACGGTGCGGCACATGCAAATCGGCCGGAACTCGGTTGCCTGGTCACGGCCACGGCCGTGATATTCGTCCTGCGGACTCAGGAACCTGACACGGTCAGCAAGGAGGAAGACATGTCCACTGAACAACTCACTTTGGCTCAACCGAAACGCATCCACAACCCACTCCTCGGGCTCACCGCCCACGTCCTCAACCGACCATGTGGTTTTACCTCCGTCCATTCTGCCTCATCCCCTTCCATAAGCAGCGTCTCCCCTGACGGCATCGGTCAGGTTCCGTCCGGGGGGTGAGGGCGACCAAAGCGGAAGCCCGAACGGGCCCACGAATGGGCCGGCTGTCCGGAGCCCAGGGATGTTCACTTTGTCAAGGGGCGCCTAGTTCTCCGACCTCCCGAGGCGGGGCCAAACACAGATTGTTACGCCCTATAGCATGTTCATAGTCTGAAATCGGTGGGCACATGCACTGGAAGACGCAATCCCGGCACGGCTTGACGCATGATCGCGTGCGGAACCAGCTTTCTCCCCGGCGAACTTCGTGGCACAACATTTTGTGTACCGAGGTGGATGCGAGATCACCGAGCTTCGGGTTGTTCGGGTTGGCGAACACCTCGCCCGTACTGAGCACGACCAGCCGCCCGAAATCCAGTCGGTTCGTGCGGCTGCTCGCGTACAGATCCTGGGGACTCGGCCTGGCGGCTACCACGTCGTCCTTGGTGAAAAAAACGTTCTCTTCAAAGAAGGCGAGATTCTCGCCGTTGAAGTGCGGACGAACCGCAGAATCGACGAGCCCCAGCGCGTCGACCAGTCCCTCAGCCTCGGCCAGATCGTCGTCGGTCTCGACGACTAGGTGCACGATATACGGTAATTCCGCCGCGCGGAGCTTGCGTAGGGCCTCAGCCAGCCGGACCCGGTCGACCGGCATCGGCACCAAGAGCTCCATCGTCCATCGCCGGGCATCGAGTATCTCCAAAGCCGCCGCCGTTTCGGGCAGATTGAGATAGTGCGTGTGCAGGGTGGCATAGAATCGAGATGCTTCCACGAGTTTGATGAGCTCCTCGAAGCGTGAATAGGAAAACACGTCCCCCCCCATCATGTTGACCTGCATCGTGCCGCTACTCGCCAACTCCGCGAGAAGATTGCGGATCGTCGCGAGATCAAGCTCTTCGTTGCCCCCCTCGATTCGCGTGCAGCAGCGGAACTGCTTGTAGGCGCTCGTGCACAACGAGCAATCCAGTTCACACACACGATTCACATGAACCGTCACCTCCTTCACGTACCCCATGACCGCTTCGCCGAGCATGATGTCCGCGTCTTGGGTGTCCTTTCTCGGATCTCGTTGGACACGGGCTCTGGGTGTCATCTGGATCGGCTTGCCCGTCGAGTGTTTCTTGTCGATCAGACCGCCCATGTGGAGGGCCCGAACTCGGTCGACAAAGTCGGCCACCGCCGGTTGAGTTACCGATACGTCTGCATAGTCGACGACTCGCAGATTGTCCGGTCCGTCGAGGCTGGCGACCAGCTCGGTGATGGCTGGTTCGTTGGTGTACTCCAGCGTGTGGCCGGTCAGGGGATCGTGAAGCAGCCCCGACGACCCCTTGGCACACGTGTGAACGTGCGGGTGAAGATAGAACCACTGGCTGCGACCGTTTTCAGGCATCGGAAACCTCCTCGCTCACCTTGCTGAATCGCACATCAGATGACGACCGTGTCCATGGCCTCGGAGTAGAATTCCGGGCGGTCCTCAACATCACTCACCACTTCGCTCAAGTGCTGGGCATATCGGTCGTAGTCCATGAAACGGCGGCACTTCGGACCGTCCGGACCCATCTGTTTGAACAGACATTGTCCGCATGTGTTGGCCTTGTAGCACCGGGCGCACAGCTTGGTCATTTCATCGTAGAGCTTGTTGTAATGGTCCGCGATCGAACGGCAGTCGAGATCCAGATGACCTTCCGTCACCCGGCCAAACGCAAACGCATGTGGTATCCTTTCACACGGGAGGATCTTGCCGCTCGCGGTGACATAGAGCTTCCTGGAGAACGGAATGCAGGTTCCGGTAGGCAAGACCTTCGACTCGTTGTTGGGCCATACGAGATCCTGGTAGTTGGGGACGCTGAATTCCAGCTGCGCGTTGACAAAGCGCATGAGCCGATTCGTGCTCGGCAGGTTGGTGTGAAGATCCTGCTCGATTTCACTCCGGTTCTCGTTCTCGGCGAAGCTCCGGGCCACGTCCAGGTACATTTTGTAGAATTCGTTCCTCTTGCTTTGTTGAAGATTGGAGGTGTCCAGAGCGCTAAGCGCCGGGAACTTCCCAAAACGCTCCCTGTAAAACTGATGAACCTCAGCGACCGAGTTGCGGTCGTGCATCACCGCGTTGAAGCGAACGTTCTCCTCGAAGTATGTTGGATGCTCGGCCCGCAGGGTTTCGAGGTTCCGCATCACGTCGTCAAATGACGATCGGCCGTCGTGGTATACGCGGTAGGAGTCGTTTCTGCGATCGCCGTCCAGGCTGACCAGGATCGAGAAGTTGTTCGAAACGAGGAAATCCATGTTGCGCATGAGCAAGGTGCCGTTTGTTGTCATTGAGAACACCAGACGATCTCTTAGGAACTCGCTCGCGCGTGCGTGACGCACGACTTCCTTGATGAAGGCGGCGTTGACCAGTGGTTCTCCGCCGAAGAAGCTGAGGCGAATCCGGCGGTCCGGGTTCGTGTTTTGAGGGGATTTCCATCGTGTCTCGAGCGCATGCAAGAGTCTCTTGGCGGTTTCGGGGTCGAGCTGCTTGTTCTTTCGCCCGTCGAAGCCCGCATAGAACTGCCCGTAGGAGCAGTATTTGCAGTTCAGGTTGCAGGCTTCGGTGGTTTCGAAACAGATGTGGTGCGTATTGGCCAGGGAATGAGCCACGTCCTCTTCGGTGAGCCTTCGACTCAGCCGAGCCCGGTCGTCGATGGGAGCGAACATGTCGTTCCTCTTCAGGAGCAGCCACTCTTCGGCATAGTAGAGAATCTCGGAATCATCGAAGTCGGCCGGGGATACGCCGATCTCGAAGGGGAGTTCCCGAGAGGCTTTGGACCACTCGGACACGTCGATCCCGCGTCGGTCGAGCTCCGCCATGAGGTAGAGCAATGGATGACACAGCAGCAACCTCTTGGTTCGTCGGTCGTAGACGTAGCGGTTTCCCGATTTCGTTTGAAAGGCAACAAGCGATTGCATCGCGCCGGCTCCTCATGAGCGGAACGGGGTCGTCAAGGCCAATCAAGCGCCCGAGGGGGAGCCCCTCCATCCCTTTGGAGGATGCGGAAGCATGGCTCCTTCGATGGTGGGGCATACCCCCCCTGAGCGCTCAAAACTAGCGGTCGTACTCCTGTTCTTTACTCCCAGTGCACATCGTAATTGTGCTCGCCGTCGGTCTCTGTCCGACATTGGCACGTATACGAAGTTGAATTCCCACCGGTTTGGATGGGGCCGCCCGGCAGGGGGTCCTTGGGCGGAAACGGAAACGTGGGTGCGCAGCTACCCAGAACGCCGGCCCGCGAACCCAAGACTCCCTTGAGTTCGGCCTTGGACAGAAGGACGAGATTCATCTTCTTCTTCATGATTTGTTCCTTTACTGATGGTTCGTCGTTACAGCTTTTCGGGACGGCCCACTGCCGTCTCGACAATTCGGATTCTCGAATCGAGAACCAGGGGCCCTGAAACTCGGTTCATATCTGGCAGACCGACAAACGCAGGATGTGCTCACGTGTGCGGCACGGATTATTTGGGAAGTCGATCGCGCCGGAATCAACTCATTGAGCAACAATGCGGTTGCAGAAGGAGCAACCCCCGAGCCAACCGCACACCCTGAAGGGCTCGGCCACAGGACTCGGTAGAGTCTCCTCAAGAACCTGTGGAAGTGGATTCCTTGTCAAGCCACGCGGGCGTCCGGGGCCGTACCTTTAAGCGGGCCAGTAAGAGAATTCCGGCGACATGAACAACTCCGAGAGCTTTCTGCCGAACCGCCGAGAGAAGGATGGCGCCCGGGGCGATTGACAGGGCGGAACGAGGGGCACATCTCACGCCTCAATTGGCCTTGGTCCGTGGTCAACTTGGCGGGCGCAGACCGTGAGCGGAGCCAGTCATTCTCGGTGTACTGGGATAGGAGCGGCCCGCCCACAGGGCAAGGGCTCGCGGCAACGGGTCAACTCAACCAGGGAGCCGCCGTGATCGCTACGAATCCCACAACCGCCCCCACCCCGCCGGAGTCAGCCAGTCACGCCGTCCGGTCTCCACGCTGGCGACGCTGGCTGAGGCGTTACCCGGACATCCGTCAGCACGATGCTACCGACTGCGGTGCAGCCTGCCTAGCGATGATCACGGCCTACCACGGCCACCCCGTGGGCGTTGCCCGCTTGCGAGACCTGGCCAACGTGGATGCCGACGGATGCAGCATGTGGTCGCTCGCTCGGGCGGCAGAGACCCTCGGTTTCCATGCCCGCGGGCTCCAACTCGACTTCGAGGCCTTGAGCGGCATCCAGGTCCCCGCCATCGTCCACTGGGAAGGCTTCCACTACATCGTGCTCTACAAGGTGGCACGGGGCCACGTCGTCGTGTCCGACCCGGCCATGGGCCGCCGCCGGATTAGCAAGGCCGAGTTCCTTGCCGGCTGGACGGGCAAGGCCCTGGAGCTCGTTCCCACGCGTAACCTGACGTTGCTGGAAGCACGTACCTGCTCCTGGCGCCGCTTCCTCCCGATCATGCGTCCGTACCGCGCCATGGTCGGGGAGGTGTTCGCTGCTTCCCTGTTGCTCAGCATCCTGGGCCTGGGAATCCCGATGTTCACGCAAATGGTCATCGATCGCGTGCTGGTGAATCGGTCGGTCGACCTGCTGAACATGCTGCTCGGGGGCATGCTTTTGGTGGCGGTCTTCCAGGCCATGATCAAGTCCGTCCGCCAGCTCCTGCTCGTGCACGTGTCCATCCGCGCAGACGCCCGCCTGATCGGCGACTTCTTTCGCCAGGTGTTCCGGCTGCCCATGCGCTTCTTCGACCTTCGGCGCGTCGGTGACGTTGTCTCCCGTGTGTCTGAGAACCGGAAGATCCGCGCGGCGATGGCTGGCACTATCCCCGGCGTCGCCCTGGATGCCACCCTCGCGATCGGGTATTTCGCCGTGTTGGCATGGTACAGTCCCAGTCTGACGCTGGTGGTGCTTGCCGTGCTGCCGGTGTTTGCCGGGCTCACGTTCGCCTTCACCCCCGCCCTGCGTCGAAACGAGAAGGAGCAGTTCGCCCGCCGCACCGACGCGACCACCTACCTCATCGAATCGGTCACCGGCATGAGTACGGTCAAGGCCATGGCCATCGAACCGCAGGTCCGCTGGCGGTTGGAGTCTTTGTACATCGACTCGCTGCTCGCCGCCCGCCGAGGCGCCCACCTCACTACTGGCTACTCCGGTCTGGCCACACTGGTGCAGACCACCGCCGCGGTCATTTTCTTGTGGTATGGGGCCCACCAGGTCATGAACCACGCCATGACTGCGGGCCAACTGCTGGCATTCGTTGCTATTGCTGGCAACGTCGTCACCCCGATCGTCAATCTGATCGTGGCCTGGGACGAGCTGCAGGAAGTGCGCAATGCCGTTGATCGACTGAATGACGTGTTCGAGTCTGCGCCGGAAGAGGACAATGGCCGGACGCTGCTCACGCCGTCGCGGCTGCAGGGGCGCATCTGTCTGGAGAATGTGACCTTCAGCTACAAAGGAGATGAGGATGAGCTGGCCCTGACCGAGGTCAATCTCGACATCGCAGCCGGCGAGACGGTTGCCCTGGTCGGCCGCTCGGGGTCGGGCAAATCAACGCTTGCCCGGTTGATTCTTGGCTTGTACGAGCCCACCCGGGGCAGGATTACGCTAGATGGCAACGACCTGCGGACGATCTCGCGGGCGGCTTTGCGTCGGCGAATGGGCGTCGTCCCGCAGGAGATATTTCTTTTCTCCGGCACCATCCGCGAGAACATCGCGGTGGGCGAGCCCGAGGTGTCGTTCGAGGAGGTGGTCGAGGCGGCCCGGCGGGCCGGGGCCCATGAGTTCATCAGCGAGATGGGCATGGGCTACGACACAAAGGTCGGCGAGCGCGGCATGTCGCTATCCGGAGGGCAGCGCCAACGGATCGCCCTGGCGCGGGCCCTGCTCCGCAATCCGGACCTGCTCATTCTCGACGAGGCCACCTCCTCCCTGGACAACATCTCGGACCGGGCGATCCAACGGAACCTGGAGCAGGCGGCCGCGGGTCGGACCACGCTGGTTATCGCCCATCGGCTTTCCACGGTTCGCTACGCTGACCGGATCGTGGTGATGGACGCCGGTCGGATCGTCGAGGAGGGTACGCACGAGCAGCTCCTGCGTTGCGGCGGCCTGTACACGACGCTTATCGGCCAGCAGCTCAACCAGTGACTTTGACGGCGCAGGATCGAAGCTCGCAGGAGGAAATGAAAATGGAACTCGATACGACCATGCCGGTCACGCCGCTCCGGGGATCGGACAAGCTGCTTCCCGGTCCGGGCATCCTTATCTCGCGTGGCCTGGTCTACCTCGCCCTGGCCTTGGTCGCCACCGCACTCATGTGGATGTGGCTGGCGCAGGCGGATGTGGTCGTGAACGCCCGCGGCCGGCTTATCATCAAGGGGGAGCCACTGCACATTTCGGCACCCGAGTTCGCCCTCGTCGTCGACGTGCTCGTGCGAATCGGCCAGCATGTGTCCGAAGGCGACGTGCTGCTTCGGCTCGATGCCTTTCAGCACACCTCGGAGGCGGATCGCCTCTCGGCCGAGATTGCCACCCTGCGGCTGGAAACGTCGCGTCACCGCGCGAACGCAGATGCGCTCGCCCAGGTGCGAAGGGCTCTGGAGACGGAGCGGGACACAGCCAAGCGGTCGGCCGGACTCGTCGCCGAGCAACTCGAGCGTCTCCGAACGCTCGAGCAAGGCTCGGCCGCCACGCACATGGAGGTACAGGCCAAGCAGCGCGAGTTGCTCGATGTAGAGAGCCGGCTTGCCCGCCTCGATGCAGACCTCAAGCGGAACCTTGTCGATGCCACAGAGCGGGGCCGGCTGGCGCTGGAGGCTGAGGCCCGCGTTGAAACCCTGACCATCCAGCTCGGCCAGCTTCGGGAATATGCCCGCCGATCGGTGATTCGGGCCCCCGTCGCTGGGACCGTGACCCACCTGGCCGTGCTCCATCCCGGCAGCGCAATCGACACCAGCCGCCCGGCCGTCACCGTCATGCCGGATGACCAGCCCCTGATGGCCTGCATCGCGATCCCCAACGCGTCCATGCGGCGGCTGCATAGCGGCCTACCGGTGCGTCTGGCATTCGACGCGCTTCCTCGGGAGGATTATGGGTATGTCGAAGGGCGGCTCGTCGAGGTCGAGCCGGACGCGGGAGAGGAAGGCTACTACCGGGCGTGGGTCTCCCTCGAACGGCAGGAACAGGCCTCGGCCCCGTTGCTGCGGCAGATCAAGCCGGGCCTGATGATGGAGGCCCGTATCCTTGTCGAGCGCCGCAGCATTCTCGATCTGCTTCTCAAGCCCCTGAAGCGCCTGGGCGAGCCAGCCAGCATCAGTGCCTGATCACCCAAGAGCTCAGCTCGCGAGATGGTGGCGAGGCGTGGGGGCTGGCCAGAGCTTGCTCACCAACTGCATGCACATAGTGGTTCGGGATCCTGGTATATCAGGGGACACCGGCCCTCACAACAGATGAGGGCCCTCGAGGTGTCAATATGTCGGAACAAAGACAGGTGCCCGTAGCCAAGTTCAAGGCCGGGCCAGTGAGTTGTGCATTGTGGGAGAACCGCCTCACCGCGAACGGAAAGACGGCCTAGGTGATGAAGGCCTCGATCAGCAAGGCGTACAAGGACAGAAACGGCCAATGGAACTCGACCAGCAGTTTCAACCGGGATGAGATCCCCCTGGTGATGTACTGCCTTCAGAAGGCGTACGCGGCGATGATCGAGCAGAATGCCAAGGGCTCGGGCGCGGCTGGCGAGGAAGCGGCCGCATAGAAGGAGGACATCCCAGTGAAAACGGCTCTCCCTGACCGGAGAGCCGTTTCTGTTCTCCGGAGGCAACCATGGACGACTTTGACAAGTTCAGGAACCAGGCCGCAAGAATCGGCCTGTCGCTGCTTCGGGAGCAGTATTGCGACGAGATCCAGAATGCCACCCAAGGCGCCAAGCGGGACGGAACCGATGATTGGTGCCAAGGCCAATCCTGTCGAAACGCCGCTGAATAGACGGGAGCGCCCTTGGCACCGCCCGCGGATGAGCGGTGCCTGCGGGCACGGAGGGAATCAACCATGAGCATTCAGAATGAGTTGAGGAAGCAGGGTTATGAATATGACCATGAGTACGGTCACACCGAGGATCGGACCGAGGTCTGGGTCAACCGCAAGACCGGCCGGGGAATTGCGATCGCGTGGTTTTCGCTGCCGGAGGTGGCTCTATGAAGGAGGACGATGCAAGGGAGCTGGCTTTCGCCATCATCGGCGACTTTGAGGAGCTCCTCGACGAGAAGGACATCACCATCCCGTCCAACGACAGGGAAGGCCGAGAAGAAGAGGCCAGGATCTACGGCACGGAGTACTATCTGCTCGAAGATGCGATCACGGACATTCTGAGCAAGGGCAGCAGGCGAACAGGGAAGATCGCGCAGGCGCGTGACATGGCCTTCCGAATCATCGAGGAGTTCGAGGAGGTGCTGAGCTACCACCGCATCACGGTGCCCTCGGACGACCCGCAGCGAGCAACGACTCAGGCGGCGATCTGCATGCCGGAATGGGATCGACTGAGGGATGGGATTGTCAGGCTGCTGCGGCGGGAGACGGCTAGCGCCCGAGCGAGGTGATCAGTATGACCAACGCTTATCGGTTGGAGGTCGTCCGAACCAGGGTGCGGGAGCCACAGGCTGCAGTGAACTCCTCCGGGGAAACGGCGGCGCGGTATGCGCACCTTGACAGGTACGACCGCGAGCGCCTTGTCCGGTTGGATCTCGATAGCCGGAATCGAGTGATTGGCGAGGAAGTCGTTTCCATCGGCACCGTGAACTCTGCGCCCATGCACCCTCGCGAGGTCTTCAAAGGCGCGATTCTGAGCGGTGCCGTGCGGATCATCGTGCTGCACAACCATCCGGGTGGTTGTCCGCTGCCGAACGCCGAAGACGAGGAGGTCAATGACAAGCTGAAGCAGGCCGGCGAGATCCTGGGCATCCCGGTCATCGACTTCGTCATCATCGGTGAAGATGGCGGGTACTGGAGTTCAGGGAGCGGGGAAGGGCAGGTGAAGCCGGCGGGCACTTCTCAGAAGTGAGCAGTGCCCTTGGCACGGAGGTTGAGAAGCATGGCTGAAGGAGGCGAATCAGAGCGGGCGGCTGCAATAATGCAGAAGCTCAATTCAGATTGGGAGCGACGGAAAGCGGCGGTTCTGCGATCCCTGACGGAGTCGCCGTTGGATCGCTGGGTGAGAAGGCGGAGGTGATACCCACGCGATGCAGAGGTGGTCGCGGACGTAAATGCTGCGGGTCCGCCTGGCGCGGTCACTTGTGGTTCACCTCGAATCAGAACGGCTCCGATTCAGTTCGCGCAGTTCGGATCAGCCAGCTTGTTCGTGCCGCTGTAACAGCGCTGGAAGATGCCGAAGTCGGACTGGTCGAGGTCGAGGTCGGCGTCTGGTCCTCTCCCACGAGGCTTGGCCGCCGTGGCTGGGGGAGGGATACCATGACATCCATCAGGACGGTGCTGCGTCAGTACACGCAGTTCGGATCGGCCGGTTTGCCGGTTCCGCTGTAGCATCGCTGGAAGATGCCAAAGTCGGATTGGTCGATGTCGAGGTCGGCGTCGGCGTCGGCAGCCAAGCAGAACGGTGCCCCACCCCCGGGCGTCGTCGGGTACGGGATCGAGGGACCGGTCAGGCAGGACTCAAATACCAGGAGGTCCTCCGTGTCCACGTCCCCGTCCGTGTTGAAATCAAACAGAGGGGGAGTTTCGAACTCGTACGCGCCGAGGTCCACGATGGGGCGACTGCACGGGTTATCGCAAGTGCCCGTGTCCGGTGTGTTGGGGTCTTCAAAAAACCGCGGCCAGCCACCCAGGTCCACGGGAATCGGTTCAGCCGTGTCGCCATCAGCGTCAATATCCTCTGTATCGGGAGGAACAGCGGTATTGTCGCCTGCATCCACGCAGGGTGAGCCGGGGCGAAGATGATAGTCGCCGTCGAACCACATGTCGTCGGAGGGGTCACCCGGCGTGCCGTTGTCGTTCCAATGGCCCGGAACCATGAATAATGGATCGGTGCAGAGGCATGTTCCACTGCAAGCGATTGGCGGCAGAGCAGACTGAAAGTCGCACTGGCTGACGTGTGCCAGGTCTGAGAACACGGACATGTCCTGGGGCGCATTGGCCCAGACAATGCAGTTGGAGACCGTCCCGGCAGCGTCGGCACCAGCATAGACACCGCCGCCTTGCTGACCGGCGATGTTGCCAGTGATGGTACAGCCGCTGAGCTGGAAGCCAGCCGCGCTAGCGCAGTGGAAACCGCCGCCGAGCCGTGCGGCCTGGTTCCCCACCAGCAGGCAGCCAACCAGCGTCGCTTCGCCGCCGCCGGTGCAGTGAATCCCTCCTCCCCAGTTGCCCCATGCCTTGTTGCCTGACACCGTGCAGTTAACCAGCAGAAAGCCGCTGTTGGTGACTGCGCTGATACCCCCGCCGTTTTTTGCACTATTGCGGACGAGGCGGCAGTTGATCAGCAGAGGCCTGGCACCACCCTCATTCTCGATGGCACCGCCGGGTCCACCGGAGGTATTCTCAACGAACGTGCAATCGGTCAAGGCCGGGGCGCTGCCTGCATAGTTATTGACGGCGCCACCGCCGCCGTCCGCTGTATTCCCGGTGAACGCGCAGCGTAACAATGTGGGGCTGCTGCTCCCGTTCCACATTCCCCCGCCATTGGCGCTCCGCGCGACATTCCCGGTCAAGCGGCAATCGGTGAGCACGGGGTTGCCGCTTGTGCTCATGATTCCGCCCCCCTTGGCCGCGGAGTTCCGTTGGAAGACGCAACCATGCAGTGCCGGGTTGGCGTGGGTGTTTCGCATGCCGCCACCCTCACCGGCAGCCCAATTGGCTTCGAACTTGCAGTTGGCGACCGTCGGGCTGCCGCGGTTATTGTACATACCGCCGCCATCTGCGGCGGCATTCGTGCCGTTGGCGTTACCTGCGGTGATCGTAAATCCGTCAAGGAGGGCGGAGCCGTCCGTATCGCTGCCTTCAACGACGTGATAGCAGTTGTCCTGTTTCGTGCCGTGGTTGCCATCGACGCCGGCCGCATCGTTTGTGCCGAGGTCACCGGTCAACGTGGTCAGGTGCTCGCTCGGATTCCGCTCGCGCCAGAGGCCGCCGCCGGGCGGAAAACCGCCGTAGATCGCTACGCAGTTCCGCAGGCGGAAAGACGCCGTGCGGGCGTCCGATGCATTGCTCAACTTCGACGGCCTGTAAGTCCCCGCAGCGACCCAGATGGCACAGCGGCCCGATCCGCAGCAATCCAGACTTGCCGCCGCGTCCAGCGCGGCCTGCAGGCTCGTGTAGGCATCGTGCCAAGTCGAACCCGTGTTGGCGCCCTGGGCGGCGACATCGACGAAGAGCGCGATGTCGCAGACGTCGCCCCGGCCATCGCCGTCGGTGTCGGCCTGGTCGGGGTTGAACTGCTGCGGGCAGTTGTCGATGTCGCCGCACACGCCATCCTGGTCTGCGTCGTTCCCGGGATCGTTCGGACACGGGTCGCAGATATCCCCCATGGCATCCCTGTCCGAGTCGGCCTGTTCGGGGTTCGGCGCCGCCAGGCAGTTGTCACACGCATCCCCTGCCTGATCGCCGTCAACGTCGTTCTGATCCGGGTTGAAGACGGTGGGGCAGTTGTCAACGTCGCCGCACCGGCCGTCTCCGTCCGCGTCGTTGGACGCGTCTGCCGGGCAGGTGTCGCAGGTATCGCCCGAGCCGTCTCCATCGGCGTCGCGCTGGTCGGCGTTCGGCGCGAAGGGGCAGTTGTCGCACACATCTCCGACCCGATCTCCGTCGGCGTCCTCCTGGCCGGGGTTGGCTCGGCTGGGGCAGTTGTCTTCATTGGCGCACAGGTCGTCGTTATCGATGTCGTTGTAGGGGTCGTCGGGACAGGGGTCGCAGACGTCGCCTTTCCCGTCCTGATCGCTGTCCCTCTGATCTGTGTTGGATGTGGACGGGCAGTTGTCCTGGCCATCCGGGATACCGTCGCCATCGGAGTCACCGGTTGCCTGAAACTCGTATGCCCCCATGTCCACGATGGGCGCCGTGCCGTTGCCCGTGTCGGAAGTGAACGGGTTGTCAATGAACCGCGTACTGCCGGCGAGATCGACCGGAATCGGCTCGCCGGTGTCGCCATCGTTATCGAGATCCGTGGTGTCCGCCGCAACGGCCGTGTTGTCTCCGGCATCGACGCAGGGTGAAAGCGACTCGAGACGGTAATCGCCAGGGGTCCACGCATCGTCGGAGAGGTCGTTCGGCGTGCCGCTGTCATTCCAGGAGCCGGCCGTGATGAACATCGGGTCTGCGTTGATGTTGTGTTCACCCGGCCCGGTCCAGCCACCCTGGACAGTGCTGTATCGAATCGTGATCGCCGAGCCATCGTCGTTGCGTACTCCGTTGTCGGCGTCGCCGTTCCAAAGGATGGAGTTGAGGATCAGGGGTGCGCTGGGCGGAGCGGACTCCCCGAGCCGGCGGCACAACAGGCCCTGGCCCAGGCCCGCACGGTTGTCGGCCAGCGTGCAGTTGACGAAGATGGGCTGTGCATCGGATTCGCAACAAATCCCGCCTCCATTTTCCGCCAGGTTGCCTGTGATTGCGCTATTGAGCACTATCGGAGAGCTGTTCAGGTAGTCCATCCCGCCGCCCCGGCCACCAAAGGCCGCGACGGCACGGTTGCCCGCGATGACGCAGTTGACGATCGTCAGGTTTCCAGCCGCGTTGCACCCGATGCCGCCGCCCATGGATGCCCGGTTATCGATGATCCGGCACTCGACAATCGTGGGAGCGCTCTGCTGGCAGTGGATGCCCCCGCCGAACGCAGCGTTGCCGTTGCGTATGGTGAAGCCCCTCACCACAGCGGCCGGCGTTTCCCAGTTGCGAAGATCGAAGCCGCAGCCGCTTGCCTCGCAGTCGATCACGCAGGCGTCGGGGCCGCCCTGGCTGCGAACCGTGATGACCTTGCCCCTGAAGTCGAGGTTCCTGTTTCCCTCTCCCGTGTAGACGCCATCGGCCACCACCACTTCGTCTCCGTCCATCGCCGCGTCGATGGCGGCCTGGATGGTCGGATACTCGGAAGGGACAAGGTTTCGGGCGGCCACATGGAGCCGGACCTCGACGGTGCGAGGCGTATTCACGGCGCCGGTGCCCGAGAACGCCAGGTGGCCGACATAATCACCAGGCGGCAAGCCGCTGATGCTGATGCCTACCGACAGCGATTGCATCTCGCCGGGGTTCAGCCGACCGTCAGACGGATCGGCGGATAACCAAGGCTCCTGGCTATCCAAATGCCAGTTCAGTACGCCGCCCCCGGCATCCCGGATTCCCGCTGTCAGGGGGAGCGGGTCGGAGGCGCCCTCGATGGCCGAGGCAGTGATAACCGGGGGTGAGACTGCAATCGCCGGGGCCGTCGGATGATACTCGTGGGCGCCCATGTCGGGGACGGGGCCGCCCATGCCGTCGCCATCCAGCGAGCGAGCGACGCCCTCGATGTCGGTTGCGGGAAGACCTCCAACGGGGGCAACGGTGCCAACGTCGATGCAGGGGGAGCCTCCTACCAGATGGTAGTCATCCGTGAAGGCGAAACCGGGATCGAGTTGGATGTTGTCCTGGCCGGTGAATCCGCCGCGGACGTTGCTGAATCGGACCGTTGGCGAGCCCGCCTCGCTGAAGACTTCGTCCGCCCCTGCATTCCAGAGGATGCAGTTAATGAAAGTGGGTGAGCTCTCCAGGCAGTATGCGGCTGCCCCGCGGCCAGCGACGTTGCCCGCGATTGTGCAGTTGACAGCCGCGAGGTTGCATGGTTTCGCAGTCGGATCGGCACACTCCGCGTCGGCGAAGATCGCACCCCCATTCTCGGTCCGGTTACCTGAAAGGACGCAACTGCTGAGGGTCACCCCGCCTGCCCAGCAGTAAACGCCACCACCCTCCTGGGTTGCCACATTATCCGTGATCCAGCAGGCCGTGACCGTTGTGCCGTCGTTCTCGGTGCAGGAGATTCCCGCTCCATAGATGGCTTGATTCCCACCGACGGTTGTGCGGGTCGCGTGCATGGCACCGGCCATACCGGCGATTCCGCCGCCACCGCCGTCTATGGCCCGGTTGCCTGTGATCGTGGAATCGGTGACGGTCAGAGCGCCGAAGAGTTCGCCGTTGATGCCGCCGCCATCGTTCCCGGCAGTATTGCCGGTGATGGTGCAGGCAGTCACGGTAAGGCTGTCTCCGCTGCAGTCGATGCCGCCACCCGACGAGCGGGCCGTGTTTCCGGTGATCTCACACTCCTCGAGAATCGGGTTTGCCCACAGACCCGACGAAATCCCACCCCCGTACTCCGCGGCGTTGCCGCGGATCAGGCAGCCGGTGATCCGGGGGCTGCTCGTTTTGCAGTAGATGGCCCCGCCCCAGAAGCCGCCGTCGTTGTTGATGAGCCGGCAATTGGCAATCGTCGGGTTGCTGCGGAAGTCGCACAGGATCGCGCCGCCGCCTGTATCGGGGCTCTGGCCGTTGCGGATCGTGAAGCCGTTCAAGACCGCGCTCGCCGTCTCGCCGCGGTGGAAAATGAAACCCCGGCCGTCACCTTCACAATCGATGATGCACTGTTCCGGGCCGTTCTCACTGCGGACGGTAATGCTCCGGGTGCCCGAGGGCATATACATGCCGAAGTCGAGGTTCTTGTTGCCCGGCCCCGTGTAGAGGCCGTCCCGGACGACCACCTCGTCGCCATTGACGGCGACCTCGATCGCGATGTGGATCGCGGGGAACGGATGCGCGGCCGAGCCGTCGGCGGCGGGGTCGCCTGCGTTCACATCCACCCAGATGGTCCGAGCTGCCCCGGGAGCGGTCGTCGCCACGGTTACCATCGCTGCAGTCATCAGTGTTTCGAGGATGCAGGTGTTTCGACTCATCGCGGTTCTCCTCCGGCCAGACGATTCGCGGTTGCGCTTCAAGGCAGCAGCATGATGTTCCGTGCCAGGCAAACGGGCCTGTTGTCGTCCCGCTTGCCAGACTGCCAGTCCAAGAGCACAAGGTGGCCACTCACCTCGCACGAAAAGGCAGGCGGCTCATCGCCGACATCCACCGGCATAGGCAACACTTCCAGGGCCGTCAGATTCGGTGCGGAAAGGCGCATGATGGGTGTTCTTTCTCTCCGAGGCAGTCCACGGCGCGACGCTGGATGTGCGGGGGCTCGCTGACGCAGGACCCCTCATTGCCGCCCGTGTGGCCGTCTCACATATAGTCTACCGAATGGCCCGAGGCGAAACCAGCCCTTAAGGGGCGATAGTACTCGCCGTTCTGCAGGGATTGCCCAGCGTTATCCGCACACCCAAGCCATCAACAAGAGCGCACTCAGTGCACGCGTCTGGGAAGAACCCACCGCTGTAAGACCTCGAGGTCGTTTTGGTCGGCGTCCAGTCCTTCCTCACGAGGCCTGGCCGCCATCGGTCGGGGGAGGCATACCATGACATCCATCAGGACACTGCTGCTTGAGCTCGTTGATGAGCATGAAGCGAGCCACATCCGGGAGTTGCATATCGAGATTCTGCGCGACAGGCCAGGAACGCCGGAGCATAGGGTTCAGTTCGCGCAATCCGGATCGGCCGGTGTGTTCTCGCCGCTGTAGCAGCCCTGAAACATGCCGAAGTCGGACTGGTCCACGTCGCCGTCCTTGTCGAAGTCGGCGGCGATGTGGCCGTTGCCGTCCATCTCCAGCCCGCAGCCACTCGGCCATGCCACGACATAAGGAACATCCGACCCGGTGGCACAGGCCTGGAAGATCTCAAAATCTCCGAAGTCGACGCGGCCGTCGTCATCGAGATCGGCGAGCGGCTGGGTGATGGGTGCCGTCGACGCGACCCAGATGGGTCCGTAGCGCAGACTGCCATCGTTGGCGCTCAGACTGGAATCGCGGGTGACTTCACCGGAGCCCTCATCCATCCGCCAGTAACCCACCAGGCCGGATTCGGATCCCGCCAAGCGACGATTCATGTTGGCGGCGATTTCGCCGGCGCTGCGGGCTCGGTTCCAGATGCGGACTTCGTCCATGAGCCCATCGAAGAAGCGGTTGTTCACGGCATTCCCGCCGAGGTCGATGAAGACGGGAGTATCGAGAGTCGCGGTCGTCGCCCCGGCTTGCACGGCCTCCTCGCGCCCGTTGACGTAGACCTTGATGGTGCCGGTGTGCTGAACGCGTACCGCCGCCACGTGGACCCAATCGCCGAGATTGACCGACGTGGTCGATTGGACCATCACGTCCGGCCCCCCGACGGAGAAGGCGAACTTCGAGTTGACGATCCCCGTGCAGAAATCCCGAGCGTCGCCATAGGGCAGGTCCGCGTAGATCACCGGCCGGCCATCCCAAGGGGCGTACCCCGTATCGGCGGAGGTGGTCTCGATCCAGGCTTCGAGGGTGAAGTCGTTTCCGATCTGGCGGCGAACTCGGACATGGTCGTCGACTCCGTCAAACCGAAGGGCCTTGCCCCTTAATGTACGGCTGTCAGGAGCAACCGTGAATGAGAAAGCAGACGACCACGGGCTCATGCCCGTCGAATTGAGAGCTCGGACACGGTAGTAGTAGCTCCCGCTCGTGGGCAGATCGACGACCTGGTACTGCGTTCCCTCCACCCACCGATCCACGTAGTTGTCGGCGAAGGTGGGGTCGGTGGAGACCTGTAGGCCGTACCAGCGGGCCCCCGTGGCCGCAGTCCATTTGAAGACTGGCTGACGCGGGATGCCGACCGCGTGGTTCGCAGGGTTGGTCGGGTTTGGCGTTCCTGGGACGGAGCCGGAGATCGGTCCGGCGGGTACGCGAGTTTGCCAAGCCTCTGCCGGTACGCCAACGTAGGCGGCGCCGTTCCAGATCCGGTTCTGCATGTAGTCCTCGTACCAGCGATGCCAGCTGCCTCCGGAGTCGGGATCAGGTGCGTAGCCGTAGGCCTCGGCATCGTGCAGGTTAGGAACATCATAGCCCAGCGATCGGTAATAGCCTTCAACGTTGTGGAGCCATTCGTGGAGAATGATCTCTTCCGGGTAGGTGGCACCCCAGGCGACGTAGTTGATCGGAACATGGACAGCTGAGAAGCCTGCCGCGTTCGCTCTGCCGGAGAGACCGACAGACGCGACTCCACTGATCCAGATGTCGTTGAGACTGTAAACCATGGAGATGGAATCATAGATGTCGCCGGGGTTGTAGATGGAAATCTCACGCAGTGCCTGGTATTCGTCCGGATCGCCATTGGAGTTCAGAGTCTGCATCGGCTCGGTCACGGTGACGATCTTGAGGCTCATGGCCGCCATCCCGGCCGACCAGGTCGAGATTGTGGCGGGGAGGCGGGAGGCTGCTTGGACCACGTATGCGTAGTCCGTGTCACTCATCGAATGAGCGACATGCTGCTCGTTTCCGACAGGGTCGATGTAGGTTGCGTCCACGTTGCGGTAAATGAGGACAAGCACCTTCCAGGGGATAGGCGTGGCATCGGCTTGAACCCCAATCGTCGGCTGGTTGGAGGCGAGAACGGTTGAGAATCCGGCAGTCGTGCTCAGTGTGGCGACCATCATGACCGAGAGCAGATGAGGCCGCTTCCCATCGCTTTCCTGGGCTGAACCCAACGCTGATTGCCTCCGTCCGAGTAGCGGTAATCGCGAGTCGCTGCGCGGCCACGGCGTTACCGTTGCTGGGTGCATTCCAATCAGTTTCCGCAGTTCGAATCAGCCGGCTTGTTCGCACCGCTGTAGCACCGCTGGAAGATACCGAAGTCCGACTGGTCTACGTCGCCATCCTGATCGAAGTCGGCTTTGGCGCAATCTCCTAAGTAGGGAACTGAGGGCGCGGAGACACAGCCCGCGAGGACCTTGAGGTCGTCAGCGTCCACGTCGCCGTCGCGGTCGAAGTCGGCCGGCAGGTACCTGACCTTCAGCTCGACCACGCCGGTGAGGAGCGTCCCGCAGTCGTTCTCCAGTACCACGTCATAGGCGCCTGCATCGGCCGCCGTCGCCGCATCGACGTGCAACACCGCTGTCTGTGTACCCACTAGATGCGGCGGATTCTCGGCGAGATCGTGGCCGTCCTTGCGCCACTGGAAGCGAAGCTGTCCTGTTGTGGAAGTCGCTTCCACCTGCAGGGTCACTGGCTGCCCGATGTAGAACTCGCGCCCGGCGGGCTCACTTGTGATCTCGATGCTGTTCGTCCAGACGACCGCAATGCCTGGCTCGCCCTTGGTGCCCTGTCCGTCCTCGTCGGGGTCGGGTCCGCCAATCACGTCGATACCAGGACTAATGACGCCGCCGCATGCAGTCATGTAAACCGCCACGATTCCACCGCCGCCGCCGCCTCCTTCTCCGCCACCACCCCTTGCGGAGATCAGGCCCGTCCCCGTCACCGAGCCCGCCTGCAGCAGGATGCCCCCTCCGGCGCCGCCGCCAGGCAGCCCCCAGTCACCGCCCGATGCGTAACAGAACTGCCCATCGGCACCGTCTGCATGCAGTTCCCCGTCAAGTGTCAGTGTGCCGCCGACGGCCATGTCGATGGCGCCCCCTCCCGTCCCACCGGGACAGCTCAGCACGCGCGTGCTGCCGCCCGCGCAACCTACCCCCACCGGCCCACTGCCATTGCCGAGCCTCCTGCCACCTTCCTCGCCCCAGTGACCCTTGCCGCCGTCGCCACCATGCGCGCCGCCACCGGCCGACATCCAACCGCAGGGCGGGCGGCAGGTACTTGTGAGACAACCCTGATCATCGCAGGAGGAGCACGGCTCTCCACCCAAGCCGCTCACGTCAATCACCGCACCTGTGTCGATGGTGGCATCGCCGGCCACATGAAGGCTGATGCGCGATGCGTTCCACGGCTTGACCAGCACACCCGAACCTAGGTGCAGGCTGCCCAGGCTCACCGGCTGATCGAGCGCATCGATAAACAGCATCGTGTCAACACCGGATACCTCCAACCGGTTCGCGCCCCAGATGCCGGAGATGCAGCGCAAGCGTGCCCCATTGAAGATCTCTATGTCGTCGAAGAAGCCGGGGTCGAGCAGCGTGTTGGCCCCGCTCACGGCGCCGTTGTCCACCCGCACGCTGCCGAGTTCATCCGAAAACCGCTTGGTGTAGATCGTTCCCGCACCTCCGCCGGGGCTACCGGTCCCGCCCTTGGCCGACAGGGTGCCCGTGAAAGCGTCGGCGTAGGAAGAGACCGCGATTCGCCCGCCGGCTCCACCCCCGCCGGTTCCAGAGGCGCCGTCTGCGGAAATCGACCCACCACCGCCGAACCTCGTTGCATCCAGCCAGATGCTCCCACCTGCACCACTGCCGCCGGAATCCCAATCGAAAGGCGGGTGGAAACAGTGACCCCCTGCTGTCCCGTCAGCAACGATGGAGCCATCGAGTGTGAGCGTGCCGATCACGCTCATGCGGATCGCCCCGCCGCCCGAGCCGGCATAGCAGCTCCAGCCGCCCGGGCGACCGGCACTACCGGAGTCGGTCGGCTGCGTCAGGGATCCGTGCGGCGCACCGCCTCCACCACCGTAACCGCCATGCCCGCCGCCCGCGCCCGGAGCGCTCCCGGCGTCAGGGTCGGAAGTGCTGGCCGTGCTGTAGCCCCGACCTGCCACCGTTATCACACCCCCAGCCTCGATGATCGCGTCACCTCTGACAGTGAGATCGATGACCGCCTCATTCTGCGCCTGCGGCTGAATCGATGCGTTCGCCCCCACGCGCAGGTTGAGCGTCACCGTCGTCGGCGTATTCACGTACGCCGGGACGTCGGCGCCGAGGACCAGCCCGTGGAGGAGCAGCTCGCCCGGCCCGTCCAGCAGAATCCCCGCGCCCGCGGAGCCCACTACATCCGTCAGCTCCAGACCAGGCGTATTCGGGTGCAGCAGCGTCAAGGCCCCGCTCGTCCCGCCGTTGTCCACGATCAGTTCGGCAATCGCGGTATTGCGTTGCCTCAGGTAGATCGTGCCGGCGCCGCCGCGTTGGTGCCCATTGGCGCCCCCGACGGCGGAAAGCGTGCCGCTGAACGTGCCCATGGGTCCGTGAATGGCAATTCGCCCGCCGGCGCCGCCGCCAGCTACCCCTCCTCCCGCGTTGCCACCATTGGCCGTGATGATCCCGCTGCTACCACCAGCCAGCGTGCCGACGGTCAGGTATACACTTCCGCCCGCGCCGCCACCGGCACAGTTCTCCCACTGGTAGGGCGGCGACGCCCCATCCGCCCCGTTGGCCGCGATGCTACCATCGACCCGGAGCGTACCATCGACCACCAGCCGAACCGCACCTCCGCCCGTGCCTCCAGGGGCGACACTCCCGCCCCCGCTGCCGAAGTCGGTCGGCTGAGTGACCGAACCGTAGGGCGGTCCGCCTGCATTCCACTCGCCAGAACCGCCGTATGCCCCGTGGCCGCCCCCGCCTGGGCGAGGGGCCGTAGGGCCGGCGCCGGGACCGGTGCTGGCGGCGTAACCACGGCCGGTGACAGACATCCCGCCCTCGGCGTCGACCGTCATGTCGCCGGAGACAGTGAGTTTCAGCGTGGCCTCCTGGGAGGCATACGGAGCGACCATGGCACCGGGCGCCACGTGCAGGCCAGCCAACTCGGCTGCCGTATCGAAGTAGACCGTGGTGCCCGTCCCCACCTCAAATTGGCCTGCGGCGATCGTCCCCGGCCCTTTGGCCCACAAGATGGCACCGTTCCGGATCGTGACCGGTCCAAGTTGCCCGACGGCCGCGTCAAGGACCGTCAGCGCGCCGCTGGCATTCCCGTTGTCGACAATCAACTCCCCCGTTTGCTGTCGGTAGATCGTGCCGGCGCCGCCGCGTTGGTGCCCATTGGCGCCCCCGACGGCGGAAAGCGTGCCGCTGAACGTGCCCATGGGTCCGTGAATGGCAATTCGCCCGCCGGCGCCGCCGCCAGCTACCCCTCCTCCCGCGTTGCCACCATTGGCCGTGATGATCCCGCTGCTACCACCAGCCAGCGTGCCGACGGTCAGGTATACACTTCCGCCCGCGCCGCCACCGGCACAGTTCTCCCACTGGTAGGGCGGCGACGCCCCATCCGCCCCGTTGGCCGCGATGCTACCATCGACCCGGAGCGTACCATCGACCACCAGCCGAACCGCACCTCCGCCCGTGCCTCCAGGGGCGACACTCCCGCCCCCGCTGCCGAAGTCGGTCGGCTGAGTGACCGAACCGTAGGGCGGTCCGCCTGCATTCCACTCGCCAGAACCGCCGTATGCCCCGTGGCCGCCCCCGCCTGGGCGAGGGGCCGTAGGGCCGGCGCCGGGACCGGTGCTGGCGGCGTAACCACGGCCGGTGACGTCGATCCGGCTGGCGACGAGCGAACCGTCGGACCCTTGGATCGTCACATCGGTGGCGATCGTGAGCGACAGACCGTTGACCGTGCCGTTGCTGAAGTCGGCCGTATGCGTGACCACGCCCGGCTGGTTGCCCGCATTGCGCTCAAGAGCCAGCGAACTGAACGTGTGCGCGCCGTCGATGATCACCGTGCATCCGCGCACGATGATGTCCTTGCCGTCGTAGGTGGTGTCGTTCGCCCCGATCGTGACCGCCGCCTCGAAGACCACGGTCTCCGCTCGTGCCGCCGGGGCGAGAACGGCTAGCGCACTCAAGAACAAGACCGTACCAACCGTACCCAATGAACGACGTGGGGAAGATCGTGTCGCCATCCCGTTCTCCTTTCTCCTCGTGTTACTGATGGCACATGGATTGCAGCCAAGATAATGCGCAACAGATTGTCCGGCTCTTCGAGCGGGACGTGCAGCCTGATTGTACAGCAAGACTCGCCTTTTGCCGCTATAAATTTGGTTCTTTATTGGGACGTTTTTCTTGGCTCCATCTTCGCCTTCGTATTCGTGCAAAGCTATGGAAAACAAAGACTTACGAGGTGGTCCCCGGATGTGGCCACTGATACACGCACCGTTCCAGCCCGCAGCATGCCGAAGAACCTGCCCTGCCGACGGGAAACGCCAACAACGACTTGGAGCGGCAACCAGAGACACCCACCCGAGAGGGTCGGCCTGGGGGCAGCGTCCCGCGCCGACTCCCTCCTCACGCTAGTTCGCGCAGTTCGGATCGGCCGGCTTGTTGGCTCCGCTCCAGCACCGCTGGAAGATGCCGAAGTCGGACTGGTCGACGTCGCCATCGGCATCTAAGTCGGCTGCGAGTCTGCCATAGCCGTCCATCTCCAGCCCGCAGCCACTCGGCCACGCCACGACGTAAGGAACATCCGACCCAGTGGCACAGGCCTGGAAGATCTCAAAATCGTCGAGGTCAACGCGGCCGTTGCGGTCCAGATCGGCCGGTACCAGCACGAGACATCTGCTGAACGTCCACTGGTAGGCCGGCAGCTGCTGGCCGCTCAAGTCTGTAATGTCCCCCTGGAGCCTCGCAGTCATGGGCCCCGGCGGAACGCCGCTGATCGCAAACACGTATACTCCGGCGCCTTCGCCGGTCACCGAATCGACGATCCCGCTGGACGGCACGAGATCGTCGGCCGAGACATTCACGACCGGCCGATCAAAGCTCACCAGCACGGCTGCCGGGTCTGCCTCGCATTGGCCGTCAGGCGGCCAGACAGATGCAACACTCGGTGGCGAGAACAGGCCCAGGAACAGACTGTGGTTGAAACCCCCGGCCACCGCGACAGCGCGCACACCGGGTACCTGCATGGGCGTAGGCTGGTGCATGCCAGCTCCGCTGCCCAACTGGCCGGACCAGTTGGCGCCCCACGTCCATACGGTTCCGTCGCCGCCAATGGCCAGGCTGTGCTCGTAGCCCGCGGATACCGCCACAATGTCGCTCAGCCCCGGCACCTGTGCGGGCGTGGCCCGGCCGGCGGTGGTTCCGTCCCCCAATTGGCCCGATGCGTTGCCACCCCATGCCCAGAGAGTACCGTCACTCCGCAACGCCAACGTGTGAGACCCGCCTCCTGCCACCGCTTTCACGTCGGCCAGCCCCGAAACCTGCACGGGCGTGAGCTGATACGTACTTGCTGCTTCACCCAACTGCCCGCTAGAGTTGTAGCCCCACCCCCACAGTGTCTTGTCGGACTTGACGGCCAAGCTGTGGACACAGCCCGCGGCGATCATGATCACGTCCGTCAGATCAAGTACCTGCCCCGGCGGCGTACTGTACGAGGAGCGGGTACCGTTGCCCAACTGCCCGCTGTAGTTGTAGCCCCACGCCCAGACCGTCCCATCCGATCGGAGCGCCAAGCCGTGGTATCCCCCGGCGGCAATGGCCGTGATCCCCGTCAGCACGGGCGCCGGGCGAGGCGTCAAGGGACTTCCTCCCGTCGCCCCGCCCAATTGGCCGTAAGTGTTGTCGCCCCAGGCCCAGACCTGCCCGTCAGATGCTCGGGCCAGGCTGAAGCTGTCACCCGCGGCGATCTCGAGCACGCCGCTCAGACCGGAAGCCTGCACGGGATCCCCGCGATCGGTCGTGGTCCCGTCACCGAGCTGCCCCTCCGAGTTCTTCCCCAACCCCCACACAGTTCCGTCGGACCTTAAGGCCAGGCTGAAGTCGATGCCGGCGGCAATCCTGGTCGCGCTGGTCAGGTTGGCAAGCGGGACCGGCGTGTTGGCGGAACTCGTGCCTCCGCGGCCCAACTGGCCCTCGCTATCCAAGCCCCAGGTCCACGCCGTCCCATCGGCGCTCGCCGCAAGAGAGTGATTCTGGCCGGCCGTGATCCGGACCACGCCAGCCAGTCCCGAAACCGGCACCGGGGCGTACTGGCCGGTTGTAACCGATTCACCCAACTGCCCAAAACGGTCGGAGCCCCACGCCCAAACGGTGCCGTCGGATGTAACCGCCAAGCTGTGGCTCAGGCCTGCGGCCACACCACTCACGCTATCCAGGCCCGACACGTGCTCAGGGGTCAGGTGCGCCGACCATGATGCGACGCCCAGCTCCCCGTTACCGTTGCCTCCCCAGGACCAGAGGCTGCCCTCCGTCGTGAAGGCCAGACTGTGGTACTCGCCTCCGGCGATGCCCGCGACATGGGCCAGCTCTGCCACCTGAACGGGCGTGTTCCGCGAGATCTGGGTCCCATCCCCAAGCTGGCCGTTGCTGTTTGAGCCCCACGTCCAGGCGGTTCCGTCGGACTTGACTGCCAGCGAGTGAGTGATCCCCGCGGCGATGGACACTACGCCGCTCAAGCCCGCGACCTGGATCGGCAGGAGCCTGCCCTGCGCGCTGCCATCCCCCAGTTGGCCGAAGCTGTTCGCTCCCCAGCCCCACGCTGTTCCGTTGAACCTCAGGGCCAAGCTGTGGCCACGGCCGGCAGCCACGGCGGTGGCGCCAGTCAGACCCGCGACCTGCAGCGGCGCGGCTCGATCACTGGTCGTCCCATCACCCAGCTGGCCGGCATCGTTCCGCCCCCAGGCCCACACGGTGCCGTCCGACGTCACCGCCAAGCTGTGGTTCTCTCCTGCGGCAACCGCCACCACGCCGGTCAAGCCAGGCACCCGCACCGGCACGTTCGAGTTCGTGGTGGTCCCATCGCCCAGCTGGCCGTATGGGTTGGCCCCCCATGCCCACACGGTGCCGTCCGATTGCAGGGCCAGGCTGTGCTGCATTCCCCCTGCCAGGGCCACGATGTCGCCCACCTGCACCGGCCCCGCCTCACCGGTCCCGCCCCTGGTGGACAACTGGGCCCCGGCGAGCGCGACCAGATTCGGATGGTTGGGGTCCACCGCCGAAACGGTGATGGTGATGTACGCCGGGGTGCTGGTCCGCACGCCGTCGCTGATCACCAGCGATACCAGATAACGCCCTGGAGTCCATGCACGGAACGTCGGCGTGGCGGTCGTGTCGTCCTCGATCTGTGCGTCTCCCATTTGCGGCGAGCCGGCCACGGACCAGGAGAAGGATATCTGGTTGCCCTGAGAATTGAGGCTGGCACTCCCGTCCAATTGCACGGCCATGCCTGCCGACGTCGTCTGACTCGAGCCGGGGCGGGCGATCAGCGGAGCCGCCGAGCTCCCCTGGATCTTGAAGCATTCGCTAACAGCTTCAGCTGTACGCAACCCATCGCTCGCACGAATCTTGAGCTGTGCACATGACGCATCGATGTCGGGCACCTCCCAGGCGAGGGTCGTCTCCTGTGTGTTCACTGCCAGGGTCGTCCAGTTCGCGCCATGATCATCGCTCAACAAAGCCGTATAGGAGAGCATGTCGCCATCCGCATCCGAGCCGGACCAGCGAACAGCGTAGATAATGCCGGGCCAGAGCGTCTCACCTGCACTTGGCGAGATGATACTCGCGCCGGGGGCGGCTGGAGTCACATGTCGCGTGTAGAGGATATTGGTGCCCTGTCTGATTTGGACTTCGGCAAATCCGGCCACAGCCGGAACCGCCAACGCGAAAGAAGCCGGTGTAGCCTCGGAAGTCTCTGGGGCCGGGTCCTGGTATCGCCAGAAACTCGGCTTGAATCCAAACGTTCCCAACTCCTGCTGACTGGTATCCAGGAACACCACGCGGTGCGTACCAGTGGGATCGGAAACGGATGGGTCATCGCTCGTGAAGGCATACCACGGATCCGCCTGAACGCTCCCGTCGGAACCGATGATTCCGCTGACCAGCAGCACTTCCGGGTCCACTTTCCATCCGATCAGTCGCCTTAGGAGGAATCCATATGACTCGTTGGTTGTCCACTTCATGATTCTGGATCCCCTTCGGAAAACTCCACTTCGACCCATGAAGTTCGTAACTGCCTGACCTGCGCTGTTCACTCCATCCCCGATCTGAATCAGACTGTCGTCGCCGAGTTCGTCACGGCCCTGAACCCAGACGCCCGGTGAGGCCGGCTTGCCGTCCTCCAAAGGCCCGCCTTCCGAACCGTATTCCTCACGGGCATAGTACGTCCTCGGCAGGCCGTAGGTATGGCCGAGTTCATGAGCTACAATGACTGGTGCACTATCCGATTGCATTAGCGGGTCATACGGTCTTACCACTGCAGCGCGACCTGCGGCGCCGATGACGTTGTTGGCCTCTCCGGACCGGTCCGGAATCCCGATCTTCTGATAGTAAGACTGAAACGGAGGGCCCAGGTCATTAGGCAGAAGGCCAACGATCCTCTCGACCTTGGCTTGGACGGCCGCATCCTCAAGCTGAACGAAAATCCGGTCCAGGCTGCCAACCGTCGGGAGATAAGGCATCTGAATATGATTCACGTCGATCGGGGGCATCGGGAAGACCGCATTCAGGTATTCCACCGTTTTGGCCCTGAATTCCTGTAGCATGCTTGGGGGAATGGCGGCCATCTCGAAACCGTGTTCGAAATCGATGACTGACAGCCGTGCAAACCGGATCTTGGGAGGTTTGATGTTGGCGAGGATCTCGCAAACCTTCAGTGTGGTGGGTGCTTTGCCTTCTGGTTCATGCGGTCCCCAACTATCGATGACTTCGGGGTCGACGCTCACGGTGAATCTGCCGTCAAGGCGCGGCTCGAGCCAACCGGTTACTGGCAGCAATCGCTGGCTCACACCCGGCGGGAGTTCGATCGTATCCACAGCGAAAGTCTGAAAGGCTTCTTGGCCATACGGGTGGGGCGAGGCAGTCAGTACACGTTTCGTCTGCGCCTGGCTTGCCCGGTTCTCAAACGTCACCCGGACGAGGGTGGGTTTATCTGCAACAAGCCGCTCGCCATACACGACCTGCACGGGTTCGATTTTGTTGATCCTGACCTCGTGCTCCACGTTGACTTTCGCCTCGCCGATCCAGACGCCGTACGCCAGAATCCGCAGGGGAGGAGTCGGATGCACCGGGAAGTAACTGATGTAGTCGCCGATCACCGGGATCACGGCGAACCTCTGCAGGCCCGGCCAGTTGACCCGGCACTCGAAGGCCAGCTCGCCGGATTGCCCGCCGTCGATCCTGATCCGGTCGGGGGTGATCATCTTCACCGAGGCGAGCACCTCGGGGTGATAATCCGCCTGCAGCCGCCGATCGTTCAGGTAGATGCCCTCGGGGTCAAAGCCGACGCCCCTGCGGTCCAGGTAAACGGTGACCGGCCAGGTCGCCGGATTGTCCACCCGCAGCGTCAACCGGATGGGATCACCCACGTCCACCGTCTCGGTTGGACCGATGAGCTGGCCGGTCACCTTGTAATCCGTATTCAACGCGGGCAACTGCACGTAGGCCTCGTAGGTATCGCTCGGCGGCGGGTTGCACGGCTTGAACTGCGCCGGGGCCAGTTGGAACCGATCGCGGGTCGCCAGGCTGGCCACCCAGATTTCGGGGAAGCAAGGACACGCCCCGGTCGAAGGATCCCACGTCGCCTTGATGTGCACGTTCTCGCCCGGCTTCGCCCTCAGACAATCATCGCCCGGAGTCCCGGAAGCGTCGCAGACCCACGGCAGGTTCGCGCACCCCTCCGGGAGCGGCGGCGGGTTGCCCTGATCAGCGGGTGGGCCGTAGAATAGATACAGCCCGCAATCGGGATTCCAGTATCCGCGGTTTGAAACACAATGCTCATTCTGGCCCCATGCGGCAGGGCCGAGCACGAGACAACCGGTCACGAAAGCGACGAAACCGTACTCAATGGCTCTGGCTGGCGGGTACATGGTATGGCCTCTCTTCCTGGCAGATGAGCACTGCCTTCTCCTCGCGAGCGAGGCCGGCCGATGCGATTTCTAGCGCTGGCTCGCCCGTGGTCGATAGCGACTTGCTTCCATACAGTCTATCAAGAGACACCCCAAAGTGCCACGGAAAAACCATGGGGCAAGCTCGCCCCAGCTCGACAGCCTTAACGGAAGATCAGCCAAGTTCCAATGCAGCACGCCCTGCACTCACCGCCTTTACGACAACCACGATTCAATCCGGCAGTTGCTAGCACACACAGATGAGGGCGAACTGATGGTTCGACAGGTGGACATCCCGCGATGTCCGTACTGCGGGGAGTATCTGGAGCGGAACCTCAGATGGGATGACCGTTTCGTGGAATCGCCTTGGATGGAGAAACAGCTCGCCTATGTCGCCTTTGTGAATCGCTCCTTCTCCGGAAAGCTCGTTCTCTTGGAGTTGGGGGTTGGTCTTGATACTCCATCGATCATTCGTTGGCCGTTCGAGTGGATTGCCTCACAACACCCGAATGCCACGTTGTTGCGGGTGAATCAAGGGGATGCGACAGTCCCCAAGGAGATCAAAGGCAAGTCAGTGGGTTTTCAGGAAGATGCGGCACGGGTTGTACGCGACCTCCTGCAACTCGTTTTATGAGGAGACAAAAGTATGCACCGACGACAAGTGCTCAAGACGGTACTGACCACAACCGTGGGAGCCACATTTCTGCGGGCAGGTACTCTCCTCGCGCCCGAAGAGGTGGCGGATGCGAGTACCATCTACGTGAATCCCGCTAAAGGAGCGAACGACAATCCGGGAACGAAAGACCGCCCCCTCAAGGCGCTGGCTACAGCAGCGCGACGTGCAAACGACAGCACGGGCGATGCGGCAACACGTATTTGCGCCGATTGGCGCGAACAGCCTGCGCGTGACTTACTCGGCTCGTGGACAACAGTGGCCCGAGGAGGTGGAGTACGTGGATGATCTAAGGCGTATCACGCCTTCGGTTATGGGTTCGGGGCCGGATCGGGTGCCGATCCAGTACGGTGGCTGGAACATCCACACCATGGACTCCCACGGGGGTTGGGTCTCGACGGCGACTGATCTTGCGCGCTTCGAGGCGGCCTTCGACAAGAAAGATGCCAGTCCGCTTCTATCCCACGCGATGATCGACACGATGTGGAGCCGCCCGCCGAAGCAAGCCGCCGGCGACGTCGTGTACTACGGCACCGGGTGTTCTGTCCGGACCCTCGATGCGCAGGGTCACATCAACACTTGGCACAACGGCTCGCTGGATGGGATTTACACGCTGATGGTCCACCGATCCGATGGGCTCAACTGGGTGGTGCTCCTCAATCAGCGCTCCAACGCCCCGGACACACCCGCCAGTGAGGACATCGACGGGATGCTTCATGTAGCGGCTGACGCGGTTAGGATGTGGCCAGCCGGTGATCTCTTCACCATCTACGGGCATGGTGGCGACTTCGATGGCGATGGAGATGTAGACCCGGACGACCTGGTCTTGTTTGAGGCGTGCGTGTCGGGTCCCATGATTGCGCTGCTGCCAGAGTGCAGAGACCGTGACTTCGATCACGACGGTGACGTCGACCAATCGGACTTCGGCCTTTTTCAGCGGTGCTGGAACGGGGCGAACAAGCCGGCGGATCCGAACTGTGCCAACTGAGCATCGGCTTCCGTTGCCTGGTCAAGGCGGTCCGTCCTGGGGACGAGGCCCCGGCGACTGACCCCCACCGGGAGGACGACGCCGAGCAGACGGGTTTCGGGGTATTCCAGCGGCACTTGAGCGAAAGAGGAGTTCGGAGATTCCGGTTCGCACAGATGCACCGAGACTCTCAGGGCCGCTCCAGATCTGGTATACTGGCACATGTACATCCACACGTCGTGAAGCCGAGGTGAGAGCAACTCCGATCCTCGGCGTGCGTCTTCTGGAGGCGGAAGCATGAAGAGGGCGCTGCTCTATCCGGGAACGTGCATTTTGATTGGCTGTCTGGCGGGTCCTTCGGGAGCCTGGGCAACGACGTTCTTCGTCAACGCCAATTGCGGTGATGATTCATGGAGCGGCCGGAGTGCGGCATGTGTTGCGCCGACAGGTCCGAAGTGCACGATTCAGGCAGCCATCAACGCCTCGTCGTCGGGAGATGAAGTGATCATCGCTCCCGGGGTCTACACCGGCACCAGCAACACGGAAATCACTGTTGGCTCACGCAACATTACGGTGCGATCCGAAGCGCCCGACGATCCCGGCGTCGTGGCAGCTACGGTGCTGGACGGCCAGTGGCGCAATGCCCTTTTCCGGCTCGCAAGCCCCCAGACCTTCGAGGCTCATATCCGCGGCTTAACGCTTCGCCGGGGCTTCTCCTCTCCGAATCCCTATGCGGGTGCAGTTACCCTGCTCCAGGTCGACGCGATCATTGAGCAGTGTGTTTTTGAAGCCAATATCGGCTCCACGAGTGGTGGGGCTATCACGTGCGTAAACTCGGAAGTTGCGATCCGCAACTGTGTGTTCATCGGTAACACGGTTGCTGGAGCAGGGGGCGCTGTCTGCTGTGTGTCGGCTACACCGACAATCCTGAATTGCACTTTTATAGGCAACGGGGCGAGAAGCGGCGGAGCGATCAATGTATCGCCTTCCGACGGGATCCCCGTCATCCGCAACTGCATTCTGTGGGCGAATACGGCTACCACGGCTGGAACGGCTCAGATTGAAGTGGGCAATTCCACGCCGGCCATCGACTATTGTGATATTCAGGACGGGACCGGGCAGTGGTGGTTCCACTCAAACAACATCGATGTGGATCCGAGGTTGACCGCGGATGCACGTCTCACGCGGGGTTCGGCGTGCCTTGATGCAGGCACGGTCGTTGGCGCCCCACCTCAGGATCGGGATGGCGAAGGACGACCCGAGGGTTCCGGCTTCGATATGGGAGCGGACGAGTTCGTGGACAGCGATGCCGACGGGTTACCTGATTTCTGGGAGCGGAGGCACTTCGGCTCGGTGACAGCCGCCGCTCTACATGAGGACGCCGATGCTGACCGACTCGACAATCTCGCCGAATATGAGGCGGGTAGCGACCCTCGAGCTGCGGACACAGATGCAGATACGTGGAGTGACGGAGAGGAAACGGCACGGGGGTCCAACCCCACGCGGCCCAACATCTACGTCAACGGCGCCAACGGGGATGATCTTTTTGACGGACGGGCGCCGGTCTGGAGCGGAGGCACTCGAGGTCCCAAGCGGACGATCCAGGCGGGGATCGTGGCCGCTGGGCCGTTCGAGAGCGTCGTGATCCGGTCGGGGGTCTACTCCGGTTCCGGCAACTACAACCTGGACTTCGCCGCCGGCCTGGCCAGCGGGGCCCGGCCCATCAACGTTCAGTCCGAAAACCCCTTCGATCCTGCTGTGGTGGCTGCAACGATCATCGACCCGGAGCAACACGGACGTGCCTTCCAAATCCGTTCTGCGTATTCACGACTGACGTGCGTCCAGGGTCTGACCCTGCGCAACGGCCGGGCTCACGCCGTCATCGCGCCTACCAACGGAGGGGCCATCAAATGCGACGAGAGTAATCCAACGATCCGGCACTGTGTGCTCACCGACAACACTGCGGACGCCGGCTCGTCCTGGTCCGACGGCAACGGGGGTGCCATGAGCTTCAAGACAAGCTATCCCTTCTTGGCAGATTGTCTTCTGAGTGGGAACGTGGCACAACGGGGAGGTGGAGTCTCCTGCCACGGAAGTGATCCTGTGATCATCAACTGCCAGTTCGTTGGGAACTCCGCAGCGGATCAGTACGACGGGGGCGGAGCCATTTACGCTTGGACGGGCAGCTCACCGCGAATGGATCGATGCGTCCTGGTGGCCAACACATCCACCGGGAAGGGGGGTGGAGTGTACTTTGATCGTGGCACACCGACGATCAGGAGCTGCTTGTTTGTGGGGAATACCGCGCCTGGCGGCGGCGGCCTGTATGCATATAGCGGCGGTCCGAGCATCCTGAACTGCACCTTCACCGGCAACTCGTCACTAGAAGGTTGGGGTGGTGGCATCTCCCTGGAATCGAGCCCTACCGTGGTCGAGAACTGCATTCTCTGGGGCAATAGCCCCTCCCAGGTCCATAACCGCTACGGGGCCGGGCCAACGGTGGCCTACAGCAATATCGAGGGCGGATGGACCGGGGATGGCAACATCGATCAGGATCCGCGTTTCGCGGATCCCAGGGGTGCGGACGGTGATCCCGGTACGTGGCAGGACAACGATTATCGCTTGTCCGACGATTCGCCCTGCGTTGATGCAGGCAACAACAACCCCTGGACACCCCTGGCAGCGCTCGATCTGCTGGGCCGGCCGCGCCGGATTGATGCTCCGGCCATTCCTGACAGCGGAGCCGGTTCGCCTCCAATCGTCGACATCGGCGCATACGAGTTCATGCCGGGGATTGCGGGCGATTTCGACGGTGACGGCGACGTGGACCAAGATGATCTTCGCGTATTGGAGGGCTGCGCATCCGGGCCGTTGGTGCCCCGCGATGGCAGTGAGAAATGCCGACAAGCCGATCTGGACGGTGATAACGATGTGGATCAGTCCGACTTCGGCATCTTCCAGCGGTGCTGGAGCGACGAGAACGTCACCGCCGATCCGAACTGCGCGAAATGATCCGACGCGGGTGGCCGCCTTGGTGAGTGCGTTATGCCAGAGGAACGGAAGGACTGATCGGAGATCCAACTGAACGGCATCCCACTGGGCATAGGCCGTCGGGTCAACACCGTACATGTTGCGTGCAAGCGTTGCGGATATGACTTGGTCGGCTTGATGGCGGGATGGTTCAGGCGAGATGACAATGAGAGAGGTGTTCCCATGTTGGAATGGACTGTGGTCTGTCCTGAATGTGGCCTGAGACAAGAGGTTCCACCACCACCGAATAATGGAGAGGTTGTCAATCGCATCATTTCGCCTTCTGTGAACACCCCCGGTGAGGCTGGACCAGAGGAGGACTGCCTGCCGCCCCAAACATCGGATTGTATTCGGGTCGCAAGCTGGTAGACTGGTGCTAGCAACGCGTCATTTCGCAAGCACACGACGGAGGCCACTTGCATGTTCAAGAATCAGATTTTCTTGGGAACGGCTTCGATTGTCCTCACGGTCATCTGTTCTCTCCCGCCTGCTCCGGTCCGGGCGGCGTGCCCACAATTCTGGGACTTCCGGAATGACTTCGGTGTACCTGAGCATCCGGGTTATCTCAACGTAAATGCCCTGACGGTCTGGGACGACGGGACCGGGCCGGCGGTTTACGTCGCGGGCTACTTCGAGACGATTGGCGGCAACTCCGTCCGCAGCATTGCCCGTTGGACCGGCTCGACCTGGTCCCAGGTCGGTGATGGATTTCTGGGATTGGGGGGCGTGAACACGTTCGGCGTGTACGGCGGCAGTCTCATCGCGGGGGGCAGCTTTACAACGACGGCCGGCAACCCGGTTGTCAGCTTGAACGGTATCGCCCGGTGGGACGGAAGCAGGTGGTGGCCTCTCGGCCCGGCCCAGGGTGTCCCGGGTGTCGGCCTGGTGTACACGATGGTCGAGTACCACGGCGCTCTGTTCGTGGCCGGCAACACGTACACAGGCATTCCGTTTACACCCACCCCGAAGCGCGGAGTGTTCATTTGGACCGGCACCTGGACGGATAGCGGCATCACCATAAACTCCGACATTGGATCGCTGGCGGTTTACCAGGACAAGCTCATCGCCGCGGGCTCGATGACCTATCTGAATGGACTACAGGTCAATCACGTGGCTCAATGGGATGGCGGCACTTGGTCCACCATGGGTTCCGGCTTCGGCGACGATATGACGCAAAGCGTGAGCGTAGCCGTCGAGAACGGCAAACTGGTGGCCCGCGGATCACATCTTTTTCCGAGCGGCAACTATGTGCCGAACGTGGCCGTCTGGAACGGAACGGATTGGGTTTCAACGACCGACGAGTTCATGCGATATGCAGTCCGGACTACACTGAATGCTCGCCCGGTCTCGCTCGGTAATGGCAGCATCTTCGCGTGGAATGGCACGAACTGGTCCCAGGTTGGAGACGCGGGCGTCGCGCCATGCGGCGTGGTGGCATACCAGGGTCAACTCCTGACTGCGGGGTATTTGAGAACCAGCCGAAACGGTTATGACGAATACGGATCATGGGCTTTGCACGGTGCGCTCGACGTAGACCAGGACGGTGTCTGTGATGATGTGGACCAATGCCCCAGCACGCCGGCCGGTAAGCTCGTGGATACCAACGGTTGCTCGCTGTCGGATACCGACAACGACGGCGTGCAGGACGTGAACGACGCCTGCCCGAATACCCCGCCCGGCGCGACCATCGGTAACGATGGCTGCGCCGACGCCGAGCGCGACAGCGACAACGACGGCGTGCCCGACATCCGCGACGTCTGCGCCAACACCGCCGCCGGGGCAAGCGTCAACGCGAGCGGCTGCTCGCTGGCCCAGGACGATCTCGACGGCGACGGGGTGCGCGACGAACAGGACGCCTGCCGGGGCACTCCGCCCGGTGCAAGCGTGGATGCGAATGGTTGCGCCGCGGACCAGCTGGACAGCGATGGCGACGGCACACCGGACCTGCAGGACGGCTGCCCGAACGACATCGCCAAGACACATCCGGGTACGTGTGGATGCGGGCAGCCCGACTGGGACGGCTGCAATAGCAGCGGCCCGCCCCCCGCAGCCTCGCTCTGCGGATCCGGAGCCGTTGGGAGCTTGGCGGGGGCCATGGTCGGGCTGAGCATGCTCTCCCTGGTCGCGTTTCGTCACCAGCCGCGAAGGCGGTGAGCCAGAGCGCGTTGGCGACTCCGCGGCCTATCAATTGGCAATCCTCAAGTGGGAGCCTGGCGCGGACCCGGAGTCGCCCGCAAGCTACGTGTCTCAATTCGGCGTGCGCAGATCCTCCCTGCTGTACGTCCCGGGCGGCAACCGCACGACGGCGTACTATACCGGGCGTGACGACTACTTCTTCTGGCGCGACGGCGGCATGAGTTGGACGGTCCCGTACCTTGCCGGTCTGGCCGCTCTGGCCTTGCAGGTGGACCCGGACATCGCGCCGCACGAGATCGTGAAGCTATGGTCCAGCACGGCAGCGAAGACGAGCGGTATGGCTGTTGTGAATCCACCAGCGTTTATCGAGGCTGTTCGTGGAAAGAAGACCGCGACTCGATCAGCCCAATGACCTTGGGGCATCTGGACCCGAAGACCACCCGGCGATACATCCACTTCATGCCCAAGGACAAGCGGGCAACGGTAAACTCGATACCGTTCCAGTTCTGAGCGTGTGGTCCCGGTGCGGTGTCGTTACTCGCCCTTGGGATCTGCTCTGACGTACAACTCCTTCGGGGTTTCCGCGAAGTAGCGGAACATGGCTGGACAGAGCCACCCCTCCATCGGCGGCTCCTCAAGTCGGTAGTGGTTGCCGCCCGATTCCGCGCGGACCCACAACAGCTTCTTTTGAAAACCGGGAAAGGGGCTGGCCGAACACGTCAGTCGAAATCCTTGCCTGGCGCTGGGGATGTCCTTCACGAGGCAGTCAATCATCTCGGGAACGCCTGCAACAAAGGGTTCCTGCCTGAGCCCCACCTTCGCGTCCTCGAACACCCATGTGCCCTCATGCCAATACGGAGCGATGACAATCAGGGAGTTGTGGGGACGTGAAAGCGATTCTTCCGGCGGAATGACCGACATGCCACCCCCTCTCTCCAGATCCAGGCGGATTCCTTGCGCATCGCCGGGCGGCGAGTTCGTGGAACTAAAGCCGCTGGGGCTTTTCGTTGAAACGACCAGGTTGTCCATCTTGTTTGTCTTGCGAACCGCAAGCTGCGACACGCCCGGCTCAGCGATGGTCACTGGCAACATGCCGTCCAGGTCCACGCGGCGACCGTCACGTATGTAGAAGCCGGTGGTCTGTGCTCCGCTGGTGCCGGTAAGCTCAATCCTCGCTACCTGTGTGGTGGTGGATGCCGTCTTGCCGCTCTTTGTGGTGGCACAGCCGGTTGCCGCCAGAAGCATAACCGGTAGCAGGGATGCCATAACAAGCCGCCCCGTCAGGCTCATCGCTATACTCCCGCGTCTCGAAAGCAGACCAGCCGAGGTTATGTACACGCTCACCTCACATCGGTGTACTCGCTGCGTCATTGTGCTCATCTCACACTTTTCCGCCGCATTCTGGACATCGACCGCTGACGTTGCCCACCAGGTTGTAGGCACACGTTACGCACAGGCCCTTCTTGCGCCGACGATGGCGGCGAAGGGGGCCACGGATGAAGGTCACGGTCGGATACATCAGAAGGAGAACTGAGACAACCCTAGGGGAATTTCAACGTAATTGCCTTTACGCGGTCCCAAGGGGTAGTTTACGCCATACGGGATGTCCTCGACGTACCATCGAAACAAGACGCCGTTCAGCATCAAGCGGCATCTTGGAGGTAGCGTCGTTTTCGGAGGCGGAGGGGACACGTTGAAGGGGCTGATCTCGCGTGTATAACAGACTCGGAGTGAGCCCCTGGAAAAGCCAAGTGATAGCCCTGGCTCGTAGTCTCCAACGCGTGCGTTCTGCCACACGCCCGACCGTCACCTATTGAATCGCCTTCTGGAGCTCTGCCATCCGGCGGTCTGCTTCTGCCTTTGCGGCGGCAATCAGCCCGACCAACTGGTCAAGTGACAGGTCGTGCAGACCCGCTATTTGGGCAGTTCCAGCACGTCGGCCTTTCCGGGCAGCGGGCTTGCGGCCCTTCTTGGCCTTCAATCGCTTGGCCTGGCCGTGGATGGTCTTCATGTGCCGGCCGAGGTGCATGGCCATCTTGAACGTCTTACCGCACTTGGTACAACGTAACTTCGCAGCTTTCTTTCGTGGCATGTGGGGGCTCCTGATCGACATAGATAGGATTCTAACCTCCTGAACAGGCGTAAGCACGCTCAACCCAGGCGCGGCTCTTCGAGGGGAACAGGGCATACCTCATGACGACGGCAGGACTGGCACAGCCGCCCCTCCCACAAGGCGTTGAAGTGCTCGAGGACGGCATCGATGAGGGCCGACGCATGGGTCCAAACGCCGATCTCGAAGTTGCGTTTGCCCCGACCCTTTGCGCCAAGGCCCGCTCCGGTGAGATTGGCGCTGCCCAGGTACATCGAACCACAATCGATGATGACCGCCTTGGCATGCAGGCGCGGACACCGCCGGATCATGACCCCGCCCGGCAACTGCCGGCGGAGTCCCTGGAGCACGGCCCTGCTGGGTATGCCACCATGAAGGAGGCGGATCTCCACGCCCTTGCCGGCCAGATGGCAGAAGACGTCGATGATGGATTTCGCCCGCCGGCCACTGGCCGTCGGCACGAGCATCGCTTTGAAATCCGCTGTGGCGATGTCCAGGCTGGTTCTTGCCTTCAGGATCCCCTCGCGTACGACACGGTCGAGATGATCCGCATCGAAGACCAGTTCGGCTTGACCGCGCAGCACGTCGGGAGGGTGGAATCCATGCCGCGACAAGACACCCGGGTGAGACATAACGGTACATCGGCCATCCGGTGCCGCGGGTATGAGTGCAGGGACTGCGGCTGAGAACTGTGATGCGAGCTGGCCGCTTCCGGCCACGCAGGCTCGCCTGGAATGTCGATCGGTGAGGATATAGCACGGGCGATTCAGCCAACGCCCGGCTGCCTTGTCACGGCCACGGCCGTGATATTCGTCCTGCGGACTCAGGAATCCTCACCGCACGATCCCACCATTTAAGCCTGGTCGGCAAGATTCTCGTGGCCAAGGCCTTGGCCAGGATCCATGGTGCTTGCCGAAAGGCATAAAAGGTGGTCTCGCAGGAAGGCGAGGATTCAACGGTTCAGGAGGCGGGTCGCTCAGGATTGGGCGACCCGCCACAAGAGCTGGCCGTGCCGGAGGTACATACCATGAGACAACCACAACTTGAGGAATGCGAGGTCGAAGGCGTTCCCGTGTCGCCGCTTCTGGCCGAGGGCCGCAGGAACCCCTACGGCAGCGTTCCGGACCTGGATGACGAGGAACTGGCCGATATCGAGGAGCTGGAACGGCAGGTGCTGCTCCAGGCATGGGGACCGATTCTCGCCTTGCCGGTCAGAACGAAGAGAGGCTGGATCAAGCCGACCATCGACGACGACCTCGGCGTCCAGATAGACGCGTTCGGGACCGTGGACTTTCAACGCCGGGTACCGGAGCTCGACAAGGCCAGGTACAAGGCTGACCGGCTTTCTGAGAGGTTTCGGGACACCGTCATGATGTTCGAGATGGTGAGTGCGAGGCTTCCCCAGGCCAAGTACCGGGTGCTCAAGTACCTCGGCCGAGGCGTCATCGAACTGGCGGATATCGGGAACGAGGACATGCTCGCGTTCGCCCGGTTGTACCTCAAGGCCAAGCGGCTTCAGAAGGAGATTGCCGAGCTTCGCAAGGCCAGTTGGAAACGCCGGCAGGCCAAGCTGGCGGAGGTGTTCGCATGAGCCGCTCAGATGATATCAGGCTTCCGCCGGTCATTGTGCTGGCCGCCCGGGGCCACGAGCAGCTGCTGAAGACGCGGCTTCGTGACCTCAGGGCCAGGGGCGTTCGGTACAAGGTCATCCATCTGGAGAAGGTGCTGCGGCCGAAGGGTGCGAAACGATGAGGCGTGGCCGGTGTTTTGAGGCCACGCTCTGCCCGGTTCTTCAGTGCAGGGGTGAACGCGTTGGCCTCCTCCGCCGGTATCAGGGCCGGGAAGCCTCGCCGTGTCCGGGCCGATTTGGGCATCGCTGGCCTTTTTTCCTGGCCACGCCTTCCTCGCCCGTAATCGAATGACGAGGCAGAGTATGGGCGGAGATTGCCGCTTGCTGTCCTGGGGGCAGGCGGTACACGAGAGCGGTGTCGGCCTTGTTCCTGATTACCCGAGTCCATGACCGGCAGATCCCCATGACTGCGCCGCCTTGCTGTATGCATTCAGGGCGGCGGATCAGGGTTTCTTCGGTGGGGAGCTTACGACCTGATCCACGTTGTCGTGAATCTCCACAACGGAATCAAGACAGGTCACTTGGATGGTCGCGAGAAGGCGGGGTTCGACGTTGATCAGAACAAGTCGGCGGCCCTCAAACTTGAGACCTCGGGCCAGTTGCACGAGTAGGCCAAGCGAACTACTTGGAGCGAATCGTACCCGACTTACGTCCAACACGATCGGCACGCCGGGTCTCTTGCTTGCAGCGGCGAGGACATCGACCGCGAGCTTTCGCATGGTCGCTTCGTCGAGCCTGGAGCTGCGGATCGCCACGAGGAGCACGTGTTCGTGGGGAAGAATCTCGGTGGGGGAATCAAACATGGGACTCTCGGTTCAAGGATGATCATAACAATAGCAGTTCTGCCTGTCTGCGCGTTCAGGGCGGCTGGTTCAGGGTTGGGAAGCCCTTCAGGCGTGTCCCGTTTTCCGGGGACACGCCCTCGGATCATCAACCGTAGCTTGATGGTTCGATAGCAGGAACAGCGGGATGATGGCCGCTTGATAGTACCTCGCAGGCGGCCGGTTCAGGGTGCATGGATACCGGGGCATGCCGGTGTTCGATGGGTACGGTAGCGACGGTTTGAAG
>JAKLEZ010000035.1 GCA_022711465.1 Planctomycetota bacterium | reverse complement strand
CCTTCTTCCTCGCGGCGGAGAGCCCCATCGCCCCCCGATTCCACGAGGCCAGACTACCGGAAATCACAACCTCAAATGTGGTCATAATTTCCGGAAAGGAGATGGTCATTTTTTCCGGAACCCGCACACACGAAGGATGGGAGGAAGCAGGCAAACGCCGCAGTGAACTCAAAGACGCCCATGACGGCAAGCATCACCGTTGGCACCGTTGGGGATTTCATCGCCATATGAGACATCTCTGTGGACTCCGTACGCTTGGCTGACAATCAAGCCAGCCAGCGCTAGCGCGATGGCTACCCCTCGCGAAGGCGCTGTGCGTTAATGCAGTCCAGATCCGGTACTGGCCATGGACAACTCGGCATGCAGCACACCCTTCTGCTGGTGCATCGTTTCGGCCAGCTCTTGGACAAGACTGGCCCGGCCACGGACGAGCACCACCTCAGCGCACAAGTCGTGGGTCAGGTGGACATGGGTCGTAACCAGGACATTTGTGTGATGATCGTGTTGCAGGTTAATCAGCTTCTCTGAGAGCTGATGACGATGGTGATCGTAGACAAGGGTGATTGTGCCGAGGACCTCCTGGTCTTTCTCCCACTGACCTTGGACCAACTTCCGCCGGACCATGTCCCGAACGAACTCGGACCGGTTCTTGTAGCCGCTTTTCTTGACCAGTTTCTCCATCTGTCATGGCCGTCCTAAAAGTGCGGTGATCTGGCCGGCGTGAAGATGTCGTTTTCTTCAGCGGGTCTTCTTCTTCCTGGTCTTCTTCGACTGGGTTTTCTTCCCTCCGGGCGCGCACTGGTTTTCTTCCTCTTGGTTTTCTTCGGGCTACACCTGACTGGGGTCTCGGTGGTATCGGAGCCAACATGGGCGGTTTGTCCGGTAGCCGCTCATGACCCGACGACGTAAGTGCCGACACTGCGGCCAGCTATACGAGCCCGACCCACGCAACCGTTACCACCAGAGGTACTGCAGCCAGCCGACTTGCCGCCAGGCGAGCAAGACCGCCAGTCAGCGGCGCTGGCGGGCCTCGCCCAAGGGGAAGGACTACTTCCGCGGGGCGGCCAACCGCCAGCGGGTGAAGGCCTGGCGGCAGGCCCATCCGGGCTACTGGCGGAAGCAGCGTCAGACGTCGCGCGCGTTACAAGATCACTGCCCGACGCAAGTCCTTGTGCCACCGACAGATGAGTCCACCTTAAGTTCGCGCGCGTTACAAGATCTCATCTGCACGCAAGGTCTGGCCCTGACCGGACTTGTCGCCCACTTAACCGGCAGCGCGTTACAGGAGAACATCGCTTCCACCACCCGCCGGCTGATACGCTTGGGCCGGGAGATTCAGGGACCCGCAAGCGGGAGACCGGCTGATGGCGGTGATCAAGCGTGTGCTGTGCCCCCCAACGAAGTGGCAGCACACGTCGCCGTCGTGCCGCAGGATACTCCGCCCGACACGCCGTTCACCGCCGGTCAAATCGTCGAGCTGGGACGGTATGCTCATCGACAAGGCTGGACTGGTGATCGTATAGTTGATGGCGAACTGGTGGCTCGCTGCCTGAAGCGTGTTGGTGTGGACGGGCTGGCCGATCGTCCCTTCGCTCAACTCAGTGGCGGTGAACGCCAGCGCGTCGTAGTAGCTCGCGCCTTGGCTCAACTCGGCACGTACCTGCTGCTTGATGAGCCATCGACGCACCTGGATATCACCCATCAGCTTGACCTGTATCGACTCCTGCGCGAAGTCGCGTCCGAAGGCATCGGAATCGTCATGATCTGCCACGACCTCTTCCTGGCCCCGTTGTTCATCGACCGCGCGCTCCTTCTCGATCGCGGTCGGGTGTTCGGAGCTGGCCCACCCCGAACCGTGCTGGCGCCGGAGCATCTCGGTCAGGTCTATGGTTCTCGGCTGAGCGTTGTGTGGTCGAGCGAGCGGCAGGTTTCTGTTGCGCTGCCGTCTGATAGTTGACGCCGCATGGTGGTTGTGCACAAAAGCGCGCCCAACCGGTTTGGGGTGGCGCGCGCAAGGCCTTTCTGCATGACAGGTTGCGCCGAGCGGCCTGGACGCGTTAGAGAGGGTCGGCATCTCCGACGTGAATCTGGCAAAGGTGCGCAACCGACACGCGATGAGCACGACGAGGCTGCCGATTGCTATCCCGTCATCCGTGCCGCGAGACTGGAGCCGATCCAGGCACTCAGGGCCAAGTGAAAACGACTCATCTTGCAGGCTGGCCATGCAATGGCGAAGGATGTGCGTATCGTCGATCGATGTTCTGTCGAATACCTTGCGAGCGTACGTCATCGGTCGAACGTCAGTATCTTGAGCTATCGCCGCTAACTCCTTTTTGATCAACAACTTGCCAAACACTGCATTGCGGTTTTTGGCGCTTTGGTGGTCTGTCTTCCCGACCGCGGTTTCCGCCGCCACCGGGCATCCGTACAACCTCTCCGTCATAGTTTTTCTCTATCACATCCAGGATTTCTACCTTGCTCCCGACACGGGGGAGGGTAGACTTGTGAGCCAGGACTCAAATCGGAGGGGAGAGGGCAACGGTGCCTGCGCGTTGGCAAGCGATAGAGCCGGTGCCTTGAAGGACTGCGTTTTGGACGTCCTCCAGATATCCGGTGTGAGCGATAGGCCGAAGCCCATTCTGGACCCGATCGTGGCCAGGCCGTATGCTGTTGCCGAATGGCGCCGTACACAACGGGAGGCGCACCTCATCCAGGACGTTCCTGGGATGTGTTGCCCATTCATGAAACGCCAATGGATCTGAGGTTGGGCCAGCCCAACCGGCGACCTGGCCGGCTGATCCGGCAAGCCTGCAATCCCCGCGGATGGACTGGCGGGAGAAAGGAACGGTTTATGGCTGGCGCTTTGGACATTCTCGGATCCCTCCTGAGCGGCGGAATGACAAAATCCGCACCTGGTCGCATCGAGCACTCGCTGAGTGAGAAGGGTGTCGGTGGACAAGGCGGCTTCCTCGATCAGATTCTGGGAGGTGTTCGGCCCCAGGCCGCTCCGCCGCAGGCCCAAAACGTCGGTGCGGCAAGCGGATTGGGCGGCGCGCTCGGCTCCATTTTGGGCGATTCCGGAACCTTGAAGGTCGGCGGGCTGGGGGCCCTTGCCGGCGCGATCCTCGGCGGCGGCGCGAAGGGCGCCATAGGTGGCGGCGCTCTCGCACTGCTGGGTTCCCTCGCGTTGAAAGCGATGCAGGGGGCTCGCGCCGGCCAGATGCAACACCAACAGATCGATCCGGCGGCACAACTCGTCGCCGGTCTGCGCGCCCCATCGAACCAGCAGGAGGGAATGCAGGTCGAGTCACAGGCTGAACTCCTCGTCGACGCGATGATTAACGCAGCCAAAGCCGACGGTCAGATCGATCAGCAGGAGATTGAGCGAATTGCCACGAAGGTTGAGACGACAGGCGATTCTCGCGAGCGCCTCATCGAGAAGCTGCGCAAGCCGATGGATACCGACCGCATCGCCCGTTCCGCGACCAGCCCGCAGCTCGCCGTTCAGGTGTACGCGGCCTCGCTGCTGGCGATCGAAGTGGATACAGAAGCGGAAAAGCAGTATCTCGCGGATTTGGCCGGGAGGCTGCGTCTGGACCCAGGTACGGTCCAGAGGCTGCACGCGGCGCTCGGCGTGGCCTGATCGCGGCCTATTGTTGACGGAAAGAGGACGACCTAGGCAGTCTGCTTGCGGTCATGTTCAACAACGAGGCAACGGCACTCAAAAGGCGGGCCGCCCTCTTCAAGATGCAAAAGCAGACCTGACCGAGATGGAAAATGCCGTATTACGGCCCGGGGTGGGATGTACCATAGCGAGGTGCCCGCGGCTGAGCAGTTCTTGACCACGATCGTATGAGCGATCACCTTTCGTTGCCCTCTATCGTTCGCGGACAGCGACGTAGCTAGTTTCAATTCAACCAAGTGAAAGGAGTAAGTCCGATGTGGCACCAACGACTTGTACTTGTGGCGGCTCTGTCCGTCTTCCTGATCCCACTGAGTGCCATCCCATCAGCCCGTGGTGCTGATAAGGCCGCCCCCTTGGCGGCTCAGAAGATCGACCTGAACACAGCGACTCTTGCACAATTGCAGCAGCTTCCCGGTGTCGGCGAGGCGACGGCCAACAAGATCATCGCCGGGCGTCCCTACCAGTCGGTGGATGATCTGGCCAAGGCCGGTGTGCCCAAAGCAACGGTCGAGAAGATCAAGGGCCTTGTGAACGTGAAGGCGGTGCCGAAGGTAACCGAGTCTGCGGTGAAACAACGTGCCAAGATTAACCTGAATACCGCGAGTGCCGAAGAACTGCAGCAGTTGCCGGGCGTGGGCGAGGCGACGGCCAAGAAGATCGTTGCCGGCCGGCCCTACAAATCGCTGGATGACCTTGAAAAGGCCGGGCTCTCGAAGGCCGCCATCGACAAGATCAGAAACGAAGTGACGTTGGAGGCGGCACGACCCCACAGAATCAACCTGAATACCGCCAAGGCAGAGGATCTGCAGGAGCTGCCGGGCGTCGGCGAGGCCACGGCCAAGAAGATCGTCGCCGGCCGGCCTTACAAGTCGGTGGATGACCTTGCGAAGGCCGGGCTCTCAAAGGCCTCAATCGACAAGATCAGAGATGAGGTGACGGTGGCGGCGGCGGCGCGACCCCACAAAACCAACCTGAACACCGCCACTGCGGAAGAGCTGCAGGAACTGCCGGCTGTGGGCGACGTGACCGCCAAGAAGATCGTCGCCGGCAGGCCTTACAGGTCTGTGGATGATCTTGCCAAGGCCGGGGTCTCGAAGGCCACGATCGACAGGATCAGGGATGAGGTAACGATTCGGGCGGCTTCTCGGGACGTCAAGGTCAGCGACGGCAAGATCAACTTGAATACGGCCAGTGCGGAAGAGCTGGAGGAACTGCGCGGGGTCGGAGAAGTAACGGCCAAGAAGATCATCGCCGGCCGGCCCTACAAGGCCGTGGATGATCTCGTGAAAGCGGGCGTCCCGAAGGCTGCGGTCGAACGGATCAGAGGCGCGGTGACGATCCAGAGCGGTGCGACGGAGAAGGGCCCTGACCCGTCGGTCGTGGCTCAGAAGCCACCGCGACCCGGAATGGTCTGGGTCAATACCGAGTCGGGCGTGTTCCACAAGGACAACAGCCGCTGGTACGGAAAGACGAAAGAAGGCAAGTTCATGACCGAAGCCGACGCGACCAAGGCGGGTTTTCGCGAAGCCAAGAATGACTGAACGAGATTCGATCGGCATGGCCTGGTGTCGAACCAAGGAATCTGACGAAGGACCAGGAGAACAGAATGCCGCAGATGAGATGATTGGAGGATGCACATGAGCACACTGAAGAACCTGATGAACACGATTCTCTCCTAGTGCTCCGTCACGCGTAATTCTACGGGTCCGCGAGCTGTTTTGTCGATAGACCATGGTCAGGATGACCAAGTTCGGGCTCATGGAGGATCGACGATGGATAGACCGAATAAGCGCTACGTGGTTCGGCTGGAGGCCGAGGAACGGGAGGGATTACACCGGTTGGTGTCAGTGGGGAAGGGCGCGGCGCGGAAGCTGACCCGGGCTCGGATTCTGCTGCAGGCGGATCAGTCGGGCGACGGTCCTGGCTGGACGGATGAGCGGATTGCCGAAGGGTTGGGAGTGAATGTTCGGACGATCGAGAGTGTCCGGCGACAGCTTGTGGAGGAGGGTTTGGAGACGACGTTGGAGCGGCGTCGGCCCAGACGGGAGTATGAGCGGCGGCTGGACGGGACGAAGGAGGCGAAGCTGGTCGCGGTCTGCTGTTCGAAGCCGCCGGACGGTCGGAAGAGGTGGACGTTGCGCCTGCTGGCGGATCGGCTGGTGGAATTGAGGGTTGTGGACTCGATCTCGTATGAGACGGTTCGGCGAACTCTTCAAAAAACGAGCTGAAGCCTTGGCGAAAGCAGATGTGGTGCATTCCCCCGGAGCAGAACGCCGAATTCGTCTGTGCGATGGAGAATGTGCTGGAGGTGTATCACCGCCCCTACAACCCGAAGCAGCCGGTGGTGTGCATGGACGAGACCAGCAAGCAACTGGTGAAAGAGACCCGGGTGCTCCAGCCGACCAGGCCGGGGCAGGTGACCCGGTTCGACTACGAATACGAGCGGAACGGAACGGCCAACGTTTTCATGTTCTGCGAGCCCTTGGCGGGCCGACGGCAGGTGAGTATCACGGATCGCCGAACCCGGCAGGACTGGGCGGATCAGATTCGAGAACTCCTGGATGCGCATTATCCCCGGGCGGAACGAGTCACGCTGGTCATGGACAACTTGAATACGCATTCGCTGGCTTCGTTGTACGAGGCCTTTGAGCCGCAAGAGGCACGCCGGCTGATCGACCGGCTGGAAGTGGTCTACACGCCCAAGCACGGAAGCTGGCTGAACATGGCCGAGATCGAACTGGGCATTCTGTCCCGACAGTGCATGGGTGGCCGAATCCCGGACAAGCAGACACTGGTCGATCAAGCAAGGGTCTGGCAAACGGATCGGAATCGCAGCCGTGCAGTGATCGACTGGCAGTTCACAACGGCGGATGCGAGAATCAAGCTTCGACGGTTATACCGAAGTCTCACGGGTGACGGAGCACTAGCCAACTCTGCTCAATTCGTTGAGCGTTAGGTACTTACGTATGATGTCGTCACCGAGAGGTTGGCTCCCTGAACGGTCGTGCCCGTCAGGTTCGCATTCGTGAGTACGGCATTGCAGAAGTTTGCGTTCGTGAGATTGGCGCCGCTGAAATCGGCGCCCTGGAGGATGGTGGGCACCGGGGCGAGCGTTCGGCTGGCAAGTACGTAGTTGAAGTATGCGCCCGTCAGGTCGGCTCCGTTCCATCGCGACTCATTCAACCAACTGCCGACGAATGAACTCCCGTGCAGATCCAGGTTGCCCGAGAAATCAGCGTAATCGAGAGTATGGCCGGTACTATTCCACTCCTGTAGGCGCATCTGAGGGCCCGGCGTGATGCCCTCCGTTCCGGGGATGACCTCGCGGGTCTGCCAGTTGTAGATCTGGGCGTTCAGGCGGCCGCTCAAGCCCGTCAACAAGATCCCGAGCCCAATGATTCCGATGTTCTGCCGATTCGTCATCTCGCACCTCGCTTCACCTGAAAACCCGGCCTTGGTTGTCGCTCCGTTTCGGGACCGATGTCACGTTCGCACTTCGATACGCGGGTCCGGCAACGGCCCTGCGCCGGTCTGCAGAATCCACGCAGGGGGTCACCACCGCCGGCGGGCAAGCCCGGCCCTACGCCCGCCGGCGGCCACGGAACAGAACGAGGCTGGGCATGCGGGATGTGCTGGATCGGATCATGAAAACTGAGCCGGCCAAGCCGAGCACCAGAGCAAGATAACCTCCGACTGTATCCGCACGGTTGGGGTCTTTTGTCGCACGCCGACCCGGCAGTTCGTGAGCGCGGTTACATCGTCGGATACGAACCCTTACCGGGCACCGCCCCAACGATGCCACTTCGGGCACCGCAGAGTCCCGACTCTAGGCCGACTACCTCGCGACCCGTCGCCACGGGAGCAACTGCGCAGTTGATGGGGAGCCTTTCGAGGGAATAATCACGTGATCGACGACAGAAGGGCGCCGTTGGGTTGATCGCACCCATGGCCGCTTTTTCCTCGCGGCTGGGTGAGTTCTGCTGATGCCGACTCGGGTCCTTCATGTTCGTTTGTCCCTGATGCGGTGGCGATTTCGGCATCGATGGCAGAACAATCCTCCAAGGCCCAGAGCCAAGATGGCCATCGTAGCGGGCTCAGGAACCTGGACGACACGGAATCCGATCATTTCGTCCTCCACCCCGTTGAAGACGCAGCGCCAGCCCGCGTGCAAGTAGGGGAGGCCCTCGTATCTGTGGAACGACCCTCCCCGCAGGCCGCGAAACCAATCCCAGGGCTCCTGTTCCACAATAATAGACTCGTTCAGCTCACTCACGTTTCCCCCCTGATCGAAGGTGCCGTACGGACTGTCGGAGTTCTGAAACTCGCCCACGACGGTGGTGTAAAACCAGTCGGTCGGGTAGTTAATCGGGTAGACATACGGTGCCGTGTACAGATTGGCGTTGTTGCCCGATACATCTGCCATATCCTGCCCTGGGGCCGTGTCGCTGCTCGTCGGGAAATCCCAGTAGTTGCCGGTGACGCCATCATTCTTATGATAAGCCGCCTTGTACCATTCATCCTCGCTGGTCACCGCCCACTTCCAGCCGACGGTGCGCTGAATGGTCCGGTCATCGTCGGGGCCGTGGCCGTCGAGGGCGTACGCGCCGCTCTCCGTCGTGCCCGTGCCTTGTGCACCGGTCGGCTGGCCGTTGTGCAACCAGTTGGCGAACCGACAGGCATCCCCATAGGTCACGCAATTCACCGGGCGATTGGAGAAGGCAGCGTCGACACTGTAGGTGTAGTGACCCGACAAACCACTGCGGCTGATCCCGCAGCCGGCACGGTAGCGAGTCCTCTCCATAAGCTCGTCGTACAAAAAGTACGTGTCTGTCGCGGCCACCTTATTCAGGAACTCGCAGTACTGCCCCGCCGTCACCTCGTACTTGCCGATGTTGTACGTGTAGTCGACGCGGCCGAAGCCTTCTGGCCGCTGGTCCAGGTTGTACCGCATGTCTGCTGCGTTACCGGGATTGCCCACGGGGACGGTTTCCAGGTTGACGAATCCGGGCGGCATATCGAAGACGTTGGCGAGAGTAGTGCTGCTGACGATCAGAAACACTGCCGTGGTCACGCCAACCGATGCCTCAAATCTGACGCGTTCCATGGCTGAAGCTCCTTTGTTTCTAGGCCTTCTTGCTGTCGAGAGAGCGGCCTTTGACCATGCCTATTGCCGACCCCGAACCGTTTGCGCCGGCACCGTACGGTACCGGCGGCAGAGCGCTAGACCCGCCCCGATCATGGCCAATACGAGCATCGCCGGTTCCGGGACCGCGGTAAGCGTTATGTCGCCAGCCGCATAAAGATTGCCCGCATCCCAGGCCCAGCCCGGGGGGGCGGTGATCGCGTCAAAGCGATCGCCCAGCGCGAGTTGACCGTTCCAGTCGAACAGGTGAAACGTCGTACCCACGAGCCCGGCCGGGTTGGCCCCATCAGCCAAACCCAGACGAAGCGTGCCGGCCAAGTCGGGCGTGGAGCCGCTGGCGAGCGTGATCGTCGAGCCCCACGTGGTGTCGGCAAACAGGATGTCCAAGATCGAGCCTTCGGCCAACGCCATGCCGTTGTCGATGGTGATGGCGATTCCGCCGTGGTAATCGCGGATCGGAAGCGTCTGCCCGGCGGCAAGGCTCAGGCCGGCGATGTGGCCGTCCGGCAGGATGGTGTTGGTGGTGATTGCAGTCACAAGCCGGTCATCGGTCAGATTCGTGGTTCCACGCGTGTCAGCCCCCCGCGTGTCGGCCCGGCTCAGATTGGCATTGGTCAGCGTGGCGTTGAAGAAGTCCGCATCGGTCAGGTTCTGGTTGGTCAGGTTCCAACCAGTCAGGTCGTTTCTTCGCAGGCCGATGCCATGCAAATCGCCGGCCTGGTAGCTGGCCGTCGAGTAGAGCTGCTCCTTTGTGAAGCCCTTTGAGGTGGTGTTGCCGAAGTCTGCCCCAACGACCGTTGCCCCGCTCAGGTTGGTGCCGTTCAGTGTCGCCGCGCCCCACCAGCCGAAAAAACTGGCGCCGCTGAGGTTGGCTGCACTCAGGTCGGCGTTTGTCAGCACAGCTTCTCCGAAGCGCGCACCGGGAAGGGCCTTGCCAGCGAAGTTCCAGCCAGTCAGATCGTTGCACTCCAGCCCGATGTCTCGCAGATCGCCGCTCTTGTAGGTGATGGTGCTGTAGAACTGAGCCGACGTGAAACCCAATGCCGTGGTATCATCCAGGTTGGCCCCACGGATGGTGGCATTGGTCAAATCGGCATCGCGCAATGTGGTCGCCGTTAGATCCGCGTGATCGAGGTTGGCGTCGGCGACTTGCGCGCCGGTCAAATCGCAGTATACGAGAGAAGCGCGCGACAGGTTGGCCCGTCTCAAGTCGGCGCCAGCCAGCGTTGCTGCAGCTTGGGCGTTGTCGTAGAAGAAGAATGACGCACCACTCAGGTCCGCCCCGCTCAGGTTGGCGTTGGTCAGTTCCGAACCCGCGAAGCGCGCGCCGGCAAGGTTCTTGTCGGCCAGATCGCAACCGGCCAGGTCGTTGAACTCCAACCCGAGGCCCTGAAGCTGACCGCTCTTGTAGTTGGCCGTGCTGCAGAGCTGCGAAGCCGTGAGGCCAGTGGCACCGAAGTCCGCTCCGGTGACTACGGCATCGGTCAAATCGGCGTTGTCGAGAGTGGTGGCGTAGATTGGGCTTCCGCTGAGAATCCCAACTCGCTGCCATTTGAAACTGGCGTTGGTCAGGTTCCTGCCGGCGAAGTTCCAACCACTTAAGTCGTTGCCCCGAAGCTGTAGTCCCGCGAGGTCGCCTTCCTTGTAGCTGGCCGTGCTATAGAGCTGGTCGGCCGTGAACCCGTTCTGCGTTGTCAGCGAAAAGTCCGCTGCCCCGATTTGAGCGTTGGTGAAGTCGGCGTCCGCCAGCTTCGTGTAGTAGGTGGGACTGGTGAACGCGCCGACCCAGCCCTGGCAGAAGCTTGCGCTGGTCAGATTCTTGCCCGCGAAGTTCCATCCGGTCAGATCGTTGCCTTGCAGGCGGATCCCCTGCAGGCTGCCGCTGACGTAACTGGCCGTGCTGTACAGTTGCGCCGCGGTGAAACCGTTTGATGTCGTCACCGAGAAGTTCGCTCCCTGAACGGTCGTGCCCGTCAGGTTCGCATTTGTGAGTACGGCATTGCAGAAGTTTGCGTTCGTGAGATTGGTGCCGCTGAAATCGGCGCCCTGGAGGATGGTGGGCACCGGGGCGAGCGTTTGGTCGGCAGATGCGTAATTGAAGTATGCGCCCGTCAGGTCGGCCCCGTTCCAGCGTGACTGATTCAGCCAACTACCGACGAATGAACTCCCGTGCAGATCCAGGTTGCCCGAGAGATCAGCGTAATCGAGAGTATGGCCGGTACTATTCCACTCCTGTAGGCGCATCTGAGGGCCCGGCGTGATGCCCTCCGTTCCGGGGATGACCTCGCGGGTCTGCCAGTTGTAGATCTGGGCGTTCAGGCGGCCGCTCAAGCCCGTCAACAAGATCCCGAGCCCAATGATTCCGATGTTCTGCCGATTCGTCATCTCGCACCTCGTTTCGTACCTGAGGCCGCCGGCTCCGCTTCCGTTCCACGGAACGACCGCCCGTTCCCTCCAGTTCCTGACTCCCGCCGCCGCCGTCTTGTCCCTCCGGACTGGCGGCGGCATCTTACTGCGCACAACCAGCATCAACGACATGCCCCGATCCGGAAAAGCACCGCTGGAAGATACCGAAGTCGGACTGATCCACGTCGCCGTCCTGATCGAAATCAGCCGCGATTTTGCCGTTGCCGTCGGGCGTGAGCGCGCAGCCGGGCTCAGGCTCCGGCAGGGCTGCGGGGTTGTAGGGAATCGCCGGGCCGGTGGCGCAGGCCTTAAACACGTCCAGGTCGACCGGGTCCACATCGCCGTCCCGGTCGAAATCACTGGGCAGGACCGGAACAAACTCGTACGCTCCCATGTCCACGATGGGGGCCGTACCGCAAGTACCCGGCGACCACTGGCAATCGGGGGTGGACGGATCATCGATGGACCGCAGATGGCCCGCGACGTCCGCCAGTATGCCCGCAAGCACATCCGCGTTGTTGCCCGCATCGATGCAAGGCGAAACGGCCTGTAATCGCAAATCGCCGTAGTCGTCGTCCGCCGTGCCCCATTGCCCATCCGGGCCCGCGCTCGCGTTCCGCAGGAACAACGGATCAGCCGAGATGTTGCCGTCGACCCCGGTGGGATCAGCGAGGCCGGAGTAGTCATAGGCGGCGTTGCCGTAGACGCAATTGTAGCGCAACACCAAGAAGCTGTCGGCGTCGGACCGCAAGCCGGACGAGTTCAGAGCAACGATGTTGTTTACGATGTGATAGCCGGCCTGGTAGCTAACGTAAATCCCACCGCCCCAATCCCCGCCGTTGGCCACGACCGTATTGTTCGAGATCGTTCCGGACCACCCGAGGTTTTGTACTCCACCGCTGGTGCCCCCCCCAGAATGTCCGTTGCCGACAATGACATTGTTAGCAACGGTACCAGAACCGGCTTCAACTTGGATCCCAGCCAACGCGTTCCCATAAATGGTGTTGCCCTCGATCACGCCTTCTACGCTCATGATCCCGCATAAGTTGCGGCTGACCATATTACCCTTGACTACCAGAGGGCCCTCGCCGCGTATCCCGTAATCAACGTTATCTGCAATAGTGTTGTTGGTGATCGTCGGGGCTACATACATGTCACAGAAAATGGCACCGGAATGAGAGAGCTTGTTCCTGTTGCCAGAGATGATGTTACTCGTGATGGTTGGCGAAGACAGCACAGGCCAGATCGCGACGCAATGGATTCCGCTCCCGGCCCCGCGGCCGAACGCATCGTTGTGACCGGCGGACGCGTTGGCTGTGATCATGTTATTCCTGATCGTGGCTGAAGAGTCCCAACAGTAGACCCCAGCGCCTCCATAATATGTACCATTCCCGGTGACGGTGTTCCTGGCGATTGTGGGCAAACCGCCATGGCAGCAGATTCCGCCACCCCAGGCAGCGTCGTTACCCGTGATCCTGTTGTTCTCGATTGAGGGCGAGGAGTGATCACAGTAGATCCCACCGCCGTAGGCGTTCCCGGTCCATGCGTTGCCGTTGCGGATCGTAAACCCGTCGATACGGGTAGTCGTCGTTGCTCCGGGGGGGCATGTCACCACGCTGCCGGCCTGGTTGCCGTCGAGGATGGTTTCGTGGGCCGTAAAGTCGCGAGTGGCCAAGTCGAACGTGGCTGGGTCCTCATTGCCGGCAAACCCGCCGTAAAGGGCCACGCCGTCCGCGAGCGTGACGTTCTCCACGTACGTCCCGGCCGCCACCCAGACCTGATCGCCGGAGGTGGCGGCGTCCAGCCCGGCCTGAGCCGTGAGCTTGGCCGTCGCCCAGGTCAGGCCGTCGTTGGTGTTGTTGCCGGCCATGGAGACATGGATGGTCAGGGCCTGGCCGACCGTCACCTTGCTCGCTACGCAAGACCAGTTCTCGCCCAGACTGGCGAGGCTGCCGGGGCCCTCGGCGCCGAGGTATTCGCCGCGCTCGTACCAGTCCGATTCCGTACCGATAGTGGTTCCACCGCCCGCGCTCATCGCGACGGCCGCAATGGTCTGCGGCACGGACAACCGGCTTTCGGGCACCAGAACGACCACATGCGTCTCGCCCGAGGTAGTGATGATGTTCAACCGGCTGACATCCACCTCGGCATAGCGGAGCTCAAAGCCCAGAAACGTGCCGATGACGTCTGTCCAGCCTGGATTGGACGGAGCGTCAAATACCGCTTCCCAATTCGGATTTGGGGCTGGGTTGTACATGGCGGTCAGCGCGAAGCTGGACGTGTCCGGAAAGAACCGGAACCGCCAGCGCAGCTCGTGGAAGTCGCCACCGTTGGGTTCGCCCAGAACCGAGGCGTGCCCCCAGATTACCCCGATGGTGCTTAGGCGTTGCCCGTTGCCGGTCATGGCGATGCCGGCCAAGCCGCTCCAGCCGGGATCTGGATCGATGAAATGGTCGAGAATTCCGCCGCCATCCTCGTCCCACGCCGCCGTATCCGTCACGTGGTCCTTGACCACGACGGTCGCTGCCGAAATGGCTGCAGAGTACGCCGCGCAAATCACGCCCGCCCACATCTGGAACTTCAAGGATGGTCTCATCCTTCGCTCCTCCGTTTTCAAGTTCATCTGAACTGAACCAGTATTACACCGAACCCACGCTCTACGCAGGCAGTGCTCTCCTGCTTGGCGCCCGCCGGAGCGCCAAACGCCCACCCATCATGGCTCGTACGCGCAGCCTGGATCCGCGGCGTTTCCCGAGCCGCTGAAGCACCGCTGGAAGATGCCGAAATCTGTCTGGTCCACGTCACCGTCTTTGTCAAAGTCCGCCGGGATCTTGCCGTCGCCGTCCGGCGTCAACGTGCAGCCGGGAGACTGCTCCGGCAGCACAGCCGCGTTGTACGGGATGGCTGGGCCGGTGGCGCAGGCCTCAAAGACTTGCAAGTCATCCGTGTCCACGTCGCAATCACCGTCGAAGTCGGGGGAAGGGGGGCGCTGGACATAAACCGGCCCCACCGGCACGCAGGCGCTGCTGAAACACTCCGTGGCCGTGTCCTTCGTGCGGGCGAAGTACAACGTGTTCGCGTCGGGGGTTGCGGTGATGGAAACGCCGGTGCCGACCAGAACGCCTCCGCAACCGTTAACGAACCATTCCACCGTGTCGCCACCAGCACCCGGCGTGGCGGATAGTTGCACCGAACCGCCGATGCACAGGGTTGCACGACTTGCGGCGGCCGCCGTCGGTGCCGGTAACGCCGGGCACGATGCTGTGCTTACGAACAGACTATGGGCAGAGCCACCGGCAATAGCCACGGCGTCAGCCACGTCCAAGACTCGCACCGGACTTGACCGAATCGCGGCTGTCCCGTCACCGAGTTGGCCGTTGTTGTTATTGCCCCATGCCCACACGGCGCCGTCGCGGTCAATGGTTAGATTGTGATATCCGCCCCCAGCGATCGCCGTCACGCCGGAGAGATTGAGTGCCTGAACCGGAAAACCGCGATTCGTCGTCGTTCCATCCCCCAACTGGCCTAAGTAGTTGTATCCCCACGCCCAGACCGTGCTGTCCGCTCTGAGCGCCAGGCTGTGAATACTGCCTGCGTCAATCGCAGTCACGTCGGCAAGATTCGCCACCTGAGCCGCCGAACGATGATCGGTCGTCGTCCCGTCTCCCAATTGGCCAGTGTGATTCCGCCCCCATGCCCAGACCGTGCCATCGCTCTTGAGGGCCAGACTGTGGTATTCTCCGCCGGCGATGGCGGTCACCGCTGTCAGATCCTGTACCTGGACGGGGATCGGGCGATTCGTCGTCGTTCCATCCCCCAACTGGCCATAGTAGTTGTATCCCCACGCCCAGACAGTCCCGTCGTTCTTGACGGCCAGGCAGTGGTAGTCTCCGCTGGCAATGGCGATCACCGCTGCCAGATCCTGTACCTGGACGGGGATCGAGCGGTTCGTCGTCGTTCCATCCCCCAACTGGCCATAGCCGCCCCATCCCCACGCCCAGACCGTGCCGTCGTTCTTGAGGGCTAGGCTGTGATAGTACCCGCAGGCGACCGCGGTCACTCCATCGAGATTCGGAAGCCGAACCGCCGAAATACGACTGCTCGTCGTTCCGTCGCCCAATTGGCTATAGGTATTCCGGCCCCATGCCCAGACAGTGCCATCGGCCTTGAGGGCCAGGCTGTGGTAAGCGCCGCCAGCGACGGCCGTCACTCCCCTGGGGCTTTGCACCTCAACTGCCGTCGCACGGTCCGCGACTGTGCCGTTACCCAACTGGCCATAGTGATTGTATCCCCACGCCCAAACCGTGCCGTCGTTCTCGACGGCCAAACTGTGGGTATTGCCGGCAGCAAGTCCGCTCACCCCTGTCAGGCCTTGTGCCTGTACCGGTGTCGAGCGGTTCGTGGTTGTGCCGTCGCCTAGCTGACCGTCGGAGTTGTATCCCCACGTCCATACCGTGCCATCAGCCTTGAGGGCCAAGTTGTGGCTGTTGCCGCCAGCGATTGATGTCACGCCCGCCACATTCAGCACCGGGCCTGCGACCGAACGGCTGGTGGTCGTCCCGTCGCCCAACTGACCGTAGTAGTTGTGTCCCCACGCCCATACCGTGCCATCAGCCTTGAGGGCCAAGCTGTGGCTGTTGCCGCCAGCGATGGACGTCACGCCCGCCACATTCAGCACCGGGCCTGCGACCAAACGGCTGGTGGTCGTCCCGTCACCCAACTGGCCGTAGTAGTTGTATCCCCATGTCCAGACGGTACCGTCGTTCTTAAGGGCTAAGCTATATGATCCGCCGCCCGCGATGGCGGTCGCCTCCGTCAGGCTCTGTACCTGCACCGGGGTCGAGCGATTCGTGGTCGTGCCGTCGCCCAATTGGCCAAGGCTGTTTCTGCCCCAAGCCCAAACGGTGCCGTCAGCCTTGAGGGCCAAGCTGTGGGTGTTGCCGCCAGCGATGGCGGTTGCCCCGGTCAGGTTTTTCGCCTGCACCGGGGTCGAGCGATTCGTGGTCGTGCCGTCGCCCAATTGGCCAGAGTCGTTTCTGCCCCAAGCCCAGACGGTGCCGTCAGCCTTGAGGGCCAAGCCGTGGTAACCCCCCGCGCTAACCGCGACGATCCCGGCCAGATTCAACACCCGCACCGGGGTCGAACGGTTGACCGTCGTCCCATCGCCCAACTGGCCGTAGTAGTTGTATCCCCACGTCCACACCGTCCCGTCGTTCTTGAGGACCAGGCTGTAATTGGAGCGAGAGGCAACGGCAACAGCACTTTGCATGAGGCTGGCCCGCGGACTCCACGTGTCCCCTCCGATGCCGAGTGCACCATCGGAATTGCTGCCGACAGCAAAGATGCGGCCTGCCCCCTCAACCGTCAGCGTAGCCGCCTCCGAAGTGACGCTGCAGCCGTTGCCGCTGCTGACCACGCACTGGTAGCCGGGGCTGTTGGCGGCATCGGCAATCGACACCGCGGCAATCGTCAGGCTGCTGGCGGTTTCACCCTCCATGTTCACCCCGTCCTCCATCCACTGGTAGGTCAGGCCCTCGCCTGCCGCCGTGACGCTGAACACCACCGACTCACCCACCCGCTTCGTCTGGCTCACCGGCTGAACAGAGATAGAGGGTTGATCCTCAGGGGCCACCGGAACCCAATCCACGCTCAGCACATTTCCCTGCTCGTCGAGCCCGAACCAGTACGATCCGCAGCCAATCTGCATGCGATCGATGAACCCTTGATCGTTCCGGTGTAGCTTGCTTGTCTTACGCGTGATGGTGCCAGCCGTGTCCATCCGGTACAGATACGTGGTGTCCGTCCCCTGCGAGTAGACATCCGCGAAGAACAGGAACTGGTTGATGCACGAGCGGATGCCCCGGTTCCACCTGCGCAAGCTCAGATCCAACATGGTTTCGCTGTTCGTGAAGTACTGGTTGGAGAGCGTCGCGAAGGCCTGATAGGTCGCCTCGCACACCCACTGGAGATCGTTCGGTAGCCAGTTCTCCTTGTACGTGCTGCCCGGTCCGGTCTGCCAGTACTGGTTCCACGCGCTACCCCAATCCGCATCGTTCCCGTTCCAATAACCTGCTGTCTGGAAGCGGCTCTTGGTCGCGTTCCAGTCCACTCCAAGCCCGGTTGCGTGATCCAGGAATACCACCTCCGGTGGGCTGGCTTGCTCGGCCAGCGAGTACTTCCTCTCGTTCAGTACCGGGTTGGGTGAGATGGTGTGTTCTTCAACCGTGTGGTTGATCTGACGCGCGACCGCCACACTGAACACGTCCACCATGCCCGGCTCGGAGTCCGGCGGGAAGGAATTCTGCTGGTCCTGGCCTACCCGGTTAGCGTACACATTTACACCCATCCGGGCCTGGATGCCGACCGCCGGGGAAAGAAAGTAATCGATGGTCACGAGTTCGGCGTCCCACAAAGCGCGAGGGAGCGACGCCAGGTAATCGTGGAGCACACGATGCTGGCCGGCATCCGCCTGGCTGTTCTCCACGAACAGGGTCCCGAAGTCCTGCAGCAACTGACGATGCGGTCCGGCCAGTCCAATCTGGTCGGCCACGTACAACCGGTGGGCAGCACTGTCCGGCATGCTCTCCAGCAGGTTCACCCACACCTGGCCGGCCAGGCTGGACACGTACGGCTGGGCGCCGCCGTCCAGATACTGCTTGCGAAGGTACTGCGGGAAGGCCACCACCTGGGCGGCGTACCAGTCGCGTACGCTTTCACGGATCTGGAGGCCGGGGATGAAGTCCGAAACGAAACAGCGCATGGACTGGTGGAGTCTGAACAGCTCCTCCCGTAGGCTTGAATCAGCCGCTAGAGCCGGGCCGAGGTCCGTTGGATGGGCGTCCATGATCTCAGCGATCCGGTTCAGCAGGGTGGTGTAGGGGATTCCATACAGGCAGAAGATCTTGCCGTTCTTCCCGCCACTGATCATGTCGACCACGCCGTCATCGTTCAGATCCGCATAATCCGGGATGCTGTCATCCCCATTCAGCGCGCGTATGTCGAACTCCCGCCCATCGGCATCCCTAGCAGTAATCAGGGAGTGAAAGGACAGGCCGGGGTCATTGGGATTCACGACCAGGAAACTGAAGTTCCCCCAGTTGATCCCAAAGGTCAGGTCCAGCCGGCCATCCTGGTTGATGTCAAAAAGCCGAGGGTGAGTGTTGTACGCCCACCCGGCAGGGGCGCCACGCAGATGGAATTGCGCCGCCGGAAGATCGAATCGGGGGGTCGTCGCGGTACCGGTGTTGCGGAACAGCCGGAGCCAACCCAGAAACTCCCCAGTGACTAGGTCGTTGAGCCCGTCACCGTCCCAGTCGCCCACGTCAATTCGTGCCCCGCACCAGTCCGGAAGAACCAGCTCGCCGGACGGGCCGGGGAACGCGGACCATGGCCCGAAAGCCGGAGCGGCCTTCGTGCCCTGGTTGAGGTAGTAGCCGATTTGCGTGTTCGAATGGGCAATGATCAAGTCCTGGCGGCCATCCCGGTTCATGTCTACGAAACACGCCCCGGTGTACTCGCCGCCTTTGCGGATGGGGACGCCGTTGGCCAGTACTTGCTCGCCGGCCTCGAAAACCGGGGCGGCCGCTGTGCCGGAGTTCCTGAACACCCAGATGTAGCCGTCGCCGCCGGCCACCAGAAGATCGAGATCGCCGTCATTATCCCAGTCCACCAGCCGGGGGGCAGCATGATTGTTCAATTCCATCGGCGCTCCACCGGCCGTCAGTTGCACGGCCTGCTCAAAGAACAGCGTGGGGCTCAGAGGATTCGTTACCGTCAGTGTGGCGGCCTCGGACGTGACGCTGCAGCCGTTGCTGCTGGTGACGACGCATTGGTAGCCGGGGCTGTTGGCGGTGTCGGCAATCGACACCGCGGCAATCGTCAGACTGCTGACGGTCTCACCCTCCATGTTCACCCCGTCTTTCATCCACTGGTAGGTCAAACCCTCACCCTCCGCCGTCACGCTGAACACCACCGACTCACCCACCCGCTTCGTCTGGCTCACCGGCTGAACGAGGATCGAGGGAGGAGATCCAGCCGGCACCGTGAGCACAGCCGCATCCGAGGTGCTGCTGCAACCGTAGGTGTTCATGACTAGGCACTGGTAGCCCGGGCTATTCGCGGCATCGTCGGCCGACACGGGAGAGATCATCAAGCTGCTGTCCGTTGCGCCGTCGATGTTGATGCCGTCCCTCATCCACTGGTAGGTCAAGCCCTGGCCGGTCACGGTTAAGCTGAACGTGACCGACTGGCCAGCGCACTGGGTCTGGCTGATGGGATGTCTCGTGATCTCAGGGTTCGCGCCCAGCCCGCAGACAAAGAACTCGTACGCTCCCATGTCCACGATGGGCGGTGTACCATTGCCGGTATCATCTGTGGCCGGATCGTCGACGAATCTCGGCAGGCCTGCCAGATCGGTCGTGACGCCCACGAGGCCGCCAGCGGTATTGTCGCCCGCGTCGATGCAGGGCGATCCCGGCTGGAGCCACAGGTCACCGAAATCATCATCCTCAGTTCCCCACGCCTCGTCACTTCCCGGACTGGGAGAGCGGACGAAAAGAGGATCGGCGTCAATGTTGCCCGCGCCCCAGTTCAAGGTGCTGCCCAAGTCAACGAACACGGCTTCCTGGCCGCCCTGGATATCGCTATGCTGGACCGTCAGCGTAGCAGTTGACCATGGCAACCCAATGTCGGCGGCCGTTCCTGTCGTGGAGGTGTTTCCCCAGAAGACACAATTCGCAACAGTCGTCGTACCATAGGAGGTTTCCAATACGCCAGCGCGATACGCATCATTGAAGGCGAATGTACAGTTGCTCAGCGTCAGGTTATCCCCCGCCGCGATCGCGCCCCCAAATCCTGCAACGTTGCCGACAAAAACACAGTCCCGCAATTTTAGATTGGAGGAATAGACCTCTATCGCGCCACCGCCTCCCTCGACTCGATTACCCTCGAAGATACAGGCTGATATTTCCGGCGGGTTTCCAGAGTAGATGCTGCATGCCCCGCCCCAGAACGCATAGTTGCGGGTGAACCTGCAGTGAACCACCTTCAGACTGCCATCTCCGACCAAGATGCCGCCACCAGAGCCCACATCGTTATCTACGCCATTTCCCGACTGGATGACAAATCCGTCGAGCGTGGCTGTGTTGTTCGTGCCGTTGCCGGTCACCACGTGGTAGCTGTTCTCCTCCATGTTGACGAAGCCGGGGCCGTCGTTACCGGCCAGGTCGCCGCTGAGGATTGAGGCGTGGGCAGCGAAGTTCCGATTGGCCAGGTTAAACGTGGTCGGATCCTCGTTGCCGGCAAACCCGCCGCGGAGGGCCACGCCGCTGATCAGCGAGAACGTCGCCGTGCGGTCGCCTGTGCCTAACGCTTCAGCGGCATCGCGGTCCGGCTGGTACGTGCCCGCCGCCACCCAGATCTCGGTGATCGTACCACCCGAGTTCCGGGCAGCGGTCAGCGCATCCTGCAGATACTTGTAGGCCGTCGCCCAGCTCTGGCCGTCGCCACCTTCCGGAGCACCGGCCTTGACGTAAACCACCGCCGCCTGAAGCCCTGCGGCCCCGGCCAGCATTATCCAGACCGCCGCTGAGAACACCCAGACCTGACGCATGTCTTTTGCTCCGTATACCGCCGGCGTTTCTGTCTTTGCGCCGGCACGAACACCTGGCACCCTACGCCGTCACGCCCGCGTTGAATCACGGCCAGCCTGGAATTCTTGCCTGCCTTATGCCCACGTTTCCGCCTCCTGTCACCTTCAGGCACTGTTCTGCCCAAGTCGGCAGGCCTTTAACCCCTGCACACTCAGTTTGCACAGTCCGGGTCGGCCGGCACATTCGAACCGCTCCAGCACCGCTGGAAGACGCCGAAATCTGTCTGGTCCACGTCGCCGTCCTGATCGAAATCAGCCGCGATTTTGCCGTTGCCGTCGGGCGCTAGCATGCAGCCCGGCGGGGGAGCCGGCAGTGCGGCCGCGTTGTACGGGATGGCTGGGCCGGTGGCGCAGGCCTCGAAGATAGTCAGGTCATCCCCATCCACGTAGCCGTCACGGTTGAAATCAGGCTGCGGTGCGTAGACTAGGAAAAGGCAGTGACCGTAAGCCCCAGCGATGCCGATCACACCGGTCACATTCACCGCTTGGACCGGGAGGCTTCGGTTATTCAACGTTCCGTCGCCCAGCTGGCCGTACTCGTTCTGTCCCCACGCCCAAACCGTGCCGTCATTCCTGAGCGCCAAGCTATGGTAGTCACCCCGGGCGATGGCGGTCACACCGGTTAGATTCAGCACCTGCACCGGCAAGGCTCGTTGTGTACCCGTACCATCCCCCAACTGTCCATAGTAGTTCCAACCCCAAGCCCACATCGTGCCGTCATTCCTGAGTGCCAAACTATGATACACTCCCCCGGCGATCGCACTCGCCCCGACCAGATTCAGTACCTGAGCCGGTACGCTGCGATCAAGAGTCGTACCGTTGCCCAACTGGCCAGTGGCATTGTCTCCCCATGCCCACACCGTCCCATCGCTCTTGAGGGCCAGACTGTGGTATTCTCCGCCGGCGATGGCGGTCACGCCGGTAAGGCCTGAAACCTGCACGGGGGTTGTTCGCGCAGTGGTGGTTCCATCACCCAGTTGGCCGGAGGAGTTGTATCCCCACGCCCAGACCGTGCCATCATTCTTAAGAGCTAGACTGTGGGCACTGCCCCCACCGATCGCGATTACGCCTGTCAGGCTCAACACCTGGACCGGCGCGCTACGATCAACAGTCGTGCCGTCGCCCAATTGGCCTTTGTGGTTCAATCCCCACGCCCAGACCGTGCCACTTGCCTTGAGGGCCAAGCTATGATCAAGTCCCCCGGCGATCGCGGTTGCTCCGGCCAGGTTCTGAACCTGGACCGGCGTGCTTCGCTTCATGAGCGTACCATCCCCCAATTGGCCGTAATGATTGCCTCCCCACGCCCAGACCGTGCCACTATTCGCAAGAGCCAGACTGTGACTACCGCCACCAACAATGGCGACCATTGGATCCAGGTCGAGGACTTGTACCGACAAGCTGCTGAGGCTGTTCGAGCCGTGGCCCCACTGTCCGTAGTAGTTGTCTCCCCATGTCCAGACGGTGCCGTCGTTCTTGAGACCCACGCTGTGACGCTCCCCCCCAGCGACCGAGGCCATTCCGGCGAGGTTTCGCACCTGAACTGGCACACTGCGGCTTATCGTCGTTCCGTCACCCAACTGGCTGGCAGAGTTCTCTCCGCATGCCCACACCGTGCCGTGGCTCGTGGTTACTAACGTGTGCAAGTATCCAGCAGCCACGCCTGCCGCGCTGGTTATGCCTGAAACCCGGACCGGCGAACTGCGGTTCGTCGTGGTCTCATCGCCCAACTGACCGTAGGAGTTGCTTCCCCACGCCCACATGGTGCCATCATTCTTAAGGGCCAGACTGTGACCACCACCCCCGGCAATCGCGATTACCCCGGTCAGGTTCAGCACCTGCACCGGCGCGGTTCGCTGAACCGTCGTACCGTCGCCTAAGCCGCCGTGATCATTCCATCCCCATGCCCATGCCGTGCCGTCGTTCTTGATCGCCAGACTGTGGTACATGCCCCCGGCGATCGCGGTTACCCCGGTCAGATTCAGCACCTGAATCGGCGCGGTTCGCTGACTCGTTGTGCCGTCGCCCAACTGGCCGTAGGAGTTGCTTCCCCATGCCCAGACCGTGCCGTCGTTCTTGATCGCCAGACTGTGGTACCCACCCCCGGCGATCGCGATTACCCCGGTCAGGTTCAGCACCCGCACCGGCGTGGTTCGCTGACCCGTTGTACCGTCACCCAACTGGCCGCAGTCGTCCCGTCCCCATGCCCAGACCGTGCCATCATTCCTAAGAGCCAAGCTATGGTGATACCCTGCGGCGATCGCGGTGATCCCAGTCAAGTTCAGCACCTGCACTGGCCGATTGCGCTTTGTCACCGTGCCATCGCCCAATTGGCCGTTCCCGTTGTCGCCCCACGCCCAGACGGTCCCATCGCTTTTGAGGGCAAGGTCGTGCCAGAAGCCTGCGGCGATACCATTTGCGCCGGAAATGACTGCGGGACAGGGTGGGTTGTCCCCGATGCCGAGTTGTCCGCTGGAATTGTAGCCGACAGCAAGGACGTGTCCCGACGGCCTTTCGACTACTAGTGTAGCCGCGTCCGAGGTACTACTGCAACCGGAGGCGTTCGTGACCACGCACTGGTAGCCGGGGCTGTTGGTGGCGTCGGCAATCGACAGCGCGGCGATTGTGAGACTGCTGGCGGTCTCACCCTCCACGTCCACCCCGTCTTTCATCCACCGGTAGGTCAAGCCCTCACCCTCCACCGTCACGCTGAACACGACTGGCTTACCCACCCGCTTCGTCTGGCTGGCCGGCTGAACGGTGATGGAAGGGGGGGATCCGGCCGGGACTGTGAGCACAGCTGCATTCGAGGTGTTACTGCATTGGTAGGCGTTTGTCACGACGCACTGGTAGCCAGGGTTATTCGCCGCATCGTCAGCCGACACGGGGGAGATCGTCAAGCTACTCCCGGTCGCACCGTTCATGCTGATACCGTCCTTCATCCACTGGTAAACTAGGCCTTGGCCGCTCGCGGCCACACTGAACGCGATCGAGTTGCCGATGCACACCGTTTGACTGATGGGATGGCTGGTGATCTCCGGGTTCGTGCCTGGCCCACAGAGGAAGAAGAACTCGTAGGCCCCCATGTCGACGATAGGCGGCGTGCCATTGCCAGTATCAGCCGTGGCCGGATCATCGACGAATCGCGGCAGGCCAGCCAGATCAGTCGTGACGCCTACAAGGCCGCCAGCGGTGTTGTCGCCCGCGTCGATGCAGGGTGAGGTAGCCCTGATGCGGTAGTCGCCGTCGGCTGGGTCTGCAAACTGCGGGTCAGAGTCGATGTTGCCGATTCCTGGGTAGCCACCCTGCACGTCGGAGAAGGTCACATTGGGGAGAGCGTCCCCGCTGATCTGGTTGAGTGCGGTCTTGCGCTTGTTCCCATACAGAATGCAGTTGGCCACCGTTACCGTCGAGCCGCAGCTGTGCACAACACCGCCGCCGTCATTCCCGGCGGTGTTGTCGGCGATGGTGCAGTTCGTGATGCGACTCGACCCCGTCACCGCGCAGTAGAACAAGCCGCCACCGCGATCCTGGCAGGAGTTGCTGAAGATGGCACATCCGTCCACCCAAGTATCTGTCGCGCTGTCTGCACAGAGTGCCCCTCCTGACCACGCCTGGTTGTTCCTGAAGGTGCACCCACCGAGCATGAGGGCGCTCCCATTCCCTACATAAATCGCACCTCCGTTGTAAGGCGTGGAGTTCGCCTCAAACATGCAGGCATGAAAGGCCGGCGTTGATTGGTCCCAGGCCAGCACCGCCGCTCCATGGCCGCCACTGCTGTTGCCGGAGAAAACGCAACCCGTCAACGTGGAGGCGTTCTGTCGGGCAAAGTGCAGCGCGCCACCGCCATAGCTCGAAGTATTTGCCGTGAATGTGCAGTCCGTGATCGTCAGTTGATGTCGCTGATCAGCGACGTGAATCGCCCCTCCCTGCCCGGCCGCCGAGTTATGGTCGAACGTGCACTGCTCGACAACGCCCGCCGTGTCTTCATCTGGACCGAAGGATACGATCGCACCGCCGTCATGATCGCCACTATTATGACTGAAGACGCAATTAGAGATCAGCGAGCCTCCGTTTACTTCCACTACACCAGGACCGTACTGCCCCGAGTTATGGATAAAGATGCAGTTTCGAATTGTGGGCGAGCTCCATTGCACAAGGGCGCCACCACCCGTGATCGTGAACCCGTCGAGTACCGTTTGGCGCGACTCTCCGCCCGTGATCATGACACCCCAGTTGAGATTCTGGCCATCAATTGTTGTCACCGCCGCCCCGCCCACGCTTCGTACCGTGATCGCCTTCCCCTCAAAAACAACATTCTCCGAGTACGTCCCCGGCGCCGCGACCACCTCGTCACCATCTGCCGCAGCGTCGATTGCCGCCTGTATCGTCGGGTAGCTCGCCGGGACATCCCGAACAGAGGCCTGAGCAGGCAGGGATAGCCAGGCCACCTCACTCAGGACACACACCATCGACTGAATCACTGCTGTTCGCCAGAGCATTCCAGCCCCTTTCTGCCAGACCGAGTCCTGGCCGCGTTTGGTCCCCACTCGAAACAAATCGAGGCGGGGGTGCGAGCCGATGAGCAGACCTCCGCCAAACCGGGTTCCGGTGTCTATACGCGAAACCCTCTTGGATTTTGCAGGCTGCGAACCGGGAAGGCAGAATTGCTTGGTGGCTGCCACGGCACGAGGCACGCCACAAACCAGTGTGAACTGAAGCCTGCTACTTACACACGAAGACACACTCGGACCGGTGCCCCTCATGCTTTGGATCCATCAGTCCCCATGCCCACGCCCCCCTGTGCCGGCGCCGCGAAGTAAGCGCCTGGCGAATCTCGTACTGGTTTGGTATTTTATTACTAGGCTCTCTCCGGCCCGACCTTCATCCCCTCTCGGTTTGGCAGGAAGTCGCGAGAGGACGATATCTTGGAACCACGGCACCAAGCTTCGGCTCTGTGTTTCCCCGCCACGCACTGGACGGCCATCGGTGACGCTGCCGATCCAGATTGGGCAGCCGCCCGGACGGCTCTCGGAAGACTGGTCGAGGTCTATCGACCCGCCTTACGTGCGTATCTGCTCGCGATTAAGCGAATCGATGCCTCGCACGCAGATGACCTGCTGCAGGACTTCATCTCCACCAAGTTCCTGGAGGCCGACCTAGCGGCCACAGCCAAGCGCGGCAAGGGTAGATTCCGAACTTTTCTGCTGACCTGCCTGGACCGGTTCCTGGCCAGCGAGTATCGCAGGCTCAACACCCGCAAACGCGGCGGCGGCCCGGCACGGCAAGTCGATGCCGGCATCCTGGATCTCTGCTGCAGCACTACCCCCGACCCTGCTCATGCCTTCGAGCTGGCCTGGGCCCGCGAGCTGCTCCGGGAAGTCACCCGGCGGATGCAGGCCCACTGCGAAGAAACGCACCAGCCCGCGGTGTGGGGGATTTTTGAGTGCCGCATCCTGCGGCCCATTCTGGAAGCCGAGAGCCCGGTTGAATACAGCCGCTTGGCACGGCAGTTCGGCTTGCGTTCACCGATGCAGGCCGCCAATGCCTTGCTTACGGCCAGGCGGATGTTCCAGCGGCTGCTCCGCGAGACCGTGGCCGAATACGCCCGGTCGGAGGCGGAGATCCCGGACGAAATCGAGGATCTGCACGCGATCCTTGCCGGAAATGGAGCGCTTCGCGCGGTGGCCAAGGGCCGGGTAACGCCGTCGGGCAATATGTCGATCTGACGCCTGCCCCAGGCAAAACCAGCCGGAAAACTGCGTATCTAGGGTTAGCAACCGACGGCTAGAAAGGCAGGGCCTCCATGGCAGTGCAAAACTGGGAGTCAGCCACACGGGAGCAACTGGCTCAAGTCCTTAAGGCATCGGAGGCCCACGAACACATCTGGTCCCCGGACGAATTGGCGGCCATGTTCCGCGACCAGATTCAGGCGCCGATCGAGTTCGATTTGGGCGGACTGCCGAGTGAAACGGCTCTTCGGTCGCGATTGGCCGCCACCGGCCGTGGTCTACTGCTCAGAAGCTTCGCTGACCTATTCAACCACCCCCATCCGCCCCTGGAGCTGCTCGATCTGACCCGGCGGTTCGCTAAAGCCCACCAGAGCCAACGAGACGCCGGCCTGCCAGCCGAAATACCGCTCATGCTGTACTACACCAGCATCGCGGCCGCCCTGGTACGCTGCGGCGAGCGCATTTCGAGCCTCAACAACGCCGACTTAGCCGAGGGCCTCGATTGGGCCGCTGACCAGCGCTGGATCGATGAGGACACCCGCCAGCTCCTTCGGAAGGCACGAGGTATGCTCGGGAGGAACGGCGAGACGTGACTGACCTACCGGCCCAGCGAGATCCGAGGATCGGCGTTCCCGTCTCTCTCACCCCCGGGCTGGATTGGGAGTTGTTGCGTGCCGAGAGCCTCCAAGCCCCGCCCCGGCCGGGGCTGCTGGGCAGTATCGACCGATTTGAGGTCCTCTCTGTCTTGGGCCAAGGAGCCATGGGCGTCGTGCTCCTCGCCCGTGACCCAGTCGCGGATACACGGGTGGCCATCAAGATCCTCCGGCCCGAATTGACCCATGATCCACGCATGATCGGCCGGTTCCTGACTGAGGCACGGCACATGCTTCGGCTTCGCCATGAGCATATCCTCCCGGTATACGAAGTCTCGGAACGGCCGACCGGCCCCTACTACGTGATGCCCTACAAGCAACGTGGCTCTCTCGGGGCACTGATTCAACCGCGACAGCCGCTTGAAACCGGCACTGTACTGACTGTTGCGGCGGACCTGGCCGCAGCATTGGTCTACGCTCACGCCCAGGGTGTGATCCACCGCGACGTGAAGCCTCACAACGTGCTCCTCGACCCGGATGGACGGGCTTGTCTGGCCGACTTCGGGCTGGTGTGGGCGTTTGACCGTAACGAGTCAACGACCGAGCCCGGGGGTGGAGGTCGCCTGGGTACGGTTGCCTACATGTCCCCGGCCGTCGCCCGCGGCGAAGCAGAAGACACCCGCTGCGACATCTACTCGTTCGGGGCGGTATTGTACGAGATGCTGACCGGGGAGCCGCCATACACGGGAAACTCCCCGGAAGCGGTCATTGCCCAGATTCTCGCCGGCCCACCAGCTTCCGTTCGCAGCCGAAATCCACAAGCTGACGCTTCTCTGGCGGCGGTAGCCGAGGCCTGCTTGGCCCGCGAGCTCCGCGACCGTTACGCAACCATGACCGACGCCCTGGCGGACCTTGACCGGATCAGAACCAGCCAAAAGCCTCTCGGGCCACACGGGCGAGACGCCCGGCGGTCTGCAAACAGGGTCGCATACTTCGCGGCTGGCATTATCCTGGCCGTCCTCTCAGTCGTCGGCTGGAGAACGTGGCGGCCCGAATCTCAGCCGCAGCCTGCCAGCCATTCCGCACCCGCGGACCTCGGACGCGGGGCCATCGACTCGCAGCCTGTGAACCGGCGGCCGCGACCCGCTGGCGGTCCGCGCCAGCGACAACCAGCCACGAGGGCAATGGGTTCATCTTCTCTCTCATTGGACCTTGGTGACGGACTGGAGCTGGAGTTCGTTGAGATACCCGCCGGCCACTTCATAATGGGCTCGACCCAGGGCACCGCGGACGAGAAAGTACATCACGTAATCGTAACCAAGCCATTTTACCTGGGCAAGTATGAGATCACATTTCGGCAGTTCGCCCAATTCGTCGCGGAGACTTCATACCGGACCGACGCAGAGAAGCAGGGTTTCTCACTCAGATATGTGGGCTCCAGAGCATCAGGCGATGCCCGGACATGCAAGAGGATCCCCGGCATGTATTGGCGGGCGCCGATCGACTACCAACCCACCGATCGCCATCCCGCCGCCTGTCTGAGCTGGTCCGACGCCACCGCATTCTGCAAGTGGCTCAGCCGCCTATTAGGCCGTTTGTGCCGATTGCCAACTGAGGCGGAATGGGAGTATGCCTGTCGAGCTGGAGGCACGACGTTCCACTTCTGGGGCAACGAAGTGACCGGATTCAGGGTCTGCGGGAACGTGCTCGATCGCTGCTACGGCGAGAAAAACCGCGATTGGCTTATGGCCACCGAATGGTCCGATGGGTATGCATTCGCGGCGCCGGTGGGTAGCTTCCGGCCTAATGGCTGGGGATTGCACGACATGCTGGGGAACGTCGCTGAGTACTGTGCCGACTGGTATGCCCCCTATGGGACCGCCGACCAGGTCGATCCAACCGGCCCCACATCCCTTACGGGGCGCCGCGTTGCCCGCGGGGGCTCCTGGACCTCGCCACCCCATCTCGCGCGGGTTTATAATCGGCTGGCCGGCGCTCCGAGAGATGCCTTCGCCCACGGCGGCTTTCGCGTGGCCATGGACGCTACATCCCAGAACCCGGCGTCGCAGCCCGCTTTGGGCGCAGCAGCGCCAGCGCCTGCCACTCCAAGGGGCATGCCCTTGAGCCCCGCAACAACGCGGGCATCACCAAGGTGAACCACACCGCAAAGCGGGCGTACCACCGCACCGATACCATATCGGCGCAATTCCCTGTCCGTCCGGATACTGGGGCCGCTGACCAGTCCGCTGCGGCAGCCGCGATGACCGGCATCGAGCTGTCGATCCCGCTGTCGGTGATCGGCAACCCGGTCGGCGCTTACCATCTCGGCGATGATCAACGGCAGCAACCACGACTACCTGTCGAACCAGTTCCTGGGCGGACTGACGCCGCCGCAGGGCAATCTCGGCGGCGACGGCACGGGCGGCTTCAATGGAACGGTCGGCCAGATCAACCTGAACAACTTCGCTGGCGAGCAGTTCTTGGTCGTACCCGAGCCGGCGGGCATGGCGCCGTTGCGCCGCCCGGCATAAGCCTCGCGAGCATCAAGCGATGCAATCCAGGCGAGCCTGCGAGACCCTCGTTGGGTCGCGTCATAGCACGAGCGGGAGGTTGCAGGGGCACGCGTGGTGTGCTAGAGCACCCCGTATCCCTCGACCGGCTACAGTGGCGTCAAACCTGCCCGCTTCCAGGACACTATGCACGTTGGCCCGAACCGGGGTACAGAAGGTCTCTGCAGCGCGGGTCTGTTTGAGGGTGAGCCCGCGAGTCTCATCGCCTTCTGGCGGTCACCCGCCAGATTTCGGCCGAACTCTTGCGGCATTCTGACGTGACTGGTGACGCAATTCGGACTCTCATAGCTACAAGAGCAAGACGACGTAGAGTCACCGCCTCTTCAGCACCGAGGACTTGAAGAGAAGTGGGCGATTGGATTTGAACCACGGCGTCCAGCTGTAGAACCTGGCACTCCACTACTGAACGACGCTCGCAGACTTCTCCATCGCTATGTGTACATGGCCTGAAAAGGCATCACCTTTATAAACCCCACCGCATTCACCACTCTCCAATCCTCACAACAACGCACTTCATGTGCAACCGGCGAGCGGTCTTTCGAGACCATCATGCTCGCCCGAGGATTTTTACGTGACAGCATCCGGCGCAAGCCGTGATCATCACGCGATTCCTCGACGAGAAGACGGGATTGGCGATCAGCCAGCCCATATTCGCTGTAGCTTCCGCTCCATTCAATTCAAACCACTACTCGTTTCTGTTCCAAGCATCGTTTTCTGAAACCGACAGGTACCGAACCCCGCTACGGAGGCGAGGCCCGGGGCCTGTCTTCGTTTTACCGAAGGGAGGTTGTGTCTATGTGCCATCACTGCAAAGGCCGCGTGACCGCAGTCTACCATCACAGCGGATGCTGTGAAGTCATTGTGGAAGGCGAGTCGCCGGGCAGCTTCTCGATCGACAACCTGTGCACGTGGTCGATCGTGGATACCGAAGGCGCCGACTGGATCGGCCGTGAGGTCGAATACCAGGAGGGTTTCATGCGCTTCCTGGACACCACGCCGGTGACTCCATCCCCCCAGCCGATTCTCCCATCCTGCCCACTGGCCCTCTTGTAGCTCTCACGTCCTGCTCTCGTCTTCAGTGAGTGTATTGCCCTTGGCAGCGAGTCCGCGCGCGTGCGCGGCCCGGACCAAGGATTTTGTGGTGACACCATGCAAGTCATAGGCATGGTGTCACCAGAACAACATGCGGAGGAAACGAACATGAAGACAATACAAGCAACGGTCAACCCAAGGCTTCTGACCAAAGCCAGCCGGCTATTCACCGGTACGCTGCAGGGCCGGATTATCGAAATCCTGCAGAACGCCCGCCGGGCGGGTGCAACCCAAGTGGACATTGCCAACCAGGACGGTTTCGTCATCGTCCGGGACAACGGCCAGGGTATCGACGATTTCGCAAAACTGCTCGACCTGGGCAGCTCGGGATGGGAAGAAGCCCTTGAAGAGAGTGAAGACCCGGCGGGTGTCGGGCTATTCTGCCTGGCCACACGGGCGGTGACCATCCGCTCCAAGGGCAAGCGGCTCACGATTGCCGACCACGGCTGGACCGGCGAGCCGGTCACCCTCGAAGATGATCCCGAGCCCATCGACGGCACCGAACTGCGTTTCCGGGACGAGCCCTGGACCTCAGGCGCGGTGGATATGAACGCCGTGTTCACCGGCATGAACGTCACCGTGGATGGCATCGCCTGTCCCCGCGTGTCGTTCGTTTCCGATCAGGCGACGGTGTATCCCGAGCTCGGCTGCCGCATCGAGGTCCGTGAGCCGAGCGACCTGAATGCCTGGCACACGGCCCACAGGCGGGACTTCCATTACAGCGATAACGCCTTGGTCAACTTCCATGGCCAGGTCGTACCGTTCGACTGCCACCCGCTCAGCGAGCACTTCCTGCACTTCTTGATCGACATGACCGGTGAACCGACAGGCCTTCGGCTCATGCTGCCGGCAAGGACGCGGCTCGTGGATAACGAGGCCTTCAAGAAGCTGCAAGGCGCGATGGAACTGGAAGCCTACCGCTATCTCCAGAAGCGAGGCCATCACCGGCTGCCGTTCAAGGAGTACCTGCGGGCCCGGGAACTCGGCGTCGCGCTGCCCGAGGCAACACCCACCTATCAGGCAGGCCTCCTGAACGGGGATGCGCCCGAGCCTATCGAGGTCCGCATGCCCGAGGGTTTTCCCCTGGCCAAGTGCTACCGCTTCGATCCCGATGCCAAGGGCCGCGAGACCGACGAGGCCAACGTCCACCTGCTGGGGGCGCTGGGCAAGCCCGGTGAGCCCTTCGTTCCCGTGGATATCGACGCAGGATACGACGGTTACTCGTGGGCGAAGTTGCCGACCATCGACAAAGTCGAGCTCCAGGCCGGCAAGGTCCTGCAGGAAGACGTGATCTGGTCCGGCCGGCTGGTATGTGTCGATTCTCTGGCGATCACGGTTCGTACCAGCGACGGCCGAAATTGGGCTTCTTCGGTGTGCATGGCGGTTCGGCCTGTCACAGGCAAGCAGAAACGCCGCTGGTGGAACGAGGAGGTGCTGGTCACGCCCGAGGCTCAGGATAGGCTGAACAGCACCGACCTGCTCTACCACCTGGGCGGCTACTCGGACGAAGGGGACACCTGGGATACCCAGGACGCACAGTTTTGCGAGCAGCTCGAGCGCTTCTGGGACCGCCTGGTGGGCCCCGACGAAAGCCTGAGAAGGCGGATTCTGGAGCCGTTTGGCGGCTTCGATAGCTGGCGGGACGCGACCGTCCTGCCCAGCGGCAGGATCACGATTCGCTTCACGGACGGCTCGAAGAAGACCATCGACCCGCCTGCCACCCCGTCGATTCCCTGATTCAAAGTACAAACCGGCATTCCAGTGGAGACTTCGCACGTGTGTGCGGAGCTGGACGCCGGTGCTAACGCTTTCGGGGCACGCCCAAATCTTGAGGCGTGCCCCTGGAGGCACATCATCGGAGGTAAACCATGTCTGAAGCACTGAAAAACGTTGATTGGGATCTGCTGCACCGTCAGAAGCTGACGCTGTTAGCCATGCATGGCCGACAACCCTGCGGCTCGACCGAGTTCGAGCATCTATCAGGGATCATCCATTTACTGGATGCGTTGCAGGATGATGCGGCGGATGCCGGGCTCTGGGCATTCCTCGGCCAGCACGTCAAACCGCCAGGCCGTGCCCGGGGAGGTGGTGCCCCATGACCACAAAGTACGAGTGCGACCGCTGCGCCGCCTGCTGCCAGGGCACGCTGATCGTCGAGGCGCACTACCTCGATGCCCTTCGCGAAAGGCGGATTCTGGGGGCCAACCTCAGCGGCCGTGACGTCTCGCTCGACGAACTCGATGACGAAGGCCGCTGCGTTGTGATCGCAGCCGGTAGCCCATGCCGGTTCCTGGACGACAACGACAGATGCACCATTTACCCCACTCGACCCAATGCCTGTGTGGGCTTCGAGGCCGGCCATGAGCAGTGCCAGCAAGCCAGGTGCCAGCAAGGCCTGCCGCCGCTCCAGCCACTTCCTGCCCTCCAGCCCCCGTTGCAGGACCCACCCCGGGCCTGACGTACGGCCCGATCCGGGCCAGACTCCCCTGTAACCCATTCCCCAAAGGAGATGGGGTGTTCACCCGGTGCGTCGACCGGCCACGGAGATTCCGCGCGCGTGCGCGGGACGTGATCGATCGACAGCCGGGTCTCTTCGTTTCGATGACACGCCCAACCTTGAGGCGTGTCATCAGCACTCGCCCAGGAGGTACACATATGAGACTGATCACCCAGGAAATCCGCAAGATGTTGCCGCCGCTCTACGGCCAGGAAAACCTTGGCGGCAAAGCCATCGCCTATCTGAAGCTGTTCACTCCGGACAGCTCGTGGACGTTTTACGCCACCGAGTTCGACGGCCAGGATCTATGCTTCGGCCTGGTCGACGGCCACGAGAAGGAGCTCGGCTACTTCAGCCTGTCGGAACTCCAGAAGGTCAAAGGTCCGATGGGATTGCCCATCGAGCGCGACCTGTACTGGCGTCCGACCCCGCTGAATGAGATCGCCCCGGAGTTGTTCAGAGATCGGAAGGGCGGCCGGTAGCTGCCCTGTCTTACTTCAACAATCCTCATCGTTACCAGAAGGAGAACAAGATGTCAGACCAGATCATCTGCCCGCTCTGCGCCCAGAGCGTGGCCTTTACCTTCATTCCGCACCTGCGGACCGAACACAAGATCGAACCCGAGGTGTTCCGGGTACGCTTTCCCGAGCAGCCGATGTGTACGGCCGGCTTCTCCGAGTTCCTCCGCGACCATCAGGTGAGGCGGCACAACGGGATCCTGCATCACAGGTTGGATGTGGCCGGCTGCCGGATGACCGCCCGGTACGGTGTCGATCACCCCCTGATCCCCGAGCCGGATCCGACCTTCGTCTGGACCGACCCCTGTCGGGACGTGGCCGAGGCCATCGAGCACAACGAGCGAGTCTTCCTCTACGGCCCCAGCGGCACCGGAAAAAGCTCGCTGGTTCGCCAGATCGCCGCCATGGTAAAGCGGCCAGTCCGTCGGGTATCCCTCAATGGCGAGACCTCCGTGGCGGACTTCATCGGCCACTGGACGGTCAACGGCAACAAGGAGACGGTTTTCGTCAAAGGCATCCTGCCCCAGGCCATGCAGGAGGGGTTCATTCTCCAGATGGACGAAGTCGACGCCATGCAACCCGAGGTCGGCTTCATCCTCCAGCAGATCCTCGAGCCCCACGGCCACCTACTCCTGACCGACACCGGCGAGGACATCTCCCCGCACGCCGACTTCCGGCTGGTGGCCACGGCCAACACCCTGGGCTTCGGCTCGGACTCCGGCCTGTACGCCAGCGGCACGCATGTGCTCAACTTCAGCTGGCTGGACCGCTGGGACGTGGTTGTCCACATCGACTACCTGCCGGCCGACGACGAGGTGAAGCTCCTGCAGAGCCGATACCCGGCGGTGAAGAAGGACCTGCTGAAATGCATGGTCAAAGCTGCCAGCGACCTGCGGCAATCCTACGAGCAGGAACAGCTCACTACGGTGATTACCACCCGTCGCCTGCTGGCCCTGTGCGCCCGGCTGGAGCGGGGCAGCGATTTCCGTCGTGCCCTGGCCGTTTGTGTACTCAACAAGGTGCCGCCGGAGGACCGCAAGGTCATTGGCGAGACGTTTGACCATCATGTGGGGCCGGTGGGGCAAAGCAGGGCCTGAGGCCTCTGGATTGTTCAAGGGGTCACGCTCGTCACCGCGATGCGGCGGGCGTGGCCCCCTCTCTTTGCGCATTGCAGAAAGGAAGCACCTATGCGTGCAAACCCCTTCGAAAGCCAGCTTGAACGGCTGGCAAGAACACTGACCGAACAGTTTGGCGTTCAGGTCGTCTGCCAGGGCGACAACGCCTGGACCGATGGCCGGCAGATTGTGCTGCCGTCGTTACCGGATCCGCTCAACGAGGATCTGGAGAGGATGATGCTTGGGTTCCTGGATCACGAGATGGCTCATGTGGCCTTCTCCGATTTCGGCGTGGCTGAACAGTTCATGAAGAAGCACCCCGGACGTGAGGGGATGCTCAATGTCGTGGAGGACGCCTTGATCGAACGAAGAGCGATGGAACGCTGGCCGGGCGTTCGAGCCAACCTGGACGCCATGTTCGGCCAGGTGCGCGACCGGGTCGTTCAGTTGATTACCCAACGCGAACCGTTCGATCGGTTCGCTACGGCGGTCTATCTCAAGCTGGCCCATCATGGCGACATGCTCGGGCTGGATCGGGAAGTCGCGGGCTATGAAGATCTTCTGGATCGCTTCGCGGCGGTTCAAGAAACGACCCACGCGGCTGTTCTGGCCGAGGACCTGCTGAAACGCTGGCTGAGCAGCCATCCACAGAAGCGTCAAACGCCACGCCCGGGCGATGGAAACCGCAGTTCATCATCCACAGGCTCGAATTCACCGTCTGGTTCCGGTCAAGCCGAAGACTCGGATAGCGAGTCGGCATCCAACCAGAGATCACCGTCTCCCGAGGACGATAGTCCTCAGACTGCGGACAGTGACACCGCCGGCAGTTCGGACGATCAGGAAAGCTCCGCTGACGCGGACGGTTCCGATTCGCAAGGTCCGGCCAAGGGATCCGGCGTCCAGTCTACGAACGGCAAGAGCCGGAGGCCTAAGCGGGGAAACCCGGACTCATCCGTGGGTGACTCGAGACCGGCCGGTCAAGCCAATCCCGCAACAGCATCTTCCCATCATGGCGGAACGCTCATCGGTGAAGCCCTGGCCGGCGCCATTGCCGACGCGGTGTCGCAGCTCAGTAATTCGGCCGAGTACCGCGCCTTTACCAAGCAGTACGATCGGATCGATACCGTGGCCGCCGCCAAGGACCCTGATGTGCAGACATTGCTGGCGACCGGTGTGGATGTGGTACGCCGACTGCGGCGGGGCTTGGCCAATGCCCTGCGATCGGCCGAGAGACGCTGGTGGCGGGACGACCAGGTTCGGGGCTCACTCTCGCCGCGGACCCTGTACCGTCTGTGCACGGACCGGCGGCTGTTGGACGTGTTTCGCATCCGCTCGACCGTCCAGGGGCGATCGACCGCGGTCAGTATTGTGCTGGACGCCTCCGGCAGCATGACCACCCGCAAGATGGATGTGGCCCGCCAGGCGATGCGAGTACTGCTCGAATCGCTGGGCGATCTGAAGATCGCCACCGAAGCTTTCACCTTCACCACCGGCGACCGATTCAACCTGGCTGAGGCCGCAAAACGGACCGGCCAAGATGCAAATCAGCTCCACGGCCGTTTCAGCCGATTCGGGAACCTGGAGATCGGGCTGATCAAGCAGTACCAGGAGCCGGTCAAGGCAGCGTTGCGACGTCTGCCCACTGTTCGGGGTTCAGGCCTAACACCCCTGGGCGAGGCCATGCACATCGGGGCATCTCGGCTGAGCGTCAGACCCGAGTCACGGCGGATCATGCTGGTCCTGACCGACGGCAAGGCCGGATGTGAATGCGGCGATGCCGCGGCGACCGATCACGCCAAGCATGTGGCCGATCGGTGCCGGAAGGCCGGTATCGAGCTGATCGGCGTGGGTATTCAGGATGACAGCTTGTGCGCGATCGTTGCGGATACGATCGTGATTCACGAGCTACAGGACTTACCGGCTCAGCTCTGCAAGCTGCTGGGCCGGACATTGAAGAGAGGAGTATGCCATGTTGGATAGGCAGTTCAAGCTGATACTCGAAACCGCGGCTACGTTGACCGCGGAGGATCTCGATTACCTTCGGGGTGTTGATCCGGCTGCAACGATCGATACGACAGCCGAGGCCGGCGAGATCAGAACGACGGTTGACGAGGGTGTTGAGGAAGTGCCCGACCACGACGTGCAGCCTTCGGCCTCTGCACCGTCCACAGCTGCGAACTCCCAAGCACCGCCCCATACACACCGCGGGCGGGCGGCCATTGCCTCAAGCAGGGTGTCGGCCGGCGAATATGAACGCCAGCGGACCCGGGAATCGAAGATCTCGACCGTCTGCGTCGGCCGCGAACGCGAGAAGCACGATTGGTGGCCGCTGGGTACGGAACTGGTCGGCCGGATCGGCTCCGAGACGTTCACCGCGACGGTGATCGAAAACGCCGCCGTGAAGAGCAATCGGAGCCTGTTGATCACATCGGGCCCGGCGAACGGGCGTGTCTGTATGACGCCCACACGGGCGGCGATCGAGGCCACGGAATCCTATCGTCAGACCCACAACCTCGGACGAGGAGGAGGTGTCACCAACGGTTGGGAGTTTTGGTCGCCGAAGGCGTGAATGCCTTTCTCTCATTCTCCTTCTTTGCGCCCTACGGGGCGCTTCTCTCCACGGGGTAGCGAGAGCTCTCTCTGCAGCCCGTCACCAACACATCGTCGGCCAGTCACTCGACCCGTCGCTCCGTCCACTAGGCTGGTAGGCATGCAGTCAGTTGCGTCGCCATGGCCTGCACACCCAGAGGATGCCATGTTCCGGGCCACAGGTATCCCCGGGTTACGCAGTGGCGTCAGCTCGGGTGAGGTGTATTATCGCTTTCCATCCGCCCAGGAGAGCTTTGACCGGACCAATTACGCGATGCAGGGCGGGAAATGAGTACCAAGAATAGAGGACAGTGCCATGAGCGAGAGCATGCCATCCCCTTTCGTCCGAATCCCGGAGCATGTGCAGCCAGAGACATTCTGCGTGGGATCACTGGATATGATTCCAAAACTCCTGGTCGAACGCTTCGGCAAGCCATTTCCAGGTGATGGGAACAGGGTATCCGGCGAGTTCATTTTTGCAGATGGAAATGGCACGACGTTCTACATCTACGATTGGAAGATGACCGGCGAATACAACCCGGCACTCTCCCCGGACGAGTTCTGGGACCTCGACGATGTCGTTCTACTGCAGATTGGGGGCTGCTCTCGCGACCGAACATCTCTCCACAGGTTCTTGTCCTGGCTGGACGGCGTCCTCACTGACGGCCTGCAGGCCGATCAGGATTGGCTTGGATCCCTGTCAGCGCAGTCCTGTTCGGCAGAAGACCAGGAGCGCCTCCTGCAGCTTTTGGAGAGCGGTGGATCCAAGACCCGGATCGTAGCGCTCGAAGCCATCCGCCGCATTGGCCAGCCGATCGCGACGCCGAGGCTACTGAAACAGCTCCTTTCGCTCTTGCACCTGCCGCAACCCATTCGCCCGATGGCACTTCGAGTCCTGTCCGCCTTCGCCAGCTTAGCTCACACAAGCTGGCTTCAGTCATCCGTGATGGAGCAGCTTGACAGCGAGTCTGTCAGCACACGCTGTAACGGGATCTCGGCGCTCGGAGATCTGGGCCCGGGTATATGGTCCGACGCGGTTTCGGCACGATTCGCCGAGCTTCTGGTGGAAGAGCCAACCGTCCGGCACGCCCTTCTGTCGATGTCTTGGGTTAGCCATCGAGCGCCTCCACCGCCAACTGCTGAGATCGTCTCGCACATTGCCCTGCAACTCAGCAATCCCGACGCCGAAATTCGACGGCATGCCGCTCGGGCCGTACCAGCCTTGGGTAAGGGCGCAGCAGTTCTCGATGTGCTGACCACGCTGTTCCGCATGCTGGGAGAAGCGAACCGCAGCACACGGGTGTCTGCAGAGGTGAGCTTCGAGAGGCTAGGCCAGATTGTGGCCATACCTGGGTTTCTGTCACACCTCTGTCAGTCTGTTCAGTCCAGGGACTTCCCGGTTCAGGCCAGCGCGTTGAGGGTGGCTCGGAGACTCGCAAAGACCACGGGCGAATCGGAAGCCGGCCGCCACCTCGCAAGGCTTATCACGAGTGCGAGATCGCACACAGAGTAGCGAGCTACCCTTTGAACCGCTTGCGCCTGGGGCCAAAGGCCTGATTACGCCTCCACTCATATCTTCTTCTTTCCGCTCTCTTGAGGGCGCTTCTCTCCTCGGGGTAGCGAGAGCTATACTCTCGGGCAGTCCCAAAAGGTTCGAACGAAGCAGTCATCATCACGCGTTGAAACGCCATAGGCCCGCGCGGCGAGCGGCGGCATCCTGTTCAGCCCACGCAGTTCGGATCAGCCGGTCTACCCGCTCCGCTGTAACATCGTTGGAGAATGCCGAAGTCGTCCTGGTCCACGTCGGCATCGTGGTCCAAGTCGGCTCTCTCGCAGCACCCATCCGTGACGGGAATCGCTGGCCCGCTGGCGCAGCGGTTGAAGTACTGGACGTCTCCGAAGTCCACTCGACCGCTCTGGTCCAAGTCGGCTGGTGCCACCGGCGGCAGCGTGGTCGTCCCTTTGAGATACCACGCCAGCGCGAAGGTCTCGCCGTTTCCTGCCCCGGGCACGTCCATCCAATCCACGAGGAGCGCATATGAACCGCTGGGCAGCCCGCGCATGGAGATGTACTCCACGTTATCGACCGTGCTCCGCGATGCTGCGATCTCCGCGCCTTCCTTGAGCAATACGAGATCCAGATTGTCCTGGGTATCGTTCGGATCGGTGTAGAACGAATCGCTTGCGTCGATGATCCCGTTCCGGTTGGCATCGTTCCAGAAAGCGGGCCGGTCCCATACGAGTGTCACGTCGAGGTCCGCGGGGCCGATCACGTTGCCCAGTCGATAGACGACCCTGCCTGGCGGGGGTTGGGTGTTCCCAAGCACTCTGTCCAGCGCGTATCCTCTCGTTGGCACCTGCCCTGCACATTGCATTCCTGCCGAGTACATGTCGTACACGCGCTGCAGATCCAGGATGCCCGTGCCCTGCTCATCATCGAGCGGGTGGGTGGGGCTGTTGGACCACGCGCTGCCGTCGGAGCGCAACGCATGGCGTCCGGAATTCATGATGATCGCCTTAATGACGCGATGATCGGTGCTCTGTCCGTGGTGCTTGCCGTAATCCAGCATCTGGGCCACCGCCCCGGTCACGAATGGCATCGCAACACTATTGCCCCAATAGTCATCACCTGCCGGGAACCCCTCTTGCCAGGAAGCGGCTGGCCCCACGGAGCTCTCGGCTGCATTGCCGAGCAGGTCAGGCTTGCATCTGCCGTCCACAGTCGGTCCGTGATCCTGCAGACTCCAAGCCCGCAGGTCGCCTGGCCCATCCGGCCTGATTGACTCCAGCCCGCCTGCCGCTACGACGTTCCTTGCCGAAGCCGGCGCCGTCGGCGGCACTGGCGCGCCCAGAAACGCCGTATACTCGTTCACAGCAGTCACGCAGACGATATTCCGCCCATAGGAGAGGTAGTCCGCCATGATCGCCGTCACCGAACACTCGCCAGTCAATGATTCCTCGGGCGTGCCGTAATACCACGTCCACGGCATGTTGATCACCTCAGCGCCATTGGCCACGAGGAAACCCGCCGCATCCAGCACGTCCCGCTCCTGGAGGCCCTGTATGTTGGCCCGGTTGATGAACTCGGCCGTGATGTATCGTGCGTCCGGGGCCAAGCCGGTGATGTCGCCTGGGTTAGCGCCCCGGGCCAGCACGATCCCCATCACGGCGGTGGCATGGCCGGCATTTAACGGGCTGCCGCCGGGTCCCAGCGTGTTCTGGGCGGCCGCCACCAGGCGCGGGCGGCCGTGCGAGTCGTTACCGGCCAGCCAGGGATGATTGAAATCCAAAGCATCGTCCATCGTGCCCACGATGACGTCGGTCCCGTCACCCAGCAGTTCCATGCCTCGCTCGGCGCCGACCAGCGCCCATTCCGGCGTCACGTCTCCCTGGACGGTAAGGTCGAGCGTGGCCGTGTTGTCGGCCTCGTTGGTCTCCGCGATGGCGTTATCGGCATCGAGCGTCACCGTGACTGAATAGGTGCCGCCGTGATGCATGAGCCATCGGCCCCACAGGTGGGACCAGAGTGTGCTGCCGGTGTGATCACACCCCCAGGAGATCGGGACCGACAGGTTCTCCCAGCCGTTGACGACGCGGCGAATCCGGTACGGCGAACAGACCGGGTTGTCGTACTGGAAGTCCACGCGAACATAAAACCCCTGGCCGGCCACAGGCGTGATCGGGCTCCCGTCGCCGTCGGTGATGTTGATGGAGGTGACCGTCAGATTCGGTTCAGCTTGTTCCGGTACAAGCATGAGGGAAACACTATCGATGCCCGGGTATGCCCAGGCTGAGGGCTCACTAGCGTAAGGCTCGAAAACGAGCAGCGGGAGCGACGCGGCGTTCGCCGGCGCCGTGAATGTCATCGTACGCGGTTCCCAACTATCGGAATCCGTGGTCGGAGCGAGCGTCCCGAGAACGGCGGAGGCAGTTGGGAGTACGCCGTCGACAAGCAGCAGCTTGTAGCCACCAGGGTTGTCCAGGTCCGACCTCTTGGCCTGAATGAGGTGCGCGGATATCTCGTACTGCCTACCTGGTGTGAGGGGTGTATTCAGATACTGGCCAAAACTCTCCGGATGTTGTGACCACCCTGCCACCCAGCGAATCCCGTCGAATGCCGTGACTCCGCTGAAGTTGCCTAAATCATCGGGATACAGGCCGTAGGATCCGTCGTTGCTGTATGTGTCGGCATTCGGAAGGACGGACGAGACCTGGACCCACGGCGGAGGGAGGATTCCTTGCTCGTAGGCGGGTCCCTCGATGTCCTCGAAACTCCCGTTGACGATCAGGTTGGCTTGAGCGACTCCTGCCGACATCAGGCCAATCACCACAACGTTGCGCGATTTCACGATCTTCCCTCCCGTCCCCATCAACCTGAGCCGAGATTCCCCGGATTGCCGTACCCGGCTACGCCGCCGGGCCGTGTCTGGCGACTGTGCATCGCTCGCCTCCCGCTGCACCGACCACTTCTCGGGCTTCTCCGCAGCGCTGGGGGTGTCCAGAACGTCCCTCCGCAGGCCACAGGCTCGCGACAGTCCTGGAGATGCCCCCGTTTGCGCAGTGGGCGCCGGGTACGCCCTCTGTGGTCACAACGGGGTCAGGTTGAGCGACTTGCCAAGTCATCCCGGAAGCACCAAATCATCTTCGGCGTGGCGGAGACACTGGATGTGTTGCAGCAGGATGGAGGTGAACAGCCTTCGCAACACCGCCAGCCCGGCCATCTGAGGACCACCGGCCAACCGTTCATACGGCGTCCTGTCCTCCCTCACGAGGCCTGGCCGCCTTGGCCGGGGGAGGCATACCATCACGACCGTCAGGACGCTGCCGCGTCAGTCCGCGCAGTCCGGGTCTGCCGGGTTGCCCTCGCCGCTGTAGCAGCGCTGAAACACGCCGAAGTCGGACTGGTCGACGTCGTTGTCGCCGTCCAGGTCGAACTTTTCGCAACCCAGCGCGAGCGGAATCATGGGACCGGACAGGCAACTCTGCATCGCCGCCAGGTCATCCAGGTCCACGTCGCCGTCACGGTCCGAATCGATCGGCAGATCGGTAATCACCAGGGTGGCGGCATCGGGCGCGATGGTGCTATCGGGGTTCAGCGGGGCGGTCTCCGAATGCCCAACGTTGTCGCGGCCGACGCTGTAGAAGGCGTAGCGATGGCCCCACTGGCCGTGGAAGGGGGCCGACGTCTCGGCCGTGCTCAACCACAGGCCGAACGGGCCGTCATCGACGGAAACGTAGATGTCGTACGCCGCGACACCCGAGCCGTTGGCGTCGTCCTGGCCGGTCCACTCCAGCGCGAAGGGATACTGCGAGGTTGTGGCCGGCAGGGCGGTTACCTGGCTGGAGGGCGCGCCGGCGTCGATGGTGACCAGCGCCTCCTTGTTGGGGTCGGTGCCCTGCGACGGGTCGTGGGGATCAACCTGGTTGGTGGCGATGATCTCGCCGCCGTCAAACTGGATCTGGGCGACGTTGCGGATCTCGGTGCCGCTGGGTAGCCCCGGCCTGGCGTTGACGACGTAGCCGATGCGGCCTTCCCCGCGATGAGTCTCGGAGTCCGGGTCGTTTGGCGGCAGGAAGCCAGCGTAAGCGTCCTCCGGGGGCAGGCCGGTCTTCGGATCGAGAGTCTGAAGGTGCCACGTGGCCGTACTTGTTGCAGCATCCAGATCGACGGTGATGTTGACGGTCAACGGCGTCTCGCCGGTGTGCCACCCCTGGGTCTCGTTCCAGGTCCAGCCGTCGATGGCGAGTCTGGTCTCGTAGTGCTGCAATCCTTCGGGCACGGAGACCACGTGCGGCCCGAAGCCGAGCTCACCAAATTCGAATGTGGCGGGGTCGAGGGCGTTCTGAAGCTGGTCAATAATGTACACCTCCCGCGCCGCAGCCGTTGCGGCGGGGTCGTTCTCGAAGTAGATGACGTACGGCAACGGTTTATCCGTACCCTTGAGGTTGGCGGTGCCGAAGCCGAGGGGACCGATCTTGGCGTTGGGGTCCCACGCAAGCACGACACTGGTTATGTAGTCGATGTAAGCCTGAAGCGGGATGGCACTGGCGCCGAACACAAACAGCAGTGGGTGAGGCATTGTGGACATGACGCCAATCTGAGCACTTCCACCCCATCCGATACCGAATGCCGAATCTGCTTGTTTGTCTCCCAGGTACTGAGAAACATGCCCCATCAGTCCACAACCAAGCCAAGCTTCTGCATAGAGCCCACTACGAGCGGCCTTGGAAGAGTAGGATATGCTGCCGATTTCCTGAATACCGCCGTTAATTCCCCAATTGTCATTCTCATCGGCCCACAGATAACCGGACGGAGAAGGTATCCCTTTCGAGTATCCAATCCCAATGTACTGCTTGCCGGACGCTCGATTCCACCCCAGGCTGACAACTATGCCAACAGGAAGACTGACTCGAATAACATCAAGGCCCAGCGGATCGATGTACGTTACTGGGTCATTTGCACAATAGGAGTATAGATTCAGACCGCCGCGGATCCCAGCCGGATCACACGTAATGAACCTCCCAGATGTTGGCATATAGTACCTTGTCCTCATGAAGTAGCCGCAACGTCCGTCGTCGCTGACGCCCCATCGGCCAATGTACCTGAACGTGTTGGCGAGGGACTCATTGGCCTGTAACGGACCACCAAAGGGGTCGTAGTCGTAGCTGTTCGCAATGGCGCCAACTGGGTCGGTCATTTGCCGCGTGTGGCCAATCGCATCGTAGGAGTAGAAGGCCGCGTTGCCGGCGGCACCGGTGCGCGAGATGAGACCGAGGCCGTGCGTGTAGCGGGCAACCAAGGTACCATTGCCATCGTACTCCGCGGCCACATCGACGAGCCCGATCGGGTCATGTAGGTAGCGCGTGGCGACGCCGTCGTGCTTGACCTCAACGCGGTTGCCGAGCGCATCGTAGATATACTCCCGCGTGCCGTCGGTCGGCGTGGCCACGCGGACAAGACGGTTCTCGATATCGTACGTGTACGTCGTCGTGCCGGTCGCGTCGGTCTTTGAGGTCATGTTGCCGTCGGCGTCGTACGTGTAGCTCGCGCCGCCCACCTGCGTGTACTGGTTCATATTGTTTGTCGTGTATGCGGTCGACGTGCCGTTATCCGTTACGACCGTCCGGTTGCCCGCGGGGTCATACTGGTACTCGACCACATGGCCGTCGGGGTGCTTTACGCGGGTAAGCTGGCCGAGGGCGTCATAGCCGTACTGCCACGTCCCGTTCAGCGTGGCCATCGACGTGGGATTCCCGTTGACGTCGTAGACATAATCGAACCGCGACTGTACGGCGTCGTCCTTGCCGTAGTTGACCATGTGCGTGATTTGGCCAGCCGCATCGTATTCGTAGGTCGTGTAGGTGCCGTTGCCCTTGTTTTCGCGGCTGAGGCGCCCGGCGTCGTCGTAGAAGTAACGGATGATCTCGGCGCCGCTGCCGTCGGTCAGCTGCTCGAGCCGGCCTGCCGTGTCGTAGTCGTAGTTGAGCACGTAGCCGTCGTGGCCGCGCCGCTGAGTCCGGCGGCCGGCGTTGTTGTACTCGAACTCGAACCATCGCCCGCCGGGGCCACCGCCGGGATAGTCGATCCGCTTGAGGAAATCGCGATGGTCATACTGCATCGCGATCGTGCCGGTCGCGGAGTCGATCACCGAGGTGAGGTTCCCGCGCAGGTCATAAGTGTAGCCGGTGGTCCGAACGGGATCCTGAGACCAAGGCTCCCGCCATTCCTTGCGCGTCACGAGGCTGTTCCACCGAGTGTCCTCATACCGGAAGTTGATCTGCTGACCTCGACGGTTCGTGACCTTGGTGACGTTCCCGGCCGTATCGTACTCGAACAGCTCGCTGCTCGCGTCGGGATATGTCATCTGGGTGAGGTCGCCGCGGGAATCAGTAGTGAAGTCGGTCACGTGGCCTCGAGCGTCCCTGAGCCAGTCGAGCCGGCTGCCGTCGCCGGTGTTGCCGAGCGAGATGACGTTCAACAGCGGGTCAGTGATGCGGATCGGGTTGGACTTACTGTCGTATTCAAACTGCGCCGACTGATTCTCAGGGCCCACCGCCCCGGTGAGGTTCAGCAGGGCATCGTAGCGAAGTCGGGCCTTCGCCCCGAGCGGATCGGTGATGTCCAGTAACTCGCCGAACGCGCCCGGGTGCAACGAGGTCGCCGCGTTGAGGGCGTCCTTAACCTGCACGCGCCCTGATGGGTCGTAGGACAGCCGGACGCGTTCAGCGTTCTCGTCGCGCGATTGGGCGATGAGCCGGCCAAGCGCGTCGTATTCATAATACCGGTGCGTGCCGTCGGGGAAGGTGATTGCCCGTAAGGCGTGGTCGGCCGGGCTTCCCGCCACCGGGCTGTAATCGTATTCGGTCGTCACGCTCCCGGGGTCGGTGACCGCGCGGAGGTACTCACCGTTGTATTGGTACGAGGTAGCCCGGACCGAGTTGTCAGCCAAGCGATGCTCGACGCGCGCGATCCGCCCGGCATCATCGTAAACGATCTGGAGAACCTGCCCGTTCGAGTGCGTGATGCTGCTCAACAGGACGCCTGTATAGCTCATTGTCAGGCGGTTCCCGTTGGTTTCCGCGACATAATCCAAGCGGCCAGCACCATCAAATCGCCAGACGAGGCCGCTTTTTTCCCGTAGGCGGTAACCGTCGGCGTCGAGAGTCAACTCTCCGTAGTCGCCGGGCTCGGGCAGGCGCTGCCCCTGCCACCAGACGTCTGTGAACGTGCGGGTCGCTCCCCCGGGACCATGCACAACGACCTCTCCGGCCTGCGGGACCGTGAGCCGATACTCGAAGTTGTGCCACCAGCCGCGCCCCAACGGCCCCAGACGAAACCGCTGGTCGATCGACTGCGGCGCGACCCGCGCGAAAACCAACGGCAGCACGCTGCCGGGCGCGTACGCGTCCACGGCCACCGCCAGCGCGCCGCGAGGGCTGATTGCGCCGGTGGCCTTGGCAATCTCGAAGGCCAGGAGCTTCTCAACCTGGTGCGTGCGGCTGCCGTGCTGATCGAGGTATGCGGCGTCTGCGTCGAGCACCCTCACATAATCGCCCCAGGTCGAGCCGAGTTGGCCTGTCAGAATCGGCCAGATCGCATCCCACGCGTCGGCCGCCATCGTGTCCGGGCGCAGGTCCTCTTTCATCGAAGCCCAGTCGATTGGCGTAGTCTCGTTAGCGGCCAGTGCGCCCAGCGTGAATTCGATAGGTGAGACCCAGGTTTGACAGCCCTGGTAGTAGACCGCAATGCGTCCTGATTCACCGGGGTTCAAGAGGGCAGGGTCGGGTCCGGGGCCCAAACCGAGCATTTGCACTGAATTGCTCAGGCCCCCCGCAGGGAGAGTGGGATCGGCGGTCAGCAAGGTGCCCTGTGTCGCCTGCAGCCTGAGCAGCGGCGCGGGCATGGGGGCGGTGCCCACATTGGCGTAGTTGATGTAGAGCGTCGCGGGGATGTGGAAGCCGAGCGGGCTCGAGACGATCAGGTCTGCCTTCAGTTCGGGTGCACCACCTTCGAAAACGGTAAAGGGATACGTTGCGGTCTGGGCGTCTGGATTGGTGACCACAGCATTCCACTGACCAGCCTGCGCGCCGGTGACGTTGAATCGGGCAAACAGCGTGGCGGAATCGACCCACTGGACATCTGTCGGGTGTATGTCGCTCTCACCTTCGCGTCGCAAAACGACCGCCGCGGCTGGATCGAAGCCTGTGCCCCGGATCGTCGAGAGTTCGTGTCTATGCGAGGCGTTGTAGGCGCGGTCCGGCTCGACAGAAGTAATCGTCAACGGCAGGTAGCGGGCAGTGGCCGTGTACCCCGACGGACCCGGTGCCGGCACGTCCGCCGCCTGCACGAGGATGTAGTACGTGCCAGCACGTGTTCCTGGAATTCGAACGACCTGGTCGGCCACGGGCTGCGCCGATCCGCGGTAATCACTCAGGCTCTGGCTTGGGGTGTCCTCGAAACTAACGTACAGCTCGTTGGCCCCGGTATCATCAAGATCATCGAGGCGGATTTCAAGATCCTGGCCGGACGCGACTGTGACGTAGTAGTAGTCGGGTTGCTTGGGGAAGGAGAAGCTGCCCGACGTTGGCACGTCCAGGGCAAGCTCCTTGGGCTTTAAGTAGCGAAACGAAGCGTCATACACATCTTCAGGATCCTCACCAAAGGTCACGTCGCCGTCCTGGTTCATAAGGCGGCCTCGTGTGTCCGCAATATTCGGTCCCACGAGGATGTGGTACTCACCTTCCGACTCGTGTGCTGGAAAACCCACCCGCCAGGATCGCGCTTTCAGGCGACGCGGTGGCACCATGGTCGAGGAGCGTTCACCATTGGGCCGGACTAAGGTAACATCGTCGGTCGTGAACGTACCCGCATCCAACTCTGAGTCGAAATCGAGGTCTACATGGTCAGGACGCCAGAGAACCAGTTTCGAGGGGCTGTGCGACACGACATACGGTGCCCACGGACGCGTGAAAATCGTGCCTGGGTTTCCGTTTTGAAGACCATTGCCGCCCTGCACGTTGATTCGCCCCGGATCGAATGCGGCCATGTCGATGTAACGGATCGCGATTCTTCCGCCGCCGCCGCCGCCCGCCTTGCCCTCGGCACCTACGCCGCCGTTGGCCGAGATCACACCACTGCCGGCCAACGCACCAACCCGCAGGTAGACGCTCCCGCCTGAGCCCCCGCCACCACCGCCGCCACCCCAGAAGTTCACCGGGCCTGGCAGACCGTCGGCGCTCAATTTCCCGTCCACGCTCAGCGTTCCGCCCACCGTCAGCCGAAGGGCACCGCCCCCCGCGCCCCCGGCTGCGGGAGAGTATGTAGACTGGCCGCCCCCGCTGCCCAACTCCGTCAGCTCGGTCAACGAACCATAGACTGCACCCCCGCTGGGCCCGCCAGGCACCGATCCGCCCGTGCCCCCGTAACCGCCCCCGCCGCCCGTGTAAATGCCAGACTCACCCTTCCCCGAACCAGCATCGGAACCATACCCCTTACCGTCCGCCGAAATCGCCGCCCCGGACTCCACCACCGCGTCGCCCGATACCGTGAAGTCAAAACCCGCCTGCCCGGCCGTATGCGTCAGCAGTCCGTCGGCGGCAACTCGCAGACTGTCCACGGTGACCGATCGATCCAGCAGGAACACGCCGCCCGCAGAAACGGTCAACGCACTGGCCATCTGCACGACCCCAGCGCCGACCGACAACGTACCCCCGTTCCGGACTTCGATGCTCTCAAACACCGGGGCGCCAGCGCCGATTGGCGTCGTCGCACCCGCCGTGCCGCCGTTATCGACCACCAAATGACCGATCGCGTCACCCGGCCCTTTACGGAACATCGTTCCCGCGCCGCCGCTGCGGCCTGCTCCACCCCGCGCCGATGTCGTCCCCGCAAAGCTGTCCGTCTGATAGTGAACCGCAATTCGTCCGCCACCACCGCCGCCGCCACGGTCGCCATCACCAGCCGCGCCCCCGTCGGCCGAGATCACCCCCGCGCCTTGCAGCGCACCCACCCTCAGATAAACGCTCCCGCCCGAACCCCCACCGCCATAGAACCCGCCGGCCGCGTTGCCATTCACACTCAGCCGCCCGTCCAGTTGCAGCGTCCCGTCCACCCTCAACCGAATCGCCCCACCCCCGGAACCACCCAGTGTCCACCCGTACCCCCCGCCGCCACCGCTGCCTAAGTCTGCCGGTTCCATTGCCGAACCGTACGTCGATCCCCCGGGAGTAACGCTGAACGTCGTTCCCGGCGGAGGCAACGAGTCTCCACCTCGTCCGCCGTAGCCCCCTCCGCTACCCCGCAAACTCCACTCGCTCCCGTTTCCTGACCCCGCCCCCAAACCAGCCCCCGATGCATGACCTTTGCCATCCGCTGAAATGGCTGCCCCGGACTCCACCACCGCGTCACCCGATACCGTGAAGTCAAAACCCGCATGCCCGGCCGTATGCGTCAGCAGTCCGTCGGCGGCAACTCGCAGGCTGCCCACACTCACCGACCGGTCCACCAGGAACACACCATACGCAGAAACGGTCAACGCACTGGCCATCTGCACGACCCCCGCGCCAACCGCCAGTGTGCCCCCGTTCCGGACCTCGATGGTTTCAAATGCTGGAGCCCCGGCCCCGACCGGCGTCGTCGCACCCGCCACGCCACCGTTATCAATCACCAAGTGCCCAACCGTATCCCCCGGCCCTTTACGGAACATCGTTCCCGCACCGCCGCTGCGGCCTGCTCCACCCCGGGCCGATGTCGTCCCCGCAAAGCTGTCTGTCTGATAGTGAACCCCAATTCGTCCGCCACCACCGCCGCCGCCACGGTCGCCATCACCAGCCGCGCCCCCGTCGGCCGAGATCACCCCCGCGCCTTGCAGCGCACCCACCCTCAGATAAACGCTCCCGCCCGAACCCCCGCCGCCATAGAACCCGCCGGCCGCGTTGCCATTCACACTCAGCCGCCCGTCCAGTTGCAGCGTCCCGTCCACCCTCAACCGAATCGCCCCACCCCCGGAACCACCCAGTGTCCACCCGTACCCCCCGCCGCCACCGCTGCCTAAGTCTGCCGGTTCCGTTGCCGAACCGTACGTCGATCCCCCGGGAATAACGCCGAACGTCGTTCCCGGCGGAGGCAACGAGTCTCCGCCTCGTCCGCCGTAGCCCCCTCCGCTACCCCGCAGACTCCACTCGCTCCCGTTTCCTGACCCTGCTCCGGGACCCGCTCCCGAGCCATACCCCTTGCCATCCCCATCGATCCGGCTGGCCACAAGGTCGCCCTCGGCCCCCTGAACGAGCACATCGCCCGCGATGGTCAACGCGAGACCATTCACGCCGGCATCGCTGAATCCCGGCGTGTGTGTCACCACGCCAGGCTGGTTGCTGGCGTTGCGTCGAACAGCGAGCGCGCTGAACTCGTGGGCGCCGTTCACGGTGAGCGTGCAGCCCTCGACGATGATGTCCTGGCCATCGTAGGTCATATCGCCGGCCGCGATCAGTGTGTCGGTCGTGAACGTCACGGCCCCGGCCGTGCCGGCAAGCATCAGCACGCAGCCGGCGGCGAAGGCGATTCGCATCGGCGCGCCAAAGTACGCCGATCGCGCGGCACCTGCCCGAACGGGCACAAGAGCATCGATGGTTGTCGACGGAATCGTAGCGGACGGGTGAGACATGACGTGACCTCCATCCAAGCACGCTCGCACGAGTGAGTGGATAGTGCGAGCTCTCCGGACCTCGGCATGAACATCGCAGGCGGC
>JAKLEZ010000034.1 GCA_022711465.1 Planctomycetota bacterium | reverse complement strand
CTGACCCCGAGGCCGCTCTCTCTCGCCTCCGCAACCCGAAAACCCCATTGCGAACCTGCCTCACAACCTGTCCGAATGTAAATCCTTGATCAGCCACGCCCACGAGCGATACTTGCGGAATCGCTGTGCCTCCCGAGCGGGCAATTGCACGATCCGGCCTCCTCAGATAAACTGCCGGCGGCAGTGATTCCCTTTCTGGGTCCATGCCCTTACGTCAGCACGCGCGGGCCCCTGGGGAAGTCTCTCAGCTCTGATCCCGGAGATGCCCATGAGCAGAGCATGCGTGCTTTTCCTGGCCCTAACGGCAACCAATCTGGGCGGCTGGGGGGATGCAGCTCGGTGCGCCGAAGCTCCGCGTGCCCGCCCGAACGTAGTCTTCCTTCTCGCTGATCAGTGGCGCGCCCAGGCCGTGGGATTTGCCGGCGACGACAACGCCCGCACTCCCTGCCTGGACCGGCTCGCCACCCACGGGGTGGTACTCACCACGACCGTCTCGACCTGCCCGGTGTGCTCGCCGTACCGGGCTTCTCTGATGACCGGGCGCTATCCGGTGAAGCACGGGGTGTTCCTCAACGATGTGTGCCTCAATCAGGAAGCGGTCTCCCTCGCGCAGGCCTTCGCAAGGGCCGGCTATCGAACGGCCTACATCGGGAAATGGCACCTTGACGGCCACGGGCGGTCCAACTTTATCCCGCCAGATCGCCGGCAGGGCTTCGAGTTCTGGCGGGCTTGCGAATGCACTCACGACTACAACCATTCCGTGTTCTACGCGGACACGAACGAGAAACAACACTGGAGAGGTTACGACGCCCCGGCTCAGACCGAGGAGGCGATCGGTTACATCAGGGCTCATCTACGCGAGCCGTTTCTGCTCGTGCTGGCGTGGGGGCCGCCACACAACCCATACGAGACCGCTCCCGAGCGATACCGAAGGCTTTTCGAGCTCGAGCGGTTGCGACTCCGCCCCAATGTGCCCCTGGAGGCCGAAAGAGCGGCCCGCCGCGACCTGGCCGGCTACTATGCCCACTGCGCCGCCCTCGATGATTGTGTGGGCCGCTTGTCCCAGACACTGGTGGAGTGCGGGATTGCCGGCAATACCATCCTGGTGTTCACCTCGGACCACGGCGACATGCTTGGATCTCACGCCCAGACCCGCAAACAGCGTCCCTGGGACGAGTCCATCCTGGTGCCTCTTGTGGTGAGCTGGCCCAATGGTCTCGGCCCAACTGGCCGGAGACTGTCCGCGCCCCTGGGAACTCCCGACATCATGCCGACGCTGCTGGGTTTGGCTGGCATTGCGATCCCTTCGACTGTGCAGGGTGTGGATCGCTCGGCCTGGTTGCGGGGAGAGCAGGTGGATGAGGACCGCGCTGCCCTGATCTGCTGCGTGACCCCATTTGGCGAGTGGACGCGCGAGCGGGGCGGGCGGGAGTACCGCGGTGTCCGCACGAGCCGGTACACGTACGTTCGCTCACTGGACGGCCCCTGGCTGCTGTTCGACAACCGGGAAGACCCCTACCAGCAGCGCAACCTGGCCGGTCACGCGCAGTACCAAGCCATCCAGGCCGAACTGGAATCACGGCTTGGAGACGAGCTGAAGCGGTGCGAAGATGCCTTCCTTCCTGGCCAGGAATACGTGAAGAGGTGGGGCTATCGAACGGATGCAACGGGTGCGGTGCCCTATCAGCCGTGAGGGGAAACACGGCGGTCACAAGCTCCTGGCGGGGTTCATTGAGACTGGCCGGCCAACCAGCCTGTTATCCGGCATAGGGCAACGAGATGCAGTAAGGACTCAATCGGAACCACGATCATGGCGGTGGGTGGACACGATGCGAGAAAGAGGGCGCTGGCATTTGGAGGGTGACACATGGCGGCGAATGATGGACAGGAGATGACCGGCATCACGCGGCGAGGCTTCTTCGGCGCGGTGGGTGGTACGATGGTTGCAGGCAGTGCGGCACTGACAGACGCCGGGTGCGCGGAGGCCGCCTCAGTCTCCCGGGCGTTGAGGTCATCTCTTGTTCCTGGCCGGGCGCTTCGAGTCAAGCCTGCGCTGGCGTATGCCATCCCGCAACGGCAGGAGAAGACGAGTTGGCGGCCGTACGGAGGCCTCAAAACACGCGCGGACGTGGACCAGGAGGCTCGTCGGATCGAGCAGGAGCTGAAAACGCTGGCGGCACAGGCCGAGTTTGCCGTCGAGGTGCTTCCTCTCACGCTGGTCGGGGATGCGGGTCAGGCCGCTGCGGTGACCAAGACCGAATGCGACACCATCCTGGTCTTCGGCTCGGGCGGCGACCAGGGCTGGCTGGAGACCATGGCGGCCTCGGGCAAGCCGAACCTGCTGTTCGTGCGGCACCGGTCCGGGCCGGTCTACCTGTGGTACGAGATCGCCCACTGGCGACTGCTGCGCAAGAGTGAGGATGCGTTCAAAGAGCCGAATCTCGATGTCGATGATGTTGTGGTCGACGACTATGGTGAGCTCTTGTGGAGGCTTCGGGCGCTGTATGGCCTGAAGAATGCCCGTGGGACCGTTTCGGTCGCCTTGGGCGGGTTGCAGGCCTACAGCAAGCCGGGGCAGGAGCGCGGGCCGGCGCACGTCAAGGAGGTCTGGGGCTACGACGTGAAGCACGTGCCGGTCGCGCAGATCGAGGGCAGACTCAGGCAGGCCCGCGCCGACGTCGCGGTCATGCGTGAAGTCGAGCGGCAGGCGGACGATCTGCTGGCCCAGCCCAACGTGACGCTTGGTACCGAGAGACGGTTTGTGGTCAACTCGTTCCTCGCGCTGCGGGTGTTCAAGGCAATCATGAAGGAGGCAGGGGCAACCAACCTGGGCGTGGCCAACTGCATGGGGCCGCTGATCGGCCTGCTGGACACGCCGCCGTGCCTTGTGCTCAGTTTGCTCAATGACGAAGGCTGGACTGCGTTTTGCCACGCCGACTACACCCACACGCCGCCAGGCGTGCTGCTGCGGTGGATCTCGGGCAAGCCATCGTTGGTCAGCAACTCGCATTTCCCGCACGACGGCGTCATGACGCTGGCCCACTGTGCCGCCCCACGGCGAATGAACGGGCAGGACTACGAGCCGACGCGGATCCTCACGCATTTCGAGTCGGATTATGGCGCGGCCACGAAGGTCGAATATGCGAAGGGCCAGGTGACCACCAACATCATCCCGAACCTGCGCTGCACGAAGTGGTATGGCTTCCGGGGGCGGATCCTGGACTCGCCGGCCTACGACATGTGTCGGTCGCAGATGGACGTGCGGATCGACGGCGACTGGCGACGGCTGCTGCGAACCATGGAAGGCTTCCACACCATCACTTGTTACGGCGATTACCTCCGCGAAGCAGGTTACGCGCTGAAGAAGCTGCAGATCGAATGGGACAATGTCAGCGCCTGAAGTGCGGCCAGCGGCTTGGGTTCGGCGTCCAGTCCTCCCCGAAGAGACCTGGCCGCCTGCCAGGGGGGCACACCATGACATCCATCAGGACGCTGCTGTTTGAGCTCGTTGACGAACAAGGCGCAAGCCATATCCGGGAGCTGCACATCGAGATTCTGCGCGACACACCGGGGACCCCGGATCATACGAGTCACTGTGCGCAGTTTGGGTTGGCCGGCACCTTCGAGCCGCTGTAACATCGTTGCATGAGGCCGAAGTCGGACTGGCCGATGTCGCCGTCACGGTCGAAGTCGGCCTTGGCACAGTCGACCGCATAGGCAATAGCAGGACCCGACGTGCAGGCCTCAAACCGAACGAGGTCATCGCCGTCTACGTCACCGTCGCAATCCCAATCGAATGATAGCGGTGGTCGTTACGGCCCGAGACGGGCCGAAGAGTTGCCGCGAGATACTCCCGCGAGAAACCGGGCGCCTCACAAGCCCTCGCCCCCAGCCGTCTCTCGAAGGTGTTGACCGTCCGTGCGACCTTCTCTGGCAAAGGCTCTCCAGTTTGAAGAGAGAAGTTGCAGGAACGGGCTTGGATCGGTACTGCGGAAAATGGCGGTGTCATCGAGATCCCGGCTTCAGTCTGCACTGATGGCGACGACCCTGCCGTTGTCCGTCCGGCGTTGGCTTCTCGCTCATTGGAGGAGGGGAATTATGGTGAGCAGGTGTGCACTGGGCATCTTGTCAGGCCTCGTTCTGTACGGCCTGGGGCTCGCCGACGAACGAGCTCAGATCCTCGGCGTCGGGGCTTTGGAATCAGAGGTAGCCGGCGCGTTTCATCTGCCCCTGCCCTCGCCGGACTCTCTGCCACGGCCAGAGGGGCTTGTTGGATGTAGATCGTGCCGGACTCTTGATCTCAAGTTGGCGAGCCATGTCGATGCGGGTTCTGCTCGAAGCCCTCGGCGATCTCGAGATCGCTACCGAGCCTGATGCTCACCTCGGGCCCGGCTTCGGGCAAGGTGTGCGTGACCCCGACGCGAGCGGCCATTGAGGCCACGGAATCGTACTGTCAGACCCACAACCTCGGACGAGGAGGTGGAGTCACCAGCGGTTGGGAGTTCTGGTCGCCGAAGGCGTGAATGCCCTTCTCGATCTCTTTCTTCCTGCTACAAGCCAAACCCGACCGCACCAACGATGAGCAGAGCGGGCCCCCGGCCACGATCGGGGGCACCTGACTCGTTCGATTTTCGGCTCATGCCCCGGTTGTTCCGCCATCAGGGTTTCGGAGGACTGGCGCTGCCTGCGCCAAGGACGCGGTAGAGCACGTACTTGTCCTTGCTGTAGTTGTTCCACCGATCCGTATTGCATAACTCGGCATGGCCGTCGAAGAACAGCAGGTGTCCGCGGCGTTCATGACGAGCCGACATGTAGTCGGTATAGACCACGACGCTGCTGTGCCCATCATTGAGGGTGGAGGTCTTGGTCATGGCTATATCGCCAAGGCCCTGGTCCTCCTCGTACATCATACCGACACGGCAGGGGATCGACTGGAAATTCTTCACCTGAGGCAGGCTCTCACTGTTGCCATTGAAGACGCCGGGGCGCAACTTGTCGGGATTGATGAAATCACCAGGCTGGAGTTGGCCGTTGTTGACATCCGCTCCGTCGATCTTCTTCTGTATGAAGAAGTTCGGATCGACCACCCTCACGAAGCTGTGAATCGGGTAATTGCCGTTCCCGTTCCTGCTGCTGCCGATCGAATAGGGCTGTGGTCGGGCCTTGGTGTCGCCCGGGCAGAAGTACACCTCGGGGTCTTTGATGTACCTGTAGATATCACCGTAGGTTACCCACGCACGGGAATCGGGAGACCGCACGCCGCCGGTCTTGGCGTACACGTCGGCCTTCGGGTAATAGTCGACCTTCGCCTCGTTGTGCCCGGCGCCGTCGAAGAGCCACCAACTCCAGTGGGGAAACTGGTTAAGTCGATCATCGGCCGCGTAGAACGCGTGGCCGCGATACAGCTGACCGAGCCGGGTCTTGCAGATCATGACCTTGGCCTGCTCGCGAGCTTTGTGCAGCGAGGGAAGCAGCACCGAGATCAGCAGGGCGATGATGGCGACGACGACCAGGACCTCAATCAAGGTGAAGCCAGCCCTGGCCGACCGGCGGTAATGGCAGTTCATCTCAGTGACTCCTGTTCAAGAGGAGGGGCCGGGTCGTTCGCTCCACCGGCTCTGCGACCCGCCGCCCTACACATAGAATCATCATTGCGGGCAGATGAGGGGAACGGGGAGATTCGGACCACCCACGCACCTGACGAAGTAATCCGAGAAATCCGTCCTGTTCACCCGGCCGTCGCTGTCCCGATCCAGGCACAGGCAATCCGGTGTGGCTGCGTCCGTGCCGCTGAAGCACGCCTGGAACACCCCGAAATCGGCCGAATCGACGTCGCCGTCGTCATCCTGATCTGCCCAGAGGGCGTGCGGGTAACACTTGCAGACCTCTTTGGCCGTGCAGCTTGGATCAGCACAGTCGGTCAGCCCATTGCCGTCATCGTCGAGGTCGTTGACGCACAGATCCGTGAAGGCCCCCTCGGGCGTGAGAAGTGTCCCGTCCGGCGTCCAGGCGGCGTCGGCTGAGAACCGGACGTAGTCGAACTCGTTGTCGATGGTTTGCGTCGTAGTCCTGTTGTTGTCATTCTCGCCGAAGTAGCAGGTCGTGAGGGTGATCGGCGGCACATCGGTGGTCCTCCATTCGTCGATCTTGTTGCCGTCCAGCCAGGTGATCATGTGGGACACTCCGTCCGGATCGACGTAGGCGGCGGCGTGCAGCACGTGCCAGCCGCTGCCCGTCAAATCATCAGTGATCCTCATGCGCGGACTCTGTTCGTTTCTGTACAGGGAGATACCAGTCATGTTCGCCCGATCGGTATAGGACACCTCCCAGAACAGGTGGGTGCTCGTCCCTCCCTTGGGTTTCATGTCGAGGCGAATCCACTTGAGGCAGCGATCGACATCGGTGCCTATCGGCACATTCTTGGAGTACGAGTTGATCTTGAACCTGGTCACGAATGTCGCCCCGGAGGACCGTTCGTCCGGGGCAATGTCGGTTCTCGCGCCTCCGCCCGTGGTCTCGTCGAACATGATGTAGCTCTTCGCCCCGTTGGTGTAGACCACGCCGTCGGCGTCGACCAGCTTGAACATCAGATTGCCCGGGTCCGTGTTCAGCACGTCCCAATAGACGCCCGCATTCTGGTCGTCCTTCCAAGTGCTCGACCGGAACCGCCAGGTGCGAGCCCCGTCTGCGTTAAAACAGCCGGCCGGGAAGCCACCTTCGGTGTTCCACCACCACTTCGGAATGACCGTGAGAAGATTGGAGGGAATGCCAACGCTGTCCGGGCTGCCGGGCAACGAGTGATTGGCGATGCGAACCTCGTCCAGCTTGCCGTTGAGAGTCTGGTCCGCGCCCGCCCCCGTCGAGTGTCCGCCGATGATGAGTTGCCCCGTGCCCGCCACGTTGGCCGGCGTCACGTTCTTCAGCAGTTCGGCCGCATAGTCGAGCATGAAGACGACCTCGTGCTTGATACCGTTGTAGGAGACCATCACATGATGCCACTCCGTGTCGCCGATAGCGAGATTGCTGACTGCATTCTGCAGGGTCGTTCCGTCTCCGAAGACGAGCACGAGTTCGCCGCCGGTGAACTCATGGGCAGGATTTTGCACGTTGTACCAGGTCTGACTGGAAGTCGCGAGATCGGCTCCGCCCACAAGGACTCCGTAGTCGGTGGTACCATCGGTTCCGGCGCTCTTGTGAACCAGCCACTGGCGTCCCGATGTGGTCGTCGGCAGTGCAGCCAGTTTGACCCAGCCCTCGACGATGAAGGTCCCACTTGATCCCATCCTCAGCCCGGGGGCGTCAGCGACGCTGACGAACTGTGAAGACGCCGACGAGAACTCGAGCCCGAGCCCATTCGTCTGCCCGCCGTGCATCAGGACATTGGGCGGTGTGGCATCGCCCAAGGTCGGAGGGGTCTTCGGACAAACATGCGGGATGCCGCTGCTGTAGACTGCCGTGCCTGGATCGCCATGGGCGGTCCCGCCATACCCGCCGAGAGAATCCACGATCGCACCAGCGCTTTGTCCTGCAGTCTTCCCGTCGGCGTCGAATCGCCACAGGGCGACATCTGCGGCGTAGGCCTGGCTTAAGGCACTGGACATCACCATCCCCATCCACCACCCTTTGGTTCGTGACATGTTTGTTGCTCCTCCGCCGCTGGCGGCTCTTGAGAGCGATCTACTTAATCGTTTAATATTCGAATCGAGATCCAAGCCCTCGTCCCTCTTTCCTGTTCCAATCACTGACCTGCAAGGACAGCCAGGGCGTACTTTCGGCGAGTTCCAGCCCTGCTTTCAGCATAGCGACCCGAAACCGGTAGTGCAAGTCGCGAGCACGATCTGTGTTGTGCAGCACTGCCGCCCAACGCTCAATAGATCATAAATATATGTATTCAAGATGTTTACGAATAAAACCGCCTCACTTGCTCCCCGCCCTGGGTCCTTGGATTACCTGCGGAGCCTCGCTGGCGGTCGCCCAGACCCGCTCGGCCGTTGGCTCTTGTCTGGCCACCGGCCGTAACCACCATACCACCAGCCAACGCCGGCAGATTTCCCTTTTGTGGTGTGGCCGGCAAACGAGTATAATACGGCAGTTGACTTAACGGGTTAAGACATGCCGAGGAAGGACATCAAACAAGCGGTACGCATCCAGGACATCGCCCAAGAAGCCGGGGTGAGTTCCGCGACTGTCTCCTACGCCCTGTGCGGCACCCGCGGCGTCTCCGCAGACACCAGGAAGCGGATCCTCAGAATCGCCAACAGTCTGGGCTACATTCCAAACCGCCAGGCGGCTGCCTTGCGCGCCCGGCGCAGCATGATCCTCGGCTTTCTGGTAACCGACATCAAGAACCCGTTCTTCGCCGAGATTGTCTGCGGCATCGAAAGCACTGCGGCCGCCAGAGGCTATCGCCTCATGCTCTGCGTCACCGGAGATGACCCCCGTGACGAGGCTCGGCACCTTCAGATGCTGCTGGAACACGGTGTCGACGGTCTCATCCTTGTCCCGATCGCCCGCAGCCAGGATGGAACCTACCCCAATACCTCTCTACTCCGAGCGTTCCATCGCCGCAGGACACCCGTCATCGCCGTCGTGGACGCCATCAAGGACCACCCGACGGCCCGCATCACGACCTCGGTTTATGAGGGGACACGCCTGGTTGCGGAGCACCTGATCGCCCTGGGGCACCGGCGTATCGCCTACCTCTCACAGCCTTTCCACCGTATTCAGAAGTTCGGGCGACACGCTGCATACCACGACGCCCTCAACCACGCGGGCATCCCTTTCGATCCCGAACTCATGGTGGAGGCGGGATTGACGCCAGACGATGCATACGAGAAGACCGGCCAGTTGCTCGACAGCGGGATAAGGTTCACGGCCGCCATGTATCCGAACGACTACATGGCGGTTGGCGGTCTGCGGATGCTTCGGGAGCGGGGCTTGCGCGTCCCCGACGATGTTTCGGTAACCGGCTTCGACGACGTCGAATGGGCGCGGTTCTGCGAAGTGCCGCTCACGACCGCTCGTTTTCCCGCCCGGGCATTAGGCGAAATGGCCGTCAGGGAACTGACCGAGCGGCTCTCGCGGCATGCCCCTCCCGAGGACGAGGCCTTCTGCCAGATCTCAGTATCACCAACCCTCGTCGTGCGGCGATCCACAGGCCCGGTCGCAGGGGAACTCGGGGCGTGATTGCACCCGCAGGGCGGATTCGGTCCAACCGCCCCGCGTTCCTTTCGCCTATCGCAGCCTGACTGATGCCATTGAATCACTGGTCGTCGCTTTGCGCGGGGGGATCCGAACGAGGACGCAGATCGATGTTTCGCTAGATGTGTCCCCGCTCCGACGCTCGTGATAGGCTCTTCAAATGACGACGACATGCGCCCGCTGCCCTCGGCGCTCGGTAACAAGCTCATGAAGGAAGATCGAACAAGTGCCCGGCCCCTGAAGGGGCACGACAGTGCTCAGTGCAACGTGTATTGGCCGGAACAGGCCGATCTCCTCGGCGTTATTCTGGTGTCGGTTGATGACGAAAGGGGCGTGGTCCAGGTAAGAACGGCGCCCGGGACCCCAGTCTGGAGCATGCCGCCGTATTGCGTTAAGCTGGCCTAGCTGCGAGGGTTGGCAAACGACGGCCGAACGATTGCGGGCGGATGGTATGGCTGAAGACTCGATATTCCTTGGCGTGGCTGTTCTGCTCCTGGCCAGCGTACTGGCCAGCAAGGCGTCGGAACGCCTGGGGGTGCCGGCGCTCCTCATGTTCCTGTTGATCGGCATGTTGGCCGGTTCGGAAGGACCGGGGGGAATCTACTTTGATGATGCCCGCACCGCCAAGTTCCTGGGCACCCTGGCGTTGGCCTACATCCTGTTCTCGGGCGGGTTGGACACCGATTGGCAAAGCGTCAGGCCGGTCTTTCGAACCGGCATGATCCTTGCCACCGCCGGCGTCTTCCTGACCGCCGTCCTGGTGGCAGCTTTTGCGGTCATGCGGTTGGGCTTCTCCTGGTTGGAAGGCCTGCTATTGGGCTCGGTGATCTCCTCAACGGATGCCGCGGCCGTGTTCGCCATCCTGCGTTCGCGAAGCGTGAGCCTGAAGGGCCGGCTCAGACCGTTGTTGGAGCTTGAATCGGGCAGCAACGACCCAATGGCGGTGTTCCTGACCGCCACAATGGTGAGCCTCTTGAAGAATCCCAGCGCCACTTGGTGGAGCGCGATCCCCGCCTTCGTTCAGCAGATGCTCGTAGGAACGGCCGTCGGCCTGCTGTTCGGCAGGGGGATCATCTACCTCATCAACAAGATCAGGCTTGAGTACGAGGGCCTATACCCGGTCCTGACGCTTGCGTGCGTCCTGTTGGTCTTCGGGGCGGCCGACTTGCTGGGCGGCAACGGCTTCCTGGCAGTGTACATGGCCGGGATCATCCTCGGAAACGGAGACTTCCTGCACAAGCGGAGCCTGATGCGGTTCCACGGCGGCCTGGCGTGGTTGATGCAGATTGCCATGTTCCTGACCCTGGGTCTCCTGGTTTTCCCCTCCCGCCTGATTCCCGTGATCGGATCCGGAGTGATGCTCTGCGGATTCCTCATGGTAGTTGCCAGGCCGGCGAGCGTCATGCTCTGCCTCGCAGGAAGTCGGCTGACGCGGCGCGAGAAGCTGTTGACTTCGTGGGTCGGCCTGCGGGGGTCCGTCCCCATCGTCCTGGCGACGTTCCCCATGATGGCTGGCCTGTCACGCGCGGACACGATCTTCAACCTGGTGTTCTTCGTGGTCATCACCTCTGTTCTTCTGCAAGGCAAGTCGCTTCCGCTGGTCGCCAGGTGGCTGAGGCTCGACAGGCCCCTTCAACGCAGGCCACGAACCCCCCTGGAACTCGAGCGAACGGAGGAAAACGCCCGAGCGACCATGGCCGATGTCATTGTCGGCCCCGACTCGGGTGCCGCTGGCAAACGGATCATCGAGCTGGGGCTCCCACGAGGCGCGCTGATCGTTCTGGTCAATCGAGACGGCGAGTACTTCGTGCCGAACGGCGGGACCGTTCTCCAGCCAAACGATGTGGCGGTTGTGCTCGGCGATGAGGATGCGATGAAAACCGCCCAGCGGCTGTTCCACCCCCAAGAGAACCCTGCGGCAGAGTGACCCTCGCTCGGGTCTGAATTCGCAACGTGAGGACCGGCACGGCTCTCGGCCCCAAGAAAGCCTGACGGCTTACCCAGCCAACCGCCACCGGAGAGACAACCGGTCTGACATCGCATGAAGCCCGGGTTGACGCGATGCTGCGTATGGCACCCTGGGGTCAGTGGACCGTCCCAGGCACTTCTTCCAGGAGTGGCCGGGGAGTAACGGCCTGATCGTTGACACAACGGCCATAGGCGTTGTCACGAACTCGTTCGAGGGCCCACACCGTGCCGTGTCTGTTCGAAGACCCTTGGAATTGTCCCTTGATCTGAGAACATGCCCGCGGTCAAAACCGATGCTCGATCCGGTTGAGCTCGCGGTGCCTGCCCAATCGGGCGGAATGCCGCGGGAGACCCGCCCCCTTCGCGATCTGACGCCACCCACACCCCACAGCATTCCAACGCACCCAACCCTGTCCAGGGATCGGATCGAGCTTCAGCCCCCGAGAAGCCGCCGGTCAGGACCCAGGGCGTGCATTGTGACTTATCGGAACGCCATCTATAATGCTCCCGTCACGATTCTTCGGCCCGTTCCGGCAGAGGAGCAGTTACCGGTGGATACCACCAAGCCGCAGACGCCCAACCTGAACGAATTCCTGCTCCGCAGGCTGCATTCGCTGACCGGCGTCGTCCCGATCGGCACTTTCCTGGTGTTCCACCTGTGCGTCAACTCCATGATCGTACTCAGCAGTGGGGGAACGGACCGTTTCCAGGCGGCGGTGAACCGAATTCACGCCCTAGGCGTGTTCCTGGTACCCGCGGAAATCCTGTTCATCTTCTTGCCCCTGGCTTTCCACGCCGCACTGGGCGTCACGATCTGGCGAGAGAGCAAACCCAACGTTCACTTCTATCCCTTCTGGTGCAACTGGCGATACACCCTGCAACGGATCACCGGACTCATCGTGCTGGTCTTCATCCTGGTACACCTGTGGCACGTGCACTGGCTTGGCGAGATTGTTCCCGGAGGTGCCGGAGCCATGTTCGAGCCGGAACAGGCATCGGCCACGGCCGCCTGGGCGATTCAATATCACCGATGGTGGTCGATTCCGGTCTACTCGATCGGCATCATTGCCTCATGCTATCATTTCGGGACCGGTCTGTGGACGTTCCTGATCACCTGGGGCATCACCGTGGGACGGCAGGCTCAGTATCGAGCGGGCTTGGTCTGTGCGGTCATCGGCACAATTCTGGGTCTGATCGGGCTGACTGCCCAGATGGGGATGCTGGCTTACCCCAACGCCGCCCCCCGCCAGCCGGCCCCGGCGACGGCGATGGACGCGGCATGGAACCAGTCAGGTGAGGTTGGTCAACACGTATGGCGAAGCAACGGGTAGTCGTGGTGGGCGGCGGGCTGGCCGGCCTGGCCGCCACGATGAAACTGGCGGAGTTCGGCATCCCGGTCGAGCTCCTCAGCTTGGTGCCGGTCAAGCGGTCGCACAGCGTCTGCGCCCAGGGCGGCATCAACGCGGTCAACCACGTTACCCGGGCGCTCGGCGATTCCGAGTACAAGCACTTCGACGATACCGTCTACGGCGGGGCTTTCCTTCAGCACCAGCCACCGGTCAAGGAGATGTGCGACTGGGGTGAGCGGATCTGCGATCTCATGGACCGCATCGGGGTGATGTTCAACCGCACCCCAGAAGGCCACCGCGACCTTCGGCGTTTCGGCGGCACGCTGCACAAGCGGACCGCCTTCGCGGGTGCGACGACCGGCCAGCAACTGCTCTACGCGCTAGACGAGCAAGTACGTAGATGGACGGCCGAGGGAACCGTCACCCTGTACGAACCATGGGAGTTCCTCGGCCCCGTGATCGACGACCGGGGCTACTGCCGGGGCGTTGTGGCTCAGGACCTGCACTCCATGGAGATGCGAGCGTTCCGAGCCGACGCCGTCGTGCTGGCCACGGGCGGCTGCGGGGCGGTTTTCGGCAAGAGCACCAACTCGATCCTGTGCACCGGGGCGGCCGGCACCCGAGCCTTCAAGGCCGGTGCCCGCTACGCCAATCCGGAGTTCATCCAGGTCCACCCGACGGCCATCCCCGGGGCGGACAAGGACCGACTGATGAGCGAGTCGGCCCGAGGAGAAGGCGGCCGAGTCTGGGTGCCCCGCAAGCCGGGCGACACCCGCAATCCGCGCGACATCCCCGCCAGCGAGCGCTGGTACTTCCTCGAAGAACGATACCCTCAGTACGGCAACCTCGTGCCACGCGACATCGCCACCCGCGAGATCTTCGATGTCTGCGTCAACCTCGGCCTGTCGGTCGTTCAGGGGGCCTACTGCGTCTATCTCGATGTGACCGAACTGCCGCCGACCTCGCTCAAGAAACTGGGCGGCATCATCGAGATCTACGAGAAGTTCCAGGGGGTCGATCCCCGAGTCGAGCCGATGCGGATCTTCCCTTCGGTGCACTACACGATGGGCGGCCTGTGGTGCGACTACCACAAGAATGACCGGACCGGCGGACTCACCCAGGCTTCGCCACGCAACCACATGACCAACATCCGGGGCCTGTTCGCGATCGGCGAGGCCGACTACCAGTATCACGGAGCCAACCGCCTGGGGGCAAACTCCCTGCTAAGCTGCATCTTCTCAGGGTTGCTGGTCGCGCCCGGGATCGACACCTGGCTGCACAATCTGCCTGCCGGATCGGCCGCCGACCTGCCGGCCTCGCTCTTTGACACCGCCGCGGCCGAACACAAGACCCAGGAGAATCGGCTCCGCAACAGCCGCGGCCCGGAGAACCCCTATACTCTCCACCGCGAGCTCGGCCAAACCATGACCGCCAGTTGCACGGTCGTGCGCTACAATCGGACCATCGAGCAGACCCTGGCCAAGATCGATGAGCTGAACCATCGGTATCAGCATCTCGAGCTGTCCGACGACAGCCAGTGGACGAACCAGAGCTTGAGCTTCGCCCGGGCACTGGGCGACATGCTGGTCCTCGCTCAGGTCATCGCCCGGTCCGCCTTGCTCCGCGACGAGAGCCGGGGTTCGCACTTCAAGCCGGATTGTCTCATCCCACCACCCAAGAGCGACGACCCGGATGAGATTCACACCGAGGCCCGCAGGTGGTGCGAGGCTTTCCGCCGGCAGAATGACCAGTGGCTCAAGACCACCATCGCCACCTATCGACCCGGCGGGACCACGCTTTCGTACGAGGCCGTGGATACGTCGTTGATCCCGCCGCGACCACGCACCTATGGCCTGGTCGGCGCAGAGGTGATCGAGCAGATGTGGCGGACAATGCAGCAGGAACAGGACAAACCCAGCGCCCGGGCCCATGACGCCAAGTGACGACCCATGGGTCACGACTGCGCCCGGAAACCGAGGACCGGCGATCGATAGGCGGATAGCGAACATGGCTGAACGCAGAGTCAAACTCAAGATCCGACGCCAGAATGGACCGGGCCAAGCCAGCTACTGGCAGGACTTCGACATCCCCTACGAAGCCCAAATGAACGTGATTTCCTGCCTGCAGCGCATCGCGGAGATCGGGCGAACGGCCCGAGGCGAGAAGGTGGCCCCCGTGGCTTGGGAGTGCAGTTGCCTCGAGGAGGTCTGCGGGGCATGCACCATGATCATCAACGGCCGGGTACGCCAATCCTGCACCGCGCTGGTCGACAGACTCACCAAGGAAGAGGGCGAGGTCATCCGCCTCGAGCCGATGACCAAATTCCCCGTCGTCCGCGACCTGATCGTCGATCGCTCGCGCATGTTCGCCGACCTCACCAAGGTCAAGGCCTGGAATCCGGTGGACGGCTACTACGATCTGGGCCACCCCGCCCCGGTGTCACCCGAGGAACAGGAGATCGGCTACCCCCTCTCCCGGTGCATGACCTGCGGTTGCTGCCTGGAAGCCTGCCCCCAGGTCAGCGAACCCTCGGGCTTCATCGGCCCGGCCGCAATCAACCAGGTGGCCCTGCACAACACCCACCCCACCAGCAAGGCGATCGCCTCTCAGCGGCTCGAGGTTCTCATGGGACCCGGCGGACTCAGCTCCTGCGGCAACGCCCAAAACTGCGTCAAGGTCTGCCCGAAGGAAATCCCCCTCACCGAATCCATCGCCCGCACCGGCCGGGCCATCACCACCTACGCATGCCGCAAGTTCTTCGACCGGTGAGAAATGAACGCCGTCGTGGTATCCTGTTCACCCTCAGAGGAAGGGTGTCTGGCCGCGGCCAGGAACCGGGGGTCGGCTACCCGGGACGTCACCGGACGGGATACGGTTCTTATGGAAAGCAATCATCATGCAAACGATTTGGCGCATAGGCCTGCTTGTGTCGCTGTTGACGAATACCTTGCTCGCGGAACCAAAGGCCACTGAGCCGATATCCACCGACCGGCCCGCCGATCCGCTCAATCCCCCCGTCGGCGTCTTCGCCGATGAGTGGTACACGGTCATGCTCAACGGGCACAAGTGCGGGCAGATGCACATTCAGATGAAGCGGATCAAGGGAAGGGACACCGACATCATCCAGAGCTGGACGAAAATGAAACTGAGCGTCCGCAGAGAATCGGTCGAGATCGGATTGGGCATCGATCAGAAAACACGCGAAACCATCGACGGGCACCCGATCTCCTATTCCCAGACCCAGTACCTCGGCAAGAACCCGGTCACCACCAAGGCCACCTTCAAGGACGGTCAGGTGTCGATCAGCCAGAGTCAGTTCGGCCAGGAATTACCCACCAAGGTCCACGACCTTCCCCCCGGAGCCATGCTGGACTGGGCGGTCTACCGCGAGCAGTTCAAACACGGCCTCAAGGCCGGCACCCGCTACGAAATCGGGATCTACGACCCCACCCTGTCTCCCACCAGACTGCTACCCACCCGCGTCGAGATCATCGGGCCGGAAACCGTGGACCTGTTCGGCCGCAAGGTCGACGCCATCCGAACCCAGCAGAAGATGCACATGCCGGGAACGTTCGGCCTGGGCGGCAGCGATCTGGAAACCGTCACCTGGGTCACCGAAAGCGGCGACGTCGTGCGGATGAAGATGACCGTCATGGAAATCCCGATCGAGCTGCTGGCTTGCTCGCGGGCAGTGGCCACCTCGGACAATGACCCGGCCGAATTGACTCTCAACATGCTCGTCAAGCTGAACCGGTCAATCGACACGAGGAAAGCCCGCAAGGTCACCTACCGCATCGGACTCAAACCGGGAACCGATGAGATCAAGATGCCCGACTTCCCGGAGACCAGCATCCAGAAAGTCACCGCCAAAGACGATGATAGCGTGACCCTGGTCGTCACGCGCCCGTCGGCCCACAGCGGCCCCAAAGCCACCTCCAAGCTCTCGGCGAGCGAACGCGAGGACTACCTCTCGGCCAGTTCCTCCGTCAACTGGAAGGATGCGGAGGTCAGCAAGCTGGCCGACCAGGCCGCCGGCGAAGAGAGAGACCCACGACAACTCGGCAAGAAGCTCACCCAATTCGTGAGCGAGCACATCAACAGCAAGAATCTCAGCGTCGGGTTCGCGACCGCCAGCGAGGTCGCCCGCAGCCGGGAAGGCGACTGCAGCGAGCACGGCATTCTCCTGGCCGCCCTGGGGCGAGCCAAGGGCATCCCCACCCGCGTGGTCACGGGGCTCGTCTACGCCGACGGAGGATTCGGCGGCCAGCAACAGGTGCTGGTCGGCCACATGTGGAGCCAGTTCTGGATCGAAGGGGAATGGGTCGATCTCGACGCCGCCCTTCGACAGACCGACGTCGATCCAACCCACATCACCATGTCGGTCAGCGCCAACGGAGACGCCGGACTCGCGGACATGGTCACCTCAACCTGGCTCAATCTCGGCCGGCTGAAGATCGAGGTCATCGAGACGGAGTAGTATCCCGGCGACACGGGCCACCGATCGCCCTGCCGGAGCCATGGGACGCCGACCCGTCAAACCAAACCGGCAACCCCATTTCCCGGGACCTCGGCTCGTTGACGCTGACGCCCAATCATGGTACTGGTATCGCTCCAATAGCCCTGCGTCTCCGCAAAGCGGGGTGAGCTGCGAGGAGTTACAGTGTGAAACAATATACTCCAGTCATAGCCATCGTCGGCATCATTCTGGCGGTCGTCTTGGTAGGGATGTTCACCGCCTCACCTCTGCAGTCGCCGGAAGCCAGGCTCTTCAAGCAGATCGATGCCCAGGTCGAGATCGCCAAGCGGATGCTGTGGGACTACAACCCCGCGGACATCCGGCTTGCGGCCATCCTGGGACCGTCGGCCAGCCAGCCCGCGGACGTCCCAACCGAGAAATGGCAGCAGACGCTTGCGGATCTGGAGCGGAACAGCTTCGACCAGTCCCTGCAGCAGCAGAAAGAGCGCAAGTCCGAGTTGGGCAACTCCTATGCTCAGTTGGCAGGCGTGTCCCCGCCCGACTCCGCCGAGCCGGAGGGCGCTCAGGCCTACCAGACGCTTCAGGAAAGCCTGAACCGCAATGCCACCCTGCTCTCCGAGGCCCTCAAGATCGTCCAGGAAGCTCGCGGGCTGAGCGATGGGGAAGCCTCCGGCGAGAATCACCCGACCGCGACACGACTCGAGGCCATACTGTGCTACCAGCAGGCCGACCTGAATCGCCGTCAGGCCGCCGTCCAGATCGCCCTGGCCGACCAGGCCCGTGAACAGTTCGACGCGAACGTCCTGGCCTGGAATCGACTCGAAGTGGAGGTGACCTCGATTTCTCGCGAACTCGGCCAGGAGCACGTCCTTATCCATCTGGACGATTCCGGCCCGCCGGCGTCGCAGCCGGTGGCCGCACCGGCCGCCTCAGCCGACGAGCCCGCCAAAGCCGTCCCGGGGCAACCCGCGGCCCAGCCGACCACCGGGGCAAAGAAGAGCGGACTCGGCAGTCTGATCAACAAACTGCTCCGCCGCAGCAAGGGGGACAAGGAGGCACCCAAGACGGCAACCGTCAAGGCCGCCGCGAAGGCCTCCCAGGCCGAGGTTGCCGAACAATCCGCAGAGAATACCCAGCCGCTGGACGCCCAGATCGCCAAGCTCACCGAACGGAAGGGCCAGGTGCAGGCGGCCATTGCTGCCGCCGAAAAGACCGTGGCGAAGCTGACTGACCAGATCAGCAATACTCAGACCCGGCTGGCGGCGGCCCAGGCCCAGGCCTCGGAAGCCGAGCAGAAGATGTTCAAACTCGAGGATGCGGGCGTGAAGTCGACCGATCCTGCAGCCCTGAACAGCTTTGTCAAGGACTATAGCGCCGCCTCGGCCGCCAACCGGGCAGCCTTCCGCGAGTCGACCATGCTGGCCCAGGGAGCCATCAAGGGGGCCAAGACGGACGCGGTACACGAGGACGACATCCTCAACGCCCCGTTAACCGGGGATCAGGGCGCAGAGCGGGGCCTGGTTGCGCTCCAGAGCGATCTCAAGGCCGAACAAGGGCTGATCGAGTCGAACAACCTCCTGCTGAAGGAAATCCAAAGGCAGACCGCCGAGCTTAATCGCCGCCAGGACACGCTGACCAGGCAACTCGCCCAGTTGAAGGCCGAGCAGGCCACCTTCGCGGAGAAGGCCGGCGAGGCGGCGAAGGCAGCGATCGCAGCCCTGCTCGAGGCCGAGAAGTTGGCCGCCAAGGGGATCGAATTGGCCGAGGGCTCCGGCCAACAGGCTGCTCGGCGGGCCAAGGCCGCGGCCGAGAACCGAATGCAGAACGCGGAGCGACTGAACCAGGATAACGCTCCGGAATCACGCAACCCACGCCTGACCCTGATCGCCGGCAACAAGTTCACTGCCGGCCACGCAATCGCCCTCGAGGGCGACATGGCCTACGTCGTGGCGATGACCCAGGCCCAACGCGAAGAGAGCCTGCGAAGGCACGCCCGACTGCTCGCTGTGCTCGAAACCCTCGGCATGAAGCCCGAGGCCAGCTTGCGGCCCGAGGGCGTCAACGCCGCCGACCTGCCCCAGGCGATCGTGAAATCTGACGCCGCCCGCACGACTGCCGACCAGGCCCATGCCGCCGCGGTCAAGGCCGCTCGATCGGCCCTCGAAACCTACAACCAGGCGGACGACCCGCTCAAGCAGCTCTGGGTCCTGCATGCCAACCTCGGGGCGATCAACTACCTGCTGGCCAATCTGAGCACCGGCGACGAGGCCCAGCAGTACCTGGCCCAGGCTCGCCAGCAGTACCAGCGGGCGCTCAGAGGGCAGGAGGATCGCCCGGAAGCTCAGCCTTACAAGGAAGTGCTGGCGGGCATCGCGCCACCAGCGAAATGACGCCGCGGAACGTGGAGCCCCCTCCCATCAGGGATTCGAGCGAGAAACGCCTGTCACCAGCCTGATGGCCGGATGGCGAGGACCGTGGTGGTCCGATGCCCGGGGCGATCTTCCCCTGTGGGAATGAGGACCGTCCTGCCGCTCAGGCTCGCCGAAGTCGTCACCGCGAGTGATGGCAAGCCCTGTACGACCGCCCATTGATCTGCCCCGGTGTCGTAGACGAGGACTTCACGCCGGAAGCCCGGATGATCATCGCCCAAGGCAACGCCCTGCGCGGCCAGTCGTCCATCATCTCCGCCGAAGACCAGGATCTGACGATCGCCCCAGGCAACGACGGGGGCCGCAACCACGGCGTGAGGCAGGTCGGCGATGCGGCTCCACCCCTGTCCCGGGCGGTATCGGTAGGCGTCGGTCAGGTAGCGGCGCTCAGACCATCCGTCCTTCCCGGGCACAAGTTCGGCGCCGCTGAAGACGTAGACCGCGCCATCTTGACCAACCACACGCGGGAAGATCCGAGCCGGGCCAGGCCAAGGCTCCAACTCGCGCCATCTGTCACCGAGCCGATCCAGATCGAGGGCGAGGAAGCTACGCATCGCCCGGGGGGCATCGGGTGCTGAACGCCCACCGGCCACATAGAGGGTGTTTCCGAGCCGCGTTCCCTCGAGATAGGCGGCCGTCCGGGACAGCGGCGGAAGGGTAGCGAAGTGCACTCGCCCGTTCACCAGGGTAAGCAGCCGGACCGTATCGAAGTGCTGCCGGGCATCGCCGCCGCCGGCCATCACCACGCCGCGCGGCGTGGTGATGGACGCCCCGTAGGCCAGGGGCGGCTCCAGCCGGCCCAGCGATTCCCAGCCTCCCGCGCCCGGCGCCAGGGCGAAAACGCGCCCATCCCACTGTTTCGCTCCACCGCTCCAGGGTGGCGCCGAGAAGAACGTGCCACCAGCTACGAGGAGCGTGTCCCCGACAAGGCCGGAATACGCCCCGCCGAGCCCTAGCGGCATCGGAGGAAGCACGCGGCATTCGAGACGAGGTCGCTCCAAAGAGCGAACCAATGGACGCCCACACCCCGCACACATCGGCGCGAAGGCCAGCACGAGCCCGAGCAGGCCGCGAACCGCGGCCGTTGGCTCAAACAGGCGAGTGAACCGCATTTCTCTGGTCTATCCCGTCACGACTTGCAGGGCAAGTCCCGCGTGGCAGAGCCGGCCTCATCAGCATCCGGATCGACCCGTCGGCGGCACACACCCACCTTGGCCGCTTGCGAGCCCTTCGCTGCCGGCCGTGCAGAGGAGAGCCAAAACAACGCCACCCCCGGGGACCAAAAGCCGGGGGTGGCGTCAAGAGACACAATGGCGTGCAGCTGCACGAAGGTCAGTTCACACACTCCGGATCGTAACTGTGGCCGGCTCCACTATAGCACGCCTGGAACACGCCGAAGTCCGCCTGGTCGACGTCGCCATCCTTGTCCACGTCGGCTCGCTTGCAGCCCTGGATGGTCTGGGGAATCGCCGGCCCGCTGAAGCATTGGGCGAACCCGGTCAAATCGGTGTTGTCCACGTCCAAGTCCTTGTCCCAGTCAAAGGGGAACGGCTCGCCAAACTCGAAGATCCAGATCCAGCCTTCGGTCACGTTCTGCGTGGTGTCGCACACCACCATCTTCTTGCCGTCGCTGGAGAACTTGATGCTCGGATCGTGGAAGTTGATCTGGTAATCCGGGCGTGTCTCGCCTTCGCGGCGGAACGACACCTCCAACTGAGCCTCGCCGGTGACCGGATCGATCGACCAGAGCTGATCGAGGTTGTCATCGCCGACCCAGATGCGGCCATCTTTGGGATTGACCCCCAAGGAGTCGAGATTGGCCAGCCCGGCACCCGTGATGCCGGTCACCGTCAACTCGCCGAGCGAGGTTCCATCCGCCGCGAACTTGGCGATCCGGCCCTTGTCGAGGGCCAGGTACATGACGATCTCGTCGTTGCGGGCCGGGTCGGGCCCCAAAGACATGCCGTTGATGTTGAGCGTGTCGTCGGCGCCGTAGGCGCTCAACGAGGCGGTCGGCAGGAAGAACGTGCTGTAACCTGTCAGGGGCGTTCCGGTGTACAGCGCGGGCGGGAACGCGTAGACGCCTTGGGGGTTGTTGGCGTCCACACCGCGATCGGCGATCAGGAGATCACCTGGACTGATCAGGGCACTCGAGAAGCCCGGCGGCGCCGCGGCCACGACGATCGGATCGTCATCGCCGGAGCCGACAAACGAGCTGATCACCGTGTCGACCACGTAGGGCGCTCCGGTGCGCGGCGAGGCTACTCGAAACAAGGTGGCGGTCAGGTCATACACCCACCAGAGGGCTCCGTCCGGCGTGAAATCCAGCGATGACGGATTAGCCCCCTCGGCGATCTTCTCGCCCAGCTCGTAAGTGTCGCCGTTCTGATTGATGCGGTAGATGCCACCGCCCTGAGCCACGGTGCCATCCTTGCACACGTAGATGGTGTTGTTGTCCGTCGGGTCGAATGCGGCATCGCCTGGATAGCCGCCATTACCGAAGACCGCGAAGGACTTCACAATCGTGGTGCCTGTCGGCAACTCGACGCTGACCGCGGGCATCGTCAGATAGACCGAGGCGCAGGCCACGTTGTCCGTGGCCTGATGATCATCCACCTGCAGCGTGAAGGCGTAACTGCCTTTGACCGGCAGGGTCACGGTGGTCACGGGCGCGGTCGGCGTGGCGATGGTCGCGGTCGCCGGCCCCCAGGCCTGCACCCACTGGTAGGTCAACCCGGCGGTCCCGCCGTCACCGTTCGTGGAAGCGCTGCCGTCGAGCACGGCCGTGGTGCTGCCCATGATCCCGCTGGGCGGATCGGTCACGATGCGCACCGTCGGGGGGTGATTGGTTCCCGTGGCCTTCTTGAATACCCAGACGTAGCCCGGCGTGTAGGCATCGCTGACCGTGAACAGGCTCCCGTCGGCGTTGAACCGCAACGAGGGGTCATTGAAATCGATGGTTGCGGGCACGGCCGCCCCGGTCCGCGCGAACTTCAATTCCCGCTGGACGGTATCAGTCGCTGGATCGATCGACCAGACCTCATCGAGGTCATCGCTGGCCACCCAGATGCGGCCGGTGACGGGGTGAGTGGCGATCGCCGCTGGGTTGGGAGACGCCCCGGCGATCGACGCCTCTCGAAGGATGTTGCCGCTGGCGTCGAGCTGCACGATCGTGCCGTTCGCGAACAGGGTATAGAGGCTCGCCCCGTCGAGCGAGAAATCGAAGTCGTTGATGTTGATGTTGTCGTAGGCCCCCAGGGTGGGAGTTGGCGCCATGTAGTTGATGAAGGCCAGCGGATCGGTGGGCGTGCCCGGGTCGCCCGGAGTCGCGCTCGCGGTGTAGACGTAGAAGTCGTTCGGAACGCTGCCATCATCGTCCCGGCCGCGGTCGGCGATAATGATGTCGCCGGGCCTGGCCACCGCGCCGCTGAACGCCGCAGGCGCGGTTCCCAGGGCGATGGGATCATCGTCGGCCGCACCCCCGAACTGATCGATCGCGTGGTCAACCGTATAGGGCGATCCGGTTCGTGGCGTGCGGATCGCGTACACGTCACCGGGGTAGTCCAGACAGGCAACCAGATCACCGTTGCCGGCGAAGGCCAGGCCGGACGGCCGGTCGAGTTGGGCGACCAGATCGCCCGGGACCATCGCCCCGCCGGGCAGGGTGTCGATGCGATAGACCCCACCGCCCAGAGCGATGGTCGCGTCGACGGCGACGTACATCCGGCCGCCGTCGGTCGGATCGAACGCGGTGTCGCCCGCGGAACTGGGCAGAATCAGCAGTTGGTATGGATAGTATTCCCCCTGGTCAACGGAAACCTGCACGAGTTGTCCCTGGGCCTGGCCACCCATCGCCAACCATACCGCCAGGATACCGAGGGCCCCGACCCGCGCAGAGCGATACCTCTTTTCCCCACAATTCGCGTTCATCATCCGTCCTCCTCGCTAGTAGCTGTAAAGCCCTGGCTCCTGGTGCGTCCAGGAACCAGGATGCTTGTCAGATCGTCACTACTTGGCACGATACCGGGTGTGGCCATCCTCCGTGGTCTGCTCCAGATGCGGGTCATACACGGCAGCACTGGGGTTGTTCCAGCCGGTCGGTGGCCACTGCCAACTGGCCGTGTAGATGCGCGCCAGCTGCTTGGGCTTGGCGAAGACCACGTGGCCGTCCAGGAAACCGATGTTAAGGCCTGCCTCCTTGTGGTTGTTCCGCAGGTCAGGAGCGTTGTTGGGGTCCGTGTCGTCGGCGTCGATGAGCAAAATGGTGTCGAACGGCCGCTTGACCGTTCGATGGGTCTTGATGACGTGAGTGATGGTGACGTACTTGGTGTCGCTCACCTTGATGGGGACCAGCTTTCCGTCAATCAGGGTGTTGTCCGGATAGCGGCAGACCCCGTCGTAGAAGCCCCAGACCTCATAGCTATGCCCTCCGCCGTTATCGGCCGCATCCACTGCATTGTCATCAAGATCCGCCTGGTAGTTGGAGAGAGCCTCCTCGCCACCACGAGGCGGCGGAACCACCTTGTCGGCGGGACTGTCACGAACAATGTTCTCGGTGCTGGGGCAGATCGCCACCCGCGGATCCCTCAAGTAGCGCGGGATGATGTGCAGCAGGCTATCGGTGCCGTTGTTGTAGTTGGCGGGGTTCCGATTAAACATGTAGTTGCCGCCGCGGTCGCTGTCGGCATACTGGATGCACGCCATGTTCATCTGCCGGATGTTCTGAGAGCACACCCCGCGCCGGGCCTGCTCGCGGGCGATCGAAAGCGATGGGATCAGGATCGCGATCAGCAATGCGATAATCGCCACGACCACAAGGACCTCAATCAGGGTGAATGCCGCTCTCTTGGATTCGCCATGACACGACATGATCGTTCTCCTTCAGATGACGCGTTCGTTCGAAGCCATCGTCGCTCTCGAAGGCCCGGTTCGCGGTTCGAAACGACAGACTCGTCGATCGAAGCCGCATACTCGCAGGCCTCGTCGGCCACGCGCCCTCGAGCCAGATTGCGGATGAATCGGGACTCCTCCACTCCGCCCCTCAGCCGGGGTGGCGATCTCGATCACCGGCATTCCCGTCATCCACCTGGATCATAGTCCAAACACCCGTGCCCGGGCCTGCTACAGAGAGGTTGCAGTGCGCGCTTCCTCTCGCGATGTGCCGCCACGCCCGAACCAGGAGCCATCGTCTCACACGTGGCGCGCGCAAAAAACCCCCGCGAACTACGCTACGCGGGGGCCTTTCTCTTTGATCTCTGGCCCGCCATACGATCCCGTGCCGGCCTCGGGCCCGCACTTGGCGCCACTTGTAAGTCCTAGTATATCGTCAGAATCCATCTTGTCAAGGAGGAGAATGGGGCTCAAGGCAAGCGAAATCGGCCATCGCGCCTGAGCCTACAAAGCAACGCTGTAATACTCCAAAATCCGATTGATCCACGTCGCCGTCGCGATCGAGGTCGGCCGTGGTGCAGAAACCCGCCGCCGGAACCTCGCCGGGGGCTGTCACGCAGCCTCCGAACAGCGTCCAGTCGTCTGCGTCAACGTCAGAATCCAGGTCGAAATCGCACGGATGGATCGCCGGGTCAACCAGCCAAGTCACCCCGCCCGGGTGATCCGTGATGATGCCATCCACCCCCAGGTCGATGAAGCGCTGGGCGGCCGCCATGTCGTTGACCGTCCAGACGAAAACCTGCATGCCGGCCTCGTGAATCATGTTCACGGTCGTATCGCTCACGCCACCTTGCTCCCAGGCGACGATTGAAGCACCGGCGGCCTGCATCTGAGCGATCGAGCTGGCGGTGAGCGTGCCGCTGCCCAGCGCCCCCAGGCGGATGGCGGGATCTAAGGCGTGAATCTGAGATAACAGGCTCCAGCTGAAGCTCTGGACCAGCACATCCTTCTGGATCCCGAGGGCACGCAACTGGGCCACGTAGGCTGCTGCCTTGCCGGATTTGGCTTCGATCAACGGGGTCACATCGGGGAGCATGGTCAGCAGGATCTCCTCGAAGGTCGGGACTTGCTCGCTGATGAAATCCGAGGAGAACCACGAGCCCGCGTCCAACGCCTTGAGTTGGGCAAGGCTCAGGCTGGAGACCGAACCCGTGCCATCCGTCGTCCGATCTACAGTGCTGTCATGCATGATGACAAGCTCACCGGTCGAGCAGGGCATGACGTCAAACTCGCCGAGGTGCGCACGACCTGCCCGGCAAGCATTCTCGGCCGATAGCGTGTTCTCCGGTGCGACGATCGAGTTCCCACGGTGCCCGATGGTCACCGGCCCGTACCATCGAGGCCGGTGCGGCATTTGGCTAACGACCACGGCGGCATCGTCCAGATAGCCGTCCAGATTGGTACCCGACGGATCGACGGCATCGTAGGTGAAGACCACGCGATAGGCACCCGGGGCCAGCAGTTCCTGATGGAAGAACGGCGAGGGACGCTTGTTGGCCCGGACGCGGCCGGAGTCGTAGTGGCTCAGCAGGCCACCGGCCACATCATAGACATCCACGGTGACCTTGGCCTGCCCGACATCCTGGAAGCTGTACAACCACGCCTCGGTGCGAAGGAAGAAACGGTTTCTGGAGTCGCTGAGAACTGTGCGATTCAGCCCGTAGTGGGGGAGAACGATCTCTTGACAGGCCGCCGCCCGATTGGGATCGGTGTCCATACTCCGCTGTCCCCCGGCCAGCAGCCGGGTGCCCGATTTGGCCGGGACGCCGTCGAGCCCGGCCGGCCGAGCCCGGGGGTTTCCCGCGGTGACCGTCCACCCCTGCGTTCCGAGCTCGAAGCCCGGATCAGCCAACAGGTTGCGATCGAGCATGGGCGACGACGGCCAGACGGTCGGCCAGAGGAACACCCAGGCATCGTCGATTCGGCCGTCGTTGTTGTTGCCGGCGGCCTTGGTGAACTCGGCCTCGAAGCGGATGAACCGCGTTCCCGAGGGCACGGCGACGGTTCCCGATTCAAAGAGCGTCCAGTTGTCAGGGGCCTGGAGGCCCGATGTGTAGGCCGCGGCCTTCACCGCCTGGCCCTGGTCCAGAAAGTAGACGGTGAAGCGGACCGCGTCGGAATCGCCGGGGTAGCTGCTCAGGTACGCCCCGGCCTCCATCACCAGCAAATGGCTGTCGAGTTCGGCTTCGGTGAAGCCCCAGGTCAGCAGGTCGATATCCTGCTTCATCGCCGCGACTTGGCCAAGGCCCGAGCTGAAGCTTCCCCCCATGCCGTAGTAATCCCCGCTGTGACCGGTGCCGCTCCCGTCCGTGCGGATCCCGCAGACATCGTAGCCCGAATTGAGCCACCCCTGAACGCCTCGGCCGGTGGTGTTATCGGTCTGGAGATCATATTGCACGGTGGCCCCGCTCTGGTAGACCGCCGCCGCGGCCGTGGAGTAATCCTCGAAGCTGGGATTGCTGAGCAGATTGGTCCGGTACAGACCGGCATGAGCGGCTGGTGATCCAAGGATCATGACCAGGCCGACAACCGCACCGCCCCCTGGGCCCCGAGCGTGGATCCGCAACATGAGGTTCGCCCTTCCCCTTTGCGGGACTGACTCCGCGACATACCTCTTTGAGGAGTCTACAGTTCATGATACCCGGCCGGCCGGCCAGATACAAGACATGGCGAGAGAGGCCAAGGGTTGACGACCGCGCCGATGGCTCGTATCACCGAAGCATGACCAAGCCAATCCTCACCTGTGGCCTGGCGGCGGCCGCTCTTCTGACCGTCGCGCCCGCGGCCTTGGCACACCCGCTGGGCAACGAGAGTGTCGTCCATTTCAGCATGCTGCATGTTCTGCCCGACCGGATCGAACTGGACTTCCTGCTCGACATCGCCGAGGGACCGTCGGTGATCGTCCGCCGCGACGAGATCGACGCGGACCGCGATGGCGAAGACACCGATGAGGAACTCAAGGCCTGGCTGGTTCGCAAGGCCGACCAGCTCGCTCCCCTGCTGGTCGCAAAACTCGACGGCCAACCAATCACGTTCAAGCCAATCCCCGAGGAAACCGACCCTGAAACCGGCCAGATCACCAATGCGACCCGCATCCTCCTCAAGCTGGCCGGCGTGGCGGGCATGCCCACCTATCGGCTGGTGGTCCGCTATGCCGGACAGTTTCCTCAGCCGTTGACCGCCGGAACACACGAGCTCGAGTACGAAGACACCAGCTTCTCCGAGCGACTCGGACTGATGCGCATTCTGCTCCGTCGCGAGAACCCGCCGGGTCTGGCCGGCGGCGAGCCGGGTGCGGCCGGTTCCGAGTCCGCGCGGAGCGAACCCACGGTCGCCGGCCGGGCCGGGCCGGGAGTCATCGTTCATCAGCCGCGGCCTCCATTCATGGATGAATGCCCGATGGATCCGCTGATTTACGAACAGTACGACCCGGCCAGGATGCCGCGGGAGAAGAAGACCCGCTTTCGATTCACCGTCGAGCCCGTCGGGGCGCAGAACGCGGCGACACACGCGGCCACGGTGTCCACTGCTTCGATCTCGACCTCCGCCCCGGCTCCCGGCGCCGATCGGATCTCCCTCTACGTCGCCAGCCTCAGCGATCCGCGCAACGACCCCGCCCAGCAAAGCAAATACCAGCGTGACGCCGGCCGGCTGATCAAGCTGCTGGGCGAGCCCTGGGGCCTGACCGTGTTCCTCACCATCACCGCCCTGTGCTTCGGCTGGGGGGCCGCCCATGCCCTCATGCCCGGCCACGCCAAGACCCTGGTGGCCGCCTACCTCATCAGCCAGCGCGGCACCTGGTGGCATGCGGTGCTCCTGGCGGTGATCGTGACCATCACCCACACCGCTCTGGTCGTACTCCTCGGCGTGGTCATCTGGGCCTATCAGAAGACCCACCCCGACCTGGGACAGCAGCTCCAGCTCTGGCTGGGCACGATCGCCGGCCTGCTCATCGCCGGCATGGGGGCGATGCTCATCTGGCGGGCGTGGACCGGCCGCACCGGTCATCGCCATCACCATGACCACCATGGGCACGCCCACGATCATGATCACCATCACCACCAGGAGCGCCATCACCCCGGTCACGAAAGCGCGTGCCCCGAAAACCACGGCCACGGGTACGAGCATTCACCCGACCGTCCGCACTGCCATGGAGGCGATCCGGAGCGGATCACCGTTCGGTTGCTGCTACTCCTGGGTATCACCGGCGGCATCGTGCCCTGCCCGACCGCGACGATCATCATGTTCCTGGGCATCGGCACGAACGTGATCCTGGGGGCCCTATACGCCGTCGGGATCTTCAGTCTTGGTCTGGCTCTGACGCTGATGGCCATCGGCTTCCTGGCCCTCTACAGCCGCCGGTATGCCTCGCGGCTCCTGTCCGAGTCCCACCATGAGGATCGCTTATCTCCGCTCGGGCAGCGGCTTCTACTGCAGCTTCTGCCGGCGGCCAGCGGACTGGTTGTGGCCGCCCTCGGCTTAGCCATTACTGCTCACTACGTCTACTATATGCGCACCGGACTCTCGCTGTTCGGCTGGATACAGTGGTAGTACGTTCTATGCCTCATATCGGTATTCTGCAGCACTTCTGGTGCGAACCTGCGGTCGAGTTCGCGTCCGCCCTGCTGGACGCCGGGCATTTCACCACCACTGTGAACCTCTACGAGGGCGAACCGGTGCCTTCGCCGGACGCGTTCGACGGCTGGCTGGTCATGGGTGGACCGATGAACGTCGACCAGACCGACCAGCACGCGTTCCTGGCCCCCGAGCGACAACTCTTGGCCGAACTCATCGCCCGGGACCGCCCGGTGATGGGCGTCTGCCTCGGCTCCCAGCTCATCGCCCGGGCCGCCGGGGCCAGGGTCTACCCCAAACGTCCCAAGGAGATCGGCCTGTTCCACGTGACCCCGGCGCCGGCCGCGGCCGGCGATCCGCTATTCAGCCTGCTGGCCGGTCCTACCGAGGTCTTTCAGTGGCACGGGGACACCTTTGACCTGCCGGCGGGGGCAACGTTGCTGGCCAGCTCGAAGCGGTTTCCGCATCAGGCGTTCCGCCTCGGCCGACGGGTCTACGCCGTCCAGTTCCACATCGAGTGCAACCTGACCATCGCCCGGCAGTGGGTCCAGACCGGGACGGCCGAACTGGCCGAGCAGGCCCCGGAAGACAACTTCGCCCAGTACGAAGCCCGGCTGGAGGGGGCCCTGGCCCGCCAGAATGCCCTTGCCCGGCAGTTCATCGGGCGATGGACGAGCCTGTTCGATGGACCGGCTGAATCCGTCTAACCCACGCTTCGGCAATGGATTACAGATGGTCGAGGCGCCGCGGTTCGGCTCCCCGGGGTCCGGCGGTGCAGTTGACACCGCGCGATTGGCGATTACACTAATAGATTCAGGCCAAAGTGTCGGCTGACCAGCAGACGGCCGCCGGTTTAGCGATCGGGCGGTTTTTTTGTCGGCCTCTTGGCGGGCTCGTAGCTCAGTTGGTTAGAGCGCGTCCCTGATAAGGACGAGGTCAGAGGTTCGAATCCTCTCGGGCCCAATAACCCCTTTTGCCACTATCAGACACTACCGGACACTCAGGGCCAAATCCTTGGTTTTGTTGGGCTTGTTGGTCTTCTGCTGAATCGGGTGTCTCGGCTTGTCCTGCCCCGGAATGGTCTTGTCCGCCACCGCACCCTGGCTTTTTACTGGTCCCTTCACCGTCGCCATTCAGGCCCGCCGCACGCCGGAAATCGGCGTTGAGATCCACCGAGGTGGCGTAATGTCGAGCGGCCACTTCCGGGCTGTTACCGATCCAAGCGCAGACCGTTCGAAGGTCGTACGACCGCATGAGCTCAGTCTCTCGGGAGCCGCGAAGATTGTGGAACAACCTCGGCCAAGGGTCGACGCCCGCCCGCCTTAAGATCCGCTCAAACTGGGTCCGAAGGTTGATGCACCCTTTCCGGTATCGTGCGATGAGAAACTCCGCCCCCTCCTCGGCCTCTGCGAATAGCTTCAGTAGGTACGTCCGTAGTTCTGGGAATAACGGGATCACCCGATGGTCGAGCCCTTCGAATCTCTCCAGCTTCGGCACGGTTACGCGGATCGTGCCACGTTCCCAGTCAACATCCTGCCATCGCAGGAGAAAGGTTTCTGAGGGCGTCCGCAAGCCGCCATAGCGGGCCAGGGCGATGATGCACGCCCATTCCGTGTCTGGGGCGTGGGCGATCGCTCGTTCAACGACCTCTTGCGAAATGAATACCGTCCGGGCATCATTGCTTTGCTTGCCGGCCCTGATTTCGGCGAATGGGTTCTTCTCGACCAACCGCCAGCGAACGGCCGCCCGCCACATCGTCCGGGCCGCTTTCACCCGTCTACTGACCGTCGCTGGCGAAAGCTGTTGTTCGGAAACCAGCCAAGCCCGCCACCGCTCCGCGTCCTCGGGCGTGATGCTGCTCAAAACTCGCGTCTGGCCGAAAAACGCCACAAGGTTTCGCCGAGTGTGCCCGTAAAAGACTGTAGTCTGAGGCTTGACCGCGTGGGCAGCAAACCATCGCTCCAAGAAGTCCCCCAACGTGGTTTCCGTCACGCCGACCCCGTCGGCGAGACCAGCGGCCCGTAGTCTGTCGAGCATTTTCGCAGGGAGTTTGGCCACCCATTCCGCCAACCCGGGCCCGTGGGGCCGGCCAAGGGCTTGATCCGACACGATTTCCGCAATGCGAACGCGAAACTCGTCTGCCTTTTTCCGTGTCACGCGACCTAACCGCACCGAATGCGGTTTGCCACCGGGGGTGGCCGTGAAGTCGACTCGCTTGAGACCTTTGCGGTACTCAACAACCCATGCCATCACGAATGTCTCCTCGTTCTCCTCCGGACCACCGCCACCACGCCCAGAACCTCGGCCAACCGGTCCAGCGACCGGCCGGACAGGCCACGTTGACCCCGCAGGAAGCGGCCAAGGTGTCCCCAGTGGACGCCTGATTCGATAGTGATCGAATGCAGCGTCCGACCGGTGGCTAGGGCCTTGGCCAGCTGCTCCCGGATTGTTTCGCTGATGGTCACGGGTAAATCTACACCACCGAAGAGGTCTGTGCCAAATTGTACCGCCAATTTCATACGCTTTTCGGACAGCCGGCCTTTAGCCAGGCCAGGAAGACCGCCTGGGGCCATCTCTTCTTGGAACCGATGGCCACAGGAGGTGGGACCAATCCCGCCCGCACCCACCGCTTGACAGTCTTGGTGCTCACATCGAGCACGGCCGCCACGTCACCAATCGTTAGCAACGCCTTGACCCCAAGGTCACACTCACTTCGGGAAACAGATCCGCTTGACTGCATTTTTTACTCACTTCCTGAAATCAGGATCCGGGTGCCTTAGCCCGGACCGTCACTCACCATTCGATGCCTGCGGGTGCCAAGGCGCCAAGATCAGATAACCTGGCGCCTTCGAAGGCGCCAAGTTCGAAAACCGCGTTTTCGGGCCTGTTTTCACGAAGGCGCCAGGTTGCCAAGTTATTCATACTTTGGGCGGCCTGGCGCCTTCGGCGGGTAGCCCCCAGGTCCACCCGCCGCCGAAGCTGTCTTTACCCCGAAGCACGCTCAGCGACTCGGCGGCTCTTTGGACCGTCCGCCACGCAAGACCAGCCGCCGTGGCTTCCTCCTTGATCCTTGCCGCCGCCATTGGCCCCGGCTCAAGCAGGTCTCGCAACCAACCGGCCGCCGCCTTCTGCGCATCCGGTTCTGGGCCAGGTTTTTCGGCTCGGGCAGCGTTTTCGGCGGCAAGGGCGGCGTCGGCGGACATGTGCACAGGTTCTCGATCCCATGCTAGTGCGGGCGGGTCGCCCGTAATGGCGAACGCTAGGCCGCCGCCCTCAGGAGCTAGGTTGTTTTTTCCGGCCAGCAGGAGCCGTCGCTCGGGGTCAGCAACGTCGCGGCTCAAGTGCCAGACCACCCGGGCAATTCCTGTAAATGCCCTAGACCCAATCGCGAGGTCATCGGCCAAACCGCCAGAGCTCTTGCGCCTATGGGCCACCACCAGCACCGCCGGCCCGTACTTCTCCGCGAGTTTCGCCACCGGCGCGAGTACTGCTCGAACTTCGTTGTCCCTATGGGCGTCGGTATCGCCCCCGAGGAATGAGCCGATCGGATCGACCACGACCAACCGACAATCCGGCAGCGATTTTAACGCCGCCTCTAAATCTGCTAAATCGGCCAGGTTAAACAACTTCTCGTGTTGCCGCCCGTCAGAACTGACGCGTCTTACAAGGGCCAACCGATAAATTTTTGACACGTCGGCGCCAGCGGCGTCCAGTCGCGGCCGAATCGTATCGGCCGGGTCGTCCTCGGCGGAAATCAAGATAACCGACCCACAAGGACAGGTGCTCCCGTCTGGCCAGTCGCGCCCCGTGGACACCCGCGCGGCCGCATCTAGAGCCAGCATCGACTTTCCCTCACCCGGCCGGCCCACCAAGAGGGAAATTCTGCTCAACGGCACGCGACCGGGCCATAGCCACCGAATCTCGCGTGGTTTGATATCCGCCATCCGGGCCAGAACCGGGCCGTCGTGGCCCTCCGCATCGAGGAGCTCGGACGGCCCGACAATTTGTGCGGCGTCAGAAAGTCTCTCGACCTCGGCGCGAATATCTTCAGACTCGACGCTATCGCGGTCCTCCAAGTACTCAACAAAGTCCCCCCCAGCCGGCAGCCCGGGTAGGTCGACGACCCGAACCATTGCGGGCGGAGTCAGTCCCGTCAGGATGCGCGCAACCTCAGCGGCGTATCGCCGGCCGGCCGGATCGTTATCCGGAAGAACCACTACGTCGCGCCCTGCGAGCGTTGCCCAGCCGGCCTTGCGCGCACTCTTTGCGCCGTGGGGAGAAGTCGTGGCCAACAGCCCGACCGACGCCGCCGCAGCCGCCGCTTTCTCGCCCTCGCACACATAAACACGCTCGCTCGGCCGGGCCAGTAGGTCCGGCAGGCTGTACAGCGGTCGCGGCTCGATCATTCCGGTGAGGGCCCATCCGCCGCCAGCCATTTTGCTGACTGGACGAATGTCCTTGCCAGCTGGCGTATCCCATCGAAGAATCATGCCGACGGCCTCGCCGTGGGCGTCCCTGTACGTCCAGGTCGCCGATGTCTTACCGTGCGCCCGCTCCAGGGCATCCGCAGCATCCAGTGCCGTAGCAAACGTCTTCACCGGCCGGGGCGCCGCGGTTCGGTGGGCTCGCCGTGTCGACCGAAGCGGAGCGGTCGACTTGGGCATCAAGTCCGAGAGCTGCAATCCGATGGCCGCGGCCACCGCCTCAGGTTCACAGCCGGCGAAGCAATGCAGAAGACAGCAGCCGTCGTCCCCTTCTGCGATCGACAGGCTTGGACACCGATCCTTATGGGCCGGACAACGGGCGACCCAGCCTGAACCGTTTCTTTTCGCGCCCCGCAGTTTGGACAAAACAACCTCGACCGGCTTCATCGGCGCACCTCCCCAGCCAGGAACAGCGGAGCTTGACCGGGCACGTTTTGTATGGTATTTTCTGACATCGTCATTCCCTTCGCCGGCCAGGTGGCCGGCTTTTTTTTCCATGTCAGCCGGCTAGAGGGCCGAGCAGGTCCTTGTGCAGACGCAGGCCGGCGGCCGCCGCCCGGATTTCGGCTAATCGGTCGGCCCGCCACACGAGGGCGTGGCCCCTCCTTCCATCCGCCCGAAGCTCGTAGGACCGGAGCACCCTCAAAAGCTGAGACCTTGACAGACCGAGCCGCTGCCCCAGATCATGCAAAGTTAGGAACGTCACACCTAACTCCTTTCAAGAAGAAGCCGCAACATGACTCTACAGTTTGGCATAGTTCGGACGGGTGCGGCGGGCTGAAGCGTGAATTGGCTGTCAGTACTGGCCGGATGCCCGGATTGGGGGGGGTGTCACGCGCGGCCGCACGGGGGCCTAATCGGTTGAATATCCGCACCCCGTAGCAGTAGTAGTGCGGTCCGGGGGGGGCCTTCTCTTGACTACACGATCCCCAACCGCAAGAACCCGACCAAGCCGAGCGAGAATGGAATAACCGTGAGCGAGTTCGAGGCGGCCTTTGCTCAACTGAAGTCCTCAGGCCAGTTCACGCGCGCGTGGTTCAACCCTGAGCTACCAGCTTGCGCGGGTGAGGGTAGCTGCAACTTCACATCGATTGGCGGCATCTTCGAGTTGCTGAGTCTCGCACGCTACGCAGGTAGAGGCGTGTATGAGAGGGTCTGAGACCCCTGAGCAGGACGTGAACTCAACAATCTGGCTAACCCAGCCGCCGAGTAAACGGGCGTCCGTTACTGGGTGATGATCTCGTCGAGCCGTCGTTTGGGCACATGGTGGGTGCCTTGGCTATCACGCCAGTATTTGATGTCGCTCTTCGCCGTTTCTAGAACGACGGTCTCCTTGGGCTTGCCCAGGGCCAGCACCAGCAGAATCGCATACCGATCCGCGAGCCCAAGGGCCTTGTGAAGCTCCGCCCGCTGGATAGAACCGATTATGCAGCCGCCAAAGCCTCGTTCGGTTGCGCCCAGGAGGATGCTCTGAGCGGCGATTCCGTGATCGCAGTCCACGGACGGGCTGATATCCTTGTCACCCAGAATGATGATGTAGGCAGTGGGTCGTTCACCCTCAGCGGGTCCAGCCCAATCGGTAAGGTATCCTGCCCACGCCAGGTATGGGTAGATCAAGGCGTTGGTCTGCTTGTCCACAGAGAGATAGTACTTCAGCGGTTGCCTGTTGCCTGCTGACGGTGAGAGACGCGCCAGGTCCACGAGATGTTTCAGCCCTTCAAGATCAAGGGCGGGACTCTGGTGGAATCGGCGGTAGCTTCGGTTCTTGAGAATGAGATCCCTGATCATGCCCATCTCCTCGTGAGACCTCAGATGAATCGTACTCGTGCCACGGTCTCTGACCCACTACTTTGTCGCTGCTTGCCATCGGCGGTCTTCCTGATCTTGCGCGGCATCGACCCGACCGTCTCCGATACTCGCTGAACCGTCACTTCAACATGTGGAAGCCGCTACTCAGAAGGTATTCTCGTGTTTCGCCGCAAGCTGGCAACGACGGCACGAATACCACGGTCGCATCCCTTCCTCGCGTGAGCAGGACGCGGTATGCGTTCAGACGGAGTTGGAGGGGATTCTTGACATGCGCGCCCCGCTTGTATCCTCTGGCCCGTGCATTTGACCATCTGCTGTCCTCGCGGATGAGATCGGTCCCCCAGGCCAGGAGGACGGCGTCAAGCTCCAGCCCCTGAGCACCAAACTCCGTGACGCAATCACGAAGGTGACGGCACGAGCGGCCGCCAGGATCAGTCTCGGCATCGCCGTACCACGGGCCAAACTGAATGCGTTTCGTCGATTGAAAATCGTTCGGAATGCCGCCGACATGATCCTGGTCCAGCAGGCACTGATCGAAGGTGATCTGGGGCAGGCGACATCGCTGCTGGAGCGTAATCGGCCCGAAGCGGGGCAGGAAGACCTTCGTGGTTGGGAGTGGCGCTACCGTTGGCAGCAGTGCCAGCCCGACCCGCCCCTCCTTGGCAAGCTGCTGAAGCGTGCCGTACCGGTCAACTGCACGGCGATTTCGCCGGACGGCAAAAGGTTGGCCGTGGGTGCCTTAGACGGTTGGGTGGGAATCATGGAGCTGGATTCCCGCCACGCCAGGACGCTTCATCAACGGGGTAATCGGAAAGCTGCTGTGGCTTTCTCACGGGACGGTCGTCTCCTGGCATTCACGGGGCACGATGACGAGCACCACAACGTCGTCAAGCTTTGGGACGTGAGCGTGGGCAAAGAGGTCTCCACGTTGTCGCCCGAGGCCAGCGTCCAAACGATGGCTTTTTCCCCAGACAGCCGGGTACTGGTCGCCTCGACCGCAGACCGGGTCGTCCGGCTCTGGGATCTGGAAACGCGGAAGACGCTCGCATCTGTTCCGTTCAACACGATCGATGGTTGGTTCGAGGGGCCGATCGCTGTCTCGCTCGATGGCAATACGCTGGCGGTGGGTTGCGCGGACGGACACGTTCACCTCGTGTCGCTGCCGGCCCTCGATAGACTACTCGACATCCCGGCGCATTCCGAGCGCGTGCTGGCATTGACTTTCTCACCGGACGGCAAGCTCCTGGCCTCGGGCGCGGGCTTGTCTGATTGTTCAATTCGGCTGTGGGACACAAAAACGGGCTCGCCCCTCGGGACGCTCAACGGCCACAAGCGGTACATCCATGCCCTGGCCTTCTCACCGAAAGACGGTACGTTGGTATCCGCCGGCGCCGATCAGTCCATCATGTTCTGGAATGTCTCCTCAGGCCAGCACCTGGGCGCCCTGCGCGGTCACACCGATGAAGTACTGTCCCTGAGCTTCTCACCGGATGGCAACAGCCTGGCCAGCTCCTGTCGAGATGGGGCAGTCTGGCTGTGGAGCCCGGCGCCGAAACCCCGCCAGGAAGTCCAGGTTGTACATTCTTCGCGCATCTGGGGCTCCTTGTACCTACCGGATGGGAAGTCGTTCGTCGCCCTGCAACTGTCGAGCTCCATACCGGACATCTCGTCGTCCGGGGCGGTCAGCTCGTGGTCGGCCTCGGTCAGCCTGTGGGACGCAGATACTCTGTCGCTGCAAGAGCCGCTCGATGAGCTGGGCACTGATGTTTTCATGGTGTCCGTATCCCCTGACGGGCGCCTGCTGGCGGCTGGGTGCGGCAACGCCTCCCTCAAAGTGTGGGACTTGAAGGCGCGGCGCCTACTTACGCCGCCAGGCGGGGTATCGGTCTTGCCTGACGATCAAGCAGAGCCGGGCCCGGTCTGGGTCGCCTTCTCTCGCGATGGCACTCGACTACTGACGGTCATAAAAGGCCACACTCCAGTGACTCGAACGATCGTGCGAGAGGTGCCCACCTGGAAAGCCGTCGGATCGTTTCCTCCTCGCGGGCAAGCCCTATGGGGCGATGCGTCGCCCGACGCCAAGGTTCTGGCTTTGGGTTTTCCGGACGGCAAGGTCGTCGTCTGGAGCCTCGGGCGCGACCAGCCTGTGGTGGAGATGGATCCAGGCGGTGGCATCTTCGCCATCAAGGGCCTTGCCTTCTCACCGGATGGTTCGACTCTGGCCGCAGGCGGGCTGGACGGCAGTCTGTTTCTATGGGATGTACGCACCTGGCAAGCGCTGGGGCCGCCGCCCCGCGAACACATGTCCGGGACCCACTGGGTCACTTTCTCGCCGGATGGGCGCCGCATCGCATCCTTTGGCGGCAACCAGGACGAGGCGGTTTTCCTCTGGGACGTGGCCACGCAACGCCGTGTCGCCATCCTCCGCGGAGAGGGAACGGGCTTCGGGTATGGGGTTTTCTCTGTCGATGGCAACACGATCGCTGCCCGGTCGATCGAGACACACCTCAACGTCTGGCGTGCCCCCTCCTGGGACAAGATCAAAGCGGTCGAAGCGGCGGAACGGGAGCGGGCAAAGGAGTAAGCGCCTGGAGCACGCGGGTGGGGCCAGGCGAAGTGCAGGTGTATGGAGCGGACGAAAACCCCGGCACGCCGGGCCCGCCCCGAACCCTGGGAGGGCTACAGCCGAGGCGGAACAGCCTCTCCGCCTGGGGACGCCGCGGGCCAAGCCAAGCCGCAGTAAACCGGCGGAATCTCCCCCGACGGATTCCTTTCCCGGTGCCGGGCAAGGGCTCGTGGTAGCTCGTGCTCTGTGAATTCAAGACTGCCAGAATCCCCCGACGTAAGCTGGCACTTCCACCCACTTGCCGTCCTGCTTGCGGAGGACATAAATCCGCCCATAAGCCGCCTGATAGTGCTGGCCTAATGAGAAGTAAACCATCGCCCTATCACCGCGGCGATTCAATCCAACGCGAGAGATAGTGATGATGCCGGCAGACCCCGGATACTTCGCGTAAAACCTCTGCCAACCGTCCTGCTTTTCCCCAGGTTTATCCGAGAAGATGGCCTTCAGCTCTTCTTGCTTGAGCAAAACGACACGCAGGTGTTTCTGCAACTCTGGCCAGACGGGCTCCGACTTGTCATTCTTGGCGCAGAAGTTACGAATGAGCTCGGCGGGAACTTGTTCGGAAGCGTCTGACAGAAGGCTCTGCAGGTATCTGTCGTCGTCGTTCGATTCGCGCCCGTTCATGCCAGGAACGGAAAAAGTGTCCCGGATTACCAGAGGATTGCCGCGCCTGAGATCGCGGTGCTGTGTCAGGAAGGAGACGAGGACCTCCAACTCGGACGCGTAGGGGGCGGTTGCGGGTTGAGGTGTGCTCTCGTGGCGGTCAGCCAACTCGGACGCCTCGGGGGCGCTTGCGGGTTTCGGTGGACCTGTGGACGGCCGTTCTGTGCGACAACCGACAACCACAACCGTGATGGCGAGGAGTGATACACGCATGAGGGTGAGTCCAAGGGCCGCTACAACAACTGTGATTCTCGATACGACGAGCAATCGCGTGCGGGCAGTTCCTTCGCTCATGAGCGTTCCCATGATGGGGGCCTCGACTTTCGTCGAACGGCGCGGTTCCGGCGTCCGCAGTCCCAAACGAGCCCCGTCGTTGAGTAGTGTGCCGGACTCATTTTGGGATGTTTGGCGCGCCTGCCCATTCAGTGTTAGCGGCCGCCAACATCGTCGGGGCCAAGGTCAGGGCCAGCGCGCATAGATAGGTAATTTGGGGGGACTGGCGCGATCGATGTTCATCGGTTATAGCTTCTGCAAGCTGGCCGCATGGAGTGGCGAGGCGTTCTTGCAGAAGGAGCTGATCGATGACGAAGGCCCGGGCCGGTGTTACGGTAGGTTTGAGTTCGATCGTCAAGCACTTCGAGTCGTTGCCGGACCCTCGGCATCACCGCAATCGTCGCCACTTGCTGGTGGAGGTGATCGCCATTTCGGTGTGTGGGGTCATTGTGGGTTGCTCGGGTCCGACGGCCATAGCCCGCTGGGCGAGAGCCAAGAAGGATTGGCTCCAGAGCGTGCTGGCCCTTCCGCAGGGCATTCCGTCGCGGGACTGTATTCGTCGGGTTCTTTCGACCCTGCAACCCGAAGCGTTTCAAACCTGTTTTCAGTCGTGGATGGCGCGCCTGGTCAACGAAGAGGAGGCGGCAGACCGGACGATCGCCATCGACGGCAAGACCTTGCGTCGTTCGCAGGATGCGAATGCCGGCTTGGGCCCGTTGCATCTGGTCAGCGCGTGGGCCAGCGACCACGGCTTGGCCCTGGGGCAGGTGGCGACGGAGGAGAAGTCCAACGAGATCACGGCCATTCCGGCACTCCTCGACCGGATCGACGTGCACGGCGCCGTGGTGACCATCGACGCCATGGGTTGCCAAAAGGAGATCGCGCAGAAGATCGTGGACGGGGGAGGGGATTATGTCCTGGCGGTCAAAGACAATCAGCCGAAGCTATACGAGGCGATCGAGGCGGTGTTCCGCGACGAGCGTCAGAACGAGCTTCGGAAGAGTCCGCATCGGAAACATCAGACGCGCGACAAGGGACATGGACGCCGCGACGAACGCTATTATGTGTTGGCCAAGATCCCCCGCGATTTCCCGTTGAAGAACGCGTGGCCGGGAGCCCGGGCGATCGGGGTGGCGGTTCGCCTCGCGGAGAACCGAGATGGAACCCTGAGCGGAGACACCCGCTATTTCATCTCCAGTCGTTACCTCAGTGGCCCGCGGTTTGCCCAGGCCGTTCGCGGTCATTGGGGCATTGAGAACTGCCTGCATTGGGTTCTCGATGTGACCTTCGACGAGGATCAAAGCCGCACGCGCAATCGCCACATGGCCGACAACCTCTCCTGGCTTCGTCGCTTCGCCATCAGTCTCCTCAAGCGTCACCCCTGCAACCATAGCATCAAGGGAAAGAGCCAGATCGCTGGATGGAACAACGAGTTCCTTCTGGAAGTCCTTACCGCACAAGGGGCTTAATGTGCGCTGACCCTGGGGCCAAGGTCAACCTCGAGCATCCCACTGGGTAGTGCCCGGCGCGACATCTGCCAGATACGTTTGCCATCCGGGCCGCAAATGAAGAGCTCCTCGATTTCCTCAGGGTAGAAATCCTCCACTGTGATCCGGCCTTCCGCGTCGGATGTGGCCAGCGGACCCGAGCAGGCTCCGCAACCACAATCGGCCAGCGAGCACATGAGCGTCACTTGCGAAATGGGCCTGCCTTCTCGCAGGATACGAGCGTGGAGGGAGCGGCGGGCGAAGCGATGGATGCAGAACGTGTTATTCGGGGGTTGCAGAAAGCTGATGAGCGTTGACCGGTAATCGACGCCGATCGGAGAACCCAAATGCCGGATGACGGCGGTCACGCCCAAGGCCGGGAGCATTCGAAAGACACTCCTTTGCTCGTCGAGCACGAGAGCGTACTCGAAATCACCGTCGGGCAGCGTGAGTTGGCCCGCATCATCGCTGACATACTCGCCCAGCGAATCCGCCCCGCTGAGCACCCCGCAATGGTTGGACGCTGACCAGAACATGTAGGCCGACACCCGGACGCCGCCGAGCGGCCGGCCATCGGCGCCCACCAGGCTCACCCGCCGAGGCGTGGGACGGCCAAACGTGATGGTCCGCTCCGCACGCTCCCCTTCGCGGAGTATGGCCGGCCGGCCCTGCCGGAAGCTGATGGTGACCGAGCCCGCGTCGCGCCCCCTGTCCCCGGCACGCGAACCGAGCCAGAGGAACGGCTGGGACCGAATGGGGGCGTACCCCTGTGCCTCGATGTAGAGGTACGCCCTCATGAGATCCGGGAAGCGCCTTGGCCAGCGCGAGCGAAGCCAGGACGGGCTGAGATCCAGATGCAGGTGATCGCCTTGGATGGGGAGCGTCAGCCGGCCGGTATCACCCCAGGCGACCAGGAGCAGCTCGGCTTTGGACACCTGCACCGGCCCGTGCTGGGAATCAACGAACCGGAGCCCCAGCTCGGTGGCGGATGCGGGCTGCGAATCTGCCGGCCGGGTGGCCCCGCAGCAGGCGAGTGCGAGTGCAGCGATTGCATGCACCATGTTGCTCATGATCCAACTTGACCGCGCAGGACATTCACCGAGATTACCTGAAGCATCATACCACGGAGAGTATTCCGGAGCATAACGGAGTCGTGGCAGCACCGAAAACGCCACCGGCAACGATGCCTCGGGTACGATCACTCTGTGCAGTCCGGGTCCGCGGGCTGGCCCGGCCCGCTGTAGCAGCGCTGGAAGACACCGAAGTCGTTTTGGTCCACGTCGCGGTCGCCGTCGAAATCGGCGGCGATGAAACCTTCCCCGTCGGGAATGAGCGCACAGCCTGAGGCGTAGGGCAAGGTCGGTCCGTTGGCACAAGCCTCGAAAACCCAGAAGTCTGTCATGTCCACGTGGCAGTCCCGGTTGAAGTCCGCCTTCGCGACCTCGACACCACCGGGCTCGCACTCGTCCGGGATCAGATTCCCGTTGCAGTCGCGGCTGGTGCCGTCGGCGATGTCCTCGTCGTCAGGCTTACCGTTGCGGTTGCAGTCCGCCGGATGCGCCAGCAGCCAGTTGACCGCCAGCCGCCGCAGGAGTTCGTAATCGGACGTTGTCCACTTGGGGTCCACCCCCGGATGGCCGGCGCCCAGGACGGCCCACAGTTCGACGACGCCGGTAGTGGCACACCCCTCGGCCCAACGGGTGATGACCGTCTCCTCACCCGGCAGGGCCGCAACCAGGTCCAGCCGGCCTAAGCTGGCATCGCACGGGTCGTCCGCCGTGTCGGCGCAACCGGGCCGAGCCCCTTCGCAGGTCGGGGCGCATCCGTTGGACTCGGCCCAGAACCACAGGTTGTACGGCGTCGTCGCTAACCAGGGCAACTGATAGATGAGCGTGTCCATCGTACCATGGATGTGCAGGACGTGGACCGGATCGCCTGGCCTGCACTCCGTCTCCCTGATTCTGCCAGTGAAGACCGCAATCGCCGTAATCACGTCGGCGTACCGGCAGGCCATGGAATAGGCCATCATCCCGCCGCTGGAGATCCCGTAAATGAAGACCCGGTTGGGATTCACGCTGTATTGCGCTGCGATGGCCTCGATGAGCGCGCGCAGGTAGGCCGGGTCGTCCGGCGGCCGTATTTCCGGGTAGCACCATCTCAAGCCGCTGCCTGAGGGACACCCGCCGTCCGGGTGCGCGTAGAGAAAGCCCTTCTCGTCAACCATGCTGGCAATCCCGGCCAATTCCTCCCCCCGCCCGCCCGCGCCGTGCAGGGCGAGCAGCAGGGGGGCGGGATGCAGCGGGTCGTACCCGTCGGGCACGTAGAGCTTGACGGGTCCGCGGCCGGCCCGGGTAACCTCGTCAACGGCCGGATCGACGTAGGCGATGCTATGGCCTTGGCCCACTACGGCCGCTCCAAGCACGACGGCCGCCACAGCTGCTGTATTTGGTAACCTCGACATGATCATCTCCTTTGCGAAGCCCGATGGCCCCCTCTGCGTCTTCATGACGGAGCTTGAGCGGAACACGTAGCAGGTCAATTCGCGCACTGCGGATCTGAGCGTTTGCCCGCTCCGCTATAGCAGCGCTGGAAGACGCCGAAGTCGTCCTGGTCCACGTCGGCGTCGCGGCAGGAGTGCCATCGTGCCAAGCAGCATCAGGCCCATACAAGTCGGCTCCGGCACAAGAACCGCGATGCCGTCGGTGTACAGCCGTGAGGTTTCCCACTGAAACTCGCTGACCAACTGGAATCGGCCGATAGGTTCCACCCCAGACCAGTCAAACACCTGGAAGGTGCGGCCCATCAACCCCGCTGGGTCCGCGCCCGGACCCAGTAGTAGTTGGAGATCGCCACTGAGGGATACGGGGATCTCCTCCTCGAAGCCGATCGTGGAGCCCCAGAACTCATCCTTAAGTACGATTTGTAGCACACTGTCATCGGCGAAGGCGGCGCCACCGGAGACGCGAATGCGGGTGGGCATATACCAACCGCCGTCGTAATCGCGGATGGTGAGAACTTCAGTTGAAGCCAAGTCCAGGCCGAGAATGGCCCCGTCTGGCCAGATGGTATTGCGGGTGATGTTTTGGTCAGGATCGATGGTGGCCAACTGGGCGCCGCGCAAGTCTGCGCCGGTCAGGTCGGTGTTGGTCAATGTGGCCTGTTCAAGGCCAGCAGATGTGAGGTTCTGGCCGGCCAGGTTCCAACCGGTCAGGTCGTTGCCGGCGAAGTTGACGCCACGAAGGTCGCGGGCCTGATAGCTGGCCGTACCATAGAGTTGCGTAGCGGTCAGGCCCGTGCCTTCACCGTCCCAGCCCCTGGAAAAATCGGCACCTGTAATGTGGGCGTCCTCAAAGACGGCGTTGGTCAGGGTGGCTCTCCCGAATCCTGCTCCTGTGAGGTTCTGGCCGGCCAGGTTCCAACCGGTCAGGTCGTTGCCGGCGAAGTTGATGCTGTGAAGGTCGCGGGCCTGATAACTGGCCGTGCCATAGAGTTGCACAGCGGTCAGGCCCGTACTCTGGCCCTCCCAATCCCTTGAGAAGTCTGCACCTGCGATTTGGGCGTTCCCGAAGGCGGCGTTAGTCAAGATCGCCGCGTGGAAGGATACCCCGACAGCGTTGGCGCCGCCTAGGGTGACGTTCGTCAAGGTGGCTGAATCGAAGCTGGCGCCGGTGAGGTCCGTGCCGGCCAGCGTTGCGTTCGTGAGCGTGGCCGAATCGAGAACCGCACCAGCGAGAATCGAAGTCGCCAGCGTGGTGTTGGCCAAGTTCGCTCTTGAAAAACTCGCGCCCGCGAGATTCTGATTGGCAAGGCTGCATCCATCCAGATCGTTTCCACCCAGTCCTATCCCGCGCAGATCGCGGTTCCTGTAATTCGCAGTGCTGTAGAGCTGGGCAGGCGTCAGGCCGGTGCCTTGACCGTCCAAGGTTCTGGAGAAATCGGCGCCCGTGATATCGGCCTCAGTCAGGTTCGTGCCCTCAAGAAACGAACCGGTGAGGTTCTGGCCAGCCATGTTCCAGCCGGTTAGGTCGTTTGCCGAGAGGTTGATGCCATGGAGATCGTGGCTCTTGTAGCTGGCGGTACTGTAAAGCTGTGCGGCGGTGAAGCCCTTGCTCGTGGTTCCCTGGAGGTTCGCCTGGGTCACCTGGGCATCGGTGAGGTTGGCGTCCGTCAGGGTGGCTTCGCGGAGGTTTGCACCGTTGAAGCGCGCGTTAGTGAGATCCAGGTTGGTGGCGTCCCAGCCGGCCAGGTCGTTTCGGGAAAGTCCGATCCCACGCAGGTCGTGGTTCTTGTAGCTCGCCGTGCTGGAAAGCTGAGCGGTGGTCAGGCCCGTGCCCCGGCCATCCATGCTTCTGGAGAAGTCGGCGCCCACTATCTGGGAATCCTCGAAGGTGGCGCTTGTCGTGTTCGCACCTGAGAAACTCGCGCCGGTGAGGTTCTGGCCAGCCATGTTCCAGCCGATCAGGTCGTTTGCCGAGAGGTTGATGCCATGGAGATCGTGGCTCTTGTAGCTGGCGGTGCTGTAAAGCTGCTGAGCGTTGAGGCCCGTGCCTTGGCCATTCAAACCCCTGGAGAAACTGGCCTCCGCCACTCGGGCGTCCGCAAAACTGGCGCCCGTGAGGGTGGCCCCGGAGAAATCCGCTCCGGCAAGGTCTTGTTGCTGCAGGATCCAGCCGGTCAGGTCGTTATCGCCAAGACCGATGCCGTGCAGATCGCGGCTCTTGTAGCTGGCGGTGCTGTAGAGTTGAGCAGCGGTGAAGCCCTTGCTCGTAGTTCCCTGAAGGTTCGCCTGTGTCACCTGGGCATCGGTGAGGATGGCGTTTGTGAGATTGGCCTTGCTGAGGTTCGCGTTAGTGAGGTCGGCGTCCGTCAGCTCGGCTTTCCCAAGGTAGGCGCCGCTCAAGTTCACGTTGGCGAGGCTGGTGCCGAGAAACCGGGCCGACTTGGCAAATGCTCCGCTGAGGTCCGAGCCGGTGAAGTTGACGCCCGTCAGATTTGCAGAGGTGAATTGGGCGCCCGCCAGGTTCTGGTCGGCAAGATCCCAACTGGTCAGATTGGCGTAGTCGAACTTGAGCCCACGTAGATCACGCTGCTTGTAGCTGGCCGTGCTGTAAAGTTGGTCGGCTGTCAGCGTGTCGAAACGGGCTCCTTTGATTCGGGCATCCGTGAAATCAGCGCCATTCAGGATCGCGCCCTGAAAACTTGCACCTGTGAGATCCTGATTCGAGAAGTCCCAGCCAGCGAGGTAGTTAAGACTGAGTTTAATACCATGCAGATTCTGCGTCTTGTAGCTGGCCGTGCTGTAGATCTGCGCGGCGGTGAGACCGGTTGTGTCCACGAACTGCGCGTTTGTGACTTGGGCGTCCGTGAAATCCGCATTGGTTACGACCGCCAATAGGAAACTGGCGCCCGTGAGGTTCTGCTGCGCAAAGTTCCAGCCGGCTACTTGGTTTAGCCCGAAATCGATGCCGTGCAGGTCTCTCGTCTTGTAGCTGGCAGTACTGTAAAGCTGAGCAGCGGTGAGGCCTGCGAACGGCTCAGGCGAGCCCCAGTAAAAATTGGCCCCCGTGATCCAGGCATCCGTAAAGTCGGCGTTGGCCAGGCTTGAATGGCCAAAATGGGCACTTGTGAGGTTCTGATTCGCGAAGTTCCAGCCGCTCAAGTCGTTGTGGTGCAGCCCGATTCCTGACAAGTCCTTTGCCTTGTAACTCGCGGTGCTGTAGAGCTGGGCAGCCGTAAAGCCGCTCAGGGTGGCGGCCTCGAATTCCGCTCCCGCGACCAGGGCATCCGTGAAGTCGGCCCTAGTGAGGACGGCGTGGCTGAGGCACGCAGAACTGAGGTTGGCGCCGGCCAACGTCGCGTCAGTCAGGTTTGTACTGACAAGGGAGGCATCGAATAGGTTCGCGCCGATCAAGTAGGCCAGCGTTAGATCGCGATAATCGAGGGATGCGCGCGGCACGGCCGAGACACCGGCGCCGCCAGGGCACAGGGTAGATGACTGCTGCTTGCCCTGGCTCGGGTCGAGGGGGTCCACCCATTCCCATTGGAAGATGTCCGCGCGGAGTGAGGGGGCCGCGCAGGCGAGGACAAGCGCCATAACCGTTGTGATTTTCGACCACATCGACATGGTTCTCTCTCCAGCCAGCAGACCGTTTCAAAAATGACATGCAACAGCTTCACGAATCGTGATGCTCAGAGACCGGTCCCGAGCGGGTGAGCCAAGCCAGCACCGGCTTCAGGAGGGGACGGTGAAGGGATCAGCCTTGATCGCGATCAGAGTTGCCCGTGCACCGGCCGGCAGGTCCTGCCCGGCCACGCACTGCATCTAATGTACAGAATCGATACCTCGAGGTCCACAACCGCTTCCACGCGCAGGTCTCGGACTTCAGGGCAAACCCGGCGGAGACCCTTCCCGCAGGGAATTTCACGCCTATCCGCGCGGGACAGGGTTCCCGCCGTGCGGACTGCCACGGGGTCTCCGCAGCAACGAAGCTGTCGTATCGCTCTCCAGCCCTCTCCCGAGGCAGGTGACGCTGCCAGCCCAGAGCGCCTCCTCGCTCAACGTCTACATTCATGCGGCCAGGATCGCGGCATGGCACTGTCCGATGGCGCCTTCGAACCAGTCCGTGCTACCGGTCTGGAGATGCCGGGGCGGGTGCCATCCGGCCTGTCGCCTTCCGGGGTCTGGTAGCCCCGTGCCGCCGCTGAACGAATGCCCGCTCCCTCAACTACATACAAGAAACAAACTCGAAAGCGCCCCAGAATCTGGTCAGATTGCTGGAAAAGCTGACTGTGGGTAGCATGGGGACCTGTCAAAGACGCAGTCACCCGCCGCGCGGGCAGGATGCACACCCATGAGCCCTTCCTGGCTGGACGGCTCATCTTCGTCGGGGGGCTTTCCCAGCACGCACTGGAGCGTCGTGCTGGCGGCCGGGGACCCTGCCGCTCCACACGCCCGCGAGGCTCTGGCCGAACTCTGCCGCAAGTACTGGTATCCGCTCTACTTCTACGTGCGAAAACAGGGCCACCGGCCCGAGGATGCCCAGGACCTGACCCAGGAGTTCTTCGCCCGATTCCTGGAGAGGCAGTACGTAGCCCTGGCTGACCCGCAGCGGGGCCGGTTTCGATCGTTTCTGCTCGCCTGCCTGAAGCACTTCCTGATCAACGAATGGAAGCGCACCGGCGCGGCCAGGCTTGCCGGCGGGCCCGGCGTGGTCTGCGTCACTGTGGACGCCGAGGAACGTTACCGCGCCGAGCCGGTGGACGATCTGACGCCTGAGCGGGCCTACGAACAGCGTTGGGCGCTGGCCCTGCTCGAACAGGTGCTGACTCGCCTGGGCCAGGAGTACGCCGCTGCCGGTGAAGGCCGTGCCGGTCGGCACCGTCGACGTTCGCCGATGCCCCGCCAGCGTACCAATGCAGGCGTGGGAGGCCGTCACTTTCGGTCGTTGAGGTGAATCAAGAAGCCATTCCCGAGTCCACGAGGCTCCTCGCAAGAGGCCCATCTCGCCTGGCCAACCGACAACACCCCGGCTTCTCGCCCGGTCTGATCGTTGCATGCAGGCGTCCATGGATGAACACCCTCGCCATCAGCAATTCAGTGTCCTCGGTATCGATCCACTCCACTGAGACTACCGCCATGGACGTTGGAGGCTCGAAAGGATCATCACTGACGAATGCTGCGCAGTTGGCGAAAGGTGCCTTCGATCGCTCGGTCCACTCGGGCTCTACAGGAGTCATGCAGCGGTTATAGAGCCAAACGTCGCCAATGTGGTTGCCGTAGCGAAGAAGGTATGCATAGCCAGTGCGACCATCGTCATCAAAGACGAGCGAGTGAGCACCGTCCCGGCAATGGAATTCAGCCAGCAGATCACTCACGGTGCATCACCGGTCTCCCTTCATTTCTTCCACCGACCGGAATCCCACTCATTCTCCCAGATCTTGCGTCGTTCCTTGTTCCATTTATCCCGGTCGATTTCTGACGGATCCTGCCCCGTGTTCTGATGGTTCTCCCCATAGTTGCCCGTACCGCGATGGTCCGTCCGCGTCATCTCGTCTACCGGACCGTCAGGTGCCTGATCCCGATGATGGAGTTCAACGGGGTGACCATCATTGCCGATCGGGGCATTACCTCTTTTGACGGGCGGCGCCTGCAACTCAGCGTTCGGTATCTTCTTCCCTACCGGTACAGAAGCTCCAACACCATCTATCTTGCTTACAACGGTCTTGGCTGCTTTCCCGCCGCCAGTCACGAAGGGTAGCGCCGCCCCAACGGCGTCTCCAGCTATGCCAAGCGCCGCCTCGCCGCAGTCCTTACCGGCTTCCTTGCATTGGCCATATGATACTCCGGGCCTGTCCAGGATGAAATCGACTTGGGTCTTAACGCCCTGAGCCCAATCGTAGACGTTGCTCGCCAAGCTGCAAACGTCGGCAATCGTGTCCCACCACAGACCGTACGGGTCGTGGTAGTCCAGCGGCTGGCCCCCCACGTACTCATACAACCCCACCCCGTCCACATACCCGAGCGGATCGCGCTGCAGCCAGCGGCCCAGGGCGGGTGAGTAGCTTCGGGCCCAGAAGTGGTACAGCCGCACCGCAGGGTCGTACCGTTGGCCGGTCCAGGCGAACGGGTTGCCGTAGGCCGACACCGGCCGGGCGGTACCGTCCGGGGCAGAGATGTACGTCCGGCCGTAGGGGTCGTACTCGTACTTTTCGACCAGATCGCCGTTCGCGTCCGCCAACCCGGTCACGCTACCCAGGGCCCCGTGCAGGTAGCACAGCACCTCGGCCGTACCTGTTCCGTAGGCCCCGGCCGCCGTGTAGTCGATCATGACTTCCTGGTCGGGGAACCGCTTGCCCCAGATGAACTCCCGGGCCAGGGTGCTGGTCTGCCCGCCGCCGCTGCCGGTGACCGTGTATTCCTGGATGACCTTCAGGCCGTTGTAGATGTGCCGGGTCCGCACCGGCGTCGTTGAGATCATTCCAGTCGTCGGGTCCACATAGTCCAGCGTCTCGATCCGACGGCCGCGGGTGTCGTACCCCTCAGTAGGGCGGCAAGAGCCGACGTACCCCGTGGGCCAGCACGACCGCCAGGAACACCAGGTTGCGCGGGAGCAAGCCTGGCCAGAACAAAGGTAGCGGGCCCTCACTCCTGCTCGTGTTCCTCAGATCATTCAGCCTTTGGGCGAGAAGTGATATCCACCGCACACTTCGTGGCCAGTCCACTAAATGAGCAAGCCACTCGGGGGGAATGGCGGTTGGCCCCAGCGACCCCCCAAGCAGGCCGCCTGTGATCGCGCCGGTCGTGTCCGTGTCTCCACCTAGTCTGACGACCGCCTCCACACCCTCACGATAGCTCTGACAATATCGCAACCAGCTAAACAGGCACACCGGCACGGTGTGCATGATGTATCCACTCACGCCAGCCGACAGCCCCATCGTGCTGGCAAATCCATCGGCCGTCTGCCCCTGCCGCAGCGAGGCTCTGATCAACTCGATGGCATCCCTTAAGCGATCGTCCGTAACGGCAGCGCACGCTTCATCTAGGAATGCCGTAACGTCGGGTCCGGTGGATCGGGTCCTACCTGCATGACGAGCAGCGAGGGCGATCAACAAGGCCCCCTGCTCGGCGAGCGGATGGATGTGCGTGATTCGTGTGCAACGATTGACCAGACATCTGAGCAGGTCGTCGTCATCGCCGGCGACCAGTCCCAGGAGCCCCGCGCGCATAGCAGGCCCGTTGCCGGCCGAGTCGATGCCGCTGGTACGCCAGGAAAACCCGATCCACAGGCGGAGGATCGCCTTGAGTGTGGCCAGGCCCGCGCCAGCAGGAAGTCCCACAAGCCAACCGCGAAGGCGCCAGGCCAGCGACCGAGCGAATCGATCCGGATCCGCGCCGGATGCAAGGAGTGCCTGGGCGACCATGCAGGCGTGCTCTGTGTCGTCACTGATCATTCCTCGGCCAAGGATAAGCCCTTGTCCGAGCGGTCCGTCGCCGAATAGCCGCTGGGCACGCCGTCCAGACAGGCCTTCGCGAGGCAAGCCGATTGAGTCGCCGACGGCCGTTCCAAGAATGAAACCGGCGATACTGTCACGATCGATCATCCAGATCGCTCTCGAAAGAAACCGTCATTGGCCACAATATGCATCGGCGAAGGCGTCGGTACAGCTACGGCTGCTGGCCCGCATCCCTTGACCCCTTCCTCCCATATATGATCCAGCCAGCAACAAAACCCACCAAGAGGAGATGGGCATACGATAGCCCGATTGCGGCGAAGCCGACGATGAGGATGTTGCGAGCGGACAGAATCCCTTGTTCTGCCAGGATGCATGCTAGCCCCGCGGCAAGAAGAAGCGGAATGACTTCCACCAGTTCGAAGATCGACCATCCGTGTCTCTTCCCTCGGGCTCGGATCATGGCATAAGGTAAACCCAGATTCCAGATTACCTTGAGCAGCACAAGCCCAAGAAGCGACCACATCATCACGAATCCAAGCACCCGAAACACGCTAGTTGCCCCGCTCGCGGTCATCGACTATTCGCTGCCCAATGATCCCTTTCCATTTCTCCCACCCCGGCGGCCAACGCAACCAGTCATCTGGAATCGGCCCAGTCGTAGCGTTCGTGAACGGGAATTGCACACCCGGACGCCTGTGAATCCACGGAAAACTCCCAGGGCCAGCGCACATTAAACTCCTGTCCCGGTAATGACTTCCATGAGAAACTGGTTGTTCCAGCCCGCGATGCGGCTCTTGCATCTGATGCTGTCCTTCGACGTGTGACGTTTCAGGAGGCTGAC
>JAKLEZ010000033.1 GCA_022711465.1 Planctomycetota bacterium | reverse complement strand
GACACCGGCCGGTTTGTCAAGCCCAAAATGAATGCGAATCTGCTCGGCACCCCTGCCGAGTCCATCAATGCTTGTCATGAGCTGGGGTTACGTGTGCAGGAAAGAGTCAGTTGCGGAATCGCTGGGGATGGGATGGTTCCTGAGTTCGGGGCTTGGCTTGGATAACGGGACAGGTCCGTTATTGACTGAGCGATGGAACCGGGCTACTGTGTCCATCATGCCACGAACGGCCAGACAAGCTCCGGGCGGGATGGTATACCATGTGCTTAACCGCGGGGTTGGGCGGATGCGGCTGTTTGACAAGCCGGGCGACTACGAGGCGTTCGAGCGGGTGCTGGCCGAGACGCTGGAACTGCGGCCGATGCGGATCTGTGCCTACTGCGTCATGCCGAACCACTGGCACATGGTCCTGTGGCCGCGGCGGGACGGGGAGCTGGCCGCGTTCATGCAGCGGCTGACCATCACGCACGTGCGGTGCTGGCAGGAACACCGGCACGAGGTGGGGACGGGACACATCTATCAAGGCCGCTACAAGTCGTTTCCGGTCCAGGACGGCCCCCATTTTCTGAAGGTGTGCCGGTACGTTGAGCGGAACGCGTTGCGGGCGGGTCTGACGAAACAGGCGGAGGATTGGCAGTGGTCGAGCCTGTGGCGGCGGGAGCATGGTGACGAGGAAGCCCGGTCATTGCTGAGCGAGTGGGTGGTGGACCGGCCGGGTGACTGGCTCCGGCGGGTGAACCGGGCGGAGAGGCAGTCGGAGCTTGACGGCCTACGGGTATCGATAGCCCGTGGCCGGCCGTTCGGAATGCCGGACTGGACGGCCAGGACGGTGCGAAAGCTGGGCCTGGAGAGCTCGCTTCGCCCCCGCGGCCGGCCGCGCAAACAGAAGGATGATGGTGCGGCGGAGAACAGGCTTGTGAAGTAGATCCGAAATAAACGGACCTGTCCCGTTTTCTACACGGGCATTCCGGTGAATCGGCCTTCGAAGACGAGGCGGTTGTCGACCCAACCCTGGGAGTCACAGACGGTGCGTCGGGTGCGAGCCTCGACCAGCTTGAGGGTGATGAACATGGTGGCGGGGGGGGTGACCGTGCCGCGGAATTTGACGTTGTCCAGTCCGCCGAAGCCGAGGAAGCGGTTGTCGGGCTGGAAGACGTGGGACATGTACGCGGCCATCTGAGCGGCGGACTCGAGCATGAGGACGCCGGGCAGGAGCGGCCGGCCGGGGATATGGCCTCTCACCCAGAACTCGTCCTCGCGGACCAGGCGAAGGCCGACGGCGACGTTGGTTTCCAGATTGATGGTCAGGATACCGTCCAACTGCATGAATTCGAAGCGCTGGGGCAGGTGTTGATAGATCTGCTCCCTGGTGACCTGGAGTCTAGCGGGATCCAATTGGCCGAGATCGACGAAAGGTGGAGCAGCCATTGAACGTGAGTCTCCAATCGGGCCTGGGTGCTATGCGGAGGCTGAAGTCGGGTCGAGCGGGCTGATCTGGCCGCACCGCGGGGTCCGGGTGCCCGTGCCGGCGCATGTTCGCTCGTCTCCTCCTGGGTACGCTCCCAGGCAAGTCGAGGGGACGGGGCAAAGGCAGGCCGGTCCAGTCCGCCGCCTGGGTCGAGCTTCGGCTACTGGGGCGCGGAACGGGCCTCGAGGATTTTCTTGCGTACCTCTTGTGCGGCGGCCTTGATATCCTGCATCGCCTTGCGGACGCGGGTACCGGCGGCCTTGTTGCCGCCGATGGCCTTATCCACATCGTCAGCGGCAGCCTCGACCAATTCTCTCAACTTCTTGTACTCTTCCATCCTTGTTTACTCCCGGTGATTCCGTGGGTCGGGCTCAGGGACTCCTGCCGCGCCATGCAGACTTCAGATTCTCGGCAAGCCCGACGCGTCCGGGAGTGTACCAGAGCGGACCCCGCTTGCAAAGGCAGAAAACGCGGTTTTGGGGTGTGTGGAGAGGGGAACGGCATGTTGTCGGCGTCCTCGGGGAGGCTGGCGCGTTGCCCGAGCGTACGATGTCGGGTGGTTCTCACTGCCGGGAGGGGGGCGGCTGGCGGTACCCGTAAAACCTGTTGGCGAAAAGACTTTCAGCGATCAGCAGTGCGAGCAGGGCGAGGGCGATGGGGACTGTCCAGCGGATGGTGGCCGGTGCGGTTCGGTCGCGGGCCACGATCTCGACGTTGGTGGTGACGATGGCGATGCCGGGCGGAAACCGTGCGCTGATGGCGGCGGGGGTCGTCCGGGTCATGTCGGATTCGGTCTCGGGTACGTTGACGCTGTAGTCCAGGATGGCGTGTGGGGTATCCTGGCCGGACAGGACGCGGTAGTGGCCCGGAAGTGCTGTTGGCAGCTCGACTTGCGTGCTTCGAGGGGGCAAGGGTCGCGGTTGGGTTTCGCCGGGTCGGATGAGGGTGAGCGGGCCGGCGGCGGTGTCCAGCCAGCGGCGGGCGGTATCGCCCGCCGCGAAGGTTGCGACGTGGTCGCTGCGGGGGGCGAGGTCGGCCAGGATGCTCTGGAGGAGGACGATCATGGGGGCGGCCTGGGAGCCGAAAAGGCTCCACTCCCTGGCTGGCGAGAACGCCATCTGGACGACTCGGCCTCTGCCGAGGGTCCGGGTGAGGATCGCGGGGCTGCCGTCGGAGAAGGGTGCGAGGACCTGGGCTTCGGCGGCCGGTGGTCCCAGGCGCAGGTGGCGGAACACGGGGCGGTCGTTGACCGAGTCGAAGCCGGGGTCAACGAATGGCCGGAGGTAGGGGTGGCCGAACTCTGTGGCGGCGACGTTGACCGGTGGGTCGCGGGAGATGATGTTCTCGATGGGGGCGGGCAGGATTGGGGTGGCGGGAGCCAGTGCGGCCGGTGTCATGTTCGGTCCCGGGATGATGATCAGCGTTCCTCCGGTCTCAAGGTACTTGCGGAGGGTGGTCCACCCCTGGGGTGTGGTTTGTGCGGCGTCGGCCAGGATCACGGCCACCCGGCCGTCGAGTCGGCTGGCCTCCAGGGTCTCGGGGCCGATGTTTTCCACCACATAGCGCCTCTCTACAGAGGTCAAGGCGCTGGGGGCGATCATGGCTGCGACCATGGCCGCCACCTCGTTGTCGGGTTGGTCAGCGAGGATGGTCACGCGCGGCAGATCGCCTGCCAGCACGCAGGCGAAGCGGTGGTTATCGGCGGGCAGGGCATCGTCGGGCTTGAGCTCGATGGTGATGGTGTGGGTACCTTTTGGCAGTGGGGGGATGCTCAGGGTGACTTCTCGTTCGCTGTTCGCCTGGAGTGGTCCGAGGGCCTGGCGGCCGCGGGGCTGGCCGTCGAGAGTCAGTTCCAGGTATGTTTCCCCGGGCGTATTGGCGGTTCGGAGTTGGCAGGCGATCGCGTTGCTCACCTCTGCGGGGAGGACGTGTTCGCCGGCCGACGGCCAGCCGAGGGTCAGGTTGAGGTTCTCGTGGTGTCCGGCGTCGAGCACGCAGACTGCGGAGAGGTCTTTGGGAGGCATTGGCAGGGCTCCGCGCCAGGCGTGTTCGGTCAGGTCGGTGACCAAGTATACCTCGCGGCGTGGGTTGCGGGCTTGGGCGAGCTGCCGGTAGGCGAGTTGGAGGAGCGTGCCTGCACCCCGGCCATGCCACGCAGGTGACAGGTGGTGGAGTGTCTGGGCGGCTCGTCCTCGGTCGGTGGTCCACAGTCCGGTTGTCGCGACCTGTTTTGTCGAGTTCTCCTTGTTGTGGCTTTCTTCCGAGCCGGTCAGGATGGCGAACTCGCAGCCCGGGCCGAAGCGACCGCGGTCTTCGATGACAGTCCGGGCCAGATCGCAGGCTGCTTCGAGGCGTGTGCGGCCCTGGAACCGATAGCTCATGCTGGCCGAATCGTCCACGCAGATGACGGCGGAGACTGGTTCGCCGGTCGTTCGCGAGGCCAGTCCGGCGACTGGGTCCGGCTGGCAGCGGGCTTCCATGAGCAGGGTGACGATGAGGAGCAGGATGGTGATTCGGGCGGCGAGCAGGAGCAGGTAGCGGAGTCGTTGGGCCTGCCGGCCGGCAGCCGCCTTGGGGGTCAGCAACCGCAGGGCCGGGAACCAAGCGTGGCGTGATCTCTGGCGCAGGACGAGATGAATGATGATCGGGGCGGCGGCGGCGAGGGTTCCCCAGAGGAGTGCCGGAGCCGCGACGGTGATCATCGCGGTCACGGCGGAGCTGAAGGGGTGATAGGGGGCAGGGACCATCAGCTGACCATTGTAATGGAAAAGAGGGCTTCAGCGTCCATCACTGCGGATATTGTCCGCGGTTGCGGCGATATCGAGGGTTCCGAAATCGCCGTCGGGTCCGGCGCTGACAAAGACTGGGCGGCCGGCATTGGCGGCGACGGCTTCCTGGTCGCTGGGTGCCGGGCTGGCGGTGGTGAGGCAGCGAAGGCGGCGTCCCCAGGCGTCCTGGATCGTGCCCCAGGCGGGGGCGGTGGTTGTGGGCAGCGGGGGCTGCTCGAGGGGTACGCGGAAGACCGGCCGGATGCGGTCGATCTGTATACGGGCGGCGGGCACGCCCGCGAGGAGGGCGATCACTCTATCGGCGCTGCCCTGGTCGTGATCGGACGTGGGAGTGCGTGGGGGCGGCCTGGTGTCGGAGGGCCAGGTGCCGGTCGCCTTGTGGTAGGCCCCCACCGCCTGATTCAGGAAGGCGAGCACTTCCTTGACCTGGCGTTCCTTCAAGCCGCTGCGGACATTGGCGACACCGAGGGCAACGGCCAGCAAGACGGCGCTCAGGATCGACCCCGCGATCAGCGTTTCAGGGAGGGTTAGTGCCTTGGGCATGGGCGGCATGTTACCTGGGTTGGAGCCGGATGGCCAAGGGTCCGGATTCTAGGGTGTGGGCGGAGCCGCCGCGTTGCTGGGTGGTGTGGGAGTTGCCTGGTCAGCGAGCGAGGGCGCCATAGGTGAGCCGCTTGTCGGCGGGTCGTGCCTCGCGATCGGCGGGGTGGCGATACTGCCACTTCAGTGCGGGTTGGGCATCTGTGTCGGGCATGCCGGGGATGGGCGGGAGGATCAACTGGTCGATCGAGAGGGAAGAGGCGAAGTCGGGCGGGGCCGATCTGGCGAGGCGGAAGTCGTGTGCCGCGGGGTTGGTGAACAGGTCCGCCATCGTGTCGTTCGACCGGTTGGTTTTGTCATCGAGACCGGTGCCGTCGCAAGCGAAGTTGCCGCTGAACCAGTTGTGCGTGCCGATGACGTTGCCGAGCCGGGCTCCGCCGCGGGCGGCGGCGATGACCTGGCGGTTTTGTCTTACTCCCCCGTCGGTGATGAGGTTGCCGGTCAGGTTTGCCCGGGTCTTGGGTGAGGAGAGATCCACGATCGGGGCGATGAACGGCGTCAGGATGGTGTTGAACGCCAGGAACAGGGTGCCGTCGCGTTGCCGGTCGCCGTCGTGCCCGAAGTGAACGACGCCGCGGTTGCCCTTGGACTGGGGGTCCTTGACGATGATGTTGCCGAGGAGCACGGCGTGGCTGTCCGGCCGGGCGGTATCGACGGAGTCGACCAGGTCGAGTTCGCGGTTGGCGGAGTGGTGGACATAGCAGTACTGAACGCGCATGTGGTGAGTTCGGCTCTTGATATTGTGGCCGGTGAGGCTGTGGTGGATTTCGCAGTAGCTCAGGGTGGCGCTGGTGCCGCCGAGATAGAGGTTGTGGTTGTAGCCTGGCTCGGCCGGGTCTCCGTTGTGGTGGATCTCGCAGAACTCGATGCGCTGGTCGACGGCTGTTGCGGGCGTGCCGTCGCCGTTGGACATGATGCCCATGTCGTTATGATGGATCGAGCAACGGCGGATGGTGACGTGGTTGGCCTGGTGGATTCGGACGGCCGCGCCGTTGTGGCTGTTGTTGTGGGCGCCGGTCAGTTCAAAGCCTTCGAGCAGGCCACCGTCGGCCCCGGGTGAGAACTGGAAGATGGCCCGTGGTGTGTTCCCCTCGCCGGTGTAGTTGAATCCCAGGCCGGAGAGGCGAATGTGTTTGCCCTTTTCGGCGGGTGCCGCGCGGAAGGTGAGGTCTCTCTCGCGGACCGTCACGACCACCTGCTCATAGGCGGCGTTGCCGGTGAGAGGGTAGACCAGGATGGTATCGCCGGTTCGGGCCTGTCCGCATGCCTTCTCGATTTGGGAGAAGGCCTTTCCGGGCCCGACTTCGAGGGTCGCGGCGCAGGCCTGGGGTGAGCGGGCGACGGTCGAAGCGATAATGGCGATAAGGAGGAGGTCCTGACAGTGATTGAATCTCCGCGCCATGGAGGTCCTGTGTTTCGTTGGTGCCGCGATGGCTGCTCGCGGTCTTCCGCCGGCGGGCGGGTTTTTCATGGCCTTGTGCCTCCTGGGGGCCGAAGTGATGCCGCCTGTTCGAGGTTTTCGGACGCGGCCGCCTTTCCGTCGGTTACCCTCAGTAGCGTCCCTGGTACTGGTCGGCCGGGTACTTGCGGGCGTTCTTGGCCATTTTGGTGCGGAGTGCGGTGGTCACGTCGATATCCGCGGCGTTGGCGAACGACAGCAGGAAGGCCATGATGTCGGCCACTTCTTCCGCCACGGGTGCCAGGCGGGCGGGATCGCGGACCTGTTCCCGCGACGCCTCGTTTCTGGCCCAGCGGAAATGCTCCATCAGCTCGGCCGCCTCAGTAGCGATTGCCATTGAAAGGTTCTTTGGGTCATGGAACTGCTCCCAGTCGCGTTCGCGGATGAAGTCGGCGACCAGCCTGCGAAGTTCGGCGACGGTGGTATCGGCATCAGTGGGCAAGAGGGGCCTCCTGGCGAGCCGGGGAGCGGCAAGGGTGAAGGGAGATTCCGGGTGTCTCGGTCATGCGATTCCCTGTCGCGGGGTCACTTCTCACTTTTCACCTCGTCACTCGGTGATGGTGACGATCGACTGGTTGGGTAGGAGGAGCTTGTAGGCCCAGGCGACGTCTGCCGTTCCGAGTCGAATGCAGCCCATGGAGACGTCCTTTCCGATGGTGTCGGGTTCGATGGTGCCGTGGATGCCGTAGCCGGGCTGACCGGCGGCCTCGCCGTCGATCCCTTGCAGGCCGATCCAGTACTCGCCGATCGGATTGGCCGGATCGTCCGGGTGCCAGCGTTTGCCGGTTCTCGGGTCGGTCCAGCCGGGGTTGGCCAGCTGGTTGGCGACCTTCCACGTTCCGGCGGGTGTGCTCCCGCCTTCGCCCAGGGCGACGGGTATGGTTCTCACGTAGAGTCCCTGGAGGTAGACGTGCATTTCGTGATCGCGCTTGTTGATGTTGGCGTGGAATGGGCCTTCGATCAGCTTGATGCGGGAGCCTTCGCGGATCAGGTGGCGGTTGCCCAAGGTGTTGATGTCGGCCAGCAGTGGTTCCGAGATCTTGCATCGCCGGGCGAGTTTGCCGAGGGTGTCGCCGGCCTTGACGCTGTGCCAGGAGCAGAGGGTATCGCCCTTGACGACGGTCTTGCTGAGCACGGTCTTGTCGGCCAGATCGGTCAGGGCCTGGCGGGCGGTCTTGGCGTCGGCCAGGGTCAGGCCTTGGTGCAGGGCCCGGTTCAGCCGCTCGCGGGCTTCGAGGAGATGTTCGCCCTTGAGGGCTTCCATCCCGGCCTGGAAATCGGCCGTGGCCTTGGCGGGGTCGATCGCCGGGACCGGGATGCTGGACGGCTGGCTGGTGGGTGCGGTGATCCTGAAGATGGTCGAGGGCGGAAGGGTGGTGCTGGGGTTGCTGACCGTCAAGCCATCCGTACTCTTCTTGGCAGGAAGCGTCGAGGGAGTGGACAGTCTGGGCGGTTCGAGGGTGGGCCGCGGGCTCGCTGTCGGGGGTGATGATGGATGGGTGGGGGTGTCCACCTTCCGCAGGGCGGATTGCTGATCGCTGGACGCGACGAGGCCGGCCAGCGGGCTGAGCGATCCCTGGCGGGCGCTCTCGCGGATCATGGGCCAGTTCCACACCACGGCCCCTGCTCCGGCGAGCAGGAGAACTCCGACGACCTTTCGCATGTTCCGACGACGGTGCCGCATCGAGTACACCAGAACACTCCTTACGCTCGGGGGGGTTGACGGCAGGTACAAGGATACCGCGCCGGCAGGGTAATGCAACTGAACGGGGGAGTCGCGTGCGTGGAGGGGGCGTGGGGGTGGCATCGAGGCCGGCAACGGGGCTGCGAGATTCGGTTTCAGGAGCATGGTGGAGGATGCGGGATTGCCGGCTCGGAATGTGGAATGCGAAGTCGGAGCACGCAGATGGAGAATCGACAGCGGAGAACGAAGCGGGAGAGTGAGGCTGTGCGGCGAACAGTCTGGTTCGGAACGAGGGGAGCCGCGGGTGGTCGATACCGGGTCACGGGCGGATGCTGACGTGTTTGCCTTGGCGGCCGGTTCACCCGGCCGGGGGTGGGAGGATGGGCTGGTTTCGTGAAGAAGGGCGCTGGTTATGGGCCGAAGCGGAGGACTTCCTTGTCAGTGACGAGCATGTCCACCTGCATGTCGTGTTCGGTTATCGGAACCTGATTGACCAGTTGGGAATCGAGGGCGAATCCGCAGGCCACGCCCTTCCAGTCGCGGTGGGCGAGGAAGTGGTCGTAGAAGCCTCGTCCGCGCCCGATGCGGTTTCCGGTCCGGTCGAAGCCCAGGCCTGGGACGATCACCATGTCGATGTTGGCGACCGGGAAGGGCATGCCCTGGACCGGCTCGCGGATTCCGAGGGTGGACTCGTGGACATCGTCGGACAGGGAGCGGATTTCCATGGGCAGCATTCGCCGCTGTTCCCAGCTCACTTTTGGAGCGAGGACTCGCTTGCGGTCTCGCCATGCCCGGAACACCAGTGGGGTGGTGTCGATCTCCGTTGGGAGGGACAGGAAGACCATGATGATTTCGGCCCGGGCGTATTCGCGGGTCTCGGCCAGGCGAGCGCAAGCCGCCAGCGAGCGCTCCCGCAACTCCTCCGGACTCGTGGTCGAGAGTATTTCTCGGAGATGGTGGCGTAGATCCTTCTTGGTGCTCACCGCGAGTTTGCCGCTCCTTTGTCGGCGCCCGAAGGACGATCGCTGGCCACGTCTTTTGAACGTGTTTCTGGTGGTGGCCCGGGGACGTCCTGATTCTGCTGCTCGGCGTGTTGGCGGATCTGCCTCAGGTACTCGGCCAAGCGGACCTCCTGTCCTCGGTTGGTCGGGACGTAGTAGTGTTTATCGACACCGAGATAATCCTGCTGCACAAATCCACCTTCGTAGCTGTGGGCGTACTTGTAGCCCTCGCCGTGGCCCATTCGAGCGGCGCCGGGGTAATGGCTGTCGCGGAGGTGGCGCGGCACGGGAATCGTTCGGCCCTCGCGCACGTCCTTTGCGGCGTTCCAGATCGCCATCGCCGAGGCGTTTGATTTCGGCGAACAGGCCAGGTAGATCACTGCCTGGCTCAATGGGAGTTGGCACTCGGGCATTCCCACCAGCATGGTAACCTCGGCGGCGGCGTTGGCAACTACCAAGGCCATGGGGTTGGCGTTGCCCACGTCCTCGGCCGCACAGATGGCCACCCGCCGAGCGATGAACCGGGGATCCTCGCCGGCCTCGAGCATGCGGGCCAGCCAGTAGACAGCCGCGTCCGGATCACTGCCCCGCATGCTCTTGATCAAGGCACTGGCGGCGTCGTAGTGCTCGTCGCCCACTCCATCATAGACGATGGCCTTCCGCTGGATGGACTCTTCGGCCACGGCCAGGTCGATGAGGATCTCCCCGGCGGGTTCGGGCGGTTTGGCCCCTTCGTGCGGCGGGGTGGCCAGGGGGGGGGGGGGGGGGGCCGGCCTGCGGGCGGCGTTCTTCTGGGCGTCAAGCTGGGAAAGGGCGGCCACCTCGAGGGCGATCAGGGCTCGCCGGGCGTCGCCGTCGCAGGTGACGGCCAGATGGTCGACCGCGTCAGGCGTGATTCGAATGGGGTGGTTGCCCAGGCCGCGTTGCTTGTCGGTCACGGCCCGTTCCAGGGCGGTCTTGATGTCGGTCGTGCTCAGGGGCTCGAACTGGAAGATCTGGCTCCGTGAGACCAGGGGCGAGTTGACGCTGAAGAAGGGGTTCTCGGTGGTGGCCCCGATGAGAATGATCAGGCCGTTCTCGACGTCGTTGAGCAGGACATCCTGTTGAGCGCGGTTGAACCGATGGATTTCGTCCAGGAACAGGACGGTGCGTTGACTGGTGACGGCCAAGCGGTTCTTGGCCTGGGCGATCACTTCGCGGACGTCCTTGACGCTGGCTCCGGCGGCGTTCAGCTCTTCAAAGGCCGCCTGGGTGTGGTGGGCGATGATGTGGGCCAGAGTGGTCTTACCTGTACCCGGGGGGCCGTAGAAGATCGCACTGGACAGTCGATCGGCGGTCAGGAGCCGGCGCAGGAGCTTGCCCTCGCCGACGAAATGCTGTTGGCCGAGGAACTCGTCCAGGGTGTGGGGGCGCATTCGCACGGGCAAGGGTTGCACCCGGTCGAAGGCCGCTTGCCTCTGTTGGCTGAACAAGTCCATATCGATGTGCCGTCACGTCCCCTGGAGTCCAACCGGTGAGTGTACCCGATGGGAGGCTGTTCGGCCACAGGGGGCGGCCGGCTCGGCGGCAGGTCGGTTTCAGGTTGGGAGCCGGGATGGCTGGGGGCGTCGAGGGCCGGACTCATTTCGATGGAGCCGGCGTGACCGTGATCGTCGCGTGTTTGAGTTCCCGTCTCTCGGCCTTTCCTGGGGGATCCGGATGTGCTTCTGACGCCAGAGTCTGCGGGGACGGTCAAGGTCGGGTGGGATCGGTGTTCACGAGATCGGCGGGGAGGGGGTGGGGCAGTTGGACGAAGAAGGTGGCCCCCTTTCCGATTGAGCTTTCGATTCTCACGGTTCCGCCGTGGCTGGTGACGATTCCGTGAACGATGCTGAGTCCCAGCCCGGTACCGCCTTGGCCCAGGCGAGTGGTGAAGAACGGGTCGAAAGCGTGTTCGATTGCCTCCGGGCCCATGCCGCAGCCGTCATCGCGGACGGTCAGGTGGGCCGCGGTATCGGTGTCGCGGGTTTCGATGGTCACGTGTCCTGTACTGCGGCAGGCCTGGACGGCGTTGTGGACCAGGTTGACCACGAGCTGCTCGATCTCGGTCGACTGGGAGAGAAGTGGGGCGATGTTTTCGCCCAATCGGGCGTCGATGGTCACGCCATGCTGCCTGGCGTACTCCCGGGTAAAGTCCAGGGCTCTGTTGACTGCCCCGTTGAGATCGACCGGGCCCTTGCGGGGGGAGCGGTCGCGGGCGAATTCCAGCACATCGCGGACGATCTGCGAGCAGCGGGTGATGTTGTTCTTCAGCTGATGCAGCAGTTCACAGACGACATCCGGCTTGTCGATTTTACCCAGGGCCAGATCGGCGCTCAGCATCATCATGCCCAGGGGGTTGTTGATTTCGTGGGCGATTCCCGCGGCCAGGGTGCCGATGGATGCGAGCCGTTCGGTGCGTCGCAGCTGCTCGCGAGAGTGGTCCAGTTCCCGGGTTCGCGCTTCCACCAGTTCGGCGAGGCGGTCGTGGTGGCGGAGGAGTTCCTCTTCAGCGCGTTTTCGTTCGGTGATGTCGCGGACGATGGCCCACATTCCGGAGGGTCGGCTGCGGTCGTCCGAGGTCAGGTAGGTGCGGAGCTCGACGGGGATGACGGTGCCGTCCTTCCTTTGATACTCCTTCTCATAGACGTCGGAGAAACCCCGCTTCAGCACCTGTTCGCGGACGATTCGAGCCTCGACGGCGTGCCATCGAGTCGGGGTCAGATCTGCGAAGGTGAGCTGAGAGAGCTCCTCCTCGGTGTATCCGAGCATTTCGCGGAAGGCCCGGTTGGATTCCTGGATCCGCCCCGAAATCCGCGCACTGACGAACGCATCCATCATGCTCTCGTGTAGTCGGCGGTACTTCGCCTCGGAGGCCGTGAGCGCCGCCTCCACGCGATTGCGTTCGCTGATATCCGCCTCGAGCCGGTCGCGCTGATGTTCCACTTGTGCGTGAAGGCGGGCATTGGCGATTGAAACGGCGATGTTGTCGGCGAGGACCTGGAGATGGTGCAGATCGTCCGGCCCGAACTGGCGGCATTGTGTTTGCCAGAAGAGGCCCAGAATACCGATGGCCCGATCGCCGACGAACAGGGGCACGCCCGCGTACGACGTGAAATGGTAGGAGTGCGGGAGCTGATCCACGACCGGGGCGGTCACTTTGTGGGCGCGCACATCGGGGATGAAGATCTGGCGACGGTGGCCGATGACTTCGCCCGCGATGCCCAGGGAGGGATCCATGCGTGGGTGGATATCTTCCGCCGGCACGCCGACGTTGGCCAGCAGGGTCAAGTCCTGGTCTTCGAGCACCCGGATCACGCAGGCATCGGCTTCCAGAACGGCGCGGACTTGCCGGGCCAGTTCTTTGGCCTGCTCGGCCAGTGGTGCCGCTCCGACGACGACGGCCGCCGTCTTGGCAATCAGATTGAGCCGCCGGTTGGCGACGCGATACTGCTCGCCCACGAGCAGGAGCTTCAGATCGGCTTCGACGACGGTGGAGAAGCGGCCCAGCAGTACCTGGTGGCGGAGCAGGTCGGGGTGTCCTTGGCTGTCCAGCACGCAGAGGGTGCCGAAGAGTTCGCCGTCGGGCCACTGCAGGGGGAGGCCCAGGTAACACACCATTTCCGGATCGACGCCGGGAGTGGATACCCAGGCCGGATCTCTCCGTGCATCGGGAACGGACAGCATGGCTCGCCGGGCCATCACCGCCTCGCAGTACCGACCGGTGTTGGGGTCGACGGCTTGTCCAGCCTGGTAGGGGCTGTCCGGGCTCCGGTTGGCCGCGCAGATGGTCAGTCGGGACGGACTGACCTGGGTGATGAGGGCTGCGGGCATGCGGATGGTGTCAGCCACCCACTCGACGAGTCTATGCCACCGTGCCAGAGTCGTCTCGTCGACAGCCGGCTTGCGACCGGGATTCGTGGCTGGGTTCTGATCATGCGGTCTGTGCAGAGACACGGGGGTTTCCTGGTCGTCAGTCGGCGGCACGGGTGTCGATTCCCCTCCGGGTTTGGCCGGTAGACTGTGGTGCCTGCCGTGGGCCCGCGTACTTCGGGTTCTGAGCCTTCCGTCCGCGAGGGGATCCGATGGCACGGCCGACCTCGGAAGACGGAGTCATCCGCCGCCGCGATCGGATTCCCCGATGGTAACGCGGGGTTGCCGCCGGATCAACGCGGTTGTTGACACAGGCAGGAGCGGGCGGGCGGATCTGGGGCGAAGGTTGGGAGGAGAGCGGCCGGGGTGCAAGCGGGTTTATTCCCCGCCGGGGCTGGGTGCGGGCCAAGTTGCCACTGGCAGCGGATGGCCCGCCTGGTAGGATGTTTGTGGGCGACTTTGTTGGGAGCCGAGATCATGGCGGACAGACTTGCCTGGGGCATCCTCAGCACCGGTCGAATCGCGGGGGTCTTTGCCAGGGCCCTGGCCCATTCGGAAACCGGCGTCCTGGTCGCCGTGGGCAGCCGCACCCCATCCGCGGCCGAGCATTTTGGCGAGCAGCATCATGTTCCGCATCGGCACGGCAGTTACGAGGCCCTGCTGGCCGATCCGGACGTTCAGGCCGTGTACATTGCCACGCCTCATCCGATGCATGCCGAGTGGGCGATCAAGGCCGCCGAAGCGGGCAAGCACATCCTGTGCGAGAAGCCGCTGACCCTCAACCATGCCGAGGCCATGGCGGTCGTCGAGGCGGCTCGCGAGCACGATGTTTTCCTCATGGAAGCGTTCATGTACCGCTGCCATCCGCAGACTGCCAAGCTGATCGAACTGATCCGCTCGAAGGCGATCGGCGAGGTCCGCGTGATTCAAGCCACCTTCAGCTTCAGAGCCGACTTCGACGAGACCGGCCGGATCTGTGCGAACGAGCTGGGTGGCGGCGGCATTCTGGACGTGGGCTGCTACTGCACGTCGATGGCCCGCCTGATCGCCGGTGTCGCCGGCGGGCAGGATTTCGCCGAGCCGGCCGAGGTCAAGGGCACCGGCCACCTGTGCGAGACCGGCACGGACGCGTGGGCGTTGGCGTCGCTGAGCTTTCCGGGAGGCATTCTGGCCAGCCTGGCCGCCGGCATCCTGGTGAACCAGGAGAACGTCGTGCGGGTCTTCGGCTCGGAGGGGCATATCCTCGTGCCCCAGCCCTGGGTCATCCATGTAGAGGGCGGAACCTCTATTATCCTCCTTCAGCGGGACGGTGAGCCGAGGCCCCAGGAGATCCGCGTCGAGACGCCAGGCTGGCTTTATGCCATTGAGGCGGACACCGTGGCGGAGCATCTCCGCAGTCGCCAGGCGTCCAGCCCGGCCATGACCTGGGCGGACACGCTGGGCAACATGAAGACTCTGGACCGCTGGCGGGCGTCGATTGGGCTGGTCTATCATTCCGAGCAGCCGGAGGCCGGCAAGCATCCGGTTCATCGGCGGTCGCTGAAGCGCCGCGCGGTCCACAACATGAAGTACGGGCACGTTTCCGGCGTGGACGGCCCGGTCTCCCGGCTGGTCATGGGGGTTGACCACCAGACGACCATGCCTCATGCGGCGGTCATGTTTGACGACTTCTTCGAGCGGGGCGGCAACAGTTTCGACACTGCACACGTCTACGGGGGCGGGGTGTGTGAACGTCTGCTCGGCTGCTGGCTGCGTCATCGCGGCGTTCGTGAGGAGGTGGTGATCCTGGACAAGGGTGGCCACACTCCCTGGTGCACGCCGAAGGACGTCGGCCGGCAGATCGTGGAGAGCCTGGAGCGGCTGCAGACGGACTACATCGATGTCTACATGCTCCACCGCGACAACGCGGATGTAGGGGTAGACGAGTTCATCGGCGTGTTGAACGAGCACAAGGCTGCCGGGCACCTCCGGGTCTTCGGCGTGTCCAACTGGTCGATTGAGCGGATCGACGCGGCCAACGACTACGCCAACGATCGAGACCTGGACGGCATCTCCGTGGTCAGCAACCAGTTCAGCCTGGCCCGAATGGTGCAGCCGGTCTGGCCGGATTGCCTGTCGGCCTCGGATCTGGCCGCAAGGACCTGGCACGCGGCCACGCAAACGCCGCTGATGGCCTGGTCGAGCCAGGCGCGGGGGTTTTTCCATCGCGCCCGGCCCGAGGATCGTAGTGACCGTGAGCTAGTTCGCTGCTGGTATTGCGAGGACAACTTCGAACGGCTGAGGCGCGCCCGGCGGCTGGCCGAGAAGCTGGAGGTTCCGGTGATCAACGTCGCCCTGGCCTACGTGCTCTGTCAGCCGTTTCCGACCTTCGCACTGATCGGGCCGCGGACGCTGGCCGAGACGCGCACATCGCTGCCCGCCCTGGACATTGAGTTGAGCGTGGACGACCTCATGTGGCTCAACCTGGAGGCATAGGGCTCGTTCCGTCCGGCTTGGCCGCGGTCAACGAGGTTCGAGCGTGGTTGTTCCCGGGTGGGGCTTCACCGAGGTGTGGTTGGGCATTATGATGGAGGTGCTGGTGCCTTCTGAGGGGTACACGGCTGGCGGGTTCATCCATGCGTTCAATTCGGCGGCGTTTCCCTGTGGTTCTGGTGTTCCTGCTAGCGGCCGGCGCGACTTCCGCGGCTTGGGGATCAGCGGCTGTGGAGGCGGCCCCTCCCGAGGTCGCGGCCGACTGGCGGCGGCAGGACGGAATCGATTCAGGTCGCTCCCCGCGAGAGGTGATCACGGCCGTTCTGGTTGAGCTCGGATCGGATGGTGCGGTGTTGCGGGCCGCCCTCGAGGGTCTGGACGGCGTTTCGGCGAGCGATCCGCGCTGGGATGAACTCTATCTCCAGGCCTGTGCCCGGCGGCGTTCAGGGCGACTCAGGACGCTGCTTGCGGGGATGCCGCGGATCATCTTCACCAAGCACTACGATCTCGGCGGCTCCTTCTACGCCTATACCGAGGGCCAGTCGGACGCGCAGAACGAGCGGCAGTTCGTGCCCGGGGCGAGTCTCTGCCTGCTCACCATGAAGGGGCTGTATGGCGAGGTCGAGACGCTGCTCGACGAGCCGGAGGGGGTCATCCGCGATCCGGACGTCTCCTGGGACGGTCGCCGCGTGCTGTTCTCCTGGAAGAAGTCGGACCGGGAAGATGACTACCATCTCTACGAGATGGATTTGGCCGAGGGCCAGAGCCGGCAACTGACCTTTGGGCTGGGTTTCGCGGATTACGAGGGGGTCTACGCTCCGAACGGCGACCTGATCTTCAATTCCACGCGCGGCGTGCAGACGGTCGATTGCTGGTGGACCGAGGTGAGCAACCTGTACACCTGCGATCGTGACGGGCGGTATCTTCGCCGGCTCACCTTTGACCAGGTTCACGACAACTATCCGACGGTCGCGCCGGACGGTCGGATCCTGTACACCCGCTGGGACTACAACGACCGCGGGCAGATCTACCCGCAGGGGCTGTTCCAGATGTACCCGGACGGGACGGGTCAGACCGAGGTGTACGGGAACAACTCGTGGTTTCCGACCTCGATCCTGCATGCCCGGGCGATTCCGGGCGCCGGAGGCGGGTTGAAGGGCAGCGGCCGGATTGTGGCCATTTTCAGCGGGCATCACACGCTTCAGAAGGGCTGGCTGGGCCTTCTCGATCCGGCCAAGGGGCGTCAGGAGAACGCCGGGGCCCAGTTGATCGCCCCGGTCCGGGCGACCGAAGCGGTCCGGGTGGACGGCTATGGTCAGGAGGGTGACCAGTTCCAGTATCCCTATCCGCTCGGGGAGACCGAGTTTCTGGTCGGGTTCAAGCCCGGGGGGGTGGAGGTGCCTTTTGGGATCTACTGGCTCGACGTGGACGGCCGGCGTGAGTTGCTGGCCTGGGATGGGGCGATCTCCTGCAACCAGCCGGTGCCGCTGGTTGCTCGGCCGGTGCCGCACGTGCGGCCGAGCGCCGTGGACTATCGCCAGTCGGAGGGTGTCTTCTTCCTGCAGGATGTTTATGCCGGTCAGGGCCTAGCTGGTATTCCGCGGGGGACGGTCAAGAAGTTGAGGGTGGTGGCGTTGGAGTACCGGGCGGCGGGCATTGCCCACAACTGCAATCGGGGCCCGGCCGGTGAAGCCCTGGTGTGCACGCCGGTGTCGATCGGCAACGGCTCGTGGGATACCAAGACGGTGCTCGGCGAGGCCCGGGTTTACGAGGACGGCTCGGCCATGTTCGCCGTTCCGGCGCGGACGCCGGTGTACTTTCAGGCGGTGGACGACCGGGGGTACGTGGTTCAGACGATGCGGAGCTGGTCGACGCTGCAGCCGGGCGAACGGCTGGGCTGCGTGGGCTGCCACGAGTCGAAGAACTCCGTGGCTGGGGCGAGGGCCTCGGGCGCATCGGCGGCGATCAAGGCGGGCTTGGAGCGGTTGACGGGCTTCTACGGACCGCCGCGGGGCTTCAGCTACCGCAAGGAGATCCAGCCCATTCTGGACCGTCACTGCGTCGGCTGCCACAACCTGGCTTCGCCGGCGCCCTGGCGAGGGGAGTTTTCTAGTGGTATGGATGAGGGTTCGGGGGCCGCAGATGACCTGGCCAAGCGGGCCTTCAGTCTGCGCGGCGACGAGATCCTGGATGCCACCGCCAAGCGGAAGTGGGCGGAGTCCTACCTGGCCCTGACCCGGATCAAGCCGCAGAGCACGCTGGATTGCGTGGACACCTGGGCGGGCCAGCCGAGCGACCTGGTGAACTGGGTCAGCGCCCAGTCGGAGCCGTCGATGCTGCCGCCGTACTCGGCCGGAGCCGCCAGGAGCGGGCTGATGACCCTGCTGGAAGAAGGGCACAACGGAGTGCAGTTGTCCCGCGAGGAACGGGACAAGATCGCCTGTTGGATCGACCTGCTGGTTCCCTTCTGCGGCGACTACCTCGAGGCCAACGCCTGGTCCGACGAGGAGGTGGCCAAGTACAGGCACTTTCTGGCCAAGCGGAAGGGCATGCAGGAGGAGGAGCAGCGGAACATTGCGGAGTGGATTGCGGCCCGGGAACGGCCGACCGTTCGCCAGCGGGATGAGAGCCGAATCCGAGGCATGGGGGGTATGCGGGGCAGGTGAGGCGGGGGGCGCGTTGCGGGCGGTCACAACGACAGCACGTACTCCACCATCGCGGCAAGGTCTTCGGGCGACAAGCCCGACGTGCGGCCGTGGCGGTCGTCGGGGTTGTGTTTGTTGAACAGCTCCTCCATGGTGGCGGCCCGGCCGTCGTGCAGGTACGGAGCGGTCCGCCAGACCTCGAGCAGGGTGGGCGTGTCGAAGAGGCGGTCCTTTTGGCTCCCGAGGCCGGAACCCACGTTGTACGACCGGTTGTTGGTGTAGAGCGGCGACGGATGGCATTCTGCACAGCCGGCCGACTCGAAGACCTGGCGCCCGCGCTCGGCCGCAGGGCTCAGTTGGCCGCCGGCCAGGTATGGACTCGGGACCGGCTTCATTGAGCGGAGGTAGTCGTCTACGGCGTCGAGGTCCTCCTTCGGTCGGTCGGTGAAGAGGATGAAGCGGAATCCGGCCGCGATCGCCACCTCTGCGTTCGCGCGGACACCCAGGGACATGGCCGGCGGCGTGTGGGGAGACTTCAGCAGGCTTCGGGTGTTCTTCGGGTTGCCGATGCCGTCGTTCAGCAGGTCCCAATTCGGGCCGTCAGTTCGCCCGTCGGGATGACAGCTGGCGCAACTCTGCCAATGCTGAAAGCTGATTGTGGCGTCGTTGAAGAGCATTTCGCCTCTGCGGGCCTGCCCCGGCGGCGGGTCGCTCAAGCCCAGGCGCTTGAAGCCCGCCGACCACAGGCCGCCCTGCCTGACCTGCCCGTCCGCGTCAGTCGTTTTCAGGGCCAGGGAGAGGCCCTGGAGCCCGCCGGTCGGGTGCGAATCGGGGGGTCCGGGCGGCGTTCGAGCTGCATGCGTTGATTTCCGGAGCGGCGAGCCCGAGCCGGCCTCGGCCATGGTGCTCAGCTCGATCTCGCCCAGTGAGTCGCTGAAATACTCGGCGGCGTAGAGCCTCGTGCCGACGGCGATCAGGCCCCGCGGCCCGTTACCGGCCAGCGGGAACCGGCGGCGCAGGCCGGTCAAGAAGGAGAGATCGTCGGGCACATCCACCGGCGAGATGGAGACCTCGGAGACGCGTTCCCCGGCGGCGAGCCTGGCCAGTCGATCGAGCAGGCCGGCCCGGTCGATGACGCTGATCTCGTGGGTTCCGGCGTGGGCGACACAGAGGTATCGCCCGTCAGCGGTGCAAGTGACTCCCCAGGGATTGGCCGCTCCCAGGTCAATGTCATCCAGCAGAACGGTATTGACCAGCCGGGCTGCGGCCACATCGATGATGCTGAGGGCGTTGGTGTTCATCCAGCCGCGATCGAGTTGGGTCGTGGGCACCTGATAGCGAGCGAGCACATGGGTCACGTAGGCCTGCTTGCCGTCCGGCGAGAGGCACATGCCACGCAGGCTCATGCTGCCGTTAGGTAGTTGGACGAGGCCGGTGGTGTTCCGGGTCCCGACGTCGATCACGGATACGGCGGCGGCCATGAAGGCGCCGTCGGCCGGGCCGCTCGGGAGGTGGTTGGCGACCAGCAGGCGTGTGCCGTCCAAGGCCAGCACGGCCGCGACGGGCTCGCGCAGGACGGGAATCTGGGAGGCGATTTGGCCGGTCTCCAGATCAACGATCTGGAGGCTGTTCCGGAAACGGCTGCACACGAAGAGCAGCTTGCCGTCCGCACTAAGGAGCGGGGCCATAGGCGTGTGGCGGGCGCGAAGCTGCCGAGTCTTGCGGCCGGTGGTCAGATCGATCGCGTCGATGATGCCTTCGGGTCCCTCGCAGGTGACGTACAAGCATTGTTCGTCCGGGGATAGGGTCAGGCCGGTGGGTTGGCCGGAGGTGTCGATGGTCTGCCGGACATTCCGAGCGGTCAGGTCAAAGACGGCGATCTGGCGGGCGTTGGCCTCGGCCACGAACAAGAGTGTGCCGCTGCGGTTCGCGGTCAGTGCGATTGGAGCGAGATCGGCGGGGCTGGCCTCGACGGCCCCGGCCAGATTGACCAGCGCGACGAGCGTGAGCACGGCTTGAGCAAGACGTTCTGGATTCCCCGCCATTATCTCCACCTCGGCCTGCTGCCAGCCATCGCCGGTACCCGGGTAAGGGACGAAATCACGCCGTCGGCAAGCGACGGATCGCCGGCCATCCGCTTACCACTCTATCGGGGCGACGGGGTGTACGTCAAAGGGCAGACGGGCTTCCGCCGGCACGTGGGTGAGGTCTGACGGCAGCTGCCAAATCGTGATGGCGGTTGATGGATGGATGTGATGACAGGCTGAGAGAGGCAGATAAGACAAGACCCGGCTTGCGGCGCATGATGGCGTCGTAAGCCGAGTCTTGGAATACATCTCACTTGCAGATGGTCGGCCCGATGGTCGAGCCACCTGCGTGCATGGCCGAGTCGAGTGCCGAGTCCACTCAGGCTCGACGGCGACGAATGAAGAGGGTGCCGAGGGCCAGCAGCGAGAGCGTGGCGGGCTCGGGAACGGCCTTCATCCACACCGTGACGACATTCCCTTCGCCGTAGTAGAGGTTGGGATTCGGCAGTGAGGGAGCGGCATTGGTCGTCAGGCGCAGCCAACGTCCGCCGGCGACACCGGGAACATGCGGCGTGGCGTCGACGAACTGGAACTCGACCCGGAGGGAGGAGTTGTCGGTGTGACCCACGGTGTTATCGACCCCGCTGAAGTTCGGCGCTCCGAGCAAGTTTGCGGACGTCGATCCCGAGAAGCTGGGCTGCCGGAACATGACCTGATCGTTGTCCGCGGCGCCGGCGAAGCTGGTGATCACCGTCTCGGCGGCACCCGCGACGGTTTCGGCCACATCGTCAATCCAGATCTTGTAGGGGCCGGAGTAGACGCCGTCCGGGACAAACCGCAGATGCTCGAGCGCCCCGGCGGTCCCATCCACGGTGCCGTTCCCGGTGAAGGACGGTGAGTTGAATGCGTTCATCGAGAACGAGTACTGGCGCCACTGGCCGTCCATCGGCAGGTCCAGGGAGTCGACCGGGGCGACCCACTCGATGCCGGTGCCGCCAGATCCGCCGCCATCGCCGCCGATGGCAACCGTTGTCTTGTTGGTTTCCCGCGTTCCGAGGGACACCTTCAGTGAGGCGGCGTCGGCCACGACACCTGCGATGGCCAGCACCACGACGGCCGTCGCCAGAATGTGAAGCTTGCGTTTCATTCCCACACTCCTTCATGAGTTGAAGCCAAGCAGACTCGTGCGGCCAGGACCTTCCCGACCAACCCGTTGCACTGAATCAGCACCCGGCTCGACATGTACTTGTCGGCCTTTCCCATCGAACAGGAAAGGCGTCACCGCACACTCAAAGGCTCATCGTTCCAGCCCGATCCAGCTCTCAGAGAAGGCAACCGCAGAAATGGCTCCCTCGTCCTCCTCCGATGCGATCGAATTACATAATAAGTCCAGGGGCGAGAAATGTCAATAGCCATCTGGTCCGGGATGTCGTACAGTGGAGGTAAAAAAGAAAGCCTCCGGCCCGATTCAGGCCGGAGGCTTGGTGGCAAGTTGACAGGGGCTGGAAGAGGATTGCAGGCCGACCGGGGAGCCGGCCGGGCGTCCTCAACCGATGCGTTAAGCGGTTCGACGCCGACGTAGGAACAGTCCGCCGATGCCGAGCAGGGCCAGGGTGGCGGGCTCGGGAACGGCTTCCCACATCACACCGGCCAGCCGCTGAGACGTCCAGGCCGTGGAGTTAGCTGCCAGCGTGACCGTGTACTTCGTGCCCGCGTCGAGCGGAACATTGGAGGCCACGAGCAACCAGCCATCGTTGCCGCCGGGCGTACCGGTGCTGCCGGTGTTCTGGATCACGGGATTGAACGTGATCGCGCCAACACCGTCAAGCGTGGGCGAGTAGGTGACGGTGATCGTCGTGCCGGTTGTACTGACGTTGGTCGAGACTGGCCAGGTCAGGTAGACGTTGTACAGGCCGGTTTGACCGCCAGTCAGGCCGGATGCGAGCAGGTCTCCGGTCACGGGCGAGACCGCAGGGGCGGCCGCAGGATCCAGCGTCTGCTTACCCAGCAGCGTGCCAGGGGCCAGGACGGTATTGTCCACGTCCACGCCTGGCGTATAGGAGACCACGTACGTGTGCGGGGCTGCCGTGCTGCCATAGGCGGATTTGACCCCGCTCAAGCCCACAGCCAAGCCCTTGGTGTCGGAGAACCGGGCGGTCCCGGTGAAATTGGCGGTGGCCTTACCACCCGTGGCCGGCTCCACGATGAATGCCGCTTGGGCTGCCAGGGCACAGGCCAGCACGATGGTGATTGCGACCGTGATACGCTTCATCAGACCCTCCTTTGAAGAACACGCTTCCCCAGGTTGCGAATCGGACTGACCATGCCGAAACGCACCCCCTGCGCTTTGTCCAAACCGGGTAGTGTCAAGACGGGACCTCCCCGCCTCCTGCTGCGAGGTGACACAGGGCCAATTGGCATGGGAACGCCCTGCTCTCCCCCAGTTTCATATCCTACTCCGCTCGATCCAGTTGGTCAATCGGCGCGGCGGTTTTTCGTCACCAGGTGACCGCCCGCATGTCCGGGACCGATGTTCTCGGGTGGCTCGATGGTGGCTGCTGGGCGGAGGCGGGCCTGGTGGGGGCGGGAGTCGTCATGGTTGGCTTGCTCATGAGGTCAGCATTATTGGACCGGCCGATGTGTCGCTGGTCTGCGCGGTGTTTTGCGGGTTGGATGCAGGCGGTGTTTTCACCGCTGGGCCGGGTCGGGCTGGTCAGATGCGGTGGCCGCCCGCTTCGATTCGACCGGCACAACGGGGGATGCCGGGGGTGAATCGGGCGAGCCTCTCCCTGCGGGCGGGCGCTGGGACCCGATTGGCAGGAGTGGGCGCCAGGTGGTCAGGTAGAGGAAAGGGGTGTTGAGGGCTGCGGTGAGGATCTTGACCAGGTAGGCGAAGACGACGGCCCCGGCCCAGTCCGGCCAGGTGTTGATCGTTGTGCCGACCAGGGCGGCGGTGGTGAAGAAGACGGTGTCGAAGGCCTGGGAGATCCAGGTGGAGCCGTTGCTGCGCAGCCACATGAGCTTCAGGCCGGTGCGGCGGCGTATGAGGTGGTAGAGTTGAACATCGAGCAACTGGGAGAGCAGGTAGCTGATCATGGAGACGATCATGATGCGTGGGAAGGCCCACACGTTAAAGAAGTACTCCAGGTGCCTCTGGGCGGTATCGTCGGCGTTGGGTGCGTACCAGAGATCGAACTGCATGATGGCCACGGCCGCGAAGCCACAGAAGAACGCGATCCAGACCGCTTCCCTGGCGGCCGGCCGGCCGTAATGCTCGTTGAGAACGTTGCTCGCCAGGAAGACGGTGGCGAATTGGACATTGCCATCGGTCACGGGCATTCCGAGGATGGTCATGTTCTTCATCACGGTGATGTTCATGAGCAGGGTGTAGGTGACGATCAGGCCCGTGATCCACATTCGTCCGAGTCGGGCTGCGGCCAGCAGCACGGCCCCGGCGACCATCAGGTGGCCCAGGAAGATCATCTCGTTGTAGCCCATCGGGGCGATTATACTCGCGGGCGTTTTGGGCACACTCCCTGGTTTCCTCCCGCGGTGATAGAATGGAGAGTGTCGTTCGTGGCAGAGCCGTGACGGGTCGTGGCGGACCGATCGAAGCATCCGACGGTGCAATGGACTGGCTCTTTCCGGCAATTCCAGCAAGGAGGTCGACCATGATCGAGAAACCTGCGTCCCAGAAACTGGCGGCGGCCAAGCTTGCGGAGCGGCAGCTTCGCAATTGGGAGCTCACCCAGGCCCAGCGGCCCGTACGGTCCTCCGGTTCCGGTGCGGCGGTGTTCGACTTCGTGACCGTCGCCAACAACGTTGGTGGAGGCGGCGGCGAGCTAGCGGCTCAACTGGCGAAAAGACTCCGCTGGCCGTTGTTCGACCGCGACATTCTCACGGAAATGGCCGGCAACGACGAACTCCGGTCGCGTCTCTACAAGGCCATGGACGAGCGGGACCTGAACTGGTTCGAGAGTGCCATGCGGTCCTTCCTTCACAGTGACCTCAAGCGGGAGGACTACTTTCATCGCCTGACCGAGACGATTCTGTTCCTCGCTCGCAAGGGACCGGCGGTCTTTGTCGGCCGGGCCTCGGACCTGATACTCCCGACGACCAAGGGGGTGCGCGTCAAGATCGTCGCCTCGCTGGAGCACCGGATCGCCAACTTCGCACGAGCGAACGGACTGACCTTGAAGGTGGCGGCCAGGGAAGTGGGCGTCATTGAACGGGCCAGAGCCAGGTTCATCCAGAAGCACTTTCACAGGGAGATCAATGATCCCGCCCGGTTCGACTTGCTCATCAACATCGAGCGGGTATCGAGTCGTGAGGCGATCGACGTCATCCTCTCGCTGTTGAGGGAGCGGAAGATCATCGATTGACGGGGTTGGACGTCGTCCGGCATTGCCGGTCACTGCTCCCGTGTCCAAGCCGGCGGGGTGGGCAAGATGTCCTGAGTTCACCGGCCGGATGGTGAGCGGCGACGGTGGGGGGCTCGGGCAAGGCGTACTTGCCGGGGCCGCGTCGGGAGAAACGGGCGGTGACGAGCGGGGCTAAATCACTTCCAAGCAGTCCTTGTCCGGCAGCGGCGGAAACGGGGTGGTGGGCAGCGTCTGGTACCAATAGGCTACCGAGGCGATGTCGTCCTGCAACGGCAGATATCGCCCGCCGCTTCGCCAGCCGAGGGCCTGCAGGGTGACCCGGAGTTCCGTCTGAAAGCGGATCGGGTCGGCGAGGTGCCAGCGGTACATGCCGAAGCGGGTCTGGGAGAGGTAGGTGCCGTCCGGGCGGATGACCTGGGGCAGGCCGGAGTAAGGGGTCGTGAATTCGCGATAGGTGCCCTTGCCGCCCTCGCCGTCGGTGAAGCAATACGAGCCGCAGAAGTAATCCTCGGTTCCGGTGCCACAGATGGTGGGGTAGGCGTCGTCGCCATCCATGAAGAACTTGATCTCACCCTCGCCCCACCAGCCGTTGTTGTTGGTGCCCCAGGCCATGTAGGTGCCGACATACTGGCCCCAGCCGCGAACGCCGTCGAGGATCACGAAGTCTTGCCTGTAGGGCAGGGGGTTGGTGCGGCGGAACTGGGCATGGAAGTAGGCCGCCTGCTCGGGCACCTCGGTCAGGGTATAGTTGATCTGGTAGAACAGGGTCATCTCCTGTTCGGCGATGTTGGTGAAGGTGATCTGGCAGCGTTTGCGGAAGGGCATCTCCCAGTAGGAGTTGAATGCGCTGCCCGGGTTGACACAGACTGGCAGGGAGCTGATCTGGGCGTACTTGTTCCAGCCGCAGGCGAAGAAATCGCCCACTGGGCATTCGACCGAGGGTGTGGTCTGATCGTCCCAGTAGATCCGCAGGATGCTGAACCGCCAGTGTCCGGTTGGGGTCATCCAGATCTGCTGGATGGCGCCTTGGCCGGAGATATTGGCGAGTTCGCGGCACTCGCCGGGAGCGACGGTGATGGCCGGTGAGATCTTCCAGGTCCGGCCGAGGTCGCGAGCCGCCTTGGCCGCGATGCCGTCGACAGCCATGCCGCCCCGGCCCTTCTCGCCGGCGAAGTTTTCCGGGCTGATCGAGCGGGTCTGAGCCCGCGAGAGCCAGGAGAGGGTGCCCATGTTCATGCCCAGGCCGTTGAACGCCGCCATACGATGGTCCTTTTCGCTTGTCGAGTACGGGTTCGATTCCCAGGGGCGATTCTATGCCTGGCGGCGGAGGGCGGCAATGCGGCGGCGGAGGCCGAGGGGGGAGGGGGGGGGGGGGGGGAGGTCGGTTGCCGCGGCGAGGTTGGCGGTGGTCCGGTTTGCGGGCCGCTCATCGCGGGGCGGGTGGCGACCAGGGCAGGATGAAATCGCTGTCGTGGTCGGAATCGTAGGAATTGCGGAAGGGTGAGTAGGTGCGGACGTGGATACGTTGCCGCGTCGGCTCGAAGCGAAGCAGGCGCAGGGTGGCGTCTCCTCCCAGGGGCTGTCTCTGGTAGTCGGCCAGCAGCTCGAGGACGGGTTTGCCCGCGTCGTTGGTCGAGATCTGCCGGTAGTGTACGGTTCGCCCCTGGTGGCCGCAGAGGACCATGAAGATCTGGGGGTTCTTGCGGATGAGCTTGTTCCAGAGGTCCTCTCCGGAGTTGCCATGTTTGAGGACCGGTTCCGGATTGCGGGCGATGCCGTCCCGGCCCTTGAGATACGAGTGGGTACTGACGATTGCGGGGCGGTCCGGGTAGCGGCGGAGCATCTCCTCCGCCCAGGCGAGGTCTTTCTTGGGGGCGTCGAGCTGCAAGTGCAGGAACATGAACGATCGGCCGGCGCCGCTGAACAGTTGGCAGCTGCTGAGTTGGCTGGGGGCGGCGCCGACGTACCAGGGCGGGTTCTTGAATCGGCCGGGGCCGAAGTGCTTGATGAAGGTGGATGCTCCGTCGGACCGATCGCTCGGCTTGTCGAAATCGTGATTGCCGATGGCCACGCCCCAGGGTACGACGCCGTCCAGCAGGGACATGGCGTTGGCGGCCACCTGCCACTGCTTCATGTCCTTGGCCCCGTCGTTCACGATGTCGCCCAGTTGGGTCACGAAGACGATGTTGTCGGTTCGGGCGTGTTCGCGTATCCAGGTAGTCTGGGCGTAGAAGCGGTCCGGGTACTTCCGGCTGTAATGCTGGGTATCCGGCAGGACCGCGATGGTGAAGGGTTCGCGGATGTCCCCGGCGACGGGCGGGCCGCTCACCGGCCGGGAGCAAGAGGCAAAAAGTACTGCCAGGAGGGCAATACCTTTCCAGTTTCCGGGCCGGCGCCGGCGGCGTGCCGGACGAGCAACGAAGGCCATCTTCAGGCACATGCGCGGGGTACTCCTGTTCAGCCGCGTCCGTCCGGGCATGCTCCTGGCGACTCGGGCGGACGGTTTACCTTATCACCGCCGGCGGCGTTTGGCCAAGAGGCCTCGCCGGATCCTGCGTGGGCTGCTCGAGGGGGGGTGTCGGGAAGGTGGCCGCGGGCGGTGGCTTACGCGGGCTCAAAGGGCTCGAAGAGCCGCTTGTGCTCGTGCTGGGCGAACCGGTCGGTCATACCGCCCACGTAGTCGCAGATCACGCGGTGGGCCCCCGATTCGGCGATCCGGTCCACGAAGCGCGGCGGGAGCAGCTTGGGTTCGGCCAGGTAGGCCTCGAACAGGGCGTGGACGAGCCTTTTGGCCTTGTGGTCCATGCGGACCAGTCGAGGGTGGCGGTAGACGTGTTCCTTGAGGAATGCCTCGAGCTCGGCCACGCGTGATTCCATGGCCGGGGAGAAGTCGACCAGAAGCCGGCCGCAGGTGCGAACCTCGTCGAGGGTTTTGATGCCAGAGGCGATCTGGCGGCGTGAGTAGGCCACGATGTCGTCGAGCATGGTCTCCTCGAGGTTGTCCAGGATCGGGCGGCGGATGGCAGCGAGGGGCAGATCCGGATAGTGATGTCGCGGTCCGGTCGCGGCCTCCGCCCACAGGGCGACCGTGGCCAGCCGGTCCTCGTCGATGAGTTCGGCTCCGAGGGCGTCCTCGAGATCGTGGCAGTCGTAGGCGAGTCGGTCGGCCAGATTGGCGATCTGTCCTTCGATCGGGGCGTGGGTGCCGTCTGCCAGGGGGTGTCGGCCGGGTTGGTCATAGAGTGTGCAGTGCTTGGCGAGGGACTCGCGGACCTCGTAGCTGGCGTTCAGGCCACGGAAAGGGGGGTAGGGGTGTTCGAGGTACTCGATGACCCGGAGGGACTGGCTGTTGTGTTCGAAGCCACCATGGTCGGCCATCAGTTGCGCGAGGGCCTTTTCGCCGGCGTGGCCGAAGGGTGGATGGCCGAGGTCGTGGGTCAGGGCGATGAGCTCGCCGACCCTGCCGTTGACCTGGAGGGCGGTGCAGAGGCGCCGGGCGATGCTGGCCACTTCGAGGGTGTGGGTCAGGCGGGTCCGGAAGTGGTCATGCTCACTGGTGACGAAGACCTGGGTTTTACGTTCGAGCCGACGAAAGGCCGCGGAGTGCAGCACGCGTTGCCGGTCGATGGCGAACGGGTCGGCATTCCTGGGGAAGGACTCGGCATGCTCGCGGCCGCGTGAATTGGCTGCGGTCGTGGCGTAGGGCTTCAGACTGGGTTGACTGGCTGACATGGGGAGCACCCGCCGAAAGCCGAAACGCGGAAAACCGGAACATGGAGGCAGGCCGCGGATGTTGTGCACGGAGCACCCGGCACGGTCAATTCAGCACCTCCACCCGTCCTTCCTCACTCGTGGCTCGCCGCCCATATACCACTTTTATACTCTTATTCCAGGTAAACCCATCTCTGCGGCGGTTCGCTTCATCTCTGCGTGCAGGTCGTCGATGCTCTGGGAGACGATCCGGACGTCGCCGACCACGGCCATGAAATTACTATCCCCCTCCCATCGGGGCACGACGTGGACGTGGAGGTGGCCGGGCAGGCCGGCACCGGCGCAGCGGCCGAAGTTCATGCCGATGTTGAAGCCCTGGGCCTTGACGACTTCCTTGAGCAGTCGCTTGGCGTCTTTCACCTGGCCCATCAGTTCGTGGAGGGTTCTCTCGTCGAGGTCATCGATATCGGCCAGATGGGCCTGGGGGGTGACCAGGAGATGGCCGCTGCTGTACGGGAAGGTGTTGAACGTGGTCAGGCAGGACGGGCCGCGCCAGATGACGTGGTTGGTCGCGTCCTGCTCGGGGCAGGCGGCGTAGCGGCACAGGAAGCAGCCGCCCTGGTCCTGGTCGGACAGGCTGCGGATGTAGACCATACGCCAAGGTGCCCACAGGTTCTTGTTGGTTTCTGCCATGGGTGTTGTATCGCGGAGTCTACTGGCCGGTCGGTTTCCCGGCAAGCGGGGGCCGGTTGCACGAACCGGCCGCGTACTTTAGACTCCTTCGCCCATATGAGCTACGCAGGCATCATCGTCCTGGCCGGACCATTGCGGAGAGCCTGCATGGTCGGCGTGGTGGGTATGGCCCTTGTCGTGCTGGGAGGTTGCCGCCGCGATCTGGATATTCCGCCGATGGAAGTCAAGGTGGTGGAGGCGTACGGGGTGAAGCTCGACGCCGCCGCATCGCCGAAGCGGGTGGTGTATGTTCTGCTTCGATCGTTGCGGGACGACGTGGAGGCCTCCCAGGCCTGGGACCAGGCCAAGAAGAAGCAGGCTTTTCAGACCAGCTTTGCTCTGGCCGCGTTTCAGGCCATGAGCCATCGCCTGATGGACACCCCGGCGATCCTGAACGCCCGGAAGGGCGGCGAGGCCGACGCCGTGGCCCGCCACGTCTATGATGCCGTGGACCACTGGGCGCCGATTGTCGGGCACTACATCCGCAGCTTCGAAGCCGATGAGCAGGCGGCGACGGCCAAGATGACCGAGGTTCTGGCTCCGGACGGCCGAACTGGCAGGGTCTATGTCGACGCGGCTCACGATTCGCAGCAGGAGGATCCGGCCAAGGCTCAGAGCGTGACTCTGGTTGTCGAGGTGGCCCGGGAGAAGGGTGTCGATGGCGGCGAGTACTGGCGTGTGCTCAAGCTCGGCTACCAGCCCCGGACGAAGGTGATCACCGTGTCGGCGCCGAGCCGGGGGTGAGTCATGAGCAGGGTGCCGAGGCCCGCGGCCGCCCGGGCGGCTCGATTGACCTCGGCGGGCTCGCTTCGGCCGGCTCCGACCTGGATTACCGAAGGCAGCGGAGGGGTGTTTCGGCTTTCGGTGTGCGATTTAGCGTTTCGATTGTCGCCATGCTTTCCGACCTTCAAATAGCCCAGCAGGTGGCTTTGCGGCCCATCCAGGAGATCGCCGATCGGCTGGGGCTTGCGGCCGACGAGATCGAACTGCACGGCAGGCACAAGGCCAAGGTGCGTCTGGAGGCCATCGAGCGCCTCGGCGATGCCCGCTTGGGCAGGTACATCGTCGTGACTGGTATGACGCCGACTCCCCTTGGCGAAGGCAAGACGGTGACGACGGTGGGGTTGTCCCAGGGTCTCGCCAGGATCGGCAAGCGGGCGGCGTGCTGCATTCGTCAGCCGTCGATGGGTCCGGTTTTTGGCATCAAGGGGGGTGCGTCCGGCGGAGGGTACTCGCAGGTCCTGCCGATGGAGGATCTCAACCTCCACCTGACCGGCGACATGCACGCGGTGTCCAGCGCTCACGCCTTGCTCAGCGCCCTGATCGACACGCTGATGGTCAAGGGCAACCCCGGCCGGCTTGATCCGATGAAAGTCGTCTGGCGGCGGTGCGTGGACATGAACGACGCCGCCCTGCGTGACATCGTGATCGGCCTGGGGGGGCACGGCTTCCCGCGGGAGACCGGCTTTGATCTGACCTCCGCCAGCGAGGTCATGGCCGTTCTTGCCCTGGCCATCTCGCTCAAGGATCTTCGCCAGCGGCTGGGCAGGATCGTCATCGGCTACACCCACCAGGAGATGCCGGTTTTCGCCGAGGCGATTCGCGGAGCCGGGGCCATGACCGTCCTGCTCAAGGAAGCGCTGATGCCCAACCTGCTGCAGACGTTGGAGGGTGTGCCAGCATTCGTGCACGCTGGTCCGTTCGCCAACATTGCCCACGGCAACAGCTCTGTTCTGGCGGACGAGATTGCCCTGCGCTGCTGCGATTACGTGGTGACCGAAGCCGGTTTCGGGGCGGACATGGGCTTCGAGAAGTTCTGCCACATCAAGTGTCGTACCTCCGGTCGACGCCCGGACGCGGCCGTGCTGGTAGTCACGGTGCGGGCGCTCAAGGCCCACAGCGGGCAATTCAGGGTGGTGCCCGGCCGGCCGATCGACTCACGGATCCACCAACCGGACCTCGGTGCGATCCGGGCGGGTCTGCCCAACCTGCTCAAGCACCTGGAGAATGTGTCCAAGTTCGGTCTGCCCTGCGTGGTGGCGGTCAACCGGTTTCCGACCGACACGGAGGATGAACTGATCGCTGTGGCCGAGGCCGCCCGGGCCGGGGGGGCTTTCGATGTCGCGATCAGCGAGGTTCACACTCGGGGCGGCGCAGGCGGTGAGGCCCTGGCCGACGGAGTGGTTCGTGCGGCCGAGTCCGGGCGGGCCGAGGGCTTCCGGTTCCTCTACGACCTGGAGTGGCCGATCAAGAAGAAGATCGAGACCATTGCCACCGAGGTGTATGGAGCGGCCGGCGTATCCTATGAAGCGGCGGCGAATGCGGCCGCCGAGTCTCTGACCCGCCTCGGTTTCGCCAAGCTGCCGATCTGCATGGCCAAGACGCAGTACTCCTTTTCCCACGACCCGTCGCTGCACGGGCGGCCGACCGGCTTCACCCTGCCGGTTCGCGACATCCGTCTGGCCGGCGGCGCGGGTTTTCTCACTCCCCTGGTCGGGACGATCCAGACCATGCCGGCCTTCGGGCGCCATCCGGCCGCCCTGGACATGGATGTTGATCCGGACGGCAAGATTATGGGGCTTTTCTGAAGTTCCGGCGGGGGCCGGGTGGCCCGGGACGGGCAAGCGGCGGGGGGCGGCTTGCGGCCCGGGCGATCGCAGCGGGGATGCGTGGTCTTGGCTGGTGGGACGATGGACGCGCAATCCGGGCGATCTGGCGATATAATGGAATGTTCAAGGTGGACTTCACGGTCTGAGGATTGCGTATCGGCTCCCGGCGGGAGCAGCGGGGACTGAAGTCACATGAAGCGTGCTTTGACAGTCGGCGTAATGGTTGTGGTGGCTGCGGCTTGGGCAGGCTGTGTCGGCAGCCCACCCGGCGATTCCGGCTCGACGACCAACCCGGTCGGGGATTGGAGCACAGGCTCGCCCGTGCCCGAGCTCGGTACGCCGGTCAGCGTGTCGATCATCAGCGAGAGCTACGTGGACGCGGACGTGCACGTGCTCTTCTTCGTCGGTCCGGTCGAGGTCCACCGCACGGATCTGCGTGTGCCGGCTCGGTCCACGATGCGGGCCATCGGGCCGGACCTGGCGACCCGGATCACCGTCGAAGGATCGTACGTCGAGGGCGGTCCGACGCCGAGCGCGGATTTTCTTGCCGGCCGGGATTTCGAGTCCGGCCAGGTCAAGGAGTACATCATTCCGGATGCCCTCGATGCCTGCCCGGACGACCCCGACAAGCGCGAGGCGGGGATCTGCGGCTGTGGTGTGGCCGACACCGACACCGATGCCGACGGGGCCCCGGACTGCATCGACGCATGTCTGCAGGATTCAGGCAAGACGGCGCCTGGCGTCTGCGGCTGCGACGTTGCTGACGTCGACACGGACGGGGACGGCGTTCTCGACTGCCTGGACGGCTGTCCGCTGGACAAGGACAAGACGGCGCCTGGTACGTGCGGCTGCGGCGTCTCGGATCTCGATCGCGACCGGGACGGCACCCTGGATTGCCTGGATGGCTGCCCGGATGATCCCAAGAAGACCGAGCCTGGCAGTTGCGGCTGCGGGGCCTCGGATCGTGATTCGGACGGTGACGGCGTTCGCGACTGCCATGACGGATGCCCGAGCGATCGGAACAAGACTTCGCCCGGCCTATGCGGCTGTGGCAAGGTCGACACCCCGGGCTGCGATGAGTTCGATTACTGCCCCGAAGACCCCTACAAGACCGAGCCGGGCATCTGCGGCTGCGGGGTGCCGGATGTGGCCATCGACAGCGACGGGGATGGCGTCTTCGACTGTGTCGACTATTGTCCGGGTACCATCCCCGGCGTGCAGGTGGACGAGTACGGATGCTCCACGCCGCGGGTGAAGGCTGACTTCGACGGCGACGGGGACGTGGACCAGAGCGACTTTGCCAAGCTGCAGAGCTGCCTGGGGCAGGAAAGCGTGCCCCAGCAGTACCCCAGCTGTCTGTTGACCGACCTCGATCAGAACGGCTTCACCGACGGTGCGGACCTCTCCCTGTTCTGGTGCTACATCAGCGGCGAGGCCATCCCCGCGTTCCGGGACTGCAACGGCAACGGTGTCCACGATTGCGAGGATCTTCAGGGCGGGACGAGTTCGGATCTGGACGGCAACGGCCGGCCCGACGAGTGCGACGTCCAGGCCTGCTGCAGCTCATCCGGGGAGTGCGCTGAGCTGCCGCTTTCGGTGTGCATTTCGCTGGAGGGCGTTCCTCAAGGTGCCGGCTCGACCTGCGCCGAAGCCCATTGCGGCTTCGAGCAGCTCGTGGCCTGCTGTCTGTGGGACGAAGTGTGCGAGGAGATCTCCGCGGCGGAGTGCGTTTATCGAGGAGGCTGGGTGGCCGGTGAAAGCTGCCACGGGGGAAGCTGCGCCAACTGAGTCGTGTCCTGGTTCACAGCAGCCCCCGGCTAGCCAGGATCTACTGGTAGGCGGGGGCCGGGTCGGGGTAACCGTTCTTCGCGGGTGGCACCCATTTGTCGAACAGGGTGGCGTTATCGGCTTGCCATCGGGCCAGGTCCGCGCTCTTGCGATCGTCGATCAGTTCCTGGTGATCGATCAGGGCCTTTCGGCAGCCGATGACCTTCAATCCCGCCTGGCGCTGGATCTTGAGTGACAAGTCCGGATCCCAGGTGCAGAAGGAGTAGCGTTCGTCGAGGTCTCCGACCTGCTTGAGGAGCGTGCGGCGGAGCCGATCGAGCCGATTGTAGGTCGCGATGACGATGCTGACCGTGGGGCCGGGTGCGGGTGGCGGGCTTATGAGGCTCTCCAATACGGCGGTCCGCCGCGGTGTTTCCACTGCCAGCGCCGCCGACGAATTCGGCAGCACCATAGCGGCCACTTGGCGTGCAGCCGTTTGTTGTCTTCCTTGAAGACGGCCAGATCCTCCTTCTTGCGATCGTCCATGAGTTCCTCATGGTGGATGAGCGCGTCCGGGCAGCCCACGACCCGGAGCCCCTCGCGGAGTTGGATGGTCAGCGAAAGGTCGGGATCCCATCCGCAGAAGTAGAATCGCTCATCGAGGAATCCGATTTTCTCAAGCAGTGACCGGCGAAGGAGGCCGAAGTTGGCATACGGCAGGAGGCGGCTGTGGAAGATGCGGTAGGCGACACCCTCTCGGCGGACCTCATCCAGCTGGTTGGGTGGCTGGTTCATGATGTGATAGAAGGCGATCATGCCCACATCGGTCAGGTCGGGGCGCTCGATGGTTTGCACCGCGGCCTCGACCGAGCCGGGAAGGGGGTACGAATCGTCGTTGAGCCACATGACGTAGGTGCCCCTGGCGGCCCTGAACCCCTTGTTGTAGGCTTTCGTGGCTCCCTCGCGGGTTGTTTCAGGGACGAAGCGGACGTCGCTCTGCTCACGGAGCCACTCGGTGGTGCCGTCGTTGGCGGCCCCGCCGACCACGATGGTCTCGTGGGGAGTGGTCACGTTGGTGCGCACCGTGTCGAGGCACTGTTTGAGCTGGTCGAGGCGGGCGTAGGTGGCAATGACGATGCTGACCGTCGGTGGCGGGCTGGCGTCGGCACTCATGCCGATATGATAGAGGGATGATGGACGAACCGCGAGTATACCTGGTGACGCCGAGCCGCAACACCGGCGATTGGCGATTGCTGGGTGAAATCCCTACCGGGTCATGTGGTCGCTCAAGCGCGGGCGGCGGCGCGGGCCGGGCCGGTTCTTCCTGCCGTGCACCGACATGATGCGCACGATCCTGCTGGTCGATCTGGGGCCGCTGTATGGCTTCGATCGGGTCCGGCGGTCGACGCACCCGTACTCCTGAGGCTGATGAAACGAGACCGGACGGCATGGGCATGGCGCTTCGGGTACTGCAGGTCAATAGTGCGGACTCCGTCGGGGGTGCCGAGAAGGTGGGCTTCGATTTGCACCAGGCCTACCTCCAGCGGGGGCTGGAGGCCTGGCTGGCCGTCGGCCGCAAGTTGACCGGCGACGCTTCGGTACTGGCCATGTCAGGAGGGCCGGGTGCCGGCCGGGAACGCTGGCCGGTCGCCCGGCGGCTAATTCGCTGGGCGAGGACGATCCGGGACGATGCTCGGGGGTATGAGAGCTTCGAGCATCCGGCCACGTGGCGGCTGCTCGATCTCCCGCCCGGTCGCCCGGACATTCTCCACCTGCACAACCTTCACGGGTATTACTTCGACCTGCGGGCGCTGTCCTGGCTGAGTTGTCAGGTTCCGACGTTTCTGACGCTGCACGATTCCTGGCTGCTGGCCGGACACTGTGCCCATTCCTTTGCCTGTGATCGGTGGAGGGCGGGGTGCGGGCGGTGTCCTGACCTCAGCATCTACCCGACGGTCCGGCGCGACGCCACGGCGCATAACTGGGCTGTCAAACGCGAGATTTACCGGCGCAGCCGGGTGTACCTGGCGACGCCGAGCCGCTGGCTGATGGACAGGGTATTGGTTTCGATGCTGGCTCCGGCTGTTGTGGAGGCCCGGGTCGTTCCCAACGGCGTGGATCTTCGCCACTTCCATCCCGCGGACCGGGCCGCCGCTCGGGCGGCTGTCGGTCTGCCACGGGACGCCAAGATGCTGCTGTTCGCGGCCAATGGCATCCGGGCCAACCCGTGGAAGGACTACCGGACGATGCGAGCCGCGGTCGCCGCCCTTGCCGAACGGCATCGGGGCGAGGACCTGCTGTTCGTTGCCCTGGGGGAGACGGCACCCGGCGAGCAGGTCGGGCAGGCGGAGATCCGTTTCGTGCCTTTCGAGTCGGATCCCGCCCGAGTGGCCTGCTATTATCAGGCGGCCGATGTGTATCTTCACGCGGCCAAGGTCGATACCTTTCCGAATGTCGTCCTGGAGGCCTTGGCCTGTGGAACGTCGGTCGCCGCAACGGCCGTCGGCGGGATTCCGGAGCAGATTATCGAGAACCGCACGGGTTTCCTCACACCCCCGGGCGATGCCGAGGCGATGGCGGCGGCGGCGCGCCGCTTGCTTGACGATGAGAGCCTGCGTCTTCGGATGGGGTCTGAGGCTGCGGCCGATGCCCGGCGACGGTTTTCGCTGGACAGGCAGGTGGGCGACTACCTGGGTTGGTATGAGGACGTCTTGTCCCGGTCGCAGCGCCCGAGCAGGGCCACATCCGGGTAATGGGAGTGTGGGTCGTGGATGAGGTGTGCAGTGACTACTCGGACTCCGGTCCTGTTCCTGGTTTTCAATCGCCCGGATCTGGCGGCGAGTGGCCGGCTTCAGGCGATAACGATGAGTGCGCGAGGACGGTCGGATTCAGCACCGGGCGCGTCACCGACCGGCTGAAGTCGTCGATGACGGTGTCGGGCTACCTGGCCTCGATCTCGTAGATAGTGGGCACTTCGGTGGCGGCGGTCACGAGCAGCCGAATCCGGCTCGTCTCGACGGGGGCGAAACGATGCCGGGTTATAGTTCTTTTGGACGGTTTAGTCGCGGTGATCAGGTCTCTCCATTCGTTGCCGTTTCCGATCTGCAGCTTGTAGCCGGTGATTCGACCGCCGGCCGCTTCCTTGAAGCTGATCGTGCTGATGGTCCGCGGGCGGCCGAGGTCGACCGCCAGCCAAGCGCCGGTCGTGTCGCCCCTGGCGCTGTTCCATCTCGATTCGGGGTCACCGTCGATGGCCTTGTCCGGACCGTGTTCCGCCGCCCACACGGATGAAGCGGCGGCTTTGGCGCCTTGTCCTGCGCGGGCGACATTGGCCTTGTTGGCCGGTTCGGTCCAGTGGAGGGCGACAGGTGTCATCACTTCGACGGCGTCCAGGATCCGCTCCTCGGGCGGTGCGATCGGTCCCGGCGACTTGGGGTCATCGTTTACCGTCTCCTTGCCGATCAGCCAGGCGGAGGCGCGCACATCATCCTGCGGCTGGAACTCGGCCTCCACCCGGGTGGTGCCGGCGGGCAGATCGAAGATCGCCCAAGTCCATTCCCCTGGAGCCGAACGCCCGGCTCGCCATCCGGCGGCTGACTCGCTGACTCGAGCCTCGACCGTCTTGCCGCCGGCCGTGACCCGAGACTCGGGCGCCTGGAAAGGCGTCTTGGCCTCGCATAGCAGCCAGAGTTGCTTATCCGGCGTATTGCCACCGGCGGTGAACGTCAGGCGTACTTTGTTGTCCGGTGACACCTCGGATTGAAGGGCATCCACGGTCACCTTCGAGGGGTCCTCCGGCAGGGCCGGTGCCTCCTGGTAGCCGCCGAAAGCGATCAAGCGAGTCTCGTACGGCCGCAGTTCGAGTGTCAGGGTGTGGCCGTATGAGAAGCTGCCCGCCAAGCGGCCGAATTGGGGATACAGGCAGGCCATGGGAGCGTTGGTCAGGTTCTTGTCGAACCCGAGCGAGTCGTCGAGTTGGAGTTGCACCTGGCGAGGCTTGACCCAGGGATTGCGCACCATGAGCAGGCCCCGGCCACGGTGGAAATGAGCGTAGCCGTAAGGATCGCGAGGGATATCCAGCTCCCAGACCCGGGTCTTCTTCTCGTCATTCCAGTCGCCGGTCAGGATGGGTTTGGTGTGGGCCAGGAGGTCGGCGTTCTGGCGGGACCAGGTCATCAGATGGGCGAGGAATCGCCATCGCCTGGGGGTCATGTGCTTCGGATTGAGGTAGAGTGGGATGAAGCTGTGCCCGCGCAAGACGGAGACCACGGCGTCGTTCTGGAGCGGCTCGGCGGTCTGGTGGATGATGCCCAGCACCTCCTGGGCGTAGATTGGCATGAGGATGTCGCGGGCGCCCTGGAGGTTGAAGAAGTCGCGGGCGGTGGTGTAGCTCTCGCGGTAGACCGGGCAGGGAACCCGGCCGCCCGGGGCGTCATCGCCGAAGGTGCCAATCACGGTATTGACGTGAGCCAGCCACCAGGGGCTGGGCTTGAATCCGAAGCAGGTGGCTTCCATCCAGATGCTCGGGTTCGTCTTTCGCAGGGCCTGGCAGGTAGCGATGAAGCCCTCGGCCATCCTCTCGGCGGACAACTCGCCCGGCTCGTGGCCGTGGTCGTGCTGGGGACACATCGGCTGGTAGCCGTCGAACTTGTAGTGGGCGATCCGGTACTTGCGGACGTGTCCCACGAGGGCGTCGCGGAATCCCGCGGCGTATTTCGGGCCGGCCAGGCAGGCATAGCGCATCCCGCCGATCTTGGCGGTCTTGAACGTCTCGTACCCGTTTCGCATGGCCCACTCGCTGTCCAATCCGCCGGCGTGCGGGTAGCAGCTGCTGGGCGATGTCCAGAGGGCCACGGAGGCTCCCATCCTGCCCAACTCGCGGGCCAGCGGCCGGAAGCCTTGCGGGAAGTTGGTGCTGTCGATCTGCCACATCGACTGGCTGCGGGCCCAGCCCATGTCCAGGCAGAAGCTGTCCAGCGGGCCGCCGTGGGGTCCGTAGTACTGCTGCTGGAAGACGCGGATGATGTCCAGCATGTGCTTCTCGGTGAAGGGATACGGCGCCGACCACCAGCTGTTGTACTGGATGTGCATGGGCGGCGACGGCGGGCGCAAGGAGGCGATGTAGGACTCGAATGCTTCGCGGCTCCGGCCGGAGGGGCAGACGCCGTAGACGGTGGGCTTGGCGTGATAGCTCTGCCCGGCCGCCAATCGGATGCCTGGCTTGCAGGACAGGCTCGCCATGTCGTTCCGCACCACGGCCTGGGCAGCGGGGAACTCGACGCCCGCGTAGAACGAATCGCACAACACCGGATAGCTCTGCCAGCCCTCGAACGGCTGGTGGGCATTCAGTCCGTTGACACTCAGGGCATCGATGACGACCTGCTTCAGCAAGACCGGCCGGTCGGCTCGTTCGATCTCGATGACCACGCGCTTGCCGATCCGGGTCGAGGAGCGGTCGAGTTCGATGCTGGTCCGGCAGCGCACGGCCGCACCCGAGCCCGGGAGCGGCTTGGCCGACCAGCTGAACCGCCAGACCTCGCCGGCGATCGCGGGGATCACCATCGGGCGAGCGGAGGGGCCGTCGAATCCCGAGACCTTGCCCGAGTCGAATTCCAGCTCCCCAGGGCCGATGGGGATGGCCAGTCTCTGGCCGGTTTGCAGGTTGGACAGGGTCAGGGCGGACTCGCCGCGCATCCACATGGCTCGCAGCCGGCTGTTTTGCCAGTCCAGATTGCTGATGAATGGTTCGGTGCAGCCGGTGGCCACCCACGCGAGCGTGGCGATTGTGGCCAGGTTGCGGATGGCGTGCCTGCCGCCGATTCTCGGGATCATCGATGATCTCCTCGAAGAAGGTCAGGGTGACGGTGGAGCCGAATCCGGCCGAGCGGGTGGTCGGACGCCGGAACCGCTATGGGCGGTCGCATCGCGGACTCTCCGGGCGGGTGACCCTCCCCAGTATTCGTAAGCGCCGATCTTGGTGTCCGGCAGGACAAAGGACCTGGCCGCGATGACCGCATGAGGGCCGACCTCCACGCCGGCGGTCAGCAATGCCTGCCCCCCGATCACGGCGTTGTCACCGATCGTGACCTTGGCGAGATAGAAGCCGCGGTGGTCGAAATGGTGACAGGCGATCATGCAGTCGAAGCCGAACTGCACATTCCTGCCCGCTTCGACGAGGTAGGGGTCGAGCAACTTGACCGTGTCGCCGAGCGTGGTCGAGGAGGTGTGCGGTCCGAAGTACCGGTGGAACAGAGGGCGGAGGGGCCAGATTCTCGTGAGTACGGATGAGAACATGGCCGCCCACGGCGGATCGAATCGGGCTTTTGACAGCAGGGTGTTGAGCAGGAACACCAGCAGGACCAGAGGTGGACGACCGTCCGGACCCAGTTGGTGCAGTCCGGGGGTCGGGTACGGGATGATGATGCGAAACGCCAGCAGGGCCAGGAGATAGCCGTAGTTGAAGGCGAAGACGGCCGCCAGGAGAACCAGTATCCAGACGGCTACTGACGAGCTGCCGACCCCGAACCGAAGGATCAGCCAGATAGCCGGCCACAACCCGGCCGCCATCATGATCAGCTCGAGGATCAGCCCGACCACGAGCAGGAACCGCTTGCCCATGTCGCGGTCGACGGTTCTGCTCTGGCCGGTATTCGGAAGCTGTTCGTCCATGGTTGCGGGTTTCACTCGATTTCGTGTTCGACCAACCATCGCTCCGCGTCGATTGCGGCCTTGCAGCCCATGCCGGCCGCGGTAATCGCCTGGCGATAGACGCTGTCCACGACATCGCCCGCCGCGAAGACGCCGTCGACGCTGGTCGTCGTGCGGTACGAGTCCGCCAGCTTGATGTAGCCCTTCTTGTCCAGCTCGAGTTGCCCCTCGAGAAACGCCGTAGCCGGCGTGTGCCCGATGGCCATGAACAGGCCGCCGACGGGCAGATCGCTGACTTGGCCGGTGACCGTGTCCTTGAGTTTGAGGGCCCTGATCCGGTCCTGTCCGAGGACATCGATCGGGATCTTGTTCCAGAGGATCTGGATCTTGGGGTTGCCCAAGGCCCGCTGGGCCATGATCTTGCTGGCCCGGAGCTGGTCACGGCGATGGATCATGTAAACCTTGCCGGCGAACTTGGTGAGGTAGCTTGCCTCCTCGACGGCCGAGTCGCCGCCGCCCACGACGGCGACCTCCTTGCCGCGGAAGATCGGCAGGGCACCGTCGCAGATGGCGCAGGCGCTGACGCCGCCGCCGGTCCGGGCGAGCCGCATCTCGTTCTCGAGCCCCAGCCAGTTGGCGGTCGCGCCGGTGGCCACGATGAGGGTGTTCGTCTCGATGACGGAGTTGTCCTCGCCGATGACCTTGAACGGCCGGCAGGACAGATCCACCCGCTTGCAGTCGTGGTACTTGTAGGAATGTCCATCGTCGGGGTTGGAGACGTCCGGGGTCTGCCCTTCGTCCGTCTGGACGCGGGTTCCGAAACGGACCGCTTGCTGCTCGAGGTAGCTCATGAGTGTGGGGCCGGTGACGCCTGTTGGGAAACCCGGGAAGTTCTCCACTTCGGTGGTCAGCATGAGTTGCCCGCCGGGGAGGATGGTGGCGGGGTCCTGTTTAGGACGTCCGGCGAAGACCAGGGGCTCCAGATTGGCCCGGGCGGCATAGATGGCCGCCGTCCAACCCGCGGGCCCGGATCCGATGATGACGAGTTTCTCTGGCATGGAGACCTCTATGCGGAGACGACGGTCCGGGGGCCTCAGCATGGCGCGACGACGGCCTCCCCTGGTTGGGGTGACGCTTCGATCGGGTGGCACGGAGGCCCACTCGTGCCTCGGGATTCTAAATGGCTTTGTGGTTAGCGTCCACCCGGCTGGGTGGCGGATGGACGCAGCTCCAGCGTCGCCATGAGCGGGAAATGGTCCGATGGATACCGGTCCCCGCGATGGTCGCGGATGATCTCTGCCTCGCGGACCCTGATGTCGGGCGGCACGAGGATGTAGTCGATCTTGTCTCCGGTGGTGCGACCCTCGAAACCGTTGAACGTGCCGACGACCTTCTGGTCGGGATGGGCGACGCGAAACGTGTCGACCAGTCGTGGCCAGGGCCGAGCCTCCGCGCTCGTTGCGGAGGGCCCTGCCGCGGGGGCGGTGCTGGTCATCATGCCCTTGGCCAAGGCGAGGGTTGGATTGTCCTCGCCGGCGTTGAAGTCGCCCGTCAGAACGAACGGTTCGGGATGAGAACGGGCGCGGATTCGCTTCAGGATCAGCTGGATTCCTTTCTCGCGGGCCGGTTGTGATTGGTGGTCGAGGTGGGTGTTGAACACGTAGAAGCCCGGTCCCGGGGGCAGGGCGGTCCGGTCGGCGTTCTCGCCCCTCGCCTCGAGGAATCTGGCCCAGGTACAGACGCGAGTGATGTTGTTGCCCCAATGCTTGGAACCGGGCACCTCGGGTGTATCCGAGAGCCAGAACGTGTCGTGCTCGTCCAGCTTGAAGCGGTCGCGCCGGTAGAGAATGACGCTGAATTCGCCCTTCGCCTTGCCGTCGTCCCGGCCGACGCCGACCTCCTCGAGGCCCGGCACCGCCCTGCGAATCTCGTCGATCTGGAAGCGCAGGGCTTCCTGCAGGCCGAGGATGTCGGGCTTGTGCCCGCGGATGATCTCGAACACCATATCTCGGCGATTCTCCCAGCGGTTCTCACCGTCGTTCGCCGTGCCGTAGCGGATGTTGAAGGTCATGACCCGGACGTCGGCCGGTGTCGACGGCGCGGACGCAGGGGGGGGCAAATCGGCCGGCGTCTGAGCGACAGCCGCCCACACCAGAGTCAGTATGCAGGATGCTCGCATGGGGCCTCGGGAGGTTTACTTGAGTTCGATTCCCTTGAGCCGGCTCTTGAGCTTCTCGGCCTGGTCGCCGGCGTGCTCGAGGGCCAGATGGAAGTCAACCCACTCCTCCGTGACCAGCCGGTGGAGTGAGTCCACATAGGTGACGCACCCGATCTCCTTCATCGCCGGTTTCTCCATCTCGGCGATCGCGTCGATGTAACGGCGTTCGCGGATGTACCGGCGGGTCAGGGGGTTCGGGATGAAGATCTCGTAGGCCGGAACGACGTCGATCCCGGGCTTGAGGCAAGGCAGAAGCCGCTGGTTAATGATCGCGGCCAGGTTGTCGGCCAGGGTGCCCAGGATTCGCTGTTGTTCGGTCGTGTCGTAATAGGCCAGGATGCGGTCGAAGGCCTGTCCGGCGCCTTCGCAGTGGAGGGTGCCGTAGATCAGGTGGCCGGCCTGGGCGGTCTTGAGGGCGGCCTCGAGCGAGGCCCGGTCGCGCATTTCGCCGGCCAGGCCGACGTCGGGGTCCATGCGGACCAGGTTACGGAGGGCGATATCCTCGTTGGGGATGCCGTCCTCGCCGATTTCGATTTGAACCACAATCGATTTCTTCGCGGTGTAGACGTACTCGATGGGGTCTTCGATCGTGACCACCTTGCGGTGGAAGTTGCGGTTGATGTGGTCGAGCATGGCCGCGATCGAGGTGGTCTTGCCGCTGCCGGTCGAGCCGGACATGACCACGAAGCCGCGGTGGCCCTCGGCGATGTCGATGTAGTTGTTGGGCAGGTTGTAGGCCGAGAAGTCCTTGATTTCGTCGAACCGGCGGAGGGAGATGCTTCGTCCGATGAATGCCTCGACGATGTTGACGCGGAAGCGGTTGCGGTCCAGGTGGTAGGACATATCGATGCAGTGGTTGCGGTTGAACCGTTGCCGCTGGTTCTCGTTCATCATGGCGGTGGTGATGAGGATGAGGTCGTTGGGGGTGAGCGGCTTGGACTTCACGCTGCGGATGACCCGCTCGATGCGGTAGTCTGGGGGACGGCCGGGGTTCAGGTGCAGGTCGGTGGCCTTGGGGCGGCCGGGTGCGGTCTCCATATTGCGGAGGAGCATCTCGAAGACCGCGCGGGCGTTCTGCTCGGTGATTCGGAGGTCGGTTCCGCCCTGGCCGGCAGCGGTGTCACCGCTCCTGGCTTCCGCGGATGCGGAGACATCGGATCCACCTGGGGAGATGGGGCCGGAGTCGTTTTCCGGCGATCGTGACGCGGATTCGGCAGCCATACTACTTCCTTGTCTTGAGGGGAATGGACACTCGTAGGCTTGATTCTAACCAGGGGGGGCAAGGTCGTCAAAGCCGCGCGTCGGCCCTTTACGGGCGGCCGGGGTTTTCTACAATGGGACCATGATCGTCGCCCACGTGCGGCATGCCGACGGTACCTCGGACGTATACAACTCGCTGATCGAGGCCGCGAGGTCCCTGCGCGAAGCTGAGGCTCAGATCTGGCTGGATATCGAGGAGCCGGATGAGTGGACCCTGGCCCTGCTGGGCGAGGCCTTCTCGCTCCACCCCCTGGCGATCGAAGACTGCCTTCACGGCGAGCAGCGGCCGCACATTGATCCCTACGACGGCTACATATTCTTGGTCGTGCACGCCCCGATTCTCAACGAGGACAAGGAGTTCCTGGGCACGCGGGAACTGGCCCTGTTCGCGTCTTCGCTTTTCGTGGTCACGATTCACCACGAGGCCCTCGAAGCCCTCAGGGTTGTTCAAAGCCGCTGCCAGCGTGATCCGGAGAATGTCCTCGGGCGCGGTATGGACCATTTGCTCCACATGATCGTGGATGGTCTGATTGACGGCTATCAACCCCTGCTGGAGCGGCTGGAGAGCGAGGCCAGCAAGCTGGAGGACGAGGCCCTGTTCGATCCCCAGGACGACATCCTCGAGCGCATCTCCGATTTCCGCGGGCAGCTGATGCAGGTTCGCCGTTACCTCACTCCCCAGCGCGAGGCCGTTGGACAGCTGGCCCGGGGTGAGTACTCTTTCATCGGCAAGAACATCCGGCCGTATTTCCGCGACGTGCTCGACCACCTGACCCGGCTTGCAGAGGAAATCGACCTCTACCGCGAGCAGATCGTCAGCGCCCGCGAGCTGTTCATGTCCTCGATGTCCCAAAGAACCAATGAGACGGTGAAGCTGATGACCATCTTCGCGTCGATCATGCTGCCGTTGACGCTGGTGTCCGGGATCTACGGAATGAACTTCAAGCGGCTCTGGCCGCCCGTCGACCATCCTTTCGGGTTTTGGATGGTCATCGGGGGAATGATCGTGCTGAGCGTGATTTTGCTCGCCGTTTTTCGGCGGCGGGGATGGCTGTAGCCGGTCAGCAGACGGTCACGACCAAGCCCTCGGGGTTGACCGCGAAGTTGAAGAACCGGGCACGGGGGTTGGGGGGCGCATCCTCGAGATCGCGACGCAGATGGACCGCGTCTTCCGCCGAGCGGCAGACCAGGAGCATGAATCCGCCGCCGCCCGCTCCGATCAGTTTTGCCCCGTGCACATGGGGTCGAACGCGGGCCATTAGGGACTCGACCTCGGCATTCGTCGAGTTCGGGTCGAGTTCCTTGTTCAGCTCCCATGCGGTCGTGACCAGCCGGCCGAATGCCGCCTGATCCTTGCGTGACACGGCATCGGCCATGCTCGGAGCCAGGGCGTGGATCCGGTGCAGCGTGGCCATGGCGTGGCGGTTGCGGTCCAGATACCGGCCGACGACCTGCTCGAGGATGTTCTTGGCCAGGCGGGTGATCCCGGTGTAGTACAGGAGCGTGGTTCGGCCGTTGAGATGCGGGTCGAGTACATCGGGCGGCAGGAAGTGGATGGCGGCGTCGGGGACCAGGCCGGCTCGGCTTCGGATGATCTTGGCTCCGCCGACGGAGCCGCCGATCTGGTCCTGCCAGCCACCGCCGGTGGTCAGCGCCTGCTCCAGTCGAAGGACGTCGTGAAACAGGTTGCGTTCGGTGGGTGTCTTGCCCAGCACGCGTTGGATGACGGCGAGGGTCACTGCTCCCATGATACTCGATGTTCCCAGCCCGCTGCCCTTGGGGATAGCGGCCAGGGTGGTCAATTCGATCCCGCCGCCGAATTGCCGCAGCATCTCCGGGAGGGTGATGCCCGGCGGCCAGGCCGCCGCGTCCGGCGAGAATCCGGAGAGGGCCAGGGCCGCTTTCGCCAGGGCGAACTCGCTGCCCGGCTGGCGGTAGTCCAGCAGGGTTGCCAGGTCGCTGACCTCGAGGGTGACCCCCAGATCGATGGACGAGATGCGGATCACCGGTCGTGGGATCACGCGGGCATACGCCTGGATGGGGGGCTGTCCGTTGAGGTTGACGGCCGCGTTGACCACGCACCCGCCGTGTTCGAGCGAGTAGGGGGGGGTGTCGCTCCAGCCGCCGGCGACATCCAGCCTCGCGGGCACGCGTCCCCAGACGATCTCATCGCTGCGCAGCGCCTGGCGCGGAGGGGGTGGCAGTTCGCCTCCGCTGGCGAGGATGGTTCGGCCCAGACCCCTGAACGCGGCGGCGTGCAAGCCCTCGGACCAATCGCGAACCGGCTGCTGCAGCCCCGGCTTCATCTCGATGGACTGCAGCCATGCCTGCTGGTAGGGCGTCAGTTGCTGTTTGAGAGAAGGGAGGGCGGTCGCCAGCGGGATTTCGGGTTGGGCGGTCATTTGCTCCAGGGCGCTGCCCAGGGTATGAACGACGCGTGGGAAGACGAGCGACTCGAGGCCGCCCAACCCGCGTGAGGTCCCGTCGTGATGCCACTGGGCCTCGGCCAGCACGGCCGCAACCCACGCCGCCGGATCGCGAGATTCCGCCAGGATGGCGGCGAGGTCCGATGCGGAGAAACCGCTGTCCAGGCGGAATGTCTTGCGGAGCGAGCCGCGGATTTGCGCCGCCCGGATGTCGAGCCGCCGTTCGAGGAACGCTTTCGGGTCGGCCAGGTTCGCCATCTGGCTCAGGCTGTAGCGATCCGCCGTTCGCCATCGAGCTTTCTGCTCGGCGGACGCTTGGTTCGGCTCGAACATCCAAAGCCAGTTCCGCCAGCCCTGCGGGTTGGTCTCGGCGGGAAATACACGCGCGTTCCACAACGTTCGCTGGCTGTCTGGCAAGCCGGGCTCCCAGAGCTGGTCAGCGCCGGTCCCGGCGGCGGCCAGCCATTCCGACGCCGGACGCCCGCAGAACGTGGCCCCGGCGGCCATCGATTCCTTGAATGTGTCCGGAATGCCGTAGCAGCGGACGAACCACACGATCCGGCCGTCGGCGGTGCGTCCGCTGAGCACGTCCAGGCACGCTCCCGCCGGCAGCGAGAGCGGAGTGTCGATGTCCACGCCGATGACCAGGTTTTCTCCACCGAGAGTCAGCGGGGCCCGGATGCGGCAGCCCTCGACCCAGGCGTTTCCGCCGATCATCTGCCCATCAGCGACGGTCTCGGTGGTGACATCGAGAATCGTGTGGGGGACGAGCGTGCCCTGGTCATGCTGCAGGAGGGCGTGCCCGCTGTGGATAATCTGGCGACTGGTCCCGAAGTGCAGGAATCCGCATCGCGGCAGGACGTTGACACGGAAGGGTACTTCGTGCAGGCCTTCGAAGATCCGCTTCAGGTTCTCGATGTCCCAGGTCGATCCCGCTCGGCGGACGGAATCGAGGTACGATTCGAAGCGGGTTGCCTGGCCGAGCGCGCAGCAGATCTCTCGATAGAAGTCCAGCCCGCGGTTCTCGATGATCTCGGTCACGTCGGCAGCGAGATGGGCCCGGCCGCCAGCGACGGACAGCCCGAAAACGGACAGCAGTTTCGCGGCCGTCCGGGCGTCAAGATGAGTGACGCCGATGTCGAGTACGGTTTGGCCGTAGGCATCGATGGCCCCCTCGGCCTGCTGCTCGGCGAGCGGGGGTTTCTGCAGGAACCGTCGTACGCCACTGCCCTCGTCCCGGCAGAAGACGCCGTGCCCGGTCGCCTGCTCCGGCGTGGTGAAGCAGCCCAGGCCGGTCATCCCCGACGCAGCGAAGGTCACTTCGCTGGGATCGAACCGCAGGAGCACGTCCCCGGAGTTGATGACGATCTGCCCGGCCTCGCCAGCCGCCATAGGCAGGGCCAGGTAGGTCGACAGCTGCCGATCGAACAGGGTTGCGGGCAGGCACGAGTCGCTGTCTCCCGGCACGGGGATGAAGAGTTTTCCGCAGACCCCGTAGGCCGGCAGCCGGCGGGAATCCCCCCCCGCGTGGACGATCAGCACCCGCAGCCGCTCGAACACGCGGCAGGGATCCTCGATGCCTGTTCCGCACAGCGAAGTCCCGGATCCGTTCCCCGGGCCTGGACTAGACCGGCTCAGCAACTCCAGGAGGCAGTACAAGGTGCTGCCGCCGCTTCCGACCCGCCTGCCGCCGGGGTCCGGAACGACCAAGACTTCGCGGACGCCGGCGAGCAGGCCCAGTCTCGCGCGCAGGGCCAGTTGTGTCCGGTACGCCGCCGCCTGCGTTTCGTTCGCGGCGGTGACGATGAGGAAATCCCAGACGGCCGACGGCGAATGCTCGTGACGGCTCTCCATGCCTCACTCCGGACGATCCAAGACGCCATGCCCGCTCATCTTTGAGTCTTCTTTCTGCGGGTTCATGTTAGCGTCCGCTTCACTGCGGGTCGAGTACAAAGGGAGAGCCCTCCGGTCTGACGCAGGCCGAAGGGCTCGTCATATCGCCCACCGGCATTCCCTTGGAGCCCATCTCGTGAGGTGTAGGACCGGCGTCTTGGCGGTCAAGTGACAGGCTGGAGGCCCGTCGCACACTCCCCGATGAGATAGGTTTCTAGGCCGGCTTGCGGAGCATGATCCGGCTGTCGGCTACCGAGCAGCCGGAGCCCTTGGGATGGACGATGAGCGGGTTGATGTCCATTTCCGAGATCTCCGGATGGTTGCAAACCAGGGTTGAGAGCCGCAGGAGGGTGTCCACGATGCCCTCGATGTCCGCCTTTGGCTGGCCGCGGAAGCCGTCCAGGACCTGGAACGAGCGAATGTGATGGACCATACGCTCGGCGGAGATTCGCCACATTGGAGCCAACCGGAAGGAGACGTCCTTGAGCACCTCGACCATCGTGCCGCCCAGGCCGAACATCATCAGGGGGCCGAACCGAGTGTCCCGGCTGGCTCCGAGGATGACCTCGACGCCCTTGCCGGCCATTTCCTCGATGAGGACGCCGTCGATCCTGGCGTTCGGCACGGTCTTCCTCACGTTGGCGTGGATCTTGTCGTAGGTGGTCCTGGCCTCGTCCGGCCCGTTGACGTTCAGGATCACGCCGCCCGCGTCGAACTTGTGGATCACGTCGGCGGACATGACCTTCATGACGACCGGCTTGCCGATGTTGTTGGCGATGGTGGCCGCTTCACCCGCCGACCGGGCCGTTCCGCTCTTGAGCAGAGGCAGTCCGTAGCACTCCAGGATCGGGCGGCACTCGGCCTGAGTCAGGTAGCGCTCCTTGTGGCCATCGAGGCATCCGGCCACCAGTCCCCTGGCCTTCTCCACCTTGAGGTCGGTGAAGGTGGGCATCTGGCGCCGCGGAATGTCCATGTTCTCGACCAGCCGCACGGCCGCCGCCAGGCTCTTCACCCCGTCTTCGGGGAAGGCGTAGTTGGGCACACCCGCCGCCCGCAGGATGGCCGCGCCCGGGGCGACGTCGCGGGCGCCCATGAAGGAGCAGACCACCGGTTTGTCGATGCCCTTGAGGATGCCCGGGAGGACCGACGCGGTCTCCTCGACCTCGGTGACCGACTGTGGGGTCAGGATGACCAGGCCCATGTCGACACCGGGGTCATTGAGGACCTCGTGAGCTGCAGTCTTGTAGCGGTCGGAGCGAGCGTCTCCGATCACGTCGATCGGGTTTCGCAGTGAGGCGGAGTCGGGCAAGGCGCCCTTGAGCTTGTTGCGAGTCTGCTCGGTGATTTCGGCGAGCTTGAGTCCGCACTTGATGGCCGCGTCCGTGGCCATGATGCCGGGCCCGCCCGCGTTGGTGATGATCGCAATCCGCTTGCCCTTGGGCAGCGGCTGGGTGGTGTAGAGGGCCGCGTAGTCGAACAACTCGGCGATCGTATCGACGCGCTGCACACCGCTCTGAGCGAGCAGTGCGTCGTAAACCGAGTCGGAGCCGGCCAAGGAGCCGGTGTGACTGCTGGCCGCCTTGGCCCCTTCCGGTGAGCGACCGGACTTGAGGCACAGCATCGGCTTGCGTGTCTCCCAGAAGATGTCGCGGGCGGTCTCGATGAACTGCCGGCCGTGGGTGATGTCCTCCAGGTACATGGCGATGACCGCGGTCTGAGGATCTTTCGCCAAGTAGGCGAGGAGGTCAATCTCGTTCACGTCGGCCTTGTTGCCGAAGCTGATGAACTTGCTGAAGCCCATGTGCCGTTCCTCGGCGTAGTCCAGCACCGAGCAGCAGAGAGCCCCACTCTGGGACACGAAGGCCAGGTTGCCGTGCGCGGGCATCTTCCGCCCGAAGGCGGCATTCATCTTGATCCTCGGGTCCGTGTTGATTACGCCCAGGCAGTTCGGTCCGACCAGCGGAACACCCGCCTGCCGCACTCGCTCGGTCAGCCTGGCCTCCAACTCCGCGCCCTTGGCCCCGACTTCCTTGAAACCGGCGGAGATCACCACGAGTCCCTTGATACCCAGGGAGAGGGCTTCCTCGGTCGTGTCCATCACCGCCTTGGAGGGGACGATCATGACGGCCAGGTCCACGCCGCCCGGGATTTCGCTCAGCGACCTGTAGGCGTGGACGCCCAACACATGGGGGCTCTTTGGGTTCACCGGGTACACCGAACCGTCGAAACCGCTCAGAAGCAGGTTCCGGAAGATGTCGTTGCCCACCGTGCCCGGCCGGGTCGATGCTCCGACCACGGCGATCGACTTCGGACAGAAAATGGCGTCAAGCTTATTCCCCGATACCCCGGTGCCCATGACAGTGTCTCCTCAGGTACAGATCGTCGGCTGCGAATACAGCGCGACCGGTCGCGCGTCGACGCGGCGCGATCGTCCGGCACTTTAATAAGAACACTTCCCCTGACGGCTACCCATCGGTGGGCCGACCACTGCGGGACCCCTACGGTGTGGACTGCCGCTCGCCTCGGCCGGCACGTTGGTCGGGTCTGGGCAGACCCGCACGCACGCGTCCGACCGTCTCCGGTCACCAACCTCGAACCCACACCATGCTAGCTGTCGACGGGCGGGGCTGTCAATGTATGGCCTCGAGGACCTGGTCTGGTTCACGCTGGCTGAGGGAACCCGGACCCCAAGGGGGACGATCTGAGTTGCGTTCTTGAATGGGCCGGCAGGAGGAGTGATGCTGGACGTATCGTCGCCTGGGGGTGGTGCGGTCGCATCCGGATGGCTGAGATCGAAGCGACGGTCCGGCCTGGCAGGGCTCGACACGGGTTCGGTTGTGGTGCGCGCGGTGCTATGATGAGGTGATGGGCTCCAGCCGACGACGCTACCAGGAATACACCCGGCAGCTGAAGGAATCCCGCCGGAGCCGCAGGATTCCGCTCTCGGGCAGGGGTTCGAACCAGAGGAATCGGTCTTTCGGCCGGTTGTTCGCCGAGTTCCTTTGTCTGCTGCGCGGGCACAGGCTGACCATCGGGCTGGCCGTGGCCGCCCTGACGGCGGGGACGCTGCTCAAGCTGATCCCGTTGTACAGCACGAAGATCGTGCTGGACAACGTCCTGGCCGGTCATCCTCTTCCGCCGACGTGGCCGTCCTGGCTGCAGTTGCCCGCTGATCGACGGATGTTGCTGACCGTGGTGGCGATCGCCACGGTGGTCATTTCGGTGTTGGCGCTGGTCATCAACACCTGGAGCCGGTGGCAAGCGACGCGGGTCACCAAGCGCGTCCAGGTGTCCGTTCGCCGCAAGGTGTTCGATCACGCCGCGCGCCTGCCCCTGCATCGCGTTTACGAACTCAAATCCGGAGGCGTGGCCAGCATTCTCCGGGAGGATGCCGGCGGGATCGCCGACCTCGTCTTCGCCATGCTCTTCAATCCCTGGCGGGCCGTCATCCAGCTGCTCGGAAGTCTGGTCATTCTCGTGTGGGTTGATTGGCGGTTGCTGCTCGGGTCCATGACCCTTATTCCCATCGTGCTGGCGACGCACAGTGCGTGGCTCAACCGCATCCGGCCGCTTTACCGCGGGGTCCGGGCTACGCGTCAGCACATCGACAGTCACGCCACGGAGACGTTCGGCGGCATGCGTGTGGTGCGCAGTTTCTCCCGCCAACGAACCGAGTCGGGTCACTTCGTTCGCAACACCAACACGATGATCCGGCAGGAGTTGCTGGCGTGGTGGTGGATGCGCGGCGTCCAGCTGGTATGGGCGATGCTCATTCCGGCTGCTTCCGCGGTTCTGCTGTGGTACGGCGGGATGCGAATTCTGGACGACATGGAGGGTGTCCAGGCCGGCACGCTGGCCCTGGTTGACGCCTTCACGGTGGGCGATCTGGTCATGTTTCTTGGCTACCTTGTTGCCCTGCTCTCACCGCTGGAGACGCTGGCCGAAAGCGCCACCGGTATCCAGAACAATCTTGCTGGGCTCGATCGTGTCCTGGATCTCATGGCCGAACCGACGGAGATGCCCGCCCGTCCCGGTGCCATCCTGGTCTCGCGGGACGGGGTGCGAGGACGCCTCACGCTGCGTCAGGTCTGCTTCGCCTACCCCGGCCAGGCCAAGCTGGTGCTCAGTGGCGTCAGTCTGGATGCGGCTCCAGGGGAGATCGTCGCCCTGATCGGTCCCAGCGGTGCCGGCAAGACCACGCTGTGCAATCTCATTGCCCGGTTCTACGATCCGGTGAACGGAGCGATCGAATTGGATGGTGTGGACCTCCGCGAGATCGAGGTGGAGAGCTACCGCCGTTTGCTCGGCATTGTTGAACAGGACACGTTCCTGTTTGACGGGACCATTGCGGACAACATCGGCTACGGTCGCCGCGGGGCCGGTGCTGCAGAGATTGAGGAGGTGGCCCGACTGGCGAATGCCCACGAGTTCATCACGGCGATGAAGGACTCCTACCAGACGCTGATCGGGGAGCGTGGTGTGAGACTCAGCGGCGGGCAGCGCCAGCGGATTGCCATCGCCCGGGCTCTGCTGGCCGACCCGCGCATTCTCATCCTGGACGAGGCCACCAGCAACCTCGACACGCACAGCGAGCGTCTGATCCAGGCAGGACTGGAGACGTTGCTGGCCGAACGGACGAGCTTTGTCATCGCCCACCGCCTCAGCACCATCGTGCACGCCGACCGGATCGTCGTCCTCGATCACGGCCGCGTGGTCGAGCAAGGTACCCACCACGATCTGATGAGTCGGAGCGGTCGATACCGGCAGATGCTCGAGATGCAGGCTCAGCCGATTCCCGGCTCGTCTTGACCGGCTCACCGACGATCAGGCCGCTGCTGCGTGCCCAGCCGTTCCGGCCGTCTTGGCCTGTCGCCTCGGGCCGTGCCTTGGAAGCTGTTGCCACCCATCGCGGCATGCACTGGCTCGGCCGGTCGTCGATGGCCAAACGGACGCCCACCCTCAGCGGTTTCCGCCGGAAGAGCGCGGCCGAGCACAGTGCGGTTGCCAATCGGAGCCCTGGTTTGGCACCGCCCACAGGCCGGCGGAGCCACCCTTGGCCAGCTTGGGCTGCTGGCGGTTGGCCCATGCCCGTCCTGGCCGCGAACCCGGCCGCCCGCGTTTTTTGCAAGTGTTTGAGCCGGAAGGAGTTGTGAAACACGCGGCGTTGGCTTCATGCCCTACGGGAGCTCGGGAGTGTCAGATCCTCCGCCTCCGCCTTATGATCGTTGACACTCAGTCTTGGAGGTGCATGCCATGAAGCGCCGGGCTTTCACTCTCATCGAGGTGTTGGTGGTGGTCGCGATCATCGCTCTGTTGATCGCCGTCCTGATCCCGTCATTGGCTCGTGCCCGAGAGCTCTCCATGCGTGCCGTCTGCCAGAGCAACACGCACCAGTTGGGCCTGGGTTGGACGATCTATGCCGCGGACTTCAGGGGTAACCTGGTGAGCGGGGTGGCCGCCTACTGGGTGGACAACCAGGGCTGGGTCAAGCAATACGGCAACTGGGACCAGCGCAATAGCGCCACCTTCTCGGCGGCTGCTTTCACGAAGGGCATCCGGGAAGGCGCCCTGTTCAAGTACGTCCGCAACGTGGACTCCTATCATTGCCCGGCCGTCAAGAAGGGCTACGAGACCCTCACGTATAGCACGACTATCGCCATGAATCCGTCGACGCCGACCAACACTTTTGAGAACTGGACCGCCTGGACAGGGGCATACGCGGACGGGCGGATTCCCCGCAATATCGGCCACATCGCGAGGCCGTCGTCGCGCATCGTCTTTCTGGACCATTTTCCCGAGGACGCCGACTTCCTCTGGGCGATTTACTATGATGCGCCTCAGCTGTGGAACCCGATCCCCGGTCGCCACACCAAAGGCACGGTTATGGCTTTTGCCGACGGCCACTCCGAGTACTGGCGATGGACAACCAAGAAGATGAGAGCCGCCGCGGGCGAGACCTGGGAACAATGCACCGATCCCGGCCTCCTGCGAGGCGACCGCGATTTCATCCGCCTCTATCTGGCCACCTGGGAGAAGAAGGGGCCGCACGGATATCCCGGCGCCCTGTGACCATCGCGACCGTCCCCAGGCACTTCGCCGTGCATCCGACTCCCGTCGGGTGATCAGACCGTCCGGATGCTCCGGGACAGGCACGCGCTGAATCCGTCCGGAACCGGGCAGCTGGCCCGGCCTATCCCGACTCCAGCGGGCTCGCCGCCGGAAACGAAGCCAAGAGGCTCGGGAGCACTCGTATCACACTTTCGGGAACTGCTGGGGCAGGGATCTGGAGAACACCTCGTTGTGGGACGACACCCGGCTGTTCGTTGGGTATGTTGGCTGGGTGGGGAGCCGGTTGCGTTGTCGCGCCGCGTTGCTTGCGGCGAGTTGGCGGACGGAGTGAACGGGACGGAGCCGGAGGCGGTTGGGCGGAGTTATCCACAGGTTTGGGCGATCGCCCCCGCTTTTGGCCCA
>JAKLEZ010000032.1 GCA_022711465.1 Planctomycetota bacterium | reverse complement strand
CAGACACCGGCCGGTTTGTCAAGCCCAAAATGAATGCGAATCTGCTCGGCACCCCTGCCGAGTCCATCAATGCTTGTCATGAGCTGGGGTTACGTGTGCAGGAAAGAGTCAGTTGCGGAATCGCTGGAGCAGACGGCCCGCTTGAGAACCGGCCAACGGCGGGGTAGAATGCGAAACGGAGCACGAGCGGCGGCCCGGTATGCCTGCCATGCCAGCCCTAGCCAAGACGGCCTGCTATGCCACTGGAAACGCTTCTGATCAGCGGTCCATCGGGGTGCGGCAAGACCACTGTCGCACAGGTTGTGGCCGACCACGTCCTCGGACGGTCGGTCCACATCCTCCGCCTGCAAACCTCGCTCGACAATCACACCAACAGCATTGAACGCGAACCTCCGGACGATACCACGCCCAGCGACGGACGATGGGCCTCGGTCCATATCGTTCGCTACACGCGCGAGCGGATCTTCGAGACCCTGCCCGACGCCCTGCGGGCCGTGCGCCGACTCGACCGACGAGGGTTCGTCATCGTCGAAGCGGATACCGACCCCTCGATTCGCCACGCTTACCCCTACGACTATCGGGTCTTCGTCATGTCCTCGCCGGTGGACATTCACGAGGTCTTCCGTGAGCCAAAGGCCGCCGCCGTCGCTCTGCAGGAGGTGATGGAGGATACGGCCGCCTTTGCCGCGGAGATCTTCGGGCTCTTCGAGGGCGACCCACTGGACGATTCTTCGGGCGTCAAGCACCGTAAGAAGAAGGTCAAGCCGAGGCGAGGGAGTGTCATCCCGACCCCGGTCGAGTTCCTGGACGTCAACGAGACGCAAATCCACCAGTTCCTTCGCTCCCCCATCGGGGCCGAGATCGCCTCGCGCATTCAACTCCAGCCGGAGTTCCACGCGCTGGTCGAAGCCGACGTCGTCCTGGTCAACATGGGCCGGGTCACGGCTCCCGACGTACTGGACGAATGCGTCCGGCGAATCGAGAAGCTGCTCAGCCGGATCCGCCACGATAGCCGCCAGCACAGCATCCTCTACTGGGGCGACCTGACCTGTGACCGTGATCCAACCCGCTGTATGCTCATCGAGCGGCTCAAGACCCTCATCGGGAAGTAGGACCAGAACGCTGATTCGCCGAGAACTGTGAGGGGAAGCGAAAAGGCCTCGGGGCCTGCCACGCGACTAGCACCACCGTTGTCCAACCCAGCGAGAGGCGTATTCCGGCATGAAAACGCTTTGGCCCCTGTGGGCCGGGCAAGAGCTTGACCGCCAGCCCCTGACTTCAGGTCTGGGGGCCGCAGACGGCATCTTGCCTTGTCCAGTCAGCATGCCAAAAGAAGAGGACCGCGGCAGTGATTTGCCACGGTCCCTTTCTAAGTAGCCTGGAGGATGCTTCGCCGGAAACCGGGCTTCCCGACCCGGGGAGGCGCCTCCGCTACTTGGCTTCGAACTTGATCGCCTCGCAGGGGCAGTCGCCGGCCGCCGCGATGATCTCGTCGCTGTGGGCCTGCAGGAAGGCGGCGTCCTTGGCTTCGGCCTTGACGGCCGCCACGTCGCCCTTCATCTCAAACACGTCCGGGGCCGACGCCACGCATGCCTCACACGAAGTGCAGTTGTCTGTATCGACCCAGACCTTGGTCACAGTCTTCGCCATCGGGAATCTCCTGGCATTACACGGGTACGGCCACGGCCGCACCGAACCAACCAACCGGCACGCCTCACGGTGCCACGAAGCGTACAGCATAGCAGACGGCCCCGTGATGGCAAGTCCTGCCGGCGTTCAGATGCTCAGCGACCACTCCGTGAACGTCACGATGTACTTGAGGTTGAAGCACCAGCGAAGCAGCATCTTGATCGGAACGAGGAACATCGCGGCCAGCAGAAACATCGCGATCGCGTACCGGGCAAGTCCCATTTGCGGGTAGGTTGCCCGAAAGACAGTGCGCTTCAGCAGCCAGGGCGGGAGAAGGAAGTACAGCACCAGCAGACACAGTCCCGGCGCCTCGCGCAGGATACAGCCTGCAGCCGCCCCGGAGCCGGCTTCTGGGGGCGTCCGTCCCAGCCCGTGGACCCAGAACAACTCCGACAAGTTGACGTGGGCCGTCAACGCAGGCCGGTGCGGATCCCAGGATTCGAAGGGTCCGAAACAAGCCCAGTTGGGTCCACGGAGCACGGTCCCGACGATGATCGGCAGCAGCCACAGCAGGACGAAACCACTCAGAAAGAGCGCCACGGCGAAGGGCCGTTCCCGAAGGGTGTAGTAGCCGTTTCCGTTCGGGTTGCGATCCAGGTAGGGGATCGCGCACAGGCCGAGGACGATCAACACCGGCACCAGGACGCCTGCGATCCACGGATCAAAGTAGACGAGCAACTCCTGGAGCCCGAGGAAGTACCAGGGAGCCTTCGCCGGGTTCGGTGCCGTATACGGACTGGCCGGCGGTTCCAGCGGAGCGCGGACCAGGATGGACCACACGAGAAGCAGGGTCATGCAGATCAGCGTCGCGACCAGTTCGATGGCCAGGAGGTGCGGCCAAGTCAGTACCTGATTGTCGGCTCGGCCCTCGAGGAGAGGCAGGCCGTCTCGACGTCGTTGATCATTGAGCGCCGCTCGCCGCAGGCCGATCCACAAGCCGACAGCCAGCATGACGAGCAGCAAGGTGATGGGGACGCTGTCCGGCCGGCTCGCGGCGCGGAAGAAGACCGCGTCGCACAGGGCGGCGATGTAGGCCGCCGCGATCACCGCGCCAAGGCAAGCTGCGATCGGCGGCCGTGTCCAGCGACGGTACGCGATGAGGCTTGTAGCCAGCACCGCAACGGCCAGAGGGAACAGGCGCTGGGGTGCCGACAGCCAGTCGACGGCGCCGCGAATCCCCTCGGTTGCTGCGATAATTGGCAACACGTCAACTCCCATGTGCACGACCAGATCGCAGGCTGCCCTACAGGGGCCCACTGATCCCTCCATCCTTGCGGATCCGCCAGAAGTGCACAGCCATCAGCACCATCGCGATCAGAGGGAGCGCGATACAGTGCAGCACGTAGAACCGCAAGAGTGCGGCCGGTCCCACCGACGATCCGCCCAGCAGCAAGGAACGGAGATCGGAGCCGGAGTGCACCAAGGGCACTTCCCCGACGGAAACCAGCCCGCTCCCCGGTCCCTGGGCCCCCACTACCGGTGCCGCACCGGCCATGTTCGTTCCCACCGTCACCGCCCACATGGAGAGCTGGTCCCAGGGCAACAGGTAACCGGTAAACGACAGCAGCATGGTGAGCACCAGCAGGACGACGCCAACGACCCAGTTGAACTCCCGCGGCGGCTTGTAGCTGCCGGTCAGAAACACGCGAAGCATGTGCAGCCAGACGGTGATGACCATCAGGTGAGCGCCCCAGCGATGGATCTCACGCACCAGCCCAAAGGGCACATGTGATCCCAACGCAATGATGTCCTTGTAGGCGTACTCAGCCGTGGGCCGGTAGTAGAACATCAGCAAAACGCCGGTGACCAGCTCTACCAGGAACAGCAAGAAGGTCGTGCCACCCATGCACCAGGTGTAGGTGACCTCCACGCCGCTGCGACGAACAGACGGCGGGTGAAGGTGGAGGAAAACGTTCCCCAGCACGGCTCGGATACGCGTGCTCTTGTCACGAGGGACGCCGTGGCGGAACACGGACTTCCAGACCTGAGAATCGCGCACCAACCGAGCCACTCGTACAATCCCTCGTGCCCCACCGAGATCCTATCCCGTGACGTGCGGGACCGGTATCTTGCTGGTTACATGACGGCTGGAAGCCTGTCCCACACCTCGCGCGGAGATAGGCTCCTGACCGTCACAGCGACAGGAAGCTGCCCCGATCACTTTTGCCGCCGAGGAACCGGCGGCTCCGATCGACCACCACCAGACCGTCCACCACGCTGACGCCGAACCGATCCATCGGACGGGGAGCCGGCCCCTCCGTGTTGGCGCCATCGAGAGCGAAGCCACTCCCATGACATGGACATGCAAATCGGCGTTCGCCGGGTATCCAGTTCAGGATGCAGCCCAGGTGCGTGCAGGCGGTGCTCAGGGCCACCAGCCGATCGGGCAGCCGCACCAGCCAGACGCCATCCTTCTTGCGGCGCTCATCGACCGTGCCGGCGGGCATGCGCGCGTAGGAGTCCACCGGTCCGACGGCCACCCGCGGATCGGGCTCCTCCGAGGCGTTGGGAAACATGAATCGGGCGGTCGCCAGAGCCGCCACCGCGCCACTGCCCGCAAGTGCGAGCCAGCCGGCGCCGGCCGCGGAAAGCACCTGCCTCCGCTCAATCCCGCCCCGACAGGCGTCAGGCGGCGGGCTGCCGGGTTGTGGTTCCTGCGTGCTCATGTCTTCCTTCGGGCAAGCAGATAGCCCCACGAGAATGCCACGGATGAACCGATGGGGACGAACCATGGCCAAGCCAGGGTCGCATACCGCACCTTGCCGGTCACGGGGTCAGTCCTCGCATCGAAGAAGCCGTAGTGACTGATGATCAGCATCAGGGCAATACCAGCCAGCAGGAGCACCGTCTGAACCGGCGGGGCCACGACCGTCGCGCCCAGCTCGTCGCGCGCCTTGGCCGCATGTGTGCGCTCTCTTGCCTGGCTCCACATCCAGGTCATCAGCAGGACCGCGGCCCCCGCCCAGCAGACGATATTCGCCCACGGCTCGTGCCAGACCAGGGCGAAAACCACGAACACGGACAACGGAGCCGACCAGGTGTACCCGCGCGCGGTGATATTGAGCCGCACGAAGGCGAGCATGAAGCCTGCGAGGATCGCGCCTCCGGTGTAGCCGGCCATGGCCAGCGCGAGATTCAGGATCTGCGGGAATTGCCCGGAAGCGAGATCGGCCACTTGAGCCATCAGACATAGGATCAGGCCCCATACCAGCACGAGCACCCGAGACAGGTGGACCAGCCCCGGGTCCTTCATCGCCGAGTCCAGCGAAGCATCCTGCCCCGCAGCCAACAGTCGGCGTCTTCGCCACGGCAGATAGAAAGCCGCCAGCGATGTCTGGCTGAACGACGCAACCACCGACACCAGCGTGGAAATGGCCGCCGCGAAGATGCCCGCGATCACCAGACCACAGATGCCCGGCGGCAGTTGCTCGATGATGAACACCGGGAAGATGCGATCGCCTTTCTCGGCGACCAGTCTGGCCGCCTCGCCGGTCAGCGGATAGCGCAGATAGAAGGCGTACAGGGCAACGCCGACCAGTAACATGATCAGGGCAATGACTTGACTCGTGGAGCTGGCGATCACCGCAATCTGGGCGTCTCGTTGTCCCTTGCAGCAGAAGATGCGCTGAGCCATCATCTGGTCCGTGCCGAACGCGCCCAACCCGCCCCACGTACTCGCGATGGCGGCGGTCCAGATGGTAAACTCCTTGGTCGGGCTGAGACTGAAGTCAAACAGCGTGAACTTGCCCCACGGACCTGCCTCCTTGGCCCCCCACCCGACGCTCCAGAACTCACCCAGCCCGCCGGGCAGCTTGCCGATCGCGGCCGCCAGGGCCACGAAGGCCCCGATCAGGAAGACCAGGAACAGAATCACATCCGTCCAGATGACGGTTGTGATCCCGCCGATCCACGTCCAGACCACCGACAGGGCTCCGATGGTGTAGATCGACCAGACGAGCGTGCTCACCCCGGTTCGTTCTTGCAGCCCCCCAAAAACCGACGGCCCGATGATCAGGTCCAGGATCAAGGCGGTAAGATAAACGCGCGAGCCCTGAGCCAACGAGCCGCCCAAAATGAACAGGAACGTGGTGACCGATCGGGCCCGCTCTCCGAGCTGGTTGGCCATGTAGTCGTACGGGCTGTAGATCTCCCGTTCATAGAAGGCCGGCACGAACACGAAGCCCACGATTATCTTCGCGAGCATCGATCCAATCAGTCCCAGCTGCAGATAGGTGAAGTTGCCGGTCGGGCCGCATACCACGGCGGGCACGCAGACGAAGGTCACCGCGCTGATCTCCGTGGCGATGTTCGAGCCGCACACCGCGTACCACGGCAGCTTCCGGCCACCCAGGAAGAAATCCCGGATGGTCGCCTGCTTGCCGGCCATCAGCGAACCGATCAGCGTGGTCACCACGAGGTAGCCGATCACGACCAGCCAGTCCAGCCGGGTGAACTGCCCGGACAGCGTCCCGGCTTGCCCGGCGGCCAATATCAGTGCGTCGTGTTCCACAAGTCTCTCGCTCGGAGCAGGATTCGCCATGAGCCTCGCGAGCGTGGACTATACGAAGAACCCGCTCGCCGAACAAGGCAAACGCCGGCCTGGCCGAGGCACCGGCCGCCCCCTGTACGGGCAGGGAGGTAGACGCAGACCAAACCCCTGTTCACCGCAGGACGGATGTCGCCTGAAGCATCAGGGACGCTTGGATGCGCCTTCAAGGAAGTGATCGATCGCTCGTATCGCCTCGCGCCGCCGGGAGGAGCCGACTTGCAGACAGTTGAACCGGAAGATGTACCACAGGGCGTGCATGCCGTCGGCCATGCCGATCTTCTTCCCCTCGGCATACGTTCGCCCGTAATAGGAGATCGGCACCTCGTAGACCCGGGCCCTGGTCTTGGCCACCGTGGCGGTGATCTCGACCTCGAGGCCGAACCCCTTGCTGGTCAGCGGAATCGTCTTCGCGATCGGCGAGCGGAACGCCTTGTAGCAGGTCTCGATGTCGGTCATGTTCAGGTTGGTGAACAGGTTGGAGAAGAAGGTCAGGCCCTTGTTGGCCAGGTAGTGGTAGAAATACAGCACCCGGGTCGCTCGCCGAACGAGGAACCGGCTGCCGTAGACCACGTCGGCCTGGCCGGCCAGGATCGGGGCAATCACGAAGGGAATCTCGGCCGGATCGTACTCCAGGTCGGCATCCTGGATGATGACCAGCGGACTCTGAACCTCGCTCAGCCCCCTGCGAACTGCTGCCGTCTTCCCCGAGTTCCGCTCCGTCCTCAGCAGCCGGACCCGCGGCGAACCGAACGACTCAGCCACTCCTGCCGTACCGTCGGTCGAGCAGTCGTCCACCACGATGATCTCGCGAACACAGGCCAGTCCATCCACCGCGCGGAGGACCGTTCCGAGGGTCCGCTCTTCGTTGTAGGCGGGGATCACGACGGCCAGCACGCGCTCATCCATGAGGGCATCTCCCACGTCAGCCGGGCGACAGGAACGGGCGTATTACCGCACGTCGGTCGGCAGATGTCAACCCGGGCCGTTCAAGAAGCCGCCGTGCCGACGCATCTTCCGTCTCGGCCGGCCACATGATCCGGCGGTCGAACAGAAGCACCCGCCGCTTCGACTGTCCCAACGTCAGCCCTCCGCCGCTCGAGGGCAAGCGGGGACGGTCGACCGGTCCCCGGCAGCCCCGCTCCGGCAGGATGGATGCCCAAGCCATGCTTCGATCAGGTGTCTCCCCGCAGGCGACCTTCTCACCTCGGCCATCACCCTTCCCACTTCCTCGGCATTGCGGCAAGCCTCGCGCCAGCATATACTTGGAGCCACTATGCGATGCCCCTACTGTCGCGAGATCAATCAGGACAAGGTCATCGACTCCCGGCTCAGCGAGAACGGCGAGGTCATTCGCCGCCGCCGGGTGTGTATTTCCTGCAACAAGCGATTCACGACCAAGGAACGCGTCGAACAGGACGTGAAGCTCATGGTCATCAAGCGCGACGGCAGCCGGGTGCCGTATGAACGCCACAAGATCCTGAGCAGCCTGCAACGGGCGGCCTACAAGCGACCGATCAGCGACGAGGTGATGACCGGCATGGTCGACGCGATCGAGGACACCCTTTTCAAGCAGTATGACCGGGAGGTCAGCAGTCAGATCATCGGCAAGCTGGCCGGCGATCAGCTCCGCCACGTGGACCAGATCGCCTATGTCCGCTTCGCCAGTGTCTACCGCCGATTCCAGGACCTCGGCCAGCTCATCGACGAGGCCCAGGAAGTCATCGAGCACCATGTGACCGACGCACCTGGTCAGCAGAGGTTGTTCGAGTAAACGGCAAAGCGAACCATCGCCTGGCACTCTTGCAGGGACCTTTCGAAGTCGAATCTCGCATCGGCGATTCGGTCTGGGCCCCATGGGACACAGAGAACGCCACACACGGAAGCTGCTTACTGAGAAGGGCGGCAAGCCACCCGCACCCGGCCGTCAGTGTGTCTGCCGCCGCTCTGATCTCAGCGTTTCGTGGGAAGCATCGGGAGGGTCAGGGACTCTGCCGGTCTCCCGCACATTGCGGCTCGCCACCCCCGCAGCCCTCACAGCACCCGCGCCCATATGGCCTTCAGGTATCCGCTCTCCGGGCAATGGGCCATGATGGGATGATCCGGGCCGGCGCCGGTCTGGTCGAGGATCTGGAGCGGGCGGCCAAGCCGGCCGGCGGCCGCCCTGACCATGCCCAGAAAGTCGTCCCGCCCCACCAGGCCGGAACATGAGCAGGTCAACAGCAGGCCGCCCGGCTTCAGAACGCTGATGCCCAGCGTGTTGAGATCGAGGTACTTGCGCGAGCCTTCCTGATAGTCGTCGCGGCCGGGCACGAACTTGGGCGGATCGAGCACGACGGCATCGAACTGCCGTCCGTTGGTCTGCATCTGCCGCAGGTAAGTGAATGCATCCGCGTGGATGTGCTGGATGCGAACCTCGTTGAGCTTGGTGTTGGCCTTGGCCAGCTCGATGGCCTCCTCGTCCAGATCGACGGCTGTCACCGAGGCCGCGCCACCGAGTTTGGCGGCGTAAACGCCGAACCCGCCCGTGTAGCAGCAGACGTCGAGCACGTCGAGGCCGTCGCACAGGGACGCCAACCGCCGGCGATTCTCGCGCTGATCGCAGAAGAACCCCGTCTTATGGCCGGCCCGCAGGTCCACGCGAAAGCGTATCCCGTTCTCCCGCACCGTGATCGTCCTCGGGGCCACATCCGACGCTTCCGGCGGAACATGGAAGCCCTCCAGCCGCTCGACCCGATCGTCCGCCCGGACGACGAATCGGCTGACGCCGGTCTGCTCACCCAGAAGCCGCTTGAAGAGGTCCAGCCGGCGGAAGACACCCAGCGAGAAGACCTCAATGGCGATCCAATCCGCGTACCGCTCGGCGATGAGGCCGCTGATCAAGTCCCCTTCGGCATGGACGAGTCGGTAGACGTCAGTGCCCGGATCGGAGCCGATCAGCCGCTTCCGCCAGGCAAGGGCATGATCGATCCGGGCGGCGAAGAAGGCATCATCGACCGGCTCGCGGGCGTAGGAGATCATCCGCAGGGCAATCTGCGAGCGGTCGTGATAGAAGCCATGCCCGAACAGGTCCCCCTTCCGATCATAGACCACCACGACATCCCCCGGGTTCGCCTCCGGAGCGACTTGGTCAACCATCCGCCGATAGATGAACGGGCTGGCGGCCGCCGACCGCAGGCGAACCCAGGGATACGGGTAATTCTGGCTGGCCGAGATTGTGGGCTGGAACTTGTCCCTCGGCGGATTGCTCATCATCGCATGATCGGGTTTGACCCCACGCAATGCAAGACGCCAGTTGATCCTCCGCCGTCCCCGGCGATAATAGGCGGCATGAGTTTTCCAAGCGTTGAGGAGCAATTGGCAGTTCTGACGCGCGGTTGCGAGCGGATCGACACGCTGGACGAACTGAGGCACAAGCTGGCCGCCTCACAGAAAGCGAACCGACCGCTGCGGGTGAAGCTCGGACTCGACCCGACCGCTCCGGATATCCACCTCGGGCATACCGTCGTCCTTCGTAAAATGCGCCAATTTCAGGACTTAGGACACAAGGCGGTTTTGATCATCGGCGACTACACCTCCCGGGTGGGCGACCCGTCCGGGCGGAGCAAGACTCGGCCAGTCCTCGACACCGCCGCCATCGAGGCCAACGCCAGGACCTACTTCGATCAAGCCGGCCGGATCCTGGACACCACCGAGGGCAAGCTCGAGGTCCGGCACAACAGCGAATGGCTGGCCGGGATGACCTTTGCGGACGTGCTCAAACTGGCCGGGCAGATGACGGTCGGCCAGATGCTCAAGCGGGAGGACTTCCGCAAGCGGTTCGAGACCGAAGTGCCCATCGGCGTTCATGAGTTCCTCTACCCGCTTATGCAGGGCTGGGACAGTGTCTGCATCCAGTCGGACGTCGAGTTGGGCGGAACGGATCAGACGTTTAACAACCTGGTTGGCCGTGACCTTCAGCGTAACGCCGGGCAGCAGGCTCAGGTGGTCATGGTCATGCCCATTCTGGTCGGCCTGGACGGCAAGGAGAAGATGAGCAAGTCGCTGGGCAACTACGTCGGCGTGAGCGAAGCCGCCCACGATATGTTCGGCAAGCTCATGAGCGTTCCCGACGGATGCATGGCCAACTACCTCACGCTGCTCACCGCGATCCCTGAGGCCGAGATCCGGACGCTGTGCAATCCGGCCCAGACACACCCCATGGAGGCCAAGAAGCGGCTGGCGGTCGGAATCGCCGCGACCTTTCATTCGCCCGAGGCGGTCGATCATGCTCGCTGCGAGTGGGAGCAGATCCATCAGAAGAAGGCCGCCACAGGCGAGCTGGTTGTGCCGGCCGATACCCAAACGGTCGTCGTAAGCCGCGAGCTGTTCCTGGACGGCCGGGTCCCGGTCACCAAGCTCGCGGTGCACTGCGGTTTCGCGGCCAGCAATGGCGAGGTCCGGCGGCTGGTTGCGGAGAAGGGCATCCGTTTCAATGGCGAGGTAGTCGAGGACGCCGCCGGCTTGCTGGTGGTCAAGAGCGGTGACATCCTGCAGCGAGGCAAACGCAAGTTCGTCCGCCTGCAGGTGGACTGATACAAGGCAAGACAGACGCATGAAGCTCCCCGAAGTACCATCACCGGAACGCTACAGCGGCCTGTACGTGTTCGATTTTGGCGACCAGGCGGCAATCGGATATACTGCCGACGAGATCGCCGTGCTGCTCGAATCGGAGAAGTACCGCCACGGCAAGGTCTACCGGATTCACCGGGCTCTCCCGGACGGGACAATGGAGCTGGCCGGTGTGCCCCACGAGCGGTTTCAGCTCGAAGACGGGATCCTGTTTTATCGCTCGACGAGCGAGGCGGCCCGAGCGGATTACGAAGCACTGAATCGGCTGGCGGCCGACGCCCCCCCACCGTGCCGCATGAAGGTTCAGCTGGCCCGCCTCCAGGGCGCGGCCCACTCGGAACTAACCGCGATCATCTTCCCGGCCGAGTTCACACACGAGGTGGCGGGATGGCTCAACCGGCTGGGCTACAGCGGCGGCGACTTCGTGGAAGGTGGTCCTAGCCAGGTGACCAACTACTACGAGGCCGGGCCGGTCATCATTAGCCGGCAGCAGCTCTGGCCGGCGGCCGACGATTCGCGGCCGGCGGAGGAAGTCCTGGCCACGACGCATCTGGCGGTGCAGCGGATACCGGCATGAGACGCAGACGCACAGGGTGGCTCTCGTTCCTGGCGGACCTGGTGATCCGTATCCACCCCAACCGGCCGACCCGCAACGACGCCGATCGGCGGGCCAGGCGATTCGAGTATGGAACCAGCGCCTCCCGGCTCGGTCTCCGCATGACCGATTGGCTGAGGGCTCGCCTCCGCCATCGCTGGCTGAAACTGCGAAGCGAGAAGCGAGCGTGATCGCCAAGCGGAAGCAGGAGGCAACGTCATTTTTCAGACAACGGTCTCTTCTGGCGGATTGCTGACAGGTGGCCGCTGACAGCTCCTGGTGAGGTTTCCCATGCCCAAGACATACGGATTCGGCGTAATCGGTGCGGGGATGATCGGCAACTTCCACGCAGAGGCGATCAAGCAGTTGCCCAATGCCAAGCTTGTGGCGGTATGCGATGATGTGACCGGCGCCGCCGACCTCTTTGCCAAGAAGCACGGATGCGCCGCGGTGACCGATCTGAACGGACTGCTCTCGAGATCCGACGTCGACGTGGTTACGGTAGCCACGCCCAGTGGCACGCACGCGGACTTGGCGATCGCCGCGGCCCGGCATGGCAAGCATGCCATCGTGGAGAAGCCGCTGGACATCACTCTGGCGAAGATCGATGCCGCCATTGAAGCCCACGCCAAGTCGGGCACCAGCCTTGGCGGCATTTTCAACGGCCGGTTCCTGCCCACCGCCCGCCTGCTCAAGAAGGCGGTCGCGGACGGCCGGTTTGGGCGGATGACCTTCGGGATGGCTTACGGGCCGTGGTGGCGCGACCAGAGGTACTATGACCAGGGCGGCTGGCGAGGCACCTGGAAACTCGACGGCGGCGGCGCCTACATGAATCAGGGTATCCACACCGTCGATCTGCTCCAGTGGCTCATGGGGCCGGTGCGGTGCGTCAAGGCCAGCACGACGATGATCGCTCACCAGCGAATCGAGGTGGAGGACACTGGCGCTGCGGTCATCGAGTTCGCCAGTGGAGCGATCGGCACCATGGCTTGCACGACCAGCATGTGGCCGGGCCACTTCAGGATCGTCGAAGTCTCCGGGACGGACGGCACAGTGGCCATGGCCGACCAGAACTTCTTCTTCTGGCAGTTCCGCGCCGAGAAGCCCGATGACCAGCAGATCCGGGAGAAGTACCTGCAGTTTCCAGCCGTCTCGATCGGGGCGGCCAATCCTTCGGCTGGCATGACCGCCGAAGGCCATCGTGAAAACTTCGCCTCGTTCCTGAAGGCGGTCGATGAGAAGCGCACGCCGGAGATCGACGGCACCGAGGCTCGAAAGGCCGTACAGACGATCCTGGCGATCTACGAATCGGCCCGCACGGGCAAGACGGTGACCCTGGGATAGTGCCCGGGGACAGGTACTCAAGAACCGTTCTGGCATCGTGTCCGACAAGTTCCTATAATAGACTCGAGCGGGGTCGCCCTATCGTCGCATCCCTAGGTCGCAGGTTGGAGGGAGGCCGGCCATGTCCACATTCACTCGGGCTCTTCCCCTTCTCGCAGCCGCGCTCCTGCCCACGCTGGTGTACGGCCAGGCATCGCTCCCCGTCGTCTATGTCCTGGACGCCAGGAGCACCTGGCAGCAGGGGTGCTTTCCGCCCTGCAAGTGTCCACTCGGACCGGAGACTCCGGTCAAAGGCACTTTCAAGCTGGTATCCGAGGGGTTCAGCGACTGGTACGATCGTTACGCGGTTACCGATGTCGACTGGACCGTCGAGACCGCCGAGGGCAAGGTTCTCCACATCACCGGGTCCGGTTCCTACATGGTGGGCGGTGATTTCGTTCTCGATCAACGACTGACTCTCGACTTGTCGACCAACGGCGGCGCGTCCGAGCGATTCGACAGCGGCATGGTCATCGGCGGCGGCCTGCCTCGCATCGACATCACCGTCTCCATCAACCAGTTGTACTGCCAGGATACCGTGATCCACGTGATCGCTGCTCCTCAGCCGCCTCCGCCCCCGGTGCTCTACCGCCTGGACCCCAAGAGCACCTGGCAGCAGGGATGCTTCCCGCCCTGCCTTTGCCCAACGGGCCCGGAGCTGTCCGTTCACGGCACGTTGACGATGAGGCACATGGGCTTCAGCAACTGGTACGACCACTATGCGGTGAATGACGTCGACTGGACGGTCCAGACGGTGGACGGCAAGGTCGTTCATCTGACCGGTTCGGGAACGTACATTGTCGGCGGCGACTTCGCGCTCACCCAGCGACTCACGCTCGATCTGTCGACCGACGGCGGTGCAGCCGAGCGTTTTGACAGCGGTACCGTGCTGGGCAGCAGCCTGCCTCGGATTGACCTCACCGTGTCCATCAACGACATGTACTGTTACGACACCGTGATCCACGTGGTGGCCGCTCCTCAGGCCGTGCCGGCCGTGCTGTATCGGCTCCTGCCCCGGAGTACCTACCAGGAAGGCTGCTTCGGCATGTGCAATTGTGTCCTGTATCCCGAGTCGCGCATCACCGGCACATTCTCGCTCGCACCCGAAGACTCCAATCCGCTGCTCCAGACCTACGCGCTCACTGACGTGGATTGGCACAGCATCGCGGGCACGCAGCCTCGGCACCTGACCGGCAAGGGTCTCTACAAGGTCGGAGGCGAGGTGGCGCTAACGCAGCAGCTTGAGCTGGATCTTGCGGTCAACGGCGGCGGGCCCGAGCACTTCGACAGCGGCATGGTCGCTGGTGGGGCGAAGTTCCCGCTGATCGATATCCAGGTCACCATCGGTCAGCTTGTCTGCTTCGACCGGCCGATCCACGTTATGGCCGCGCCGGTTGTCGACTTCAACCTGGACGGCAGCGGCGACCGGGCCGACCTCAAGTGGTTCCTCCGCTGTGTCAGCGGGCCGGAGATCGGCTTTGCGTCTTTCGGATGTGCGGCCGCCGATCTGGACGCTGACGGTGACGTCGATCAATCGGACTTCGGCCTGCTGCAGCGATGCTGGCCGGAAGCCGGCGATCTCGTCGATCCAGCCTGTCTTGAGTAGCGTTCCCTTCACTGTTCCCGGGCATACACGCAGTCCGGATCGGCCGGTATGCCGGCCCCGGCGCGGCACTGTTCGAAGACCGCGAGGTCCTTTTGACTGGCCAGCCCGTCGTTATCGAAGTCCGCGTTCCAGCAGCTAGAGGCTTTTTCCAGCCCAGTGGCACTGAGGCAGCGTTGCAGGATGCCGAAGTCGTCCATGTCCACGTCCCCGTCGAAGTCGAGGTCGCCTTTTCGCAACCGGGCCAGGAAGAGGGCATCGGCGGTGAGGATCGCGTCGGTCGAAGTGTCGTAGGGGAGAAACACGCCGTTGCCGTCGTCGTATCGTGAATACGAGTCGCTCAGGATGAGCCAGTTCGTCGCCCCGCCGCAGCAGCCGCCGGTGAGGGCCGAGCTCTGACACAGGCCATAGAACACCTCCTGGTAGAACAAATCACGAATGGTGGTCGGGCCGCTCTCGATTCCTCTTCCCCGGTTGTCTCGGGGGATGCCGAATTCCTCGCAGAGCAGCGGCTTTCTGAAGACGGTGTCGGCGTCCTCGAGGTGCCGCTGGAAGTAGAGTCTCGATTTGGACACGGCCGACGACGTGTTGCCGATGGGGTTCCAGCCCCAGTTGTCCGGCCAGATGTGGCAGGTCGCGAAGTCGATTGAGGCATGCTGATGGTTGTTGATGAAGTCCTGGCCGCTGGCCGCCATCCACGAATCCGTATTGCGGTTGGCATGCTCGGGGCCGTAGAAACCCTCGATGCCGGTGGTGACCATGTGGTTGGGATCCACGCTCTTGATGAATGCGCTCATCTCGCCCATCCAGGCGTTGAGGTCGGCGGCGGGGGTGCCGGCGGAGGATCTGGCCTCGTTGGTCAGTTCCCAGGCGAAGATGGTGGGATCATCGCGATAGCGCCGGCCATTGACGGTATTGACCCGGTTCACCAGGACCTGTACGAGGTCCCGGTACCATTCCCTGATGACCGAATCCGTATAGAACTTGTCGTGGTTGACGGAGCCGAATCGCCACAGTGTCCAGCGGTCCATGCCGCCGTAGTCGCTCCAGTTGTTGACCAGGGCGAGCAAGACACGGATTCCGTGCTGATCGGCGGCTGCGAGGGTCTGATCGAGGGCTTCCAGGGTGAGGGGGTCGAGGAAGTCGATGGGGCGTTCGCCGGTCGACAGCTGTCCCTGTGGTGCGCACTGCAGGCAGGCTCCGTTCTCCACGGCGTCCTGGAATGCCCACGTACGGACCAGGGTCATTCCTCGGGCGGCCATCTTGTCGAGTACTTCGTCCGGACCTGGTGCGTTCCACCGGCGGTAAGTCACCTGGTAGTAGCTGTTAGATCCCGCGAAGAAGACGGGCCGACCGTCGAGCATGAACTGGGTCTTGAGGCGGTAGACGAAGCCGGCGTTTTCGGCCTGGGCCGGGCCCGCGCAGAAGCCTGCAAGGACAACTGAAGTCAGGCAACCCCTCCACAGCCAAGACCTTCTCATAGACTCCCCACCGCCCTGCATGGCACTCACGAAGTGAGCACTTCCATTATACCGTCCGGGGGGTTTCAAGAACAGGCCAGCCGGTGATCGGCCTTCCGATCAGGTTCCCGGACGCCGGCAAGAGGCGGGTTACTGCTCGGTGACTGCCACCCGGCCGAGGAGATCATCGAGAACCTTGGCTTTTCGATGCACGCAGAGCACGGTGTCGAGCACGTGCTCGCTGTGGTTATCGCCGAAGATGAACACCAGCTTCCCGCTGCGGAGCAGGCCGTATTCGACCACATCGTCGATCACCAGTTTGAAGCGCGTCTGGGCGGTGGGATGGCGTTCCTGCTCGGCCATGTAGCCGCGGTGGATGATGATCTCGTTCCGTTCGATGACCCAGAAGTGGAAGCGGGTCTGGATCCAGGCGATCGCCAGGTTGAAGAACAGGACGAACGCGAAGGTGAAGTAGAAAGCCGCGTTGGCGTAGACCCGGACGCTCAAGGCCTCGCCGATCGCACGCCAGGCTCCGCCCTCGACATAGCGGTTCAGGAGGAAGATGGTCAAGACGAAGACCAGGATGCCGAGGGCGATGATGAGGAAGCCGCGGAGACTGAGATCGTAGAGCAGCAGGGTCAGATTGATCATCAGCACCAGCAGGAACAACAGCCCGACGAGGTGTAACCACCCAAAGCTGGCATCGGGGGCCGGGGCGGGCTGGAATGACATGATCCCGCCGCAGACCAGGGCCATGAACAGGGTTGGCAGCATGAGGATGATTTTGGGCCACGAGCGGATGATGAACCGGTCGATCCTGGGGCGTGATGCAACCTCGGTGTCGGCCATATCAGGCTCCTTCCAAAATGGGGCCGAAACCTGACCAGCGGCGGCGGGCACGGCCGACCCCTCATTCGCCCCACAGTGTGCCCGTCCCCAGGGATGCCGTCAAGCCCGTCGTGCCCCCTGCGGGGCCGGCGGAAGCCGCAGTGTCGACGCTCACGAGACGGGAGACGCTTCCGGCCGAGGCCGGCGTTGCTCGGCGTGTCCGGTGCTCCTTTGCTTTCCGGAGACGGTGGGGATCGCCTGGCGGCGGTCAAGGCGTACCTGCCGGTCGGCGTCCTGCCCTGCCAGGAGGTCCCCACGGTTACCCGGGCCCGACGCCCGCCTCTACCTCCTTCGTATTCTTCAGCTCCAGCTTCAGCACTCCCTCCTGGGCTTCCATGATCAGCCGGGGCTGGCCGGGTTGGGCTCGGAACCGTCCCTTGCTCATCCGCTGCCGGTAGGCGAAGCCGTTGTGGCGGTAAAGGACTGCACCTTCCTCCACGCCCTCGATGGGCGGCTTTTTGTCCGGTGCCCAACTCAGTTCGAGGGCCCACGATGTCGATGCTCCCTGTTCGGTCTGGAGGAGCATTCGCTCGGGCTCGCATCGCACCGTCAACCGTCCCCCGTCTGTCACCGGGACACTGATCTCCAGGGCCTCTTTGCCTTGTTCGGTCACTTCTGGCGTGCCGGTGGTCATTGGCGAGGTTTTTCCATCGGGTGACACGAGGACCGGTCGGGCAGCGGCCCGGGTTTCGCGTGTGCTCCAGGTGAAGCCGTCGATAGCGGGCAGGGTATCGTAGACGGCGGCGTGGGTGGTGACCTGTTGGTTGAGGTAGCGTTCCGGGTATTGCTCGTCGAACATATGGATATCGCGGATTCGCAGGCCGTTCTCATCCCAGAAGAGATTGGCGCGGTAGAACCGGCTGTCATACCAGACACTGCCTCGTTCGCGGCCCTTCATATCGTGCAGGGCGGTAACGGCGGTTGCGGGGGTTTGGGGGAAGGTGTTTCTGAACCACTGGCCGGACTGTCCGAGGGTTTCGACGCGGATTCGACCGGTCTGGGAGAGTTCAGCCAGCTTTTTGACCTGGTCGGTGAGGCCCTTTTCCATGGCCGGCCAACCGAAGGAGTTCTCCTGGCCGGCCTGGGTATAGGCGAAGGCCAGGCATGGCGTGGAGGTCTGCAGGTCGAGGAACCAGCGGACCCACGCGGGCACTCCTCCGCCGCCGGTGCCGCCGGTGTAGACCGGTTCGAGGGTGACCACGCCCTGAGCGGCCTCGCCCAGGCCGTTGTCGTACTGGTCGATTGGGTCGCTGCCCAGCATGCGGAACACCGGCACAGGGATCTGGCGGATGGGGTCTTGAGCGGGCATGTAGGCGTTCAGGCGGCTGGGATAGTAGGCCTGATTCCAGTAGCCGCCCCAAAGCGTGTAGCCGTCCGTGCCGGCCTGATCCTTGCAGATGCAGGCGGCGGCGACTCCGTAGTGGTCGGAGAGGTAGGTCAGTGTATGAGCGTCGATCAGCCAGCAGCCCACGGAGCGAGGCCGGCGTCCAAAAGCGTGCTCAAACGCCCGCATGTACTCGTCGATGAGCTTTTCGCGTTCAGCGGGCGTGTAGCCGATGGTGAATCCGACATCGGTGTGCCAATCCCAGGGGAATCGTCCTCGCCATTTGAGTCCCGCGGCCTCGACCTGGGGTTGGACGACCTCGAGCCAGGCCCCGACCTCATCCCGGCCAGTCAGCTCCTTCTTGAGCAGCGCGACGAAACGGTCTTGTATGAGGGCGTCGTATTGGATGAGGAACGTGGTTGGCAGGCCGTGCGCGCGGGCGAGGCGGATCTGCTGGACGACTGGCTCATAAAGGTCGACCGGCCCGCGTGGTTCGACGCCGCGGATGAAGTTGACGATATTAACGATTCGGGGCGCCTTGGGTTCGGCGGCCGCGGTGGTGAGTCCGGCCACCGCCCAGACCGAGAAGGCACAGATCAACAACCACATGGCGGGTCCTCCGTCGCAAGACACCGTAGGCGTTCGGCTGCGAAGTATAGCCGAAGAAAGCCGTTTTGGCGGAACGAAGCCAATTGAGCGATCAGCTGTCAGCCGGAGGGGCGGAAGCCGATCTGCTGGGAGGCGGGGTCGCGGCGAGTTGGCCGGGGGAGGCGGTCAGGATTTAAAAGCGCCAAACGAAGCCAATTGAGTGGTCAGCGATCAACGGTCAGCGATCAGCCGGAGCGGCGGGAGCATTCGGCTCGGTCCCTCCTTCAATAACACGCCGCGTGTTCTGGGCAGTTGGGGGGAAGCGGGACTGGGTGGCCGCGGCGGCTTGGACGATGTTACGTCACCGCTGAGCGTTTTCTTCATTGTGGGTGGTTGTGTTCTTCGGGGACGCGGCTGAGATGTCCGCGTCGTGAGGCGTTGATGGCTGCTGCGGCTATAGAGCATCATGATCCTCGTGATAGGGATGACACCCCCTTCCCGGCCATGCATATGCTGTCAGGCGCGAGCCAGGAAGCGGGAGTCAGGGGGTTCAAGGGCCTAGCGGAAGGAGGAGGCGGACGGCCTTTCTTCTGGTGTTTTTGCAGGCAGCGGTTTCGGTGATGCACCTTGTTCCCCGGGCGGACTTCCCGTAGACTGTGGGCGTTTGATGGGGAGTCACGTTAATAGCCATGGCATGTGACGATTCTCCGGAAGCCTGCTCACGGGACGACGGTACAGAGTCCGCGGATTCTGCTTCCTTGACGGCGGCCGCGGGTGAAGGCCGGTCCATGAGCCGGATGTCCGTGGCGGCGGCCGGGCTGGGGGCTCTTGGGGTCGTTTACGGCGACATCGGCACTTCACCGCTGTATGCGTTGAGGGAGTGTCTTGGTCCGCGGTACGGGGTGGCGCCTATTGAGGAGAACGTGCTTGGGCTGCTGTCACTCATCTTCTGGTCGCTGACGCTGATTGTTGTGGTGAAGTACATCGGGTTCGTGCTCCGAGCGGACAATCGCGGCGAAGGGGGGATCCTCTCGCTGATGGCCTTAGCGGTTCCCCCGGACAAGGTGCCGGGGCACAGGTGGTCACGGCGAGGGATTGTGACCGCTCTAGGGCTCTTCGGTGCGGCTCTGTTGCTCGGTGAAGGCATGATCACGCCAGCGATCTCGGTGCTGAGCGCCGTGGAAGGTCTGGAGCTCACTGCGCCCTCGCTGTCACCAGCCGTTGTTCCGATCACGCTTGTCATTCTGGGTTCTCTGTTCCTGGTGCAGAAGCGCGGAACGGGTTTTGTGGGCGCGTTGTTCGGGCCGGTGATGTTCATCTGGTTCCTGGTCATTGGGGGATTAGGGCTGGTGTGGATCATTCGGGAGCCATCGGTTCTGGCGGCGGTCAATCCGCTGCGGATGATCACATTCTTCCAGCACCATCAACTGCACGGATTTCTGGTATTGGGGGCGGTGGTTTTGTGCGTTACGGGTACGGAGGCCTTGTACGCGGATCTGGGTCACTTTGGGCGTCACCCGATCCGGGCGGCGTGGTTCTCTGTGGTGTTTCCGTCCCTTCTGCTCAACTACTTTGGCCAAGGTGCGGTTGTGATCGCCAAGGGCCAGGCCGCGGCGGTGAACCCGTTTTACCTTCTCGCTGGCGACTCGATGCAGTACCCGCTCATTGCTCTAGCGACCGTTGCCACGGTGATTGCCTCTCAGTCGTTGATCTCGGGCTCGTTCTCGTTGGCGCAGCAGGCGGTGCAGCTCGGGTATTCGCCGCGACTGACGGTGGTACACACATCGAGCCGGACGAAGGGGCAGATCTACATGCCGGAGGTGAACGGCTGGCTGGCGATTGCCTGTTGCGGGCTGGTGCTCGCGTTCAAGAAGTCTTCGAATCTCGCGGCGGCATACGGTGTGGTGGTGATCGGCACGATGACGATCACATCACTGATGCTGTTCGTGGTTGCCTACCGGCGGTGGAACTGGGGGCTGCCCAAGGCTGCCGGTCTGGCGGGTGTATTTCTCGCGGTCGACCTGACCTTTCTCACCTCGAACCTGTCGAAGCTGTGGGAGGGCGCCTGGCTGCCGCTGGTCACCGGGATCGTGTTATTCACACTGATGACCACCTGGAAGCGTGGCCGCGGCATCCTGTCGGCGTCGATTGGCAGGGCCACGCTGCCGCTGCAGGCCTTCATCGAGCCGCTGGAGCGAGGCCAGAAGCCGCTCCGCGTGCCGGGCACGGCTGTTTTCATGACCTCCAATCCCGACGGGACGCCGCTGGTGCTGATGCATCACTACAAGCACAACAAGATGCTCCACGAGCAGGTCATTCTGCTTTCTGTTTCCACGCTGGAGGTACCGAGTGTGGCCATGGAACAGCGTGTCCGGGTGGTCGAGCACGGTCATGGTTTTTTCTCGGTACGCGCCTTCTACGGTTACATGCAGACGCCGCGGGTGCCTGACGTCTTCCACTGTTGCAGGTCCGAGGGTCTGAAGGTCGATCCCCGGCGGGCGAGTTTCTACCTTGGGCGTGAGTCGCTGATCACGACCACCAAGCCGGGCATGTCCCGATGGCGGAAGGCGGTTTTCGCGGTGATGTCGCGGAACGCGATCTCGGCCGTGGCGTACTTTGACATTCCGCCCGACCGGGTGGTCGAGCTGGGCACGCAAATCGAGTTATGACGAGGCGTAGGCGAAGCGGCGGGCCTGGTCTGCGGGTTGGGGCCGGGATGGTCCTGCCTGGGGAGCGGGCGGTTCGCGTACCGGGGGTGTCGAGAACGGTTGGCGGACTGGTTCTTGGATGAGCTCGGTCGGGTTGCGGTCTACTCCTGAGGTTCCCGGCGATTGCTGACCCGCGAGCCCGGCTTGATCTTGTGGTCGGGTGCGGACGCCTTCGGGGGTGTGGGTGTCGGCTTGAACAGCTGATCGAGGATGTTGCGTGCCCGGCTACCGACGGGCGAGCGCTGGATTCGGATCTCGTTGGCCTGATTGGTGGAGCGCTGAATGGTTGGCGGGGTTGTCTGCGCGGTCTGGCGAGAGGGCTGGGGTGAGCGGGCCGTCTGGCGTGGGGGCTGACCGGATCGTTCCTGGGTTCCGGTTTCTCTGCGGCCGGCGGGCTGGTCCAGGGGGACGCCCACCGCCCCCTTCCACAGGTCTTGGGGGCGGCGGGTTTCGGAGTTTCTTCTTTCCTCTATATACCTCCTAAGTTGGCTCGCCGTCTGGCGGGCGGCATCGATCCGTTCGTTGGGCAGAGACTGGAAGCGGAAGGGTGCATCCGGGCGGTTGACGACCTGAGCGAGGGCCTGGGCCATGCCGAGATGTCTGGTTTTTTCCGGGCTGACGTCGTTGCGTCCAGCCATCCGCTGGAGGTCGGAGTAGGTACGTGGCGGTCGGGCTTCCGGATGGTCGCGCCGAAAGCGGTAGTCGTCACGCAACTCCCGGGTGAATTTGTCCTGGTCGGTCTTATGCATGGCCACATGATGGGCGAAGATCGGATCATAGCCGTAGCGGCTGTTGTGGTAGGAGACCACGGGGTAGATGCCGGACCTGAAGTAGGAGCGGTCGTAGTAATCGCCGAAGTAGTAATGGTCGTAATGAGGACGAGCGAAGATCTTGCCGATGAGGACGGTCACGTTGACAACCACGTCGGGGGTGTAGACGAATGCGGGGCGGCTGAGTTGCTGCGGCGGCAGGTAGACGGGGGCAAACAGGACGCCGCGTCGAGGCATCACGTAGTCCCAGTAGCCGTTGACGAAGACATAGCCGCGGGGTGTCCAGACGTAGCGATCGGGCACCCACACCCACTCTTCCCGGGGGGCGATCCAGTAGCCCGGCCGCCACGCATAGCCTGACGAGGACCAGACCCAGACGCCGGGGACCCAGATGTAGTTGGGTTGTGGTGGAAGGCCGGTTGCGGCCGCGTCGAGTGACTCGGGCGGGTTGGGCAGGTATTGGAGCACTTCGGTTTGGCTACTCTGCCAGCAGCCAGGGACCCACTGATAGCGGCCCTGGGTTTCGCACCAGTATCCTGGGACGAATTCTCTGCCGGGGGGGATATTTCGCCAGATGCCGCTGATCCAGACGAAGTCGTTGCGGTCGTCGTCCCAAGCCCAGTATCCGGGAATCCAGCGGATGTCGTCGCCTCGAGGGCAATGGGGAGGGGGTGCCTCGTTGAGCAATACGGGGGGGCGTCTGAGGACCACCAAGCCGGGTTTGGGATCAAACACCACCGGTTCGGCAAACGCTTCGTGGATTGGACCGCGGTTATCCACGACCCAGGGAGGAGGGGGCGGGGTCGCCGGCCCGCCGACATTGACGTTGATCTGGAGGCGGGTTTCCCGGTCGCGGTGATTTCGGTCGCGATCATGATCATCGCGGTCGGCCAAGAGGTTCTGGGCGGTTCCCAGCAGCATGGACAGTGCAAGCAGACCGGCGCATACCCATCGAGTACGGCCGCCGCAAAACGGGTGTCTTGTTCTCATGTCATCCTCTCAGGCCCAGCTTCTGCCGGACTGGTTCAACTGACCCGTCTTCCTGTTGTCCGGCTCGCCGGGACTTCCTGCCTGCAAACCAGGGAGCTGGCGTTGATGGCCAAGCGGAATCGGGCCCTATCATGCTACCACACGGGAATCCTGGCGGAAAGCGACTGCCCCGGAGGACTCAGGTCATCAGGTGATCCACGGGGACTCGCTCGGTGATATGACGAAGGGTTTCTCCAGGCTTGTTCGGACTGCAGTCGGCGAGGTGTGGCGCAGGGACGACCGGTTGGGGGAGGTCGACGGTCTCCGATCAGCTTCTGCCGATCGGCTGGATCAGGTCCTCGTGGCGTTCCTTTGCGAACAGCAGATCGCGGGCGAGTGCGCGCTGGAGTTGACTGACGGTGGCCGTTGCGGGATCGAGATGATGATCGCGCAGGCATCCGTCGGTCAGGTCAAGATCGGGATCGAGGCGATTCCATTCGGGATGGAGTTGCTCGAGCAGCAGGTGGACCACGGTGGGCCACGTGCGTGGATCCTTATAGGTTGCCATATTCGCCTCCTTCTCTCTCGCGTGCGGTCGGGGGGAGTGACCGCATGGGCGGGACGGCATGAACCGCCGAGGCCGCGCGTGGGGCCTGCACTGGATTACTGACTTGTGAAGTGTACCTCATGCTCTTCCGACCCGCAAGGTCTCAAGCAGTTGCCTGTAAGCTGCGAGGCAGGGTGGGACCCGCGTGACGGAAAGCCGCCAGTCATCTCAGGCAAGATCGGAAGGAGGCAGGCGTCGGATTGGGGTCCGTTTCTGTGATATGGCCGGTGGTGGCCGACGTGAAGTGACTCGGGTGTGCCTTGTGACCGAGTGACTGTTTGCAGCGGCGTGCAGGCTGGCCCGGTTTGCCGCTGAGGCGCGGGCATCGGTTTCTGGGCGGGTGGGATGTGGTCTTGGGCGTGGGGCGTGGCAGAAACACGGGCGTGAGGCCAAGTGCTCACGCCCGTGCTGTGAGGGTGTACTTGTCGGGGGGTGGTCAGACGTGGCCGTTGGGTGGGCGGGTCAGACCACGGGCAGTTCGAAGCCCTTGCGGTACTCGCGAGCCAGGTACTTGTTGGCTTCCCGATCCGGGATTCTCAGTTCGCGATCGGTGAAGCAGAGTTCGCGGGTGCCGTCCCAGTAGACTCGCCGGCCGACGCGGAGGGAGACGTTGGCCAGATGGCAGGCGGCGACCGAGTAGTAGTGTGATTCGAGGTTGGCGAGTGGTGGCTTGCGGTCGCGCACGCAGGCAAGGAAGTCCTCGACGTGTTTCTGGTGAGCGGCCTGGTCGGCGCCGGGGAAGTTGCGGTTCTTCTGTTCCTTGGTCATGTTGCCGGTGCGCCACTCGGACTGGTTGGGGCCGATCCGGCCCTGCTTTTTGACTCCGTCCCAGAACTTCCAATCCCACTTATCCGGATCAGTGACGTAGTCATTGCGTGTGAGGTGGATCATGCCGTTCGTGCCGTGGAAGTCCATGCCGTATCCGCCGACATCCCACGGTTTGCCGCTGACCTTGCGCATGGTGTAGGTCTGGATGAAGCCCTGCTTGCTGGTTGGAGCGTCCTGGGGGGCGGGGAATTCGTAGACCGCCTGCATCATGTCGGGAGTGGTTCGATCGTCTTCGATGATGAAGTGTCCGCCGACGCAGGAGACGGAGATGGGGGAAACCGCGCCCATAGTCCACATGATGATGTCCTGCAGGTGGACGTTCCAGTCGCCGACCATGCCGCACCCGTAGTCGAAGTACCAGCGCCAGGTGTTATGGAACCGCCGCTTGTTGAACGGCAGGACCCTGGCCGCGCCGAGCCACATGTCGTAGTTGACACCGGGTGGCACGGGTCCGTCGGGATCGTTCCCCATGTTTGCGAAGACCTCGTTGCCGTAGGTGTAGGTATTGGTCATGCTGATTGTGCCGAGCTTGCCGGCCCGGATGAACTCGCGGGCCTCCTGGATGTGGGGGATCTCGCGCTGGTGGGTTCCCACCTGGACGACCGCCCCGTATTTCTTGGCGGCATTGACCATCAATCGACCTTCGTGGATGTTGTGGCAGCACGGTTTCTCGCAATAGACATCCTTGCCACTGGCGACCGCGAGCATCATGGGGGCGGCGTGCCAGTGATCGGGTGTGGCGACGATCACGAGGTCGATATCCTTGCGGGTGACGACCTGGCGATAGTCCTTGATGAGTTCGGGCTTCTGGTTGAGTTTCTTGGCGGCATCCTCGGCGGCGCCGGCGAGCTGTTTATCATCCACGTCGCAGAGAGCGACGACATTGCACTGCTTGGAGTCCATGAAGTTGCCGAGCTTGTAGCGACCCATGCCGCCGCAGCCGACCAGGGTGATGTTGAACTTCTCATTGGGGCTCACCGTTCGGCGGCTGACCCTGGTCGCCGGGGCGGGTCCGAATGTCATTCCGGTGCCGGCGGTACCGCAACCGCCGAGTGCAGCGGTTACGGCCGCCGCTCCAGCTGCCATCGTGCCGTTCTCGAGGAACTGTCTGCGCGTCACAGGGTTCTTCATCGGAGTCTCTCCAAATCAACAAGTACTACGGTGCCCGCACTTTTCCCGCCGGTGGAGCCTGAGCGGTCGTGCGGAATTTGGAAGGGTAACCGCAAGTCGGTTGGCGGACAAGTGATTTGAGGGCGGCGTCGGAGGGTGAGATGGGGCAGGTGGCGTGGAGGTCGACAGCGGGGGGCGGGCGATCCGTGCCCCCTACCGAACGGGCTGGGTCGTTGGGTGTTGGCCGGGCGGCGGGTAAGCCTTGGCCGCGTCGTCCAGGACCAGGATCCAGTCCAGCCCTTCACCCGGATCAGGTGGGACGAACCGTTGCTGGCCGGTGTTGTTGAACTCGCCGATGGCGGTCGCGTGTCCGTCGCGTGGATTGAACCACCAGGCCTTGACCTTGGGGTTCTTGATGACTTCCATCCGGACCGAGAACGCCCGTCCGGTGGGCGCGTACACCATGGCGTAGGTGCCTTCCTGGTCTCGGGTGGCCGCGAACCGGTACCGCCCGGCCCCGGGTACGGCCGTCGGCACGCGGTCGGTCACGATGATCGAGTCGTCCGGCACGCGGGTGAGGATTGGGCGTGACTCGATCAGACGGCGGCCGTACTGCATCTGTCCCGCTCCGGGCTGATTGATGGCCTGGCGCCACGGCATCAGCGGGTTGTTGATCGGGTTGCGACCAGGCTGCCACATCTGCCACACGGAATGATGGCCGTAGGTGTGTCCGCATGCCCCGCTGAACAGGTCCCAGTAGAGGGGTCGGCGGACGTCGGCCGCGGTGGAATGTCCGAGCTTATCTGCGTTGAAGGAAACGGGGTGATCCTCGTAGATCGGCTCGCCGTCGAGGACCGGCTTAGTGGGCTTGCGGGCGTAATCGGCCCCGGTCTTGTCGTACCGGCCGGTGTATTCGGCCTGGTGGCCGTTCTGGCGCATGTTGAAGTCGAGCCATTTGGCGTCATGAAACCACTGGGAGGAGCCCGCTCCGCCGGGTGGGTGCAAGGTGATCAGGTGAGCCCCGCCGTCGCCCTGGCGCAGTCCCTGGGCCATAGCCGCGATGATGGCACGTTGTTCATCGTTGTCGACGGGCCGATCTCCACCGAGGATCCAGATCAGCCCCTTTTCGCGGTAGCGCCGCCCCAGCCACTGGCCATAAGCGGCCGCATTGGCGGTGGTGAACAGCGGTTTGTCGTTATGGACCTTATCGTGCCAGTAGCGGCCCCAGGTGGGCAGGAATCCGATGTACAGCCCCAGCGAGTTCGCCCGGTTCACGATGTAGTCCACATGATCCCAATAGTCGTTGTCCGGGCCGTCCTTGATCGCCGGCCTGGCCGGATCCAGGTCGATCATGGGGAGGTGGCCGTACGTGTTGGGCACCGCGTGTCCGTCGACCTCGGCGAAGGCAACCGCCTGGATCACGGTGAAGGCCTTCTCCGCCCGGTTGGCCAGATATCGGTCGGCGTCTTCGCGGTTGAGGCGATGGAACATCTCCCAGGCTGTGTCGCCCAGATAGAAGAACGGCAAGCCGTCCTCCAGGACGAGGAAATGCTTATTCTCGCTGACTGCGAGTTTAGGCAGCTTGTCGGCCACGGCGACATGGGAGTTCAGCGCCAAGGTCAGGGTGACAACGAGTGACAGGTCGATTCGCATTTTGGATTCCTCTCGAACGCAGACTGGGGGCGATCGAGCATCGGTCAAGGTTTGGCCTTTGACAAGCGCACCCTCTGCTGCTGGTTCGGATCTGACGACCACACCTGTGTCGAGTGCAGCCTAAAGGTCGCCGTGGTGGACGTCAACCGGGCCGAACGGCGGTCGTTACGGCGATCTCGGTCATGCCGGCCCACGAGGGCTGTGGAGGCGGCAGCGCCATTGGCCACGGTGTGTACGCTGTGTTTGATCGGAGTTCTGCTTTGCGACGAGGAGTCGAGATGGTATGCTGTAGTCTTGTTTCGGCACGGCAGGGACGAGAAGCCCACATCCTGTGTCGATGACACGGCGATCAGGAGTCCCTGGCAGATGAGATGCGCGAGTGGCGGAATTGGCAGACGCGCAGGATTTAGGTTCCTGTACCGCAAGGTGTGGGGGTTCGATTCCCCCCTCGCGCAGTGTTTCTGAGTCGTGAGAGATGCGAAGCGTAGCGGATGTTGCCGGTCGGCGGATGCCAAAGCGTCTCTGATCCAAGAGCCGTGCAGAACCACCTTGGGGGATCACAGGGGTTGAGTCATCGTCGCGTTGGCGAGCGACGGTTCCGAGGGGAGGCCGGTGTCACCGTTGTCGTGCCTGCGGGGCAGCGGCGATTCCGAAGGACGGGGGCCACCAGGCAAAGAGCGATCAGCACTCCTCTTCGACCTTGAGTTTCAACAGGGCCGCCAGGTCGTGGATCGCGTTCAGCCGGTCGCCGTACACGATGACGCGGTGCAGGCCGCCGCGGTAGTTGTGGAGCATCTTCCGCGCGTCCGCCACTTTGGTGGTGATCTTGGTGCGGCAGCCGCGATCCACGTCGGGATTGTCGGTGATCGTGCCCGTCGACACGAGGATGGTGTCAAGCCCGGTGAGCTTCGCGCAGGTGATAGGTTGCCTGACGCGCATCCTGACCTGGAGTGAGACGCCCTTGTTGTCCTCGAGGTGGCTCCGAATGATGTACGGACATCGCTCGCCGTCGGGGCCGTCCATCCTGGTTGCCGAGACACAGTGGGCATGGATGACGGCGTTCCTCGCGGTGTCGATGACCGGGTCGCTGACGAAGCCGGGGACGCCGAACGCGTACTGCAGCAGAAGCTGCGTCAGGGTGGAGCTCATGTCCCCTTCGCAGACGCCGGTGAGTCCCATGTCGTTGAGGCGGCAGTAGGCCAGGCAGGGGTAGGCGGGAAGGACTTTGCGGGCAAAGAGACCGAGGCAATCGATCGTGACCGCCTGCGCGGACTCTTCCTGCATCAGTTTTCGGATGGCCAGGAAGAGGCGGCTGGAATCGCGGATATCGGACTCCGAGGGTTCAACCACCTTCTCCGCATGGCGAATCCAATCCTGGGCATCCGCGTTGGCCGCGTCTTCAGGCACGGCCCGGTAGGCGGCGTTGAGCCGGTCGGGGGCGATCGAGACGACGGTTGTCCCGAAGCGCTCTCGGATCTTATTTGAGGACTCGGTCCCGAACGGTCCTCCGCCGATGAAGAGGATGCGGGAATCGCGGAGTTTCCGAACGGCATCGAGCATCCGGCAGGCCGTGGTGATCTCGGCGAAGTCACTTGTGGCGAACACGGTGATCCTGCGACCGGCGGAGCGCAGGGCAGCCACGGAGGACCAGTCGTGTCCGCTGAAAGGTTGTGAGAACAGGACGACCGGAAGATCCATGGCCGCCAGTTTGGCGAGCGGCTGTCCGACGCCTGAAGTGATATTGAAGACCACAAGGCCGTCCGGGTCGCCGAGGGCCTGGGCTGATGAAGGTACGTCGTTGGCCAGGCGGTACAAGTCTGCGCCCTGCGTTCGAATTGTGGGCAAGCCGTGGAGGGCCTTGGCGACCTCGGCTTCGCAGCGGCGGACCTCCGCCTGCACGTCCAGATTGGGTTTAGGCCATGTCGGGATGGGTTTGGCGAGGTAGACGGTCCGGATTCGGGTCAGGGGATTGAAGCCGGCTGGCCGGCTCGCGGGCGGCTCGGCGGAGTGTGTGGTCTGGGCTATTGCTCCTGCTCCCACCGCGCCTGCAGCGGAGAGCAGTTGCCGTCTGGTCAGGTCACAGCACATGGTGTACCTCCAATTCAGGGCGATTGCTGATCTGGATGGCGATGCCGCGTTTCCGGGGCCGCGTTGCCGGGCGTTTCTGCCAAGCAAGGCGCCGCCATTATACCGCGCCTCGTAGGCCTGCCTACCCCTTGGGTTTGCCGCTCGCCGGCCTGGTTCCGCCCGGATTCTGAGCGGTCAGGCTTGTTGACGGTGGCTGGGCTTGTGGTTAGGAGTGGACGGGCGTGCCCGGAAGAGGGATAGGCGGGGCTGCCGCTTGACGAGGGTTTGAGGATGGACGCCCCGAAGATGGTGGTTCGTTCTCGGCCGCTCTGTTTACTCGCCGCCAGTGCCGTGGTTAAGGTGGAGGTGGTGCTGCTTGGGGTAGTACCTTGTTGGGCGGATGGTATCGCCGCGAGCGCGCCGGAATCGCTCCAGCCGATGCTCAGGATCCGGTGGCGACTAGGGCCGGATTGTCCCATGGGGATTCAGGATGCGGCGGTGGGGATCATTCGTGGCAAGATCGTCGCCGCGGGGGCGTTCACCAGGCATCCGGCGGACGTAGTGAAACACCATCCTGATGCTTTCGGTGGGTGGCCGAGCGGTTTCACCAAGCTGACGTTTGTTTTCGATCCCCAGAACGAGTCTGGCGGCTGGAAGCGCATCGCCGACATGCCGGGCCCTCCTCGACAGGGGGCGGCGGTTTTCGGCGACACGCTGTACTGTCTGGGGGGCGAGGGTGGGCCGCGACTCTACCATCCTGCCACTTTGCAGATTGGGAGAACGTGGGCCCGGTTTCCGAGTGAAGCGTATCCTGGTCCGGGCGTGGCGGAAGGCGACGACCCGTGGTCTAGCCAATGGGGAGGAATCGCCCATACAATGCTCAGTCATGAATCAGAAACGCTGGATGTGGATCGGCTGGCTCTGTACCCCCGCCCTTCTGTTCGCGCAGTCACAGCCGGCGGCGCCGCCTGGTCTGGGCAGTCGCCCGGCCGGCCAGGCCGCGACGACGTATCGGAACCCGATCATCGACCGTCTCGGGCCTGCCGACCCGATGGTCATTCTCTACCAAGGCACCTACTACCTGTATCCCACGCTGGACGGCAGGGGCTACGACGTGTTTACGTCCAAGGATCTGGTGCACTGGGAGAGGAAGCCCAAGTGCTTCACCGATTCACGCCGCGGCGTGTGGGCTCCGGATGTCTTCCACCACAAGCGGGGTGACGGCAAGTTCTATCTCTACTACACCGTTGACAAGCCGGGCGGCAGCAAGCTGATCGGCGTCGCGGTTGCCGATCATCCGCTCGGGCCGTTCGTTGACAGGGGCACACTCCTGGAAGACGCCATTGACGCTCATCTTTTCCAGGACGACGACGGTGCTATGTACCTCTATTATGTCAACATTGCCGGCGGCTCCAACAAGATCGGTGTGCAGCGAATGGCGGACCCGCTCACCAAGAGAGGGGAGCCGACGATTGTGATCCGACCGGTGGACGAATGGGAGAAGCACGGGGCGCCGATCGCGGAGGGCCCCTGGATGCTCAAGCATAAGGGTCTTTACTACCTGATGTACTCGGGCAGCGGCGCGGATCGCCCGGACTACGCGATTGGCTACGCCACCGCTCGATCGCCCAGCGGACCGTTCACCAAGTATCGCGGCAACCCCATCGCCAAGCGAGGGAACGGCGTATTCGGTCCCGGTCACCACTGTGTCGTCACCGCCGCCGACGGCAGACTGTGGATGGTCTATCACCAGCAGAACAGTGAGAAGATCGGCTGGGCTCGTTTTCTGGCGATCGACCCGCTGTGGTTCGATGAAGAGGGAGTGATTCACGTGCGAACTACGCGGGGGACAGATCAGCCAGGACCGCCACGGTTACCGGAATGAGGGCCGCCGGTGACGGGCTCCTTGCCGCAGCGCAAACGACATCGCAGCGCCCACCAGGATAAGGGATGTCGGTTCAGGCACAATGGCGTCGATCTTGTTGCGGAAGGTCGTGTAGTCACCCTGGGTGTAACCCGCTCGGTGGTAGAGGATTTCCCACTGCTTGTTGCCTGAGCCGGCCATGCCGTTGATCAACACGAACATGGGGACGCCACCGAGGGTATAGTGCGAGTAGACGGTTCGGGCCCCGTCGTCGAGCGTCAAGTTGAGGCCATATTGCTGGATCAGGGCGGAGGTTTGTGCCCGGTTGGACGGTTCGACGCTGATGGACACGAACTGGACGGGGATCCCGGCGGGATTGCCGTTTTGGGCTTCGTAGTAGTCCTGGATCTGGGTTTCCATTTCGGGCAACGAGGCTCGGCAGTGCGGACACCAGTAGACGAAGAAATCCAGGAGCACGATCTGTCCGGCGAAGTCGTACAGGCGAACCGGGGAACGGCTGGTCCACTCGGGCAGGGTAAAATCAGGGGCGATCTGCCCTACTCGGCCGGCGGCCATGACCGGTGCGACGCAGGCGGCAATGAGAACAAGGGCGAAAACGGCAAGACCGAAGCGCAACTCGAATGTCATGACTTCTTGTCCCTCCTCCGGACGAGGCTCCGCCGTCTCTTTCCCGCTACATCGGCGGACGGAGTGTTACCATTATACAGCGCCGCGGTTCGCGGTGTTGGCGATCAGCCTCGAGACCACGCGACCATGGGGGCTGGCGGGAAGCATGAAGTGTTTACTCCTTTTTCGGAGTCAGGCTGTCGAAGGTCCGCTTGGCGGGTTCGAATGAGTCGTCCTTGACTGTGACCTTCGCATTCGCGCCGGCAAGCAGGATCGAGGTCATTTCCCATCGGGGGGATTGTCTAGGTAGCCCCCCGGTGCCGCCCCCCCTTTTTGAAGCCAAAATCCCCCTTATTATGGGGGTTTAGGGGGCAAGATGACGAACAATGCCGACGGGCATGTGTCAGGTGGTTGGTGGCCGGGCCAAGGATCGGCAAGCCGCGTTGCCGCCAAGGTCGAGTGGTACCCGGACGAGTTGTTCACCCGCGTCGGCTTCATCGTCACCGACATGGGCGGTGGAGCCGCCAGCGTGGTGTCGTTCTACAACCTGCGCGGCACGGCGGAGCAATGGATCAAGGAAGGGAGGCCCTACGCCGATCCCAAGAAACGTGCCCGAAAAGCAATCCTGGCACGCATGGGAGGGGTCGGTTCAGCCCTCAAAACCTGAAGAGACTCGAAGAAAACGGGGTGGGCGTAACGGGAAAGGGCGCTGGTACAATGGCGGAATACAACCCGGCAGCGTAGCTGGGTGGAGGTCAAATGGGAAATCTCGGGTTAGACTGAGTCGGGTTGCCACGTTCTTTCTGCCACGTACTTGCGTTCTGGCAGCCATATGAGTCTGTTGCGAGGCATATTGAGTGTCGTGTTCGCATGCCTGCCCGCGGCGGCCGGCCTTTGCGCCGAGCCAGCGGCGTCGAGCGGGATTGGCGCGTCGACGCGTCCCACCACGGGGCGGGCGGTGGTCCTGGACGAACCGGGCATGCCCATCCGCGGGGCGGGTTCTGCGCCGCGAGTGATCGCCCAGATTCTGGAAGGGGCCGGGATCGTCGTGCTGCCGGTCTCTGCGGATGAACTGGCCGATCGGCGGGTCCTTGATCCCGAGCAGCTCGAATTGGTGGTGCTTCCCACGGGCGAGAGCTTTCCGAGTTCCGCCCGCGAATCGTTGGTGCGCTTTCTGCGCTCCGGCGGCGGGCTGATCACCATGGGGGGATATGCGTTCAACCACCTGGTGGCCAGGGAGGACGGCCAGTGGAGCAATGAAGTCGATCGGCTGAAAACCCGCTTTCAAGCCGCCACGCGCAGGGAAAACTCACTCATACCCAATGGCGATTTCGAAGCGACGCAAGCGCTGCCGGAGCCGGGACGATCCGTCACCGGCCAGTGGGCACGCAGCGGGCCAGGAAGCATGATCGTGGCCGAAGTCCCGCAGGAAGGAAAGTTCTGTGCTAGGACATTCATCGATCCGGCCGTGCCCCAGGGTAGTGAGATCCTCTGGCAGGAGGTGCCGGCCAAAGCGGGGGCGCAGTTCGACGTGTCCGGGTGGATGAAGACGGACCACGTGGCCGAAACCGGCATGGCCTTCATTGCCCTTTACCAGTACGGTCCTGCGGACAGACTGCTGACCTTCAAGGACTTTGCCATTGCTCGGGGAACCACCGACTGGGCCCGTCACCACCTCCTGTTCACGGCTGAACCGGGGGTCGTGCGCCTACATCTCAAGTGCGGGCTCTACCAGACCCACGGCACAGCCTGGTTCGACGACATTCGCCTGTCAGACGTCTCCGGCACGCCGGTCAGGCCCATGAACACCGCGATCGGCAGGCCGATGGACGGGCTGGTCTGCGACCCCGAACAGATCGGGATGTTCGATCCTTCGTTCCCCCTCAAGCGCGCCAGCGCGTTGGGCACCGCTCCGGGGCAACATGTGATTCGCGAACCTGTCGAGCTTCGGCAGAGCCTTGCCGGCTGGGCCGCCTCCGGCATCGCGCCGGATGGGGAGGCGCGCTGGATTCCGCTGCTGGCGACCTACGATCGATATGGCCGGCCACGCGGGGCGGCGGCTGCGCTGCTGCTTCATCATGACGGCTGCTATGCGGGATCCTGCTGGGGGTACTTCGGTATCGACAATCTGAATCTGTTTGAAGAGGCCAACGGACCGATGGCCCGCGCGCTCCAGCAACTCGCCGGCTTCATGGTGCGCAAAACGTATTTGCGCAACCTGGTGACAGATCATCGCCTGTATCGCCCCGGCGAGCCCATCTCCGTTTCCGTACGCGTGGACAACCAGGGCCGGAAAACCCAACAGCTGCACGTACGATTCACGCTCGGCGCCGCCGGCGCCGATCATCCGGTCGCCACGCAAGCGATGGACGTCCGAGTCGAGCCGCACACGGTCCAGGAGCTCAAAGCCTCATGGCCCCCATTGGAGGGAGAGTCGGAACTCGGCCAGGTCACGGCAGTGCTGACGGTTGATGGGATACCTATCGACGAGTTGACAACCGGTTTCGTCGTCGAGCGTCCCGGCGCCGCCAGGGCGGGGATGGAACTGCGCTTCGAGAACAACTTCTTCACCGTCAATGGACGGCCGCTCTTCCTGTTCGGCACGGATACCTACGCCTACACGTACCGGTCCGTGCACGAGAACCCGCTGACCTGGGCGCAGGAGCATCGGGCCGCCCGTGATATGGGTGTGAACCTCTACGAGAACCTTCAGTACATCAACGTGCAGGCGAACCTTCAATACCCCAAGCTCAGCGAGGCGATGACCGACGAAGACTGGCGCGCGTTCCGGGCGATGAGCCGGCTCACGCAGCAGCGGAATCTGATCTTTATGCCCGGCATACTCATCGGCCACAACGTTGCGGTCGGGGACGATGTCCTCGCCGGGCAGAGCAGCCTTTGCCGGGACTACGCGGAGCTGCTGGGCGATACGCCGGGTCTTCTCTACTACATCAACGGCGACTACCAGATGATGCTCGATGAGCATCCCGCGGACGTGAAAGCCCTGTGGAACCGTTGGCTTCAGGAGCGTTACGGCACGACCGAGAAGCTCCGCGCCGTCTGGGGGACAGCGGCGGTGACGGCCGAGCTCGGCCAGCTTGCCTTCTGGCCACCGAACAGCGGGCGGTGGAACGACGCAGCCGCCGTCGATCGGCTCCGCTTCCAGACCTGGCTTACCCGGCGGTGGAACGAAACCCACGTGGCCGCCATACGCGAGCGGGACCGGCTCCATCCCATTACATCCGAATACTACCAGTCCGGCTGGGGCGGGCTGGATCTGCCCATGACCATCGACGGGCAGGATGTCTCCAATTTCGGCTTCTTCGACCTGCCCGAGAACGATCTGGAGATTCTGCCGCTCAAGATCTGTGCCAACGACTTGCGTGCCCGCGGCAAAGGGGTGAGCCTGGGCGAGTACGGTGTCAAGACGCACCCGGCGTGGTCGACGGAGAACGGGGCGACCGGCTACCACATCGTTCGCACGGAGGAGCAGCAGCTCCGGCTTTTCCTGGCTGTGGCCCACTACGGGCTGGGCCTGGGCGCCTCGAAGATCCAGCACTGGTGCCTTCGCGACGCGCAGACCTGGGTGTTTCCGTGGGGGATTTTCTATCCCCACGAGTTCATCCCCAAGGACGTTGCGTATGCCCACCGGAATCAATCGCTCATCTGGCGGCATTTCGTGCCGCGGTACGTGCCGCCGAAACTGACCGTATGCACGCCGTGCAACCTGTGGCTTGGGAATTACGAGGGCGTCGGGCGGGACGTGGCTGACCGCGCGTTCGACACGCTGCTGGGGCTACATCACGAGTTCAACGTGATCGATGACCAGCACCTGGAGAAGCTGCCGCCGCAGACGCGGGTGGTTATCTACCCGGCGCCGTTTGCGGTGGGCGATGATGCCTACGCTCGCCTGCTGGCTTGGGTCAAAGACGGCGGAGTGTTGCTCGTGACGGGCGACATCTCTTACGACGAAAACCGTCAGCGCACGCGGGCCACCCGTCTGCGCGAGCTGGCCGGCGTGGAGGCCCTGGAGGTCAACTACCCCGATATCTCTCGCCAGGAACCTCCGGGGGAGCCGGCCGCATTCCTGTTTGCGTCGCTGCCGCCACTTCCAGCGAGCCCGTGTGTGCGGCTCAAGGTGATTGATGCCGAAGTACTGGGCCGAGCCGGCGACTCGAATCCGGTTTTCGTACGCCGCCGTCTAGGCATGGGATGGGTATATCTCTTCACCGATCCGACGGAAGTCGCGGGCGATACCCGCGCTGGTGAGACGCGCCGGCAGGTCTACGCGGGCTTCTTGCGGGCCGCGGGCGTGAAGCCTCTGGATATTCAGCCGGACGAGCCTTGGCTGCATGTGATCAGCCAGCCCACCACGCGCGGCACGGTGCAGGTGGTGTTTGACCGAAGGCGAGCGGAAGGCCAGGAACAGGTCGGCTGGTCGAGCGCCGCAGGTCGGCTGACGCTGATGGTGCGCAATCGGTGGCCCGGCCTGGCTGCCGTCACCGCCGACGGAAAGGTGGTCGCTGTAAACGCGGCAGGCAGCGCGGCGGTCGATGGCCAGCCGCTCATGAGCGGCGATGGCCTCAAGGCTCTTCTCTCGCTGGACGGTCGCGACCTGCGACACTCAGAGGCGATCCTGGTGGCGCCGTTTGGATCCGGGACGCTGGAACTTCCTGCCCGGCCCGCGCCCCTGGCCGCGCATCTGGGCGAATTCCGTGACGGCCACTGGCGGCGTCTCGAGCGAGTCAACCTTCAGGTGGGCCAGCGGGCGCTGGATATCGATGCTGATCGCGCCACGTGTCTCATCCTGCTTTGCGACCCTCATGCGGAACACCAATGGGCCGAATACCTCACCAGCACGATGCTGCACCCGGACCAGATCGAGGGCTACTGAAGAGCACATTTCCGGGGACACTCCAGAATGGCCCTGAGATGAGCTCTGCCCCGTGGAACTGCGATGATCGAGAAGGCCCCTTCCATCAATGCCCGGGGGATGGAAGGCCGGGTGGAGAGCCTTGACTGAGGGCCATCCTATGGTGTCCCCGGAATTCCAATGACCGTGCCGATCATCACAACGGTTCGAGATCTTGAATTCCCCCCTGCCCTTCCCAAGTGACTCACAACCAGGGTGGGTGCAGCGGGGCGGAAAGTGGTACCACACGAGAAGATCGCCCGGCGGCGTAGCTGGGTGGGGCTTATTGGAGAGATCTCGGTTCACGCGAGACTGCGTCTGGGAGACCGTCTCTTTCATCTCGGCGGGACCCACCACCGCCTTGGTTTTGTACTGCTATAGCCTGCTTCTCTGGTTAGGATGTTTCATGTTGCCGTTTGGCAGGTAAGCCAGCGTTCTATGGGTGTTGGATCGGGAGCGAGGTCTCCTTCCCGCATGTGCCGGAGGCTGCCGCCTACCTTGCGTGTGGCCGGTTTCGCCGTGGGGGCTGCCTCATCACCCAGTGCGATCAGCCCGCCAGTAGAACTGGTTGTACCGCTCGCGATCACGTCCTGGCTGACCGACACCACGGTGTCCACCGGCTGCGCGAGGAAGCGAGCAAGTCTGAAATCGAGGATCTTCGGATTGCCCTCGACGTCCACGATGCTACGGTGATGACTCACAACCCAACGGCTCAGCGACACGGTACCGGCGTCAATTCAGTATTCCATTGCGACATCATTGTGTAGGCGTGCTCAGTTTGCACCATTTGGCTCCGCCGGTTGATTTGCCCCGCTCCAGCATCGCTGGAAGATGCCGAAGTCGGACTGATCGACGTCGTCATCGCCATCGAGATCCATTGCATCGCAATCCGCGCCGAACAGAATCGCAGGGCCTGACGTACACGCCACGAGAAGATCAAGGTCATGGCCGTCCACGTCGCCGTCGTGGTCGAAGTCGCCCGGGATGACCGGTATGAACTCGTATGCACCCATGTCCACCACGTACGGGTAGTTCGGCGGATAGGGCACGCCCGTGTCGGCGGTATCCGGGTCGTTCAGGAAGCGCGGATGACCATCCAGGTCGAACGGCGTTCGCTCGCTCGTGTCGCCGTCGCCGTCGAGGTCGAACGTGTCCGCCGGCACGTATGTGTTCCTGGCCGCGTCGATACACGGCGAGCCGGGCTGAAGCCGCAGGTCGCCGTGATCGTCGTCGGCCGTGCCCCACACGCCGTCAGGGCCGGGGGAAGGGGCTCGCACAAACAACGGATCGGCGTCGATGTTGGGGAACCTGAGCCCGCGGCCCATCACATTGCAGTAGGAGGGGTCGAAGCTTGCCCAATTGGAGAAGTAGGTTGTATCAAGCTCCCAGAGAATGGAGTTATGCACATAGTAGTCCGCATAGGCAGTGTTAGCGGCCAGGCTCCGTCCCCCGACGGCTGCGTTGCCCGCGAAGGTGCAGTTGTACGCGAACAAATCGCAAGGAGCCTGCGAGATGTCCCACGATGTGACTCCGCCGCCATAGAGGCCCGCCGAGTTCCCGACGAACGTGCAATTCGTCAAGGATGCACTTTCCGCGAAATAGAGCCCTCCGCCGTACGTGGCGGAGTTCCGGACGAATTCACAATTGGTCAGCGTCGCCGCCCTGCCCAAGAAGACGCCGCCGCCCCAGGCTGCCGAGTTTTCGCGGAACGCGCAGTTCACGAGGGCGACCGAGCCCATTTCCAGGTATAGTCCTCCGCCGAAGCCCCCCGATCGCACTGAGTTCCCGATGAACCTGCAATTCGCGAATACCGTCGTTGGACTGCCCGGTGCGGAGATGCATGCTCCGCCGCCTCCGATCAGTGCGACGTTCCCAACGAAAGAGCAGTTGGCTACCGTCGGCGCGCCGTCCCAGATCGCGATACCCGCCCCCGCGCCGGCAATACGCCCGGGGCTGCCCGTGATCGTGAACCCGTCCACAACGGCCGCAGCGGTCTCGCCGGAGTGAAACCAGAAGGCGCGGCCCTGGCTCTCGCAGTTGATGGTGCAGGTTGCCGCGCCGTTGGCCGATTTGACCGCAATCAGCCTTCCTGCGAAGTCGAGGTCCTTGTTGCCCGTGCCGATGTACGTTCCGTCCGTGACCCGCACCGTATCTGAGCTGACGGCGGCGTTGATGCCCTCCTGGATCGCGTCGAACGGATGCTCGGCCGAGCCGTCCTCCGCCGAGTCGCTGACAAGCGGATCACCCGGCCCGGGATCGCCGGGCGCATCGTCATCGACGTGGATCACCGCGCCCTCCACCACAGCAACGGCGTGAGCCAGCGCCGCGACGACCACCGCGGAAATCCATGTGACTTTCCGCATGATTTGTACCTCCTGCCAGTTCCCTGGGCCGATCATCTTCTCGCCGTGCAGTCCGGGTCGGCTGGTCTGCTCGACCCGCTGTAGCCCCGCTGGAACAGACCGAAGTCGGACTGATCGACGTCGTCATCGCCATCGAGATCCATTGCATCGCAATCCGCGCCGAACAGAATCGCCGGGCCTGACGTACACGCCACGAGAAGATCAAGGTCATGGCCGTCCACGTCGCCGTCGTGGTCGAAGTCGCCCGGGATGGCCGGTGTGAACTCGTAAGCCCCCATATCGACGATCGGGGCCGTGCCGCAGGCGCCCGGCGCGTATCGGCAGTCGGGCGTGGCGGGGTCGTCCAGCCGTCGCACATGGCCGTCCAGGTCGATGGGGAACAACTCGCTGGTGTCGCCGTCGCCGTCGTGGTCATTTGGGTCCGTCGTGTTGTTGCCCGCGTCGATGCAGGGCGAGCCGGGCTGAAGACGCAGGTCGCCGTGGTCGTCGTCGGAGGTGCCCCACTGGCCGTCGGGGCCCGGGGCGGGGTTGCGTACGAACAGCGGATCGGCGTCGATGACACGGGTATAGGGGTTCGCGCGGCCCATCACATCGGAGTCATAGGTATCCAGGCTCCCGTGTTCGACGCGAATCGTGTCCTCCTCCCAGAGGATGCAGTTGAACAGCTCGTAAATGGGCACACCCTGGGTACCCAATGCACCCAATGCAATGCTGCGTCCGCCCGTCCCGGCGCCATTGCCGGCGAACGTGCAGTTGGTCATGTACACCCAAATGAGCGTCTCGTAGGGCGCCTCCCACGATGCGGCGGCGCCTCCATATTGCCCGGCGTGGTTTCCGACGAATACGCAGTTCTTCAGGTCCGCGGAATATCGATACCGGCTGTAGAGATGAATGCCCCCTCCGTAGTTGGAGGCGTAGTTCTGAATGAACTGGCAGTTGATCAGCGTGACTGTGCCTCCGTAGAGCTCTATACCACCACCCCGCTTCGCGGTATTGCCGACAAACGTACAGTTGACCAGCGTGGGCATGCCGTCCTCGACGTATAGTCCACCACCATAGAGACTGGCCACGTTGCCGGCAAATGTGCAATACTCGAAGGACGGCGATGCACCGGATGAAGCGACGGTCACGCCGGCGCCGCGGCCATATGCTGCGTTCTGGACGATCCGGCAGTGGATCACTCGCGGACTGCCGGAGATGGCCATCCCCCCGCCGAGGTTGATGTGCCGGCCGTTTGCAGAGGTCAAACCGCTTAAGACCGTATCGGGCCCCTCGCCGCTTCTGCACGTGACGACCGTTCCCGTAGCGCCGCCGTCGATGACGGTGCTTTCCACGACGGCGGGATCGAGCGGGTCGGTGCTGCGAACGGTGACGGCCTTGCCATGAAGATCAATGTGTTCGAAGTAGGTTCCCCGTCGAATGACAATTTCATCGCTACCGGACACCGCGGCGTCAATCGCGGCCTGAATGCTGCTGTAATCGGCCGGTCCATCATCGTCCACACAGATCACCGCCGCCATGGCCGCGGTCGGCCACAGACCCGCCCCCGCCAGTACGCCGAGTACACCTGTAAATCTTCGCATGACTCGTTCCTCCCGCCGGTTCTCAGGGCATGCCTGCTCTTCGAGAGACCGCCATGTGCCGGCCGAACGCCCGCCGTCCACGGGAAGACATGTCCACCGGATATACGCGCGCCGACAGAGCGTTCCTCGGCAGTCCGCGTGGCGATGCGCCCCGATTGGAGGCCTTTGACATGGTCTGTCGGGGTGAGCCCACCCGAGCGATGGTGGTGTGCCTCAGCAGTGCGGCGGGTCTGATCGAGCCACGCGCCGCCCTCCATGGTGACTTTGATTTTATCGCGCCCGGCCGATCGAGTCAACGGGCAACTTCAGTGCGAATTGACGGGGAGGGCGGACTACCGCGGCCGTGTGGCGGCGGGCCTGGTTACCGGATCGATCATCCGCCTTTGCACCGCTTTTTGGCCCTCAGGCGCCGGGGTGAACATGTTGGCGGGCTTGAGGCCCAGCTCCTTGGCGGTGGCAATGCTGTACTCAAGCAGGCCCATATTGGGATAACGGCCGTTGGAACCGAAGGTGAACTTGACGCCGGCCTCCTTGGCGATTCTGAGGAAGCGTAGCGTCGGCAGCTTGAAGCTGGAGCTGATCTCCAGGGCCACGCGGTGCTTGATGGCCGCATCGACGACCTTGCGGATGCGGGCTTTCGTCCAGTATTGGTCGTAGTCGCCGGCGAGGGGCGCGGGCAACCAGGACACGTTGGCGAGGATATCGATGGGCTGCCTGGAGATGATCTGGACGTGCCAGTCGACGAAGCGGTCCATGAAGGTGTCGCGGTCGGCCATGTCCACGCGATCTTCGACGTCGGCCTCCCAGAGTTTGACGCGACGGCCGTCCTTGCCGGGGAAGGTCATGGCGTCGGTGAGCACGTAATCGAGCTGGGCAAGCACGTCGCGAGAGAAGCACTGCGGCCAGTCGGTCCACTCGGTCTGCACGCCCTTGTAGACGCCCTTGCCTTCGAGCTTCCTGATGTGGGCACGCAGTTCGTCGTCGTTGCTGAGCACGACGGGGTATTTGTTCTCGCGCGTGCCGGCGTGCTCGACGATGCCGAATTTCACGCCGCGCTCGCGCGAGAGCGGGAGCTCCTGCTGGATGCTGCTGTTGTCGAGGTGAACGTGGAGATCGACGAGCGGAAAGGCGAGTTCGCGGGCGGCGGCGATTTGGCTGGGTGCGGCGGAGAGGCGACCCGCGAGAAAAGAGGCCGTGCCCAGGCCCAGCGCGCCGTTGAGAAAGGTGCGACGCGATTGTGGGTGCTTATTGCTCATAGGGATTCGCCTCTTTCTGTGCCTGTCGATGGAGCGCGATCAGCCGATAGGGAGATGTTAACGCGGGCGTTGCATACCGCAACGCTGGGGAACTGAGAATTGAGAACTGCGAAGTGAGAAAGCTGCGCACGTCGTCGGAGTTACTGGAACTCATCGGCTGCCGACTCCGCGGGCAAGTGGCGAGGATGTGGCAAGCGATGGACCTCTCGGCTACATGCACCGCTCTGGGTGCATTTCTGGCCAAAACGGGTCTACGGAGTGCAGTAACGACGCTTCTGGGGACGCCTCTACCGCATTGTCGCAAGTGGCTGATAATTCAGGGGGATACAACGCAATTCGTCGCGATTCTTCAAAGCGGGTGATGGGACTTGAACCCACGACATTCACGTTGGCAACGTGACGCTCTACCACTGAGCTACACCCGCACGCGTAAGCTCTTCCATGGAACTATACCCGACGGGGCGTAGGATTCAACCCCCCGGGGGCGATGATTCTGCGGTCGAGGCGAGGCCAGGGTCTTCGCGGGGGTGGGCCCTATGGTGAGAAGCGAGGCCGGGGTCGGATGTGGGTGGTTGGTGCGGCTGAGCCAGAGGCTGGAGGTGGCCCCGTCGCCAGCCTCAGTCTGTGTAACATATTGCCAGAACAGCGGTTGCGAACAGGCCATCCGCCGCCAAGGGGAGTACAGGTGTGCAAGGGGTCAAGGATCCGGCCGCGGATGTGCATTCTCGAGCCGACTTCGGTACACTACTTGGTTTGGTTCGGCCAGCCTGGGACGGGCTGGTCGGCGACAGACTGTTCGAAAACCTTGAAGGAGACCGACTCAATGGCACTGGTACCGATGCGAGTCCTGCTGGATCATGCGGCCGAGAACAACTACGGGGTGGCCGCGTTCAACGTGAACAACATGGAGCAGATTCAGGCGATCATGGCTGCGGCCCAGGAGACGAACTCGCCGGTGATCGTGCAGGCTTCGCGGGGAGCCCGGAGTTACACCAACGACGCGTATCTCCGGCACCTCATGCTGGCGGCCGCGGAATTGCATCCGCAGCTTCCGATTGCGATGCACCAGGACCATGGAAACTCGCCGGAAACCTGCCAGAGTGCGATTGAGCAGGGTTTCACCTCGGTCATGATGGATGGATCGCTGTCGGTCGACGGCAAGACCCCTTCCACCTTCGAATACAACGTGGAGGTGACGAAGAAAGTGGTGGACATGGCTCATGCCAAGGGTGTGACCGTGGAAGGCGAGCTCGGCTGCCTGGGGGGTATCGAGGACGGCCACGGTGCCGGCATGACCGGTGCTGAGGCTCTCAAGCACCTGACTGACCCAGATCAGGCCGCGGAGTTCGTGGCCAAGACCGGTGTTGACGCTCTGGCGGTGGCCATTGGCACCAGTCACGGGGCGTACAAGTTCACGCGTAAACCGACTGGCGACGTTTTGGTGATGACGGTCATCGAGAGGATCCACAAGAAGCTGCCCAATACCCATCTGGTCATGCACGGTTCGTCGAGCGTGCCGCAGGAACTGCTGCAGATCATTCGCGAGTATGGCGGGGAGATGAAGGAGACCTATGGGGTGCCGGTGGAGGAGATTCAGCGGGGCATCAAGCATGGGGTTCGCAAGATCAATGTCGACACGGATAACCGTCTGGCGATGACCGGAGCCATCCGCAAGGTTTTTGCGACCAAGAAGGGGGAGTTCGACCCACGGCACTACCTGGGACCGGCCCGGGACGCGATGAAGCAGGTATGCATCGACCGCATGGTCGCCTTCGGGCAGGCGGGTCAGGCGGGAAAAATCAAGCCGAAAACATGCAAGGAGATGGTCGCCTTTTACACAAAGGGCAAATAGGCCGATAGAATAGTCTGGGCTTTCGGTCGGCGCGCCGATGCTCTGTTCCTTTCCCCCCGTTCGTTGCGGTTGATGGGAGAGGGAGTGCTTGCTCATTGGCTAAGGAGTCCACCGATGAAATGCAGGGTGCAGTATGGTTTTTTCGCGGTTGGGGCAGTTTTGATCGTAGGCCTAGCGGCAGGGATATGCGGCTGTGTGCCCCCGCAGAATACGCCGCCGACGAACAATTCGCCGACCGCCAACGCCGGGCCGGATCAGAATGTTCTGCCCAGTGCGGCCGTGACTTTGACCGGGGCGGCCAGTGCCGACCCTGACGGTGACGCCTTGACCTACGCCTGGACCCAGGTGCTTGGGACAATTGTCACCCTGACCGGTGCCACCACGGCCAGTCCGACGTTTACCGCCCCCGCCTCCAACGCGACGCTGGTCTTCCAGCTGGTCGTCAATGACGGTCAGGGTGGAACCAGCACGGACCTGGTTACGGTGCTCGTGGTTGCAGGTGGTGGCACGTCACCGGTGACGCCCACGCTGTTTGTGACCAGCGCGGCCGGTCCCAACGTGGTTGGATTCGCCTACCCGTGGACGGTGTCCGGGAACGCGGTGCCCAATACGGTGCTCACCGGGGCCAGCACCAAGCTGGTACTGCCCTGGGCCGCGGTGGCCATTTCGGATGGCACGCTGCTGGTCAGCAATATCGATGGAACGGACGATGACAGTCCCTCGATCACGGGCTACGTCAATGCGGCGTCGGCGACCGGCAACCTGGCCCCCAGGCTGGAGGTCACTGGAGTGGCGACTTCGCTCGTCTCGCCCAGGTCGATGGCCTATCATGCGGCCTCCGACACGCTGCTCGTGGCCGACGTCGGCGTTCCTTCGATTCTGGTGTACGCAGGTGTCTCCGAGGCCGCATTCAACGGCAACGTGCCTCCGACGCGGATCATCACCAGTGGGGACCTCTCCGGCCCTCAGGGCATCTACCTTGCCAGCAATGGAGATCTCTACGTTGCCAACAACGGCAACAACAGCGTCGCGGTATTCGCCAACGCCCACGCGGCCAACGGCACGGTGGCGGCCACCCGTCTCATCACCTCGACGGATCTTGCCACCGCAGGTTCTCTTCAGGCCGTGTGCGTGGACCAGGGCGATCACCTGTTCGCCGCGGATTCCAGCGGCAAGGTGTTCATGTTCAACAGCGCCTCGACTCTGACCGGAGCGGTTACGCCGGCGGCGACCATACAGGTTCAGACGGCCATCGCGACCAGTCTCACCGCCATAGCAGTTGACTCAGGCGGTCACGGGTACGTCCTGGACGGCGGGGCCAACAGCGCGGTGTATGTCTTCGACAGCATCGCCACCCGATCGGGGACCTTGCCGCCCGACCGCACCATTGCCGGAAACGCCACTCAGCTTGTACTCCCACAGCGTCTATTCTTCTGGGAGTAGGCAAAGGCCGCCGCCGGGCGGAAGAGGATCGCCGGCCGCGGGTTCGCGCCGGGGGTACTGTCACAGACCTGACGGGCAGACGGTTCGCCATCGGACTTGGTGGTGAACCGTCTGTCGTTGTTACGGGTCAGCGGCGTTTGCGGCCGACCCTCTGTCGACTCGCGCGACCAACTCGACCACACGGTTTTCAACGCGGGTTTCTCCGGTGACCGAGCCCGCGACCTCCTCAAGCGTCCCGACATGGAGGTCATTGCCTGCAAGCCAACCGCGGTTCTTCTCCTTGTCGGCGGCAAGGACCACTTCGATGGCTTGCTTCGATACCGGCTCCTGACGACAGGAGGCGCGGGGCCTATGGCTCACGGGCTCACGGTCACGCTTACGCTGGCCGAGGCCTGGTTGCCGGCGAGATCGCGGATCTGAACGGTGATGCGGTGTGTACCGGGCGTCATTCCGGCCGCCGGTGGGCTGAGGTTGTATGCCACGGTGGATTCAGTGCTGGGAGGCAGGGTGAGATGGGTGATGATGCGATCGTCGACGATGATATCGGCGGTTGCGACGCCGCGGTCGTCCGTGGCCCGGGCCAGGATGGTGGTCAGGCCTCGCAGCGTTGTCCCTTGGACCGGGCTGCTGATGGTGACTGTTGGGGGTACGACATCGGCGCTGGTGGTGAAGACAAGGCTGATCTCGTGCTGGGCGGTATTGCCGGACACGTCGGCGGCCACGGCCTTGAGCCGGTGATCGCCGGCGGCGTATGCCGAGGTATCGAGGTAGAACTTGTAGGGCGGCGACAGATCGACCGCCATGACCACATCATCCACCAGGAGCGACAGATCGGCGACCATGCCGGTGTCGCTTGCGGAGACCTCGACGGTGACTCCGCCGGTCACGCGAAGGGCCGCTGAGGGTGATGTGATCTGCACGGTCGGCGGCGTAAGGTCGCTCTGTTCGACGACTTGCTGGGCAAGTTCGAGGGCGGCCTGGGCATCGACTCGTCCGACGCCATAGTGATCATCCCAGCCGGGGGAGCCGAGATCGACGGCGGTTGCGGCCAAGATGGCCTGAACGGTGGAAGGCGTCAATGTGGGCCGAACCGACCAGATCAGGGCCGCGATCCCCGACACGACCGGGGCGGAGAACGAGGTGCCGGTAAAGGTGGCGTAGCTACTGCCCAGGCTGGTGGTGAGGATGTCGACCCCCGGCGCCGCCAAGTCCACGAAGCCACCGGTTGTGGAGAAGGATGCCAACTCGTCTCGCTTGTTGGTGGCTCCGACGAAGACGGCATCTTGTCCGGAAGATGCGGAGCCGGTGACGGTGTGACCGCTGTTGCCTGCGGCTATGACGACCAGGGCGCCCGCGAGCCGGGCCTGCCAGGCCTGACGAAGAACGATGGGATCGTCTTGGAGCGTGTCGAAGGAGATGTTGATGACTCTGGCGTGTTGCTGGACGGCCAGACTGATGCCAGCGGCCAGTGCCCAGCTGGTGGTCTGGCCCCTGTCGTTGGTGACCTTGATGGGCAGGATGGGGTTCTGCCAAGCGAGGGAGCTGATTCCCTCGGAGCTGTCGGATGCGGCGCCGATGATTCCTGCCACGGCGGTTCCGTGGCCTGTGGTGTCTTCCCAACCGCTGCCGTCGTAGGTGTTTGCGCCTCCGGCCAGCTTCGGGGCCAAGTCGGGATGGCTGGTCTGCACGCCGCTATCCAGGACAGCGGCGATGATGTTCGGATTTCCCGTGGTGATCTCCCAGGCGCCGGCGGCGCGCACGGCGGGGAGGAACCACTGTTCACCCACCAGCGGATCACCCGGAAGGGTTTTGGTTCCATGGTAGTGGTTTTTGACCACCTCTTCGACGAGCGGTGAGCCGCCGAGCGTCGACTCGACCTGGCTACGTCGATCCGCTGCGAACTGGAGGAGGTAGGCTGATAGTCCCGCCAACTGACCCTGCACTTCGGCGCCGGAGTCCGCGACGAGTTGATTCAACTGTGATTCGGTGGTTCCGGGCTTGGTGACGACGATGAGCTGATCCTGAGCCACGGTCGGGTCGGTCCCACTTGGGGCTGCAGGGGCGCAGCTCTGGGCCATAAGGAGGGGCGCCAGGATAGCCGTCGACACCGTTCGGAGCGCCGCCCTGCTCAGCGGTTTCGCCCCGGAGCATGCACTCCATCTGGCGGCTCGCAGCCCAGTCCGATAACCGCCCATCGTCGGGGTCTCCCATGGTGCGTATTGGGAAGGTGCCGGCCACGGCTCCATGCCAGGGCATCGGTTTCCCGATGGACCGGCTTGAGGTGAGGTGGTCGGGTCAGGGATGAAGTCGCGGGGGATGCGCGGGCGGGACACGTCGGCCGTGCGAGGGGTGCGGTTTCAGGAGTTGCCGAGGGCCCTTCTCGGGGCCGCAGGATGTCGCCAGGTACTGCCTTCCGAGCAGCGGCTATTGTGGTTTGGGTCTTGGTGGGGTACTGTGATCGCGTTCGCCTGCCGCTGTCAGACCGCAAGGAGGGCGGAGCGTGAGCGACCCTGTTTCGGATGGTGCGGAGCACAAGTCTGTGGACGATGCGGCCGAGGTCTTTCCGCTCGAGGGAGGGCCTTGTGTTCCTTGCGCCCTGCCGATCAGCGTGCCGGGGGCTTTTCGGCGGCCGCGGGTGTGGACGGTTTTCCTGCTGTGCGTGGTGACGCTGATCAGCGTGGTAGTATGTAGTGGTTTTGTTCTCCTCGTACTTGCAGTGGTGGAGAACGGCCCGGAGGGGTTCAGCAGGGATGGGGCGGGGGCCATCATGCGGACGCTGGGTACGGCCGCTGGCTTGCTGAGCACGATGGCGGCCACGATGGTTCTGATTGCGCTGGCCGCGCTCTCGGGAGGGTGGTTGTCACCTGTACCGTGTCGGGAGCGGCTGCGGTTGAAGGCGCCCCGGATTTCCTCCTTCACCTGGGCAGCCGCCCTGGTGGGAATGCTGGGACTGAGCGTTGCGTTCACTGCGGCCATGAACCTGGGTCTCGCACCGGAGAAGTCGATTCTGGAGACGCTGAGCCGAGCGATCGAACAGCTCGTGGGGGCCGGACTGGTGGCCGGATTTCTCACGATATGCGTGGCCCCGGGGATTGCGGAGGAGTTGTTCTTCCGCGGCTATGTTCAGACGCGATTTGCAGCGCGATGGCACTCTGCGTGGGCGGTGTTGCTGACATCGCTCCTGTTTGCCTTCTACCACATGGACCTGACCCAAGGCGCGTTTGCTTTTGCCATGGGGTTGTTTCTCGGCCTCCTGACCGAGCGAGCGTCCAGCATTGTTCCGGCGATGGTTTGTCACACGGTGATCAACGCATTCTCGTTCTGGATGACCGTGGGCGATGTCGAGATTGTCGGTCGGGGAGCGAACATTGTGGCCGTTGTCGCTGGTGTGATTGTGATGGCGGCCTGTTTCAACCATGTTCGCTGCCGACCGGTCCGGCCGGCGAGGACCGGGACTTGACGGGGAGTCCGGCTCACCGGCACCCCTGCCGGGGGCTTCGCCTGCTGTCCTGACCGATCTGGCCTTGAATCCCCACGCGGTCGAGGCTACAAAACGGGCTTCCGCTGTATAGGAGAATGAGAATGAGCGTCGGCATAAACCGAATGACGTTGAGTTGTGTCATGACCGTGCTGTTCTTGTTGGCCGCACCTGGGCCGGCCGCTGATCTGCGTCCCCCTTCGGTACCCCTGGTTTCGGTTGATCCCTACTTCAGCATCTGGTCACCTGCCGACCGGTTGACCGACGCCTGGCCGGTTCACTGGACGGGCAAGCCGCATGGCATGAGCAGCATGGTTTTGGTGGACGGCAAGCCCTACCGGCTGATGGGGCCTGAGCCCAAGGATGTGCCGGCCATGCCGCAGGTCGGGCTTCAGGTGCTCCCGACGCGGACGATCTATGCATTCAAGAACGATCAGGTGTCGGTGACCCTGACTTTCATGACCCCCCTGCTGCCGGACGATTTCGAAGTGTTGGCCCGTCCGCTCACCTACCTGACCTGGCAGATGCGTTCGGTCGACGGGAAGGAGCACGAGGCTGCGGTCTACTTTGACGCTACCGCTGAACTGGTCGTCAACATTCCCGACCAGGAGGTTGTGTGGTCGAAGCCGACAATTGCGGGGCTTGCCGTGCTGCGGATCGGAAGCCAGGACCAGCCTATCCTCGCGAAGAGGGGTGACGATTTGCGGATCGACTGGGGCTATCTGTACGCGGCGACGCAGAGCGAGAAGGGTGTCTCGTGTGCGGTTCTTCCCGCGGAACAGACCCGCAAGACGTTTGCCGCGGGCCGGGCCTTGGCCGCCGAGGAGGGGTTCAGCATGCCCCGCGCGGTCAAGGATGGGTGGCCTGCGCTGACGTTTGCGCTCAACCTGGGCGAGGTTGGTGATGAACCCAGGGCCCAGACGGTCATGCTGGCTTACGATGATATCTTCGGGATCACGTACTTCAAGACGAAGCTCCGCTCCTACTGGCGGCGTCACGGAGCCGAAGCGGCCGATCTTCTCACGGCGGCGGCCAAGGAGTTTGCCTCACTCACCAAGCGGTGCGAGGCGTTCGACGCGGAACTGGTTGCAGACCTGGCCAAGGCCGGCGGCAAGGAATATGCCGATATCGGCTGCCTGGCCTACCGGCAGTGCTTCGCCGCCAACAAGATCGCTGCCGATGCCCGAGGCATGCCACTGCTGTTTCCGAAGGAGAATTTCAGCAACGGATGCGTCGCCACGGTAGACGTGATTTATCCGATGCTTCCGCAGTTACTGCTGCTCAGCCCGGTGCTGGCCAAGGCTTCGCTGGTGCCGGTCCTCGACTATTCCGCCAGCCCGCGATGGCCCTTCCCTTTTGCCCCGCACGATCTGGGCACCTACCCGATAGCCAACGGGCAGGTCTACGGCGGCGGTGAGACCGGTGAGGAGAACCAGATGCCGGTTGAGGAATCTGGCAACATGCTTTTGCTCATGGGTGCGATTGCCAAGGTCGAGGGCAAGCCCGATTTCGCGGTCCGATATTGGCCGCTGATGACCAAGTGGGCGGAGTATCTCAAGAGCAAGGGACTGGATCCCGAGAATCAGCTCTGCACCGACGACTTTGCCGGGCACCTGGCCCACAACGTGAACCTATCGGCCAAGGCCATTCTAGCCCTGGGCTCATACGCGATGCTCTGCGACATGGCCGGCAAGAAGGACGAGGCCGCCGAGTACAGGAGGATCGCCAAGGAGTTTGCGACCAAGTGGGAGGAGATGGCCCGTGACGGCGATCACTATCGCCTGGCGTTCGACAAGCCCGGAACGTGGAGTCAGAAGTACAACCTGGTCTGGGATCGCCTTCTCGGGCTCGACCTGTTTCCCGAGTCGATTCTCAGGAAGGAGATGGCCTACTACATCAAGATCCGGAACAAGTACGGCCTGCCGCTCGACAACCGCAAGGCGTACACCAAGCTTGACTGGACGATCTGGACGGCCACGCTGACCGGTTCGAGCGAGGACTTCGAGGCCCTGGTCAAGCCGGTCCACGCCTTCCTGCAAGCGACGCCCAATCGAATACCCATGACCGACTGGTACCAGACGACCGACGCGAAGCGCGTCGGGTTCCAGGCTCGCTCGGTGGTTGGCGGCGTGTTCATCAAGCTGCTGGACGATCCGGGGACGTGGAGGAAGTGGGCGGGCAAGGCGGCGACGGTGAAGGGTGATTGGGCGCCGCTGCCCGCCCCGCCGACCTTCCAGGCCGTCGTGCCGACTGCCGAGAAGGAGGCTGCCGAGTGGCGGTATACCACCACGAAGCCGGCGGACGGGTGGTTCAGGCCCGATTTCGACGATTCCGCCTGGAAGAAGGGTAACGCGGGCTTTGGCACCAAGCAGACGCCCGGTGCGGTCATCGGAACGGAATGGAACTCGAAGGACATCTGGCTGCGGCGAACGGTCGATGTGGCTGAAGGCCAGCTGACCGCCCCGCACCTGCGCGTCCATCACGACGAGGACGCCGAGATCTACGTCAATGGCATCCTGGCCGCCAGGCTTCGCGGCTACACGGTTTCGTACGAGGAGATCGAGTTGACCGGCCCGGCGGCGAAGGTTCTCAAGGCGGGCAAGAACACACTGGCCGTCCACTGCCGCCAGACTGGAGGCGGGCAGTACATTGACGTCGGCATTGTGGTGCCGAAGAAGTGACTCGGCGAAGGTACTCGGCCGAGCGATCTTTGATCTCGCAGGGCGAGCGGTTCATCTTGCTCCCGGTGGTTCGGCAGCTTGGGTGTGCTGAGCCGAGCGCCCGCGAGCGGCGGTGGAGTCTGCCGCATCGGCTTGGCCTTTCAGGCCCCGGCAGTGGCACAGGGCTTTCATCAGTATTCGACCTACTTGTGTTCCGGAAGGCGTGCGGCCGGCTTCGTCTCCGCGCCGTGCCCGATGACACCGCCGGGCATCATAGGAGAGACAGGCGTTCGTTCCCGGCCTGAAGGCGGCGTGGTGGCCGGCCGGGTGTCCGCGGCATGGCCGGTTCCGGTGCTGCGGGGTGGGGTCATCAGGATTCCGACCACAGGATCACCGGCGGCGACGCGTGTGCCCACCAGAGCGAGGAGGCTAGTTGCGCCCAGAGTGCGGGTGTAGCGGTCGCCGCAGATCTCGCCATCCCAAGGGCTCCTGATCTCGGTGCGCTGCAGCCGGAGCTTGCAGCGTTTCAGCTCGATCTGAGCGATCCTGAGCGCGGCCTCAGCCTTCCGAACCTCATCTTCCGTCTGATGGCCCTGCGAGTACCTCTCTGCGGCGCTTTTCGCCAGGGGCTCGGCGGCAATGAGCCGTACCTCGGCGGCCGCCAACTCGAGCTTGATATCCTCGTCGTCCAGACGGGCCACGAGGTCGCCTGCGCGGATCTTCTGGCCGTCCTTGACCAGGACCTCGGCCACGACGCCGTCGGCTTGGCTCCGGATCGCGAGCAGTGGTTGCGGTGGACCCGCATTTTCCCTGCGCCGGAGTGCGTTTTCGGGGGCGGCTTCTTCAACCATGCGCCCGGATCCGCTTTTGTCGCCAAGGATGGAAGGCCTCGGGGCAGCGGATTGACTGCTGGAACCGGCAGAGTTCAGTGGTTGAGAGATGCCGGCAGGGGCGAGTGAGGGAGAAACGGCCACGTCACTGGTCCTGGTTTCGCCTTCGTCCTGCCTCAGGACTTCGAGCATCTGTTCGACGTATTGCACGATGCCGGCCACCTGGATGCGACCGCTTCCCGGGTACACCTTCGCCACTGCCGCATTCACGGGCACCGCCTCAGCCGCAAGCTCGGTGAGGGCGGTCAGGGCTTCTGGGGAAACCGAGCTGGACCTGTACATGACCGAGGCCACATCCCACTGCGGGAGTCGGGCCTGGTGAAACGCCGCTTCCGAGGCGAACCGGTTGTGTGCTGGGATATGTTGTTGCCAGTCTTCGAGGGTGCGGATATCCAGGTACTGATCCTGTCGGACGATCCACAGCTTCTGGTTCTCGATGAGATGGTTCACTGTCAGCAAGGCCTCATCAAAGGACAGGGGCCGCAAGCTACGGAAGGTGATGGGCTCATCCAGGACGCCGAGCTCCTCGAGAATCCGGCCGAGGTTGGGCATGCTCATATTGGTCTGCTGTTGGAATTCGCGGAGCGCCTCGGACATAGGAGCACCCTCCCACAGCAACTCATAGGTGTGCAATTCTGAGAGGTGAGCGGGTCGGCTTGCGACTGGTTTGGCGACCGTTGTGGGGGCGGCTGACACGGAGCGATTTCGTGGGCCGGTCCGGCCTACTCCGGCGGGGGCCGAAGTCGTGGGCGTAGCACTCACGGCAACGAGCGGAGTGGCCGAGGCGGGAGGCGCGGTGGGGGCATTGCCTGGTTCCGTTGCCCTGAGGTTTGCGGCCAGGACGAACGTGCCGGCCAGCACCACGCTCAGCGGCCCTGCGAGGAGGAAGCCGCTCCGGCTGGACTCGTCTCGGCTTGTGGGCAGGTGCAGCACCCGGCGAACGCGGGTCATCATGGTCAACCGTGGTCCGAACATGCCCGCGGCCAGCGCCGGGGTCATCGAACCCTGCCAGGTCCGGCAGAGTTCGACGAGAGCGCTGGCGTACTCGGCACGGCGACCGGTGACGCGAATCGCCAGATCGTCGCAGCACAGCTCACGTTCCAGCCGCATACGACCGGAGGCCCACCAGACTGCGGGATGGTAGAAGAGCACCGCCTCAACCACGCGCTGGAAGACGTTGACCCAGAGATCGTAGCGGCGGACGTGGGCGAGTTCGTGGGCGATCATCGCCTCGAGGACTTCGGCGGGGTACTGAGTCAACAATGACAGCGGCAGCAGCACGATCGGCTTCAGCAATCCGAAGGCCACCGGTTCCCGCCAGGCCCGCGTGGCCAGCACTTCCATGCGCTCGCCGAGCCCCAGACGTTGACGCATTCTGCAAACCACGTTGTCGATCGCGTCGGGAAGCAGCTGGCTCTGCCCCAGATACAGGCGGCGTAAACCGAGCCATCCAGCCAACAATCGAACTGACATCGCGCACACACCGAGGGTCCAGACCATGGCCGCCAACTGCAGACCGAACCCATACCAGACGAGTCGAGAGCGGGGATCGGTCGAGGCCGCTGGAGGGTCCTCCGCACGGCGGGGCGTCATCCGCTCATCTGGCGAGGGCGACGGAACGGCTTGACCGGCGACCGTAGCGTGCCTACCGACAGCGGCCGCGTCGGACTCCGGCGACGTTCGAACCAGGGCTGCTGCCTCGAACCGAAGGTCTGAGGCGGCGGGAGCTACGGTCTGGCGGGTGTCGAGGTTGACGGGTGAACACTCGCCGGTTTGGTTCAATGCTGGAGCCGGCCCGAGGGGCGGTTGCTCGCTCGTCAGCGAGGCAGGCAGCGGGTGGGTACGCACGTAACAGACCGTCGCGACGGGGCTTGCCGCCATAAGGAGCATGGCCAGCCCGCAGGCCGTGTAGCGTACATTGGGCGATCGCCGGCGCAGCAGCCACAGGGCCACGGCCAGCAACAGCGCGATGGCCGTCCCCTGCCAGAGGAAGTGAGCCAGGACGAGCCCCAGTTGAACGCTCGGCGATCCAAAGGAGAGTAATGTACTGCTCATGCTCGGTCCTCCTTGCGGGAACGGAACTCGTCGATCATGCGGCGCATCTGATCTAGCTCTTTGGCCGAAGGGTCGGTCTGCTCGAGGGCATGGGCGACGAGCAGCTCGGCCGAGCCGCCGAAAGCCCGCTTGACCAAGTCGCCGACCATCTCCTGGAGTGTCGCTTGTTCACCCACCCGGGGTGAGTACAGGAAGGCCCGTCCGTGCGGCTTTCGCCGTAGTAATCTCTTGTCCACCATGACGTTGAGAAGGCTCATCACTGAGGTATAGGCTCTCGGACGAAGGCGATTCAGTTCGTCCACCACCTGGCGCACGGTAGCCGGACCGCGCTGCCAGAGAAGCTGAAGCACCTCGAGTTCGCCGGGCGTGGGGTGTTCGGAACGGGGTCGCGGCATAGGGTTCTCCTTCCGGGAGTCTGCTCCCCACCCCTAATCTACTACATAAACAGTAGATTGTCAACTGGTAAAACCGTAGATTCGGTTACTGTCTCTCCGCGGGTGCTGGCCGCGTGGTTGTCTGGTCCGCCGGTCGTCCGGCTATGCGTACCGGGGCCGTCCGGGGAGGCTGTTGGCGTCCGGGGCTGGTCCCAGTCTTGTGGCCTGCTGAGGTCGGGGCATCGTCAGGCCGGCCGTGCCCATCGCGGCTTGACGACCTGTGTCATCAGGCATACTGTGCGTCGCATCCCGACGTGAGTGGAGGACATACTGTGAGAACCTTGAAGTCTGTGCCCTTCGGGGCAGCGGCATTCTCGGTGATCGCCGGCTCGATGGCTGTGGTGAG
>JAKLEZ010000031.1 GCA_022711465.1 Planctomycetota bacterium | reverse complement strand
TGCGCAGCGATGGGCGGATCCGCCGGGCGGCCTGTAGTGCTCATGCCCGACGCAAGGTCTTCGATGCCCGGGAGGTCTATCCGCTCGAGTCGAGCGTGGTGCTGGCCAGGTTCCAGCAGCTCTACGACATTGAGGATCGCGCCCGGTCGGTATCGGCCGAGGAGCGGCTAGCGTTGCGTCAGAGCGAGTCCGCCCCTGTCTGGCGGTTGCTGGGCGAGTGGATGGAGAGCAAGTCGGCCACGGATGTATTGCCCAAAAGCAAGCTGGGCGAGGCCCTGGGCTACCTGCGCAACCATTGGGAGCCGCTGCAGACCTACCTGAGCGACGGCCGGGTTCCGATGGACAATAACGAAGTCGAACAGTTGATGAAGCAGGTGGCCCTCGGAAGGAAGAACTGGCTATTCATCGGCAGCGTGCCGGCGGGTGATCGTGCCGCGGACTTCCTGACGCTGGTCAGCAGCGCGGTCCGCAACGACCTGGACGTCTGGGTCTATCTGAAAGACGTGCTCGATCGTCTGCTGGCCGGCGACAAAGACTACGCCGCGCTACGGCCGGATGTCTGGCGACACGCCCATCCGGAGGCCATCCGCGAATACCGAGTGGCTGAACGTCGCGACCGCGCCGACCGCAAGCAATATCGCCGTGTCGTACGCCGGCGACTCCGTGCGAAGTCCCGACGCTGAATCCATCGCCGCACGATCCCTGCCCTCATCCAAGCCGATTATGGTACTGGTGGGCGCTCACTGAGTTGGAGCGGCTGCAGCGGCGGCGCTGCGGCGAGGACGTTCCGCCCCCGGTGGCGGGGGACGTGACCCTGCACGGCCCGGGCGAGCCGCTGGCGATGGTGACGACGGCAGCGGTGGCGGCGACGGAGGTGGCGACGGCGGCGACGGGGACGACGACGGCGGCGACGGGGACGACGACGGCGGGGACGGAGGCAGTTACGGGAGCGGCAGCCAGCGAGCCGGCGCGGGAAAGTGGATGTGATACTGATTTGTAGCGGAAGCTCGCTTCCGGTTGCCAGCGATCGGTTGTTTGCCGTCAGGGCTCGTAGCGTTGTGCTTTGAGGCCAGCAATGGCGCCGCGGAGACGCTGAGCGATTACTTTGCAGAGAAAGATCGGGCTGTCCAGATTTCGTCGCCACATGCGGCGGGGGTTTAGGGCCAGTCGCCAGGCCCATTCGATTCCCAACTTCCGAATCCAACGGGGAGCCCATCTGACGTTGCCGGAGTGGAAGTCGAAGGCGGCGCCGATGCCGATCATGGCTGTGGCGGCGATCCGACCGTGATGGGCGAGCATCCACTTCTCCTGCTTGGGAGCACCAAGGCCGACCCAAACGATGTCCGGAAGCGTGGCGTTGATGCGGTGTACGATCTCCTTGTCTTCCTCCTCGGTGATGGGGCGAAAGGGAGGGCAGAACGTGCCACCGACCTGAAGGCCGGGAAAACGCTCGGAGAGACGTTCGGCCAGCTGGTCGGCGACGCCTTCATTGCCGCCGTAGAAGTAATGACGGAAGCCGAGCTCCCGGCCCTTGTCGCACAGGTAGAGCATCAGGGCCGGGCCGGTGACGCGACCGTTGTGCTGATAACCGAGGATTCGGGCTGCCAAGATGATGCCGGTGCCGTCCGGAAGAACCAGGCCAGCGTTCCGGGTGGCCGCACCCATAGTGGGATCGCGAGCGCAGAGCAGGACGCTATGCGGATTCGTAATCGCCACGATCTCGCGCCGACCTGCATTGCGCCAGGCGGCAATCTCTTCGGTAACGGCACGGTAGTCGACGAGATTGAACTCAACTCCAAGAACGTCGGTCCGACGCTCACTGACGCAGCACTCGTGCTCGACCTGCGCACCCATGCCGTGCTCTTTTATCGATAGTCCCTACGACGAGCAATCAATCTAATAGCATGACCAGTCGCCCGAACTCGGTCGGCGAAACGCGAATACACGTAAAATGGCGCGAGCAGGGCCGCCGTGCCCACGAGCTTCGGCAAGCTAAACAACAAGTGAGAGTTAAGCCGGTAACGGCCACTATGCTTCATTGTGGTTTTCAACTCGTCAAACAACCCCGTACTACCAAGTGTATACAAAAAGGGAGTTTTACCGGTAAGTCTGACACTAAGGACCTCAAAGCCAGCACGGTCACACAGCTCTCCTAAGCCCATCGGCGTAAATTCGTGCAAGTGGTAGGGCGCCTCGGAATGCGGCCACGGGAAATGCACCTGCTTGGCCAATACTAAGGTCGCCTTAGCAAACGAGCAGGCCGCGTTTGGTGTCCGCGCGACCAGGACCCCGCCCCCTCGCAATAGCTTATGAGCCGATCTCAGCGTCCGAAGGGGAACACGCACATGCTCAATAACATCCCCCATGTACACAACATCGAACGCACCATCGTGGCCTATGTAGTCCTCCAACTCACATAACGATGCATCGAGGCCGTTCTCTTGAGCAGTGCGCACTGCCTCACGATTAACATCAATCCCCTCGACAGACCATCCCAGCGCCCTCAGGTGATAAATGAGTTGCCCGGTGCTACATCCGACGTCCAGAAACCGTCCGGGAGATATCCCGACTGCCCGCAGCTCCGCGTCAACCAGCCAAGCACTAGACGACGAGGTCAAGGCCAAATCCTTAGAGGCCGTAGCAAAGTAGCCCGCACTGCACGAATAAATCGATGCCAATTGCTCGGGCGTAGGCTGTGGCCAAACACATACTGTGCCACATCGCTCGCATTGCCACAAAGCCCAACCTCGCTTACTGCCTACTGGGCGTTGCTGGTTGTACCCACACCCACTGCACGCTGCATCCGCCACGTTCAGCTCCTAACTGTCTCACAGGAGTCATAGCAGCCCAGAATGCGTTCATGTTCCTGGATCTGGTCGCTTCCGAATCGCTGTCCGATGACTCGTGCTGGCACGCCGCAAACGATCGAATACCGAGGCACGTCCCTGGAAACCACGGAACCCGCTCCGATAACAGAGCCCCGGCCTATTCGCACTCCGGACAGAATAATGCTCCCGTGCCCAATCCAGACATCGTCCTCAATAAACACCTTCAGGGTATCTCCCCGGGGAGAATCCCAAATGGTCTTGCCGACGAGGTCGATCCGGTGATCGTTTCGGCCGATGATTGCGACGTTCCGCGCGAGAAGAACGCTGTTGCCGATGGCTGTATCGCAGTGAACAATACATCCTCGGCCAAACTGTACCCGATCGCCGAGGCTGATATCTCGGTGAGGTGACCACAAATCAACGGACCATGGAATGCGAACCATGCCCCTGCGCCGGACCCAGGAGCACCGCAGGCTGAAATACAACCCGGAGCGAATACGATTCGCGACCGACCGGATCCTAAGCCGCAAGCGCGAGCGACCAGGTCTAATATTACTCGGACTTCTCATGTTTGCGCATGCTGCTTGTGCTGTCGTCGGGCCAGGTGCGGCTACAACCGGAGTGCAGTATGCGCCGGTAAATCTCAACCATCTGGCGAGCCTTGTTGTCCCAAGACAATGCCTCAGCGCGACCCACGGCTGCCCGAGACATCTGCGTCATTAATGACGGGCTTCCGGCAAGCATCGCGATGGCAGCTGTGAAGCCCTTTATGCTGCTTGCCGGCGATACGACCGGAATCTTGATGCCACAACCCTCATCAATGCTATCTCCATGCCCACAGCAGTCGTGACATATTACGGGAAGGCCCATACCAAGAGCCTCAAGCACCGCATGGGAGGTTCCTTCCTGTAAGCTAGTGAACAAGAGGCAGTCGCACTCAGCCATTGCATCTAAGGCGTCCTTGTGGTCTAATCGCCCAAGCCAGCGACACCGCGCATCAATCCCAAGATCCCTGGCCAACGCCCGCCACCGTGCTTCTTCCGGCCCGTAGCCGATTATGTGAAGTTCCACGGGTCTCTCTGCCGGGACAGAGGCGATCGCTCTCAGGGCTAACGGCATTCCTTTGCGGCCTACGAAGAAGCCGCACCAAGCCAAACGGAAAGGGCGGTCGGCGTTGTAGGTGCTTCTCCCCGTCCTAGCCTCGAGCGGACGAGTGCCAGTCTCATTGATCAAGACTGCTCTTCGACGATGAACACTCCAGATCGCCTTCTGATCCGCCTCTGTTGCGGCGATGAGTGCTGCTGCTCGTGTGGTTGCAACTCTAACCCTAGCATGCGTCCTCATTTGCACGGCATTCAGGAGATTTCGGGCAGTGTACTTCAAAGCGGCACGCAAGCCGAGGATACGCATGAATCTCCATGGCATCTGTGCGTGCCCACCAATGGGCCCCCATACAAAAGGCAGCGGGAGCTTCCACAAGTAGCCTGGTTCCCGATATCCAATCATGTTCAATTGGTGAGCAACATCGAAGCCCATCTTCTTTGTGAGCTCGCCTGCAACCACGAAGGCTCTCTGTTGCCATTTTCGGTAGTGCCAGTAAAACCGCCAGTCACCTTGCTTCCAGAATTGCCTTCGTCCCTTATCTTCAACGTCGATATAGTAAAACCTCGGCTCCGCAGCGCCACAAAAAACAGACGCTGCCGCAGCAATATCGTCCTGAAACCCTCGCTCGGTAAGCACGGTCACTTCGCAGTAGCGCGCAAGGTGAGATATCCAATTCCACCCCATGCCGATCTCAGAGCCCCATTTAGGGCCGCAGGCGTAGACGGATGCTAATACCCTTAACCGTGCCACTTCACCAACTCCATCACGCTAAATGGCTCCCCACAATAGGGAAAGTGGTCAGGCGGCAGGCCGGGGGACGTAGACATCGCGTTCTACCTCGAAGGGTCGGCGGTCCGCCAGCCAGTCGAAGACCATGTCCAGCAGTTCCTGCATGGTCTGACAGCGATGGTTCCGCGTGACGGCCTCGTGCAGCTTCCACCAGATCCGCTCGATCGGGTTCGCATCCGGCGAGTACTTCGGCAGAAAGTGCAGTTCGATCCGATGCCCCCACTGGGCCAGGTACTCCCGGATCCGGCCGCACCGCTCCGGATCGTGAAAGATCGCGTTGTCGCAGATCACGTGGATCTTCCGATACCGCCGGAGCCGATGTCGAAGCTCCTCCAGGTGCCGCACAAACAACGCACTCGATCGCCCCTCTCGCGGACGCCCCTCCGTCAAGATCAACTCCCCCGTCCGCCAGTTGAGGGATCCGGCGAGGTATCGCTTCTCGTTGGTTCCCGGTGTCTGGACCTCCGCCTGTTCGCCCCGAACCATCCACATGCTTCCGATCTTCGGGTTCGTGTTGACGTCCACCTCGTCCTGGAACACCGCAATCTCGTCCTCGGCCAGATTCGCCAGCAAATACCGCAGTCCGCGGAGCTTCGCCCGCCGCTGCGGGTCCTTCGGCCCCAGCACCGGCCGCGGCCGACGCCACACCAGGTCTTCCCCGTGCAGCCATCACCGCACCGTCTCCCGGCTGACCCGGACGTGGTACATCTCCGCCATCAGGGTCACCAGGGTCCCGCAGCACCATCGGCTCCGCACGAAACCGAAATCGCGAGGAACGTGGGCCTTCACCCAGTGCACCACAACCTCGATCAGCCCGCCCCCGAAGACCGGCCGTCGTCCTCGGCCATCCCCCAGGAGCGCCCCCACACCGCCCCCCTCGAACCGCTTCTTCCAGCGGTCGATCGTCCGCGTGCTGCAGAACAACGTCGCCGTAATCAACGCCCACGGGTATCCCATCGCCAGCAACAGAATGATGTGGGCTCGCAGCCGAACCGCCGGTTCCGGACTCCGCCGGTACACCTCCAGCAGCCGCTTGCGTCCGGCTCGGCCCAATGAGACACTGCCTTCCATGGCTTGGTCTCCAAGGGTATCTGTTTCTTGTTTCCATCACCGATATCCTTGGAGCCAGCCAGTTTCCTTTTCAAGAGCAGCTATTTAGTCGGCATTTACGCGCTGCAGAACGCTCTGCCACAAGCGCTCCTCACTGTAGTTTTCTTCAACTAGGCGACAGGAGTACCGCGCTACGTTTGATAGGGCCGTGGCATCAATCATCTTCGCTGCAAAGATATCCGGGTCGCGCTGGTGCACTATAAAGCCGTTGACGCCATCACAAATGATGTCCCTAGCCCCACTAACGTCAGTGCTGACGATGGGTCGGCCGCATGCTGCATGCTCTAGCATTGCAAGCGAAAAACCCTCGGTATGGGATCCAACAACACAGGCGTTTGCTGCAGCAATGACGACAGCAAGTTGTTCCGGCGGAATATTGCCCAGCAATACAACCGAGTTCCCAAGATCCATCGCTTCAATGGTCCTCCTGACCCACTCTTCCTCCTCTCCATGGCCGGCCATGAGGAACACTGAGTCGGAATAACGCTTCCGAACAGTGCGAAAGCTCTCAAGGAGCAGGTCGATGCCCTTGACCCTGGCTAAACGACCCGAATACACGAACACTTTTGCACTAGGCGCGATTCCCAGCCTACCTCGCGCAATGTGCCTTGGCCTGGGCTTAAAGAGATCCGTGTTAACAGCTGTCGGCAGCCTTTCATATTTTCGCGTCAAGCCCACCGAAGTCAAATAGCGGTTGTGCTTCGCGATCTCATCCTCGGAGGCGGCGGCAAAGGCAACCGTGGTTCGCGCGAGCGCCCGTCCTTGCAGATAGTTATAGACGCCCGAAAACACACGTCCCAATGCAGGCCTTCTCCCGATCAGCAGCGGGTTGCCTAATCCAGGGGCGTAGTAGTATGCCCGCCAATTTGTGCTAAATGCACACCACCAAAGAGCAGAATACGTCCTCGTAAACAGCCGCGTTATGCCCAGGTCAGCTATCCCCCGCCGATACCTCTGCAGCAGTATGCCGAAACGCATGGCCTCCGGCACCCAACGCCTACCTGATGGGGCTCTACCAATGGGCATGAAATTGAAGTCAACACCATACAGGCGTTTCCTTGTCACATAGCCCAACCTATCATCGTCAGACGTATATCCCACAAATACGAAGCTGCTCGCAGCGTGTCTGATCGCAGATCCACAGACTGTGGCCCCACCGCTACCGTATAGCGGCCTAGAAAAGTCCGCAGAGTCTACGTAAAGGATGGGTCCGAATGAATGGCTCATAGCTCACCTGGCGCTGAGTGCAGAACCCCAAGCCCAGCCTCCCGTGCCGTCGCTTACCGCTTCGCCAGAAGCCTCTTACTACGGGGAGCACTATATGTTGAACATTCTCACGCCGCTGCGTAGACCACGTGCTTCTCGCGAAAGTAGTTGCTGACGATATCGGGTCGTCGTTGCGTGCTCCACAGGTACGTTCGAACCAGATGCATCATCGCCCGTTGGTGCGTCGGTCGCTGGCGACCAAGGGCGTTGGTCTTGACGTCCTGGTTCAAGAGCTCGTCGGGATTCAGCTCCGGGCTGTAGCCCGGAAGGAAAAACACACAAATCTGATCGTCATGCTCCTCAAGCCACCTGGCCACACGTGACGACCGGTGCACCGGATGACCATCCAGGATGAGGAACACCTTCCGGGAGTTCAGCCGGATCAATCGCCGCAGGAAAGCGATCATGATCGGCGTCGTGAACCGCTCCTTGAAGATCATGAAGGACAGTTCGCCACGGTTGGTGATCGCCGAGATCATGTTGCAGCCGAACCGCTTGCCGGTGCCGGGAATGACCGGCGTCTCGCCTCGACGCCCGTAGCTGCGCCCAGCCTGATGGTCGGATCGCAAGCCCATCTCGTCGCCCCAGTAAATCACGCCGTTCTCACGCTTAGCCCGCCGCACGATCGCCGGGTACTCCACGTCCAGCCAACGCTGAACCGCTTCCGGGTTCTGCTCGTACGCGCGCCGCAGCGGCTTCTGCGGCGTGAGGTTCCACCGCTTCAAGTAGCGCCCCACCGTCCATACCGAAACCGCCACGTCGAAGCGTTCGGCCAGAAGCTGCTGGACCGCCCCCCGGGTCCACAACGCGAACGGCATCTTGAGCTGATCCGGGCAACGGTCGGTTATCATTCGAACCACCGTCGCCGCCTCGTGACCCTTGAGCCGGGACTCCTTGGGTCGGCCCCGCGGCTTGGAACGCAACGAGCGGATGTCGCCCGCCTCCACTGCCTTGAGCCACGTGTCGATGGATGTCCGCGATACGCCGAATGCCCGAGACGCCGCACTCTTGCCCATCCCGCCCCGAATCGCCTGAACCACCCGAACCCGCAGGGCCTCCTGAGCACTCGGCGACAACCTTCGTGTGTCTTGTTGGCTCATGCATCAAGTATACACCACGAACCGACAAATGTCCAACATTATATGCTCCGATTAGTAGCTGTAGAGCTGGCGAAACTCCTCACTGTAGGCGCTCCACGTGAGGTGCTTCTCGACAAAGAGTCTGCACCGGCGGGACACTTCTTCGTAGGCACCACAATTGAGGAACTCCAGCGCCCGCAAGCACGCACTAGGGCTGTCCTCTATGACTAGGCCCACGCCGTGCTTTGCGATGAGATCACTCATGTCGCCGATTCCGCGGCTAAGGAGAACCGGCAGCCCGGCACTAAGGTACTCACCTATCTTCACCGGGCAGGCGACATTGTTCACGAGGGTATCATCGCGCATCAAAATACCCGCATCTCCGGCCTGCAAATAGTCATGTACCCCAGTGTGAGGACAGGAGGTCACATGGCACCGCGAAGCATCAAGGCCGATCCTTGCAATAACACCCTGAATAGCAGCAACATCGAGGGTAAGAAAGAGGAATCGGCAGTTGGTATTTGCCAGTGCCATTCCGCGACACAGGCCGACAATGCTGCTGATCTTCTGCCACGCGAGTGCACTTCCGACGTAACATAGTATCTTGGAATGATCAGGGAACCCGAGCTGCTGGCGCACGCGTCTCCTCTCGATGTCACTGACCATTGGCCTGCTAGCTTGGACGCAGCATGGTATAACGGTGTAATCTGTGCGTCCACTCTCGTCCTTGATCCAGCTCCCGAGTCTGTGTGATACACAGACTAGCCGGTCAGCGCGAACAAGAACGTGGCGTTCAATTCGCCGTAGTGCTTGCGGATACACCGTTCGTCGGAGCCAGCTTGGGTTCATTGCTGCCTCCGCTGCCTCAACACCTCGTACATCGTGTACGTGCCGCGCGCCAAGGGTACGGGCAAGTTGCATTGCACTGCGAAACGCAAGGTTGGAGCGGGTGTAAATGTGTGTAGGCGCAAATGCTCGCAGGCTCTTAGCAAGGTGTGACTTCGCCCTGCGACATGATAGGAGCTTTGAGACAAGCGGCACGCCTTCGGAGCAGCACACCAGGGCCGAGCGGAGGCCATACGTGTCCTCGATCGATAGCTGAGCAGCTTCGGCCATTCTCGCATCTACTTCACGGGCAACAATCAAGCATTGGGCCCCCAGGCTAGACACGTGCCTCGCCTGCCCGAGGAGCTGAGAGCTCAGAACGCTACTTCGGCGGATTATGCTGTCGGGCAAGTAGAACAGGATACGCGCATTCGTCATCTGGATTTTCCTTTGTAGCCGACGCAAGCGAGTGCGCCTCCGGACTATGGGCCTTCAGGAGGTACTCGTGGTCAAACATTGTCAGCCGGCCTACCAAGTCAGAACCTCCCGCCTCTCACCACAGCTGCCTACCTATCCTACCGCCGCCGCGCTGCCTCTATCCCATTGGTAATCGGCAGCAGTTGGCCCTTGGCGATTCAGACCTACTCGCGACTGTCCTGCGCTGGTCTACTGAGACCAAGGCTACAAGGATGGCAAAGACGGCAGACGACGTAACCAAATCGGAGCTGATCATGCTTCTCAGGAGGAGGCAGAGAAACAAAGGGGCGACCACATTGCCGGCTTTGGAGCTACAGGGGAGCCTCAGAGCCGCGAACCGGGCACGCAGGGATCCCACAGCCAGGAGCGGTAGCAAGAAAAGTGCGGTCCCCACAACTCCCGTCTCCGAGAGGAGTTCAAGGACAAGGTTGTGGGCATACGACCCCTCGCCGTGTTTCTCCGGCGTGTAGAGGTGGCCCTTGTAGCCGCCCAGACCTTCACCCAACATGGGCTTTTCCACAATGGCGTCAATCGCTGCATCGTAGGTTAATCCGCGGTTGAGTCTATCGCTGAAACGTGCGTCGGGGGAAAGGACCTCATTTATAAAGTCAAATTGCTGCCACAGGTTCACGTAAAGCACGACAGCGAGCATCGCGATGCAGACGCCCGCATAGACACGGTAACGCCTCGCTATATTAGGGCACAACAGCGTGACTGGCCCAACCAACGCGAGCATGACCATGTACTGGCGGGCACCACTCCAGGCCACAAGCACCATCGCCATGCAGGCATAGGCAAGCACGGCCAGTTCATCTCGCTTGGACAGCTCGGCGTTGGCTCGGAACCCCAGCATCAAGGCTAATCCAAAGACGCCATACATCCCCAGAACGTGGTAGTCAAAGACCGCGTCCCTATTGACACTCAGAAAGTCGCGGATTACCCCAATCGAAACGGGGCTCGCCGGGCGCAGATCCGGATAATGCACAGTGCTTACGGCCAGATACAAAAGACCAGTAAGGATACCAAGCTGACCCAGACGCAACCAATCGGTTTCCCGGCTTCTGCAGAGGTACAGGTACGCGACGAAGTTGTATCCACACACGACCACCCAGTTCGCCAGCTTTGCCGTCGCATATGAATCCATGCTGCCGTAAAGATAAAAGAGCACGAGCACTAGTGTTTGCCAGCACAGCAGCCCTAGACCATCTTCACATGTTCGGAGCATGTGGCCAAGCCGCGCGCGTGAAGTAATGAGGGCAAGCCCGGCGAGACCTGCTACCTTTCCGCCAACACCAGGGATGCCCGCAAGCTCCAACGTCGCTCCCGCGACGAATGAACCAAAGACAAGGAGGTACACGCCGATTGTCACGCGATTGCAGAAGGCGACAAATAAGAGCACGCCCATTAGTGGCGGCAGGATGCCCCAATAGCCGAGAGGGCGCAAAGCGATGTACACAGCTGCTGCCACAAAGACTAACACCCCTGCAATAGGACGCAATGCCTCAATCATTATCGCGCCCACGCTCTGAAGTCACCAGACTAATAACGTCCTTCAGGAGAACGCTGCGGTACTGCGCGCACTCGCCTAGGCTCATGATCCCGGTCTCCTTCAAGAGATACTTGGGGTGGTTAAGGACAACAGCCAATCCGCCCGTTCCTGTGCGAAGATACCTGCCAAGCAGGCCCCTGCTGCTTCCGTCCGTGGAAAGTATAGCGTCATATGGCCGGAGCTTCGAAAACAAGCTGGAGTGTAATTGAATGCCCCCGTCCGCGCCCGTACCATCGCCGTAGCGCTCTTCGCGCCTGGTCTTCATATAGTACAGCGTCCGTACACGGTCCCGCCAGGTCCTCCGGTAAACGGAAATCGGTACCTCCCAGAACGAACCTTGTAGATCTATCACGCAGGGATCGTCGCTAAATCTCCAAAGTGGCGCAGACGGGGCGTGGGAAAAATCGAATACCTGAACACCACCCCGATCGCGAAGACCTGGTGCAACAGAGGAGTCTATCACAAGCCCCGCCTTCCTGAATCCTTCCTTTAAAGGGCCAAAGGGTTGTATGCACCAGCCTCCTGCTCGAAATGCGACAACCTTGTAGTCGGCTGATACCGCACGCCCAACCACCTCAAGCAATTCAGTACCTCGTACCAGCAAGTCCGTCACGGTGGTCGTGGGAAGGCTCTGTAGCCTGTAGTGCCCGTGATGGGGGAACACCCAGCATCCATTGTCGTACTTGGCGTCAAGCCAGGAGGAATGCAGGTGAAGCTCGATACGATGCCCCCTACTGATCATCCGGCATAGTTGCTCCAGGACGCGCTGGTAAGTGTTTGCCTCCTGTCGCACACTGGAGAGGCGCTCCAGCAGTAACGCATCGACAAAGAACGTTGCAGCATGGCCGGTTTGTGACAGGAGGGCAAGGATGTGCTCCGTCGGTTCCAACAGGCACCGGCCCACAGTGCCGGACTGTCCGAAAAAGAGCTCGTAATCAAAAGTCAAGCACACACATTGTGAATGCGCTCTTCCTCCGGTGCATCTCCTGGATTCGCCAAGACGGCACCTCACGTGCGGCCCTCTAGTATCATAGCCGGCATTCTGTGGATCCTAAAAAGTCCGCACATGCATCCCAAAACGTAATACGCCAGGTGCCCCGACGCGCCGTTCCTGTAGAAGGAGACCCCCACGCGCGGAGCACGTATGATCTGGCGCAGGAAGACGTACAATCCTCTGAGACAACCAAAATGCTTGTATGCCAAGTATATTCTGTTGCGCCTCATCAGAAACTCAGTATATCCTCCGCGCCAGGTCGCGTTCTTGCGTAAGATGTGTTGATGCCACGCCACTGCATTCCTCGTAACCACAGCCTTGAGGCCAGCTCTAGCCATTCGTATCCCCATGTCCACCTCATCCGAGTACATGAACAGCCTTTCGTCCTGCAGCCCCACTTGCTGATAGTATTCGCACTTCGCCAGGCTAATTCCGCCGGGAACGGCCGCCACCTCCTTGCTTAAGGGCAACGAAGCTGTAACTACCTCACCAACATTCTCCTTGTCCATCCTTAAGTCCTTGGTAATGCCGGCTCCGTAGAGTTCAATCTCGCACGAGTCGCGTCTAAGGAGTATCGGTGCGACTATGCCATATCGCCCGTCAGAAAAGAGCAACTCATGCAATGTGCCTATGTCCTTAGCAGTGATCTTCACGTCGCTCGAAATTAACATGATAGAGTCGGCCAGCCCACTAGTCAGTGCATGCCGAATTCCGTCATTGTAGGCCGCAGTCGTACCTCTATTCTCGGTACGTTTTATAATGACGGACGTCGGAAACAACTGCTCAAGGCGCCCCACAAATGCCCGGTCTGAGCCGTTATCCACAATAATGTGCATGCTGAGTGCGGACTTGTATTGCTCATAAAAGCTGACGCACTGGTTAACATTGTGGTCGTCATTGCACGTCACTGTCACGGCCGCTATCTTCATGTCGGTACCTCAGTAGACCTGCCAACGTAGGGTATGCACGCCCACCTACTCTCTGCTAACGAGACAGCGCAACCAAACACCGCCGCGGCGGAAGCACGTGTCGCGTATAGCGGGAATGCTCATGCCAGCGAGCACTCCAGAAGCACTCCAGACGGCCCCAATAAAGGCCATTGTGGCAATGCGACCAGTTGGTGTTGGCAGCAGCAGCCGGGCTACGAGAACTGGTAGTACAGCGAAGAGGAGCGGGCGACCCACATCCTCTAAACACCACGTTAAACACTCGCCGGGCATGAAGCGTCGATGGACTGCGTACATATACAAGGGAAGTATAAAGAGGTTCACTACCAACCAAGACAGCCCCCCACCAATCATGCCAGCGTGTCGTATGGAGAATAGTAGTAGAGGGGCCAATAGCGCCAAGCTGCCAAGCTGAACGCACACGTGTATCCTCGTGTGGCCATGTGCAAGGGCAAGGTAGCAGGGGATAGCCGTAAGTGCCTGTAGGGCCTGGCCGCCGATCAAAAGGGAGGCAACCAAGCCTGTATGCTGCGCGGTCATTCTTGATCCTGTCCAGGCAAGGACGAAGCTGTACGCGTAGACCCCAAGCGTTAGAGCGCTGGGAACTGCGACAATGCTCACCATACTGCAAGCGAGGTGATAAAGAGATCTGACGGCTCGGAGGTCGCCTTTGGCAACTAACCCAGTGAGGCGCGGGAAGACAGCAGTGCCAATTGGGGCAGAAAGCAACAGAGGTGCTTGTGCCAGGGAGCACGCTACCGTGTAGTATCCCAAGGCGTCGAGTGGCAGCAGTTTACTCACGAATAGCTTGTCTCCCTGTGTGAGGCAGGTGCCGAGAAGCGTCATGCTCGCCATTCCAATGGCGTATCGCCACGTCTCGCGGATGATTCTCCAGGCGAATCGCGATCCGGAGCCTGCGGAAGGCATGGTTCTCCACAGGCTAACTCTGGCTGCGCAGCAGTAGACCAGGCCCGACGAAAGCTGCCAGGACGCGAATGCGAGGATCGTGGGCGAAACAAGCCACAGAACGCATAGCGCTCCAACTCCTCTGAAAACGCTCCACCCAACCTGGAGACAGTTCGTAAGGACCTGTCGCTGCAATCCAACGAGGCCGCCTACAAACAAGCTCGATGGCAGCTGAAGCGCAACTGTTATTCCCATCAGGCGAATTGCTGCTGTGACCTCCCTTGTCGACAGAGCGTGCAGCTGCAGCCATTTTCCTGCGATTGCCGGAGCTAGTAACCAAAGTGTCGTGGCGATCACAAAGGAGATGCAAACGTAAATGGACTCATAGGTCCGGAGAACGCTAGCCATTTCGTCGCCCGCGTCCTTGTTCACGGAAAGTCGCGCCAATTCACGATTGAGGGTCGCCGTAAGACCAAGATCTGCAAACGCGAGGAGCCCTAGCAGGGTGGAGTAGAACCCGACGAGCCCATACGCCTCAACCCCGAGAAACTCCAGGTACAGGGGCAGGAAGAAGTAAAGGGATATAATACCCCATGCCCGTCCTAAAAGATTTGCGATGAGGTTTTTGCGAAGCATCAAACAACGGTCCGGCTATGAAACGGCGGCGCCCCGTCTCGCCCAAAGCGTAATCAGCCCCGTTTGCTTCAATGCCGCCAGTACATATGCAGCTGGATAAAGGGCCAGACGCCCTAGAGGCCTTCCAACCACTTGTCTTGGAAACTCGCATACGCATTTTGGCGCCCCGCCATCCTCGAGAACATAACTGATGCTGTAGGCGCAATTGAAGAGCGATCGGTGGTGGAACACCCGTTCCACATGCCAGCCCGCCTTCCTAAGAAGAGCAGTAATGGATTCCTCTGTAAAGTGATAAAGGTGTGTAGGCACCTGCAGAGCAAACCACCTATCTTTAAACAGGCGTAGATGCAACCTGCCAGCGTCTGGCACCGATATGACAAGCCATCCCTCTGGACGTACCCAGCCAGCCAGTTTGCGTAGGGCCATAAGGGGTTGATGAAGATGCTCAACTACCATCCATCCCACAGCCAGATCAAACGGGCGTCTGGGATCCGGGGCGGACTCCAGCGTACCGCAAAATACGTTGAGGCCGGCGGCCTGAGCTCGCACCGCTGCACTCTTAGAAGGCTCAATTCCTTCGACGGCCCAGCTCTTTGCCTTCATCTCCGCGAGGAATGAGCCCGTTGCACATCCCACCTCTAACATACGCCCCGGCGGAATGTCGGGCAAGACGTAGTTGTTAACACGGAAAGCACGGCAGTATAGCGATCGTAGACAGCGTCGCAGCAGGGAAGCTGGGCCAGGATGTCCGGGGCTTAGCACATATGCGCAGTATGTGTTATCTGGATAGTAGAAACGGATAGTCTCTGGTGTTGGGCGCGGCTCAGTCCGGATCAACCCACAGGTGCAGCAGCGCACCACAGGAAACCGGCCCGGCAAGCCGAACAGGCGATCTTGAGCTGTGAAAAGCAAGTCGTCCCCAGAAGCGCATCCGTTTGGACAGGGTGCTGCCTCAAGTGTAACCTCGGCGGGGATGTGTGAAACGCACACAGGCCGGGCGCCTCCACCTATGTGAATAAATCCGCTGGGCAAGTACCGTAGCAAGGGCGGCGAGCACAAACTGCTCCGACAGGGATCTCACAATCACACACGCCACATTCCTTGCTGTTGTGCGGGCAGGTGGCGCGGTGGGTATGGCGTCTGATCCTGAGCAAGCTCAGCAATCAGCGAGGTCCACGGAGGGGGTGTGTAGGCCATTGCTTGTCGAAACCGTGCGCTTGCGAGGCTCCGGTCAATGGATGGCGTATCGGCGGCGACCACGCTCGTAGGTATACCGAACGCCTCACGGATCAGCAGGAGTAAGTCGTACTTGTTGATCGGGTCTGACGATACGTGATAAACGCCCGTGAGCTCTTTTCGGACGTGCATTACCGATTCAATCACACGAGCCAGTTCGATGGTGGTCAGGCCACTGTAGATCGCCCTGCGGAAACCACGCACTTCCTTGTGATTCGGCTGCAAAAACCACTCGAGGAGCCCATTGCGCGTGCTCAGCTCCCGACCGATGATTGAGGTTCTCAAAGTGAGGCAATTGGCTCCGGTGACCTCTCCCAGCAGCTTTGTACGGCCATAGAGATCAACTGGGTCTGGAGTATCGGACTCCTTGTACATCCCCGTGCTGCCGGAGAAAACACAATCCGTGCTGATGTGAATCAGCCGTATCCCACGTGTGGAACAGAGCTTCGCAAGCCTGTGTGGGAGCAGCGAGTTGATGCTGATTGTCGTGAGCGGATCACGCGCGGCGTCCAGCTGCTTGATCACGCCTATGCAGTTCACGATCCAGGTCGGCCCAAAGCCGTCCGCCGCCCTCTCAATCGATGCGAAGTCGTCTGCGTCGACGCGGCCAATCAGCGTGCCTTGGGGGAAAACTCTATACCGATCGTAGGCGGCTGCGTCCTGGCGTACCGTGCCCAGCACATCGTACTTGGCAGAATATAACTGCATTAGTTTGTGGCCTAGCATGCCGCCGGCGCCGAGAATCAGGATTTTCATGTATCAACGCCCCTTGTTTGACCGCGACTTCTGGCGCCGATGGCGCCGTAGCTGAATTCTCGGGAGGTGCTTTCACTTTACGACCGTGACATCCCGGTCCCCAGCGCCTTGGGTCCAGGACCCACACCGTTGGCGCTGACCCAGCCATCCGTCTGGAGCATCTTCAGAATCTCTTCAACAGACATCTGGCGGGTGCGATCCGAGGAGTACTCCTGAATATCGCCGTGCTGTGGGCCGTGCTTATCCTCGGGAACGGCCCACCCCGGGATCAAGAAGTAATCGCCCATCTCTCTAGCGCGCCACATCTCCTCCTCGGATACGAGGATTTCGTGGATCTTCTCACCCGGACGAGCACCAACCGTTGCGATAGGATAGTCCTCCCGCCCTGTGATCCCATAGGAAAGCGCCTTGGCGAGATCGACGATGTTGGCGGCTGGCATCTTTCTGACCCACAGATCGCCACATTCGCCTTTTACCGTTGCCCAAAGCACCAGCTGCACGGATTCGGCGAGCATCAGCTGAAATCTCGTCATGGCGGGATTCGTGATGGGGAGCGGCAGTCCCCGCTGAACAAGGTCGCAGAAGAGTGGAACGACGCTTCCGCGACTGCCCAATACGTTCCCGTAGCGAACGCACACGAACTTGGTTCGCGTGCCGCGGTAAGACGGGTCCAGCATGATCCGCTCTTGGACCGCTTTGGTCATACCCATGACGTTGACAGGTTTGACTGCCTTGTCGGTGCTGATGGAGACCACCGTCTGCACGCCCGCATCAATCGCCGCTCGGCGCACGTTCTGGGCACCAATGATATTGGTCAGGACCGCCTCAAAGGGAGCATATTCGCAATTCGGAACCTGCTTGAGTGCAGCGGCATTAAAAACGACGTCGATGCCGCGCATAGCCTCCTGGACTCGCTCCAGATCTCGAATATCGCCGATGTTGAACGTCAAGTTAGCTTGATTCGGATACAACAGCGCCATGTCATACTGCTTTTTTTCATCACGGCTGAATACGTGTATAGATGCCGGTTGGTACTTGAAGAGCTCGCGCACAATCTGATGGCCGAAACTGCCTGTGCCGCCCGTGATGAGAATGTTCTTATTCCGCAGTGTTTCTGAGAGTATCTGACCGGTCATTTGGTCACTCCTCTGAGTCTAGCGAGGTGGAGGCTGTGTTTCGATCGTGGACCGGCCAGGCCCCAACATGTCGATAAGGGGTGTTTGGTGCACATGGTCTAACCGCGGCCCTCAAAGCCGAAATACGTAAGTTCATGTGGCCAGCCAGCTTATGCTGTCCTGCGCGGGAGAATGCCTGGGAAAACGCAGCTTACGGAACCCGGTTTTTCGCCCGTTTTGCGATGTCGGCAGGGATTACACACCGTTGATCTGTAAACCTGCCCAGGCCTGGTCGCCGCAAAGCCCGGAAAGTGCGGTACGAACAACAGGAACTCTGAAGCAAGGGCGAAGCACACCTGATGAAGCGCCACACCGGCGTCCACCAGAGCACAGGGTGAGCACGAAACGCGAACGAGTCCTTCGCCTTCGAGGGTTCATTCCTTGCTTCGTCCTCCCTGCTTCGCGGGCATTGGCCGTCCGATAGCGGACCAATCCTCGATTCGCGCATCGGGGACGCGCGAGAACTCGCCGGTATTGGTGTCATCCAGCAGGTACTTCACGGGAAGACCGTCTCGCGTTTCTGCGGTTCCGGCTGGTCACGATCCACCATGCAATCGTCAGAGGCCTCGTTGGCGCAGACTCCGTCTCCGTCAACCGTCGTGATTCTCCGGTCATCGACGGATGTGCACGAACGCAGGAGGAGAGAACACGCAAAGAGCCCGACTCGAGACGCCGAATCGGCTTCGCAGCTTCTGTCGCTCGTCCTTCATCCTTCGCGCTGCCTGCTTGGCGTTTGGCACGCCTGATGGCTGTCAGCGTTCACCTGTCAGCAGCCAGAGAGCATCCGTGCTCCCTGCGTCGCGTTCAGCGAACCTGTGAGCTATCAGCTCTCAGCATTCAGCCGGAGCGCATTCGCCCGCCCACTGCACGCCGAGAACGGCTACCCCCTTCCCCACCCCTCGAGCCCCCCCTGAGAAGGGAGGGAAGGGAGAAGAACGGGCTCAGGCACGTCGCTGACGCGATGGCTATCAGCACTCAGCTCTGAGCTGTCAGCCCGATTTCCTCCATGCTCTCTACTTGGCGCTCGGCGCCTTGCGACGCAGGAGGAAGGGGGTCAGGCACGTTTTGCCTGACGGCCCCTTCCGGCTGCTTCGCAGAAAACGAGCCAGGCCCCAGCGTCACCGCCCAGCGTCACCGCCGGCAACGCTGCTGGCGCGGTGGCCGGCGCAGCTGCCGGCGCGGTCGCGGGAACGCCAAACGGCTTGCCCGGCGGGGCGATACTCAGATCGCCGGCCAACTTCTTGGCCGGCGGCCAATCGGGTCGGAGACGAAGGCAGATCTTGGCCTGCTTGAGTGCCTCCTCCGTATCTCCCACGCGACCCAGAGCCTGGGCCAGCGCAAATCGCCAGTATACCTGGCCGTAATCCAGTTGTAAAGCTTTGAAGTAATAATCGATCCCCTGCTTATCGGACTTTCGCTTGATGCAGAGGTTGGCAAAGGCGGCCAGGGTGTAGGCAGCGGCGTCCGGGGCTTCGCATTTGGCTTTGAGCAAGTCGAATACGCGGGCCCTCGCCTGCTCGGCCAGGGCGAGGCTCTCAGCGGTCAGGGGTCGGCGGTCAGCGCCAGACGAAGAAGGCTGGCTGCTCACTGCTGACGGCTGAGTGCCGGGTTCGGTTGGCTGACTACTGATCGCTGCCGGCTGATCGCTAGCCGCCGCGTAGTCCTCGAGCACGTCGGCGACGGTGGTCAGGCGAGCCACGTCGTCGCCGGCGAGAGTGACGGCGAGGTCCGGCCGGCCGAGCTTGGCGACGCACACGTCGGCGATATCGGTCATCAGCGAGCCGTCGAGCTCAATCGCCCTCGTGAAGGCCTTGCCCGCCGCGTCCGTCGCTTCGGGGCGGTCTGACTCGGCCTCGAGCAGGCCGGCGGAGTACCAGGCGGTGGCGTCATTCGGAGCGAGCTTGACCCCAAGCCGGACCCGGTCGGCGCCCGCGGGTCGGTTGAGGATGAAGCACTCCAGCTGACCGAGCAAGGCATAGACCGGCCCATACGACGGGCAGACCAGCCGGGCCTGGTGGAGCTCGTCGACGATCCGCTCGGTGTGGCGGATGGACTGGTCGTTGAGCACCAGCTCGCCGGTGTCGGGGTTGACCACCCGGCTGACGCCCCGCCACCGGAAGACATTCAGGTTGTAGCGGTACTTGACGTTGGCCGGCTCGAGCGTGGCAGCCTGGGCGGCCTGGTTGATAAGGATGGCGAACTGATCGTTGGTGCCGAGCCAGTCGTCGTCCCGGAGCTTGTTCTCCATGCGTGCCGCGATCCGCCAGCAGGACTCGGCATCGTTGGCCCGCAGGGCGGCGGGGATCGACCAGATGGCGCCCACCGCGACCAGCACCAGGGCTGCGATCGGCACGATCCGGCCGTCGAGCAAACGCTGCAGCAGGCCCGGCGAACGCGGGGGATCCTCGGCATGGCGCAGGCGGGCGAGCACCACGAGCAGGCCGCAGGTCACCGCGGACAGGCAAATGACTGCGGGAATGTGCTGGCCGAAGTCGCTCAGGCTGTGGAGCATAACCGCCAGCAGGCCGAAGCCCAGCCCGAACGCGACCCAGCGAATCGAGGGACGAAGTCGGCGGATGCTGCGCACGTAGCTCGACCAGACGAGCGCCAGAAAAACCACCGCGCAAATGAGGCCGAGAATGCCGGTCTCCTCGGCAAGTTGGGCATACTCGTTCTCGGCGTGACCGGCCAGATGGGTAATGCTCGAGTGCTCAAACATGGGGTAAACGAACTCGTGGGTGCCGAGGCCGGTGCCGAACAGCGGGAACTGGGTCCAGGCGAGGGCGATGTCCTTGAGGATCTGCAGCCGGCCGCCTTGGGCCTGATCCACCTCGCGGAGGGTGGCGAGCCGGTCATAGACGGCGTCGAAACCGACGTAGAGCACGACGCAGAAGGCGACCAGGGAGATGACCGCGATCAGCCAGCGGACACCGCGGAGCCCGCGCTTGCTGGAGAGGACCAGCACGGTGAAGGAGGCCGCGATCAGCATCGTGATCATGCCGCCGCGGGTCAGCGAGGTGAAGACGCCGGCGACGCCGAGGACGATCATCGCCACCAGTGCCCAGAAGGGGCGAAGCTTGGGCTCGCCGAGTCGGTCCATGACCGCTGCCGGGGTGTAGGGTATGCCGCGGAAGCTCTCGTAGATCAGCAGCAGGGCCAGGCCGAACGCCGCGCCGATGGCCAGGTTAGTGAACTGACCGAAATGGCTGTGGTTGATGAACGGGCCGGCGTCAGCGTACAAGTGCCCCGTGGGTACAGACCAGTAGATGGAGTCGGTTCCGGTGATGGTCTGGGCGAGGGCGATGAGCGTGACGGCCCCGCCGATGGCCGCGACTGCGGCGAGCAGGCGTTTGATCTGCTCGGGGCGGCGAATGACGTTGACCACGGTGAGATAGACCACGCAGACCACCAGGATCAGGCGAAGGTTGTGGGCCGTGGCCAACGGATAGAAGCTCAAGGTCATGGTGTCGAGCACCCGTGACGCATCGGGCAGATCGGCGAGAAGCTGAGTGCGGGTGGCCGCGGTGTGAGGAGCGATGGCCTGGACGACGCGGGCGGGCAACGGGACGAGCTGCAGGGCGACGAGGAGAACGAACAAGGCCATGGGCACGTAGGTCCAGCTCCAGACCGGCCGCACCTCGCGGGTGATGATGAACCGCAGAGCCACACACCCGGCCAGGACGACCGCGGCGACCAGGATGACCAGCTCGCTCCAGGCCTCGACCGCCCCGAAGGCCAGGGGCATGAACGCCAGCAGGCCGATCAGAATCAACTCGATCAGGCCGTCGAGGGGACTCGCGACCGGCTCGGCGGGTATCGTCGACCGGTGGTGGGCGGCGGCGCGCTCTGACCTGTGGTGCGTGGTGAGTGTGGTCATCTGGAGGCCTCTCGCCTAGCAGGGGTCTCGAAAACGGGGCGCAGGGCCTGTCCGGCCAGAACGTCGGCCGGGTGGTCGATGCACACCCGCCGGGCGACGCGTTCACCCATCCGCAGCGCGACGGCCCGGAACGCCTCGGACAGCCGTGGCCGGCGGCGATCGGCATCGTGGGCGTCAGAAGCGATCAACACGGCACCCACCTCGGCGACCATCCGCCACGCACAGCGATAGGCTTCTTCCTCCAGACGGTCCAGCAGGCTGGTGGCGGTGACCTGAATGCAGGCCCCGGCCTCAATCCAGCCGCGGATCACGTGCGGGTGAGTCTGCACGCAGACATGCCGCTCCGGATGGGCGATGATGGAGCGGATACCCGCATCCTTGAGCTGCCGTATCAGCGGCAGCGGCTCGATGTAGCTGAGGCGAGGCAGCTCGATCAAAACCCAGCGGCCGCGATCGGCCAGGGTGAGCACCTCATCCTCATGGATCAGCCCGGGGAGTCCTTCATGGATCCGCACCTCTGCCCCAGGGAGAACTTCCAGGGGAATATTCGCGAGCTGAAGCCGAGTCCGCAGGTAGGTCACCGCCTGACGGATATCGAGGGCGCTGTATCGCTGCTCCATCTTCCCCAGTTGGTGAGGCGTGGCCACGACGGTGTGGACACCATCCGCCACCAGGGCCCGACACAGGGCCAGCGACTCGGCCTCGGTGGCAGGGCCGTCGTCAAGGCCAGGCAGCACGTGGCAGTGCAAATCCACCCCTGTGAACTGCTGGGAGGGGTGGCCTCTGCCCGTGAGTGCGGTCAGTGCCTGGAGGAGACTGATCATGCCTGTGTCGTACCCTCGGTCGGCGCGGCGGTCCGAGACGCCCTGCGCCGTTCCTTCGGGTTGTCCTCTCCGTTCTTTCCGTAGTGGCCGTAGTAACCGTAGCCTCCGTAGTAACCATAGCCTCCGTAATAGCCGTAGCGGTCCCGCCCGCGAGGCACATCATTGACGACGACGCCCAGGAGTCGGGCTCCCACGCTGAGCAGCCCGTCACGAGCTTGTTCGCTGGCTTTGCGGGTGGATCGCTCCGCGCGAAGGACCAGGACGGTGACGTCGCAGAGAGCGCCCAGAATGCGAGCATCGGTCACCGGCATGACCGGCGGTGAATCGATGACCACGCGGTCGTAGTCGGCGGCGAGCTTGCGGAGCAGCTGGGCGAAGGCCTCGCTGTTGAGCAGCTCAGACGGGTTGGGCGGCACCGGCCCGCACGGCAGCAGGTCGAGACCGGGTATCTGGCTGGCCTGGATAGCCAGTCCGTTGGTCGACTGGCCTGCGAGGGCGGACGACAGGCCGTGCTTGTCGTCAATCTCGAAGATCTGGTGAATCATCGGCTTGCGGAAGTCGGCATCGACCAACAGGGTCCGCTGGCCGGCCTGGGCCATGGTGATGGCCAGGTTGCTGGCCGCGGTGGACTTCCCGTCACCCGGCGCGGGCGAGGTCACCAGAATGGTCTTGGCACCCCCCTCGGGCACGCCGAAGTAAATCGCCGTGCGGATGGTCCGGTAGGACTCGGCAATCGAGGAGCTCGACTCGCGGTGGGCCTTCTGGCCGCGCTCGGTTCGGGATTCCCTGGACGACATGGTCGGCACCACACCCAGGACCGGGGCACCCAGCACGGCCGAAATCTCGTCGGCCGAGCGAAGCCGATGATCCATCCAATCGAGGAGCATGGCCAGCCCGAACCCGAGCATCAGCCCGAGGACCAGGGCCATGGCCATGATCCGGGCCTTCTGCGGCTTGCTGGGCTTCTCTTCCGGGCGAGCGACCTCGAGCACACTGATGTTCAGAGCCCCGGCGTCCTCGGTGACGTTCAGCTCCTTGATCCGGCTGTCGAGGATGTCGAGGAGCTTCTCGGTTCGCTCCTTGTCGGCGGTGAGGATGGCGAGCTCCGCTGCCTTGGTATTGACCAGCTGGGCCTGGGTGAGCTGCTGCTGGAAAGCGCCGTCCATCTCGCTCTCGGCCTGCTGGGCGGTCAGCCACTGCTGCTTGGCAACTTCGAGGAAATCCTTAGCGGTCTTCGTGCCCTGCTCCTCGATCTGGGCGCGAAGCTGGCCGATCTTGGTCTGAAGCGTCTGAACCGCGGGGTGATCGGCGGTCACCTTCTGTTGCCAGTCGGCCAACTGCAGCTCGAGCTGGTGGAGTTCGCCGGTCAGCTGGGTCTTTTCCTGCTCCATGGAGATACGCACCCCGCGTTCGAGCTGGGCCTCGGCGAATCGCTGGAGCTGCTCCGGGTCGGAGGACAGGAGTTTGGCGGCCTCGTAGGAGGCTTTGGCATTAATGGTGGCGATTCGGGCTTCGGCCAGGGCGGCCGACAGGCGGGAGAGGGCCTGGATCATGATGTTGCCGCCGCGCTCGTCCTCGATGGTCAGCGCCGGGTTGGCGATCTTGAAATCAAGGATCTTCTTGTTGGTGACGGTCAGTTCGCTGTCGCGTTTCTCCTTCTCCTTCTGGAGGATCTTGAGCACCTCGGAGGAAGTACTCTTCCTGCGATTGGTCTGGTAGTTCACATAGGCTTCGACCACACTGTTGACTACGCCGGCCGCCTCTTCGGGGTAGGGCGAGTCCAGGGCCACGCTGATGATGTCGTCCTTGGCACCCACCTTGACGTTCAGGGCCTTCTTCAAGAAGACCATGAGATTGTCCACTTCGGTGAAGGTCTTCATCCGCCGAACCGCGGACTGATCGGCCACTTCGGTGAGGATCGGAGTGGAGGCGAGAATCTCGGCCTGGGTGTAGAGGTAGTTCTTGGACTGGGTCACAATGCCTTCGCGCTCGTTCATGATCTGCGGGCCGGCCTGTTCCACATACAAGCGCGAAGTACTGGTAAAGATCGGGGTGGCCTTCATGACATAGAGAAACGCGGCGGCCAGGGCGGCCACAGTGATCGCGGCAATAGCCCAGCGCCGGCGCCAGGCGATCTCCAACAGGCTCGAAGACATGACCGCGACCGTACCCTGCCCGGCGGGTGGACCCGTGGGCTTTCGCGGCTCGATCGGCGGCAAGTTATCCAGTCGACTCATGACACACCCCTTACATGCTCATACTACTGCCCCAGGTTGAGGAGCGTGGGCCGGTTGTTAATCACATCCTGGAGAAGGCTCTGACGAAGACTGGTTCTACCTGTATCGTAGTCATACGGATTCCAGTAGTAATACGTTGCCTGCAGGTTCACACCGGCGTTGATCTTGAACACCTCGGCCAGAACCAAGTTGAATCGCGTGGCCGGCGTGTGCTCCACGGCGATGACGTCGCCCGGCTTGATCATCACATTGGAGGCGCTGGTCAGGGCGCTGCCCTTCACCTTGAAGGAAGCTTCGACAATGCTCCCATCGGCGTCCTGGCGGTAGATCTTGGCGTACTGGGGGTCGGCGATGTCGTTCAGGCCCGCGGCGAACGAAAGGGCCTGGAGCAGGCTGAACTGCGTACCCGGCGGGTAGGGGAACGCCCCGGCCTTGTTGACCAAGCCGATCACGGTGAAGACCTCAGGCTTGAGGCCTTCGATCTCGACCATGTCACCCTCCACCAGGGGCACATCCGCAAACGGAATGTTGAGCCCGCGGACGGGCAGGACCACGGTCATCACGCCGGCTTGCCCCGGGGGAGACCCGGCTTGTCCCGGGGGAGACCCCGCCTGTCCGGAGGGAGACGGGGAATCCGGAGCACGAACCGAGGAGCCCGCCGGCTGGGTCTGAGGTATGGCGGACACGGCCAGGACCGGGTCGCCCATCCGCTTGATCCGCACCACGCTGGCTCCGCCCATTGCGGCGCCGGTCGAACCCTTCAGATCGATCCCCCCGGCCTTCATCAGCAGGGCGACCAGCGACATCTCCTGGCTCTGCAGCTCGTAGACCCCGGGCAGGTTGATCGCCCCGACAATGGAAACGCGGGCCGTACGGTACGTCTGAACCTTGGCCACGATGCTCGGCCGCTCCTTGACGTACTTCGGGTAGTAGGCCTTGGTGGCCAGGGCCTCGATCTCCGGCAGGCTCCGACCCCTGACGTCCAGTTCGCCGATGATGGGCAAGGTGATCCTGCCGTCGTCGCCCACCCGGCAGAGATGGGATTCCGGACGGGTCAGCTCGATGGTCGGCTGGTAGCTGGATCGGGCTTCCTGCAGCACCGCGGGCATGACCATTTCCAGAACGTCGCCCGCGACCGGCCGGTAGGGCCCGGACGGCAGCTTGGCGTCGACCACCCGGTCCTCGTCGACCGGGGGCTGCACCGGGCCGGCCTGTTGAAAACGAGTGACTTCCTCGGGCGTGGATGCCTCACCACAACCCACGGCCAGGGCGGTGCAGAGCAGCCCCAGGATGAACCCTACTCGCATCTGAGTTGTCTTCCTTCTCATCACCGTCATCTCGTCACAGTGTCACTCTCAGGGCCCAATCGAGCCCGAACCATGGAGGCCGTCGAAGCCCTCACGAACCCGAGGCCACCCGGAAACCGATGAGGTAACTGGGATGGGTGGCCGTGCCCCGGTCGCGTGAAGGCGAGCTGCAATCCACGGCCTCGTGACCCCACGAACCACCGCGGGCGACCCGCAGGGTCGTGTCATCACCGCTGAGCCAAGCGCTGCCATCGGTCGGAGCACCGGCGTAGGTCTCATGCCAGACGTCCTGGCACCACTCCCAGACGTTGCCGTACATGTCGAACAGGCCGTAGGGATTGGCCAGCCGGCCGCCGACGGCGTGAGTCTGCGAATCTCCATTATCCCAAAACCAGGCATGATTTGCCAGCTGATCGGAGGAATTACCGAAGGAGTAGAAGGTATTGGTGCCCGCCCGGCAGGCGTACTCCCACTGGGCCTCGGTGGGCAGCTCGATGGTGCGGCCTACCCTCGCAGAAAGGCTCTGGCAGAAGGTCTGGCAGTCCTCCCAGGAGACGTGCTCGACGGGGAGATCCCCGCTGGTGGCGAACCAGGAGGGGTTATCGCCCATGACCGCCTCCCACTGCCGCTGGGTCAGCTCATACTTGCCGAGGTAGAACGCCTTGGAGATGGTAACACCGTGGGCAGGCCGGGCGACCTGGGCAAGCCAGGGATCCGTGGTAGTGTCGTCGCCCATGACAAATGTCCCGGCTGGGATCTTGACCAGCTCCAGCGTCACTCCCCCGCCCAGATCCAGGGTCAGCGTGTCAGGGGTCGAAGTGCCGCACCCGGGTGTGTCGACAACGCCACACCCGCAACTGCCAGGGGCGGTCTTGTTGGGATCGCTGGGACAGCTGTCGTGGCAGTCGGGAGTGCCATCGCCATCGGTGTCGGTCTCGGCCACGCTGCAGCCGCAGGTGCCGGGCGCGATCTTGGCCGGATCGCTGGGGCACCCGTCCGTGCAATCGAAGGTGCCGTCGTGGTCGGTGTCGCCCTCCGAAACGCCGCATCCGCACACCCCCGGCTCGGTTTTGGCCCCGTCGTTGGGGCAGAGGTCGGTGCTGTCGGGCTCACCGTCACCATCGGCATCCGGAGGAACCAGATCGGCTCGATTGACGGTAACCTGCACGGTGGCCGTGTCGCTCAGCCCCCCCCCATCGGTCACGGTCAGGGCGAAGATGAGGGTAACAGGATCGCTGGTTGGGGGTGCCGTGAAGCTGGGGTTCGCGGTAAGGGGCCCTGTCAGCGTGACGGAGGGACCGCTGGTCTGTTGCCAGGCATAGCTCAGCGTGTCGCCGTCCGGATCGGATGAACTACTCCCGTTCAAGATCACCGGTGCTTCTGCAGCCACGGTTCGCGATGAGCCGGCGTCGGCCGCGGGGCTGTGGTTAGTCGTCGGCGGGACGGCGGGAACGCAGCCCTGGCCCATGAGCCAAGGCAGCGTGCACACAATCAGCAGCAAGAGGCCCGGCCCGTGGCTGGGCAGGGACCTCGCTCGAAGGTTGGTGTTGATCCGGAGGAACCTGCTGGTCATGCCCGGCTAGCCGCCTTTCTGCCGGGCCCCGTCATACTCGTCGGGTGCAAGGAAGGTACGGGTGCGGTGCGGACCGATCGCCTGCTCTCCTCAGGCAGCGAGGCCAGGCCGTGAGCATCCAGCAGTTGGCTGAACAGCATGATTCTCCGCCCGGTAACCTCCAGGGACTCCTCAACCTCGGTCACGACCTGAAGCTTGAGCGGCGGACCTGTGCGCCGATCGCGAACCGGGATGGTGGCCGTCAGGGTGTGGCCGCCGCAGCTCGGGTCCCACTCCGGATGCCGCCAGACGAGCGTGCTGGCCGTGCCGTCGCGGCTGGCGATGTCCAGGGCGATCCACGCGCAATGCAGGGACCGGGCGACTTCGGCCAGGGCCTGCCACCATTGATCGAACGTCCGGACGGCACAGACGTGCAATTGAGCATCCTCGAAGTCGCGGCGATCCTCCTTGAACTGCCGGGCGATGGCCATGTTGTTGTTCAGTACGGCCATGCTCTCGCGGAGGCGGATCGAGCCGACCGCACGGAAGAAAACGCCGAGCAACAGCAGCACGCCGAGGGCCACGAACAGCACCTCGGCTTCGTGGCTGAGCAGCAGGAACATCCCCAGCCCGCCCGCGATGACGGTGACCGAGTGCAGGACGATCACCACTTTTTGCTGGGACAGGCCGAGATCCACAAGCCGATGGTGAATGTGATTTCGATCCGGGGCGAAGAGTGACCGCCGACTGAGGATTCGCCTCAACATGCTGCACAGCGTGTCCAGGATGGGAACACCCAAGGCCAGGGCGGTGGGAAGGAACGCCGCCAGGGTGGCCCCCTCGTGGGCGGAAGCGATGATCACCGCCGAGCCGGCAAGCATAAACCCTAAAAAGAGGCTCCCGCCGTCGCCCATGAAGATCCTCGCCGGGTGGGCGTTGTACACCAGGAAGCCGCCGACTCCACCCAGCAGGCTCAGCAGGAGCAGCACCGTGATCCACTGGCCGACATGCACCGCCACCACGGCGGTGACCACGCAGGCGACCGCGGCGATGCCCCCGGCCAACCCGTCCAGCCCATCGATCAGGTTGAGGGCGTTGGTGACCCCGACGATCCAGAGGAGGCTCAGCGGCCAGGACAGCCAGCCGAGCTCGATGGTCAGGGCTGGACTGAGGGAGATCTGCTCCAGCCGCACGCCGAATCCGCAAAGAAACAGGCCCGCGACCAGTTGGGCGGCCAGCTTGGTCCGGGCCCGCAGGCCGCAGACATCATCAACCAGACCCACTAAGAAGATGAAAATACTGGCAGAAAACAGGGCAACAAGAGGGCGACCCACAGTGGCGAAAGAATCGGCGATGGCTGTTCCGTAGGCGAGGATGGCCGGCAGAGCGCCGTGCCCGGCAAGGAACGGAACCGCACCCGCGGTGCACGCCACGGCAATGGCCACGCCCCCGAGTCGAGGTGTGGCCCCGCGATGCAGCTTGCGGATCCCGGGCAGGTCGAACAGGTCGAAGGCTTTGGCGGTACGAATGACCACAGCCGTCGTGAGGACGCTCACGACGGCTGCGACCAGAAAAACTGCCACAAAGATTGCCATTCTCCGCCTCGCCAGTCCAAGCGCCATCAGCACCTGGCCGCTTGGTAGGAGACCAGGTCATCCGTGCGCCAGTCTCTCCAAGTCCTGTTGAACCTCCCTAGCTTCTCCCCCAGGGCCTTCATTCCAATGTCAAGGAGCCGACTTCGGTCACCGGGGCCCCGCCCCAAACGGGACCCCGCACGACTCCCGCCTCCGCTCGATCCGAGGCTACTCAGCCTTCATGGCAGACAGAGTAACCCTTCCCATTGTCGATCCGAGAGGCGTGTCATGCTTGACCGCACGCCACCCGGCGCTAGACCAATGGCGGTCGCCACGGGCTGCGCAGCGGCGGCCGATAGGGCACTCGGATCGGCGGACGGTATCGTGCGCCCGGCCCCGCGGCGAGCATGTCACGCCCCGCCTTGGCGCCCGCAGCACCGGTGTCGGCCACCGGCTGATCTGAAGACAGACCAGCCAAGGAAGGCTGGATGCCTGCAGCGGTGTTCAGACTCGCCCCCGAGGTGTAGGTCCCGGCAGGAGCGAAGGGGTCGAAACTGAGAGCACTATCGGCGGCCGCAGTCCCCAGGGCCACGCCCCGGGCACGTTTGGAAACCGCCGCCTCAGCCCAAGCCGTCCAAGACAACAGGCAAACCGCCGCCAGCAGTGCCCCAAAGTGGGTCACCATGCGTGGCCGGTCGCTCCATCTAATCATCGTGGTCATTTGTGTTCCCTCTTTCCTTGGTTCCTTTCTCTCGCGTATTCATTGCACCGCCAGATCAGCATCCACCCGGTGGGACAAGCAGGCCGATGTTGTTTCGGACCGCGGTCATGTCCAGGGTGTTGATGCGTCCGTCAGTGTTGGCATCGCAACGATGGTGAACGAGCGGCACCTCGCCCGTATTGTTCCGAACCGGCGTCATGTCCAGCACGTTGACCTTGCCGTCGCCGTTGACATCGCCGAGGAAAGCAACCAGACAGATGGATCCGGTGCAGACGCTGCCCGAAATGCCGGTGATACCCGGGAACATGATCTTGACCCGCGAGGCGTTGGCCGCGCCGCTCATGTCGATGGTCAGCTTATCGTTGAGGACGGACACGGCACTCACGGTGATGATGCTGCCCGCGGAATCGACGACCGCGACGTCGACGGGCACGGCGACTCCACCCGGCCCGCTGCCGACGATCACTTCGTCGAAGGTCACCAGCACCTGGGTGGGACCATTCTTGCGGCACTCGACGGCCACATCGAAGCCGCCCATCGGGGCCATCAGGTCGATATCGAAGGTACCCATGGTTCCGTGGGTCTTCCGCGACACCGCGGAGACGAACTGGACTGCCGGCTCGATGTTCAGGACGATCAGCACTTCGCCGGCAAACGCGTCATTGACGAAGGAGTTGTTCCAGACGTGCTCGCGGGTCACGCCATTCGCCAGGACGCCAAAGTCCGGGGTGACGGCTCCATACCGGTCGCCATTCGCCAGAACGCGGCGAGCAGCCTGGATCTGGGTCGTGTAGTCCCAGCTTCCGGTCCCTGTCGCGGCCATCATGCCGAGCGTTCCGTAGACCGTGTCTTCGGTGTACCCGGCTTCCGGGCTCTGGCTGTGGTCGAACCAGGCGAAGAAGCTCGAACCGTACAGCGCCGTGGCAGCCACCTGGTGACCGGCAAGGATGGCTGGCAGCTGATCGAGCCTGTACCCCGCATACGTCCCGCGCTCCGGAATGGGCGGGGTCGGTATCACGGTGGCATCAAGGCCGCTGCCCGTTTGGGCCAGGGCCCACACCGCAGTCCCCAAGCTCATCACCGGATAGGTGTCGAGGTCGTTGACATAGGCGAAGGTGTCAATGACCGCCTGTCGCCACACGGCTTTGTCGGCGGCGCCGACGTACTCCGAAGCCACTGCGTGGTGAGCGAGGTAGAAGACCGGCACTGAGTCTTCCGCGTAGCCGGCCTTGAGGTCGGCAATGTACGCGGCCGTCCCACCGGGAGCGGTGGCGGCCCGGGCGTAGAAATCGGTCACCGCGGTCCGCCAGGCGTTGCTGGCCGGATTGGCCTCCATCTGGCTCAGAACTGTCAAGCCCCAAGCCTCGTCGCCGTAGAAGCCGGCCTCCGCGGCGGATGCCAGGATGTAGTCGCCACCCCGCTTGGCCGCATCATAGTAACTGACGGTCCCAGTGAGCAGGTAGGCGTTGACCAAGCCCGCCACCATGGGCCCGGTGTAGCCTTCCGCACCGGCCCATGACCCTCCAGTGTCCTGAACCACCACCAGCCTGTCCGCGGCAGCCGTCACCGCCTGGGGCAGGTTGGACGCGGCCATGGCTGGAGCAGCCAGAGCTGCGATCGCCAGGCCCACCACCACTCTCCGAAAAAGTCCCGCTGACATGTGCGTCCTCCTTACAGCCTCCGTATTCCATCTCGCTCACGCAGTTTCAATCGGCCGAGAAAACTCCACGCTTCCCACGCCGCCAGACTCGGCAGGCCAGCTTCGACACGGCCGCCAAGTCCTGTCTCGTCAGAATCACGCCCACAATCGAGCAGGCCAAATGCCTCTTCGTCGTACCCTCCCACCAGCTGGTATTCAGGTGGGGCCAAGAAGAACGCGAGTCGAAGGGGAACCCCGTTTCCGAGTTGTCTCCTTATCCCTCGCATTGGAGCAGAGACCCGCGGCTTCCCACTGCAGTCAGGCGCGCCGTGAAGACCCGCTCATGAGGGTAAGCTACCCCAACGCGGAAGCCGTGTCAATGGCCTACTGCTCTTTATTTTTTTCGGACTTCACTTTGGCCAGCGGCAAGGAACCCGGTTTCCCGGTCGCCGGGCAGCCTGTTCGGCAGCTTCACAACTTCTTATAGAGCATTCCTTTACGGCGATTGGCGCGCCCGACGCAGAGGCGCCCGCCGTCGATCGAAAACAACCACCCCGATACCCTCGATTAGACGGAGAACAAGATAAGAACGTTGCCGGCCAGATGCCCCCGCGAATAGCCCGTTGACGACGATCCGCCAGCCGACGTGTACACCTGACGAGCCATCGTCTCGGAGCTCAGACAAGGATAACACGCCTGATCGATCTGCGTGCATAAGCTCACCACGAGTCGCGCGGTGGGAGGGCTGCCTGCCGTCTCCCCGTCTGCGGCGCGACGATCATCCGGCTGTGCGGCGACCTCCTGGCCGGGCACACCCGCGGGCCACGCAGTCCATTGCCGCTGCCACGGCGCCGATGTGCCCTTCGCGGGCTGACCTGCCGCCGTCCAGAGAACCGCATGCCCCCGCTCCACATCAGTTCTTCTATCGTTGCGCGTGCGCTCATGCGGGGCACTCTCCTGCGTATCGCGTACTTCCCGGTCACAGACGTACTCAGCCGTCTCCCTCTTGACGCTCGATGCAACGATCATGGCGCGATTGGCGTCGCAACGAGTACCTTGAGCTCGATGTTGCTCAGCGTCGTCGTGTGCTCGCGACTCTGATTTGAGGGCCGGCTCTCATCTCCGCCGACGAAGAGGAAACCGTAGTTGGGGCGAACTCCCTTGAGCCAGTCTCTCACCACGGAGGTGACGTTGAGAGAGTGGTGTGTGTCGACGCAACTGGGCGACGGAGTTGGGTCGGTGAGGAACTCGGCGTCCAGATCGAACTTGTCGGACCAGGGTTCATTGATGATCCAGATCGAGTTGAGAATGCTGCTGGGACAGTTCGTGGCTGTGCCCGCAACGGAATAGGTCGTATCCAGATCGTACTCCAGCGTGGCATCGGTGATCTGGTCGCCAGTCGCTCCGAGCAACGCAAGATCAAAGCGGACGAGTCCGCGATCGACCGACGATACCCACCACCAGCAGGGAAGAGGCTCGGTACCGGGGTCATGGTGGCGATCATACCCGACACGGGCGGCTCCGAACTCAAGCCCTTCAAAGGCACCGTAGGGAATCAGATCCGTACAGTAAACCGCGTCGTAGTTGTTGTCGTCGTCGAGCGCATTGACCGTCGCCACTTCCAGCGCGGAGAGCTTGACGGTCCCCAGCGTCGAGCCGCATTGGGCCCCGCCGAGACACCACACGCTCAAGGACGTCGGGACCAGGACGATCCATATGTTCGAGGGTACAGACGTCCCATGTCTTCGGCGACACATCGCAGGAGCGGATATCACCAACTTGCTCATACCTCACCTCATGGAATGCGCGACCGACCTCCATCGTCGTGGTCGATCTGTTCTCCAAGCCGATTGACCGTGTCTCCTGCCTGGCCAGTCTACGCAGCCGGCCGGGCGATCCCGTCCGTCTGAGCCCATCCTAGCCGGCGCGGAACGGTGAGCGACGCGACTCCAGTGTCAATCCGAGATAGTCACAGGGCATCCGAGATATCCTGCGCTGAAGGAGCCCTGAATCCGCCATCCGCGGCGGGGGATGCACGGCCCTGGCTGGAAGCCGACTTGAACGAGCCCCATCGAGTCATCACCAGGGTGGGGCGCGGGGCGGAGAGCTGCTCGGGAGACGGACGCAGCTCCTGCCGCCGGGGCTAACGACCCGATGTGCCTGAGTCCTGAGCATGCGCTGCCGAGCGGTACTGACCGGGGGTCAGGCCGGTGTGCACGGCAAAGACGTGACAGAACCAGTTGGGGTTGGCGTAACCAGTTTCGAGCGCGATGCGCTTGACCTGCCAGTCGGTGGTGGCCAGGAGTCTCTTGGCCAAGTCGACGCGCCGGCCGGCGATGAAACGACTCATGCGCTGCCCCATATGCTCAACGAACAACTCACTGAGATAGGTCGGATACAGGTCCAGCTCGGATGCAACCCCGGCAACAGACAGGCGAGGGTCGGATAGATGCGCAGCGATGTAATCCAGGGCGCGAACAACCTGTGGGTGGGTCGGTGACGGCGCGGCGTCATCGCTGCGGTCAGACCCAGCCAGTGATTCCAGAGCCTCTTCAGTGGTGATGCCCCCGGGCACACGTCTGAGGAAACCAGAATGTGAGACGGCGAAGTCCCGGACCAGCAGTTCCATGATTTCCACGATTCGCTTGAATTCGGATTTGTCGAGCGAGGCGGGGCCGGCGAGCTTGATCACCGCCAGGCATCGGCTCTCGCAGGTGATTGGGATTATCGCGCAGAGCCGCTGGTGGTGACATGTGCCCCAATGCGTTTCGGGCCGGCGTTTGAGTTTGGCCAGGTGCAGCTGCCAGGACTCCCGGCAGTAATCGCCGGAGGCGAACTCCAGACAGGCCGGGTGTGAAGGGTTCGGAGCGGGATCTTCGTCGTTGGGTTCGGAGACGGCGAGAGCGACGGCTTGCACCTCGGTCATGCTCATGTGAACGAAGCGGTCGATGACCTGGTCTCTAAGCGCCTCCAACAGCCTTGAGACGGTTGGCTCGCCGAGCGTGTTACGCTTGGCCCCTGCGTCGGGTTTCCGGTGCAGGAAATGGCGTTTGGCCATAGCCGCTCCTTGATACTCGTCAACCACCCTGCGGGCGCCGCTCTTGCCCTCGGCCTCGAAGATGGCCCCGACTTCCGCCGGCGCGGTACGAGCGGCAGGTTGCCCTGGCCGTGGAAGAGCAGTCCACCAGTCATTGAGGTCTTCCGTGGCCGAACGACCCCTCTTCGAACAGATGCACCGCCGCGGGTAGATGGCCGCACGCCGAACCATGACGGGCGGTCCCGACCACCGAACGAGGGCGGCGGCAAGCCTCAACCCGGGCATCGATGCTGGCCAGAATCCCACCCGCGGTGCACTTGGAGGGACCAGCTTCTCGAGCTGCGTGTCCCGACAAAAGGCCTGCCGGACGGCCACAGACAAGGGATGATAGGCGGCCGTCGGCCTTTGAGTAGTGTGCTTGCACGACTTGAGCCGACGCACTGATCTACTTAATTAACTGTCATTAAAGAAGTTACACACGTTCTTCGGCGACAGGAGTCCAGCTTGCCCCGAAGCTCCCATGCCACCGCACATCTCCCCAGACCGCTCTGGCCACCCCGAAACGCGGTTCTGAGATTCCTGCCAGATCGATGAATCGGCCTGAGCAGTCCCGGATCAATCCGCTCGCCAACGCAGAGCCGCAACCGCACGTCAATCCCGAGCCACCCCGCGTGCAAGCACTCGGGCGGGGTGATCCCCAGGATGGTACCGCAGCCGAAAACGGATTCTAGAAATCAGGGAAACGCCATTCCCCGTCGAGAAACCGGTACTCGACGTGATCGTCGCGAATGGGATCTTCACCGCCCAGTCCATTCCAGTACCTGTTGTTCCGATAGACCTGCTTGGGCCCAAGCCGCTCGGCGTGGCCGTCGGCAAACACCAAGTTCGATTTGCCCAGATGCCGCGTGGAGATGTAGGTCCGATACTTCATCCAGGCGTAACTCTCGTCCTTGGTTTGGAGGCTGAACTTGGGGATGTATGTCGGGTCAAGGATATACCCGTGGTTCCCGAGCATATCCACGTCATTGGCGTTGCCGATGTTGCGATGGTGCGTCCTCCAACCGGTGCCGTCGCTGTCGCCAAAGGCGATCGTGCGAGACGGGGCACGCAGGGACTTGACCGGGTGGCGCTCGTACGGCGCCGTGGGCCCGACCGGGTTCTCGCGGCCGCTGCCGATGTACTTGTAGTTGTAGCCGTAGGCGTTGTTTCGCCCGAGCTCCCACTCCGGTACAGCCGGGCAGGAGGAGACAGTGTAACCCTTCAGTTCGAGGGCCATGGCCTGCCACCAGCGAATGCGCAGGCTGCCGAGGATGAACTGGTGGGCCGGGAAGGTGCCGTACTGCTGCAGGTAGGTGTGCATCCCGACGCCGAGTTGCCGGATGCTCGCCGCACAGGTGGTCGAATGGGCCAGGCGGCGGGCATTGGCATAGGACGGCAGCAGAACAGACACCAGCAAGGCGATGATGGCGACGACGACCAGGATCTCGATGAGCGTAAACCCCGCTGGGTAAGCCACTCTGCGGATCCGACCCATGGTTCCTCCTTGGCGCGTCTGGCAGATACTCACCGACCTCTCAGCTGATAACAAGCCTGGCTTTCGCACCGCTGCGGCAGGTCAACTACAGGTATTGGCGCCCCAGCACGTCATTCTGACACGAATCGCACGGCTTGGACGATGTGGCCAGGAGTTGGGGCCCCATCCGCAGCCGCAAGGCCAACGAACCACGCCTCATGCCCCTGCTCACGATAGTTCTACGACGATTGCTTCGCCTTCTTGAGCGGCAGAGTGCGCTTTCGCCGCCGAGATCAGCAGCTCGTCCAGCGGGGCTGGCGGTTGTATGACGCCGTTGCGTGAGACCGGCAAGTACTCATCGACGGCCTCATAGGTGTCTGCTCATCCACGCGCTGCGACGGCTGGGGCTCACCAGCACGCCCCTGGAACAGGCTCAGGCTCCGACCCTCCGCCAGAAGTGGCTCAAGATCGGCATGCAGGTCCGGGTGACCACCCGGCGGGTGTGGCTGTCGTGGTCACAGGCCTATCCGTACCACGAGCCGTTCCGCCGGGTGTATGAGAACCTGATCCGTCTGGCTCCGCTTGGACGACCGACCCTGATCCCACAACGGGTGTCCCTGCCTCTGCGGTGCTGACCGCGGGCGCGCACAGCAAGCCGCTGGCTCGGTACCGCTCGGTACTACTCGCTTGACAGAATCGGCCCGGTCGGCTAGGCTTGAAGGGCCATCATCGAGGAGCGAGGATGCGGTGCCGTGGGCGTCCTGGATGGCACAGGAGGCGTGCGTATTCCCGAGGCGGGGAAAGCGGATGGACCGCTGTCGGCACTTCCACCACGGTCGCTTGCTGAAATTCAGATTGCAGGTTGCGTGACGCGTTCGTGTGGGCGCGTTGCCGCGCAGCGGATGATGTGCGGGCCATCCTGCATGACATGCCCATTCTCGGGAAAGGTAGACCCATGAACGTGACAACAAGGACTCACTGGGCGGCATGGGCGTGCCTGGCTGCGCTCGTGTGCCTGGCACCGGCGTCGCTGCAGGCTCAAGTGACGGTCCGGCTGGAGGATGATTTCAGCGACACGCAGATCGACCCGACCAAATGGGTGATCAACGAATCGGGGTTCGAGGCGACGGGCGCGGCCAACGTCACGATCCAGGAAGCCGCCGGGGTGGCCGTCATGGATGCGACGGCAACGGCGTCGTACTGGGGTGGTGCGTCGCTCAAGACGGTGGCGTCGTTCCCCGTGCCGGCAGGCGAGGTACTCAGTTTCACGGTCGACCGCGTTGCGCTCACGAGGACTGGTACGGCGGGGCGTTCGTCGATGTGGATCACCGACGCGACACGCGAACGATACGTCATGTTCGCCCAGAACATGGGTGAGAACGGCTGGCAGTACAACAGGCGGATTGGCGAGACGGGTGACAATGCGACGGGCGGCGGCACGAACATCGCGGCGTTCGATTCCCTGGACGGCGACGGCGGGAATCATCAGATGAAGATGGTGGCCGACGGCAAGGTCGTGAAGCTCTTCCTGGATGGCGTACCGGGGGCGGAGGTCGCCTTCCCCGTTTCAGACGGCATCATCTTCGAACTCGGCATCTACGCGCGGGCGTCGGGCGATGTCGTGCACGTCGAGTTCGACAATGCCCGCGTCGACACGCAGCCCGGCGCGGGTTTCACCGTGACGGACCTGGAGCAGTACACGTTTGATCCGCAGACGTCGGTGAACGTGTTCATACCGCAGGGTCTCAACGCGAGCAAGGCCGTAAACGTGATCGTCACGAGCTCAAACCCGACCGTGGCTGAGCCGGCGGGTGCGACGGGCGGCAGCCTGACGCTGACCTTCCCTGCCGGCGGTGCGAACACGCAGAGCTTCGCCGTGGCGGCGCTGAGCCCGGGGGCGGCGACTTTCACGCTGTCGGGCGAGGATCTGACCGGTGTGGTGCTCGGGCAGCCGCTCAAGGTCTGGGTGCCGCCCGTGGGCGCGCTCCATGTGGACGATGATTTCGAGGACGGGACGGTCGGGGGGATCTGGGAGGAGAACCCGGCCGGTTTCGAGGCCGGTACCGCGGCGATCACTGTCACGGAAGCCGGCGGGACGATCACGCTGGGCGGAACGGGCAGCGTGAGCTACTGGGGTGGCAAGTCGATGCGGACGACACAGCGGTTCACTGCCTCGCCGACGTCGCCGCTCGTGTTCGAGATCGACCGCGTCTCTCATGCCGGCGCCGGAACGGCCACGCGGGCGGGCGTGTACATCACAACGCCGGACCGCTCGCAGTACGTGTTCTTCGGCGAGAACCGCGGTGAGAACGGATGGCAGTACAATCCGGGCAATACGGGTGGGGGTACGGCCATCGCCGCGTTCAACGTGGCCCAGTTCAACGACGGCGGGAACCATCGGATGCGGATTGTGGCCGACGGTCAGAATGTCGCCCTGTATCTTGACGACGTGCTCGGCGCGACGACGCCGTTCCCGGTGTCCAGCGGGCTCGTATTCGAGTTCGGCGTGTACACGCGTGCCGCGGACGACACGGTGGCGGGTGTGTTCGACAATGCCCGGATCGAGAACCTCTGGGGATGCGTCGGCACCTCGGTCGGCGCGGTGGTGGGACTTGCCGACAATCCGAATCCGTCCGTGACCGTGCGGATCCCCAAGGGTCTCAACGAGACGCAGGCCGTCGCGGTGACGGTGACGACGAGTGATCCGGCGATCGCCGTGCCGGTGGGCCACACGGGCGGCAGCCTGACGCTGACTTTCCCCGCCGATCCGGCGGTCAGCGAGCAGACGTTCGAGGTCGATTTCGTGGCTCCTGGCGCCGCGACGCTCACGTTGACGAACGATGCGGGCGTCTGCAACGGCGGGCCGGTCCAAGTCGTGGTCGGAGCAGCGGTCGTGCTCCGCGACGATTTCGAGAACGGCACGATCGACTCGGGCAAGTGGCGATTGGACGATGCCGCCTACGAGACGGGCGAGGGCACGTTCACGAGCGTCGAGGCTGACGGCGTGCTGACGATCTCTGGCGAGGCCACCGTCTCGTACTGGGCGGGCCAGGCCCAGGCGACGCTGCCGACCTTCCAGGCATCGGCCGCAGAACCGCTCGTCTTCCAGGTGGACCGCGTCTCGCGCGACCAGAACCTGCTGGCGACGTCGACCCGAACAAGCGTCTTCATCACCGACGTGAATCGCGAAAACTTCGTGTTCTTCGCGGACAACGTGATGGAAGGCGGCTGGACGTACAACAAGCGGGTCGGCGATGCGGACGACAATCCGACCGGCTCAGGGATCAACATCACCGCTTTCGATGCGCCCGAATTCAATGACGGAGGCGATCACCAGATGATGGTGATTGCCGATGGCACAACCGCTCGGCTCTATCTGGATGGGGTGCTCGGCGCGGAGGTTCACTTCCCGCTCAGCAGCCCGATCATATTCGAGGTCGGGGCCTATGCCCGGGCGGTTGGCGACACGGTCGTCGGGCAGTTCGACAACGTCCGGATCCTCGGCAGCAGCGCCTCCTGTGTTCTGATGACGCCGAACTCGATCGCGGCGAAGAAGGGCGATGCGCCGATCCCTGTGCTCGTGCAGATCCCGGCGGGCGCGAACGCGGTCACCGATGCGGTGGTGACGCTGACGTCGAGTGCCCCGGCCGTCGCGGCCCCGGCCGGTGCCACGGGTGGAGTGCTGAATGTCACGTTTGCCGCCGGCGGGAGCACCGCACAGCTCGTCGACATCGAGATCTTCGACTCCGGCAACGCCCGGATCATCGCCACGAACAACTTCGGGGCCTGCAACGGCGATCCGATCGAGGTCTACGTTCCCTCGGTTCTGATCCAGGACGACTTCGAGGACGGCGTGTTGAACGAGGCCATGTGGCGGGTCGACCTGACGCCCTTCGAAGAGACCGGCGCGGCCACGTTCACGTACCTGGAGCAGGGCGGCGTCATGACGCTGGGTGGCGTGGTGGATACGGCCTACTGGCCCGGCATTGCGCTGATGACCGTGCCGAAGTTCAACCCGACGGCCGAGAAGCCGGTCATCTTCGAGATCGACCGGGTCAGCGCCAGCGGCGTCCCCACCGACACGTATGAAGTGCGGACTGGCGTCTGGGTCGCGACGCAGGATCGAGCCAACTACGTCCTGTTCGGCGACGTGTACCGGGAGGGCGGGTGGGGCATCAACAGCACGACCGGGACGGGCAACCCGACCGGCACGCCGGCCAACATCGCCGCGTTTGACTGCTGCGGATTCCCGGATCAGGGCAACAACCGGATCCGGGTCGTCGTGGACGGCAGCAAGGTCTCGGTGTTCCTGGACGGCGTGAAGGGCTTGGACGTGCCCTTCCCGTTCGCAGACAAGCTGATCTTCGGCTTCGCGACCTACGGTTGGGCGGCGAATGACAACGTCACCGGCGTGTTCGACAACGTACTGGTGCTCGGGGATCCGTCCAGCACCAGCGGGCTCTGCAATCTGAACGTCTTTGCTGATCTGGACGGCGATCTGGACGTGGATCAGATGGACTTCGGCCTGATGCAGGTCTGTCTGGCCGGCTCGGACGTCGCTGCCTCGCCCAACTGCCTGTGCCTGGACCGTGACGTCGACGGCGACGTCGACGAGCTGGACCTGTTCGCGTTCGCGAGGTGTACCACGGGCCCCGCGATTCCGTTCGATCGGAACAACGCCCCCGAGGGCTGTGAACCCTGACAACTGACGACGATCACAACACGACGAGCGCCGGGCGCGGTGCACCGCCCGGCGCTCGTCGGTTTCATACTCATCCGGAACAGCACAAGCGAGAACTCGACCAGGACTCGTCTGGAGGCCTGGATGGGGCTGGGGGATGAGTCCAATTCATGCGCGATCTGTTTGCCCTCGGCTCAGCCGACAGGGCCGGACATAGGGCAGGACGATCCGCGCTGCCAGGATCCCAAGCTTGAACCAGATGATGATGTCGATCAGTCTGGTTTTGGCTTCTTTCAGCGCTGCTAAAGCGGCAAGGGTATGCTCGTCCATTCAAATTGCGTGGACTGAGTATATTCCGACGCTTGTGCCTCCCTGAAACTCCGCGAGCGCAAATTCGAGATTTCCCAGACGGCCGTCGCCGGCAGACCAACCAGGTCGGGCGGGCCGGTGGCCGAGCCCGATTATGACGAGCAGACTCCTGTGCTCTGAAGTTCTCAGCAGGGATGCGATTCGGGGCTATCCGGCGGCTGGTTGCACGCCCATAGGAGGGCCCCATATGTTGGGACATTGGACGAAGCGGCTTTGTCCAATCCATGCCTTACAAGAGCTTCCGAAGAAAGCGGGCGATGGGATTCGAACCCACGACGTCCAGCTTGGGAAGAGACCAAAACGCAAGCGTAAACCTCGTAAGGACAATGGTTAAGATCTTATTGGTGAGACAGTTGCGTCACTGATTCCCGTGTGAGCCCGGAGTGATACCCGCCTGTTTCCAGCCTGATTCTGACGCAACTTTGACGCAACTCCGCGACTCGATCCCTGACCGGCCCCCTTCGCACCGGAGTCGTCCTCGACATAGAGGATAACGACATCCGCGCGCCAAGATCTCGGCGCGCGAACCGAGCGAGGGCAGGGAGATTTGCATGGACCAGGAACTCTGCGTGTTTCCGGTTTGCCGGGCAGAAACACCGACACAGGCAGGCCTGTCCGCCGCGTTCGGCGTGGGCCGATGATCCTGGTTATAGACCCAAGTGCCAGATCCGGATCTAGCTGATTATTCCACAAAGGCTTAGGAGCGATTGGGCCCCCTTTTCAGCTTTGTGAGGGGGCGTTTTTCACCTCTGGGCGTATCGTGCGTGTAGCGGCTTTCGCGGGGAGCCCAACCATGTGTGCCGTGCGCGGGCCGCGTTTCGTTCCGGAATGCGCGTAACCTTGACAGGCTTCGTGTACATTAACTGACGAGATGGCACCAGACCCGAGCGAATCCGGATCCATGGAAGCCTTGCGGGCCAAGGAGCCCCAGGCTGTGGAACGATGGTTTCACGAATACGCGGACGCCGTCTACACCTTCGCCCTTTACCGGGTGGGAAGAGACCCGGATCTGGCGGAGGAGGTCGTACAGGACACCTTTGTCGCCGCCTTGAGCCAGATCGAGGAATACGACCCACGGCGAGGGATGATGCTGCCGTGGCTGACGTACCGCTGTCGGAACTCGATCCGCAATGCCCTCCGTCAGCGCAAGGGGGGCGATGCACTTGCGGACTTCTGGGAAGAAACCGATCGGAGGCTGCTCGCGGCGTATCGGCAATTGGCCACAGCCCCCCTGCCCGAAGATATCCTGCACCAGCAGGAGACGAAGGAACTGGTGCAGCTTACCCTTGCGAGCATACCGGGGAACTACCAGCAGGTCCTGACGCAGCACTACTTGGAGCAACGACCGTTGAAGGAAATCGCGGCATCGCACGGCCTGAGTGAAGGGGCGATCAAAAGCCTGCTTCACCGTGCAAGGCTCGCCTTCAAGACCGCGTTCGTTGCGTTTTCCGACGCGATGGCGGCCGAGCCTTCATTGGAAGGAGGTGCGAAATGAATACTCCGATCACACCCGGTGACGAATATCTCGAAGGGAACATCGGCAAGCTGATGTCCTCAGGGGAGCCGAGGCTGTCCATGCCCGAATCCAGCAAGGCGAGAGTGCTTTCGATCTTGCTGCGGGGTGCGGCCGCCGCCCAGCCTGTCGCTGAGACTCAGGCGACTCCCGATTTGACGACGAACACGCAGGCCCGCAGACAAGCCCCCGTTCGGCTCGTTCCGGATGTGCCGACCGACTTGGCTGATGGTGCCCAGCGTGGGGACCATCCGATTGCACAAGCCCCGGGTCGGCGGCACGTGCGAAGGAGGTTCGTCGCCATGTTTGAGCGAAAGACGGTTCGTTGGCTGGTCGAGCGACCGGTGAAGGCATTCACCGGCCTCGCCGCGTGCTTGACCCTGATCGTGACCCTCTGGGTCGTCGCGGGGGGAGGCAACGCCGAAGAAGCCTTCGCGGCCGCGATTGCAGGCGCGCAGAAGGCGAGGACGTTCTCGTGCAAGGAAGTCCTGCAATCTCGCCGAAATGGTCAGGTCTATGAAAGATCGATTATCTTCAAGGAGCCGTACCGCGAGCGGAGCGAGTGGCTCTCGGGCGTGGCCTCGGTCGGCGACGTGACGATCACCGACTACGGCCAGCGTCGGCGTCTCCGTTTCTTCCCGGCGAATAGGCTCGCGGAACTGGATGACATCAGCTCGGAGTACGAGGTGAAGACCGGTTCGGGAGAGCTGAAGCTGACGGAACTCGACACCAGCATTCGCGATCACATGCTTACCTTGCGTGCCGAGGCGGTTGAAGACCTCGGAAGCGTCGAACTGGCTGGGCAATCCGTTCGGCTGCTTCAATCGCGGCAGGGCGATCGCGTGACGAAGGTCTGGGTTCACCCGCAGACCGGCCTGCCGGTTCAGATCGCCGTGGACAGGCCTGAGTGGCTCCGGATGTACACGTCCATTCAGATCGATGCCGAGGTGGACGACGCCCTGCTCAGCTTGGAGCCACCGGCTGGCTACACGTTGATCGGCGACGGACCACGCAAGCGGGTGTCGGATGATAAGGCGAAGATCATCGCCAAGATGAGGCATCTGCTTGTGGCGTGCTGCAGCTACGCGAACAGCCACAATAATCAGTACCCCAAGGAATTGTCAGACCTTCAGTCGGAAGGCATCACGCCTGAAACGCTCAAGAGCATCCTGGCTGCTCCCGATCAGCCGGACGGACCACCTGTGCTCCGGTATCGACAGCCTCCGGTGGGTGCGACTCCGCCGAAGACGGTCCTGCTGTATCAGGCGTTCGACCAGTGGCCGCAGGGGGGCATCTGGGTGGGCTTCGGGGACGCCCATTGCGAGCTGATCACCAAGCAGGAGAAGTTCGAGGCACTGACGCGATAGCCTGAGATGCCGGGAGGCCCGAAGCTATTCGAGTGACGTGACGGCGTGCGATCCTGGTGTCGAACATCCCAGCATCATTCGCCTGCCTGAGTGTCATATGAGAAGTGTAACCATGAGGTTCCCGAGTTTGGTATGTGTCGTGGTTTTCGGCTTGTCCGCTGGATCCTTTGCCCAAAGCCGCTCGGCAAGCACGGACCGCAGCAGCGAGGTGGGCATGACCTTCGTGCGGCACCTCTCTCAAGGCCGGTACGCCGAGGCCGCTGGTATGGTTGACGACAGCGTCAAGGCACAGATGAACACCAACGTCCTGAAGGGAGTCTGGACCAACATTTCCGAGGGGAAGGGCGAGTTCCGCAACGTGGGCACGCCTACCGTAACCAACCTGGTCATGTACAAGTGGGTCTTGGTGCCCTGCGAATGGGTGAACGGCCGCATCCGCCTGAGGGTCGTGGTCAATTCGCAACGGAAGGTGGTTGGCTTGTTTGTGGTGCCGCCCGCTTTGAAATCGGCCGGGGTTCGCCCTCCTTACCTCCACACGGAGGTGACGATACGGGACATCACAGTGGGCAAAGCACCCTGGTCGTTGCCAGGCACGCTCACCCTGCCGAAGTCGGGCAAGCCCAAGGGCGGCGTCGTTCTGGTACACGGGTCGGGGCCGAACGACCGCGACGAGACGCTGGGGCCGAACAAGCCGTTCCGCGATCTGGCCCTGGGCCTGGCCGAGAAAGGCATCGCCACGCTGCGATACGACAAACGCACCTATGCACACAAACTGGTGCTGGCATCGAAGCTGGCCCTCAAAGGCGGCATCACGGTGGACGAGGAGGTTGTGGATGACGCACTGGCTGGGCTGAACGTGCTTCGCGCACAGCCGGAGTTGGCGAACGTGCCCGTGTACGTGCTCGGACACAGCGTTGGGGCGATTCTAGCGCCGGAGATAGCGGCCAAGGACGGCAAGGTCGCGGGGGCGGTGCTGCTCGCGGGCCCGGCTCGGCCCATGGAGGACGTGATGGTGGACCAGCTGACGTACCTGGACTCGCCCGATGTCGGCCAGGTCCGGCAACAGATGGAGGGCATTCGCAAGCACACGCTGAAACCGGATGACAAGGTGATGTCAGCGCCCGCCGCGTACTGGTACGATCTGTGCGGGCGCGATGCCGAGGTGGCGGTGAAGACGGCGGCGGGATTGAACTGCCGCATCCTGGTCGTCCAAGGCGGGCGGGATTACCAGTCAACGACCGACGATTTCAAGCTGTGGCAAGCGGCGCTCGGCAAGCGTCCCAAGGCGACGTTGAAGCTGTTCGAGGATTTGAACCACCTCTTCGCGGCCGGTGAGGGAAAGGCCACCCCGGACGAGTACAACGACGAGACGCACGTTGATGCGCGGGTGATTGACTTGATCGCGGCCTGGTGCGTCGAGCCGGGCGGTGTCACGACGCGAACCAGCACAGGCAGCCGTTGAGTATGCAAATAGTCCTACGGTTATGTCCGCAGCAGGTGCTACAACGTGCTTGCCAAGAGGTGTTGTCTGCCCTTTGGCGGAGAGAGTAAGGGCTCGCCGTTCCGCATATGGCTGCCACGCGCAAGAACCGGCAGGAAACGACTACGACGAGAGACTCGATCAGCGATCCGTTCGTTGGCCACTTGGATCAACGGACCAGGCGGCGTTAGATCCACTTCAGGCGGAAGGACAAACGGGCGACGATTGAGTCGATACCGTTCGAGTTCTGAGGCGCTGTACAATAGCCGAACACCGCCCGGCGGTATAGCCGGGTGAGGTTGTCTGGGAAATGTCGGCTTGGAGGTGCTGCTGGAGAGCGCGGCTGCCGAGAACTCGCCCGCCAAACCGCCTGGCTCGCACAGCCGATGAATCGCATGCTACGGTAGGGCGTGTGCGAGGCCAGCGGCCGCATCCAACTCGCGGTACTCCGCGCAGCCAATCAGCCCGGCGGCGATAAGGAACATCCGGGTAATCGATGGCTCGATGACAAGTCACGTGCTCCGTAGCTCCGCACCGTGCCTTTCGGTATGCGGATCTAGCGCAGCCGCCGTCCGGGCGAGATCGGCTGAGTGGTCTGCGTCTGCATCCGACGTTCGACAAACTCGATCGATCGCAGGATTGACAGCGGGTTTTCGATGTCGTCCCAGTAGCCGCTCGGCAGACGGACCCGCAATTCGTCCACCAGTCGCCGGGCGCCGGCCAAGTCCGGTGGTGTCGCCTCCAGGAGGAGGTCCAGCCGATGGTGGTAGGCGGCAACGAGATAGGACGGCAGGAAGTCGGCGTCCGGGTGAGCCTGCATCATGTTTGCGACCGTCTCCGCCATCTGCCTCAGCGTCTTGTCGGCCTCGTCCCGATGGCCGCGTTTCTGATCGATCTTCGCGATGTACTCATAGGCCAGGATGGACGGGACCACCTCCTGCCAATCGCTGAACGACGCAGGCGCCGGCCTGGCCATCAGGCGGCGCAGGCGGGCCTCGGCGGCATCAAGTCGGCCGGCCTTGGTATCGACGTCGGCCAGGTCGATCTCGATGATGCCTGCGAAAGGCTCGTCCCTGGCGAGGGTCAGGGCGATCTGCAGTATCCTTCGCGCCTCCTCGGGGCGTCCCGTGCTGGCGTACACACTCCCGAGAAGATTCATCATCCGGATTCCGTCGGGCGTCAGCGGAAAACGCTGCACGTACTGCTCGTAGATCGGGATTCCCGCCTCGGACGAAACCGCGCTTGCCGCTCTCCTCGTTGCCTCATGGTATCCATCACCTGAGCCGGGCACCGATTCGATCTGCAGGTCTTTCAGGCTTGCCAGCCACTCCAACTGGTCGAGCATTTCGCGGGTCGTCATCACTGAGGCGGGCTGGGTCGAAGGTGTTTGTCGGGATGCGACGACCAGCAATCTCGGCCGGCAGGCTGACCACTCGCCGATCCCCTCTCGGCTGACGGAATTGTAGCCCGACCAATTGTCACTCCCGCCCGCGGGGGAAGTCGCCCGGCTAGCCGGTGCCTTGGAGGTGCGATTCTCGTCGGCGAATCGAAGCTCGATGCCGAAGAGTTCCTTCTTTCGGGTGTACTGCGAGCGGATCAGGGATGTCAGGTCGAACAGCTTCCATCCGTTTCCCGGGGCGAAGTCCACGCTCGCCACTGGTTTGTCGTCGAGGCGCGGCTGGCGCTTCCACGAGGTGCACTCCTTCCACGGCTCCAGGATCTCGCTCACCAGGATCTTGCCGGCTGTCCCTTGGGAGATCGTCTCGCGCGAGTAGACCGCCAGAACGAATCGCAGATCCGGGTCCGAGGCTTCCGCCGGCGAGACAGCCAGCCAGTTCCATGCCGCCAGCATTCGGACTCCACCGTCGTTGTCGGCCACCGCGATGCTGTCCAGGGTGCCGAGGTCCGCGTCGGGGAAGTAAGAAATGATCATGCAGTCCTTGGTGACCGGGATTGTGCGGACGATTCGGCCGTCCACCACCTCGCGTAGCTTCTCCTCTCCGGGGCCGGCCATCAGGGGGGAAAGCCGCGTGACCGAGAGATCGTCGAACCACGCTTCGCCCTTGCCGGTCAATGCGGCTCGCACGGCGATCACGGCCGTCTGCGACGGCACTGCGACGGGATCGCTTTGCAGGAAGAGCCACCCCTGATCGCCACGAACCACGGGTGTCGTGGCGAATGCCAGCAGATTCTCGCCCTGTTGGTCCCAGCACTGGAGGCAGACGTTGACGGCTTCGGCTCCTCGGGTCTTGATCCATGCGCCGACACGCAGTCGCGCACCCTGCGGCACCCGCTGGAGGTCCTGGACCCAGTTGTTCGATCTTTCGCGTTCATAATCATGTGCGTTGGCAATGGCCAGGCTGGCCGACCCGCTGTGGAAAGTGTCCGTGGCCCGCCACATGCGCAGGCCCTCGGCCGGAACCTGCGCCGCGGACCAGATCGAGGGCTGATCGTTCATTCCCTGCTCCGCGCCGGGATTCAGCAGGAGGTTCCCACCGTCCTCGGCATGGCAGATTCCGGCGATCAACGCGATGTCGAGCAGGACGACCGCTAAGACTTTGGAAGGGTGGGCAGGATATTCCATGGGTTGGTCTCCTGTGGGTTCTGTGACGTCTTCTGGGCCAGCACGTACTCGGGGGACGTCGCTCGCATATCGACTCTTGGCGCGCGCCGGGAGAAGACCGGGGACTCCCTCAACAGGATCGCAATCGCGACGGTTGCGGCAACGGCCGCCGCGGCCGGAACGATCCGCTTCCAGAGCAACGCGCGGCTGGGTATCGGGCCACTGGCGCTCTCGGGTATGGCGTCGAGCAGCTTGCCCTCAAGCCCCGGCGGCACCGTCGGCCGGGGCAGGTCGCGCAGCCGCGCCTCCAGTTCCAACAGCTCGCTCAACTCCTCGTGCTCGCTCATGATTCACCTCAGTCCGGAACGACTCCCGTAGCTGCTCCAGGGCCCGCCGGGTTCGAGCCTTGAGGGTTCCGGTCGGCTCGGCCAGCACAGCGGCCATTTCCTCGTAGCTGAGCCCCTGGAGGTAGTGAAGCACGACCACCAGCCGCTAACTCTCGGGGAGCCCTTGCACGGCCCCATACAGCCGTTTCGTCTCTTCCTCGACGATCAGTCCCCGCAGCGGAGCAAAGGGTTCAGGGATTGGCCTGGATCCCTCGTCGGCCCATCGACCCAGTGCAGCTTGCCCCAGTGCCGCCCGACGCCGGCTGTCTAGCCATAGGCAACAGACAATCCGATGGAGCCATGCTGCAAAGGAGGACTCGCCGCGGAAGCTACCCAGGTTGACCCACGCCCTGGTAAACGTGTCCTGCGTGAGGTCCTCGGCCTCTTCCGGATCCCTGCTCAGGTGGGCGCAGAACTGGTAAACGGCCACGTAGTGCGCGCGGGCCAACTCTGCGCACGCACCCCGCTGGCCGGCGCGGATCTCTCTCAGCAAGCGCTGCTCCTGCTGCGACTCCATAACGGTCTCCCGAACCTTCCTCAGAGATGTTCCATGGGACCGGCTGCAAAGCTCACATATTAGACGATCGGCAACGGCAGGGTGTTGCCTGATTTGTTCAGAATCCGCAAAAGTGAGGAAACCGTGACGATGAGGTGAGGAATTGGTGAGGTTTGTGGGGTATGTTTGGAGAGCGGGTAGCGAGACCGTTCCTCGGGGCAATGGACGGAGAAGCCGCTATGACGAGAAGACACGGGTTGGCCTGGCTGGTGTTGGCGACGATGGCCGTCGGCGCGGCAGGGGCGCAGGCACAAGGCCCAATCGAGTTCGTTGCTCAGTATGGCGGACCGAGTTATGCGATTGCGGTCCAGGGTGAGCGGGCGTATCTGGGCATCGGGCCACGATTGGCGGTGCTCGATATCTCTCATCCATCCAGCCCAACCTTGCTCGGCAAGAGCGACCCTCTGCTCGGCGTGGTAGAGAACGTGGCTGTTTCCGGCAACTACGTCTACGTGGCGGCTGGCGGTGCCGGGCTCCTGGTGATCGATGTGTCGAGCCCCGTCGCCCCCGTGCAGGTCGGCGCGTATCAGACGTACTATGCCGCTGACGTGGCTGTATCCGGGAGCTACGTCTGCCTCGTGGGCGGAGAACTCCCGGGCTTCCAAGTGCTTGACGTCTCCGACCCCGCATCGCCAACATGTGTCGGGACCATCAAGAAAACCGGTGTCCCCCAGGGTGTGGCCGTTTCGGGCAATTACGCCTATGTGGCGGCCGGTCCGTCGGGTCTTATCGTGGTCAACATCTCGAACGCAAGCTCACCCTCGACCGTGGCTCAGTATATCACGGGTGTCTGGGTGTACAAAGTGGCGGTGGTTGCCGGCTATGCCTACCTTGCGGGTAACAGCGGCCTGCACGTAATCGATATCATGAATCCTGCTTCCCCCATTCTGATCGGTAGCTGCAGGGATGTTGGATACGCCGCGGGCATGGCTGTCAGTGGCAACTACGCGCTTGTGACGGCTTTTTCTCTCGGGCTGCAAGTGGTCGATGTCTCGATTCCCGCTTCCCCCGTCTTGGTTGGCGGATACGACACACCCGGGATTTCCTACGGGGTTACAGTTGGGGGCGATTACGCGTACGTCGCAGACGCCGCCGCTGGCCTTCAGATCGTCGACATGTCGAACCCCGTGTTGCCCACGTGGGCGGGAGGCTACAACTATGGGGTGAGTGGGCCTGTTCGCGATATCGCAGTATCCGGAAACTACGTCTACATGGCCGAAGAGGGGGAAAGCCTTCGAGTGATTGATGTTTCCAATCCAGCCTCTCCCGTACTTGCGGGAAGCCCCGGCCTGGGCGGGGACGGTGAGGGCATCCTGACTTCCGGCAGTTACACGTACGTTGCCTGCTACGACGCGGGCTTGAAGGTGTTTGATATGTCCAACCCAGCGTCACCGACGCTCGTCGGCGTCTGCCACGAATGCGGGCAGGGCAACGATCTGGCCGTGTCGGGCGCACATGCTTACCTGGCCGGGGGAAACACTTTCCAGGTGGTTGACATCCTGGATCCCAGTGCCCCCACACTTGTCAGCCAGTGCGACCTGAGCCCGGATTTCTATGCTGCATCCGGTCTATCGGTCTCCGGCAACCAGGCTTACGTCGCGGACAATGACACCGGACTCACCGTGATCGACATCTCAGATCCGCTGAGCCCGCTGCATGTCAGCACTTATAACACGAACGGGCTCGCCTTCGATGTCAGCGTTGTCGGTGACTACGCTTACGTGGCGGACGGTTCTGACGGCCTGCAGGTGCTCGACATCTCAGCCCCGCTCTCGCCGTCGCTTGTGGGTGGATATGTCATGAGTTGGAGCGAGGGTGTCAGCGTTGTAGGGTTAGGGGTGCCGGCGCTCCTGATGTTCCTGTTGATCGGCATGTTGGCCGGTTCGGAAGGGCCGGGAGGATTCCACTTTGATGATGCCCGCACCGCCAAGCTCCTGGGCACCCTGGCGTTGGCGTTCATCCTGTTCTCGGGCGGGTTGGACACCGATTGGCAAAGCGTCCGGCCGGTCTTGCGGACCGGCATGGTCCTTGCCACCGCCGGCGTCTTCCTGACCGCCGTCCTGGTGGCGGCGTTGGCCGTCGTGCTGCTGGGCTTCTCCTGGTTGGAAGGTCTGTTGTTGGGCTCGGTCATCTCCTCAACGGACGCCGCAGCCGTTTTCGCGGTCCTCCGGTCACGAAGCGTCAGCCTGAAAGGCCAGCTCAGGCCGCTGTTGGAGCTCGAATCGGGCAGCAACGATCCGATGGCGGTCTTCCTGACCGTAGCAACGATAGCCCTTCTGAAGAATCCCGCGGGCTCGTGGTGGAGCGCGGTCCCCGCATTCGTTCAACAGATGCTCACAGGGGCAGCCGTCGGCCTGCCGCCTCGCCGAGCCCACGATAGAGCTCCCACTTGAAGATACCGAATCCGCCGACCAGCATGACCCCTGCGATCAGGAACATGCGGATCGCGACGTCCGCGGTGATGATCGACCGGTTCGGGTCGCGCGGCGGGCGTGCCATGATACCGGGTTCTTTGGGCTCGAAGGCCAGCATCAAGGGCGTCACGACGCTGTTGGACGCAGGTGTGCCACGCGGACATCATGATCAAAAGGGGCGTGGGCGCCGGCCGGCGTGCGGCTGCCGCCCCAGACCCCAGCGTTGGCTGTAAACATGAGCTGCGAGGCCTGGCTGCCGCTCCATGCTCTCGAGAGACGCCAGCACCGTTGATGCCACCGAAGCCTGATGCCCCCGCCAAGGCTCTCCTGGGTGATGGCTTACTCTGCGGGGCATTCTCTGTATCGTGGTCGCCGCCGCACGGCGAGTCAATGAAGCCACCGGACATGCAGCGATGGCGCCGGCATGCCCACCGCATGGCCGTCAAGCGGCCAGAAACCGCAGTTCTGCATGCAGGAGGTCGCTTTCTGGTTGCAGGGTTACTCCTCACGCCGACTAAGCACCTGGCCACTACAACCTAAGTTCCAACTGGGCCAGGACTAATGGTTGTAGGGAAAGGGAGGGGGGTTCGAACCTACAACTCGGGTGTGCGCATTGACAGGATTCAGGCCAGGGATTGACCCTGCCTGGGCGAGTCGATAGCTTCAGGCCACAGCACGGACAACCCTCTCGAAACGTGAAGCATGCCCGTGACGCGGGAGTAAACGATTATGCGTCTTCTGCTGGTTCTCCTCGTCGGGACAGGGCTGCTCGCAGGATGCGGAGATAAGCCGCGAGCATTGGCTGTTGGTCCCGACCGCACGACCCATTCAGGCGGTATCGGCGCGGAGCCGGTCCGGCCCGAAGCCATTCGAGCGCATCTGGAATTCCTGGCGGACGATCTTCTGGAGGGCCGGAACACGGGTTCACGCGGGCACAATCTGGCGGTGAAATACCTCCGCGCCCAGTGCGAAGCCTCGGGTTTGCGCGGCGCGGGAGCAGGCAGTGGTTTCTTTCAGAGGGTGCCACTCGTTCGGACCACAGTCGAGGAGAGGGAAACAACGCTCGAAGTCAAGGCCGCCGACGGCACAAGGAGTCTGGTCTACGGCAGGGACTTCGTGGTGATGGATACGCACTGCAATACGGAAGGCGGCGCGTCTGCCGGCGTCGTCTTTGCGGGATTTGGGGTGACCGCCCCGGAACACGGGTATGACGACTACGCTGACCTTGACGTGAAAGGGAAGATCGTCGCGATACTGGCATGGGAGGCACCGTCCTCATTTCCCCCGACCGTGCAAGCCTATTACTCAGACGGCGACGTGAAGCGAGCCAATGCAATCGCACATGGAGCCATCGGCGTACTCAACATCGCATCGCCAGCTACCGAGAAACGCCTGCCCTGGACGCTTCTTCTCCGGGGAGTGCGGTCCAACTCGCTGCGCTGGCTCAATGCCAACGGTCAACCGGGCGGTCTTGATGACTCTCTGAAGGTCTGCGCGGCTCTAAGCCGATCCGGTGCTGAGGCGCTTTTCGCCAATGAGACGCATGGGCTGGCCGAGGTATTCGAGGCCGCGGAGAAAGGCACGCCGCCGCGGTTCGCCCTCTCGAAGAGTGTTGCGATCAGGTTCCGCAGCCGACACGAAAAGGTCGAAAGCGACAACCTCGCAGCCGTGCTGGAAGGTTCCGACCCAGTTCTCAAACGTGAATACGTCCTGTACTCCGCCCATGTGGATCACCTGGGGATCGGGGACGCCGTGGATGGAGATTCGATCTACAACGGCGCGATAGACAATGCGTGGGGCTGTGCGGTGCTCTTGGAGGTGGCGCGGGCGTTTGCCGCTTTGCCTGAGCGGCCCAGACGGAGCATCATCTTCCTGTTTGTGACCGGCGAAGAGGCTGGGTTCCTTGGCTCCGACTACTTTGCCTGTCATCCCACCATCCCGCAGGGACAGATCGTGGCCGACATCAACTTCGACGGAGGACCAACGCTCGCATCGGCCGGCGATGTGGTCGCGTTCGGGGCAGAGCACTCTTCACTTCGCGCAGAGGTCCAACATGCTGCCAGCCAGACCGGATTTGCTGTGAGTTCCGACCCCTTTCCAGAGCAAGGCGTGTTCCTTCGGAGCGATCAGTTCTCATTTGTGAAGAAGGGTATCCCCTCGATAATGATCAGCCTTGGTGTCAACAGTATGCAGCCCGGCGTCGATGGGCTGGCGCTCTGGAAACGATGGCTGGCCACCGTCTACCACTCGCCAAAAGATGACCTTAGTCAGCCAATCTCATATGAGAGCAGCGCGCGGTTTGCCAGGTTCGCGTTTCAGCTTGGTTATGGGATTGCGATGGAGACCAAGCGCCCTCGCTGGAACGATAACGACTTTTTTGGCAAGAAGTTCGAGGTACGCTGATCATCATGGTCAGGGGAGCAATCTACGCTCGCTGCCTTCGCCTGAGGAATGCCAAATGGCCACCATCAATGAATGGTTGGATGAGATTGAGGCATCGCGATCTGTTTCAGTGGTTGCATAGTGGTTGCTCGGGGGGTGGGAGTCACGCACTGCTCTTCCGAAGTGTGATTCCTTGGCTCCCATCCTTTGGTCGTGGGGAGTTACTTCGTCAGGTCCATCTGAATCGGAGTACGACGAGGCAGACGCCTGCTGCTGGTTAAGGCATCGGGTGTTCTGCGAGATTCTGCCAGGATGGCCACCAGAAGCAACCCGCCAGCTCACGAACGGCAACGACACCGTCTGCGTCCCCAGGAAGCGGAGACTGCATGCATGGCAATCGTGCCATCACTTGTTCTTCAGCAGTTCCCCGAACTCGGGCAACAGCGCATATTTCCGCTGCCAGGGCGTGTACATGAAGCCACGCACGTTGCTCATGGGTTTGGTCGCCGCCAGCCAATCCTTCACCTGGTTCAGATTGTCGGCGTCGTAATAGCAGGCCACCAGCGTCTGAAAGCCCTGGTCAGCGAAAAACTTCAGGCTCTTGCTCCGCACCTCGCCGCCCCAGACCGCGATGATCAAATCCTTGGGCACGTGGTTCCAGGAGCCGGTGAAATCTCCCTTCACCAAGTAGTAGTTGCCGTGGGCGTTGTGGTTCGGATCGAGCATGTCCGACCAGATGTAGACCTGCACGCCCGCCACGTGCTTCCGCAGAATCTGCACTTGCTTGGTGATGCACGCGCCCAATAACTCGCCCATGTTCCGTCCGCGGCAGGCGGCGCAGGTGCCGCCCTCACGGATTTCATCCATGCTCAGCAGCACGCGTTTGGGATGCAGGTGCTCGGCCAGCAGCTTGGCCTCGTGGTCGAAGATGTCGTACAGCGCTAGCTCGGCCATGCAGCAGGTGATCTGCCCATCGTGAACGACCATGGGGTGATACCAGCTCACCTTCAGCTTCTGCCCATCCACAATCCGGCTGCCAGGCAGCAGCTTCAGCGGGGGTGCCTCACGGTCCTCCCGATGGGGGTTGTAGGCGGGATCGAGCAGGGGGGCGTAGTCCTTCCCTTCGGCGTAGGTGATCGAGCCGTCGTCGCTCTTGACCATCACCGGTGTGCCGGGGCGGCGCAGCACGTTCAGGGGGCCGACTTCCTCAATGGTCCAGTCGTCAAGCCAGAACTTGCCCGCCTTGCCGCCCCAGACCCCGGCGTAAAAGGACACCTGGTCATAGTCCAGGCTGTTCACCAGCATGGTGATCTTCCGCCAGTCACCACTGGCAGGGACATGAAAACTGCGCGGAGCGAACTCCCGGCCGCCCCCCTCATTCGCCAGGGCCAGCATCTGAAATGCTCCCGCGGGCTGCAACGCCTCCGTCTTGACCCAGAGGCTGATCCGGTAAACGCGATGCGGCTGGAGGGTGACCCGCTGCGCCACCCGGCCGTGTCCCCATTGATTGGCGGTGAAATTCTCCATCCGCAGGGATGCGTTGCCGCCATGCTTCACGTCGGTATCCACAAAGCTGATCGTGCTCGGTTGCTCGACCAGGTTGTAGTTGGCCACCTTGTGGCCGGTGAAGTCCTCAAAGCCACCGTTAGCCAGCTTCGGTGCCGGATCAGAAACCAATCGCGCCTCCGTTCCCTTCACCACGAACGGGGCATCTTCCACCGGTAAGCCCTCGGCCAGATTCTTATCGTGGGCCAGCACCGCCCCGGCATAGCCGACGGAGAAAATCGCAGGGATCAACTCCAGCTGGTTGCGTTCACAAGCCTGCTGAACCTGGCCCAGGCGATGGAAGAAGGCCGGAGGTTTTTTGCAGAGCGTGTCCAGCCCGAACGACACCACCGCGCCGTTGAGACCGGCCTGTCCTGCCGTGTCCAGCACCTTGGTGACTTCCGCAACTTCATCGTCTGACCCGAGATTCCAGCCGAAGACCCAGACGAAGCGGTCTGGGTAAGAGGCGGCGGTGGCGATATTTGTTAGGCTCAGAACGAACAGCAGAAAAGGAAAGCACCTGTCCATGTCGGTTCTCCTCAAAAGAATCGGACCGAAGTCCTCGGCAGGCTCGCAAGTGCTACCGCCTGCGACCGTTGCCGGGCCGAAAGGGCGCTCAGGCAGATATGATGCGACAGCCCGGTCGCCCCATCAAGGGGCTCCATCCGCGGCGGGTGGATATAGCTCCGATCTGAAGTCGCCGCCGGTTGCTCGCCTGTTGTCCAAACTCGCCAAAGCCCTGGAGGCGGGAGGTAGTTTCCTACTGGAGAGCCTTCGACCTTCTCCACCACCCGGTGTCTGGTGGGAGCGTCTGACGAACGATCCTGAATCGTTGACTGCGGCATGGGCGCGGAAGCGTTGGCGGAGAGTCCTTCGCTGAGGGCCATCCAACCGCGGGGGACCATAAGGCGGCAGGCCGGGCAGAATCTCGTCGCCGGGTTCTTCCTTGCGCATCGCACCCACCTTGCGGGTAGTCTATTGGCGATCAGTCGTTTCGCACAGAGGAGCCGCGCATGGGCCACTCCACGGTCTTCGAGCACCGCGTCACGGTTCCGCCCCTGGTGGGCAGCCTGATGGTTCTCGCTGGGCTCTCCTGCACTTCCGCGAGCTTTCCGGATCGTCTGCCCTCCCTGATGATTGAAGGTTGCACGGTGTTCGACCCGGAAGCAGCCCAGATGCTGGGAGAGCGCACGATTGTCGTGCAGGGCGAACGGATCACTGCCGTGATGTCACCGGAAAAGAAGGCACAAATTCCGGCCGACGCGACGCGGCTCGATGGTCGTGGGCGATTTGCTGTGCCAGGTTTGATCGACGCCCACGTCCATCTCCAGCACGTTCTCACTCAGGCCCATGTGTCCGGTGACGAGGTGTTGTCGCTGTATCTTGCGGCGGGCGTCACTTCGGTTCGAAGCACCGGAGATGAGATCGTCGCCGCGACCTTGGTGGCGCGGTTCGCACGGGCACGTCCAGAATCGTCACCGCGGGTCTTCACCTGTACACCGCTTCTTGATGCTGATCCGCCTATCCACCCCGATGCCGGGCGGGCACTCGCCAGTCCCGCACAGGTTCCCGCATTATTCGACGACCTCCCTGCCGTGGCATATAACGACAGTGAAGATTTACGCGGGTACGCGTCGCGAAGTCGGCCGGGTGATTATCGAGGAAGCCCATCGGCGCGGTCTGTCGGTCACCGCTCACCTGGGCGCCTACGCGGCAGGCGACGCGGTGGCGGATGTACACGGCCAAGGCTCACCGAGACGAGGTGGGCTACCCACGTAGCGAGACAGGGATACGTGCAATAAGGAGAGCAGTCATGAAGTCGTTGACAACCGGATTGGGTGTGCTGTGGGCATCGCCGTGCGACCACGCCTCACGACGAAGGGAGACGAACACCCTGTCCATGTTGGCCTTGGCGTTCCTGGCCGTTGTGCGTTCGGCGGCAGATTCGCAGGAGCGGCCGCGGTTAGAAAGCGCGACGACTTGATCCCGCTCACGAAGCCAGAAGTCCGACGACTCCTGATTCGAATCGTCTGGCCACGACTCAACGAGAACGAGCGAACCCTGATGTGGTCGGCTTGGCGCCGTAGGCACCAAGCCATCGCACGGAAATGTCACTACAGGACCCGGAAACGCGATGCACAACTTTAGTACTAAAAGGAAGAAGATGTGAATCTCAAGAGCATCCAACCTGCCGATGCGCGGGTCATCCTCCGCACATCTGCATCGCTGGACCTCGCGAGTTCATCCCGCAGTCCCCGTCGGACCTGTCAGCGTCGCGAGGTCGTTGTTGATCTCGATGAGCCTGTCGAGCCGGGTAATGGCCATCGTGTCCCGCACCAGAGGCTGAAGTCCGCTCAACGCAAAGCGTTGCCCCCGGGCCTTGAACTCCCGTGAGAGCTGGACCAGCCCGCCGAGCGACAGGCTGGGCAGGAAGCTCACTTTGGTCATATCTAGCACAACGGCCAGTTGCGGCGATTCCGCGCCTGCGGCCGAGGTTTCAGCCCGGACAGCGGCGAGATTCTTCTCGTCGAGACTCTCGTGCTGAATCCGAACGACGACGAGGTTCGGAAGCCGTTCGACAATGGTGGAAGGTGAGTCTGGCATAGGTTGCTCCTGCAAGGCCCGTCAATGTCAGGCGATGCCTCCAATACGCTTGACGCCGCGCATCGCGATGGACAGGGCTTCCGGGTTGGTTGCCCAACGAAGCGCCTCCGTTCCGCTGATCTGTTCCGCTTGGTACATGGACAGCAGGTGCTGATCGAAGCTCTGCATTCCGGCTTCGCCTCCCTGCACATATGTCGCCAGATCGTTCAGCCGGCCTTCCATGATGAACTTGGTAGTTACCGGGCCCCCGCGAAGGATCTCGACGGCCGGGCGGCGTTTCTCGTCGTGTCCGGTGATCAGCCGCTGCGAGATGATCGCCTCGATGGAGTTGGCCAACTGGGAGAGGAGCACCTTGTGCTCCGCCGGCGGGAACATCGCGATGATCCGCTCGATGGTCTGCGGCGCGTTGGCGCTGTGAACCGTGGAGAACACCTGATGGCCGGTGTCCGCGGCGCGCAAGGCGATCCGCAAAGTCTCGACGTCGCGCAATTCACCGACAAGGATAACATCAGGGTCCTGTCGCAGGGCTTGTCGCAGCGCCTGGTCAAACGAGGTCGTATCCGAGCCCACCTCGATTTGGGTCACCAGGGCCTTCTTGTTGCCGTGTAGATACTCGACCGGATCCTCCACGGTGATGATTTTGGTGCGGTAGTTGGTATTGATCAGATCGATCATCGACGCAAGGGTGGTACTCTTTCCGCTCCCAGTCGTGCCTGTCACCAGGGTCAGTCCACGACGCGCGAGGGCGATATCGTGAATCACTTGTGGCAGTTTGAGGGCAGCAATGGATGGGATCTCCGTGCGGATCACCCGCATGGTCATCCCGAACCGCCCCAGCGTGCGGAAGGCGCTACAGCGAAAGCGGGTACCCGACGAGAGCGCGTGGGAGAAGTCCAGCCCGCTTGCCGCCGCGCCAACGATGTCCTCCGAAAACCGCGGCGGAGCGATCTCTCTCAAGAACGACAGCATGTCATCGTCGGTGACCGAAGGGCCCTCGACCACACGGATTTGGTTGCCCAGGCGCAGCATGGGAGGCGAGGTGGCTTGCAGGTGGATGTCGGAGGCGCCGTTTTCGACGGCGAACTTCAGAAGGCGTTCGAAATCCATGGCCACACTCCCGCTGTTGGAGCCAGACTGCTGAGCAGTATACCACGTGTCACCGCCGAAGACACGCGGTCCCGTCACTTGGAGAACGGCAGGCTCTGGTCCAGTCTGCCGTTGGCATAGAGTCATAGATGGCCAAGACTCCCCAGCCCAACCTACCAGCCTGCACACAAGCGGGCAAAACGCGCACTGCAAGACGACGCAACCGCCTTCGCACCGGTGACTGGGCAGACCGCCAGATCGCCTTCGAGCAGAACACCGAGGAAAGCAGCGTCCTCGCCGAACTCGACGACGGCCTCTTCAGGCTCGTAGGAAACGACTCGCGATTCCCTGACCAGTCCATCGAGGCGATCATCGGAGAAGTTCTTGCAGAGCCCGACCGGCTGTTTGAGGAACTCGATGAGTTGCGCGTGTGTCATCATATTCCAGACCTCTTGCCGGCTACGGCCGGTCGATCAACGACAACGTCACCTGAATGACGTCCCCTGTTTGGGTCTGCTTCATCGGAAACCCGCTTCGGAGGAAGACGGCGAGCATCGGCCTGTTCTTCGAGAGCACCTCAGCCTCGAAGTGGCTGATACCGCTATCCCGGGCAATGCGAGTGAGATGGTCCAGAACGCGTCCGGCGATTCCCAACCCGTGGTAATCCTCCTCGACCACGAACGCGATCTCTGCGCTACGCGTGTCGGACCGATTGAGGCGCACGTAGCGGCCACCGCCGATGATGATCTCTCTCCCTTCGGATTTCAGAGTCACCACGAGCTGGACGACGTTGTCGAAATCGACCTCGGTGACTGCTTTCAGTTCTCTGTTTGAAAGTGACGCCTTAACCTGGAAGAACCGGGCGTAGATCGACTCGGGTTCGAGCTTGTGAAATGCCTCGACTACCGCGGCCTTGTCGTCGGGCCGGATCGCGCGGATCGTGACCACGAGACCGTTCTTCAACGTCTCGATCCCGGAGTAGGTTCTCACGTCAATCATTGCAGTCGATCCTGACGAACGCCAATGATCGGTTAATCAAGACCTATCGCCAGAATGGAGACGTCGTCTCTGAGATGATCATCTCCCCGCCAGCCCGCAACCGTCCGGATGAGGGATTCCACGACTTCGCTCAGGCCAAGGTGCCGACCAGCCTCGATGGCGCCGAGCAATCGCTCATCACCGAACAACTCGCCCTGAGCGTTGGCTTCTTCGGTCAGACCGTCCGAATGCAGGAAGAGACGATCGCCTGGCCGCAAGTCAATCACCGACTGCTCGTAATCGGCGTCCTCGACCATTCCGATCGGGAAACCGGACACGTCAAAACGCCTGGGGCAACCACACGCCGGAGCGAGGATCGGTCCCGGATGTGCCGCGACCGTGAAACGGAACTGCCGGGTGCGCACGTCCAGAAGCCCGTAAATCATCGTGAAGTAGTAGTCGCCGTTCGACTCCATCGGGTACAGCGAGTTCAACCGCGACGCCACCTGTACGGGATCCACGGCTTCCGGATTGGCGCCGGGCCCGGCCACGAGTGACGCAGTTCCTCCCGCGCGAGGGTTCAGACTCCTGGTGACGGTCACCGAGAGCAACGCCGCTGGCACGCCGTGTCCACTCACGTCCAGACAATAGACGGCAATGAGATCGTCATTGATCCGGACAATGTTGAGGGCGTCGCCAGCCAGTTCGTCACACGGCCGGTACGACCAGGCGAAGCTCAGTCCTTCGATGTTGGGCAGGTTCTCCGGCAACAGCGTCTGCTGTACACGGGCGGCAGCCTCCAGGTCCCGCTTCATGCGTTGATTCGCCCGCGACAGATCCTGATTCTGCCGGTCGATCTTGGCGAAAGCCGCCCGCAACTGCTGCGTCATGCTGTTGAAGGCAGTAGAGAAACCTCCCATGAAATCAACACGCTGGCTCAGGTCACCTCCTGCGATCTGCTGAGTCTTCCAAGTCAGGTGACGCAGGTTTGCATGGAGGTTCTTGAACGACTGCAGGACGTGCATCTTGCCTGCGGGGACGCCGAAGTCGAGTTCGCCTCGAGACAATGCCGACATCGCATCGGCAAGGGCCCGGTATTCCGCGATGAAACGGTTGGCATACTCAGCGACTTGGTTGACCTCGTTTCTTGGACAATCCTCCGGCAACGCGAGCGGCTGAGGGATCTCTCCCTTCAAGACACGGTAGAACAGCTCCGTGATTCTATCAATGTCTTCTTCCCGTGCTTCGATCATGGAACCAGCTCTACGACACAGACTTCACATCGAAACGGCATACACGATCGCCCGAACACCAGCAATCTACTTCCTTCACTCGGAACTTCTTGCCCGTGTGGGCCGAAAGCAAGCCGCTGATGAAACCTTCATCGTACGTGCAGATCCGCTCGTCACAGGCAGGCAGACCGGAACAGTCGAGATCCTCGGCAACGGTTAGAGTAAAAGTCAGGTTTTCGAGGTCCTCTTTTTCGATTCGCAGGATGCCGATGCCCATCTCCCGGAGGACATCCTGAAGCTCCGCCACGAACTCGCTGAAGGACTCCCGCTTCGTAATGACGTTCTCGTAGAAGAGCTTCCCAGCCAGCTCGCCGGCACCGTAGAAGACGCGATCGGCCGCCTCCACACCGTGCTGTCTGATAAGTACGTCGCGGAGGGTAAACTGCATCAGGCGGTAGACGGCCACGTGCGCCGTGAAGCCTAGGTTGGGCCGTCCGGTGTCCACCTTCCCAAGCATGGCCCATTCAAACAGCGGCTCAGTCCTCTCTTCCTTAAACATTCGCGGGTCCTCCCGATTGGCAGTTACTCAGTTGGCTCATGTCCTTCGCTCCGCCGTCTGCATCCCGTCGGGCCACGGAGCCCGGTGACGCACGCAATCAAGTCGCCGCACCCAGCCACAGGGGTGTGCGAAGCCGCAACCGGTCATGTCACCCTGTGCACCTTGAGGAAATTGGTGCCACGAGGCTGCATGGCCGGAATGCCTCCGAGGATCAGGATCGTATCGCCCGAGGCGACGAGCTGTCGCTCCCGCAACGTGGCCTCCGCCAGTGCGGTCAGACTTTCGAACGTATCAGCCTGCCGGTCAATGAGCAGCGGCCGAAGCCCCCACACCAGGTTCAGGGCGTGATACACACGAGGCTGAGTCGTCACGGCGAAGACCGGGGACCGCGGCCGTTCGCTGGCCACCCGCCCGGCCGCATATCCGCTCGCGGTCAAGACCACGATGCAGCGCGGCTGGAGGACCTGCTCGACGGTCCGAATGGCCTCCGTCAGGGCATGGGTCTGCGTGTGCTCCGTGGGCGGGTAGTTCTTGAACTCGATCTTCTCCTCCACCTCCACGGCAATCCGGGCCATCATCTCGACCGCCTGAACGGGGTGAGCGCCGACAGCCGTTTCGCCCGACAGCATCACGGCGTCTGTTCCGTCGATGATCGCATTGGCAACATCGCTGGCCTCGGCTCGAGTCGGCCGCGGCTCCTGGATCATGCTCTCCAGCATCTGGGTGGCGGTGATCACCGGCTTCCCTCGCCGGTTGCATTTCTCGATGATGTGCTTCTGGAGCAGCGGGACCTTCTCCGCACTCATCTCTACGCCCAAGTCGCCCCTGGCCACCATCACACAGTTGGTTTCCTCAACGATCTCGTCGAGATGCTCGATCGCTTGCGGCTTCTCGATCTTGGCGACCACAGGTTTGAACAGGCCCTTGTCGGCGATAAGCGACTTGAGTGCCCGGACATCCTCGGCACTCCGCACGAAGCTGAGGGAAACCACGTCCACGTTCAGAGAGAGCCCGAACTCCAGATCCTCCACGTCCTTGGGTGTCAACGAAGGCAGACGAAGGCGGAGGTCTGGGAAGTTGACGCCCTTGCGACTCTTCAGGGCACCGCCTTGTATCACTCGACATTGCACCCCGTCGCCCGCGACACGGACGATTCGAAGCTCAAACGCTCCGTCGGCCAACAGGACCTGCATGTCGGGCCTGGCCTCCTCGGCCAGGTGCGGGTAGTCGATCGGAATGGTGGCGGGCTCGCCCTTGAAATCACCGAGCGGCACCAGAGTGACGTCCGCTCCGGGATCCAGCTGGATCTGGCCCGGCGGCGGGAGCTGCCCAACCCTGATTTTCGGCCCCTGCAGGTCTTGCAGGATGGTGACCGGCCGATCCAGTTCGCCGGATGCTTCACGCAGGCATGCGAGCGTACGGGCATGGTCGTCATAGCTGCCGTGGGAGAAATTGAACCGTGCCACATCCATCCCGGCCTGGATCAATTGCCGAATGACGACAGCCGAGTTACTGGCGGGCCCCAACGTGGCCACGATCTTCGTGCGGCGAATAGTGGAACTCATGTTCGTGACCTCATGGTCCCCCATTGGGGAATATCTCTTCCGACCTGTGATTCATCGTGCTTCTCCGCTCTCCCGGCATCGTTCCACGTTCCGTTCCCCGAGAGTCATGACGACCCGACCCGCTCTGCCTCGCGCCCAGTCACCCCCTTGCAGGCGATGTAGTACTGCAGAATGTGAGTGACGCAGTCCACCGTTTCCCGCCCGATCTCCTTCGCGGCCACGATCTCCACGTTTTTGAAACACTTGTTGGGATCCAAGCCCATCGCCTTGGCTTTCTTTCGGAACCCGCTGATCCTTGCGGGGCCGGCCTTGTAGGCAGCGAAGGCAAACAACTGCTCA
>JAKLEZ010000030.1 GCA_022711465.1 Planctomycetota bacterium | reverse complement strand
CCCTCGCGCACGGACAAGGTGACCTGCACATCGCCGGCATAGCCCAGCGCCGTGGACGTGTAGCTGCCGTCGCGAAGCCGCGTGCCGGCGAGGGAACGGACGCTCAACAGGTCGAGCTTCGATTGCACGCGGTCGGCCTGCCGCTTCAAGAGGTGCTGTCCATACGGCTGATTCGAGGTCGGATACAGCTTGATGGCCTTCGCGTAGTGGTCCCGGGCCGGATCGCTCTTTCCCCAGGCGACATAGATGTCGCCGAAAGCCTCTTCGAGGCTCGCCTGCCCGGTGATCCGCCACGGGGGTTCGGGCAGCCGGACCATGGCCCGGTCCAGCGTCGCCTTGGCTTTGTCGAATGCGCCAAACCGGGCATAGAGCGACGCAAGAGAAATGTGGGCGTGTAGAGGGGGTTCCTTGTGGGGCTTGGCCAGAAATTCCTCATGGGCCCGGATGGACCAGAGTGGTTCGCCCCCGAGAAAGGTGTACATGGGGTACTCGTGGCCGTCGCCGATGTCACCCTTCTGGAGATACACCCACGTCAGCTTGATGGCCTCCCTGCGGGCGGCTTCTGTGTGGAGCCCCAGGAGCCGGCGGACCTCCAGCCGCGCGTCCTTCCAGGGACGCGAGGTATCGTACTGTGTGCGCACCTCGGCGAGCCAAGCGGGAGGTATTCGCAGTTCCGCCAATTGTTTCTCGAGTGAGGCGGGGCTGGAGAAGCTGGAATAGGAAGGCCCGGCGGGTGAGGAACCCAGCTTGGGCCCTGTCGGTGGACGAGAGTCGGGACTCATGTCCTGGCGCGAACCACCGGCGGACGCTGAGGCACCGCGGTCAGGGTTCGCGGCGGAGCCGGTTGCTTCCGATGCCGCTATCTGCACGAGCGATGCCGCCGCGAGAGAATGCCCCTCCGAGTCCGCATGCATATTGCCCCGGACACTCGGGGAAGCCTTCGGGCGCTCCGCCGACCGTTGTCCAAGATGGAGCACAATGCCCAGCGAGAGGGCGAGGAGCCACGGTGCCCCGCGCATCAGACTGGAAACGCGACTTCGGGTAGCCATGCTTGCGTTACTCCGTCGTACGATGGAGATGATCAACACTTGGCGTTTCACGAGGCTCACTATAGCTCCCCTTGCAGGTCCTGCATACTGGTGGCTCCGTACGCGGCTCAATCCCGAGCAGAGCCTGAATAGTGGCAGCCCTGAGGGGAGCTCTGTATCATGGCTGAACACGGCCGGGCAGCGGAACCTGGCAAGGCCATGAGGGAATTCGTCGCATGAGATCCCGTTCTCGTTGTGTGATCATCGTGGTTGCGGTGGGTATCGTCCATGAGTTTTCGCCAGTTGTCCCGACGTGGCATGCTGAAAGCCGCTGCATCGGTCGGCGCCGCGGTCGCAACGCGGACCGCCACCGGGCAGGACCAGGTCTCGCCCGCGCCTGCCACCGCTCCGGCTCGAGTCTTCTACTACGTTGACGGCTACCACGGCGGCGTGGACGGACACATGCCGCCCGATTCGCTCCGGAACGTCCTCGACGGGCTGGACAAGTACCCGCAATGGAAGGTCTCGTTCGAGATTGAGCCGTACTCCTGGGCGGTGTTTGCCAAGAGCGATCCGCAAGCGGTTGACCGGTTGAGGCGGTTGCTGGCCGATTCCAGTCCGGCGGCGCGGGTCGAGATGGTCTCGGGGGCCTATGCTCAGCCCTACGCGTGGAACGTCAGCGGTGAGAGCAACATCCGCCACATCGCCTACGGCCTCGCGGAGCTGCGCGCGGTGTTTCCCGGCCTCGTCGTCGACACCTACGCCGTCCAGGAGCCGTGCTGGACGAGCTGCCTCCCGCAGTTGCTCAGATCGTTCGGTTACCGTCGCGCAGTCCTGAAGAACTCGACGTGCTGGGGAGGCTACCACGCGCCAACGCTCAACGCCGACCTGGTGCACTGGATCGGACCGGACGGCTCGCGCATCCCGACGGTGCCTCGCTATGCCGTTGAGCAGCTCGTGGCTCCGGCCACAACGGCGGCGGCGCAGCCATCGGCCGCGTTCATCGATCGGTGCATTGCTGCCGGGATCGAGCACCCGGCCGGAACCACGCTTCAGGATATGGGGTGGCCCGGCCGTCCGTGGCGCTTCGGCATGGACCCGGATGCCGTCCGGGCGCTGCGACACGTCACGTGGCGTGAGTACGTCGACACGATCGCGGCGCCGCCGGTGAAGGAATGGAAGGCCTCGCAGGAAGACCTGCGGGTCGGCCTGGTATGGGGCTCCACGGTCCTCCAGCGGATTGGACAGATCGTCCGTCTGTCCGAGAACCGGCTGGTTCAGGCCGAGAAGATCGCGTCGATGGCGTCCGTCCGACAGGGCAGACCCTTCCCGGGCGAGGAGCTGAAACGCGCCTGGCAACACCTGCTCTGGTCGCAGCACCACGACCTCTGGATCGTCCCGTACAACCGATACCGCGACGGCACGTGGGCGTCCGCGGCGGAGACGAAGTTCGAATCTATCCAGTCCGCGTGCAAGCGGATCGTTGATGAGGCAGGCGCCTCGATGGCGCCACTCCCGGAGGGGGAGGGGTCGTCAGGCCGGTTCTTTCGGATCTTCAACACGACCGGGTTCCGCAGGCGGGAGCTCGCATCCGTCGAGATCGCTGCCGGGGAGCAGGTCCGCGTGTTCGATGCGAGGGGCGAGGAAGTTCCCTGCCAGACGACTGTGGGGGCGGACAGTGCATCCACAGGCGCGACGCTCGTCTTTCCGGCCGAGGTCCCCGCCATGGGCTATGCGACGTATCACCTCGCGGCCGCCGGTGCGGAGCAGGGGCGGTCGCATGAGCCCTTGGCCAGGGCAACAACGAAAGCGAACGGGACCGTCGTTCTGGAGACCGACCTGTACGCAATTGCGATCGATCCTGCCAAGGGCGGCCGCATCAGCAGCCTCTTCGCGAAGGAACTCGCCAGAGAGTTCGTCGAAGAATCGAGCCCCCGTTCGTTCAACGAGTTCAGGGGCTACTTCGGCTCGGAGGGCAAGTGGTTGACGAGCGTCGATGCCCCCGCCGAGGTTCAGATCCTCGAAGAGGGTCCGCTTCGCGTCACGGCGGCGATTCACGGGCATCTGGGCCCGTGGCCGTTCGTAACACACGTGTCGGCCGCGGGGGGCTGTGGTCGTATTGATTTTCAGACGACCTTCGATTCCCCGGTGGACGCACCGCCCTTCGGGCGCGACCGGCGCCAGCCGGAGCCGCCGCGACAGCAGCAACACTTCCGCCTCGGCGAGCCGTGGGAGCCCGGGCGCGACACGGTCCGCAGCAATCGGCGGCCGTTCTACGACTCGTCATTCAAGCTGCAGGCACTCTTTCCGGCGAAGCTGCGACGGCCCACCCTCGACAAGAACGCCCCCTTCGATGTGTGCCGCAGCACGATTGCCGACACGGGCTTTGGCGCGTGGGACGCCGTCAAGCACAACGTAATCCTCAACTGGGTGGACCTGCTCGAGGAGGGCGGCGCCGCCGGGATCGCAGTGATGACGGATCACACGACCTCGTACTCCCTGACGCCCGGTGAACCGCTCGGCGTCGTGATGGGCTACGCGGGCCCCGGAATCTGGCACGACTACGGCTTGGGCCGCGTGCCGCGCGTCTCCTACTCGATCGTTCCCCACGCCGGGGACTGGGCGAAGGGGCAACTCTGGCGGGAACTTGCCCGCTGGAGCGAGCCTCTCGTGACCCGGCGTTGTGCGGCGCCTGCCAATGACGATTCGGAGTGGTCGCTACTCAACATCTCCGAAAACGGAATCGACGTCACAACCGCTCTGGCGGAAAATGGTAACCTCGTGATCAGGCTCTTCAACGCCGAAGGGGACTCGACTGCGAGACGGATTACCCTGGACGGGCGCATCCGCCGGGTGCAACTGGTTGAACTTGACGGCCGGCTCATCGAAGAACTGCCCATCGATCGCGACGCGAGCGGCGCGACCACCGTGACCGTGGCGATGGGTCGATCCGCTGTTCGGACGCTTCGGTGTACATTGCGGTAGGCAGTGGGAACGACTTGGCCCGTGTCGTGGCGGCATGGTCGGACTGCCCAAACCCATCCGGAGCGGAATTCGGTGGCGATCGGCGCATCCGCTTCGTGAGCCGACACGCGTGTTAAGACTCGGAGCAGGTTGTCTCCTGCAACGAGCAGTTTGAAAACCTCAGCGGGAGTGAGCACACCAGAATCACGTTGCCCCGCAAGAATGTGGGCGGACTCGCGGCCATTCGATTACGTCGTTCTGCAGCCTGGGTCAGAGGGTGGGTCAGTCGCCACGTGGTGCAGAACCATTTCAAGCACACACATCGAACGCTCTCGGCCTGCTACCCCGGTTCTTGCCCACGAGAAGGCCCATCGCTCGCTCTCGGATGCCGCTTCCCACCACGACGCCCAGCTGTGTGAGCCGAACGTCGTGGACCGACAGCACACATACCCAGCCTTCCTTGATGGGATCGACGGCGACGGTGGTGTGGAGCCATCGGACTCGGAGTTGCTCCGGGCCTTTCTCCCCGGCCGTGACGTTCGCCAGGCTGACCCGGCCTGCGCCAGCTTCGCCGGCGCCAAGCTGGACTTCGACAGGGACGCCGAAGAGACCGATCACCAACAACGATGGAGCCACGACGCTACCGACACCCCGGTATCACGAAGGCGGGACGCTCTGAACCCGTTCGGATGAGGCTGGCCCCAGCCTACGGCTTCTCAATCTGTTTTTCAACGAACTCGAGCAGCGCCATCTCCAGCGGACGGAGCTTGCGAGTCTGCAGCCTGCCTGCGGCAGGAATGCCAAGGGAATCCGCGGCCGCTCCGCTTTCCTCGAATTCCGTTACGGAGAACTTCGTCGCCTCGGGCAGCCAGGGAGTCAGGTCGTAGTTCACCGTGAGCGCTGCCTCCGGTCCGGGATTCAGCACGATCGCCAGTACGCGATGCGGCAGCACGTAGGCCGACACGCGCGCGCCCAGATTCGGCTGCGCGAGCAGGCAGTTGCCGATCAGCACCCCGTCGGTGAAATAGGGCAGGAACTGTTGCCGCAGCCGCGCGCAGGTCTTCAAAGTAGCTGATAGTTCGGCCACGTTGCTGATCCGTTCCGAGCCGTTGATTCCATCAGGTCTGGAAGGCCACACGTTGAGGAAGAGGTTGTCCATGAACGCGAACCGGGCCTCTCTCACTGACCGGTTGATGTTGACGTTCCGCCGCGGGGCCGGAAAGGCGTTGACGAACGCCTGGTGGTCGCCGTAGACGCCCCAGTTCCACGTATAATCGAGCCAGTCGCAGTCAATCTCCAGGTTCCACAATTCTTCGCCGCTGAAAGTCGATTCGGGGTCGAGCTTGCGGGCATAGTCGCGAAGGCGCCGGGTGAGGTCTTGCATGCTCGGCTTGGCCTGGCTCGTCCAGTACTGATCCCAACTGATCGACGAGATCCCCTTGTCGGCCCATCGTCGGCAGGAATCGGCCACCTCGTCCTGCCACTGCGCGTGGGCCGGCCCCACCTGCACGCACGACAGGCCGGTGGCATAAGGCGGATTCCATCGCGGAATCAGCTCCGTGTGATAGGTCCAACCGTTGTTGTCGGGGATCTTGAGCCCGTATCGGCCGGCGGTCTTGGGGCTGGCCTGTAGCACGCTGATGAACGGCGCCACGTTCACGCCGATCTCCCGGCACCGACGGACCGCGTCGACCAGTTCCTGCTCCGTTCCCAGATGCGGAAACGGCGCCGAGAGCGAGGCGTCAAAGCCGGGCGCCCAGGCCCACATCACCATTTCAAGCAGACCGTGAGCCCTGGCTTCTTCCGCCAGTCCGGGCAGGTCGCGAAACCGCCAGACCACGTCGGTGGGATCAGTTGGCTGCCCCTGGCACATCCACAGCGTGCGGAAACCCAGCCCTTCCCGGATGTGCCGGGGCATCGAGTAGCGTCGGTTCACCTTCGAGCGGACGTATCCACGGTAAGTCTCGATGCCCTTGGCCCATCCGCCGCGATGGGGCGTCAGCACCCAATCGCCGCTCGACCATTTGCCGCCCGGAGGAACCTCCGAAGGATGCACGCAGAGCAGCCTGAGCTTCCCGGTGGTTTGCTGCAATTGGAGAACCGTCGTGGTCTGCGGGTCCCAGCCCCAGCGGCGCGGAAACAAGCTGAAGCCTCCCCGCAGACTGCCCAGGTCCAGCCACCGTGCCCACATGGACGCGAACATCCCGCCCGACTTGTGTTCGACGGTGGAGCTGTTCACGGCGTACCACTGGTCCGCCTCCGGGACGACCAGCTCGCGAAACGGGGCCGAGCCGAAACCGCACGTCTTGAGCACCGTGTCGTCCGGTCCCCCAGCGGCCACAAGCCCGCGCAACTCCGGGAAGATCACCTGGCGCAACACCCGATTCGATCGGTTCTCGAGCTCGGCCGAGAGGATCACGGAGCGTCCGTCGGCGTCGGCGCTCAACGTGATTGTGGCCGCAACCGCCCCGTCGATCTTGAAGTGGTTCCGGCTCGGTCCCAACGACGCCAACCGTATGACCACCCGGTCGGGACCTCGTTCGATCTCGGCGCTGCGGGAATGTCGAGCGGCCAGCCGCAGCGGCTCGAACGCCTCGATCGGGTAGGCCACGTCGATCAGGCCAGCCTCCGGGGGCTCGGCATCGAGCAGCGTGCCCGGGCCGGCATATTCCAGCCGCCTGATAGCCCCGGTTTGGGTGTCGAGCCCGAGCTCCAGTCCGTTGAGCCGGATAGCAGTCAGGTCGGACTGCGCCGCCACAACCACACGCCGGGGGAATACGGTCACCACCGAAGCCAACAGCAACACTTTGAACAGAAGCTTCATGATGGTTCCTGCCTGACGTATGAAAACGTGGCCCGGCTCCGCGGCCGAGTCGTGCCCGGCTATTGTACCTGTACAGGGCAGCAGGTATGAATGGCGGGATGATCCGTTCAGCACGCCGGAGGAACGAGCGATGGCCGTGAGAGGTGCACCCGCGAATCTGGCCCTCTTCTCCCTGATCGTGGCTTCGGCCCTCAACGCACGCGCAGCCGATTCGCCTGCTACTCCAGCCGGTCCGGCCCGGGCCAATTACGCGCGGCCATTCGAGCCGCCGACGCGTTCGGCGTTTCTCCCGCTGCCTCCCGGCGCCATCGAACCCGCCGGCTGGCTGCGCGACTGGTGCCTGGCCGCGCGGGATGGCTTCACCGGCCACATGGACGAGTATGACGATGAGTTCAAGCGGGCGTGGGCGCCCGATCACAAGACGACAGGGGAGGGTCTGCTCTGGTACAAGGGCGCCTGGCCCTACGAGGGGGGCGGATACTGGTTCGATGGCCTGGCGCGGCTGGGTTTCTGCCTGCACGACGAAGCGCTGATCCAGCAGGCCAGAAGGCGGCTCTACGCCGTGGCCGATCACATGAACACCAGCGGCCTGCTGTTCCTCTGGTGGCTCGACCGGAACAACCCTGACGACCTGAGGGCCGCCACCTCCGCCCTGGAGGGCTGGCCGCTCTGGGCCTGTGGCCTGCTGGGGCGGGCTATGACCGGGTATTACGCCGGGTCGGGTGACAAGCGCATCCTGGAGGCGCTCGAGAAAGCCTATGCCCTAGATCCCGACTGCCTGCGACGGATTCCCGGCAACCTCTCAAATCTCTGGCCCGCGTTTGACACCTACTGCTGGACGGGCAACCCGGGCATCCCGGTCGCGTTGGACAACATGTTCAGGAAAGAAGGGGGTGCACTTCTGCCCAGCCTCAGCCGCTACCGCGCGGCGCCGGACTTGAAGCCGGGCACCACCGTGGACAACGCCCACGTGGTCGAATTCATCGAAGGCACCACGCCGTGGGCCGTGGCGTACCTGTGGACCGGCGACCGGCGCTACCTGGAGGCGGCCATCGGCTGGCACGACCTCCTGGAGCGCGTTGCCATGCAACCCCACGGCGTGCCGGTCTCCGACGAGTGGTATGGCCCCACGGGCGCGTTTCGGGGCAGTGAAACCTGCGATGTGGCCGGGTATGTGTGGAGCCAGATCTTCCTGCTTCTCGTGACCGGCGAAGGCCGCATGGCGGATCGGATCGAGCGGGCGTTCTTCAATGCGGGGCCGGCCACGGTGTCTCGCGATTTCAAAACCCACGTCTATTTCCAGAGCCCCAACCGGTTCGCCAAATCGACGCCGGACTTCCCCCACGGACCCAGGGCCGGCGGCGGCAATTACGAACGCAAGCACTCGCCGCTCTGCTGCACCGCCGCGCTCAACCGCATTGTGCCGTGGTTTGTCACGCACATGTGGATGGCCACCTGCGACAACGGCCTAGCGGCGACCTGCTACGGCCCCTGCAAGGTGACGGCCATGGTGGGCAACCGCGTGCCGGTCGTGATCAACTGCAAGACGGATTACCCCTTCAATGAAACGGTCGAGCTTTCCGTGCGGCCCGAGCGTGAGACGTCTTTCCCGCTGGAATTCCACATCCCCGGCTGGTGCGAGGCCCCCGCGCTGAGCGTCAATGGCGCCGCCGTCGCGGTCGAACCTAACGCCAGGGGTTTCGCACGCATCAGCCGAAGCTGGAAACCGGGAGACACCATCCGGCTGCAGCTTCCGATGACCGCCACCGTGCAACGCGGACGCGATGCCGCATCGGGCCCGCCTTATGACGGGGCGCATCAACCTACGCGTGTCACGATCCCCGAGGAAGACAGCACCCGAGGCGTGCCCTACGCTTCGGTTTCGTATGGTCCCTTGCTTTTCGCACTGCCAATCCCCGACACCACGGATGCCAACACGCCCGATCCGGCCGCCCGATGGGCTTTCGCGTTGGACGTGCAGGATCCCGGCCTCACGGTGGAGCGTACCGCGATGCCGGCCCGATGGGACTGGCCGCTGGACTCGCCTCTGAAGCTACGGGCCAACGCCCTCGAGATCGCATGGAACGCCGACCCGAAAGCCCCCCGGCTGCCGCTTCTGCCGGCCACCAAGTCGAAACCGGCCGGACCCGTTACGTTCGTCCCGTATGGCTGCACCAAGTTCCGTATCTCCATGCTGCCGGTCACGGCCGATCCGGAGGTCAAGCCGGCGGCCATCCGCAGAATCCTGTTTCTTGGAAACAGCATCACGTCGCACGGCCCCAAAGCGGATATCGGCTGGACGGGGAACTGGGGGATGGCGGCCAGTTCCGAGGACAAGGATTACGTCCACCTTGTCTCCCGCGCCCTCGCCGACCATACCGGCGCGGTGCCGCAAGTGAGGGTCAACAACGTTGCAGACTTTGAGCGCCACTACGCGACGTATGATGTTGACGGGCAATTGAAGGACGCTTTTACGTTCGACCCCGACTTGGTGGTGTTGGCGATCGGAGAGAATGTGCCGGCACTGGGGTCCGAAGACGCCAGAGCTCGGTTCAAAGCAGGGGTGATGAAGATCCTCGCATGCGCCCTGGCCAAACGCCGTCCGCTGGTGGTGGTGCGCAGTTGCTTCTGGGCGGATGACGCCAAGGACCAGGTGCTCAGCCAGGCTTGCCAGGAGGCCGGAGGCATTTTCGTCAACGTGGGCCCGCTTGGCCGCGAGGCTGCCAACATGGCCCGTTCGGAGCGATCCTTCACGCACGATGGGGTTGCCGGTCACCCAGGCGACCGGGGGATGAAAGCCCTCGCCGACGCCATCGTTCAGGCCGTCCTGCAGCGCAACGCAGCGGCTCCGGCTGTTCTGCCGGGCAAGTGAACGGCGCCACGCCCCTTCGTTTGCGCCGGCGAGTGGCATAGGGCCGTGTGTGCTACCACGGGGGTCACGTCCGATCAGGGCTCGGATTATGCGTGGGGAGCGGTTTACGGGTACCCCGGAGTCTATGAGTTGCCCATGCTTCCTGCCCGAGTCTGTGTGAGAATTGACACCCTCTCAGTTTACGCGTTCGTGGAGTGGATGCGTCGCGTGCGCAGGAGGTATCCTTATCGAGCCGCGTCCGGGATGGGAAAGCTGGCGTCCGATGGGTGCGGTCAGGCAGCCTGTGGCGACAAGGGGTGCTTCAACTCAAAGTTGATGAGGATCGTCTCGTAGATGCGGTCGATGAGAATGTCGTCCATGTCGAGGAGGATCTCCCGCGTGCGGCCGTAGCGGCCGCGCGAGTGGACGCGGCTGCGAAGGAAAGTGTACAGATCCAGCTCGCCGAGCAGATCGGCAAATGCACGTGTCGCCAGAACACGCAGGCCGGCGCGCTTGCAGAAGGCAAGGTAGGCATCGTAGACCTGGCCGGTGCTGGTGGCAGCCCCCCGGCTCTGCCGGACGGCATCGATGACGCCCGCCAACGCGGCCTGCAGCTGAGGCGGAGCCGTTCGGATCATCAGGATGTACCGGTCCTGCTCGATTTGCTCAGCCGCCTCGTCCACGACGTCCAGGGAGAGCTTGGCGCCCGCCTTTTCCGCCAGGTACGCGCCGCGGGCCAGAAGAGCAACCGCCTTCCGGGCATCGCCGTGCTCCCGGCTGGCCAGGGCCGAGATCTTCTCGATCACGCCCGGCTCCACCGCGTCCGGCCGAAGGGCTTTGTCCACCCGGATCCTCAGGATGCGTTGCAGGTCGATGGCGTCGTAGGGTTTGAAGATCAGCTCGTTGAGCTTCAAGAACGACCGCACCCGGGGATCCAGGTTCTCGGTCCAATTGAGGTGATTCGATGCGAAGACCAGGATCAGCTTGGCCGGAATTCGCTGCGGAAGGCGTCGTACCAGGAAGGCCAAAAAGGCATCCTTGTCCCGCCGAACGTTGTCCACCTCATCGATGAACAGGACCAGGTAGCCCTGGTATTCCGCCAGGGACACCTCGATTCTCAGCATTAGCTCTTCCAGGGAGATGCCCTTGTGATAGACACCCATCACGAATTCGCGACCGTTGTCATCGCGGCCGGCAAGATGCCAGCGGACCACCTCATCAGTGACGGGGAGAAAGTGACGGTTGGGACATTCGGCGCACTTGACCCTGGGTTTTTCGCATAGGCCTCGGGCCCATTCGTTCGTGCAGGCAGGCTGGTAACCAGACTTACCGGTCGTGCGGCTCTCGAACCGACGAGGATAGACATCTTCTCGCCCACGAAAGAGCGAGCGGAACAGAACGATCTTGGCCTCCACTGAGGAATGGTGATTGACCAAACCGTCTTGCTGATCCATTGGAATCACCAGGCGTTGATTCCTTCAGTTGGTCCAGTCGCCGCAAATGTCTACGTCTCCCCTAACCCAAATCGCTTGTCGTAACCTCTTGTTTCACGGCTCCTTGCATCGCGCAGACTGCTCTCAGGTTTGGCTCACTTTGGCTTATCTTCCGATTCTCCGGGCCAAAGTCACACGTGCCGGCCGGGAAACCAGAGGGCTTGGCGCTTCAGCCCCTGCGAATGGACTCGCCCCTCGGTCCGGAGTTCGTCAAGCAGCCGCTTGAGTGTGCTACGACCCAGCGTTGGGAATGCGGCGAGCAGATCCCTCATCGCAGCTCCGTCCGCCTTGTGCCGCTCGATATGGCCCACCAGCCGGGACTTGTTCTGCTCGCGGGCCTGGTCCTTCGGAGCAGCGGGCACCAGTTGGCCCGCGATCTGATAGAGCGTGCGGGACAGAATCACCTTTCCGCGCGCGATCCTCTCCAGGAGCCCGAGTTCGAGCAGCCGCGGCAGGCGTGCCTGCAGGTCGCCAGGAATCCTCTGTTCTCGCGCCAGCAGGCCCAAGATGAGGAAGTCGTGCGGGTCGAGCTTGTCAAGTGTCTCTTGTCCGGTCCGCTCCAAGAATCGCAGGAAGTCCTCGTCCTGGATCTCACCGTGCAGTGTGAGCCACACCTGGTTGGCGTCGGAGCGGCCATAGTCAGGAAGTGGTTTGCTCTGCCGGACGCATTCCTCCAGCATTCGATCCGCGCCTTGGCCGGAGTGTTCGACGAGACCGCACCGGGCAAACGTCTCGGCGATGCGGCGGTTGCGCGGAAGCTGCTGGTCGAGAATGTTCGATGGGGTGATACCGGGTGGAAAGCCGCCGGGGCTCACGATCTCGATGTGGCGGGTGTACTGGCGCACAAACACCGAACCGGGGTGACGGTAGTCGCGGTGGCTGACGGCGTTGAGAACCGCCTCGCGGATGGCGGTTTCGCTGAAGGTCGGCACCGCGTGCATGACCATGCCGTCCTGAAAATGCTGCTCGTCGTTGCGCAGGTTGATCAGTTCCCACAAACGGTCGTAGAACAGCAGGAATCCCTCGCGGAACTCCTCGCGATAATTGGCGGGACCAGGGCGCAACGTCGAGCGATACTCGAAGATGACTTCAGCCTGGGCAAGCAACCGGCCCATGGCGGTACGGGTGCCGAGCAGGATCAACGCGGCGTAGGTGATACCCTCCCGCGTCACGAGTTCCGCGTCGTGCAGGAGTCGCTCGAGCGAGCGATTGGCGAGGGCCTTGTTGTGCGAGCGGTCGATCCAGCGCGCGCGAAGGGCCTGGACAGCGGCCAAATCCAGATCGGCTGGGGTGGCCTTCGGGCAAATCTGAGCCGAGAAATCGGGGCCAGCCTCATCGAAGATGCGCCGTAGCATATCGGGCGTCATCGGCGCCAAGTCTTCGCCGGCCCGCATCCAGTACGCCCCCTCGACGGCGACGGGCATACCGATTGGCCGCGAGGGCACTTCAAAGACCACGACTCGCCCATCCGCATGGGGAAGCGCCTCGGCGTTTACCCGCAGACGCAGACGTTCAACCAGTCCGGCCTTGGTCCGCTCGAGGTCGCCAAAGGCCTGGCAGCCCACCACCTTTCTGGGCCGCCTGTCGGTGACGCCGAGCACGATTCGACCGCCGCCTTCGTTGGCCAGGGCGGCACAGTACTTGACCAGTTTGTCGAAATGGAAGTTCTGCTTGGCCTCCTTGAATTCAAGGTGTTCGCCCTCGGCGGCCTTCATGAGGGGTTCAAGCTGGTCGAGTGTCATGCTCATGTTGGCTCCTCCGCGAGCCGCAACAACTCATCGAATCTGTGCTTTACACTCCTCATCTCGAATCTGGCTCCAAATCGGTTAGGTTGATGATGTCTGGCAACGAAAGGCACGTCAACAGCGAAGGATCTGGAGTCAATTGCCCTTGGCCAGCCGGGAGAGGGTTTCGGCGATGCGGTCGAGAAGAGAGTCGTCCGGCAGCAACACGCTCAGCTTCGAACGGCCTTGTTCGTCGCGCTCAATGCAGTCGGCCAAGTGCCTCTTGATTTGTTCGGTGGCGGCTGGTGACGGCTCGGCTGCACCCTTTGTCCCCAGCAGTTCGCCCAGCAGAGTGAAGCCGGCGGCCAGAAGCTGACCTCCGGCCGTTGCGATCTTCTCGCGCCTGGCCAAACGATCTGCTTCCTGCGACTGTCTCGCCTTCTCGCTTTCGTCCATCGGCGCGTCAGGTTTGCGGCCCAACAGCACCTCGAGCCGCCGTTTGAGGTCTTCCGCGTTGCTGGCCAAGTGCACGGCGTCCACGTTGGAGTCCACATCCAAGGCAGCCAGCGCCAGATCGTGTTTGAGGCTCAACGTCCTCAGCATCCCCTCTTCAATGGTCTGTTCGGTCACCAGGACAAAAACCTGCACCGGCTGCTTCTGGCCCATGCGGTGGGCGCGGCCAATGCGCTGCTCCAACACGGCGGGGTTCCAGGGCAGGTCCACGTTGATCACCGTGTTGGCCGCCTGCAGGTTCAGGCCGGTGGCCCCGGCGTTGGTCATGATGATCGCCCGGCAATCCGGGTCCCGCTGAAAAGTGTGCACGATCTGCTGCCGCTTCTTCTGCGGCACCGATCCGTCGAGCCGGACGTAGCGGGCCTTGCGCTTGGACAGCAGTGGCTGGATGAGGTCGAGCATGCCCGTCCACTCGGAGAACACGATCATCTTGCGGTCCGGCTCGGCCAGAAGCCGCTCAAGGAGCTCGTCAAGACGCTCCAGCTTGCTCGAATAGCCCGGCTTCTCCTTGTTGACCAACGTCGTGCTGTCGGCGGCCATGCGGCAGACCAGCAGTGCCTTGCGCAGCCGCAGCAGATCCATCTCGTTAATGTATGGCTTCTTGACGATTTGCCTCACGATGTACAGACTGCCATCGTGTATTTCGAGCTGCTCCCCGGTGGGGGTGACCCGGACGATTTCTGTCGATCGCGGCGGCAACTCCTGCATGACGGAGGCGCGCGTGCGGCGGAGCAGAATCGGGGCGAGCCTCGCCCGCAACTCCGCGAGATTACCGTACCCGAGCACTCTCCCGTCCTCGTCCGCAATCCGATAGCGGTTGAGGAAACGGAAGGCGGGCCCCAAGCGGCGATCGTCGACGAACTGAGCCACGGAGTAAAGCTCCTCAAGCCGGTTCTCTAGCGGCGTCCCGGACAGCACGAGGGCAAATGGCGATCTGAGTCCCTTGATTACCCGGCTGGTCTTCGCCTCCCAGTTCTTGATCCGCTGGCCCTCGTCCAGAATGATCAGGTTCCACCGGACCCGCTCGATGGCCAGGATATCCCGCAGAACCTGCTCGTAGTTGCAGACGGTGAAGAAACACCGGTTCTCATATTGCCGGACCCGCTCACGCGCGCTGCCCAGCACAAGCTGGCAGTCACGGTATGAGAAACGCTCGATTTCGCTGCGCCACTGCGCTTTCACGGAGGCCGGGCAGACGATCAGTACCTTGGAAATCTCCGCTTCCCGCGCGAGCAACTCGGACACGCCTATGCCCTGGATGGTCTTGCCCAAACCCATGTCGTCGGCCAGAATCGACCGGCCCGCTCCCACCGCGAAGGCCACGCCGTCCAGTTGATAGGGCAAGAGTTCGGTCTTCAGCAGTTCTTTGCGCAGCGGGTGGGCTTTGGGATTCTTCCGAATCTCCGCAACCTTCGAAGCGATCCTGTCCGCGAACAGGCGACGGTTGATGAGTTCCTCCGCATCAGGATAGACCGTGACCTCACGGCCCAGGGCCGCCAGTCTTTGTAGCCGCCCCACCAAGTCGCCAACATGATCGATGGCTCGATTCCGGAGTGGCTGGATGATCCGTGCAGTTTCGGAATCGAGAGCCTCGGGCACGAGCAGTCGCAGCTCCGTCTCCTTGCCGTACAGCAGGTGAACAGCAAGTTCGCTCTGGCGATACCGCCGATTCAGGACGCTGGCGGGATACTTCGCCTTGGCATATCGATGGACCTTCAGGATGTGTTTACACGTGCCCAACGTGTTGATGCGGAAATCGGGGCATGAGCAATAGGAGTCGCCGGGCTCCCAGCCGCGCAGGGCCACGCGGTAGGTTTTGCCGGACATCACATTCGTGACCAGGTAGTCCGTCCACGGGCGATCACCATCCACCGGGCGGATTCGCATCCGTTCGGCCCGCGCACGTTCCAGGCGTTCCTCAATCGCCCGCCTGACAAGTTCTTCTTCGCTGAGACTCTCGACGGGCGTGCGCTCCGCCGGCGGCGCCGCCAGCCCCAACACCGTCTTCTCCTCGAGAATGAGGCCGAACGCCGCCCCGACGTGCTCGCAAGCCGTCCTGCATGACGTGCAGTTGTATTGCAGGCGGTTGGGCGCCGTCGCCGACAGCGTGATGGTCACCACAGCTTCGGGCAGTTTCAGGCGAAACAGGTCCCCGCGAAGGTACACATGCTGGGCGATATCGATTTCGTGCCTGGCTCCGCTGCGGATGATGCGTTCGCCGTCCTCCCCGAGCAGGCGACAGGCATGCACGTACGTCAGACGTGACAATCGATCCTTGAGCGTCAGTTGTCGTTCGACGGGTTGTGATCGCGGCATCGCACACTTCCTCCCTGCGAGGCGACCGCACTTGGACGATCTTCAGTTGGTAACTTACGGGTGTGCAGTCGAGCAGGCAAGACCGGCGGGAACGTGGTAACCGCAGAACCTGCTCAGCGAACGGAGACCATGGGCCAGACGATACGCACGGGCGCCATCGTGCAATCCAGTGAGCACATCTTGCCTGTGGGTATCCCGCGTCCTGAGGCCGTAATGGGATCTGGCGAGTGGACCGGCCGAGGTTGATCCACGCTGTCCAGCCGAACCAACGACACCCAGGCGCCCTTCCGCGTTGTTGTTCGTTCGGTTTTTCGCGCGCAAGGCATTTCAGGACAACGGTTTGAAGGCGGCACGATAGCCTGATCCGAAGGCCGCGCAAAACGGTAAATACCGTTTTGGCGAGTCGGCGTAGGGCTTAAATCGCATTGCAGGTACTACAAAGCAACACGCAACTGACTTGGAGATAAGGACTTGGAACCTCCCCGAGTAGGACTCGAACCTACAACAACCCGGTTAACAGCCGGGTGCTCTACCATTGAGCTATCGGGGAATCGGACGCCAGAAAGCTCCCTGGACACACATCCATCCTGGCCATCATGCCAAGCAACTCTAGTCTAGCAGAACCTTTCGAACCGTCAACCCTCGGCCACCGCCCAAGAAGGGGTCGCCAGCCGTCGTTCCGGTAAGGCAGTGATCGGCTAACCGGGACGGCCACTGAAACGAGCCGGATTACAGAATCACTGACTATCCTGCATGGCAAACCTGTACCCGGACCCTCCACCTGAAGATCGGCAGCGGCAAGGCACGGCGCGGTGGCGACGTTCGGGTTCACGGGCCGCTGTAGCCTCGGGCCTTGAGCACGTCAGCCACCTCCGTGCCACGGCCGATCGGCGGACGCAGATCGATCTCAGCGACAACCAGGGCCTCAGCATCGTGGCCGTAAGGCCCCCGGGTGATGATTTGGCCGCCGGGGCCCATGGCCAGACTATAACCGATGCACTGGCGACCACGCCAGGGTCCGCCGGTGATCCACCCGACGTTACTCACCCCGACCACAGTGATGTCATAGAGCCGGCTCAAGGCAGAGTACGAGTCGATCCACAGCAGGGTGCACGGCTGGCTTGCCTCATCGTGGTCGGCGGGCACGGCCCAAGCGCTGGGCGAGAGGATCATCTGGGCACCCATGCGGGCCAGGGCGTGGCCGAAGACCAGGGAGTCGGCGAAGTTGTCCGCGCAGATATCGATGCCAACGACGCCACAGCTGGTCTCGACAGCGGAGAGAATGTTGCCGGTTGCGTAGAGGTCGTGTCCGATGGTCAACTCGTTGATCTTCCGGTGCCGGGCAAGGATCGCGCCTTGGGGCGAAATCAGAATGGCGGCGTTGTAGACGCGGTCACCGCTCCGTTCGGTCAAGCCGGCGACGACGTGCACACCGGCTCGAAGGGCAGCGGAAGCAAGCCGGTCCGCACGCGGGCCAGGGATCGGCTCGGCCAGCGTGCGGGCCGTCGGATGGGTCCACCCCAGGTCCAGGCACTCGGGCAGCACGATAAACGCACAATCCTGTTGACCGGCCTGGGCGATCATCCCCTCGGCCCGATCGAGGTTCGCCTCCGGCCTTCCGCCCTCCACCAGCATCTGGCCCATGGCCAACTTGAAACACATGCGGTCGTTCATCGGCCCTACAAGTTACCCGACTCGGGGATTCCAAAGACCTTCTTGAGATGCTTGAGCGTGTCGCCGACGGCTCGCCCTTCGTTGGTCATGGTTACCCCGTGCTTGGCGCACAGCTCGAACAGGGTCTTGACCATCGGCCTCATGCGCTCGGCCAGCGCGGCGTCGAGCTTCCCTTCGGACGCGTACCAGCAAGGCTCGATGGCCGCCCGCCAGGCGCAGATCGAGGCTTTCTCGACGCGAGCTCGGATGATGTCGTCATCGGCCAGCTTCATGGCCTCGGCGAAGGCATCCAGGCCGGCCTTGGCGATTGCCTCGTCGATGCCGTAATCCTTGGCCTGGCCGAAGCAGTTGCGGTGCAGGTTTTTCGCCGCGGCGTTGTGGTGGGTCAGAGCGAGGAATCCGCGAATCGGTTCCGCCGCCTTCCCGTAGTGTAGGTCGAGGAACTCGTTGACCAGCTGTTGGCCGCTTCTGTTGGGATCCCAGAGCAGGCCGCTCATGAGATAGTTGCGGAGATCGGAGATCTCGGCGCCGCGGGCGTCTCCGCCGGCCTGCATGAAGATGCCCTTGGCCGAGTGGCCGACGAAATAGCGGATGTTGGGCTCTATGACCCGCAGGTTCGGGCAGGGCAGCAGGTAGTTGCTGAAGTTGGTGTTGTAGTTCCAGACGGAGATGTCCGGGCAGATCTTGCCCCAGTTGTCCATGTCCTGGCAGAACTCGACGTTCTTGGGACACTTCGGGTCGGTGATCGGGTGCATGACACAACACTCAATGCTGCAGAGCTGGATCTGAACGTTGGGGCGGGGCTTGATCGTCCTGGGCGGCTTGCGGGTGTACCAGTAGCTCAGCGTGCCAACCTTGACGTTTGGATACTGCTTGGCAACCTCATCGGCCACGGCGTTGACGAACGTCAACAGCGAGCCCATCGGTGTGCCCTCGCGGTCGTCAATGGCCTTGCAGCCGGGGCAGCGGCAGTGCTTGTCATTGTCGTTCTGCGAGACGGAGATATTCTCGCGGTTGGGATTGGCCTTGAGTTCCGCCAGGACCGCTTCAGTGACGATCTTGAGCACGTCGGGGTTGGTCAGGCAGGGCTCGGTCTCGGCCCAGTCGTTGCCGGAGGCCGGAACGAGCCGCTTGCCGTCGATCATGGCGAAGTACTCAGGGTGCTCCTTGCCGTACTTGGCGGAGGGAATCTGGGCCCCAAACGAGTGGGAGATCAGCCCAAAGCCGGTCTTGCCGCCGAGTTTCACATCCTCCGTGGTGGTATTGCAGCGACGCCGGGCGGCGAAAACCGGGTTGCTGTTGGTCTCGCCATAGTAACTCCAGCGAAAACGCAGCTCGGGGTGATAGGAACGGTCCACCGGACCGACCACCCGCCACTCGCCAATCGGCGGGGTGTACGTGTGGTCGGCGGTCAGGAAACGTACGCCCACGTAGTCCTCCAGGAAGACGTACACGCCGTAAAGCGTGCCGCGCGGCCGTCCGCCGGCGATGGCGATGCTGTTGTCGCGGATGACAATGCGAAGATCCTCGGGGCCGTAACCCTCCACGCTAAACCCCACCTTGGCGGCCTGCATCGCCTTGCCCGCCCCCACAAAAATGTGCGCGTCTGGTCGGCTGGCGTCCTTGACGATCGCGAGCTTGCGGCCGCATTGGGCCATGAAGGTCTGAAGCTCCTCGGCTGCATACTGCTCGCTGGGAATGGCATCCTCGGCCAACACGATGTCCCAGCCATCCATGCCGGCCAGGTTGACGCCGTTCGGGCTTCGTTCGGCAGCTACCGCCCAGGGAGCGGATAGGCCGACGCCGGTGACGATCAACAGCCATTTCTGCCGGTTACGCATGGGAGCACCTCCTGTCTTGCGGGGACCTCTGCATTCGATACGCACAGGCGGAACGCCGGTGCCACGTTGAAGATTCACCGGCCACAGCCCTGGCTCAGACCGAGCCGGTTCTCGACTTCCCGGACGGCCGCATCGAGGTCGAGCTTCTCGAGTTGGCCGCCGCGCATCTTCAATTCCACCTTGCCCTCGGCCAGGGCCTTCGCCGCCACGGTCAACCGCACGGGGATGCCGACCAGGTCGGCGTCTTTGAACTTGAAACCCGGGCGGGCGTCGCGATCGTCGAGCAGCACATCGATGCCTCGCCCAGACAGTGCGTCGTGCAGCCGCCTGGCGGTCGTCAGCACGTGCTCGTCGCGGACGTCCAGGGCCACGATGAGCACATCGAACGGGGCGACGCCGACCGGGAAGCGAATGCCGTCCTGATCGTAGTGAGACTCAAGGGTGCTCGCAAGCAGGCGGTCCAGGCCCAGGCTGTACCGGCCGCAGACCAGGGGGCGAGCCTTGCCGGCGGCGTCGAGAAACGTCGCGTCCAGCGGCTGTGAGAGGCGCGTACCGAGCTTGACCGCGCGGGCAACCTCGATTCCTCGACGGATGATCAGCGGCGAGCCGTTGGGAGCGGCGTCGCCCGGCACGATCGCGCGGATGTCCGCCACGATCGCCTCGGCCAGCCGTTCGGGGGCGACATCGCGCGGCCAGCAGAAGCCGGTGACGTGGTGGTCGAAGCGGTTCGCCCCGGCCACGCCGCCGATCACCGCCCTGGCGTCGGGATCAATGGCCAGGATGCACTCCACGCGGTTCGCGATGTGCGGTCCGACGAAGCCGATCTCGAAACCGTCCCGGCGGGCTTTCTCGGCGTCGGCCATGGTCAGGTCGCCGACGCCCAGTGATGATCGTAGCTTGGCCTCGCTGGCTTCATGGTCGCCGCGAATGCAGGCGACAACATAACGCTTCCGCTCGCCGGTCTGGACGTCGGGAAGGGTGTATACCAGCGTCTTGACCAGCTTCGAAGATGGAACCTCCAGGAAAGCGGCCACATCGTCAATGCTGGAGCACCCGGGCGTGGGAACCTCGGTCAGCGGGCTCGAAGCGCCTTCCGTTGTTTCAGTCGGGAGGGGGGAGAACGCTCGCCGAGCACAAGCCAAGTCCGCCGCGTAGGTTCCGTCCTCGCTCACCGCAATCAGATCGTCACCCGTCTCCGCAAGCACCATGAAGCGATGCGAGATCGGACGGCCATCAGCGCCCGGTTCGCCATCGGCCACCACGTGGCGGATGTCGCAACGCCGGAGGATGCGGCCGATGTGCTCCAGCATCGCCGCGTGGGTCGCTTCGAGGCCGGCCGGGTCGGCGTCGAACGAGTACGCATCCAGCGTATGGAACTCGCGGGTGTGCAGCAGGCCGCCGCCGGTGCGGCTCTCGTTTCGCAGGCGGGTGCCCACGCGAAACAAGGTACAGGGCAACTGCTTGTAGCTGTTGAGGTGGGTTTTGGCAATCTCGATGACGGCTTCGTCGTACGCGGCCCCAAGCACAACTTCATCCTGCCAGCCGCTGCCTCTGACGCGCATGAGAACTTCGCCGAATGCGGCCGCTCGACCGCTCTGTTCCCATGGCCGGGATGCCTGCAGCAGAGCGGGGTGCAGCTCAATCGCTCCCGCGGAGGTGAGTCCCTCACGCGCGATGGCTTCGATCTTACGGAGCACCCGCCAGCCGAGCGGCAGATACGTGAACGCCCCTGGTGCGGCCGATCGAATCAGCCCGGCCCGCAGAGCCAACTGATGCGATACGGCCACCGCCTCGGCCGGCGTCTCCTTCGCGGTCGGAATGAGGAAGCGTGTCCAGCGCATGGTCACCTCACTAATTCAGCTCAAGGAGCGTTTTACCGCGTACTGGCTCCGGTTCGCAAGAACGTCAAGAGCTGGATCCTGCGGGAGAGGCTGGCCCGACCTGGGTCCATACGAGTCCTGGTCGACTTGTCGGTGGCAGAAACGGGACTACTGCGAAGCTGAATCTGGAATTCTGGGCAGCGATCAGCCGGGCCCTGGTTGGCACACGAAGCCAAGTTCTCTAGATTATCCTGGTGGCAGGCCTGGCCGTGATACCGGAGGCACATGCTGGGACGTCGGCGGTTCCTGCGGCTTAGCAAGTGATTGCCGGATAACGACGTACAGACGATAGCTGATTCCGTGAGCTGCTACGAACTGGGTAGCCATCTGTCGCCGAGATAGAATAGCGCGCGGCATAGGAGGATCGTGTTTGCAGAAGACGACACACTCCGTGCACCCCACGCTCAACCCAGATCATCCGGGGGACGAGAGCCAGCCAGCCTCCCGATCTCGCAGTGTGGCAGCGTGTCGCTGAGTAAGGAGAACAAATCATGCAGGCTCGAAATCAAGGTGCCATGTGTGCGGTTGTCGCTTTCTTTGGGGTCTGCTTAAATGGTCTCGAAGCCCAGACGGGCATGGGCACGGCATTCACATATCAGGGACAGCTGAAGCAGGCCGGCGCACCGATGAACGGCACGGCCGACTTTCAGTTTGGTCTATGGAACGCGGCCACTGAGGGCGGCCAAATCGGCTCTACGCCGACGATCGAGGGGGTGATGGTGTCCAACGGACTCTTCACGGTTCTGGTGGATTTCGGTGCCGGAGTCTTCGACGGAAGCGCGCGATGGGTGGAAATCGCGGTTCGCCCGGGCGGTAGCCAGGAGGCATTCACGACCCTGCTGCCCCGGCAGGTGATTACTCCTACACCCTATGCCCTGCATGCCACGAGTGCGGGTACTGTTGTCGGGGGGGTCCGCGGCAGCGGCACGGCCGGGTATCTTCCCGAATTCGCGGATGCATCCACGTTGAGTGACTCCGCAGTCTATCAGGCCGCCGGCAAGGTGGGCATCGGGACGACGGATCCCGGGGAGTACTCCCTCCACGTCAAAGGACAGAACCGTGGTGTCTATGGAGAGGCGACGGCGGGCACGCAGTCCGTACGTCCATACGGGGTGGTGGCGGGTGTCAAGACGAAAGCCATGACCAACACGGGTGGCGGGTTCAGCACGTTCATCCAAACCGCAACAGATACCCCTTCTGTGGGATACGTGTTTGGGCAGAATACCTCCATCGATGACGATGGCGACAGGCACGTGAGAGGAATCACGGTCGGGCTCAGTCACGCAGAGCAGGATGACTACGGTATCGAGCTGGTTGTCGAGGAACCGGCCTACTCCATCTACTCTCAGGGTTCGGGGCCTTCGTACATCAAAGGTAACGTCGGCATCGGGACGTCAAATCCGACGTCTCCATTGACGGTCAACGGCATTGTTCAGTCCACCTCGGGTGGTTTCAAGTTCCCTGACGGTTCAGTGCAGACGTCGGCCAGCGCCGGCGATCTTACGCAGCGAGTCGCGAACCTGGAAGCTCGCATTGCCCAGTTGGAGGTTACCGTTCAGAGGCTCGAAGGACTCCTTGCTGACGTAACGCGCAACGGCAGCGAGATCACCTTCAGCGGCGTGAATGTTCATGTGGTGAACGGTACCGGGACGACGGACGGGACCAATGGACTCGGGAATCTGATCGTCGGGTACAACGAGCTTCGTGGGCAGGACGACGACCGCAGCGGGTCGCACAACATCGTTGTGGGTAAGGAACAAAGCTATTCCTCCTGCGGAGGACTGGTCGCAGGACGCTCCAACACGGTCTCCGCGCCCTATGCGAGCGTTACCGGCGGAATGCAGAACGAGGCAGCCGCTGAGGCGGCAGCCGTGAGTGGAGGGCAGAAAAACAAGGCTTCCGCAAGCGTGTCGCAAGTCATCGCTGGCGAAGAGAACGAGGCGATCGGAATCGCCGCTTGCGTCAGCGGCGGCAGGAAGAACAAGGCAAGCGGATCGGCTTCTCAGGTTGCCGCGGGCCGGGAGAACGAGGCGTCCGGCGAGGTGGCTTGTGTTGCCGGTGGAGAGAAGAACGCGGCAACTGGTGTAGCCTCCAAGGTGGGTGGAGGCATGGCAAATCTGGCGGCGGGATTCAAGGCCAGCGTGACCGGTGGCATGATGAACAAGGCAGTTGGTGAAGCCGCTGCCGTCATCGCAGGGGTTGAGAACGAGGCGAGCCAGACTGGCGCAAGCGTGGTTGGAGGGCGAAAGAACAAGGCGAAGGGTGATTGTGCTACAGTGGTGGGCGGCGGGGGGGGCGAGACTGATAGCGGCAACGAGGCATTTGCGCACTATTCAGTAGTTCTTGGTGGCGATAAGAATCTAACAGGGGATCTGCAACGGGTCGATCATCTGGTAGGCATGGCTTCGACCATCATGGCAGGAATGCACAATCGGTGTCTGGCCGCGTGTGCCGCGGTCAGTGGGGGGAAGAACAACACCGCTGGAGGAGCTTGTTCCGCGGTTAGCGGCGGCTGTCTGAATACCGCCAGTGCCGAGGCGTCCGCTGTGGCGGGCGGCAAGGAAAACACCGCCTCGGGTGCGGCCTCCAGTGTCAGCGGTGGCGCGAATCAGACCAGCTCTGGTCAGAACGATTGGTCTGCCGGCGGTCTGTTCGACGGCGTCACGAGGCAAGGAAACGACATCACTTTCAGCGGCGTAAACGTTCATATCGTCAATGGTGCCGGTTCAACCTTGTACGCCAACGGTTTGGGGAATCTGATCGTCGGCTACAACGAAACACGCGGCGAAGGGGTCGATACACGCACGGGCTCGCACAACATCGTGGTGGGGAGCATGCTCAACTACTCCTCCTACAGCGGCCTCTGTGCAGGGTACTGGAACGAGATCGCCAACCCGTTCGCGAGCGTGCTCGGCGGCACGAACAACACAGCCACTGGTTGGGCCTCCGCAGTCCTGGGAGGCTTCGGCAATCAGGCCACCGGCCAGCACGCTTGTGTCGGAGGGGGGCGGGCCAACATCGCGTCTGGTACTTGTGCTGCGGTCGGTGGCGGCGATTCCAACTTGGCCGGCGGCAACTACTCCAGCATCAGCGGCGGACAGTACAACACCGCCGTGGCGTTCTCGGCCAGTGTTAATGGGGGCTGTTCCAATGCCGCGAAGGCCAGTTGGTCAAGCGTCGGCGGTGGATCGAGCAACGAGGCCGCCGGTCAGTATTCAACGGTCGGCGGCGGCTACGGCCGCGGCGCGGCGGACATCTACAACTGGGCGGCAGGGGCGCTTTGGCAAGCAGAGTGAGCCTCGTCCCGGCTCTGCATGGGACGAGATTGGAGAGTAACTCCGATGGTAGGATTGCGGAGTCGAGCTCTCACGAGACGCGGAGGTTTTCAGCGATGAGATCGCGTCCTGGAAATGTCATGGCGGAGGAAGGATGGCCTGCGCTGATGTTCGGCCTTCTGTCGTCGGTTTCGGCTGTCGCCGCGCAAACCGGGGGGGCGTTTGAGATGCCGTGGAGTACGATTGACGGTGGAGGGTTGACCTGGAGCGTGGGCGGCAGCTTCAGCCTCGGCGGCACGATCGGGCAACCAGACGTCCGCCCGAGTGGGTTGCGGGGGGGCTCTTCGTCCTGGCTGGTGGCGTTTGGACCATCGTTGCGGACACGGGGCGTTGTCCAGCGGATCTTGACGCGGATGGTGACGTGGATCAGGACGACCTCGTCCTGTTCAGGGCCTGTTTGTCGGGGTCGATGGTGCCTTATGATCCCGATCACCCTCCGCCAGGTTGCACGCCCGCCTATGAAGGCGGCAGAAGAACTGCGGCCGACTTCGACCGGGATGGAGACGTCGATCAATCGGATTTCGGTTTCTTCCAGCGGTGTTACAGTGGTGCCAATCGGCCAGCCGATCCGGACTGTGCCAACTGAATAGTCGATTGCCCTGTGAAGACTACCGGCTCTGTCGTACCTCGCCGCTAGAATGCATCTGTGTGTATCGGTGGATGACGCGGTCTCCTTGTCGTCTTTGCCAGAAGCCGACCCCCGAGGTATCCTACCTCTCATGAGTAAGGCACCCGTCAGCACCAGACCGCGTCGCTTCATCGACCAGATGACCCCCGGCGAAATCGTCGAGGACCAGGTCTTCCTGATCACCGCCAAGGACCTGCGGACGACCAACAACGGCTCGCTGTATATCCACTGTGTGCTGACCGACCGGACCGGGCAGTTGCTCGGGCGGGTCTGGCAGGCCACCGAGGCCATGTACGAGAAGATGCCCGAGGGCGGATTCGTCCGATTCAAGGGCCGGGTGGAAAACTACAAGGGCTCGCTGCAGTTCATCGTGGACGCCATGCAGCCGACCGATCCGGCGGGGATCGACCTGAGCGACTTCATCCCCCAGACCAAGGAGGACATCCCGGCCATGTTCGAGCGGGTCAAGGCGATCCTGCGCCAAATCAAGGACCGCAACCTGCTCAACCTGATCAAGGCCTTCGTGACCGACGAGAAGCTCATGGAGGCATTCCGTAAGGCCCCGGCCGCCATGGCCATGCATCATGCCTACATCGGCGGCCTGCTCGAGCACACTCGCAACCTGCTCGAACTGGCCCTCCTGGTCGTGCCCCGCTATCCGGAGGTCAGTCTCGACCTGGTCTTAGCCGGCCTGTTCCTGCACGACATCGGCAAGACCGGCGAGCTGACCTACGACGTCAACTTCAAGTACACCAACGAAGGACAGCTCGTCGGGCACATCACCATGGCCGTCATCTGGATCGAGGAGAAGGTCAAGCAGGTCGAAGCCGAGACCGGCCAGCCGTTCCCGGCCGACGTCAAGAACGTCCTCGAGCACCTGATCCTCTCGCACCACGGCCAGTACGATTTCGGCAGCCCCAAGCTCCCGGCCACGCCCGAGGCCATCGCCATCCACTACCTGGACAACCTCGACGCCAAGCTGCACATGTTCCTGGCCAAGATCGCCGCCGACCCCGACCCGGCCAGCGACTGGACGCAGTACGTCCAAAGCCTCGGCACGAAGGTCTTTAAGAAAGACGTGATGGGCATACGCGGCGAGTGACCAGGGTCCGCCAACATATCAAGGAGTTCGCCGATGCGCTGATTGCTGCCGGGTGGCAGGACGCGGTCGAACCTGATGTACCCTGATGCTCACATGATCGTGTCGGCGGGGCTGGAGATGCGAAATGGTCATCCTGAGACTGCTCATTCTCGCCATGGGGCCGGTGTTGCTTGGCTGTGCATCCGCTCAGGTCACCCAGTTTGCGCCGGGAACCGGCAAGTTGCCCTACTGGGATCATCAGCGGAAGGGAGCCAACTGCTTCAATCTCGACTGCGACCGCGCCTACTTCGCGGCCGCACGGGCCGCCGAGATCCACGTCGTGCGGCTCACGTGGAGCAAGTGGAAAGGTTCGGGCCGCGACTTTCTGCTCGGTAACGCCGACGACTTCAAGGGGATTCCGCGGGCCGATCTGCAGAGACTCCGCGAGGTGCTGGATTGGGCGGCGGCCGAGGACGTCAAGATCATCGTCGTGCCGCTTTCGCTGCCCGGCGCGCGTTGGCAGCAGCAGAATGGCGAACGCTTTGACGATCGGCTCTGGACCGACCTCAAGTACCATCGTCAGGCGGCCGCATTCTGGAAGGAACTCGCCTCGGCGCTGCGCGGCCACCCGGCCATCGTCGCGTACAACCTGATCAACGAGCCGGCCCCTGCCCGGGCGATCAAGGTCGATCTGTCGGACCGCGCCGCCCGTGAGGCGTTCGAGAAGCGAATTGCGGGGACCGCCGCGGATGTCAACAGACTGTACGCGAGCCTGATCCCGGCCGTGCGAGCGGTCGATACCGATACCCCGATCATGCTCGACGGCGGCGATTTCGCGGCCCCGGCCCATATCGATTTCCTGCATCCGGTCGCCGATCCGCGCACGCTCTACGCGGTGCACTGCTACGAGCCCTGGAACTACACGACCTTCAGGATCAACGGCGGCAAGATCCCGTACCCCGGCCCCGAAGTGGTGCAGCGTGAACTCACGCAGGTCGATGCCTGGGCCCGGCGGAACGGCGTACCCGCCAATCGGATCATGCTCAGCGAGTTCGGCTGCGATCGGCGCGTGGCCGGCGTCGAGCAGTACCTCTCCGACGTGATCCGCATCGCCAACGGGTTCGGCTGGCACTGGGCGTTCTACGCGTTCCGCGAGGACGAATGGGATGGCCTGGACTACGAACTCGGGTCGGGCAAGCTGCCGTGTTCGTATTGGCAGGCGATCGAACGAGGCGAACGCCCGGTACCGCCCCGAGGCGACAACGTCATCTGGCGTGTCCTTACGCGCGAGTTGCAGCGTGAAGGCCTATCCCAACAGACTCGATGAGACAGACATCCCGCTGGAACCAGCACCGGCGAGACGCCGGTGCCACACCTATCAGGATGATCTCGCAGTTATTGCCCGCCGATTCGCCCCCGGGTTCTCTTCAACTTGGCACTCCAGGTCCGGTCCTGCTTGGCGATGACCCGACGGACGGCCGGATCGTGATCCAGGCTGGGGCGGCGGTCTTTGGCCAGGGCGACGAACCACTTGACCAGGGCTTCGAAGTCGCTCAGATCGATGTGCTCGGCGCCGATCCGCTTGCGGATGCGGTCCATGTTGTGGTAGTTGCCCAGGGCCAGACACATGCCGATCGATTCGTGGCCGTACTCGAGGTAAGCGAGGCTTTCCGTGCTGCCGCCGTCCATGAGCTTGCGTTGCCATTTGAAGCTGCCCCGGCGCTTGGCCAGTTCCTTGGCCACCCGGGCGGTATGGGCGCAGAGCGGGTTCGGGAAGATCGCGAGGGAGTCGCCCACCCGCAGGATCGGCCCGTTGCCCATTTGCACACCGGGGATTTCGGAACTGGTTTCGACCGCGATGATCCGCGTGCGGCGAGGGATGATGCCGGACTTGCATGCCGCGATCGCGCCTGCCCAGCCGACTTCCTCGGCCCGGGTCAGTAGGGCGTAAGCCTCCACCGGCCCGCGCCCACGGGCGAGCTCTTCCAGGGCACAAAGCACCGCGGCCACACCACCCACATCGTCACACCCGCGAGCGAAAATGCGCTTGCCGCGGACAGCCGGATCGGGCAAATCCCACATGCCGATCGAGCCCGGCTCCACCGGGGTTTTCACTTCGGCCAGGGCGGACAGGACTCGCAATCGGCCGCGCACCACACCGGTCTTCGTGGACTTGATCGTGCCGCGCACCCACCGGCCGTCGCTGAAGAACCGCACACCGGTGCCTTTGAAGTATTCAGGAGCCACCCATCCGCGCCAGACAGCCTTCAGTTGTCGTGGGCCGATCATCTTCTCCGCCTCGAAGCCCGGATGGTCCATGTGTGCGGAGAACAGCATGGGAGCGGCGGCCGGCTTCGATCCGCGCTTGACCCGCAGCCGGATGTTGCCGTATTCGTCCTGCTTGAACTCGATACCCGGCCGCTGGTCCGCCCAACGGCGGATGTAGCCGACGACGTACTCCTCGCACAGCGGGGCCGTAGGTACGGTCAGCAGATCAACAAGTGTCTTGCGGTAGATTGGCTTCATTCAGGGATCCTTGGTTGTTGGGTGAGCATTCCGCGTTCAGCAATCAGCCGTCGGCCGGACAGGAAGGCTGCTCGGCAATGATCTCGCTGTAATCCTCAGCTCAGCAGCAAGCGGACGCTCTCCTCGCTACCCGGCCTGACGATCAGGGCGAGTTCCGTACAGCTCGCACCTTCCGTCGCGGTTCGGGCGGTTGTTTCCGCGGCGGAGACGTCAATATACAGCGTCTCGTCTCCGGTATAAACAAAACCCTTGGCCCGGTAGATGTCCGACCCGGCCTCGCGGATGCGGGCCAGCAGGCGATCGACGTCGACCGGCCGTTCGGCCTTCCATACCACTTTCGCATAGTGCGGGTCGGCGCAGGGAGCGTATTCGCCGTGGATAGGACGGGCCGCTCGCGACGCGAACGGATCCAGGTCGATCGAGCAGAAGGTGGATCGGATGATCTCGATCGCCGGATGAATCTCGCGGACGGCGGCTTCGACCTCGACCAAGCGCGCCTCGCTGAACAGATCGACCTTGTTGACGATCGCCAGGTGGCTGGCTTCGATCTGAGCGGCGATGTTGGGCAGCGTGTCGCGGAGGACCAGGAAGCTGCCCGGATCGACGATGCTGATCACCGACGTCAGCCGGTAGAGATGATCGAGCCGGGTTTCCTTCAGCATCCGGCCGACGACCCTGGGATCGGCAATGCCGCTGGCCTCGACGATCAGGCCTTCAAGCGGCTGGTCCGGCCGGTCGTGTCGTTCGGCGATTTCCCGGAGTTGGCGGATGAAGGAGGTCACCAGGCACCGGCAGAAGATCGATCCGCCCGGCAGGCAGACAATCGACTCGCCCTCGGCCGCCAGCAGCCGCCCGTCCACGTCGAGCGAGGAGAACTCGTTGACCAGGTAAGCCAGCCGCCGGCCACGGTGTCGCTCAATGACACGGCCCAGCAGGGTGGTCTTGCCGCTGCCCAGGAAACCGGTGATCAGCGCCAGGGGAATCATGTCTTGCCCTTGGCCTTGATCCGTTCCTCGATGGCCTCGGTCAGGGTCTTCACGTCGGGAATGATAGAGGGGAACATGACCTCACCGTCGATGCAGATGGTCGGGATCTGGCCGACGCCCAGCTTGGCCATGTGTCCCAGGCCGGTGCGGGTGGTGATCTTGTGCTCGCGGATGACGACCTTGTCGCCCATCGGTCTGGTGGCCTTGAATACCGCGTCGACCATGTACTGGCAGGGAGCGCACGATGCCGAGTCCAGCGTGACCACGTCGACGAAGACCTTGTCCTCCTCGCCGTAGTTGGGCAGCAGCACGTCCTCGAAGGTCATCTCGGCCATGTTCTTGACCTTGGCCCGGGCGACCTCCCGCTGGTACTCGTCGTGGACCAGCGAGGCCACCGCCTGGAGGTTGGCCTCCGGCGTGGCGAAAGGCAGGTCGCAACCGGGCGCAAGCACGTAGCCCTTGGTGCCGCCGATGTCCAGGCAGCGAAGGGCGTCGCGCCGGGCGTCGTCCTCGCTGCCCAGCAGCAACACGGTGGTCAGCTTCAGATTACCGCCAAAGGACTTGTTGTGCTTGCCGGCCAGGTCGCGCAGCGACTCCAGGGAGATGTTCTCGTCCACCGAGACGTTGTCGCAGCGGGTCTGGCACATGTTCTCCAGGTTGCGCGTCGCATTGCCGCAGACAAAAAGCGAAGAGAAGGCCCCGCGCGAGCGGATGTGATCGAAGATGTCATTGGCATAGGCGGCCACGAACTCGCGGAAGTGGGCGGGCGAGATCTGGCTGGTCATCGGATCGACGACCGCGACAACGTCCGCTCCGTTCTCGATGTAGGCATCCGCGGAGGTCTTGGCGACCTGCATACTGAAGCGGAGGACTTCATGGACCGCCTCAGGGCTGTTGAACATCTGCAGGAAGACATTCGTGCCCATGAGGTGCAGAGCCATGGTGAACGGACCCGTGATCAGGCCGTAGATCGCAACCTCGCCACCGATCCGCCGCTTGGCCTCGCGCAGGGCGTCCAGCACCACCGGAAACCGGCCCTTGGAGACATCGAAAGAGGGCAGATCGGCGACGCTCCGATCATTCAGCGGGTGGGAACTCACCGATGGAGGTGTCTCCTCGCCCCAGTGCATCTGGCAGCCGAGAATCTCGGCCTCGAGCTGGAGATCGAAGACCACGGGCAGACCGTCAGGTCTGTAGAGATCCTTGGCCTTGAGCAGGGCGGCCACGATGCTCCCGCCGGAGCGAAGGTACTGCTCGGCGGACAAGCCGAGCATCTTCGCTCCGTGGACGCCGACGAACGGCACCCAGGCCGAGCGCGGGGTGGGCTCGTTGCCCAACGCCTTCAGCAGAAGCTCTCTTCCGTTCATGCCGCTGCTCCTCCGTCGGCCTCGGTCATCAGGGTAGCAGATTGTAATCCCGCCGGGCAGCCATGCCCATAGCCACCGATCGGAACACGGGTACTCCGGCGATCGTCGGAACAGGCCCGGGAGAGAACGATGTGGGATGCCGGGCAGGTGGTCTCGCGGATCAGCGGTCTTCCGGCCGCCCGGCCTTGGAGACCTGATTGTTGAGCAGGTGCTGCAGCACCTCGGACAGGCGGACCCGATGGATCGGCTTGCTGATGTAGTCGTCACATCCGGCGGCAATGCACTTCTGCCGATCTCCGGCCATGGCCTGGGCGGTCAAGGCGATGATCGGCTTCTCATAACCGGCCGCTCGGAGCAGCCGCGTCGCCTCGTAACCGTCGCAGGTCGGCATCTGGACGTCCATGAGCACCCCGTCGTACGGCTGCCCCATCTCCACGCTCGCAAGTACCTCGTTGACCGCCTTGCGGCCGTCGTTCACCACGGTCACCTGGATGCCCATGCGGCGCAGCATGAAGGAGATGAGTCGCTGGTTGTCGGGGCCGTCCTCGGCCAGGAGCACGCGGGCCTCGAGCCGCGGTGAATCGGCGGGTAACGCCTCGGTGAGGCAGCCCTCCGGCCACGTCATCGTCCCCGCGGCGGCGGCCTCCTCGTCGCCGGTCACCACGGCCACGGTGAACCGGAAATGCGAACCCTGGCCAGGCGCCGAGCGGACCAGTTCAGCCGTCCCACCGAGCAGCTCCGCGAGGTGCTTGGTGAGGGTCAGGCCCAGGCCGGTGCCGCCAAACTGCCGAGTCGTAGAACTGTCAGCTTGCGTGAAGGGCTCAAACAGCCGCCGGCTCTGCTCTTCGGTCATGCCCACGCCGGTGTCGATCACATCGAACTGCAGAAAGCGAGCCCCGGCGGCAGTCTCACCCTGTGAGACCAGCACGCCGACACTGCCCGAGGCGGTGAACTTGACGGCATTGCCGACCATGTTGTGCAGAATCTGACGCAACCGGGTGGGGTCGCAGCGGATCCTGTCGGGAATCGGGCCAAGCGATTCGATCTTCAGGTTCAGCTGCTTCGCCTCGGCAGCACCTCGGAAGAGCGTGGCAACCTCGCTGAGAATCTGGCGGGGCGAGCAGGCGATGCGCTCGATTTCCAGCTTGCCGGCCTCGATCTTGGACAAATCCAGAATGTCGTTGATGATCGTCAGCAGATGCTCGCCGTTGCGGCGGATGGTCTCGGCGGCGGAACGAGCATCCTGGGGCGGCAGGTCCGGGAGCAGGAGGTTCTCGGCGAAGCCCAGGATCGCGGTCATCGGGGTCCGGATCTCGTGGCTCATGTTGGCGAGGAACTCGCTCTTGGCCCGGCTGGCCGCCTCGGCCGTGTTCCTGGCCTGCACCAGGGCGGCGTTGACCGCCAGCAGTTCATCGTGTTGGGCGCGCAGCTGCTGCCTCTGGGCCTCGAGCTCCTGATTCTTGGCCTCCAGCTGCGCGGCCTGCTCCCGCTCGCGAAGTTCGGTCAGCTTCCGCTGGGTGATGTCCCGCACCATGGCCAGGGCCATGAAGCCGCTCGCGTCCCTGAAAGCGGACAGGGTCAATTCAATGGGAAACTCCGCCCCGCTCTTGTGCAGGGCGGTGAGCTCCAGCGTCGTTCCGAGGGCTCGGCCTTGTCCGTCCTTGGCAAAGCGGCGCATGGCCGCACGCTTGGTCTCGCGATACCGCTCGGGCACGATCAGGTCGAGCAGGTTGCACCCCACCGTCTCCGAGGCGGAATAGCCGAAGATCCGTTCCGCGGCCGAGTTCCAGGAGAGGACGATCCCGCCCGAGTCGGCGATCACGATCCCGTCGTCGGCAATCTCCACGATCGCCTGAGTCCGCACTTCGCTCGCCCGCAACCTGCGGACGAGCGAATCCGCGAACAGCGCGAGGAGCCTGGTGCAGATGGCGATCATGACCAGGGCCAGGACGAACAGGTACAGACCGGCTTTCACGAAAGGCGCCCGGATCTCCGACAGATCAATCTGGGCGATCACGCTCCAGCCCAGGCCCGCAATCGGTTCATGGGCCGCCAGCACACGCACGCCTCGACCATCCAGCCCGACCAGCGTCCCCGATCGGCCCTCCAAGGCCCGCCCCATCGGCTCGGACAAGCCCAACGCAGGTGGACCTGACCGGGTGATCGTGTCCGGAGAGAGTCTCGGCCAAAGCGGAAAAACGGCCCCGTCGCTCTGGCGAGCCAGGTGGATTTCGCCGCTCTCTCCCAGCCAGGGCGAACGAGAAACGCCGCCCCGAAGCTCCTTCAGGGCAATCGCTGCGGAATCCTCGCCACTGGCATTCGGTCTGACCGCCTCATGATATCGAGCGGCGATCTCCGCTGTCCGGGCGGTGTTGCAGGCCACCTCGGACAACCGGACACGGTGCCGCTCGAACGACGCGTTGTGCAGCAAGGCGAGCGTCGCCCCGATCGCCAGGGCGGCGACGGCGGCTATGATCGAGACAAAGGTCAGAATGCGTTTGCGCTCACTCACCGCTGGCTCCCTGCGAAAGACATCGGTTTCAGGCGGATCCCGCTTGGCAGCGACAACCGCCCCATAACCTGTGCCGTTGCAGTCCGCTGATCATTCCCCCGTCGACGATTCTCATCGTCGCGAAATCCCGGGGCCATGAGGTGGATCACCCGTTTGTCACCCCATCCGCCCGGGTCTGCCCACACGGCCGCCCTTCTCGGACTGTTGCCGTGGCTCCTCTAGGGCGTACAATGCCGGGGTGTTGAGCGGGCGGCCGAGCCGGCCGCCTACACCGGGTCCTATAAGAGGAGCATCCGATGGCTTCCTATCAGCCGCAGAAGAGTGACAAGTTCGCGTTCGGACTGTGGACGATCATGAACACCGGCCGCGACCCGTTCGGCGAGGCAACTCGAGAGCGGATCGATCCGCTGGACGTCATCACCGAACTGGGCAAACGCGGAGTCTGGGGCATCGAAATGCACGCCGAGGATCTCATCCCGCCCACCGCCACCGCCGCCGAACGCGACCGGCTCATCAAGGAGGCCAACAAGCGGATGGCGGATCAGGGTATGGCCTGCGTCAACTGCGGGGCCAATGTGTTCGCTCATCCGGTCTATAAGGATGGGGCCCTCACCAGCCACGACCCCAAGGTCCGCCAGCTCGCCCTGCAGCGGTATCTGAACTCCATCGACGTCGGCGTTGCCCTGGGCAGCAAACTCTGCGACCTGTGGTGGGGCCGCGACGGGGCGGAAGTGGACGCGGCGAAAGAGCCTCTCGAAGCCATCAAGTGGCTCCGCGAGGGACTCAACTACCTTCAATCCTATATCGACAAACAGGGCTACACCGGCTACCGACTGGCCATCGAACCCAAACCGAACGAGCCGCGCGGCGACATCTACATGCCGACCGTGGGACACGCGCTCGGGCTGATCGCCACCTTGAACAAGCCCGAGAACTGCGGCCTGGTGGTCGAAATCGCCCACTCGCGCATGGCCGGTCTCAATACCTACCACGACGTCGCTCAGGCCATCGAGGTCGGTAAGCTCTTCGGTTGCCATTTCAACGCCCAGAAGCCTCTGCGCTACGATCAGGACCAGCGTTTCGGTTCCGAGGATCTCAAGGAGAGCTTCTTCGTGGTCAAACTCGTCGAGGACACCGGCTGGCAGGGCGCTCGATCCTTTGACGCCCACGCCTTCCGCTCATCCGATCGCGAGGAGGTCTGGGATTTTGTCAGCGGCTGCATGAGGACCTACCTGATCCTGAAGGAGAAGGTCCAGAAGTTCAACAAGGATCCTGAGATCCAGGCCATCCTCAAGGAGCTCAGGAGCGGCGCGGGCGAGCCGCTGCCGCCGCACGATCAGTTGAAGAAGATCGCTTTCGACGCCGACCAGCTGGCCCGCCGCAGGCTGCACCACGAGCGCCTCGACCAGCTTACGCAGGAACTGCTGCTCGGCGTCAGGTGAGCCGCGATGCTGTCTCCGACCATCGGCCTGCGACTGGCGACCGTGACGCTGAACCCGACCATCGATCGGGTCATACGCGTTCCGGGCTTCGCCGTGGGTCAGCACCTGGTCGGCCGCCTCCATTCACGCACCCCCGCCGGCAAGGCAATCAACGTCTCCCGGGCCATGGCCGCCCTGGGTATGCCCAGCGTCGCCCTTGGCTGGGTGGGCCGCGAATCAATCGAGGCGTTCAACGCCGCCGCCCGTGCCGCCGGATTCACCCCTCAGTTCTCGCCCATGGCCGGCACGACCCGCGAGAACATCACCGTGATCGATCCGCAGGGGCCCTGCGAAACACACATCCGCGAGATCGGACCCACGGTGACGGCCGAGGAAATCGACCGATTGACCGATGATCTGCGCTGGACGGCCGACGACGACGTCATCGTGGTGTTCACCGGGTCCCTGGCTCCGGGATTGCCGCCCGAACGGTTCGGCGACATGATCGAATCCTGCGTCACGCGGGGAGCCCGGGTGGTGGTCGATACGTCCCAGGCCCCCCTGCGGCAGGCCCTCGAACACAAGGTGTGGATGATCAAGCCCAACCTCGTCGAACTGGCAGAGTTGGTCGGACGCGAGATCGCTACCGACGACGAGATCGTTCGGACGGGACTCGAACTGGCCGATCGGATTCCATTGGTGCTGATCACCGCCGGCGAACGAGGCGCCTTCTGCTTCGCCGAGGACGCCGCTCAGCACGCCAGGGTGACCATTCCCCCCGAACGGTTCCGTAGTACCGTCGGTTGCGGCGATGCCCTGTTGGCGGGTTTCTTGAGCGGTCTGGTCGCGACCAACGGGACGCGCGAATCCGCCCTCCGCCAGGGAGTGGCCGTCGCCGCGGCCTCGGCGATGAACGACCTGCCCGCGGTCTTTGCCGCCGAGGACGTGGAAACGCTCCGGCCCAGCGTTCAACTGAGACATCTGGCCTGACCCGGTGGTGAGACCTCGTTCATCGAAGGACGCGGGCCGCCTGACCGTAGGAAATCAGGCCGGGGATGATCCGATGCCGTGATCCCTCGGCCGACAGTCGGCCTGAGGCCCTGCTTCGCTGCTGTCGCCAATGGCCGGGATCCATTACCCGCAAGAAGGGATCCAATATGAAATGCTCCTGGATACGTGAAACCGCGCTCGTATGGGCCGCCTTGGCCATGTGCACGCCGGCCTCGGCCGAGTCCGCTCGACCCAACATCGTCATCATCCTGGCGGACGATCTGGGCCATGCCGACGTGGGATTCCACGGGAGCACCATCAAGACGCCGCATCTGGACAGTCTGGCTGTCTCCGGCGCCCGGCTGGAACAGTTCTACGTTCAGCCGCTCTGCTCGCCTACCCGCGCGGCCCTCATGACCGGGCGCTACCCGATGAGATACGGGCTCCAGGTGGGTGTGGTTCGCCCTTGGGCCCAGTACGGCCTGCCCCTGGAGGAGCGGACCCTCGCCCAGGCCCTGAAGGAGGCGGGCTACGAGACGGCCATTTGCGGAAAGTGGCATCTCGGGCATTTCCGGCCCGACTTCCTGCCTACCCGCCGGGGATTCGACCACCAGTACGGCCACTACAACGGCGCAATCGACTACTTCACCCATCAACGAGATGGCGGTCACGACTGGCATCGTGATGACCGGGCATGCTACGACAAGGGCTACAGTACGTCTCTCCTCGCGGACGAGGCGGTCCGTCTGATCCGCCAGCACAAGGTGGCCAAGCCGTTGTTTCTGTATCTGCCCTTCAACGCGGTCCACGCACCGCACCAGGTTCCGCCCCAGTATCTCGAACCCTATGCCCATCTCGAGGAGCCTCGCCGAACCTATGCCGGCATGGTCGCCGCGATGGACGAGGCTATCGGCCGCGTGGTGGCCGCGCTCGACGAGAAGGATATGCGCCGCAACACCCTGATCCTCTTCTCCAGCGACAACGGCGGGCCTGCTCCCGGACGCGTCACCAGCAATGGCCTCTACCGAGCTGGCAAAGCGACGCTCTACGAGGGCGGCGTTCGGGCCGCAGCTCTGGCCGCCTGGCAAGGCCGCATCCGGCCGGGAACGATCGTCCGCGAACCGCTGCACATGGTCGACTGGTACGCTACGCTCCTCAAACTCGCGGGGGTGCCCCCCACGCAGAGACTCCCGGTCGACGGGCAGGACGCATGGCCGACGATCGCCGAGGGGAAACCGTCGCCCCACGACGAAATCCTCCTCAACGCCTCACCCTCCGGGGGGGCCATCCTGGTCGGACCGTGGAAACTCGTCATCCGCGGCCAGACGGCCATGGATGAAGATCAGAAGACGACGAGCCGGCCCCTGGGCACACCGGCCAGGCCGGGACGCGAGCCGGCCGAACTGTTCAATCTCGCGGAGGATCCTCAGGAGAAACGCGATCTGGCCGCCCAGCATCCCGCGAAGGTCGACGAGCTTCGCGCCCGCTATGCGCGACTGGCCGCCCAGGCCGTCCCTCCCCGGAACGCGCCACGCCCTCCCGGGTTCCAGTCACCCGAAGTGTGGGGCGCGACACCGTAAGCGATTGGCCGCAATCGGACATCGGGCAGAACGCGGGGCGCCGAGGCTCATGAATCCGGCCCGTGTGGCCGCCGCCAAGCCGTGTCCGTGCCGGGCCCCAAACTCGGCAAACTCCTATCGGTACAGCTCCTTCCGCTCGATGTACTCCCGCACCGCCTCCGGCACCAGGAAACGAATCGACAAGCCCTCCGCTACACGCCGACGGACGTCGGTGGCGGAGATGTCCACCCGCGGCGTCTCGAGAATCCCCCGTCGAAGACGCTCAACCTGCGCGGCCGAAAGCGTCGGCTGCAACACGGACAGGTCGGGTGTCTCGAATCCCGGTCGGACGGCGGTCACGATCCGGCACAGGTCCACCAGCTCGCGGGCTCGATACCAGGTGTGCAGCTCCGAAATCGTGTCGCCGCCGATGATCCAGTAGAGATCCTCTCCCGGGGCCAGCCGAGAACGGTACTCCTCAAGGGTGAGAATGGTGTAACTGGTTCCCCGACGGCGAATCTCGGTGTCGCTCACCTCGAAGAACGGTTCGTCCGCGATGGCCAGCCGGACCATCGCCAGGCGATCGGCGGCGTCGGCCAGGTCCTGGCCGACCTTGTGTGGCGGATTGGCCGACGGGATGAGAACCAGCCGGACGAGATCCAGCCTCTCAGCCACCGCCCGTGCGATGATCAAGTGCCCGTGGTGAATCGGGTTGAAACTGCCACCGAAAAGAGCGACGCCGCCGGCCATGGTCGGACAAATCATAAGCCCGTAAGCCCGACTCGTCACGGGCCCGCCCAGGGGGCGGCGGAGGGCGGTGACGCGGATTGCGACTTCGCCAGATCGACGGCCATGTACGCCACCCGCGGATGCGGAAAGGTACGATCCAGGAAGACCAGGACCTTCGACCAGCGGGTCGTGGCCGTCGGTGGGAACACGTCCGACGGCAGCCGGTAGCTCTTGAGCAGGTACTCGTGGGTGCTGCCGAACCAGAAAATCAGGAACCAGCCGGAGAAGCTCTGAACACGCCGAACCTCACCGATCCTCGGAGCCAACCACACGTAGGTCGTCCAGTCGATCACCGGGGTGAGCGGGAAGCGAATCTCCAGATCCACGCGAACGCGAAGGCATTCCTCGAACCGGCCGGCGGGACACTCCACCGGCTCCCGATCCTCAACCTCCACGTGCCGCGTCAGCGTGCCCGCCCCCAGCAGCGGACCCGTGCGTCTCCCATAGCCCACCGAGGTGGACTCCGTGCAGCGGCCGGTGGCAATCAGCTCCGGCGGAATGGGGTCCATCGGCTCGCCGAGCTCGATACGAATGGCCGTCCAGTCCTTGAGCTGCCGGAGCAGCGGGTCCTCCATCTCCTGGTCGCTTGGCCTCGTGGTGGGCAGCCCGGCCACCGCCGCCTGGGTCGTGGTCATCGGCCCTCGGTACCTGCACACCAGGTCGGAGAACTCCCGGGCAATCTCGAAGAGCTGCCCGGGGCCGATGTGTCGGACATAATCGGAGGGTCGCTGATCCGCGTGGGCAGGCAACTCCCGACGCTCGTAGACCCACTCGCCGGCACGGATCGCCGACAGGTACTCGGCCAGTTCAGCGCCCGGCGGCGTCGCCGGCTGGGAGGCCGGCGCGGCGTACGACGCTCGCTCAGGGCTTAAGCACCCGCAGGTCAGCAAGACCGGCACCGCCGGGAACCACAGGATGAACGATGGGGGAACGCGCGCCAACCTCAACCACCCTCACACGGACAAACGGCCCGCCGCGGCTCGGGCATTGAGGACAAACTCCCGAACCTTGGTGGCGTCCTTCCGCCCTGGAGAGCCCTCCACTTCCACGCCGGACGAGACATCCACCGCGAAGGGGCGGACCACGTGCACCGCCTCGGCAACATTCCCGGGTCTCAACCCGCCGGCCAGAATGATCGGCGGCCAGCCCCGGATCGCTCCGGACGCCACTGCGGCCGGAATCAGCTCCCAATGGAAGACTTTACCGGTTCCACCTTCCTTTAAGGGGTCATGGGTGTCGAGCACCACGGCCCGGGGCCGGCCGGCCCGGCAGTCCCGCCAGAGAACCGCTCCCCGGGCGAAGTCCGCCCCACGGACCGCGATCACCGGCATGGGACAGAAACCGTCACCGGCCAGGGCGTCCAACGCTCCCGCCGTCACCGGGCCGTAGATCTGCAGGTGCGAAACCCGGTGGCGGCCCAGCAGTCCCACCAGCTCGTCGGACAGCCGACCGTCCTGCAGGCGAACCAGGACCACAGGAGTCACCAGGGGCGGCAGCGATTCCAGAATCGCGGCGGCCACCCCCACCGCAATCTGCCGCGGGCCGCCTACGAAATTCAGACCGATGGCGTCAGCCCCGGCCTCGGCCGCAACCCGCGCGTCGGCGCTGTTCGTTATCCCACAGATCTTGACGCGCAACTCGTCACCATCCTGGTGGCAGGCGACCCATCCTCCACCCGCCATCGATCTTACGAGACCATCCGCCCAGGGTCAAACCGCCCCACGCCCTTTGGATCGCGACCACGCCGCGATCGCCCGCCCCACCAAAGTGCTTGACGCCTCCAACCGATGTCCTACACTAGAAGGAGACACGTGGCCTTGAACAGGGAAACCATGAGGATATCCAAGCGTTTATCGGCGCCAGGCGGCCTCGCGACGCTATCGTTGGCCGCCGTCCTCCCCACGCTGGGGTGCTCGGAAGGCGATCCCCACTTCAGCCGAGAAGACCAGCATGGTCGGACCTATTACATCGACGGCGCCGGCAACTGGGGCTTCGGTGTGGCCGAGGTGCGCAGCGGCCTGCGCCGGGCTAACTACAAGGGCAACATCATCAACTATACCTGGTCGCCGTTCCTGAACCCGGCTCTGGATCAGACCATCGGCCGGGGAGCCGCCCGGGCCAAGGGCGTCGAACTGGGCAAGCAGATCAACACCTACCTCCAAAAGTACCCCCACGCGGAAGTCAACATTATCGCCCTGTCCGCGGGAACGGGTGTATGCGTCTGGGCCTGTGAGGCCCTCCAGCCGCCAGCCCAGGTCCATAATATCATCCTGCTCGGGTCGAGCCTCTCGTCCGGCTACGACATGCGCGAAGCACTCAAGCACGTCGCCGGCGGAGTCTACGTCTACTACTCCTCGCAGGACGGCGTCCTGGACGGGCCGGTCCGGGCCTTGGGCACCATCGACGGCCGAATGGACTCCCCGTCGGCCGGCCTGGTCGGCCTCCACCCGCCCGGCGGGACGGCCGGCAAAATCCTCAACATCGGCTGGTCACCCAGGTACGAGAGCTACGGGTGGACCGGAGCCCACACCGACGCGACCAGCGAGTCGTTCGTCACCCATGTCCTTGCTCAGCACATCCTCCCCGGCGGGCAGACCCTGCCCCTCAGGCAAGCGTCCGATCGGCCCGCGGCAGGCCCGCCACCCGTGTTCGTGTGGCGGTACTGAGTCCTTTCCCTGCCCACCAAAGAACAGAGGCCACCGGCGAAACAGCCCGTGGCCCCTGACCTCGTCAACAACTCTTCCAGATCACCGTCGGAAATCAGACTTCCTTGACTTCGATCCACTTCATCATCTTACGCAGACGGCGGCCCACCACTTCGACCGGGTGGTTGTAGTCCTTCTTGTACAGGGCGTTGAACGTCGGTCGGCCAACCTGATTCTCGAGCAGCCACTCGCGGGCAAACTCGCCGGTCTGGATCTCCTTCAGGATCTTGCGCATCTCCTGCCGCGTCTCCTCGGTGATGATCCGCGGGCCACGGGTCAGATCGCCGTATTCGGCAGTGTTGCTTACGCTGTAACGCATGTAGTTGATGCCGCCCTGGTAGAAAAGGTCGACGATCAGCTTCAGCTCGTGCATGACCTCGAAGTAGCAGATCTCTTCCGGGTAGCCAGCCTCCAGCAACGTCTCGAACGCAGTCTTGACCAGGGCCGTCACCCCGCCGCACAACACCACCTGCTCCCCGAACAGGTCGCTCTCGGTCTCATCCTTGAACGTCGTCTCCAGAATGCCCGCACGACCGCCGCCAATGCCCGAACCCCAGGCGAGCGCGGTCTGCAGGGCCTTGCCGGTCGCGTTCTTCTCGACCGCCACTAGGCAGGGCACGCCGCCACCCTTCACAAACTCGCTGCGGAGCAGGTGGCCCGGGCCTTTCGGGGCAATCATGATGACATCCACACCGTTCGGCGGGACGATCTGACCGTAGTGAATGTTGAACCCGTGGGTGAAGCCAATCGCCTTGCCCGGCTTGAGGTTCTCGGCAATCTCGCTCTTGAAGATCCGAGCCTGCAGTTCGTCCGGGAGGGTCATGATCAGCAGATCGCAGGACTTGGTGGCCTCCGCCGCGCTAATCGGCGCGAACTTGTGCTCGACCGCGAGTCGGTAGTTGTCCGTGCCCGGCAGTTCGGCCACGGTGACGTTCATTCCTGAATCGCGGAGATTCTGAGCATGAGCGTGACCCTGGCTTCCGTAACCCAGGATCGCGATCTTCTTGCCCTTGAGCACGCCCAGGTCCGCATCTCGATCGTAGTAAATCGTTACTGGCATTGCACGTAACTCCTTTCCTTCTATGGAGTAAGCATCCTAGCGGGCCCCGCGGACGCCGGCCGGCCCGGTCATGGGAATGGCGTAGTGTAGCAGATGGCCGCGGCGAGGCAAGCCACCCTCCCGGCATTCAAGAGAGCCACAAGTCCGAACCGGGCCCGTCGAGGGACGCGGCCAGGCCCGGCCCCCCTGACCGCGATGCGTTCGGAAGCCCGCCCACGGGGCAGCCAACGACCTCGGGCCGGCCCGCGAGAAGTCCGCCGCGGCCCAGGGCGAGTCGGGGAAGGGGCCTAGAACCACCCGCCGGGTCGTCGATTGACCCTCTTCAGGACCAGCTTTATAACAAGCCCACCCGACCAGGGCGGGCATGCCGGTCACTGGGGTCGGCGATAGCCCTCCTCTGCATCGGTCCGACCGTTCCATGCTCCTGGCGGACCCGACGCAGCCGGGCAAACGTCGGGTATCAGGGCGAGACCCGGGTCACAGGTGGGAGACGGTCGGATGAAACGAGGATTGCTGGGCTGGATGGGTCTGGCCGTGTTTTTGGGGGCCGGAGGGTGTTCAATGGCTCCACCCGGAGGCAGCGAGCCGTTTGAGCATTTCGTTCGCCGCGACGGCGATCGGCTCCTGGACGGCGACCGCGAGTTCCGGTTCGTCTCCTTCAATATCCCCAACCTCCACTACGTCGAGGATGACATGCGCTTTGACCGGGCCATGCCTTTCCGCCTGCCCGATGCGTTCGAAATCGAGGACGCCTTGGGCTCGATCGCCCAGCTGGGCGGCCAGGTCGTGCGCATGTACGCCCTTTCGGTGAAGAAGCCCGACGACCCCGCGGATATCCCGCGATACATCCTCGGCCCCGGCCAGTTCAATGAGGAAGCCTTCGTCATACTCGACCAGGTGCTGGCCGCCGCCAGCCGCCATCGTGTTCGCGTCATCATCCCGTTCATCGATCAGTGGGTCTGGTGGGGCGGCACCGGCGAACTGGCCGGCTTCCGTGGCAAGAAGGGCGATGACTTCTTCACCGATCCGCAGCTCATCGAGGACTACAAGGCCATCGTCACCACCGTGGTCAACCGCAGGAACACCATCACCGGGATCCGCTATCGCGACGACAAGGCGATCCTGGCCTGGGAAACGGGCAATGAGCTCAAGGCCCCGGAGAACTGGACCCGCATCGCGGCCGCCCACATCAAGAGCGTCGACCCGAACCACCTGGTCATCGACGGGGCGGGCTATGGCACCCTGCCCCAGAACTCACTGAAAGACCCCAACGTCGACTTCGTGCAGACTCACCACTACGAGCCCGACCCGCGCCAGGTCGTCCAACGCATTGCGGCCAACAGCGATCTGGCCCGCGGACATAAGCCCTACCACGTCGGCGAATTCGGCTTTCTCAGCACCGAGGCCCTACGCTCCATCATCGATACGGTCATCGAACGTAAGATCACCGGCGCCTTGCTGTGGAGCCTCCGCTGCCGGAGCCGCGATGGAGGTTTCTACTGGCATCACGAGCCACTGGGCGGCGACTTCTTTAAAGCCTATCACTGGCCGGGCTTCGCGAGCGGCGAACGCTACGACGAACGCGGGCTGATGAGCCTGCTGCGGGCCAAGGCCTTCGAGATCCGGGGCCTCACCCCGCCCCCTCTGCCCGCCCCTAAGACCCCAACTCTGCTGACCGTCGACAACGGCGGAATGATCAGCTGGCAGGGCTCCGTCGGGGCCGCCTCCTACGACATCCAGCGGGCCCCTGCCCTCCTCGGTCCCTGGAAGACCATCGCCACCGACGTGTCCGAGGCCGACGTCCAGTACCGCCCCCTGTATGTGGACGACTCGGCCAGGCCCGGTGAGTCCTACCATTACCGCGTCTTGGCCCGCAACCACTCCGGGATGTCCGAACCCTCGAACACCGTCGGGCCGGTCAGAATCGACCACCGGACCCTCGTCGATGAGTTCCGCAACGATTCCCGCATCTACCTCAAGCAGGGTAAGGTCCAGTTCCGCGAGAACGAGGCCCGCAAGTTCAAGGAGGATTGCCACCGTTTGGCCGGCGAGCGCGACAGCGGGGTCGTCTACCGTGCCGCCGACGGCATCCGGATGGTGCGACTGTTCGTGTACACCCTCGCCGATCAGCAGAACGTGACCGTCGCGTTCTCCAAGGACGGTGCCAACTTCGAGCCCGCCGAGCTGGCCGTGACCCGCACCACCACCTACGGCGGCTCGCTCTACGGTTTCATGCAGTCCGCCCTCTATTCGGCCAAGGGCTGCGGTGCCGACAGCCGCTATGTGAAAGTGACCTTCCGGACCGAGGCCCAGATCGGCAGAGTCGAGATCGAGCATGGCCGCGCTGACTGAAGAGGCCCTCGCCGCCGATATCCGCCGGGAACTGCTGGGCAACATCCTCCCGTTCTGGCGGCTCCACACCGTGGATGAGCGGCACGGCGGCTTCATCGCCGAAATGTCCAACGACCTGCAGGTCAGGCAAGCCGCCACCAAGGGCCTGATCCTCAACGCCAGAATCCTCTGGACCTTCGCAGCCGCCTCCCGCCGCCTGGGCCAGCCGCAAGACCGCAGGCTCGCCCGCCGAGCCTGCGATTACCTCGAACAGCATTTCTTCGACCCTATATATGGCGGCTATTCCTGGGAACTCGAGCCGGACGGCCGCGTCCGCGACGACAAAAAGAAGATCTACGGCCAGGCGTTCTGCCTCTACGCGCTCAGCGAGTACCACCGCGCCTTCGGCGAGCCGCAGGCTCTGCAGCGGGCTATCGACGGCTTCGGACGCATCGAGGCCGGCAGCCACGACCCCCGCAACCGCGGCTACCTCGAAGTCGTCAACCGGGACTGGACACCGTGCCCGGACATGCGGCTCAGCCACAAGGATATGAACGCCGCCAAGTCAATGAACAACCACCTTCATCTCCTCGAAGGCTACACCAACTTGTACCGCGTCTGGCCGGATGCAACCCTCGCCGTCCGCCTGCGCGAGTTGATCGACCTGTTCACCGACCACATCCTCAATGCCGATCGAACCCACTTCCAGCACTTCTTCGACATCCACTGGCGCCCGCTCTCCGATACTTACACCTTCGGTCACGACATCGAGGGCAGCTGGCTGCTGTGCGAGGCGGCGACGGCGCTCGGCGACGAGCGGCTGCTGGCCGACGTCCGAGTGACCGCGGTACGCCTCGCTCGGGCAGTCCTGAGCGAAGGGCTCGACCACGACGGCGGACTGCTCTACGAGGGCCGCAACGGCCAGATCATCGACGCCAACAAGGAGTGGTGGCCGCAGTCGGAGGCGGTGGTTGGTTTCTATAACGCCTGGCAGCTGACCGGCGAGCCGCCCTTCCGCGAGGCCGCGGCTCGGTGCTGGCAGTTCATCCAGGACAAGATCGTCGATCATCGCCACGGCGAGTGGTTCTGGCGCGTGAGTCGAGCCGGTGTGCCCGACCGGTCCATGCCCAAGGTCTCCATCTGGAAGTGCCCATACCACAACGGGCGATGCTGTCTCGAAATGCTCGAACGACTCGGAACGTATCCAGCGTAGAGGAACAAGCCATGGCATCCACGTCATTCAGCCAACGCCTGCGGAAACTCCTGGCCGCTCACCAAAAGCTCATCGACCGGCCCAACGAGATGCTCCCTGAAGGCAACGGCGTCTTCGAGCGGTACAGGCATCCGGTCCTCACCGCCGAGCATGCCCCGATCTTCTGGCGATACGATCTCGACCCGAAGACCAACCCGCACCTCATGGAGCGACAGGGCATCAACGCCGTGTTCAATCCCGGGGCCATCGATTTCAACGGCATGATCTGCCTCATGGCCCGCGTCGAAGGCGTCGATCGCAAGAGCTTCTTCGCCGTCGCCGAAAGCCCCAACGGTGTAGATCATTTCCGCTTCTGGGACTACCCCGTCGTCCTGCCCGAGACCGACGAGCCGGATATCAACGTCTACGACATGAGACTCGTCCAGCACCAGGATGGATGGGTCTACGGCCTGTTCTGCACCGAACGCAAGGACCCGAACGCTCTACGCGGCGACCTGTCATCGGCCACCGCCCAGTGCGGCATCGCCCGAACCAGGGACCTCAAGGACTGGGAACGACTGCCCGACCTCAAAACCCGCTCCCCCCAGCAACGCAACGTCGTCCTTCACCCCGAGCTCGTCGACGGAAAGTACGCCTTCTACACTCGCCCCCAGGACGGCTTCATCGATGCCGGCTCGGGCGGCGGCATCGGCTGGGCCTTGGCCGACAGCGTCGAGAACGCCCGCCTCGGGCCGGAGAAGATCGTCCAGGATCGCAAGTACCACACCATCAACGAGGTTAAGAACGGCCTGGGCCCCGCACCGCTGAAAACACCCGCCGGCTGGTTGCAGCTGGCTCACGGTGTACGCAATACCGCCGCCGGCCTGCGCTACGTCCTCTACGCGTTCATGACCGCTCTCGACGACCCCAGCCGCCTCATCCATGAGCCCGGCGGCTACCTGCTCGCCCCCTCCGGCATGGAACGCGTCGGCGATGTCTCCAATGTGACCTTCTCCAACGGCTGGGTCGCCAAGCCCGACGGCCGCCTGTTCATCTACTACGCGTCCAGCGATACTCGCTGCCACGTGGCTACCACCACCGTCGAGCGGCTCGTCGACTACTGCAAGAACACGCCACCCGATCCGCTTCGCTCCTACGCCTGCGTCCAGCAGAGGATCGAACTGATTCGCCGCAACCTCGCGATCATGGACCCCGTCAGCCGTGAAGCCTGAGCCGCTTCGTCCTCAAGCCGCACCCCGCACCAGCTCGCCGACTCAGTCCCCGGGCCGCTTCCGCCTCATCGGCCGAGCAAGCCGTGCTTCCCACTGCTTGGCACCAGGGAGGGTCAAAGAGGGAAGGTGGACGTGACGCTTCACCCCGTCAGACTCGAGCACCGCCAGCCCCGCGCCCACCCAGTCAGCCGGTCCGCGGTGGCACCTCGCGACGCTTCGTCACCGCCGCGACTGCGGAACAGGCGCTGTGTTCTCATGGTGGACAGTCTGCCCGCCGGCCAACGATCCGAACAGACTGACTCCCATGCCCGAGGATGTGGACGCCCTGAGAACCCAGAAGAGAGAACGCGTGGAGTTGCCCGAGGCATGCATGCCCGCAAGTCCTTCTGGACAAGCGTCTTCTCACATCCGGCCAGAAGCCCCAATGGGTTCGTTTGGCGCCGGCCATAATGCGCAGCCGTCCTCGACCGGCTCGTATCCCCAGCCACCCGGTGGGAATGTGCCGGCGTTCATAGACCGGCCGCGTGATGCCCAACCGATCCGCACATCGGCGCTGAACGCGGAGAGCCCTGGAACCGGACAGAAGTGGCCGAACCAGAAGCCTCCTCAGCCCCGCTGGGAACAGACCGGGCGGCTTCCTCCTGTCGCCAGAATCGCTCGTAGCACTCCGGGCAAAGTCGAGGTCCGTTCGGCGGGTAGTAGATTTTCCTACGCACGCGTTTGCATTCGTCGCAGATCCCGCCAATCCAAGGCGGGTAGGCCTTCCCGTCTGCTCGACGGCTGGTGCGATGGAACCTGGCCTGAGCTCGCTTTTGCGCGGCCCGCCACAACCAGGCTCGCAGACCAACCCACAACGCCAGCACCACGAGGGCAAGGAAGCCAAGGACAATCGTTAGACCGATCCCCAGATAGATGTTCATCCCGAAATTGGACAGATCAGGCACGTGCCAGACTCCGACAGACCCCTCATCGGTATTGTCCTCCCCGCGTTGTTTCCTTACAGGTTGTCCAGCCTCGAGCGGGGGCCTCCGACTCGCCGGTCGCAGGGTCGGCTTCTGGCCGTCTGGTGACGGAGTCATCGGATGCCGTCTCGAGAGTGTCCGGGCCGGCAGGCACGCGCCTTGACCTGCTCAGGCCCCGGCGGCGATCAGCCCCTGCCCCATTCGCCGTTCTCCTCCGTGTCGCCGGGGCTGGCCATGCGACCGGATCTTTTGAAGATTCTCTTGCAGCGAAAGGAGGTTCCAGATACACTAGAGGGTGGAACATGCGTGCCCTTCGATTTCTGCGAGGCACTTCGAGTTGCACTTCGGGTATCGGGGGGGGGCATGAGGTCCTTGTGAGCATGTGTTTCCACCGTGCCTGCGGTGGGTGATGATTGAAGGGATGGGTGTGGCGGCGATCGCGCTGTAAGCCGGTGCCGCGCGGATCGGTGGTGGCACCACCGTCCGGTGTCTGTCATTTCTTACGTGGCTCAGAAAGGAGACCATCGATGCGAGGAGTAGGATGGAAGCGAGTTGCCGCCGTGGCAACTGTCCTGTTGTGCGCCGGCTTGCCTGCGGCGTGGGGTTCCAGCGTCGGCGCGAACTTCACGAATTCCAGCGACGAGAACCTGGCCGCGGATGAAGTCGCGGGTGCCCCGGGCTATGCTCAGGGCAACTGGAACAACCTGGGTCGCTGGGGTCAGGCTGCCGCGGTGAATGCCAGTGACGGCGCCGCCAGCGGTATCGCCGTGACCTGGGACTCCAACAACACCTGGGGTCTCGGCGTCGGAACCGGAACCCCCGACAACAAGCTCATGAACGGTTATCTCGATGCGACCGGCGCGGCCAACCTCGATACCGCCGTCCCCTACAACTTCTGGGACAATGCGAACAAGCCCGAGGTCTGCGTCAGAGGCATCGGCGCGTGGCTGGCAGCCCAGGGCGCGCCGAGCTACAAGGTCGTCGTCTACACCGATGGCGACGAGATGATCGGCCGTACCTCTGCGTACTGGCTCCAGGAACCAGGGGACAGCAATGATCCCCCGACGGCACTGGGCGCCGTCCTGACTCCCCAGGTGTTCGTCAAGGATGTGGTCAACTTCTCGGGCGCCTACATCCAGGCTCCGCTGTCGGCCAATTCCGCGGACACCGCGGCCGAAGCCAACTTCATCGTTTTCACCGGCCTGACCGCTGATAGCTTCCTTCTGAAGACGGAAGAGATCAACGGGGGAACCGGGACAACGCTCCGGGCGACGATCAACGGCATGCAGATCGTGGCCGTCCCCGAGCCCGCCAGTATTGGGCTCTTGTTGCTGGCTGCCATGGGCCTGCTGGCCCGCCGACGCGCCGCCTGACGCGGCCGTCCCGTCGCAGCCCCAAGCTCCAAGGCGAACCCCCGGCCGTCACGCCGGGGGTTCGCGTTTTGAACGACCCAAAGGGATCCGCGACCCCGCGGGCCACCCGCCGCTCCCCAGCGACGACCCCTACCGGCTCACCCGGCCATGCGGCTCGATGGGTCGAGCCCGCGACGCCCCACGACGCTGGAACGCGGACGATCCTGCCAGCCGGTCGATAACCTCCGTCAACGCCGTGAGTTATCGCCGACTCGGTCCGCCACCGCGGCACAGGCCCGGGTGGCCTACCGGCCCCGCGAAGCGTCCCGCTCCACTTGGCAACGGCCGATGCCAAGGACGCATCGGGTCGGCGGCGGGCGGCACCCTGTCCACCGCCCAGGGCCACCAACCGGAAGGTCGGCGGCAGCCCGAACCCCAGGGGCGCTGCCGCCACTTCGCCTTGACGCATGCGGGTCAAACGCTATAGTTGTGGCATCAGGTAGGTGAAGACCATGCAATGCAGACATCTCCCATGCCCCTCGTAACCCTTCCCGATAGCAGCACTCTCGATGTACCTGCCGGCGCCACCGTCGCGGACATCGCTGCTCGCATCGGTCCTCGTCTGGCCAAGGCCGCCATCGCCGGTAAGATCGACGGCGAAGTGGTCGATCTCAGCCGCCCGGTCGACCGCGACTGCCGGCTCGAGATTCTCACGCCCAACGCCGAAAACGCCGACAGCCTCGAGGTCATTCGCCACAGCGCCGCCCACGTCATGGCCGAGGCGATCTGCGCCCTGTTTCCCCAGACCAGGTTGGTCTATGGCCCGGCCATCGAGAACGGCTTCTACTACGATATCGATCTCGACCGGCCGATCAGCCCCGACGATTTCGAGGCGATCGAGGCTAGGATGGCCGAGATCGTGAAAGCCGACCGCCCGTTCACCCGCTACTCGATGACCCGCGAACAAGGCATGAATCGTCTTCGGGCCGAGGGCAATCGCTACAAGATCGACAACGCCGAGCGAGCCGAGGGCGAGCTGAGTTTCTACATGACCGGCACGGAGCAGGGTCGTTGTTTCGAGGATCTGTGCCGTGGCCCGCATCTGCCCAGTACGGGGCGCATCGGAGCCTTCAAGATCATGCAGGTCAGCGGGGCCTATTATCGCGGCGATCAGAGCGAGAAACAGCTCCAGCGGGTCTACGGCACCGCTTGGCCGACGCCCAACGATCAGGCCAGGTACCTCACCCAGCTGGAGGAGGCCAGGAAACGCGACCACCGCCGTATCGGCCAGGAACTCGGTCTGTTCACCATCGACCCGCTGGTCGGCAGCGGCCTGGTCCTTTGGAAGCCGAAGGGAGCCATCGTTCGCCATGAGCTCGAGTGCTTCATCCGCGCCGAGCTGATCCGCACCGGCTACCAGATGGTCTACACGCCCCAGATTGGGAAGCTCAGCCTGTACAGAACCAGCGGGCACTTCCCGTACTATAAGGATAGCCAGTTCCCGCCACTCTACGAGAGCGAACTGGCCCGCAAGCTCAGCGAGCTGTGGGAGGCAACCGTCGCCCGGGGCGACGCCGAGGGCCTCAGCCCCGACGAGCAGCGTCTCCTCGGCGAGATCGAAATCCTGTCCCCCGACATCGCCCGGCGGCTCGCCGAGAAGAAGCTCCACAACGGCCCGGGCATGAAGCAGCATAACCAGCAGCTGGTGCGGGATCTGCTCAGCGAGAACGACGGCTATCTGCTGCGGCCCATGAACTGCCCCCACCACATCCGCATCTACGCCTCCGAGCCGCGCAGTTACCGCGATCTCCCCGTCCGGCTGGCAGAGTTCGGCACCGTCTACCGCTACGAGGCCAGCGGCGAACTGTCCGGCATGACCCGGGTGCGAGGCTTCACCCAGGACGACGCCCACCTCTTCTGTCGCCCGGATCAGCTGCTCGAGGAGATTGCCGGTTGCGTTAGTCTGACGCGTAAGGTATTGGATCTGCTGAAGTTAGGGAACTACCGGGTGCGGGTCAGTCTGCGCGACCCGACCAGCGACAAGTACGTCGGCAGCGATGAGAACTGGGCCTTGTCCGAAGCGGCCATCCGCCAGGCGGTCCAGGCCAGCGGGATGAAGTACACCGAGGAGATCGGCGAAGCGGCGTTCTACGGCCCCAAGATCGACTTCGTGGTGAAAGACTGCCTGGAGCGGGAATGGCAGTTGGGGACCGTCCAGGTGGACTACAATCTCCCCGAGCGGTTTGACCTGTCCTATGTGGGATCGGACAATACACCGCATCGGCCGGTGATGATCCATCGAGCCCCGTTCGGGGCCTTCGAGCGGTTCGTGGCTATTCTGATCGAACATTTCGCCGGTGCCTTCCCGATGTGGCTGGCCCCGGTCCAGGTGTACGTGGCCTCGATCAGCGAGAAGAGCGCCGACTACGCCGGGCAGGTGCGCGGCCGGCTGGAGGCCGCCGGTCTGCGGACCGTCCTGGACGTCTCCGCGGAGAAGATCGGGCCCAAGAAGCACGAGGCCCGCAAGAACAAGGTCCCTTATATTCTCGTGGTCGGCGAGAAAGAAGCGTCTGAGGGAACCGTGAACGTGAACGATCGCACGGGCAAGACCATCGGCACCGAGCCTCTCGATACCTTCATCGCCCGTTGCCGGGAAGAAGTCGAGACGCGCGCCGTCTCGTGGTAGGTCACAGGCAGTTGAGTTACTTCTGAAAGGAACGAGCCATCGCTCAAGCCCATCGCTGCAACGAACAGATCCGGATCTCGCCGATTCGCGTGATCGACGAGAACAATAACCAGTTGGGGGTGATATCCACCGACGACGCCTTGTCCCGCGCCCGAGCCGCGGGAATGGACCTCGTCGAGGTCGCCCCGACCGAACGCCCGCCGGTCTGCCGGATCATGGACTACGGCAAGTTCAAGTACGCCCAGAAGAAGCGCAAGCAGAAGACCCACGAACAGAAACTCAAGGAGATCCGTCTGCATCCGGACATCGGCCAGCACGACCGCGACATCAAGATGAAGCAGGCCCAGGGCTTCGTGGAGGAGGGGGACAAGGTCCAGTTCACGATGATCTTCCGGGGTCGCGAGCGTTTCCACCAGGAACTGGGCTTCCAGATGTTCAACGGCATCATTGCCATGATGGGCGACAAGGTCAAAGTGGAGCGCCCGCCGCGGAGCGAAGGCCGGCGGCTCATCATGATTCTGGCCCCGGTCAAGAAAGCCTGACCCGCGATGACGTACCGCGCCGCTCCGCCTGCCGCTCAGGCATCCCCGGCGCATGGCTTGAAAGGAAGAACAGGTTCACACGCCCATGGTCGATTTGATCTCCCCGCACGGCGGCCTGTCGAGGCCGGTCAACCGCACTGTCAGGACTGATCGTCAGGCCGAGTTCCGCAAGGAGATGGACGCCCTGCCCGCCATGCCGGTCAGCGACGCCGACCTCTCCAGCGTCTACCGGATCGGCGACGGCGGTTTGAGTCCGCTGGTCGGACCGATGACCAAGGAGGTCTACGATCAGGTCATTCGTGACGCGCACATCGATTCCGGCGGTCGCAAGTACGCCTGGACGATTCCGATTTCCCTGCCCGTCGCCAAGGACGTGGCCGCCTCCTTCAAGGTCGGCCGCAGGGTGCGGCTGATGAACAGCGCCGGCTATGCGGTGGGCATCCTGCGGGTGGATGACATCTTCCCCTACGATAAGGCCGGATACGTCCAGGCCGTCTACCAGACCTCGCGCCTGGATCACCCCGGCGGGCAGATGGTCATGGCCGACGATCGCGAACTGCTGGTCGGCGGCGAGCTCGAGGTCCTGCCCCAGCCCAAGCATCCCGAGTACGGCAAGTACGTGCTCCGCCCGGAGGAGACCCGGGCCCTGTTCGCCAAACGGCAGTTCAAGCGGGTGGTCGCCTTTCAGACCCGCAATCCCCTCCACCGGGCTCACGAGTACGCCCTGGTCTATGGCGCGGAGGTGCTCACGCGCCAGGGCTTCTACACCGGGGTAGTCCTCAATCCGCTCATCGGCGAGACCAAGTCCGACGATGTAGATGCGCTCACCCGGATGCGCACCTACCAGGCCCTGCTCGACAACCGGCAACTCGGCGAGGGCGACAAGGATGTGGAGGTGTGGAAGAAAGCCGGCTACGACATCAACGACGTGGCCCTGCTGCTCGGCCTGGACATCAAGATGTTCTACGCCGGCCCCAAGGAAGCGATCATGCACGGTATCTACCGGCAGAACTTCGGCTTCACGGACATCATCATCGGCCGCAAGCACGCCGACGCTCCCTATCACGACGGCAAGGACATCTGGGATCCGCTGGCGGCTCAGCGGATCTTCGACCAGCTCAATGGGGATCTGGCGATCAAGCCGGTCAAGGTCGGCTTCGCCGCTTACTATGAGGAACTGGGCCGCGTCGGCCTGGTCGACGAGTGCAGCAAGAGGGGGTGGAAGCCGATTCCGATCAGCGGCCGCGATGTTCGCGAGGCCCTGGCCGCCGGTCGGCTGCCCGACCCTCGGCTGATGCGCGAGTCCACCGCCCGGGTGTTGATCGAGGCGATGGGCCGCAAGCAGTGAACGGTTGGGTATGCCGCCCGCGGAACTGATCACAGCCCTGAACGACGCCCAAGCTCCCGTGATCGCGGGGCACACCAATCCCGATGTCGATGCCCTCGGGGCCATGCTTGCCCTGGGCCGGGTACTGCCCGCCCCGGACAAGGCGGTCGTGCTTCCCGGCAGGCACCTGAGCCGCAGGCTCAGGTTCATGCTCGACTGGGGCCGTGTCCCGATGGCCGATGCCGCGCGCGTCGCCCGTGCCGACGTTCTGGTCACTGTGGACGCGGCGGGCCCCGGACGGGTCAGTGTGCCTGGCGAATGGACCGCGGTCGAGGACAAGTTCGTGATCAACATTGATCACCACGTGACCAATCCCGATTACGGCCGGCTTAACTGGGTGGTGGACAGTGCCAGCAGCTCCTGCGAACTGATCTATCGACTGATCGTCGCCGCGGGCTGGTCGCTGGACGGTGTCACCGCCTCGCTGCTCTACGCGGGCATCCATGCCGATACCTGCGGTTTTACCTTGCCGACCGCCTCGGCGGAGACATTCGAGGCGATGGCCGGCCTGGTTCGCGCCGGAGCGGATGTCGAGCAGGTGGGGGCGAGGCTGTATCGCTCTCATCATCCTCACGAGTTCGATCTCATGCGGACCGTGTATCACAACACCCGGCTGGTTGGCGACGGCCGCATTGCGTACAGCACGCTCACCCTGGCCGAGATTCAAGCCGCGGGCTGCACTCCGGCCGACATCGACGACCAGGTTTCCATACCCCGTTCGCTGTCCGGGATCCGGATTGCCATGCTGCTTTCCGAGGCGGAACCGGGCCTCGTCCGGGTTAATCTTCGCGGCGATGAGAGCACCGAGATCCTGCCCCTGGCGATCAGCCTGGGCGGCGGCGGCCACGCTCATTCCGCGGGCGTCCGCGTGCGCGGCCCCATGGATGAGGTCGTCCGACGGGTGCTGGATCACGCCGTCAGCTTCCTGGGTCCATCCGCGTAGACGAATGGGAGCCCCTTATAGACCGTATTGACTCTATAAGACTCTTTCTTAATCCCGGCGCTGCTCGGCGCTGAGATGCTTGCGCAGCTGGTTGATCGCCTTATCGATCCGGATCTTGCGCATCTCGTTGACCTCGGGAGGCAGATCGCCCTGGCGGAGGTAGAAAGACGCGGTGGTGCCGTCGTTCAGGGGGAAGCTGATCTGCCCGATGACCGATGTCGCCCGCAGAGCGGCGGCGGTTGCCTGGGCGGTGGCTTCGACCTGGGCCTGACTGGAACCGCCTGCTCCGGCGGGACCGGTGCCGGTGGCGGGTGAAACCAGGTTGTTCGAGATCCGCACTCCGTCCGCCTCGATGAAGTACATGAGTCCGGTTTCGCCCGCGATGATCTCCAAGGCCTGGCGAATCGTCGTATTCTCCATCGAGAGGGAGAAGCGCTCGGCGGTCTGGGGTGGCAGCGAGGCCAGCACGCCGGGATCGAAATGGAGCAGCACGCCCGCCCGGGCGGCGAGATCCATCAAGGCATCTTTCAGGTTCGCCTGGACGTAGCGGAGCGACACCCGCCGATCGAGCTGCTTCTCGATCTGCCGTGTCTTGGTCGAGACCACGATCACGTTCCCGTTGAGGCTCCAGACCCAGCCGTGCTGCAGGCAGGCGTGTTCGAGCACCTCGGCGGCCTGCCCCGCGCCGATCGCGTCGGCCAGCCGGCCCAACGTTTCCCGGTTGGCGGCGGCGTCGGCAGCCGGGCTGTCCTGGAACTGGAATTGCAGCGAATCGAACAGGTCCTTGCTCCACGGCGTGGTGGCCAGCTTCTTGAGCAGGTCCACTTCCTCCCAACTCGCCCGGCGGGACATTCGATAGAGCGGCGGGACGGGTGATACCAGGACGTGGTCGTGTTGCGGGGCAAACTGCAGCCCGAGCGGCCGCAGCAGGGCGGTCAGGCTCTCTTTGAGCGGCTGGTTCTCGATCTTGGCAGTCAGGTTGGTCTGAGAGCCGTAGGGGAGCAGTGACGCGGTGCCTGCAGCCAGGCGAATCGGAATCCCGGTGCTGTCGGCCAGCTGTTGCAGGGCTTTCTGGATAGGTGTGTTCTGGACGTCCAGCTTGGTGGGCTGCTCGAGGGCCTTGATGATCAGGATCTCGTGCTCGTCGGGTTCATCGCCCGGGATCGAGGCGTCGGAGCTTGTCTTGGTCTGTTCGGTTGGAGTTGCCGGAGGCGGGGTGACCGGCGTCGCGGCCGTGACGGCGCTGCCTGAAGCCCCCCCTGGCGGCACAGGTTGCGGCTGGGCTCCGGCGTCCGCGGCGAGGATGGGGGATGGGGCCCACACGACGGCCACAACCGTAACGATGAGGCAACGCACGGCAAGAACGAAGTATCGAGGCATCACTCACTCCAGCGAACGCGTCCGGCCTCGCGACGGCCGGACGCCACTCTCACCCCGGTGGTCACAGCGGCGGGGTATCCAACATGTCGGCCAAGATCGGCGAGGATGCCGATCCGTGGGCGGTATAGACTCGCCAGGACGGCTCGTTCTCGCGAGCCTTGTCGATTCGTCGAGTGGCCTCCTGCAACTCGGCGGACTGGACGTAGTTTACCTGAACGACGGACGCCTGGGCAGTGGGAGGGGTGATGGTTGGGCCCGGGCGATCGTATTGCACGACGAGTACGCCGCCCTGGCCGTGCCGCGGCGTTTCGAGGGTCAAGATCTCTCCCGGTTTCCGGTTGTGATGCGTAACCGAGCCGGGAGGGTAGCTGGCCAGGATGATAAGGGCCAGGACCGCCGCTGCGGTCAGGGGTGCGGTCACTCGCAGCCAGCGTGGGAAGCGGATGACCCGGGCGGCCGAGGACTGGGTTTCGATCGAGTCCATGACCCGCGACCGAAATCGCTCCCAATCGACGTTCGGGACGTCCTTCCGCCGGGCGACAAGGGCTTGGTTCAGCCGGGCCAGCGCATCGCGCGAGGCCCGCAACTCAGGCTCGCGCTCGAGTCGGGCCGCAAGCTCGATTCCTTCGGGCTCCGTCAGATCGCCGTCCAGCAGCCTGCTCAGCAGCCACTCATCACGCTCGTCGATTTGCCTGTTCATGACGGCCTGCCCCATGCGGCGATGGAGGATACGCTATGTCCCGTGTCCCTCATTTCGTCAGCCGGTCCCCTAAAAGCTCCTTCAACTTCTTACGGCCCTGGAAGACGTTCCACTTCACCGTCTCGAGGCTGCACTCCAGGACCTCGGCGATGTCCTTCTGGGCCCAGCCCTCGACGGTGAACAGCAACAGGGCCAAGCGCTGCTTCTCGGGCAGCTGCTGGAGGGCAAGATCGATCGCCATCTGCAGCTCCCGACCTTCGGTCCGGCGATCTGGCCCGACGCTGAACGTCGTCCGGTCGGAATCGTTGCCGGTGCCCTGTTCCTCGTCCAGCGTGACCGACTGGCTCGACCGCCGCGAGCGCCGGGCGTTCAGCGACAGGTTGCTGACGATTCGCAGCAGCCAGGGGCCGAAGCGAGTCGGGTCGTGCAGCCGTGACAGTGACTGGTACGCTTTGAGGAAGGCGTCCTGGGCGATCTCCTGAGCATCATCGCTGTTGCTCAGCAGTCGGTAGGAAGTCGCCACCGCGGCCCGCTGGTACGTTTCCACCAAATTGCCAAAGGCGCCGGAATCCCCAGCCAACGCGGCATGGACCCAGGCGGCGTCTCGCTTGCCTGCGTCCTCCGTGAACAGCGGCCGGTTCGATTCCGTCATTGGTATAGACACCGCGGCCATAAAAGGGTTAGATGCGGGAAGTTCATGACGGCCAAGGAAGAGTATCGGCCGTTCCGGCGGCCTGTCAACGCCGTGCCGTTTGGGTCTGACGGCCGGGTGGTGCGGCGGGCTTCTTTTCGGACCATGCCGCTATAGGTGCTTGTCAATGCGAAAGATAGAGACAATCCACGATCTCCGAAGCGGCCTTGCTCCCGCTCGCCGTGCCGGCCGGACGATCGGGCTTGTACCCACCATGGGGGCCCTGCACGAGGGGCACCGCTCCCTCATGCGGATCGCACGCCAACAATGTCAGGAGGTCGTGGTGTCCATCTTTGTCAACCCGACCCAGTTCGGTCCGAACGAGGATTACCAGCGGTATCCCCGCCCGGCCGAGGCCGACCTGGCCTGTTGCGCTGACGAAAGAGTAGACACAGTATTCATGCCTTCGGTTGAGGAGATGTATCCGGTTGGCGAGACCACGCGCGTAGCAGTGACCCGCCTCACCGAAGGGTTGTGTGGGCGGTTTCGCCCCGGCCACTTCGACGGGGTCACCACGGTGGTCGCCAAGTTGTTCAACATCGTCCAGCCGGACCGGGCCTACTTCGGCCAGAAGGACGCCCAGCAGGTCGTAGTCATCCGGCAGATGGTCCGCGACCTGTGCTTTCCGTTGGAGATTGTCACCTGTCCGATCATCCGCGAGCCCGACGGCCTGGCCATGTCCAGCCGGAACATGTACCTGTCACCTGCCGACCGCAAGCAGGCGCTCAGCCTGTCCGGGGCGCTCAGGTGGGCTCAGCAGACGATCGCCGCCGGCCAGCGTGATGTCGCGGCGCTGGTGGCGGAAATGCGCGAGCAGATTGCGTCGTCCGGTCGGTGCCGGATCGACTATGTCGAAATCGTCGACGCGGACAGTCTCGTCCCGAAGACGACGATTACCGGTCGATGCCTCATTGCTCTGGCCGTCCACATCGGACCGGCCCGGTTGATAGACAACGTTGTGGTGGAAGGGTGAGGTCGCAAAGCCCAGGATCCAAACACCGACAGCCAGAAGTGAAACGTCGAAGTGGTCAGGGTTGCCCAGCAGGCAGGAAGGGGAACATCCCCGCGGCAAGGCCTTGTGGCCTTTCCGCAGGCAGGCGTGTGCCACGGGATCAGGCGGGCTCAGCGTGCTGCCTTCTCCCCGGCCGGCAGCTGCTGGAAGATGAACACGCCCTTCTTGTTGGCGGTGACCAGGTCAGGGAGTCTGTCGCCGTTGAGGTCCACGATCGCGAAGTGCAGGCCGACGCCGCTGTCGGTGTCGATGGTGTGCCTGAGCCAGGTTGGGCGGCCGGCCTCGCGTTTCTGCTCGAACCAGAACAGGCAGGCGGGCTGGAATGAGCCGGGGTCGTTGCCGTTGTGGGCCCAGAAGCGTTTACCGGTCACGAAGTCGGGGAGGTCGTCGCCGTTGATGTCGGCGACCGCGATGGCGTGGGTCTGGGAGATCGTGTCGTCGATGTCGTGCTTGTGCCAGCCGTTCGGGGTCTGCTCGGTCCAAGCGATGCCGTAGTGGTGGGCGCTGGTGCCGAGCACATCGCTGTCGCCGTCGCCGTCGAAATCCGAGACGCAGAGCTGGGCCTCGCCGAAGAGGGTTGCGGCGTGGAACGGCCAGGGGCTCGTTTTCTTGTCGGCTGGGCCTTCGTACCATCCTTGGGGAGTGACCGCGTCGAGCCGGCCGTCGGCGTTGATGTCGCCGATGCCAAGCCCGTGGGCGGGGGGCGGGTCCGACTTGTCGGGTGGCGAGATGGGTGTCATGGTCCAGGGCCGGGTGGGGTCCTGGCCAGGCTGGGCCAGGGCACACTGCCCCTTCGCGTCGTCCACGAAGATGAGTTCTTTGCGGCCGTCGCTGTTGATGTCGGTGTAGGCGGGCGTCTCGTTGCCGGTCTGTTCGACGGCCAGATACTGCTTCCAGGCCTGGCCGCGTTTGCCGGGATTGGCGAACCAGAATGTCTGCTTGCCCGGGAAGCCGACCTCAACGAGGTCGAGTCTGCCGTCACCATTGACATCGTCGGCGAAGCACAGGAACGCGTCGCTATAGCCGAAGCGGTTGAACTCTCTGGCCTCGGCGAGAATGGGGATCCTCTTCCAGTCGGGCCCGGCGTAGTAGACGCTTCCGGCGGCGATGTCGAGTTGGCCATCGCCGTCGAAATCGGCCACGGCCACGCCCTCGCTGCGGAAGGCGGTGTCGAGCTGCAGCTTCTTGAAGCCGACGGGGGTGGCGGCCTCAGGCGGGATGTGATGGGCGCGGCGGATCCGGTCGATGATACCGCCTAGGTCAGGCGAGCCGGGTACCAGACCGTGGGCGTCGATCCAGGCGGACTCATCGGCCGGCTGCGGCGCGTCGGGGAGGGGCATGAGCTGTTCGGATTCGGTGGTCGTCTCGGCGGTGATGGCCCTGATCCGTGGGATCGGGAAGCGGTCGGGCTGCGCGACCAGCCGGATCTTCTCGATCACCTCGGCGCGGGTCTTGATCACCAGGTAATGCTGGTAAGGGTCGGCGGAGGCGTGGAGGTACATGGCCGGCGACGGGCTCAGCGTTTTGTAGGTTCCGTCGAGTGTGAAGCCGCACATCAGTGGAAAGACGTCGGGCGAGCCGGTGCGGTAGTGGATTTCGATACCCGCGAAGGACTCGAGCGGTTTGAAGTTGTGGGCGGTGCAGCCGAGGAAGAACAGACGGGTCGCGGGGAAGCCGCAGGGGATCTGGACCGATCCGCTGCCGGGGACAACGGTGTATGCCTCGGCAAGCCGTTTGAAGGGAACGCCGCCGGCGACTGTTTCGTATCGCATCTCCTCTTTCTTTTGCGTCTGGGCCCAGCCCTTGGGCATGCCGTTCTTGAAGTCGACGCGTAGGGTGTCGCCGGCGTTGATCCAACCGATGCCCATCCAGGCGAATGCGCCGCCGGCATCGCCGTCGCGGGTTTCGATCCGGACCTCGGTTCCCTTGAGCCCGCTCACGTCCCATTCACGTTCCTGCATGGCGTCGTTTTGCGGCGGAGCGGTCTTCATCAGCACGTTGCCCTTACGAGCATCGACCAGGGCGACGAAGTTGGCTCCGCGGCCGCCGGTCTGTCCGTCGTGGCCGCAGATGGTGAAGGTGATCTTCCCGGAGCCGATGATGAAAGGCGGCGAGGTCATGACGCCCGTTCCGGCCTCTCCCTGGCCCAGGGAGGACAAGTAGGGAGTGACCTTGGCATTGGCTCCGTTCTTATCGAGCACCGCCCAAGTTGAGCCGAGCGAGGGGGCAGGGACCTTCAAGGCCTTGTATCGCCTGGAAATCGGGCCTGCATCCTGGGCCATGCTGGCCGCGGACCCCACGCTCCCGATCAGAGCGACGAGAATCCAGGAGTTCTTGTTCACAGTCGCAGTCTCCTTGCGTATCAGGTGTGACGACAAGCATCGTGGCCACGAATCATCCGATGGTTCTCACAGCGTGCATCCTGAGCCACTGACGACTCAGCGGTCAGACGCCGGTGCCACACCGGCCTGGGGATGCGTTCTTCATCCTATGTGATGTTGGGCAGCTCCCAGCCCTTGCGGCGGGGGCGGTCCAGGTAGGCATTAGCCTCCTCATCGCCGGGGAAGACTTCCCGCTCCGGATCCCAGCGAAGCCGACGCCCGATCTGGCGAGCGATATTGGCCAGGTGGCATACGCTGATCGAGCGGTGGCCGATCTCCACATCCGCGTTGGGGCGGTGGCGACTCTTGATACAGTCAATCCAGTTCTGCATGTGCGGTCGCGAGACCCAGTCCGGTCCTTCCCAGGCCTTGGCCACGCCCGGGTCGGGCGGATTGGTGACCACGCCAGCCGGCTCGGTAGTGAACACGTTGCGATCGATGACCATCTTGGCGTTTTCGCCGATGAACACGCCGCCTCCCATGGGGCCTTGCGGCATGTCGTAGTCCACCTGGATTCCGCTGGCATACTTCATCGAGACCGCGCCGTGGGGGCCGGGGCTGGTTGGCCAGATCTCGACCGGGCCGCTCTCGCTCATTCCCAAGGCCCACTGGATCTGGTCGACACCGTGGGCGCCCCAGTTGGTCATTTCGCCGCCGGAGTAGTCGCGCCAGCCCATCCAGCCGAACTGGAGGGCGTGGTTGAAGGGGCGGGCCTCGGTCTGGGCCTGCCAGACGTTCCAGTCGTCGCCCTCGGGGACTGGCTGCGGCGGTAGTCCGTCGTAGTCGCGGGGCCCGGTGTAACAGACGCCCTGTGCCTTTTTGAGTCTGCCCAGGCCTCCCTTACGCACGAAGTCGCAGGCAAATCGGTTCATTTCCATTGTCCGCTGCTGGGAGCCGACCTGGAAGATGCGTTTGTACTTGCGGACGGCGTTGACCAGTACCCGGCCTTCGCGGATGGTCAGGGTGAGCGGCTTCTCGGCGTAGATATCCAGGCCGGCCTGGCAGGCATGGATGCAGGGCAGCACGCGGGCATGATCGGTGGTGGCCACAACCACGGCGTCGAGTTTCTCCTTCTCAAGCATCTCTTGGTGGTACTGATAGCTGGCCCACTCGGCCTTCTTCTCCTTGAGCGTCTCGGCGCATCGTTGGAGATAGCAGTCGCAGATGGCCACGGTGCGGCCTTCCGCGGGGACATGGTTCATCAGTTGGCGGGCGCGGCCGCCTGTGCCGATGAAGCCGAGGATGACCCGGTCGTTGGCTCCCGGCCGACCGGGAGCGGCCAGGACTCCGCTGGGTATGATGTAGGGTGCTGCCACACCGATGGACACCGCCGCCCCGCGTTGAAGGACCGCCCGTCGAGAGAGCTGATTTCCAGAAGCCATTACCCCGCACCTCCTGAGTCGCATGCCGAACGAGGTTCCTGGGGCCGGAAGCCGGCCACTGAAGGTGAGAGTGTATTCCGGGGCTGCGATCGCGCCAATCGTGCAGCTTGCATGGAGGTGATGATGGGACGGGGCCAAAGGGCTCGCCCCGCCTGCCCCCGCCGCGGGGAGGCTTATCCTGGTGGTGCGTGGAGCAGGTGGTGGCGGATCGTGGGGCTCGCTCCTGCGCCCGACTGGTGGGCATTGGTCATCCCTCTCGAATTCCGCGCTGGGCCGGTTACCATGGGGAGCCATCATGAAAGCTATCTTGGGCCTCGACATCGGTACTACCACGATCTGCGGCGTGGGTGTCTCGACCTCGGGAGAACTGCTGGTTTCGGTTGAGCGGCCGAACGACTCGGCGGTCGCCGGTCTGCCGACCGGTCGTGCGGAACAGGACCCGCGGCGGATTCGGGAGCGGGTTCTGGAGGTGCTGGCCGAGCTGGGTGGGCGGATCAGCGATGTGGCCGGCATCGGCATTACCGGGCAGATGCACGGGATGATGTGCCTGGACGAGGGCGCCGAGCCGCTGGGCAACTTAGTGACCTGGCAAGACGGGCGATGCCTGGAGCCGGATGCTCATGGGCGGAGCAGTCTGGAGCAGATGCGGATTCTGGTGCCGGCCCGGGTGTGGGATGGGTGCGGCTGTCTGCCAGCCAGCGGCTTCATGGGCAGCACGCTCTTCTGGCTCTCTCGGGACCGGGCCGCGCTGAGGGGTGTGGTTCGGGTGAGCTTTGCGGCCGACTGGATTGCCGGCTCGCTGACGGAACAGATGCCGGTGACCGATCCCAGCCATGCGGGCAGCGCTGGGGTGTTCAACCTGGCCGCGATGGGGTGGCATCGCCGCATCTGCGAGGCCCTGGATCTGCCTGTCGAGCTGTTGCCTCCGGTCAGGGAATCGGGCGAGGTGATTGGCCGGTTGTCCGCGGCAACCGCCCGAGCCACGGGTTTGCCTGCGGGCACGCCGGTATGTAATGCCATCGGCGACAACCAGGCGAGCGTGCTCGGCAGCATCGCACAGATGGACAACTCGGTTTTGGTGAACCTGGGCACGGGCGGGCAAATCAGTTGGGCGATACCGGCGTTCAGTCGAGCGGAGGGCATGGAGACGCGGTATTTGCCGATGACAAGGTATATGCTGGTTGGAGCCAGCCTATGCGGCGGGCGGGCCTTGGCCTGGCTGAACGACGTGGTTCGCGAGTGGATCGCCCCGTTCGCCGGGGTACCCGATCGCGAGACGGTTTATGCTCGCCTGGTCGGTTTGGCCAGTCTCGCTCCGGGCGGTGCGGGCGGGCTCACTGCTCGGACCACCCTCGCTGGTACGCGTGCCGACCCTCTTCTGCGAGGCTCTTTCGAAGGGGTCTCGCTTGACAACTTCAAGCTGGGGAACGTGGCCCGCGCGGTGCTCGAAGGCATCATCGAGGAATTGTGCGCGTTCTACCGTGCCTCGGTCGGAGAGCGTGATTCCGATCACACCGTCGTCGTGGCGTCGGGTAACGCAGTCCGCAAGAATCCCCTGTTCCGGGAGATCATCTCTTCGCGTTTTGGCCTGCCCGTGGTCGTGCCCAAGCATCGCGAGGAGGCCTCGTTTGGTGCCGCGTTGCTGGCCGGTGTGTCGACCGGTGTCTGGCCGGACCTGGGTACAGCCGGTCAGCATGTCGGGTATGCCGCTCACACACCTCCGTAGTCGGCTTGGCTTGCGACGGCCGGCGTCATGGGTTTTGAGACGGGCGTGGTGGCTCTTCACTCATTTGTTAGCAAATTGTTGGGGATTATGGTGCCCCCCCCCCGGCGAGGCGTGGAAGGGTTCGCGTCTGTGGCGGGGAGGTTCTGGAGGCCCGCGAGTCGTCGGCTTGGGTGCTCAATTGCCGGCCGTCGCGGGGGCGGGTGGTCACCCGGCTGTGGATGACCGGGCCAGCAGGCCTCGTTCGATGTGTTGCAGAGTGTTGGTGTACTCGACCACGGTTCTGGTGAAGGAGGTCTGGGTCTGCATCTGGCGGATGGGCTCGGGATCTTGGGCGGCGCGGTTGATGGCCTCGGCCCAGGCCTGGGGGTCGGCTGGGGGCATCAGCCACTCGGTTTGCCTCGGTTCGATCAGGTGCTGGATGCCGGCCTGATCGGCAGCCGGCTTATGAAGGCTCGGGCCGCGGCAGGTACTCGCAGTATGGCTCCTCCGCCAGAAGGTCGCCGTACTGATGGAAGGCTCGGGCCCGGCAGCCGCTGCATACGGTCTTGAACTCGCACGCCCCGCACTTGCCGGTCAGTTTTTGCGGATTGCGAAGGTCGGCGAAGACCGGGTTTTCTCGCCAGATATCCCCGAAGTTCTGGTGTCGGATGTCGCCACAGGCCACCGGGAGATAGCCGCAAGGGAAGACCTGGCCGTCGTGGGAGACGAAGCAGACGGCCGTGCCTGCCAGGCAGCCCTTGGTGACGCTGTGGAGCTGGGTGTGAGGATGGCCGGCGGGATGGCCCGGGGTTTGCGCGTGTTCTGCTGCATCACCTGACGAGGTCTGGTCGGCGTGTCGGGGGGCAGAAGCCCGGCGTGCGATCCTGCCCTGCTGCCGGATGATTCGGTAGTAGTGGGGGGCGCACGTGGCCTTGATCTGGAGGGATGTGCCTTGCTCCAACTGGTAGATCTCGAGCAGCCGCTTCTCGACCTCGGCCGTACTGAGCATCTGGTCCTCGGCGATCTGCTCGCCGCAGCCGACCGGGACGAGCAGGAAGTAGTGGACGGCCACGGCGCCGGTCCGCTTCCCCAGTTCGAGGATCTCGCCGAGCTGATGCTGGTTGTGCCGGGCGATGGTGCAGTTGATCTGGGTGGCGACCCCGGCGGTGCGAAGGTGGCCGAGGGCCTGCATGGATCTGCCGAACGAACCCACCTGCCCTCGGAACCGGTCGTGGGTGGTCGCGTCCGACCCGTCCAGGGAGACACTGACCCGGTCGAAGCCGGTCTGAGCGATGCGTTCGGCGAGGGGGGGGTCGATCATGGTGCCGTTGGTGGCCAGGGCGACGAGCAGTCCGGCGTTCTTGGCATGGGCGGCCAGGTCGAAGATGTCCGGCCTCATCAGCGGCTCACCGCCCGAGAGGACCAGGACCGGACGTCCGACCGCGGCGATCTGGTTGATGAGACTCCGGCCCTCCTCGGTGGTCAGGTCGTTGCGCATGAGTTCCTTGGAGACCTCCAGCCGGCGGCAGTGAGCGCATTCCAGGTTGCAGCCAGCGGTTGTCTCCCAGAAAACCAGTCGAAGCGGTGGGGCCATGGGCAACTCCAGGATCATGAGTGCGTGCCTGCGGTCTCGTTCCGGCTCATGATAGAGTGGCGACGGGGTCAAGGCGAGCCGTCCGTCGGGCGGCGGCGAGGCCCAGCGATTCCGCAACTGACTCTTTCCTGCACACGTAACCCCAGCTCATGACAAGCATTGATGGACTCGGCAGGGGTGCCGAGCAGATTCGCATTCATTTTGGGCTTGACAAACCGGCCGGTGTC
>JAKLEZ010000003.1 GCA_022711465.1 Planctomycetota bacterium | reverse complement strand
TGACCCCGAGGCCGCTCTCTCTCGCCTCCGCAACCCGAAAACCCCATTGCGAACCTGCCTCACAACCTGTCCGAATGTAAATCCTTGATCAGCCACGCCCACGAGCGATACTTGCGGAATCGCTGTCTGCGCACCGACCAGGCTCGACGGACTAACATAGCGGGTGGTACCATGTTTGGGGGCAAGTCACCGGCCCGTGCGATCACGGGAGGTCTTGCGGATGGAGTCATCGAGTGGTGTCATAAGAACTGAATACCCGTGCGGGAGGATGCATTAGTTGCGGTACAGCAGACGGGATGCGCGACCCGGTGAGTGACAAGAGGGCGGTGTCCCATGGTGGATTTATGGAGTTGTGATCGATGAGAAGTACCTCGTTGTCTGTTTTGTTGGTGGCGGTCCTCGTCAACTATGGATACACGGCCTTGGTAGCGTCGGCTCAGGAAGAGTACCGCCCATCCGTCGTCAAGATACTGGCTACTCGCCGGGGGCCTGATCTGGTCCGACCGTGGACAAAACAGAGTCCCCAGCAGGTCTCCGGCTCCGGACTGGTCATCGATGGCAAACGGATCCTGACGAACGCCCATGTCGTGGGTTACACCACGGAGGTATACGTACAGGGCTTCCAGTCTGCCGATAAGATCGCCGCGAAAGTCCTTGCCGCGGCTCAGGGCATCGATCTGGCGGTGCTCTCTGTTGACGACGAGTCCTTCTTCGCCAACCGCCTACCTCTCCCGATGGCCGACGATCTGCCTGCCGCCAAGGACAAGGTCAACGCATACGGATACCCTGTGGGTGGGACTGAGCTCTCAATTACGGAAGGAATCGTCTCGCGAATCGACTGCGGCGTCAACCTCTTCGAGACTACGAGCCTACGCATCCAGATCGACGCGGCCTTGAACGCGGGCAACAGCGGTGGCCCGGCCATCTCCAACGGCAAGGTCGTCGGGTTGGTTGTCAGCGTACTCAAGGAAGCGGAGAAGACCGGGTTCCTCATCCCGGTCGAGGAGATCCGTCTGTTCCTCGAGGATATCGCCGACGGAGAATACGATGGCAAACCCCAGTTCTTCGACGGCGTGCAGACGGTGGAAAATGAGGCCCTGCGCGCCCGGCTTGGTCTGGCTGCGGGTACCGGCGGTGTGATGATCGAGCATCCACATCGGCTTGACCCCAACTATCCACTCAAGGAATGGGACGTCATCACACACATTGGCGAGCAGGCGCTCGACAGTGAGGGCAAAGTCCAGGTTCGCGAGGATCTTCGCGTCAAGTTTCACTATCTGCTCCCGAAACTCGCCCAGAATGAAACGGTACCCTTGACGGTGTTTCGTGAGGGCAAGCCTGTGAAGCTGGAACTGCCCGTGGAGCGCGAACGGAAAGGGGTCGTCGGGACTCTTAATCGCCGGTATCCCTCATACTTCATCTGCGGCCCACTTGTGTTTTCACCTGCCACGCACGAGTTTCTGGCGGGAATGGGTGAAAAGGGCGGCATGATTCTGCAGGCCCGGGGAAGTTCTTTGATCACCCGCATGTTCGATTGGCCGACGTTTGAAGGAGAAGAGCTGGTCCTGGTGACCTCGCGTATGTTTCCCCACAAGATAAAGAAGGGTTACGACGAGGTCTTCGGCTGCACCGTTAGCCATGTTAACGGTGTACCCGTGAAGAACCTCCGCCATCTGGTCCAGATGCTCCGGCTTGCATCAGGCGATTTCATCGAGTTCCGCTTCGCAGACTGGATGGCCGAGGCTCTCGTTTTCCGGCGGACGGAGTTCATGGCTGCCACCGAGGAGATCCTCACCGACAACGGTATTCGGCAGCAGTATTCCGACGACTTGCGGGTGGTCTGGGAAGGCGAGGAGAAGAGGTAAGCCATCCTCCGCCCCGTTCGGGTGGGCTGGGAATCGACGTTCCTTGTGGAGCGAAGGCCTTGATTCTGCCCCCCAAGCACCTTACCCGCTTCGTCTGTCCAGGACCCACGCGGCCATACGTGCGCAGGAAGTCACCTGGGCACAAACCGGCAGGCTCTGATCCGCCAGCTCAGCCACGGTCCACGGCAGCTATCGAAACAGGTGACGTGGTGGCTACCCTAACTCGTCGATGATCAGCAGTTCCAGGCGGGTGCAGCGTTTGAGTTCCTTGACCAGCCGTCCGGTGTTCTGGGCGGCGGACAGGCCGTTGATGATGTCGATGGCGGTGGCGAAGCGGACGCGATAGCCCGCCTGGCAGGCGGCCAGACCCAACGCGATGGCGGCGTGCGTTTTCCCAAGGCCCACTCCGCCGATGAGAATGGCGTTGGCCTGGTCCTCGATTAACTTCAAGTGGAAGAGGTTCTGGACCGCCAACCGGTTGATCTTGGCCGGCCAGGTGAAGTCGAATTGTGCCAGGGTCTTGAGGACCGGGAAGTGGGCCTGCTTGATCCGCCGCTGGCGGGCCCGGTCCTGGCGCAGGGCGGCCTCGCCCTCGATCAGGCGGGCCAGGAACTCCACGTGGGACCACTGCTGGGCGCCGGCCTAGCCGGCAAGTTCCTCGAAGTGTCCCAGCATGTACGGCAGTTTGAGGAGCTGCAGTTGTCGGCCCAGGTCATCATCCGGACTCGCGACACAGGTCTTGCGGCGGCTCATGGTTTTCTCTGGGAATCGGGTTCGGGCCTTCGCCTTCGGCAGCCGAATCTGAGATCACATCGGGCTCTCGCCTCGGCGAAGCCTCCGGCGGAGCCTGGGTCGGTGACGCCGGCGAGGTGTCGTAGAGCCCCAGGTTGGGCTCGGGCAGTTCCAGGTCCAGCAGGTCCTGTCGGCGGGTCAGGTGCAATGCCCCGGGCTCCGGCAGGATGCGTTGCCGCTGCTCGAGCAGATTGGCAATGTACTCGCAGGTGAAGGCCTGGAACTCGAGGGCATCCTCGACGGCTCGGGCGGTTTGGTCTGACCCATAGATCTCGGCCAGGGCCACGATCTGGCGGACGTGGTGCAAGACGTTGAGCCGCCGCTCAGCGAGCCCTTGATAAAACCCTTCGGCCCTGGGCGTCAGCGACAGCAGCCGCTGGAGTAGCTTCTGATCGCGAGCCCGGCGACGCTGCTGGAGCAGGGCTCGGGGGTGATCGGGATCCTCGAAGTCCCGCCCCCGGTCGTAGCAGCGAACATGCCGGGCGATCAGCTTGTCCTGATGGTACAGGCACAGGTGGTCCGGGTAGAGCTTGAGGGTCAACGCCGCTCTGGCGTACTCGGCAGGAACCGAATAGGTGTTGGTGTCCACGGTCACGCGGAACTGGCTGTTGGCCCGCACCCAAGCCGTCACAGCAGGCGTCGAGGTTCTCTTCGTAGGAGATACCGGCGGATCCCCCGAGATCGTCGCGAGTAATGGGGGACAGGGGCAAGGGGGAGATAGCTGCTGCCCGCGTTCTGTCGGCCGAAATATGCGCTTTGCTTACACCGTCTCCATCTCCCGAAACGAAGTACCGGTTCAAATCCGGAGTCCCGGTTTGTATTCGCGTCCCGGCGTGGTAGTCTCTTCTTGGGCAGGCCGGGTCGCTCCCGGCTGATCGACCTTGATGGTGTGCCGCAACTGGTGTCCCCGGTGCGCCGTCAAGGTCGGCCCGACATGAGGACACCAGATGCCGCGCAACCGTGCTCCTGCTGCGAAGCGATACGCCAGTTCCAAGCAATGTCCCGATCCGGAAGCTCGCCCGGGGGAAGCCGGTTTTTTTCTACGATCCTTTGTTTATTTGCTGGTCAAAGAGGCCTTGGTGCTACGGCGACTCAATTCAAGCCCCGACCCATTCAGGTCGTACGCCCAGCAAGCCGAGGATCGGGTGCGCCTAGTTGCGCAGAATCCCGGACGCATGAAGCAGCACCTGCCTAGCACCATGGCCACGCCGCCGGATTGGCTCGAAGACACTGCCATCCGTCTTCATGATGCCATCGTCAGCAGACCCGAGCTAGTGGATCGGATCCGCCACGGGGTCCGTCAATGGACGTGTCGCAAGCAGCGATCACGATCTCCCGTTGTACTCTCTGCAGATTCCGAAGCTGACCGCCTCGCACTGGCGGCGGCCATCCACGACGTCTGCGCGAATGGGTACGGCTGGCAGCGCTTCAACCCATGGCCGAATCGCACGGGTTACAGGCTCATCAAGGCGATGATCTCCTATGGGGCTTTGACCAGTCGCGTGGCATGGGCAGACGACGAGGACAAACCGCTGACCGAAAGGGCGGTTGAGGAGGTCTTGAAGGAGCCGCCGACCAGGGACGGGAACACCGCAAAACCGCAGAAGACCGGCCACGTCAAGAAGGGCGGACGCCCGAGAATCACTGAGGCCGAACAAAAGGAACGTGAAGCCCTTCTTACGGCTTGGAGGCGCGCCAAAGAGGCGGGCGTACATGAAAAGGATTTCTGCCATGATCACGAGTGCGATCTAAGGCGTCTCCAGATGTACCGCAATTGGGCTTCGCAACGCCGCCGCCGCAACGACCTCGACTGACAAACCGATCCCCGTCAGGTAAACCAGTTTGTCACCGAGATTCTGGTCGCGTGTTCTTGCCCGCCAAATACAGGCGCTTTGTGACATCCGCAAGCAGAATCTCGGTGACAAATCCCGTGGGCGACGTTTGTGTGTCATTTTCGCCCCCATACTCCAGTGGTCAGGTGAGCAATGTGCTCGCCCTTATTCGACTCTGCAGGAGTGTAAAACATGAATGCTGCTTCTCGTGGACAGACCGCTACGACCTCGAGAGACCACGCTGGCCTGCTCGACGTCAAGGCGGTGGCCGAACTACTCGGCTGTTCGCCGCGACACGTGTACCGGATGGCCGACGCGGGGCTGATGCCGCGTCCGGTGAAGCTGGGCTCGCTGGTCCGCTGGTCACGGCAGGGACTGGAGGCCTGGATCGCGGGGGGATGCCGACGATGCCGCCAGATTGGGGGTGGACGATGACCACCACATCAGACCCGGTGGCTGCCCGCGAGCAGTTGCGGAACTTCGCCTCCTGCGCATATGAGCCCGAAGACATCGTGGAGATTCGGTTCCTGCCGTCGCGCGAGTCAACTTACTCAAAGGCCGGACATCTGGCGGACCGTGCCGACCATCTGTTCAAACAGAACGAGGAAGGCCAGCACATCTACGTCGGCGCCAACCCGCGAAAACACGTGGGGGGAAGAGACGGCAAGGCGGTGGCGCTGGCCCGATGCGTGTTCGTCGATTTCGACAACATGACGCTGGAGGAGGTACGGCAGCGACTCACAGAGTCGCCGCCACCGACCATGCTGATAGCCACCGGCCACGGTTATCACGCTTGGTGGCGGCTGGCGCAGCCAATCGAGGACCTCGCCTCATGGACGAATCTACAGAAAGAGCTGATCGCCCTGGTGGAGAGCGACCGGGCCATCCATGATCCGCCTAGGGTCATGAGGCTGCCGGGATTCCGCAACCACAAGGAACCCGCAGCGGACGCCTACATCATCGATGCGGACCCGTCAAGGGTGTACGAGTTGTCCGATCTGCACAAGGTGGTACTCGAGCGACCGGCGCCCGCGGCGATCCCATCCGCGCCATCAGCCCACGCCGCCAACAGCAGTGCTGCCAGCGGTAATCTGGCTCGGTGCTTGGCCTACTTGGCGAAGCTGCCCGATTCCATTTCCGGCCAGCGCGGCCACGATGCTCTGCTCAGGGCGGCTTGCGAGTGTTGGCGGTTCGGTTTCACAGAGGCCGAGGTAATGGAGGCTTTGCGTTGGTTCAACGAGAACAAGTGCAGTCCGCGATGGAACAAGTCCGACTTGAGGCGAAAAGCCGATGAGGCGCTGAAGAAGACCATGGAGAACGGCGAAGTGGGGATGCGACTGCGCGAGCCGCGGGGCGCGGTGTTGTCGGAAGCACTCCGCGATGTGCCCAACTACCCGCCGGCGCGTCAACGTCTCCGGAAACCCGCATCCGGTAGTCAGAAACAAGGATCGTGTAGACGTAGACAGGTAGGTTGTTTCAAGCCGTTCCCCGTGGAGATCCTGCCCGAACCGGTCAGGTCCTTCATATGGGATGTTTCGATGGCCATCGGATGTGATCCGTCTTTCGTGGCGTTGCCCTTGCTCGCAGCCCTGGCGGCGGCAATCGGCAATACCCGGAGAATTCGACTCTCGGCAGCTTGGACTGAACCCGCAGTCATCTGGGCCGTGATTATCGGGGAGAGCGGTACGTTGAAGTCGCCGGCCATCGAGGCCGCACTCAGACCCATTCGTCAGCGACAAAAGGAGGCATTCAGAATCCACGATGTGGAGGTCAAGAAACACCAACAGGAGCTGAGGTCATACCAGCAGGGGACAAGGGCGACGGCAGCCAACCACTCAGCAATTTCCGAGAAGCCAAAGGCCGTGAGATACTGCGTTTCGGACACGACGGTGGAGGCTCTCGCTGTGAATCTGAGTGACAATCCACGTGGCTTGTTGCTTGTCTGCGATGAGTTGAGCGGGTGGCTGGGCTCGTTCAACCAGTACCGTGCAGGCGGTCATGGCGGGGACGTTGCTCACTGGCTGGAGATGCACCGGGCCGGGGAACTCCTTGTGGACCGCAAGGGGGCAGACAGGCCCACAATCTACGTCCCCATGGCGGCCATGAGCATCACCGGCGGGATTCAGCTGGACACGCTGAGGCGGTCGCTTGGGTCGGAACACCTCGAGAACGGGTTGGCGGCCAGGTTGCTGCTCGCCATGCCGCCGCGGAGGGCTAAACGATGGTCCGACCGGGAGGTAGGCGAGGCAACGTGGAGCGGGCTCGCGGCGGTTTTCGACGGCCTGTACGAGTTGGCATCTACTCAGGATGCGAACGGCAACTCTCAGCCGGTGCTGATCCCGCTGAGCGATGACGCCCGGGAGACATGGAGGCAGTTTGTCGATGCCCACGGGGAAGAGCAACTTGAGTACGCCGGCCTCTTGGCCGCCACCTGGTCGAAGCTGGAAGCCTACGCGGCCCGATTCGCCCTAATTGTTCATTTGGTTCGTTTCGCCGCAGGTGATCGCGGCCTAGCTAGCCCGGATACGGTCGACCGAGAGAGCGTCGAAGCGGGCATTGAGCTGACCCGGTGGTTTGGCCAAGAAGCGCGTCGGAGCTGCTCGATCCTGGCCGAAGGTCCGGCAGATCGGCAACGGCGAGAGTTGGTCGAACTCGTATCACGGTTGATCGCCAAGAAGAAACACGGTGAAGGGGTAACGGTCAGAGAACTACGGCAAGGAAGTCGTCGCTTGAGGGACGATCAGGAAGGGGCGGAGGCCGCCCTCGACGAGTTGGTGGCTGCGGGCCTAGGTCAATGGAGGCAACCTCCAAGGGGGACAAAAGCCTTCATGCTGACAGAGACCGTCGACACCGTCAACGTCAACACTTGTGTGGCTGGGGAGGTCGATAAGGAGGATACTGTAGACGTTGACGCCGTAGGCGCCCCCGAGATGACACGGCCATACAGCCCCCAAAACCGCAAAACGCGGACAGGGGGAGGCATGGTCGGAGCGACGACGAACGATCAATGGGGTGAGCTATGACGGCGGCGAAGGCACTTCTCGTCGACTTGGGCCGCCGGGGTATTGCCCTCGAAGCCGTAGGGAACCGCATTCGGTATCGACCGCCCCGGGCTGCACCCCGCGAACTGGTCGAGCAGATGACATTGCTCAAGGACGAGCTCCTGGCCTTGTTGAAGAAGGGCTCCGGCAATGTGGGGAATACTCACGCCGATGCGGAGTGGGCCAGATTCTGCCGGGCCGCAGTGCGACTTCCGGGTATCTGCGGCTGGACCGATCCGACCGAGCTGCGTCAAGGCGGACCAGCTCTGGCCCGACATCTGAAGAAAGGGAGTTGACATGGCGCCAATTATGGAGTATACTTGAGGGTATCATGGGAACCAAAACGAGAAGACGATTCAGCGATCAGATCCGTGAACTGGTGACCGGCAGCGAGTACAGCTGCTACACCATCTGCAAGCAGACCGGCATCGACAAGGGCGCGATGAGCCACTTCCTGGCCGGGCACCGCGGCCTATCCCTTGAGAGTCTGGACCTCCTGGCCGACTTCTTGGACCTACAGGTCGTGGTTTGCAGCGAGCAGCGAAAGGCGAGGTGACGTGTGGGCAACATTTACAGGCCGACCGTGACGAAGCCACTGCCCGCTGGGGCCGAGCTGTTCACCCGCAAGGGCGAGCGATTCGCTCGATGGAGGGGGAAGGGCAGGACCCAGACAGCCCCGGTGACTGTCCCGACTCGCGGCAAGCACGCCGGCCACCCCCGCATCGTGGTCGAGTCCAGCAAGTTCGTCGCCCGGTATCGCGACATCGAGGGTGGCCTGCACGTCGTGCCGACCGGCTGTCGTGACGAAACCGCCGCTCTGGGGGTGCTACGTGAACTGGAGCGGAAGGTCGAGTTGGTGAAGGGCAACGTGCTCACCAAGACCGAGAGCCGGACTGCCGAGTACGCCGACACCCCGCTGGCCACGCACCTCGAAGCCTTCGAGGTCTACCTGAAGACCAAAGCCAGCTCCAAGACCCACCGTGATACGGTGATCGGACGGTTGGAACGACTGGTCGCGGAATGCGACTTCCAGACCCTGCGTGACCTGGAGCGTACTCGCCTCGAAACCTGGCTGGCCAAAACACCCGCCACCATGTCCGCGAGGACCCGCAACGGCTACATCACCGCGCTGACCACGTTCTGCAACTGGGCAGTGAGTGTGGGCCGCCTCTCGAGCAACCCCTTTTCGCGTACCCCACGAGCGAACGAGCGAGCCGACCAGCGGCGACCACGGCGGGCACTGACGACTGGGGAACTGGTGGGCTTGATAGGCGCCACCCTTCGCCGCCCCCTTGCGGAACATGGCCGCAAGCCGGTGACCATAGAACGGCAACCGGGAAGCCATCGCAAGCGGTCGAGTTGGACCTATGAGACGCTCACGCCCGCCAACATCGACGCCGCGGAGACTGCCGCCATGGAACGACTCAAACACCGACCGGGCGCCGTCGCCGAGGCAAAGGCGGAAGGCCAAATACGGGCGCTTGTCTACAAGACTCTGGCCCTAACCGGGCTGCGGCTGAACGAACTGCGATCCCTGACCGTGGGCGGGGCGACCCTGACCGGACCGACACCGTACGCGGTCCTGAAGGCCGCGGATGAGAAAGCCCGACGAGGAGCGGAGATCATCCTGCGGGCTGATCTCGCCGCCGACTTAGCCCGACACCTTGAGCAGCGGCTGCTTGTCTTGCAGAACCAGGCTAAACGCAATGGACAGCCGGTGCCGCTGGCCCTGCCAGCCGACGCTCCGTTGCTCAAAGTACCGGATGGCTTGGTCAAGATCATGAATCGCGACCTGAAAGTCGCCGGGATCGCCAAACGCGACAGCCGCGGGCGGGGGATCGACGTGCATTCCCTGCGCCATACCTTCAACAGTCTACTGGCTGCCGCCGGGGTGCCGCTGACCACCCGGCAGATTCTGATGAGGCACGCCCGGAATACGGTCACCGATGACTATACCGACGTGAGCCTGATCGACCTTCGAGGAGCCTTGTCCAGACTACCGCTGATCCCGGTGGACGACGGCCGCGAACGGCTGCGGGCGACGGGAACTCACAACGCTATAAGTACAGAGGTAATTGGAGCGCCAGTTTGTGACGGGGTTTGTTTTACGGACTACAAACCGGTACAAAACGGGGCATCTGCTGACGCATCAGGCGGAAATCCGTCTTTGCCGGATTGTCCTGTAAGTGCTGAATCGGACAAGTCTTGTCGTTCGAAGACAACGGCTGGCACACTACACCGCGCAGGAGTCGAACCTGCAACCTTCGGCTCCGTAGGCCGATGCTCTATCCAATTGAGCTAGCGGTGCAAACTACTTTATTAACAACGACTTACATCCACTACTGTCATTCTGGAACGAGGTCTTAAGTTGACAATCTGCATCCCAAAAGGGGCCCTTTTGAGCCCTTAAATTGACCCGAGAATGGGCAGTTCTTACCCTCATCGGCATGGTCCAGGATAAGAAAACACGCAACCGCATTCCCAAACTCTCCCGCAGGCCGGACGCGTCCGATCGCTATTGTATATCATTTCGGGATGCCCATGGCAAGATGTGCCGCGTTCGCTTCCAGCAGCCCGCGACGAATCTGAGCGGGAGTATCCTCGCTGGATACGGCCCAACTACGGCAGGGATCGCACAGACGACGACGGAGCCACCCCCGAGCCCGCGCCCGGCCCGAGTATGAATTGGGCACCGTCCCGATGCCCGCGAATCCCGTCTGCCCAGCGATCATCTCCGCGCAGGCCGTTGAACGACGCATGCTGGGGGCGATCAATCGCTGGGACAGGGCAAAGTCACTCCGAGCTTCGATGCCACGTCACCTTGGCCGGCCAGCCGTTGCGATCCACGGCTCCCACCGAGAAGACCCAGTGTTCGACCCCCCGAAAGACCTTGACCATGAGCTTCCGGCGGCCCGGGTGGCACTTCACGGTTATGCGGTACTCACCTCGCGTATAGTGCCGATAGCCGAGCCAATCCTCAACCACCTGATCGTCCAGCCAGACTCTGGCTCCCGCCTCCGAGCCGATGCTCAAGGCCAAGTCCTCGGTTCCAGCCAGTTCCATGAACGTCACAGCGTAGACGACACGCTCAGTCGCCGCGCCGGATGGTGGTCCGGGGCAGAGTTGCCTTACACCTTGATCAGCATGACCCTGTGGCGGTACCCTTTCGATATGCCGTTCGTCGGGGCGATATCAGAGATGTTGCCAGGACGGCACGGCCGTCACTCATGCCGCTGCGGGAGGAGGTCTCGTGATGAAGGCATCTTCATGGCTTCGTGTCGTGGTTCTCTCCGGCGTGGTTGCACCCGCATCCACGTTGGCCGCGCCGGCCACAGGCAAGGGGTGGACTCAGAAGCAGTTCATCATCACCTTCTGGTGTCCGCCTCCGGCCACGGAGGAGGCCCTCAAGGCGGTGGCCGCCGAGCACTACAGCCTGACCTGGGTGCCGCCCGACGGGCTGGACGTGGCCGCCAAGCACCGGTTACGAGCCATGCTGACCGATGGCCTGCTGAGCCCGACCACGCTCGAGGATGCCGCCAAGCGAGCACAACTGGACGCCCTGATCGAAAAGGTCAAGGGCCATCCGGCGATGGAGGCCTACTTCATCACCGACGAGCCGGGGGCCGGGGCGTTCGCCGGGTTGGGCAAGCTGGTTGCCTACCTTCGCGAGCGGGACCCGAGCCATCTGGCGTACATCAATCTTTTCCCCACCTACGCCAGTGAAGCCCAGCTCGGCGTCAGTGCCGACGCCGCCGAGCGAGCCAAGGTCGGGTATCCGCAGAACTTCGCCGGCGTGGGGGTAAGCGACAGAACCGTCCTGGCTTACCGCGAGCATCTCAAGAAGTTCGTCGAGATCGTCAAGCCCGACCTGATCAGCTATGATCATTACCACTTTTTCAAATCAAATGACGGTAATCAGTACTTTCTCAATCTCGCCCTTATCCGGGATGCGGCCCTGGAAGCGGGCAAGCCCTTTCTCAACATCATTCAGGCCAGCCTGGTGGAGAAGGTCTGGCGACTGCCCAACGCGGCAGAGACACGGTTTCTGGTATTCACCACGATGGCCTACGGCGGGCGGGGCATCAGCTACTTCACCTATTGGGGGCCCGAGTCCTACGCCGGCCTCTACCGTGAAGGCAAAGCCTCGGCGATGGCGAAAGAGGTCGCCGCCATCAACGCCGAGATCGAGAAGATCGGGCCGGCCCTGATGGAGCTGGATTCCGTGGCCGTGTACCACACGGCGCCGTTGCCCTACGGCACTCAGGCCATTCCGGCCGACGCCCCGCTGCGGGTGACCGGCGGCGGGGAATTCGTCCTTGGCCTGTTCGGCATCCGGTCCAAGACGACGGCCTTCATGATCGTGAACCGGAGCTACAAGCAGGATGGCGAAGCGCGGGTGAAGGTCGCCCTGCCCGTCGACAGGCTGGAAGAACTTGACCGCAAGACCAGTAGGTGGGTTGACGGGCCGGCGCTGAGCGCCGAACGCGAGGTGAGCATCAAGCTCGCGCCGGGAGACGGGCGGCTGTTTCGCCTGAACAGATGAGTCAGCCCCGACGAGCCCCGGTTTCCTGGACCTCGAGGTGCGCAAGCACTGCCGTGGCGGGGAGACGCCGTTGCAGGAGACCGCCGAGGTCATCCGCTCGCTCGATCGCTGACTTGACCGCCGTTGCGGAGCGGGTGTCACCGAGGAGGATGGCCCCGACGAGGCGACCGCCGCGGAACACGAACCGTTGATATCCGCTGTCCGTCTCCTGCTCGAGTGCCCTCCCTTCGGGGCCCTCGGGTTCGATGGCGCCGATGCTGAAGAGGCCCACCCCGAGCACCTTGAGGAAATTGGACCTTGGCACCCCGTTGAATGCCACCTGCCCGCCGAGTGCGCTCAGCCCGGCGATGTGGCCCTGGATCTGTGACACCGTCCACAGGCCGTAGACCGTGCCCCGGTGTTCAGCGACGTCGCCCGCCGCCAGCACGTTCGGATCGGAGGTCACCAACTGATCGTTGACCAGGATGCCTCGATTGACGGTCAGCCCGCACTGCTCGGCCAGTGCGGTCGTGGGTTTCACGCCGGTGGCGAGGATCACGAAATCCGTGGGCAGGCTTGAGCCGTCCTGCAGGAGCACCTCGCGAGCCCGGCCTTCGCCGGCGATACGGGCCACGCCGGCACTGTGGTAAAGCCGGATCCCCAGGCCGGTGACCTGCTTCTGTAGCACCCGGGACGCCCTCTCGTTCAGCTGTCGGGGCAGGAGCCATGCCTGACCTTCGATTAGGGCGACCTCGACACCGCGACGAGCGAGTGCCCCGGCCGCCTCCAGGCCCAGAATACCGCCGCCGATACAGACGCAGCGGGCACCCGGCCTGGCCCAGTCGAGCACCGCCTTGGCGTCGTCAAGAGTTCGAAGGCACCGGACGTTCTCCGCCGCAGCGCCCGGGATGGGCGGGATGGCGGCAGTTGCCCCGGTTGCCAGGATGAGCTTGTCGAAAGCGGTGGTTTGGCCGTCCGCCAGGACTATGGACCGCCGGCCCAGGTCGATTCTGGCGGCCTTGGTGCCGAGCAGGAGCTGCAGGTGGTGCTGTGTGTACCACTGGGCGGGGTGGATCGGAAGCTGATTCTCGGCGATCTCGTTGGCCAGGTATCGAGTGAGGTTCAATCGCTGGTAAGGGAGGTGTTGCTCCTCGGAGATGAGGGTGACCTGGGCGGTCGGGGAGGCGGAGCGGATCGACTCGACCGCGGCCAGTCCGGCGATTCCAGCCCCCAGAACGGCAACACGAACCCCCTCGGGCCCGCCTACGGCGGGCAAGTGCGGAGTGCTTGGTCGGCGCGGTTTGAACTCACTGCGGGGAGCGCCGCAAAGTGGACACTCGTCCGGCGGCGCGGCTCCCTCGTGGATGTAGCCGCAGACGATGCACTCCCACGCCTGGATGTTCTGGGCAGTCACGGACACCTCCCGGCCGGTCCCGCCATCGGCGTTTCCATGCCATCTCGCAGGCTGCGTGCCGGTCACACCTGGATGAACTTGTCGGCCTTGGCTCCGCAGATCGGACAGGATGCCGGCGGCTTGCCGATCTCGATGTGCCCGCAGATCGGGCAGAGGTAGAACGAAGTCTCGGTCAGGTCCTGGCCCTGCTCGACGGCCTTGAGAGCCCGCTTGTAGAGTTCCGCGTGCACCGCCTCGGCCTTGCCGGCGAAGGCGAACATGCGTTTGGCCTTGTGGTTGTCCTTTTCCGCGAGCTGCAGCATCGGCGGGTACATCTTGGTGTACTCGTAGGTCTCGCCCTCGATGGCCGCCTTCAGGTTCTCGGCGGTCGATTTGACCCCGTCGAGTGCGGCCAGATGGGCGTGGGCGTGGATGGTCTCTGCCTCCGCGGCCGTCCGGAACAGGCGGGCGACGTTCGCGTATCCGTCCTGCTCGGCCTTCTTGGCAAAGGCCAGGTACTTGCGGTTGGCCTGGCTTTCGCCTGCGAAAGCCTCCTTAAGATTGTCTAGGGTACTTGCCATGATTTCTCCTCTTCAGGAAAAGGTTGTCCTTTCGGACCCTTCGCCGGCGGATGCCGGGCTCACTGCATCCGCGACGGTTAACACACCATATCCGGGTGATCGGTCGCCTTTCCCGCACCAGGCGGCGGGTGGGCATCCGGGCCGTCACCCGTCCGACCGGACACCGGCCTCGCGCCGGGGAGGCGGGATTCGGGCGTCAATGCTTGCCGTAGTTGAGCGGCGTTCCCTTGCGCTGGGCGAAAATGTAGGCCTCCAGGGCCCGCATCTTCGGATCGTCGGCCTCGAAGCGCTTGCCGCGCACGGGATGCTCGATGCACCAGTTAATCATATCGCGGAGCAGCGCCACCCGGCCCATCTGAGCCTGGAACTTCGGGTAGGTCTCCGGATGCGTGTTGGCCGCGTCCGGATGGCACATATCGCAGGAGACCGCGACGGTGCTGCCCAGCTCGGTGGCGCTGTGGAAGATCCTCGATCCTTCGACCACCATCTTCTCGGTTTCGCGCGACCAAGTCAGGATATCGAGCTCGGTATACTGCCCGTAGCTGTGTCCCTTGCCCTGCTCGCCTTTCAGCAGGTAGGAGTTGTCGGCTGGCGGCTGAATCTTATGCCGCTCCTTCTCCTCGGCCACCCAGTCCTTGGATCGCACGGGGTTCCTTCGCTTCCACTGGTCCATGTGGGCGTCGGCCAGCCCTTTGCCGCCGACCTTGCCCGCGGCCACCTCGGCCACCGACTGGATTCCGGCGTCACAGTCCGCGGCCACACTGTAGTTGTAGGTCGCCCACAGCACTGCGGCGCAAGCGGCGCACAGCGCGGCCAGCAGAACGCTTCGTGTGTTCTTCCGCATGGTCGTTCTCCTCTCTGCTCAATAAGCCGGGCGATTCGGTTTGGCGGGCCCTGATTGCCTGCCCCGGCTCGACATATAGGCTCTCGTCACCGTGACTGGATTGCGGTTCCAGAAGTTGTGGATCTTGTCCACCATCCCATCAGAGTACACGCAGACCTCGCCATCCCCGCAGCCGTCCTGGGGATTGAATGGATCCGGGCGGGTCATCTGAACGGTGAGCTCCGGCATTCCTTCGGGCGCGTAGGGCCACGGCCAGGCGGTCGCGAGGAGACCATGGAAGTGGATATTGCCGATGCGGTTGGTGAGCATCTGGTGGGTGTGGCCGTGAATGACGGTCACGTTCTTGAACCGCTTGAGGATGGCCTGGACCTCATCGGCGTCGTCGGTCCAGAAGTTCCAGTTCTTGTAGATCTTGTAGAGCGGCGAATGGGAGAAGACGACGACGGGTGCGTCGTCAGCGAGCTTCTCCAGATCCTTCTTGAGCCAGGCGCGCTGATCGGGTCCGACGGTGAACGGTTTCTGGACGCCGTTGTCCAGGCCGGCCACGGTCTGCATCCGCTCCATGGGCTTCATGCCGCGTGCAGTCCAGAAGTCCTCCTCGATCACGCTCAGGAGCTTGACGAAATGGACCCCCTTGTGGTCCCAGGACTCGGTGGGTTTGCCGAACAGGGCCTGCCACTTCTCGCCCATGTCCAGGTACCAGTCGTGTTCGCCGACCATGATCTTGAGCGGGACCTTGAGGTTCTTGAGGATTTGGGCGCCGAGTTCGAGCTCTGCGGCCTGGCCAAGCTGGGCCAGATCGCCGCCGTAGAAGACAAAGTCCGGCTGCGGCTCGAGGCGATTGACGTCGTCGACCGCCCGCATCAGGGAGCGGGCGAAACGGTCGTTCACATCCTTTTCGTAGAGGTGAGAATCGGAGATGTAGGCGAAGCGGAACGACTTCTCGCCGCCTTCCGGGGTTGCCCCGTAAGCGAGCTTGACCGGCTGGAACGAGGTGGGGGCGACGAGGCCGTTGGCCGCGGTGATGCCGAGGGCTGCCGCCGACACCTTGAGGAAACTCCGCCGATCGAGTTTCTTCAGATCGTCGAAGAACGCCTGCCGCTCTTCCATGTATCGGGTTTCAACGCTCTTGTGTCTTGGCTTCATGAGACGACTCCTTACTTGCGGATCCGATCCTCAAAGGCCAGCTTCTTCCGATTAGCCGTCTGGTCGTCGCGAAGCGGACGGCTCTTCAGCGCCTGGGCGCGTTGCAGCCGCATCTGGCGCTGGTTTTCTTCAGCGAAACGCAGATCGGTCAGGGTGAACAGGAAGGCCACGACCTGATCGATCTCCTTTTCGGTGAGAGCCAGCGGCTCCATGCCGCCGTCGAGGAACAGGTTGGCCTCGCCGCCCTTGTTGTAGTGATCCATCACGTCCCACAGGGTCGTGACGGTGCCGTCATGCATGTACGGCGGGGTGATCCCGACGTTCAACAGCATGCTGGTGCGGAACGCTCCAATGTCCGAGCGGTTCTTGGTTGCCATGAACCGTCCGAGCTCGCTCATGTCCGTGTTCAGGGCGAGCTCCTCGAGCCGTCTCTCGGACGGATCTTCCTGCAGGGCTTTCAGGCCTCTGCGGGCGAGTTCCTCGAAGTCCTGGTGGCGGGCGGACACGCCGATGTTGTGGAACCGGTTGTCGGTGCCCAACGGATTGGAGAGGCTCATGTGGTGGCAGCTGACACAGCGGGCCTTCTCGTTGAACAGCCGCCAGCCTTCCTTGGCGTCGGCCGAGATGGCCTTGGGGTCGCCCTCAAGATACCGCCGGAACGGTGAGTCGAGGAAGACCATGGTTCGTTCGAAAGCCCCGATCGCCCGGCCGATGTCCTCGTAATTGACCTCGCGGCCGTAGGCCTTCTTGAACATCTGCTGGTATTCGACGTCTCCGGCGATCGCCCTGGCGGCCGACTCCCCGTCGGGGAAGCCCATCTCGATGGGATTGATGATCGGCAGGGTAGCCTGGTGATCGAGGGTGGGCGAGCGACCATCGAGGAACATCGTCTGGAGGAGAACGGCGTTCATCGTCGTGGGCGCGTTCCGGCGGCCGAGTTTATCGCCGATTCCTTCGGAGGTCGGCCGCTGGTCGGTAAACGCCCGGGTCACGTCGTGACAGGTCGCGCAGGAGACCGTGCCATCCTTTGAGAGGCGCTTATCGAAGAAGAGCTTCTTGCCGAGGGCGACACGTTCCACCGTCATCTTGTTGTCGGCGGGCACGAAGGCGTCCCAGATATGCGGATCGATGCGGCACGGCACCTGAGCGGCGTCGGCCGGGGGAATCAGCTTGTCGTACTCGCGTGCCTGGTAGTCCATGGCCGCGGCCCCGTGCTGGGTCTGCGGCACTCGCCGGCCCAGCCAGTCACCCGGTTGGGTTGCGCAGGACAAGGACACCGCCAGCAGCGTTGCACCAACCGCAGACACGGTCTTGGCCCGCCGGCTCATACCCTTGGATGTTCTCCCCCCTTCCAAGAGCTTTACCCGGCCGTTCCCGCGCCAGTGGAGTGCGCGGTTCGTATCTCTGACACCTCGGTCAATCATGGGAACCTCCTTTGCTGATCGGTTTGCGCCGCGATCTCATGGTTGGGTTCTCCTTCTTCCGCCTGGTACGTTCCGACACCGGCCGCGCCGGTTTCTCGGTAGGGTGTCGAGGGGCTGGGGGTGGCAACGGCACCTCGGCGGCGCGCGTCTGGCGGCACCGGTCGCAGATCCCACGGAAGTGGATGAGGTAATCCTGGATCTGGAAGCCGAGACCCCGAACGCTGGGCCAGGCGATCCTGCTCCGAGGACCGGTCTCGACATCGATGATCTTCTCACAGTGCATGCACACCAGATGATGATGTTGATGCGCCTCCGGATCGAATCGGGCGGCCGAGCCGTGATGGCAAATCTTGGTGATGATGCCGAACTGGACCAGGGTGTCCAGAATACGGTAGACCGTGGTTCGCGACAGGCCGTGGAGCCGACTCTTGAGCGAATCGTAGATCTGATCGGCAGTCGGGTGGTCCTTGCGGACGAGCATCTCCTCAAGCACCAGGCGTCGCTGGGTGGTCATGGGCAGACCCCGCTCGCGACAGGCGCGCTCGAACTGCTCAATCCGCTTGCGTCTGGCTTCCGGCGTCATGGTCGGCACCGATGGTATACTGTACCAACCGATATCCTTTGTCAAGGGGGCGGAGGCAACGGCCGGAGGAGAGCCAACGATCCCGAGCGGGCGCCGGCGGAGTGGCGCCCTGGACGGAAAGGCGTCGCCAGGCTCGGATCGGCAGGACGGAAGCAGGCCGGGAATCCTGGGGGTCCGCCTATTCCCACGACTGTCTCAGCCGGATCTCCTCGATGGTCGCGAAGTCGTGCTCTTCGCCGCTGTTCATGCCCGGGCACTTTTCGGAGGCGTCGGCCCAGGCGGCCGGACTCTTCAGATTGACCGACCAAAAGGGCCAGGTACGGCACTGAAGGGGGCGGACCGGATAGATCGAGCAGGTTCGTCGGCCGTTGCCCGCGCTCACCAGGTAGACGCAGTCGCCATTGGTCTTCTCGGTCAGGGAGTACTTCAGGCCTACTCGCCGGAGTGTCTCCATGGGAAGCCACTCATCGTTGCGGCCGAGAAACTCGGCGATCCGGCGGATTTCCTCACGCGTGAGCCAGACGTAGCCGGGAGCGCCGGTACAGCAGTTGCCGCAGGCGGTGCACTCAAACCGCAGCCCCCCCTGATACCATCTCTCGCTGGGCAACGAAGGCTCCTTCCACAGTGACGACAGGCCGCCCGGCTCGCCCGGCAGCCACGCGTAGACCGATCGGCTGAGGCCGGTTACGATACCCGAACTGTGCCGAAGTGTCGCCTGGGAACCTATCCCGCCTAGTGCGGGACAGGCCTCTTGCCGGTCAGATGATGAGAGGCTGGATGCCTGGCCCACACACCCAAAGGCGACAGGTTCCACGACGTGACGGGAGCAACGATGTCCTGGGAGCATTGGGGATATCTGGGGCTTTTTCTGATTCTCCTGGCAACCGGCCTCGGACTACCCCTTCCCGAGGACGTACCCTTGCTCACCGGCGGCTACCTGTGTTATGCCCAGGGCGCCAATGTCTGGCTCACCATCCTGGTGGCCATGGTGGGTGTTCTGGGCAGCGACCTCCTGCTCTTCACGATCGGCCGGCGGTTCGGGCACCACGTGGTGGAGTACCGCTTCGTCCGGCAGCTGGTGAATCCTCCGCGGCTGGTCATGGCCGAGCGTCTGTTCGCCCGGCACGGGGTCAAGATCATCTTTGCGGCCCGGTTCATGCCGCCGATCCGAGGGATGACCTTCATGGCGGCGGGGGTCCTGAAAGTGCCGTTCGCGACGTTTCTGCTGGCCGATGGCAGCGCAGCGCTGCTGAGCGTTCCCACGCTGGTTCTGCTGGGCAAGTTCCTGGGCCGGTTTTTCGGTGACAATCTGGAAGGGTTGGTGGGCGAAGTTCAGAGTGTCACGCACACGATTGTCCTGGTCTGTGCCGCGATTGTAGTTCTGGCCGCCGGGCTGTACCTGCACCGCCGGCAGAAACGGCTGGTGGCCCGAGCCGGGCTGGAAGGCCAAGTGGATGCCCGGACGTTGGCCGGACTGCCTCCGGGGGGTGAAGTGGTTGCCCGCCCGCCCCCCGAGCCGGTCAAGACCGTACAATAGACGCATGTTCCGGATCGGTTCGCTGGATATTGGATTCCCCGTGGTCCAAGCGGCCCTGAGCGGGTACAGCGACCTGCCCATGCGCCGTGTTGCCCGCCTGCAGGGCGCAGTCTATGCCCTCAATGAAGTAGTGCTCGACCAGCTGGTGCTCACCAAGGGCAAGAAGCAGCGGGCGCTGATTCGGGTTGCGGCGGACGATCACCCCGTCGGGGGACAGCTGATGGGGGCCGAACCGGCGAGTTTCGCTCTGGCGGCCGACGCCCTGGTGGCCGCCGGTTACGACTGCTTAGACCTCAATTTCGGCTGTCCGGTGCGCAAGGTGCTGGGCCGGTGCCGGGGAGGCTTTCTGCTCAGCCAGCCCGCGACCGCCCTGGCCATCGTGCGCGAGGTTCATGCCGCGGTTGCCGGCCGCTGCCCGCTGACCGTCAAAATGCGCCGGGGGATGGACGACTCGCCGGAAAGTGAGCATTACTTCTTCAAGATTCTTGAAGGGGTTTTTGAGATTGGGGTGGATGCCGTGACCGTGCATCCGCGGACGGTCGGGCAGCGGTATGTCGGACGCAGCGACTGGCGGTTCCTGGCCCGGGTGAAGCGGCATGTGGGCGACAGGATCGTTCTGGGAAGCGGCGACCTTTTTTCCGCGGAGGACTGTCTGCGGATGATCGAGCAGACCCGTGTGGATGGAGTAACCGTCGCCCGGGGATGCATCGGCAATCCCTGGATCTTCGCCGAGATCCGGGCTTTGCTCGCGGGCAAGCCTCTTCCCGTACCACCGACGGTCGCGGAGCAGGGCATCACCATCCGGCGACATTACGACTGGGCGGTGGAGACCTATGGCCCGCTTGTCGCGGGCAAGGTCATGCGCAAGTTCGGCATCAAGTACAGTGAGTTGCACCCCATGGACCGCCAGGTGCGCGATGCCTTCATCGCCGTGGCCAAGCCGGGCGACTGGCAGGCGGTACTGGATCAATGGTACGATCCGGCAAAGGCCTGGCCGCCGGGCGTTCGTCGAACTGGGCCTGGCCACCTGATCGCGGCCGGCGCGGAGGATCGCGGTGGTCCCGGCGCTGCCGACGCAACGCCGGAAGTGAGAAGGGAGGATTGACTAGGGAGAAAGCCGGGCGGTTCAGCCACGAGAGTGACCCGCTGGTTGGCTCCTCTGTTCCCACTTTCGCTTCTCGGCTCTCTCTTTCGACTTCTCGGCGTTTGGTTATCTGCCTATGCTCGACTTCCTGATCCGCATGCTGTTTGAGGATCTGGTTCTCCTCTTCCTGGTTGAGGTCGTGATCGTCGCGATCGCGCTGGCGATTCACCGCCGCTACGGAACCCGACGCACGCGAACCGGATGGTGGGTGGTCGTGGCCGCCTGCCTGGCCCAGATCGGGATCCAGCGCCTGGTGGTCACCGACCGCGAGGCGATCAAGGACCTGGTTCACACGCTGGCCGTGGCGGTCGATGACGGCGACATGGCGATGCTGGCCGAGCACTTCGATGATGGCGTGGTGATCAAGGAAGGTTACTTCGGCAGCCTGGCCGGCAAGGAAGCGGTGATCGCCCGGGCCCACGTTGTTCTCCAGCAGAACACCGTCAAGCGGGTCCGCGTAGGTGGGTACCGGATCGAGGTTCTCGGCGACCTCGCCAAGGTGATCTGCCAGGTCATGGCTGACATCCGCATGGGCGGCGCGACCGGCTCTCAGCGGGTGCCCAGCCGATGGGATCTCGAAGTGGTGCGCACCCCAGGCGGCTGGAAGCTGCGCCGAGCGGCGGGCGAGTTCGGCCTGGGCCATTTCGGGGCGTGATGTATCCGCTCCGCGGGCCGGGGTGCCGGGGGTGCGAACGCCCGTCCGGGCTCGATCGGATCCGGCGTCGGGCCGGAAGGGGCTCGCGTCAAGCCGGAGGGGCCTGCGACTTGGCCTGCGGCGGTTGAACGAGGAAGGTCACCAGAGCCGCGGCCAGCAGGAGCCCGGCCGAGCAGTAGTAGGCGAAGGTGAAGGCGTGGGTCTGGTCGTAGACCTTGCCCGCCAGCAGCGAGAGCATGAAGCCGCCAAGTCCCCACGCGGTGAACACCAGCCCGTAGTTCACGCCAAAGTCCTTCAGGCCGTAGTAGTCCTTGGTAACCGACGGGAACAGGGCCAGGTTGGCGCCGTAATTGGCCCCGATGACGGCCGAGAGCAGGGCGAGGACGACCGGCTGAGCGAGGAAACTGTCGGCCCTCGCTCTGGAGAGGGCCATGATGGCCACTGCCTGAGCAACGAAGCAGATGAACATGGTCGCCTTGCGACCGATACGGTCGGAGAGAAGCCCCGCGCCGATGCGGCCGCCGCCGTTACCGACCGCCAACACCGCGACGAGCACGAAGCCCAGCTTGAGGCCGGCCTGGTCCTGAGCGATCTTGGCGAGCTTGGAGATGATCATCAGGCCGGCGCCCGCCCCGCAGGCATACATGAACCAGAGCACGTAGAACTGCCAGGTGGCGAGCATCTCGCCGGGCGTGAAATCTTCCTTCCTAACCGCGGCGGCGCCAGGCTTGGCGGGCGGTGTGCCGGGGGGAATGTAGCCCTTGGGTGGCGCTACCAGCAGTTGAGCCAGCCCGACCACCACGACGAGAAAGCCGAGTCCGAACAACAGCATGGTCGTCTGCAGTCCGAACTTCTGGGCAAGATGCGTGGCCAAGGGGGCGATGTACACGCTGGCCAAACCGAAACCGGCCACCACCAAACCGGCGATCAGCCCGGTCTTCTTGGCGGGAAACCACTTCACTGCCGGGGGCGTGGCCGAGGCATAACCGCAGCCAATGCCCGCTCCCGCGAGGAGACCGAAGCCGATGAGGTACCCGGTCAGCGTGGTGGTGAAACTGGCGAGGATCATCCCGATTCCAACCAGCACGCCGCCGAGGGTTGCCACAATCCGGGGGCCGATCCGGTCCTGCATGCGGCCGCCCGGGACCATGACCAGGCAGAAAACCAGGCAGGCGCAGGCGTAGGGCCACGACTTGCCGGTCTCTGTCCAGCCCCAGGCCGACGGGATCTCCTTGCTCAACACGCTCCAGCTGTAAAGCACGCCAAGGGCCAGATTGATGCCCAAGCCGGCAATGGTGACGATCCGTCCGCGATTGGGAACCTGCACGAGGTCTCGCGTCGCTCCGTAGGGCAGCGTCGTGACGGCATCTTTCGGTTGAGGCTCGACGGGGTCGACTGGCTTGCTCATGTATCCGTCCTTTCGAGTGCACGCGGAGGCATGCACGGTAGTCCGCCGGGATAGGAACCCACTCCCTCTCGGGAGACGGCACACGGGGGCCGAGGGGTGCTGCCCCGTGGTGAGATGAGTAGCCGGGCAAGGGGCCCGGTCATCCGCGGGGCAAGGAGCTCTCGCCCCGCGGACGGCCGTCTATCGGCAATCAGCTGATGGCCTTGTAGCTCGCGACCAGGTTCTTGACCACGGTCGGATCGGCCAGGGTGGTGGTGTCGCCGATCTTGTCCGGTTCTCCCTCGGCGATCTTGCGCAGGATTCGCCGCATGATCTTGCCCGACCTTGTCTTGGGCAGGCCGGGAGCCCAGTGGATCACGTCGGGGGTTGCGATCGGACCGATCACCTTGCGGACGTGCTGGAGCAGCGACTTCTTGTGCTCGTCGGTGTACTCCTGCCCGACCTTGAGGGTGACATAAGCGTAGATGCCCTGTCCCTTGATCTGATGCGGGAAGCCCACAACCGCGGCCTCGGCCACGGTGGGATGGGACACGAGGGCGCTTTCGACCTCGGCCGTCCCGATGCGGTGGCCGGAGACGTTGATCACGTCATCGACCCGGCCGGTGATCCAGTAGTAGCCGTCCTCATCGCGCTTGCAGCCATCGCCGGTGAAGTAGAGGCCCGAATAGGTGCTGAAGTAGGTCTCTTTGAACCGGCGATGCTGCCCGTAAACGGTGCGCATCATGCCCGGCCAGGGCTCCTCGATGCAGAGCACACCGGAGCCGGGGCCTTCGATGCGTTTGCCTTCCGGAGTGAGCATCACCGGCTTGACCCCGAAGAACGGCAAGGTGGCCGAGCCGGGCTTGAGCGGGATGGCGCCGGCCAGCGGCGTGATCAGGATGCCGCCGGTTTCAGTCTGCCACCAGGTGTCCACGATCGGGCAGCGTTCCTTGCCGATGTGCCTGTAGTACCAGAGCCAGGCCTCGGGGTTGATCGGTTCGCCGACCGAGCCGAGCAGGCGAAGGCTGGCCAGACTGTGCTTGTTGACCCAGGACTCTCCCTCGCGCATCAGGGCCCGGATGGCGGTCGGGGCGGTGTAGAACTGGCTGACCTTGTACTTGTCGCAGACCGCCCAGAATCGCCCGGCGTCGGGGTAGGTGGGCACGCCTTCGAACATCAGCGTGGTCGCCCCGTTGGCCAGCGGACCGTACACGATGTAGGAGTGGCCGGTAACCCAGCCGATGTCGGCCGTGCACCAGTATACGTCGCCGTCGTGGTAGTCGAAGATGTACTTGTGGGTCGTGGCCGTGAAGACCATGTAGCCGCCAATGGTATGGAGCACGCCCTTGGGCTTGCCGGTCGATCCGGAGGTGTAGAGGATGAACAGCGGGTCCTCCGCATCCATCCACTCCGGCTCACAGTCGGCAGGGGCGTTTTTCATCAGGTGATGCCACCAGTGGTCGCGACCGGCCTGCATGTTGATCGGCAGCTTGTCCTGCCCGACGCGCTCGTAGACGATGCAGGTATTGACCGTCACGCCCTGCTTTTCGGCCAGGTTCATCGCTTCGTCGGCGTTGGCCTTGAGCGTCACCGCCTTGGAGCCGCGGTACACGCCGTCAGTGGTGACCAAGGCCTTGCAGCCGGAGTCGGCGATGCGGTCGGCCAGCGACTCGGCGCTGAACCCGCCGAACACGATGGAGTGGATCGCCCCAATGCGGGCGCAGGCCAGCATGGCGATGGCCAGCTCCTTGACCATGGGCATGTAGATGGAGACCCGGTCGCCCCTCTTGACGCCCTTGCTCTTGAGCACGTTGGCGAACTTGCAGACCTGCTCGTGGAGTTGCTTGTAGGTCAGCTTCGCGTCCTCGGACGGCTCATTGCCTTCCCAGATGATCGCAACCTGGTCGCCGCGGGTCGCCAGGTGGCGATCCAGGCAGTTGTAGGTGATGTTGGTCTTGCCTCCGGCGAACCACTTGATCGAGATGTCACCCTTGAAGTCGTACTCCCGAACCTTGGTCCATTTCTGCTTCCAGTAGAAAGTGCTGGCGATGTCACCCCAGAAACCTTCCGGATCGGTGATGGACCGCTGGTACATCTGCTGGTATTGATCCATCGACTTGACGTGGGCCTTGGCGGCGAAACCGGCCGGCGGTTGGAAAACCTGGGAAGCGTTCGCGCCGCTGGACTCCGCTTTGCTCATGCGTTTGCTCCTTGCATAGTGGTGGGTGGTAATAAGAGATGAGGTCGCTCCGGCACCCCGACCGGGCTCGGCGGCTTAGGCCGGGGTGGATTCAATGTCCATACTCCCTTGGCTCGGATCTGTGTTGACCCGTTGACAGCGGCTCCCGAACGGCCGTGTCCAGCTCAAGCAACGATGCTCTGATGACGCCTGGTGCCCGTCGCGATGAATGGTCCAGTGTAGCAGAAGACCGGCGATGTTGGCAAGCAACCGGTCGGCGATCCCAAGGGCGGGCAGGCGGTTGACCGTCAGGCCCGGTCCACGAGACATCCAGCTGGCAGAACCCGGCCATGGAAGCGAAGCAAACGGACGGCGGTTCCCCGTGGGCCGCCCGTCAAACGACTGGCAATGGCCTCGCCGTCGGGAGTCAAGGCGACTGATGCGACTTCGCGGCGTCGCCGCCCCAGCGATCCTGTTCCGAACAGGACCGAACCCGGGCTCATCCCTCAGCGTCTTGCAGTCGGGCTGGCTGACTGTAGAATTCGCCCGCGTGCGGACGGCCGGCCCAAGCCCGCCGGGACGCAGAGGTCTCATCGCCTCACGACAGGTTTTTTGAATCGGAGCTGTAACGTCATGGGCAATCAGCAGGTGGGTTTAATCGGATTGGACGTCATGGGCAGCAACCTGGCCCTGAATATCGAGAGCCGGGGCTACTCGATGGCCGTGTACAACCGGACCACGGAGAAAACCGAGCGGTTCATGACCGAGCGGGGGGCGGGCAAGCGGTTCGTGGCCGCCAAGACGTTGCAGGAGTTCGTCGGCGCCCTGGAGTCGCCTCGCAAGATCCTCCTCATGGTCAAGGCCGGCAAGCCGGTCGACGAGGTGATTGATCAGCTCGCCGGCCTGCTCAACCGGGGCGACCTGATTATCGACGGCGGCAACAGTCACTTTCCGGACACCATCCGGCGGAACCGGGATCTGGCCGCCAAGGGCTTGCTGTTCATCGGAACCGGGGTATCCGGCGGCGAGGAAGGCGCCCTCAAGGGCCCAAGCATCATGCCCGGCGGCCAGCCCGAAGCTTACGCCCTGATCGAACCGGTCCTGACCGCAATTGCCGCCAAGGCCACCCAGGACGGCAAGCCGTGCTGCACCTACATCGGACCGGACGGTGCCGGCCACTACGTCAAGATGGTTCACAACGGCATCGAGTACGGCGACATGCAGCTGATCTGCGAGGCCTACTACATCCTCAAGACGGCGCTGGGGCTCGAGGCCGACGCTCTGCACGAGATCTTCAGGAAGTGGAACCAGGGCGACCTGAGCAGCTACCTCATCGAGATCACCGCCGACATCTTCAAAAAGAAGGATGATCGCAAGGAGACCGGCAAGCCGCTGGTCGAGCAGATCCTGGACAAGGCCGGCCAGAAGGGCACCGGCAAGTGGACCAGCGAGTCAGCCCTCACTCTGGGAGTGCCCGCCCCGACCATCGCCGAGGCGGTCTTTGCCCGGTGCCTTTCGGCCATCAAGGAGGAGCGCATCGCGGCCAAGAAGGTACTCAAGGGACCGTCCGCCCGCTACAGCGGCGACAAGGCAGCCTTTATCCAGGCCATCCATGACGCTCTTTATGCCTCCAAAATCTGCTCATATGCCCAGGGCTTCCAGCTCATGCGCGCGGCCAGCCACGAGTACAAGTGGTCGCTCAAGTACGGCGAGATCGCGATGATCTGGCGCGGCGGGTGCATCATCCGGGCCCACTTCCTCAACCGCATCAAGGAGGCCTACGACCGCAAGCCGGACTTGGCCAACCTGCTGCTCGATCCGTACTTCAAGGACATCATCGAGCGGAGCCAGAAGAGCTGGCGCAAGGTGGTGGCCACGGCCGCGGAGCGGGGCATTCCGGTTCCGGCGTTCGCGTCCGCCCTGGCCTATTTCGACAGCTACCGTCGAGACCGTCTGCCGGCCAACCTCCTGCAGGCCCAGCGCGACTACTTTGGGGCCCACACCTACGAGCGAGTGGACATGCCCGGCGTGTTCCACAGCCAGTGGGTGTGACGGCCAAGGCACCCGCTGCTCCCCGCCGGCGTTCACCCGGATGACGCGCGGCTTCACCCTCGTTGGACGATGCGGTGGTCTGGCGCCGGCCGCTCGGGGGCGGGGCGAGGATCCTCTTCTCAGATTCCCACGGCGGTGAAACGCTTGACACCGGCGCGCCAGAGGATGCGGAAGAGCAACAGGCCGGCGGCGAGCCAGGCGAGCTGGCAGCCAAGGCCGATGAGGATCTCGCGCTCGGAGAGCTGGCCCATCAGGGCCGCACTGGGGAACCAGATGATCCACTTGAAGGGCATCATCGAGATGAGCGGCTGCATCGGTGACGGCATGATCGTCACCGGGGCCAGCCGGCCGCCGAAGAAGAGGCTCATGCCGAACCACAACTGGCCCAGGCCGTCAGTCCGGGTGATCCAGAAAGCCAGCATGGCGAGGGCGTAGTTGAAGATGTAGTTCAGGGCCGCGCCGAGGCCGATGGCCATCACGCCAAGCAGGGCCTGCATGCCGCTCACGTCGAAGCGCGGCCTGGCCCAGAGGGCGATCAGCAACCACAGCGGTAGGAGGATCACCAGGGTCAAAACCTTGTAGGCCAGGTTGTCCGAGATGCTCTCCCAGATCGGCAGGATCGGCCGGAGGAGCTTAGTGGACATCTTGCCGCTCTGAATGAGATAGCCAATCTCGAACATGTCCCACGCCGTGCACAGGTGCCCGATGACCATGGTCAACAGGAAGTAGGTCGCGAACTCCTGGGCCCCGTAGCCCTTGATGGTATTTCCCTCGATCGGATCGCGAGCCGCGGCCTGCCAAGCAACCATGGCCACGGTCGGATAGACCACGCCCCAGATGGCCCAGAGGATCAGCTCGCCCCGGTACTGGAACATGCCCTGCATCGAGGCCCGCAGGTAGGCCGGCATGGCTGACAGGATAACCCGCAGAACGGTCACGGCGTCTGCTCCATGCCCCGGGCGAAGACCATCTTGATGACATCCTCGATGGGCGGGTCCTCGACGGTCACGTCGCGGACGGGCAGCTCGGCCAGGAGTCGGCCGGCCAGGGCGGCGGCGCGTTCGCGGGGGACGCGGATCGAGACCTTCTGATCCTTGCGGGCGCAGACCTCGCCGATGCGATCGAAGTTGTAGCCGTCGGGGCTGGTCTCCAGGTCGATGGAGATGACCTTGAACGGGGCCAGGCGGGCGCTGAGATCGGCCAGAGGGCCATCGAAGAGAATCTTGCCGTGGTCGATAACCACGATGCGCTTGCACAGGGCGGTGACGTCGGCCATGTAGTGCGAGGTCAGAATGATGGTGGCCCCATGGCGGTGGTTGTACTCGGCAACGAACTCGCGGATCCGGCCCTGCATGGTGACATCCAGGCCGAGGGTGGGCTCGTCGAGAAAGAGAACCGCCGGGCGGTGAAGGAGCGACAAGCAGATCTCGCACTTCATCCGCTCGCCGAGGGAGAGGGTGCGAACTTGTTTTCGCAGCACGTCCCCGATATCCAGCATGGCGATCATCTCGTCGAGGGTATCGCGGCCGCTGTTCTTGTCGACGCGGTAGACAGCCAGCTGGACGCGGAACGAGTCCATGGCCGGCAGGTCCCAGAGGAGCTGGCTCCGCTGGCCCATGACCATGCTGATGCGACTGAGGTAGTCGGCCTCGCGTCGCCAGGGTGTGTAGCCCAGGACGGAGGCGGTCCCGCTGGTCGGGTGGAGCAAGCCGGCCAGCATCTTCAGGGTGGTGGTCTTGCCCGCCCCGTTGGGGCCGAGGAAGCCGACGATTTCACCCTGCTCGATGCTGAAGCTGATGTCATCGACGGCCCGGACCTCGCGGTACCGGCGGTTGAACAGGCTGGCCAGTGCGGCCTTGAAGCTGCTCTCGCGCTCCGGCACCTTGAAGATCCGACTCAGTTGATGGACCTCAATCTGGGGCATGGGCGTATTGTAGCGGCATGAAAAGAGAACGGTCCAGAATCAGGGGGGGAGCGATTCTGGACCGTGGATCGTTGTCGTCAGCCGATCAAACCAGGGGCCGGGCGGGGCCTCTCGCCAGGCCCGCGGCCCCGATGGAGCCGCGATCACTTCGGCGCGGCCGGGGTGGTCGGCTTGGTGGTGGCGCTGCCCGCAGGCGGGTTCATGCGAATGCGCGGGGCGGGCGCCGTGCTCGGGGGCTCGATGTTGAGCAGCTCGACCTCGAAGATGAGCACGGAGTTCGGAGGAATCCGGGCGCCCGAGCCGTTCGGGCCGTAGGCCAGCTCCGAGGGGATGGTGAGTTCCCACTTCGAGCCAACCTTCATGAGCTGCAAGGCTTCGGTCCAACCCTTGATCACCCGGTTGGCCTGAAACGTGGCCGGCTGGCCACGATCGACGGAGCTGTCAAACACGTTGCCGTTGAGCAGTTTGCCGGTGTAGTGAACCTTGACCGTATCGGTGTCCTTGGGCTGGGCGCCGGCGCCTTCCTTGATCACCTTGTACTGCAAACCGCTGGCCGTGGTCTTCACGCCCTCTTTGGCCTTGTTTGCGGCAAGATACTTGTCGCCCTCCGCCTTGTTCTTCTCGCCCAGCTCCTTCTTCTTCTTCTCGACGGTGGCCTGGTGCTCGGTCTGGAAAGCCCTGAAGGTCTCGGTGACCTCCTTGTCGGTCATGAGCGGCTTGCCGCCGGCGAGAACATCCTTGATGCCACGGGTCAGGGCGTCGAGATCGGGTTCAATGTATTGGGACTTGAGCATGTTGCCCATGTTCATGCCGATGGCGTAGCTGACCTTGGCGATCTGGGTCTTGAAGACGGCATCTGCGGCGGAGGGTGGGGTGGTTGCCTTGGCGGTCTCCGTGGCTGCGGCGACAGGCTTGTCTTCGGCCCAGACGATGCTGGTGGACAAAAGGAGAACGACAGCGAGGGCGCTTAGAACTCGGATCATTATTTAACTCCAGTTAAAACAAGGTCTTGCCGTGAGGCGGACTACGATGCTACCCCGCACCGGAATCGGAAGCCTGGAAGACAATGACTGCCCGGGAGAGGGATCGAACCTCCACAGCCTTTCGGCTACATGGCCCTCAACCATGCGCGTCTGCCAGTTCCGCCACCCGGGCTGGGGGCTTGTCAGCCTGAAGGGCTCAATCCTCTGGGCTGGCGCACACCATACCCTAATCGCCTGTGGGTTTGCGGTCAAGTCAACGGGCAGCCTCGAAGCCGGGCCGCGGGTTGGTGATCTTGGGCCCTGGGCGTCAGGCCGCGACCCGTTCACCAGCGGGCGCGGGGTCGATTTTGACCACGGAATTGAGCCCGTAGGGCCCGTGCTCCAGCCCGAAGGCCGCATAGTCGTTGAACCATATTCCGTCGGCACAATAGCGGAACTGGTAGGTGGCTGGAGCGAGCATCAACCGGCATCGCCACCAGCCGTCCAGATGGCGGATCATGAGGAAACAGGTCTGCCAGGCGTTGAAATCGCCGGCTAAGCAGACCTGGCGTGCCTGGGGACGATAGAAGGTGAACTCGACCGAACCGTCGGGCAACTGGGTGACCATACGTCATCTCCCCCACAGCAGCTGTTGATGAAAAGTCGATGGGACCCCGCTGTTCTCCGGCATGAGAACCTCCACGCCTGGTGCGGGCTCCCCGTGCTAGACCCCCGCCCAGATCTTCTTAATGTCGGCAACGGTTGCCAGAAAGTTGAGTTGCCAGTATAGGAATGGCCATACCTGACGGGGGAGAATCGAGGTCGCCGAGCCCTGCGCCCGGATACCCAGGTGAGTCGTTCGACGGTGAGAATCCTACCGCTCAGCATCGTTGGCCTGAGCCTGCCGATCATGGCGGGATGCGCCTCGTTCACGGCGGCGACCGGCCCGATCCAGGTCTGGGTCGTGCCGGAATCGGTGACCGTCCATCCCGACGCCCTGCCTGAGGGCGAGAATGAAGTCTACCGTGAGGCTGATGGGCGGGTACGGCTCAGCGCCGCCGTCAATGAGACTGTGGCTTTTCAGATTGTGATGCGGACCCGCCAAGCCGGCAGGGTCACGAGTGTCGCTCTCGATCCCCTTCGAATGGGCGACCAGACCGTGGGTCTCGATCGAATCGCCCTCTTCCGTGAGGTCCGCGTGCCCGTCGAGGACTACCCGGCTTGGTACCTTCGGCTGACGCCGGATCTGCGGCGGCTTCGGTTCTTCCCGGATGTTCTGGTGCCGCTGACGGCCCCGCGTGGCGCCTTGCCGATCTCGCTTCGCGCCGGTGAATGCGAAGTGGTCTGGGCCGAAGTTCGCGTTCCGCCCGGCACGCCGGCGGGCCCATACGACTCCGCCATTCACATCACGCCCGCGGGTGGGCCGGCCGTGAACCTGGCTTTCACGCTGGAGGTCTGGCCCTTCGCCCTTCCTCAGACCAGCCACTTGGCCGCCCTGGCCACCGTCGATACCGCCAAGCTGCTGGGCCAGCACGTTGAGTTGCACGGCCGTCCGTACACCCCCAACCGGTTGACGTTCGACGATCCCGGCTATCAACCGGCAGTGACCGTCCTGGATGGCGCGACGCACCTGCTTCACGAGCATCGGTGCAGTCCGATTCTGGTCGACATCCAGCCCTTCCGCCGCCTGGGCGGGTCCGGAGAAGCGGAGTTGGACTGGACCGACTACGACCGGCTGGTCGCGGGTCTAATCGACGGCACGGTTTTCGACGACCGGGCAGCAGCTCCTGCGTGGCCGCTGCCCATTGACGAGCGCCGGCCGCCACCCGAACTGTATGGCGGGTGGGGATCCCCCGACTACGAGCGGATGCTGACGGACCATCTCCGGCAGTGCGTCGGGCATTTCGTCGCCCGCCGCTGGATGGATCAGCACTATGTGCACATGACGGTTCCGGGGCGATCGCTGGCCGAACGGTATCGGCAGTACAAGACCCTGGGCGAGCTCTTCAAGCAGATCGATGGTCGGCTGAGGATGGTGTGCCCGGTCCCGTCGGAGTCGATGGCCGCCTACGGTTGGCGTGATGATGGTTTTGTGGACCTGGGCGAGCTGGTTGCGGTCTGGGCGGTGCCCGCCAGTCTGGCCGATGCCGAAGAACTCGCCCGGCAGCGGGCGGCGGGGCGGCGAACGTGGTTGAGCCCCGACCGACCGCCGTACAGCGGTTCACTCTCCATGCTGGCGGCGCCGGTGGATGCCCGGACGCTGGCTTGGCAGGCGTACCGGTTCGGCTGTGATGCCATCCTGCTGCCCGGGGTCAACGCATGGGCGGACGATGGCGTGCCCCGGTCTTCGGGCAGCGAAGGTTGCCTGCTCTGGCCAGGCAAGCCGTACGGGCTGGATGGTCCGGTACCCTCGATCCGGCTGAAGCGATTGCGGCGCGGGTTGCAGGACTATGAATACCTCTGGCTGCTGGTGCGGAACCGTCGTCCGGGGATCGCCCGCATCTTCTCCGAGGATCTCTTCCCGTTCGGGGGCACCGGCTGCTACGGCGAGCACTTGCTGGACGGACGGCCAAACGGCTGGGTGACTGACCCGACCGCGTGGTCGCTGGCCCGCAAGCTGATGGCCAACGAGTTGACCGCGGCGATCCAGCAGCCTGCCTCCGCCCCGGCCCAGGATGAGGCCAGCGAAACGAAGCGGCTCTCGCAGCAGATTGAGTGGGCCCGGCTCACCCGAGCGGTGCGCAACGTTCGCGTGGCCGTGGAGGGTATCCGGGTGCAGGGCTCGCCAGGCACGCCCGACGGGCTGAGCGTGACCGCGACGGTCGCGGTGTTCAATGCGACTCGGCAGGCGGTGAGCGGGCGGCTGACCGTCGCCGAGGCGCCGCAGACTTGGACGCAGGGCGAGACGACGGCGACGGTGCAAAGTCTCGCCTCGGCCCGCACCGCCCGGCGCGATGTGGCCATGAAGGCCCCGTCGCTGGAAGCCCGTCTCGAGGGTGTCACGCCGTTCAAGCTGGTATTCACCCCGGAGATTGGTGACGCGGTCATGGCAACCGGCCGACTGTGCATCTTGATCTCGCAGCGGCTGGCCCGGCCACCGACCATCAACGGCAAGCTCGATGACTGGCCGCTCGGAGCGGGCAATGTCGCCGGCGACTTCGTGCTGGTTGGCGCGTTGGACGTACCCAAGCAGGGCCGCCCTTCACCCGATCGATTGTCCCAGATCACCACCGCATTCGTCGCCCATGACGACGAGCACCTGTATATCGCTTTTGCCTGTGACGACGACAAGATGGCCGAGCGCCGCCTCACTCGTGACAATCAGGTGCGTTACGACGGACTATGGCCAACGGGCGAGGATCTGGTCGAAGTGGTGCTCGACCCGAGCGGGAAGGTGGTCGACCCTGGCGAGTTGTTCCATGTCGTGATCAAGGCCAATGGGGCAGTGATCACGCAGCAAGGGGTGCCGTGTCTCGCCCCAGTGGCCCGGTGCGAGGACTGGCCAGCCCGAGTCACGGCGGCGGTGGATGATCAATCTCGTTCGGGCCGGTGGAGCGTGGAGATCCGCATTCCCCTGGCCTCGCTTGGTCCGCGAGCGGCGTTCTGCGGTATCAATTTCGGGCGGTTCATTTCCCGTCTGGGCGAGTACGGCTCCTGGTCGGGGGCCCGAAGGCATCTGTACGCCCCGGTGACCCTGGGCAACATGTACCTGCCGAAGTAAGCGGGCGTCGCAGATCCGGGGATGTCCCTCGGAACTTGCGGGCTGGTCTTTCCGGGGCGCGGCGTTGCGGCGGGCGACAGCGGGCGGTACACTGGACCCTATAGACTCATTCGTACGTTGCCGCGTACGATTCCACCAGGCGAGCCGGGCGACGAACCCGGCTCGGCCTGTTTCCGCGGTGTCTCCACGAGCCATTCCGGCGAGCCGCGGGGCCGTTGACCTCCTGGTCGGCTCCGCTCATCGACGCCGGCTCGCGTCCCCGGCGTCGGCGACGTGTCGAGCAATGAACTCATTGACCCGATCCGCATGGGTCAGGTTGATCATGTGACCCCCGTCGGAGATGACCACGTCGGGCTTGACCTTGCGGAGGGGGATGATTCGATCCCTGGCACCGTGGATGTGGTGGACGGGGCAGGTGGGTGGTGGGTCTCCGTTCCACTGCAGGATCATCCGGCCGATCCGGCGCAGGTGGGGCACAGGCACTGACAGGGACATGTCCCGGATGAGCCGAGACTGGTACCCAGTGAGCGACTCGAGCCGGGCGAGGAGGCGGCAGCTCGCCTGGCCGCGCCGGCGAATGAACCAATCGGGGCACAAGTGTGAGAGCCAGCTCAAGGGCCAGAACGCGCGTGGAATGGCGGTGTTGCCGCGGCAGGAGGCAATCAGCAGCACGCATCGCGGGTGGACGAGTGACCCGATCTGACAAGCCAGCATACCGCCGAACGAGACGCCGCCGACCACGCAGGTTTGGTCGATCTCCAGGGACCGGGCAATGCGGGCCGCGTACGCCGCAAGGTTCTCGGCCGCCTCCGCCGCCGGCATGGGAGGCGTTTCGATCTCCAACCCCCCTTCGCGCTGCGGGCCGAAGAGCCGCTCGTCGCAGCCCATGCCAGGAAACAGAATGACCCGGGGTGCGGCCATGCGGGCAGTAGAACGGGTGGACATCGCCGACGCAAGCCCGGTGCCGCTACAATGGTGGCCATGAGCCTGCAAGGACCGCGCATCCTGGTGATCGAGACCTCCAGCCGGGTGGGCAGTGTCGCTCTGGCGACGGAAGGGGGCGTGGTGAGCGCCGAGCGGTTGCCCGGACGGATGCGGCACGCGGGTGAGCTCATGCCTGCCGTGGACAGCATGCTCAGGCAAGCGCGCTGGCCGGCGAACACCCTTACCGACATTTACCTCTCAATTGGCCCGGGCAGTTTCACCGGTCTGCGGATTGCGGTGACTGTTGCCCGCACGCTGGCGTGGTCGATCGGCACCCGGATCGTGGCGGTTCCCACCGTTGACGGCCTCTCGCGCAACGCGCTCTCGGCAACACCGCGGCCGGAGCACGTGGCCGTGCTCCTGGATGCCAAGCAGGCCCAGGTCTTTGCGGCGGCGTTCTCGCTGCGGGATGGAGCCTACGAGAAGGTGATCGAGGCGCACATGGCTCCTCCGGCCGAGTTTCTGGCCCGCTGCCCGCGTCCGCTGAGCGTGCTGGGCGAAGGGATTCCGTACCATCGGCAGGCGATCGACGCCGGCGGTGTCACAGTGATGCCGGAGGAGCTGTGGTGGCCGCGGGCAGAGCATGTGCTGGCCGTGGGTCGGGCCCGGGCGATGGAGGGGCGATTCACACCCGGTGGCGAGTTGCTGCCTCTGTACATCCGCCGCCCGGAGGCGGAGGAGAAGTGGGAGCGGCTGCACGGCCCTGGCGGCGGGCGGAGCCAGTGAGGTTCACGCTCCGCTCGGGGCGGTGCCCCGATCGGGTGGTGATCAGCAGACGGGGTCAGGAAGCGATCCGACGAGGAGGCGCCGGGGGTCAGCAAAGCCCGCCGGATATTGCGCTCATCAGGCTCGTGGTGACTGCGCTGCTGGCATTCGGCAGCAGGGTCGTGAACAAAGCGGCGATCATCGCCTGGGCGAAGTCGCTCAGGCCGTTGACGACAGCCGTCTGCACGTCGGGATCGTTGCAGCCGACGGCGCCCACCACGAGCAGGATGGCGGTCCCGAAAGCCATGAGGCGACGACGTGACGATCGCTGTAAGTGGGAAAGCTTCATGCAAATCCTCCCGCGAGTAGCCGGGTGTTCATCCACACAGAGCGGCTGGGACCTGCAAGGGTCGGCCCGCCCATCCCTGCCTCATCATTATACCGACAGTCCGATCATCGGTTGAGGCCGTCCAGGGAATGAGTTACGACACGTACCCCTACCCCTGCCTGGACGACCGACAGCATGATACCCTCGCCGAGGGCGGGGGGCCACTGGCCTTCGGTTTAGTCGTTACTTCAATCACTGCAAGGGCTTATGTCACTTGGGGAGACCCCGGCGTCAGACCGCGATGCCGCTGGACTCAAGGAAGAGGATGCGTGAGCAGGTCTGGCACTGGTAGACCTTGTCGCCGGACTGCAGGGCGTTGACGATCTCCAGGGGGATGGCCATGTTGCATCCGTTGCACACGAACTCGGCCCGCTTGGGGTGGGTCTTGTGGAGCAGGGCCATGGCCTCGCCATCGTGTTTCTCGCAGGTTTTCTCGAAGATCTGGAGGACGCCCAAGGGTACGAGGGCGGCGGCTTCGGCGCGTTGGTTCTCGAGGTCCTTGACCTCGGCGGCCAGTCCGGCTTCGTTGGCTGCCGCGACGCGGGTCAGTTCGGCGACCTGGGCGTGCTCTTTCTCCAGCCTAGCCTTGAACTCCCGTTCCTTCTTGCGTTCCTCGTCGACGCGGCCCATGACGGCGAGGACCTGATCCTCGATCTTGAGGCTGTCGGCCTTGTCCATGTTCAACTGGGTCAACAGGGCGGCGTATTCCTTGTTTGACTTGGTGCGATTGAGGGCTTCCTTGAGCTTCTGGATGTGTTCTTCCTTGGCCTTGCGGTCGAGTTCAAACCGGTCGGCGCCGGCCTGAGCCTGCTTGATGCTCTGATGGGTCTCGGCGATCTGCTGCTCCAGCTTGGAGACTCGCTTGCGGCAGACTTCAACGCTTCGGCGCTTGGAGAGGATCTTCTCATTGAGGTTGCGGAGTTGATTCTCGATGGTCTGCAGCCGAAGCAGTGCGTCCAGCGTGGCTCCCATATTCAGATTTCCATGTCTTGGTCGGCGGACCAGCAGGTATCAGCTTGTCAACCGCGTTCCGATCGCCGCTCGGAGACGCCGCCCTGACAGTGCCCCGACACGGTCGATCGCATCCGCCCATGCCGAGCAAAGGGCAAGGAGCTATTATCCGCGTTCCGAGCATCGTTCGCAAGGCCGAATCGCTTGTGAATTCGTGAATTCCTCCTTATGCTGGACTGGATGAGCACGCCCGAGAAGATCACGGTCGGCACGCTGGCGGCGGCCAAGCGGGCCGGGCGCAAATTCAGCGTTCTGACCTGCTATGACGCGGCATTCGCACGACTTATGGCCGCGTCCGGCGTGGAGGTTCTGCTCGTCGGCGACACCGCGGGGGAGGTGGTCCTGGGGCTGTCGAGCACCCGCGACGTGCCGGCAGAGTTCCTGCTCGGCATCACCGCGGCGGTTCGTCGCGGGGCGCCGGGGGCGTTCGTGATGGCCGATCTCCCCTGGTTCTACCGCCAGGAGGACGTGGCGGGCACGGTGGCGGGGTGTGGGCGTTTCGTCCGGGAAACCCAGGCTGACGCGGTTAAAGTCGAGGTTACAGGGAAGGACACCGCCCTGGTCTCCGCGATCCGTGCCTCGGGGATCCCGGTTGTGGCCCATCTGGGTCTGCTCCCGCAGTGGATCACCGGACGAGAGGGCTACCGGGCGTTCGGCCGCGACGCGAAGGAGGCTTCCCAACTGATCGAGGATGCCGCTCATCTGGAGGATGCGGGCGCTTCTCTCCTCCTCCTGGAGGCCGTGGCGAGCGAAGTGGCGGGCGAGATTACCGCCCGGGCGTCGGTGCCGGTGATCGGATGCGTATCCGGCCCGCGCTGCGATGCGACGGTCGTGGTTTTGCACGACATGCTCGGACTGGGTGGAGGTCATCGGCCGCGGGCGGTCAAGCAGTACCTGGATCTCTCCGTGGTCCTGTCGAAGGCGTTCCGAGACTACGTCGACGACATTCATGCCGGGCGGTTTCCGGTTGAGGCCGACGCGATCCACATGAAACCGGGCGAACTCGAGAGGCTTTCGGCACCTGCCGGAGGTTGCTGATGCCGAGGCTGTCGGTGGTCATCCCGTGCTACAACGAGGCCGAGAACGTGGCCGAGCTGTACGGGCAGCTCTGTGAGGTGGTCAGCTGCGTCGGCGGCGATGCCGAGTTCCTGTTTGTCGACGACGGAAGCCGGGATGGAACGCTGGCCCGGTTGCGCGATCTGGCCGGGCGGGACGCGCGGGTGCGGGCGGTGAGCCTGTCGCGCAACTTCGGGCATCAGGCGGCTTTATCGGCGGGGATCGACCATGCCCGCGGCGACGCGGTCGTGGTCATGGACGCCGACCTACAGCATCCGCCGGAGTTGATCCGCCGCTTCGTCGAGCGATGGGCCGAGGGCTACGACATCGTGTACGCCTACCGAGAGGGGGTCAAGCCGCGGCTGGGATATCGGATCATCAACCGGCTGATGAGGGTGCGAATACCTCCCGAATCGGCCGACTTCCGGCTGATGGATCGCCGAGTGGTGGAGGCCTTCCGGCACATGCCGGAGCGGACCCGGTTCATTCGGGGCATGTTGAGCTGGCTGGGCTTCCGGCAGGCCGGCGTGGGATACCAGGATCGCGAGCGGTTTGCCGGTCAGCGGGCCTACACACTGCACCAAACGGCCCGCATGGCCCTCAACGCGGTGCTGTCGTTTTCGATCATTCCGTTGCGGCTGGCGTCTTTGCTGGGTCTCGTGACGCTGCTGGCCGGGCTCGCGTACGCCGTTTACGTTCTATTCGCCTGGTGGAACGGCTGGAATCTGGCTCGCGGCTGGCCGGCCCTGATCATGACCATTCTCATCCTCGGCGGGGTCCAGCTCATCTGCCTGGGCATCATCGCGGAGTACATCGGGCGGGTGTTCGAAGAGGTGAAGCACCGGCCGCTGTACGTGGTCCGCGAGGAGGTCGGCGGAGGCAGCGAAACAGGGACCAGCGCCCGCTGATCGCCGACGCGTCAGGTGAGGTCCGCGGCCTTCTCCCGGCTTGGCTCGGTGCTCCACGAGGGGCCATGCCATCGCCCAGAGGGTCGGCGGTCAGTTGATCCCGTGGCGTTCCGGCGGCTGCATCGTCAACCGAACCCGCAACGGCAGAAGCAGACCACCCGCACAGCCGACACGAGCCTGGTAATCACCCGCGCCGAGCACGTGTTCATCCGCCTCTTGCGGCGAAGCCTGAGGTTCGTTCAAAGGTGGTCCGAAACGACGGATCGGCTCGCCGGGCCACAGCAACAGGTATTGGCCCTCCTCCAACTCCCCTTTCCATGTCCATCGACGGCCGGCGAACTCAATCCAAGGGTCTTTGATCGTGCGTTTGTCCAGGACGGGCAGGGCCTTGATCCCCCCGATCCCGCACGACACGGTTTTCCGGCCGGGCAGGCTGTTGTAGTACAAACCGAGGCAGCGGACCTGGCGGTAATCGATGGGATCCTTGGCCGGGCGATCCAACTGCTGATAGTGCCAGCCGTTGAAGTTGTTCTGAATGTAGTAATCGGTGGCTCCTTTCTCGTCGCGCAGTTGGATCTTGAACGCGCCGCCGTTGCCGTCACCGCGCAGCCAGAAGCCGATTCCCCTGTGCCGGGCCAGATCCAGCGGTGGATTGAATCGCCGGCCGATGTAAGACCAGCCATCCGCCCCGCTCCGATCGCTCACCGCCGTGTAGACCGCGCAGCCTGAACCCCCGGGACCTTTCTCGACGCCCAGTTCGAGCTTCTGCGTCACCTGCTGCAGCGTGGCCCGCTCGCCGGGCTCATACGGCTCAAGGCTCGCGAAGTCCTCCAGCGTCACCGCCCCCGGCGCGGAATAAGCTGGCCCGGCTTCGAGCCAAGGACCGGAGAGAGCCTGGATCTGAACGCCGCAACGCGTTTCCGACTGGCCGATGCGGACTTTCCAGACGTTCTCCTTTCCATCGACTCGAGACACGTCTCGCCAGGGTTCATAGACGACGCGCTGAAACACCTGCCCGGGCGGCGTATCGAGCAGTCGATACTCCCGCCTCTGCCCAAGCCGGGCCAGCCGCAGTGCCGGTTCCATCTTCACCGCCAGCGCTGGATCGACGCGCAGCCGCTGCCGCATCTCCGGTGAGACCCGGCCGGAAAGCCGCAACTTCTCGTACCGGGCGATGAGATCGAGAATGTCCGCGGTGAAAGGATGCCGGTCGGCCGCGTCCACCGAAACCTGGAACGACATCGAGGCGCCGTAACCGATCGTGGTTCCCAGCACGTACTCAAACTGATCGATCGTGGCCATCGGGTCGTAGCCGTAGTACCAGCCGATGTCCAGCGGCATGCCGTCCCGGGCGAACGAATCGAACCAACTGGACCGCTCGTCGAGATAGCCCTTGATGTCCCCGTGCCCATCGGCCGAGGCGGAACGAGCCAGCAGGTGCCAGGAGTAGTGGCTGAAGCTGCTGGCCTGGAGCAGCACGTTCTTGTTGCTCAGCTTGTCGTAGATGGTCTTGTGCAACAGGGCGTTGTAGTACCAATGATCGCCCTGCAGTCGCTCCGAGCCGTCGAAATACAGCATCTCCGCGTTGACGGCATTAGCCACTTTTGAGAAGTTCTCAGCGATCTCCCCGAGGATGCTCGTGTCCATATCGTAAAGGAAGTAGCCATAGGCTTTCCGTACGTGGGCCACTCGCTCGCCCCGGGAATGAGCCGCGGCCTTCGTGCCGAGGTGGCCTCGCTGGCACTGCTCGAACCCCCACGGCGCCTGCATGCGGCGGGCCGTATACCAGACCAGCTCGTCTCCAATCTGCAGCACGGACCCCGGCCCCTCATAACCGCCATCCTCGTTCGGAAAGTCCCGCGGCGCCATGGTGACCGGGACAAACACCGCGTTCTCGTCGATGTCGGCGGCCAGCGTGCCGAAGGCGTCTCGGACCAGCCGCTGGTCCGGAATCGGGGTCAGGTACGCATCGGGCGGGTAGATCGAAGCGGCCAGGAGATGCAGTCCCACATGGAAGCCGGCCTCACGAAAGCGGTTGATCGTTCGTCGCAAACCTTCAACACCGTCCGGAAAGTGTTTCCGATTGACCTGGTAGTGGCCGGTTGTCTCGCACCAGGACTCCTGGCCGAGCAGAATCATGTGAAAGCCGCCTCGTCGGGCGAGGGCCAGAGCCCGGTCAAATTGGGACTCGTCGAAGCTGGTCAGAAACAGATAAGAGCGGTCAATCCAGGGGGAGCGTTTGTTCCATTCGTTGCCTGGCCGTGGCGTCGGCAAGCCGGCAGCCGCTTCAAGCCGCTGCAGGGTCTCGATCCATTGTGACGTCGGGCAGACCGCGATCGCCGCACCCGCGGGCTCGATTCCGTGGCGATCGTAAGTCTCGGCGATCAACGACAGCAATGAAGCGGTTTCCGACGGGCGGGATTCGGACCGGTTTGCGCGGGCGGCCAACTGGCCGGGCTCCGCGTGAACGTTGGGATCCGTGGCCATCACTGCGATCGTCCACTCACCCGTGTACGCGGCGTTCAGCGTGTGGGCGACGCGGGCACCGTCCGGCACCGGCAGAGCAACCACCCGGAGCCGCTTGACCGGCCGGTCACAGGACAGCTTGGTAAGCCGGAGCAGCACGAATCCCGCGTGCCGGGCCACCGACCATTCCGCCGAGGCCCCGCCCTCGAACAAAGCGATCAGTCGATCGTCCTGCCATGACAGGGTCTGCGGATGCTGCTCCCCCCGGTCCGTCTCAATCATCATCACCGGTTGGCTTCCGGCTAAACCGATGCCCCGATCACCAAGAAACAGGCCGGCGACACAGCCGCGATCGTCGAGGACCAAGCGCCCCGTTCCCAGATCCAGCGTGACTTCGGCCAAGACTGACTGGCACCACAGAACACCCACCGCAGCCGTGATGAGCACTCTCTTCCGCATGGTCCGCCTCTCCGGTTACACCTCGCCCGGCCGCACCGCCACGGCGGGCCATTGTATCATCGTTTCCTCGGCCGACCCCAGCTTCCGCCTGTTCGACGAGTGCGGCCGGAAGGCGGGAACCGCCCGGCAAGCCGCGTTTTGACAGCCGGCGAACCTGGCCGCACAATGGGCCGCACTGGGAGCATCATTCATTCGTTCAAGCAAGGAGCACGCCATGAGCAAGACGAAAGCCGGCCGAAACCCATTCGCGAATGCACCGGTCGAGAACCCCTCTCAGCTGGGCGGCATCGAGACCTCTGTACTGGACAACGGCCCCGGGTGCGGCGTGCGCATCGCCTGGGTGAACACCGGCACCGGCCTGCGATACAAGGTGGTCATCGACCGCGGGCTGGACATCGCCGACGCCGAGTTCTGCGGACAGTCGCTGACCTGGCATTCCCTGACCGGCACGACGGCCCCGTCGCACAGCTACAACCACTGGATGGAGTGGCTGCGTGGCTTCTACGGCGGACTGATGGTGAGTTGCGGACCGCTGAATACCGGCGGGCCGTTCGTTGAGGACAAGGAGACCTACGGCCTTCATGGGACGCACTCGCACACCCGCGCGATCGTCGAGTCGATCATCAATCCCGACCCCGTCCGGGGGCAGTTCGACATGAGCATCACCGCCCTGGTTCGCACGGCCCGGGTCTTCGGTCCCAACGTCGAGCTGCGCCGGACGATGAGCAGCACGCTGGGCGAGTCGGCCATCCGCGTTCACGACGAATTCACTAATCGTGGCAACCAGCCGGTCCCGCACGCCTGGCTGCTGCACATCAACTTCGGCTATCCGCTGCTGGAGCCCGGTGCCAGCGTTTACTGCTACAAGGGCAAGATCACGCCGCGCGGCGACAGCGTGGAGTGGTTTACGAAACACAAGGACTTCCGGTCCGCGCCCGCGCCGCAGGCGGCCCACCGCGGCACCGGTGAGGTCTTCACTTACATCGACCCGCAGGCCGACGCAAAGGGCATGGTCTGCTGCGGGCTGGTCAACCGGAAGCGCGGCCTGGGCGTCAAGGTCGAGTACCCGCGCAAGGACTACGCCCGATTGGGCAACTGGCAACACTGGGGACCGAACGGCTCGTACACCGGGGCGCTTGAGCCGATGACCGCCGGCGTCGAAGGCCGGCCGGTCGACCGCCAGCGCGGTTGGTTCAGGACGCTGGAGCCCGGCGAGACGGCCATTCACCGCTGCACGATCACGGCCACCACGGACAAGGCCGACCTAGCGGCGCTGCTGAGGCTGAATGGAGGAAGGTAGCGGTCCGCGGGCAGCCGGAGGCCGTCAGCAGATCGTGGCGGACCTGATCGAGAAGGGGAGTAACCAGGCCGGCGAGATACCGGCGCCACGGGGGCGGCGGGGCACCCGCGCGGTCATTTGACCCACCGGGCAGCCGCACTCTTCAGCTTGGCCGCCAAATCGGTCTTCTCCCAGGTGAACCCGGGCAGATTCCGCCCGAAGTGCCCGTTGCGGGCGGTCTCGCGGTAGATCGGGCGCTTGAGCCTCAGGTGCTTGATGATGCCCTGCGGCGTCAGCGGGAACAGGTCGCGGATGAGGCCGGCGATCTTCACCTCGTCGATCAGGCCCGTACCGAAGGTGTCCACGTGGACGCTGACCGGCTCGGCCACGCCGATGGCGTAGGCGAGTTGGATCTCGCATTCCCGGGCCAGTCGGGCGGCGACCACGTTCTTGGCAATGTAGCGACCCATGTACGCCGCGGATCGGTCAACCTTGCTCGGGTCCTTGCCGCTGAAGGCCCCGCCGCCGTGACGGCCGCGACCGCCGTAGGTATCCACGATGATCTTGCGGCCGGTCACACCGGAATCGCCATGTGGGCCGCCGACCACGAACCGACCGGTGGGATTGATGTGGAACTTGATGCTGTTGCGCCAGAGGTCCGGTCGCTCCTTGACCACGACGGGCTTGACGATCTTGTTGACGATCTGCTGGCGGGCGGCCTTGGACATGTTGCCGCTGCGATCGACGACGTCCTCGGTGTGCTGTGTCGAAACGACGATGGTGTCGATCTGGGCGGGCAGGCCGTTGACGTACTTGACGGTGACCTGGCTCTTGCTGTCCGGGCGGAGCCACTTGATCTCGCCCTGCTCGCGGGCCTCGGTGAGGCGTTCGACGAGGCGGTGGGCGAGATGGATGGGCAGGGGCATGAGGGCCTTGGTTTCGCGGCACGCGAAGCCGAACATGAGTCCCTGGTCGCCGGCGCCCTGCTCCTTGTGCAGGCCCTGGCCCTTGGTGACGCCCTGGCTGATGTCGGGCGACTGGGCGTGCAGGGCGCGGACTACCGCGCAGCTGCGATAGTCGAAGCCGGTGCTGGCATCGTCGTAGCCGATCTCGCGAACCGTCTCGCGGGCGGTGGCCTCGGCGTTCGCCAGGGCCATCGCGGCAGCGGGGTTATGCGGGGTGACCTCGCCGGCCATGACGATGAGGCCAGTGGTCACCAGCGTCTCCACTGCCACTCGCGCGTCCGGGTCGTGTATGATCAGGCTGTCCAGCACCGCATCCGAGATCTGGTCGCAGACCTTGTCCGGGTGACCCTGGGAAACCGACTCCGATGTGAACAGATAAGAACCGTTGCGCTTGGCCATCGCTATGCGCTTGCCTTTCAGTATGGACAGAATCTCCATCCCCGTGCTGTGCAGGGACCCACGTCAGCGAGGCAATAATAAGGCGGCGAATGCGACGTGACAAGGCGCCGGCGGCGGCGCCGACATCGGCCGACAATGAAGTCAAGGAGTCCCTCGTGGTATACTACCGACCGCCGTCCCGCCCGCGGAGGCTGCGTATGGGGCGGCGAGTCAACCGGTCCAAGGGGTAACGACATGAGCGATGCCGAGCGTATCTCGCGGCGAGGGGTGTTGACGGGTGGGGCGGCGGTTGCGGCCGGCGCGATCGGCTTCCCGACGATCATTCCTTCGCATGTCCTGGCGGCGCCGGGTCGGGAAGGCGCGAACGACCGCATCGGTATTGGGATTATCGGCCCTGGCCGGCAGGGCTCGGCCGTCCTGGCGGACGCCGCGAAACGGGGGCGCGTGGTTGCGGCGGCAGACGTCAACCTGCCGAGGGCTCAGGCCTGCGCCAGCCAGCACAACGCGAAGGCCTTCCAGGATTACCGCAAGATGCTCGAGCTCAAGGAGGTGGATGCGGTGATCGTGGCGACGCCCGACCACTGGCGGGTGCGGTGCTGTATTCATGCGGCCCAGGCGGGCAAGGACATGTACGCGGAGAAGTGCCTCACGTTGACGATTCGTGAAGGCCGCGTGCTGGTCGATGCAATCCGCAAGTACAAGCGGGTGTTCCAGACTGGCAGTCAGCAGCGGTCGATGGCCGCCAACCGGGTGGGTTGCGAGTTGGTGCGTAACGGACGCATCGGTAAGGTGCACACGGTCATTGGCGCCAACTACCCCAGTCCGTGGGAGTGTGCCATGCGGGCCAAGCCGATCCTGGAGGGCCTGGACTGGGACACGTGGTGCGGGCCGGTCGAGCCGGTGCCGTTCCACAACGACCTCTATGCCCCTCGGGCGAACCCCGGCTGGCTCTCGTTCCGACAGTTCAGCGGCGGAGAGATGACCGGCTGGGGCAGCCACGGACTGGATCAGATCCAATGGGCGCTGGGGATGGATGAGTCGGGACCGGTCGAGGTGTGGGTAGAGGGGCCGAAGTTTGACCCGCCGACTTACACCGATGCAGGTCCGCGGGCGGTGGGCGAGGCTCGCTGCAAGCAGCCGATGATCTTCTACCGGTACGAGAACGGCACGGTGGTCAGGCTGGACAACGGCCCCGAGGGCGGCGCGGTTTTCATCGGCGACAAGGGCAAGATCACCATCGACCGGGCCAAGGTCAAATCCGATCCGGTTGAGATCGTGAAGGAGCCGGCGAAGGAGAACGAGATTCGTCTCTATCGCAGCGACGACCACATGCGCAACTGGTTCGAGTGCATGAAATCGCGGAAGCCGTGCGTGGCCGACGTCGAGACCGGCCATCGGAGCTCCACCGTGTGCCATCTCGGCAATATCGCTCGCTGGCTCAACCGGAAGCTCAAGTGGGATCCGGTCAAGGAAGCGTTCGTCGGCGACGAAGAGGCCAATGCCTACCTGGACCGTAAGCGGCGCAAAGGATACGAGCTTCCCGAGAAGGTCTAGCTGGCCGGGCCTTTCTCAGTTCAGGCGTATCACGGTGAACGACCGCGGCGCGAACGTGTACCCCCCATCGTGGTGAGTCCAGGTACTCTGGACGGGGACGATATTCCGCGTGTTCGCCGCGGTGTTGACGGCGTCCAGGGGTCCGGCCAGGACCTCCACGGCCGCGACCGGCTGGGCGGGCGTGAATCCGCTCCAGCGCAAGGTGGTCGGCACGGGCTGATCGCCGGGATTGACCACCTGGATGACCAGCGTCTTGCCGTCGGCGCTGCGTTTCGCACTGACATCGAGTACATCGCCGGGACTCTGCACTTCGCTCGCGACCAGCATCGGCTGGTAATTGCGGGAGACCATCCGGGTCACGTATCCCGGCGGTTGGAGCCAGACCTGAGAGGGGTTCAGGAAGAGCAGGCCCTGGTTCCAGCCGTTGTCGTTCTGACCGTCGGGCTGGAGGCAGTTGGCCGAGGTGGCGATGGGAATTCGGCCGTCGCGCCCGATGGCGTTGATGGCCATCGCGTTGGCGAGCGCTCGGCGCTGAGAATGGTTGCCGGCGTTGAACTCGAAGATCACGACCCGATGCTTGGCTCCGTCGGCGATGCGCGCCAAGGCGTCGATGTAGGAGAAGGTTCCCCCCCAGTCGGGTCGCGGGCCTTCCGTGCCGATGTGGACGTCGAACCACACCTCGCGGTCGTGTTGCTTGGCGAGCTGCAGGATCTTCTGCTGGGTTGCCAAGGTGGTCATGCCGCCGGCCGCTCCGGTGATATTGAACGGATCCACGATCGGGTGGCCGTACCAGAAGTCCCCTACCACGAGAATGAGGTCCGCATCCTTGGCCCAGATCGCCTCGGCCATGGGCTTGAACTTCTGCCAGTACTCTTCGTTGACTTTCTCCTCGTTGCCGAGTTCGAGGTACTTCAGGCGGTATGGAGCGGGATGGCCGTCGGCGGCGCGCTTACCGCCCCACTCGCTGTCGGCGGGGCCGTTGACGTACTCGATGAAGTCGGCCATGTCCTGGGGCGTCTCGCCCATGTTCACGTCGGGGACGCCCAGGAAGCCGGCCGCCTCGCAGAAGTTCAGGAAGTCAAGAATGCCCCAGCCGTTGGAGGAATGCGGATACCAGAAGCCCTGATACGGTGGCCGGCGGTCGCGAGGGCCGATCATCTTCTTCCAGCGATACTCGGCGTGGTTGACCATGCACCCCCCCTGCCGGAGAACGGTGATGCCCTGGTCGATGAGGCCCTCGGCGACGTCCTTGCGTGTGGGCAGGTTCTTGAATCGGCCCCAGGGACCGGGTTGCAGCAAGGCATAGCCCACGACCACGGAGCCCGGCTGCTTGAGTTTGAGTGCGAACCGTCCGGCCTTCTCGGTCGCGGCGGGTGTCAGCGCGAACTCGATCTTCTGCCACCTGTCGCTCGAGACCGCCAATCTCGCTTCCGCATGGACGCGGTCGCCCTCCCGGCTTTCCAGGGCCACGGACAACTCTGTGGGCTTGGCCGCACGTGCCCATACCCAACCTTCGTACGGCTTGCCCTCAACGAAGGACATGCCCCAGCGGTTGAGTCCCTGGTTCTCGACGCCGATCTCGCCATCGCCTCCGGTCAGGGTGATTCGCTGGCTCTGGTGTCCGAGGAAGGCGTCGCTGGGCTCCAAGGCGAAGCCGCCGGCCGCCGTGCCGCGCCGCACGGCCCGCCACATGCCGCTGACGTTGTCGCGCCAGCGGTCTTCGGCGGACCGCTCGAACGGCAGGTTCCGAGCCTGCCCCTCCCGCGTGACCGCGAGGCTGCGGAATCTCGCCTCGCGCTGCCAGGTCCGCAGGCCCACCGCCCCGCTCTCCAGCGGGTGTTCATTGTCGTCGTATCGAATGAGCTCCTTGCCGTCGACCAGCACCTCCAGGCGCTGCTTCGCCATGCGTACAGCGAGCGTGATCCACTGATTGACCGGCACCTCGCAGGGCACTCTGGCGATGGGCTCCCAGTTCTGCCGGTGGCGACCCAAGACCAGCTGTCCCGCGGAATCGAGCGAGATTTCGTAACCGGTGAACTTGTCCGCGCCGTCTCCGGGGCTGCGCACCTTGACGATCAATCCTGCGTTGCCGTCCCTCTTGTCGGGGAGGAGCACCTGGACCTTGACCTCACCGTCGGCGAAGGCGGGTGCGTCGGCGACGAGCTTGGGCCCGTCGCCGGCCGCCGCGTGCAGTTGATCGCCGTCCGGCTGCCAGCGGCCGCCGTACGCTCTGAAGCCCCGCAACTCTGGGGAGGGTGAAGCTTCCTGGAAGCTCTCACCGAAGATCATCTGGCTGTCGATTCCGCCGTAGATCTCGTGATTGACGTCCTCGATGCATGCACCGGTCAGGTAGCGCGACACGGGATGTCGAACCTGGTCGGCCTGGATGGTGATGACCGCTTCCTGGGCCGAGGCCACCACCGCGAGAGCGCTCACTGCCGACGCCCAGACGAGGGTCATACGCGGTGTCATGTTGACGTGTCTCCTTGTTGTAGGGTTATCCGTCCTGTCCGTCTGCCGAAAGACTGTCACCTGATCCATGGTACGCCTGCGGAAGACGGTGTCTATGAGTTTCCGCCGCCGGGAATTGAGATTCCTTGTCAGGCCAACGGCTTCCGCGCATACGGCAGCCTCGGGGAGCAGCGTGCACCGGCCGACATCCGCGGGCTTCTCGACCGTGGTCCTTGGCGCCTCGGTCGGCCGCTCGTAGAATGAGGTTGGCCGCTCGGGAAACGCGGCCAAGGCCAGCGCTCGCATCGACGGCCGTGGGTATATCGAGCGCACGCAACCGATGTCCGACAACCGTCTCCGGCGTCACATCGCCATCGTGGCTGCTCGGCTCATGTACGAGCGGTCCGAGAAAGAGTACTTCACCGCCAAGCGCAAGGCCGCCGCACAGCTGGGCGTGAACTTCGTCCGCCATCCGCAGGAGCTGCCCTCCAACCGCGAGATCCGCGACCAGGTCCAGGTCATGGCCCGGATGATCGAGGGCGACAACCGGGTGCGCAAGCTGGAGGATATGCGGGTCAGGGCCCTGCGGCTCATGAGGCTGCTGGCCGCGTTCAATCCCCGGCTGATCGGCAGCACGCTCACCGGACACATCCGCAAGGGCTCGGACATCGATATCCACGTGTTCAGCAACGAGACGGGGGCGATCACCGACGTGCTGGACACTTACGGCTACGAGTATGAGGTCGAGCACAAGCGGGTGATCAAGCACAACCACGAGCGGATGTTCACCCATATTCACGTAGCGGGCACTTACACCTGCGAGCTCACCATCTACACCCGGGATCTGGTGAACTACACGTTCAAGAGCTCGATTACCGGGACGGCCATCGAGCGGGCATCCATTGCGGAGCTCGAACAGCTCATCGCCCGTGAGCACCCGGACGCGGACACGAGCGAGGAGGCGGAGACGGTCGGGGCGGTCGATCCGCTGCTCATCTGGTCGCTGCTGCTCGCGCCGCTGGAGAGCGTCGGGCAGGACCCGGTCTATCATCCCGAGGGGGACGCCCTCTATCACTCGCTGCAGGCTTTTGAGCTGGCCCGCGAGGAGGTGCCGTACGACCAGGAGCTGATCACCGCCGCCCTGCTGCACGACGTGGGCAAGGCCATCGACGCGCACGACCACGTGTCCGCAGGGTTGGAGGCCCTCGAGGGCACGCTGACCGAAAGGGAGGAGTTCCTCATCGGCCATCACATGGCGGCGATGGAGTACGGCGATCATACCCTGGGAGCCAGGGCTCGGGCCGAGCTCGAAGCGTCCGAGTGGTTCGACGATCTCATGACCCTGCGCGACGTCGACAACCGGGCTCGTCGCACCGGTGTCGAGGTATGTACCGTCGAGGAGGCCCTGGCGTTCCTCAAGATGATGGATGAGGAAAGCCGCGCGTAGCTCCCCGGGCTTGCCATCACCGCCCGGCTCACGGCAGCGGATCACGCCCTCCCCAAGGCCCGTCATTGACGGCGGCGCCCGGCCCTTCATGCTGCTCGTTCTGGTAGACTGCCGCGACCGAGTTGAGCCGGTCCGCGCAGCTTTTCAGTCGCATGAACGAACCAAGCTGATCGTGGCGGCACACGATGAGGGTGCGTTGCTCCACATCCTCGATGTGAAGGCTGGCGGATATCCAATGGACGCGGGCTCTGCCGAACCGGGCCCAGGGGACCAGGGTCTCGGTGAAGCGGGGATGCTGGATTCTGATGCCCGCCCGATCGACGATGAAGAGGCGCTCCCGTCTCAATGACCTGACAACGCAACAGACGGAGAAGATCAGCAGTGGGATCAGCAGTACGAAACAGGGCCACAACTCCAATGACGAGAAAGCGCCCGCGCCTATCACCCAGAGAACGATGACCGCGCAGAGCAGCCCCGAGATGATGATTGCCGCATGCCAACGTCGTCCACCCAGGCGCCACACCATGCAGTGGGGGTCGTACGCGAAGCCGCACTCCGGGCAGGTGTGGACCGGGGGCAGGCCCAGGAGGCTGTAGCCGCAGAGCGGGCACCGCATCTTGCCGGGCACGGAAAGGGGTGTGGGCATGGAACCATTATGCTCCGCCTCCCGTCGCCCAGCAATAGAAGCATTAGACTCCTATGGGGGTTACTGAATGATGGCGGCTCCGGCTCCCCGGGGTGCGTCGCCCGGCCCGGGCTAAGATGTGGTGGGAAACACCGGCGTCAGTTTCGCCGCCAGGGTCTTGAGTTCAGCCTCTTCCCCCCCGCCGATCGGCCGGAAGTTCATGGCCAGTTCGATCATCATTCGGAGGAGCACTTCCTCGCCGGGGGAGACGGCCGCCGTGACCGGCTGGCTCAACGTGAAGCGCAGGCCCAGTTCCGCCTCGCGGCGATCGGTGAGAGGTTGATACCAGCATCGGCTGTACTTGGAGCGATCGGGGGCGTCCTGGGGCCATTTCTGACGAGCCAGGGCCTTGAGGGCCAGCCTGGCGACGCCTTTGGCCCGGGCCTTCTCCAGGATCCTGGGGCCCCAGTCGTTCTTCAGGAAGCTGGCGAAGTTGACCGGGAACAGGACTGAATCGAAGTCGTAGCGGTCCATGGCCGCCACCGCCGCCTCGATCGAGTGGGCGGAGAAGCCCAGATGCCGAAGGCGCCCGGACTTCCTGGCTTCGATGAAGACCTCCATCGCCCCGCCCTTGGCGAAGGCCGCGTCCAGGTCCTTGGTGACGTCGGCGATCGCGTGCAGCTGGTACAGATCGAAATGGTCGGTCCGCAGCCGTTTCAGCGATCGATCGAGCTCCGCGGCGGCCCCGTCGCGGCGGCGCTGCGTGGTCTTGCAGGCGAGGAAGGCTTTCTTGCGGTAGGGTTCAAGGGCCGGGCCGAGCACCTCCTCCGCGTTGCCGTAGGTAGGGGCCACGTCGAAGTAGTTGACCCCACGTTCCACGGCCTCGGCCACCAGTCGGTTGGCGTGCTTCTGTTCCATGCTGGAGACGACCAGGCCGCCGAAGCCCACCACCGACAGCTTGATGCCGGTTTGGCCATACTCGCGCCGGGGGAGCGTCGGGGCGTTGCCCGAGGGGGGCTCGTCCGCGGGAGTGGTTTCCGTGCTCTCCGCCTGTCCGGCGGCGAACGCGGCGGCGGATGCTGCGGCCGACTGGAGGAAGGTCCTGCGGTTCATGCTCATTCTCCTCATGAGAGTGCCGTCGTTCCCTGAGCGCAGCCCCTGGACGGAAATCCGTCTCTAGAAAGATCCGGGTTTGCTTGCTGGGATTGTAGTCCCGGTTTCTCGAACGAACCCAATGTCCAAGCCTGCCTGCCGCCGGGCGAGGACCCGCTGCAGAGCCTGCTTTGGCTGCCCGTCGAGTCTGGCGACGGCCTCGGTGACGGTCTCGGTCACTCCCTTGCCGGGCATAGACGCCAAAGCGTCATATGAGGCCGCCTGGATCCGGGCCTTGAATTTGCCCCAGCGGGCGGCATTGGCCAGGTTTTCCAGTACGAACTTGGCATCTTCTGCCCCCCCAAGACGGCCCAGGCCATGCAGGGCGTGGCAGTATTCGATGGCGGTGGCGGCGCCAAACGAACCCACCGTGCGGAAGGCGACGAGGGCATCGGCCTCCGCCCCGCTGTCGGCCAGGGTCTCGCCCACGGTGAGGAGAGCCCGGGCCGCGCCTGGTTCCCTGGCCTCGAATGCCTTTTGGATCGTCGCCAAGGCGGCCGGATCGGCGATTCGGGCCAGAGCCTCCCGGGCCCTGGTGCGGATGGGGTCTTCACCGCTCTCGGCCCCCACGCGCAGAACAGGAACGACGTCCCGCTCGGCCTTCTCGCCGAGGGCATCCAGGATGGCCAGAAGCGGATCGCCGACGACGAGTTGCAGCCCCCCCACCAGGGCCTCGAGGGTGTTCCGGGACGGGATGGCGATCATCGCTCGCCGCACGTCCTCACCGATCTGCTCGTCGGCCAGCCAGCGATACAGTGGATCCACACACTCGGCGTCGCCCACCACGGCCAGCATCCGGCAGATCCAGCGCCGCGTCTCGATCGAGTAGCCCGGTTGCATCTGTTCCACGAGGGCCAGCGACACTTGCTTCTGGTGTCCGACGGCCCATGCCCGGGCCGCGATCTGGAGCAGCGCCTCCCGGGCGTTCCTGCCCAGGTCGCCGGCCTCCTTGTCCATCACCGGCACCAGTGCGGCCACGGATAAGGTGCCTGCCTCTACAAGGCTCTTCAAGGCATCTCGAACGGCCGCGGGGTCCCCGCCGCCCAGTGCCGCGATCCGCGGATCGTCCGGCCTGACCGCATCTGTCGCGCGGGCATCCGCCTTCTCCGCCGGCAGGGTGCTCGCGCCGGAGGGTGACAGCGCATTCTCGCTCATCAGTGTGATCTCCTTGCCCGAAGGTTCAGCCCAACCGCCAGGGGGCCCGATACGGCCGGCTCAGCCATCGACTCAATCCCGGATCATTGATGATCTCTTCCCTCTCCGGATCCCACTGCACCGCTCGCCCGCTGCGCAGGGCGATGTTGGCCAAATGGCAAACCGTCACCGAGCGGTGGCCGATCTCGACGTCGCAGAGCGGGCGACGGCGAATGCGGATGCACTCGATCCAATCCGTCAGGTGGCCGGGGCTTTCAGCCAGCCGCACGTCGCCCGTTCCTGGCGGGTCCTTGGCCATTTCCGGGCGGCTGGTCTCCAGTCGATCGCGATTGACCTTGACCCAGCCGTCGGTGCCATGGAACTCGACGTCGTTGCCGGCGCTGGTCGTGGTCAACACCACGCCATTGGCGTAGGTGGCCCTGGTTTCGAAGCGCACGGCCGTTTCGTAGGGTCCCTTCGCCGGAAACTCGACCGAGATTGGCTCGACCTTGACCGGCCCGGTGAATGAGGTTCCGTTGCCCCATTGGGCGATATCGTTGTGGTGGGCGCCCCAGTCGGTGACCATACCGCCCGCATAGTCATAGAACCACCGGAAGGTATCGAAGCACCGGTTCGGGGCATAGTCGGCCCAGGCGGCCGGGCCGACGAAGAAGTCCCAGTCCAGCCCAGGTGGCGGCTCCTGCTTCGGCTGCCACCGGCCGACGGGACCTTCGCCGACCCGGGCCACGATCCGCTCGAGCTTTCCGATCCGCCCGCCGAGCACGAGCTCACACGCCCTGCGGAATCGGCGCTCGGAGCGCTGCTGGCTGCCGACCTGGAACACGGCCGCCGTCCGCCGTGCGGCCTTGACCATTGCCCGCCCTTCCCTGATGGTCAGGGACAGCGGCTTCTCGCAGTAGACATCCTTGCCCGCCTCGCACGCGTCGATCCCGTTCAGGGCGTGCCAATGGTCAGGGGTGGCAATTACCACTGCATCGACATCCGGCCGAGCGAGCAACTCGCGGTAGTCGTTGTAGCTGGCGCACCCCCCTCCCGCCCTGGCCGCGGCGGCCTCGCGCCGCCCCCGATCGATGTCCGCCACCGCGAGGACGGCCACGTCGCGCCGGGCCAGTAATGCCTCGAGGTGGCTGCTGCCCCGTCCGCCGACGCCGATCACTCCCATGGTGATGCGTTCGCCTGCCGGGAGGGTCGCCGCCCCCCCGGCCCGGGCTCTTCGTCCCGCCGCCGCGGCGGCCGCCACCGCCCCACCGAGTCTCAACACCTCGCGACGATTCCACCGCCTCCCGATACCCATCGCCGCAAACTCCTTAAAGAGTTTTTAAGAATATACAAGCTCTACCGCTTTCGCCGGCTACATCTCCCCGGTCGGGATCCGCAGCCGTTCGCAAATCCGGTCAAAATCCTCCAGGGTGCGATAGTGAATGATCAGCTTCCCTTTGCCCTTGCGGCGGGACTCATTGATTTCGACCTTGGTTCCAAGAGCGCGGATGAATGTCTCCTCCAGTTCACGGATCAAGGGGCGCTTCTCGGCGGTGGTCGACCCCTGGTGACTGGTTGCGGCGGAGCGGGCGGCCAGCTTGTCCTGGACGATCTTCTCGACGGCCCGGACGGAAAGTTCCTCCGCAAGGCACTGCTGGGCCACCTTGATGATGTCCGCTGGCGTTCGCAAGGCAAGGAGGCATCGGGCGTGTCCCATCGCGAGTTGGCCATTGATCACCATCCGTTTGACTTCGGATGGCAACTCGAGCAAGCGGAGGTAGTTGGTCACCGTGGATCGGTCTTCGCCGAGGCGTTTGGCCACCTCCTCGGAGGAGATCTTGAACTCATCGCAGTAGCGTTTATAGGCTGCTGCCCGGTCGATGGCGTTGAGGTCTTCGCGGTAGATGTTTTCGACGAGGGCCATTTCGAGCATTTGCTCATCGGTGGCCTCGCGGACGATGGCGGGGATTTCGGCCAAGCCGGCCATCTGGGCTGCCCGCCAACGGCGTTCACCGGCGATGATCTCGTAGGTTCCCGCGGCGGCGGGGCGGACGGCGATGGGCTGGATCAAGCCTGTTTTGGCGATCGAGCCGGCCAGGGCCTGGAGATGGTCGGCGGGCAATTCCTGGCGGGGCTGGCGCGGATTGGGTCGTAGCTGACTGACTTTGAGGATGAGGGTGTTGGAGGCCGCCGGGGTCGGCTCGGCGGGTGTAGCGGGGCTTGGAACGGGAGTTTCGTGCCCGGGCAGTTCGGTGATGGAAAGCAGGGCACTCAGGCCGCGTCCGAGGCGTCGAGGGGGTGGTTGGTGGGGCATTCTCAGATCTCCAGGACAGATGCGGTTCTCTTGCACAGGCGTATTCGTGACGACCAGCGCGGGATGCTAATCGAACGAGATCGGTCGATCAAGTCACGACTTGCCGGTTTCACGTGGAACAAGGGGGCATTTGGATTTCGGAGGTCAAGCTCCGGCGACGACGTTGGGCGTGGGTTGGTCTTCGGATTGGCCGTTTCTGTGACCGGACTGCCGGCCTTGTTTCACGTGAAACAGGGAGGGCGGGGCGACGGCGGCGGGGCGTTGGCGAGACCTCCCCCCAGGGCCAATAGATCTATTAAGATCTAAATAACCCCCAGGGGTTTGCGGGCGGGTCGATTCCCCGGCCGCCGACCCTTAGAATACGGGGATGGCTCGGACGCCCGGATGCGTCGTCCGGGGCCGGGTGTCTTTCTCCCACGCGGACGGACCCATGTCGGCAGGTTCAGGCGATGTTTCTGACGTCACGATTGTTGGCGGGGGGCCGACGGGCCTTTTTGCCGCCTTCTACGCGGGGCTTCGCGGCATGCGGGTCCGGATCATCGACAGCCTGGAGCTGCTTGGGGGACAGTTGACCACCCTGTACCCCGACAAGATCATCTATGATGTGGCCGGTTTCCCGGCCATCCTGGCGAAGACGCTGGTGGCGGAGCTCATCCGCCAGATGACCGCTTACGGGCCCACGGTTGTACTGGGAGAGCAGGTTCTACGGCTAACCCGCCGAGAGGATGGTTTTCTGCTGCTGGACACGGACCGCGGTGGTCACCCGAGCCGCAGCGTGGTGATTGCAGCGGGCGCCGGGGCGTTTGCGCCGAAGCGGCTGCCGGGCGTGCATCTCGACGGGTACGAAGGCAGGGGAGTGAGCTACTTTGTGCGGGACCTAGCCGACTGGCGTGGACGGCGGGTTCTGATCATCGGTGGGGGGGATTCGGCGGTGGACTGGTCCCTGAACCTGCTGCGTGTGACCGAGGACATCACCACGATTCACCGGGCGGCCGATTTCCGGGCCCACGAGGACAGTGTGGCCAAGCTTCGGGCATCACCGGTCCGTCTGCTGACGTTCCACGAACTCAAGGCCGTGCACGGCCGGGACCGGGTCGAGGCGGCCACGATCTACGACAGCCGGACCCGCGAAGAGAAGTTTTTGGAAGTTGACGAGGTGCTGATCAGCATCGGCTTCAGCACCTCGCTGGGGCCGATTCGCGAATGGGGTCTGAATCTGGACAAGAACGGCATCGTGGTTACCAGCCGGATGGAGACCAGCATGGCCGGGGTCTTTGCGGCCGGCGACGTGGCCAGCTATCCGGGCAAGCTCAAGCTCATCGTCACCGGTTTCGGCGAGGCGGCGACAGCGGTCAACCACGCGAAGGCCTTCATCGACCCGGCGAGCAAGAGTTTTCCCGGTCATTCGTCGGCCCTGGTGCCCAAGCAGCGCAAGGAAGTGGCTGACGGAGGAAGGTGAGGCATGCGCGGGACAATCCAATGCCAGCGGCGCCCGCATCGAGGCTTCACGCTCATTGAGGTCCTGGTCGTGGTTTCCATCATCGCGCTTCTCATTGCCATCCTGATTCCGGCGCTGACCCGGGCCCGCGAGCAGAGCCGGACGGTGGTCTGCCTTTCGCATCTCCAGCAGATCGGCTCGGCGACCGGGATGTACATGGGCCAGAACCGCGACTGGTATCCCATCGGCCCGGCCGACAAGATCTTCGAGTTCAACGACAACCGCCAGACCTACCGCTACATTGAGGGGAACTGCATCTGGGGTGGACGCCGCGGCTCGCTGCATTTCCCGCAGGTGGAGTGGTACAACCGCCCGTTGAGCAAGTTCATGTATGCCGGCGTTCCCTCCGAGGACCGGGTCGGCGTGTTCGAATGTCCCTCGGACAAGGGGACGCCGCTCTACGAGCTGACCATGGGTCGGAGCATCTACCACATATGCGGCAACAGCTACTACATGAACACTCACGGGGAATTCGCCCGCAAGAGCCAGAAATCGCGGTTTCACCCGGCCACGATCGTCATGTACGAAGAGGGCAACCTCCATTTCCTGCTGGGTGATCCGCGCACCCTGCCGTGGCCTGCGGGGCGGGCGGCGTCGCAGGGGACGGGCTGGCACGGTCGCAAGAACCGTTTCAATGTCGGCTTTCTCGACTTCCATGCAGCCGAGGTCTTGATGGATCCGCGCAAGCTGTCCGGCCCGGGCTGGAACGTGAAGGATTTCTTCAGGATCTGGGGGTGGATTGAGGAGTGAGGCCGGGCCGGCGCTCGAAGCGCGGCGACACCGCCACGTAGGGCCTGCCGAGCCACTTCTTGACCAGCACGACCTCGCCCATGTCGTTGCCTTCGATCCGATGGCCGACGTACTGCAGCAGATAGCCCAGCCCGAGCAGCGTAGCCGGTCGCCACCACAGGTCCCAGCGCCACTGGGCGAGCTGCACACCGGCCAGGACCAGGGCGGCGAGGGTCATGGGAACACCGATCGCGTGCAGAATCCGCGATGCCACATGCTGATGACGTTCCAGGTATCGTGTCCACCACTCGGTCATGCTGCCTGCTCCTGGGTCCTACTGCTCCAGGACGGCGACCAGGTCTCCGAGCCGCCAGGGTTTGAAGATGAACCGATCGATCCCCAGGGCATGGAATTCGGCCCGCCGCTCGGTCGCGCTGTTACCGATCAGCTCCAGCTCGGGCCGGATGCTCTTCATCTTCTGCACGAGTCCGGGCAGGTCGACGCCGGGCATCTCGTAATCGATCACCACATAGCGAATGCCCTGGTCGGTCTCCAGGAGGCGGACGGCTTCAGCCCCGGTCTCGGCCACATATCCCCCGGCGCCAGCGGCTTCGAGCACGGAATGGAGAAGCTGCCGGATCAAGCGGTCGTCATCGATCGCCAGCACCCGGCCCTTGAACGGCCACCGTTTCTGCTGGTCATCCTTGATCTCGAGCAGGATCTGGACCAGCTGGTTGCCGAGGTGATGGGGGTCTTCGGGCAGGAGCACCACCACCAGCCGGGTTCCGGAGCCGCGGGGGCTTTGCGAGCGGAGGTGCCAGTTGAGGCGTCGCCTGGACCGGGGGCATGCGACCACCCAGCGCTCGATGGCCGCGTCGAGATCGGGCACGCTCTGCTCGCCGAACACGGCCGCCAGGCTGGCCGCTTCGACGCCCGCGTCGATGTCCAGGAAGAGCTCCCGGGCTCGCCGGTTCGCGTAGACGATTGATCCGGTCGGGTCGACCTCCAGGACGCCGACGGGGGGAACGGTCACCGCACGTTCCGGAGCCTCGACTGCCTGGCGGACGGCGTCAACGATCTCGTCCAGCTCGAAGGGTTTCTCCACGAAGCCGTACAAGCCGGCCTTGTTTGCTTCCGACCGCAGATCGTTGGAGGCGAAGCCGGTGATCAGGATGGTCCGCAGGCTTGCCCAGACCACGCGTAGGGCCGCGGACACGTGCAATCCGTGGATGGCATCCTTCAGCATCCAATCGGCGACCAGCACATCGGGGCGGAATCGGGCGCCGATATCGATCGCCTCGCGTCCGGTGCCGGCGCTGCGGGTCTGGTAGCCCGCGTGCGAGAGGATGATTTCCAGTTGCTCGCGGTAATCGCGTTCATCGTCAACGATCAGGACTTTCGCCACGGGCAATCTCCGTCTGCACGACCGCCGCGCAGGGCAGATCGATGGTGAACGTCGTGCCGCGACCCGGTCGGCTGTCCACTGCGATCACACCGCCGTGCTCGGTGATGATACCGTGCACGATACTCAAACCCAAGCCGGTCCCGCCGCGGTGTTGGCGTGTGGTATAGAATGGATCGAAGAGATGCTTGAGTTGGTCGTCGGTCATGCCCCGACCCCAATCCTGCACGACGAGTCGAGCGCCGAGGGATCCGCGGGCGGTTCGGATGCTGACCCGCCCGCCCGCCCCTCCCGCCTCGACGGCGTTCTTCACCAGGTTCACCACGACCTGCTCGATCTGCATGGGATTGATGATGGCATTGGGCAGATCCGCGGCCAACTCGGTCTCCAGGGCCGTGTCGCGATCCCGGGCGTAATCCGACACCGCCTGGCACGCTGCGGTGACCGCCAGGTTGAGGCTGGCCGACCACTTCTCGGTCGGCTCCTGCCGGGCGAACTGGAGGACGCCGCGCACGATCTGTCCGCACCGCCGGGCGTTGCTCACGATGCGGTTCAGTGACTGCTCGATGAGTTCCTGTCCGCCGGGATGGCTGCGATAGCGCATCGCCGCCTGGGCTGCCAGCAGCATCATGCCCACCGGGTTGTTGATCTCGTGGGCGATTCCCGCGGCCAGCGTGCCGATCGACGCCAGCTGCTCCGCCCGCGCGAGCTGCTCTCGGGAGGTTTCGAGCTCCATCGTTCGCTTCTCGACGAGGTCTTCCAGATTGGCCCGATGGCGGGCCACTTCCCGCTCGGCCCGGGTCCGGTCGGTGACATCGCGGAAGCTCCAGACCCAGCCGGCCCGCCGCCGGCCGATGTACTGGGGGAGGCAGGAGCACTCGAAGACCCGCCCGTCGACGGTTTCCACCACCCCGCGATCATCCTGGACCGAGCGCTCGTTCACCTCGCTCATCCGGGCCATGAACGCCCCGGGTTCGCTGACTTCCCGCCCGGCATGTTCGAGGAAGGCGGCGAGGTTCTGGGCCGGGGGTGATCCGGGGCTGACTCCCCAGAGGACCAGAAACCTCTTGTTGGCCAGCCGGATTCGGCCGTTGGGATCGACGACCAGGATACCGTCCCCGGTGGACTCCAGTGTGGCTTCCAGCAGCGAGAGCGTCGCCTCCCGGTCCTGCTCGACTTGCTTGCGTTCGGTGATGTCTTCGACGATTCCATCGTAGTGGACCATCCGTCCCTCGGCGTCGCGGTGGGGCACCATGGTGTCGCGGATCCAGCGCACGGCCCCCCCCCGATGGATGATCCGGTGCTCGATGGGAGGGACGTCCTCGCCGTTCAACAGTCGATTCACGTGGTCGCGGACGGCAGGGCGATCTTCGGGATGGACCATTGTGAACCACAGATGCGGATCGCGGGCATAGTCTCCCGGGGTGTAGCCGGTGACGGCCGCGCAACCCGCCCCGTGCTCGGTCCGGATCGCCACGCCGTCGCGCGTATCGACCGCGTACCGATAGGAGCTGACCGAAGCCAGCATGACCTGGTAGCGTTCCTGGCTTTCCTCCAGGGCCTCCTCGACCTTGCGGCGCTCGGCGATCTCCATCCGCAGCAGACGGTTGGCTTCCTCCAGATCCGCAGTTCGGGCCAGGACGCGCCGCTCGAGCTCGTCGCGCGCGTTGCTGAGCGTCCGCTCCGCCCGCTTGCGGTCGGTCACGTCCTGTCCGTGGGCGTGAACCAGATCATGGCCCAGCAAAGGGTGGAACGACCAGCTCAGGCTGACGTCTTTCACCGTCTGCTCTCGCACCACGACATCGCGGTGCTCGCCGAGGCACTGTCGGACGAAGTCGCGGAAGCCGGTCGGCAGCAGTAGCTCCGGCTTGTCGAGCGGCAGCCCCAGATGCACCAGGTATCTCCCGCAGGCCGGATTCTGATAGGTGATGTCCCCGGTGGGTCCCAGTTCCATCACAGGAGAGGGGTCCTCTTGCGGGAAGCTCGACAGCCGCCGGATCTCCAGTTCCACTCGTCGTCGCTCGGTGATATCGCGGCCCAGGAGCGCCACCCGCACGACCTGCCCGGAGGGCTCGCGGATCGGCCACAGGACATTGTCGTACCATATGCCCTGACGGTCGTCCTCAAACCGAACCGGCCGGCCGGATCTGCAGACCTCCTCCACCCACCGGCCCCAGTCGGCGGCCATCGGGGCGGTGACCAGGTCCCACAAGCAGGCCCCCACGACCTTGCCTCGTTCCAGGCCGAGCCGCCGGCAGATGGTCTCGTTGGCCTCGAGGATGGTACCGCGGGCGTCCAGGAGCATGGCCACGTCCGTCGGGGCGCTGACCAGGGCCTTCACATCCCGCTCCATATCCACGAGGTGGAGTTCGGCGAGCTTGTGGGCGGTCACCTCGAGTACGCAGAGAACGAGCCCTACCACCTTCGCGGCGGGATTGCGGATCGGCGTCAACGTCCAATCCCAGTAGGTGGTACCCCGCTCGGGGTGGTCTGCGAAGACATACGGAGAGGCCGAGGCGGCGTAAGGTTCGCCGGTCTCGGCGACCCGGCGAAAAAGCTCGGCGCTCTGTGGGTCAGGGAAGAAATCGAACAGACTCCTGCCGATGAAGTAGTCCGGTTCGTGTCCGCCAATCTCGGCAAATGTCTCGTTCACCCGCACCAGCTTCAGGTCCACATCGAGGTAAGCGATGGCCTGGTGGGTATGGGCGAAGATGGCCTCCAGCAGCTCCTTGCTGTCGCGGAGCGCGGACTCGACCTGGGTGCGATTGACGATTTCGTGCCGCAGCTGCTGGTTGGCCTCGCGCAGCTCCGCCGTGCGCTGGGCCACTCTTTCCTCGAGCTCGAGCTTGGTACGGCTCAACTCCATCTCCGCGGCTTCGCGATCGCGGATGCTGTTCAACAGCCGCTCGATCTCCCACTCGGTTCCCCGCTCGCCCAGGAACTCCTCGGGAGGGACGTAATAGGCGTTGCGGCACACCGTCTCGCGGTAGACGACCAGGGGATGGGTCCGAATGACGCCGGCGATCACGTTTGCCGGGAACTTCCAGCGGCTGTACTGGCAGATGGCCAGGCACGGTTCGACGGGGAAGAGGCGGTTCAACTTCGCCTCATACTCGATCAGGCGCTCCGAACCGACATCGCCGGCCAGCACCCAGGTCATCTCGCCGGTGACGCGGAGGGCGGTGTAGCCCTCGGACAAGGCGGCCCGGGTCGCCTCCGCCAGGAAAGCCGTCATCCGGTCGGGGTCGAAGTCACCTTCGCGGAGGTACGTCTCCTGGCGGGTAGCCAGCACCAAGGCGCCGGACCGCGTGGCCGCATCGACAGCGATTCCTTCGGCCCGCATCGCGGCCAGCACGGCCTCGGTGCTGTTTTCATCGGCGATGTAAATGCACTTCTCGTGGCGCTCGATCCCCATGCGGATGAACGGAATCGCCGCCCCGAACTGCTCCTCCTGCGTCTCGTAGATCAGACAGAGATGGTCGTGCGGGCCCAGTTGCTCAAGCGCCTCCAGGAAGGGTTGGCGCTCCGAATGGCTTGTGGACAGCGCGGTCATTCCACGGTCACCTCAGGCCCCGACCGAGGCACCCAGCCGCGTTCAATCTGCTCCAGCGACTTGCCCTTCGTCTCTGGAACGTACAGCAGCACGAACATGACAGCCACGGCGCACATGGCCGCGTACACGAAGAACACATACCCCGCCAGCCACGCAAGCATGAGCGGGAAGAACTGCGACACCGCGAAGCACGACACCCACAGGCACACGGTCGCGATGGACATGGCCACGCCGCGAATTCGCGTCGGGAAGATCTCCGACATCACCACCCAGACCACCGGCCCCATCGCCACCGCGAACGAGGCCACGTAGCTCAGCACGAAGACCAGGACCCCCGGGCCTTTGAGCCTGCCGAGAACGAATGCCCCCCCGAGCAAGGTGAGAGACACTCCCATGCCGATCGAAGTGGCCAGCAGCAGCGGCCGGCGCCCCACTCGGTCCACGACCCAGATGGCCACCACCGTGAACGCCAGGTTGACGACGCCGACAATCACCGTGTTATTAAGAGCCGTCGACGTCTCCATGCCGGCGCTTTTGAAGATCTCCGGCGCGTAGTAGAGCACGACATTGATGCCGGTGACCTGTTGAAGCACCGCCAGGACGACCCCGATCACCAGCGGGGCTCGAACCTCCGGGCGAAGCAGAAGGGCGACGGCGCTGCCCTCATGGGCGATCGCGTCCTTGATCTCGGCCAACTCCGCGCGGGCACGATCCGTACCACCCACGCGGGTCAGCACCGCCAGGGCCTCCTCTGACCGGCCTCGTTTCGTGAGCCAGCGCGGGCTCTCGGGAATGAGCAGCACCAGCAGGCCAAAGACCACCGCCGGTGCCAGACCGGACGCAAACATCCACCGCCAGCCCTGGGTGATGTTCCAGTGCTCATCTCCGCTCCGGGCGATCAGCGTATTCACGAAATACACCACCAGCATGCCGGAGATGATCGCGAACTGGTTCACGGAAACCAGCCGGCCGCGAGCGCGAGCCGGGGAGATCTCCGCGATGTAAAGAGGCGAGGTCATCGAGGCGACGCCGATGCCGATGCCGCCCAACACCCGCGCCACCACGAAGGTCGTCAGGTCCACCGGGATCGCCGCCCCGATGGCTGAAACCGAGAACAGTCCCGCGGCCAGGAGCATCACTTTCTTGCGACCCGCCCAATCGCTCAGCACGCCGGCGCCGGCCGCCCCCAGAATGCAGCCCACCAAGGCACAGGATGCCGCCCATCCCTTCTGCAGCTCATCTAGTTCGAAGTGCTGCTGCAGGAAGCCAATCGCACCGGAGATGACGGCGGTATCATATCCGAACAGCAACCCCCCCATGGCCGCCACGACGACCAGAAGGAAAACGTAACTGGCATTCCCTTCCTGTTGGTGCGTTTCCATGGCCACAACGATTACCGCTCCCTGACCTGGAGGACATACCGGCAGCGGAGATCCAACCTGCGGCCAAGGCCTCCGAGACGCCGGGCCGCATCGGGCCGGGCCCTGCCATTCCAAGGTAAGTGATTACCAGCGTACCGCAACCGGCACCGCTTGTACAAGCCTGCCCTTCGCGCTACCATGTGCGATAGATGCACGACTTACGGACGATCCCGGGCGTCGGCCCGCGCATGGCCGAGGGTCTCATTCAACTCGGATACGAGCGAGTGCGCGATCTTCGCGGGCAGGATCCCGAGGAGATGTACCGCCGCCTCTGTCGGCTGCGGGGGGCGCCCATTGATCGCTGCGTGCTCTATGTCTTCCGATGTGCGGTTTACTTTGCGAGTCGCGACCGGCACGAGCCCCGGCTGCTCAAGTGGTGGAGTTGGAAGGACACACATGCCCCAGGTTCAAAACGCCGCTAGCCTCCCGATCCTCCGGTTCGACGGCATCTCCAAGTTCTTTGCCGGGGTCACCGCCCTCAGGCAGGTGAGCTTCCAGATCCAGGCCGGGCACTGCCACGCTCTCCTCGGTGAGAACGGGGCGGGCAAGTCCACCCTGGGCAAGATCGTCGCCGGGATTCATCTCCCCAACGAAGGCACGCTGTACCTCGACGAGAAGCCGGTACGGTTTGCCTCGCCCCTGGACGCCGTCCGGGCCGGCGTCGGCATGGTCCACCAGGAGCTGTGCTTCTGTCCGAACCTGACCGTCGCGGAGAATCTCTGCCTCGGCAGCCTCCCCACGCGGTTCGGGCTGCTCAACCGCCCGGAAATGCGCCGCCGCGCCCGGGCCATGCTCGCCGAAATCGGGGCCGACATCGAGGTTGATCTGCCGATCGCCTCCCTCTCCACCGGCCAGGAACAGATGGTCCAGATCGCGGCGGCCGTAGGCACGGGGGCCCGTATCATCGTGATGGACGAGCCCACCAGCTCGTTGGCGACGGCCGAGGTTGAGCGCCTCTTCCAGCTGGTCGACCGACTCAAGCGGCGCGGGGCCACCCTGATCTACGTGTCCCACCGTTTGGAGGAGATCTTCCGGCTGTGTGACTCGGTGACCGTGCTACGTGACGGGCAGCACATCGAAACCGCGCCGGTGGCCGGCATGAGCATGGAGCGAATCGTGCAGCTGATGATCGGGCGGCCGGTGAAGGACTATTTCCCCGAGCACCTCGCGGCTTCACCCGGCAGCGAGCGGCTTCGGGTTGAGAACCTCACCTCTCCCGGCAAGTTCGGGGGTGTCTCCTTCAGCGTGCGGGCCGGAGAGGTGGTCGGCCTGGCCGGCCTGGTCGGGGCGGGACGCAGCGAGATCGCCCAGGCCATCTTCGGCCTGGACCCCAAGTCGAGCGGCAAGATCTTCATTGACGGTCGGGCATGTGTGGTTCGCTCGCCTCGCCAAGCGATGGCCCTCGGAATTGGCTACCTGCCTGAAGATCGGAAGACCCAGGGCTTGGTGCTGAGTATGGGCGGGCGGGCGAACCTGAGCCTGCCGATCCTCGATCGGTTGAGCCGGTTGGGGGTGGTGAGGACGAAGTCCGAGCGCCTCCTCACCCGCAAGTACTTCGACCGACTGCGGGTGCGGACCCCGCATATGGATACCGCCGTGGCCTCGCTGTCCGGGGGCAACCAGCAGAAGATCGCCATGGCCAAGTGGCTGGCCAGCGAGTGCGGCATTTTGCTCATCGACGAGCCGACGCGCGGTGTTGACGTCGGGGCCAAAGCGGAGATCCACGCCCTCATCGATGAACTTGCCCGCGATGGGGCGGCGATTCTGCTCATCTCTTCGGAACTGCCGGAGATCCTGAACCTGAGCACGCGAATCGTGGTTCTGCGGGCTGGCCGACAGATGGGCGAGCTCGCCCGCGGGCAAGCGACCCAGGAGGCCATCATGCGTTTGATGGCCGGTGTTACCGAGCCCGCTGCGGCGACCCGCTGACGGGTCCGGACCCCTCCCAAACGAGCGAGGGCCGCAAGTTCTCCCCAAACTTGCGACCCTCACCGGTTGAAGCCAATGACAGCTTCACGTACCAGCCGGAAGCGGCGAGACCTCATCTCCCCAGCGAGTCCTCACCAGCCCACAACCTTCCGCGAAGCTGTCCGTCGCAGAAGCTTCTCGCCTCCTACTGGCCCCCATCATTGCACGTGCCGTACCAGTCGTGGCGATAATACTATTAAATCGATTAAACCATGATGCCGCACGAGGTTATGCCAGGAAGCGAGAGCTTGGAGGAAAGCCCTGTGGTCCGCAGTTGGGGAATAGTGCGCGGAAACCTGTCCCACCCACGGGTAAATTTACCCAGCTCTTGTCGTTGAGCTTGGTCAGATATCCAGGTTCTTGACGTGGAGGGCATTGGTCTCGATGAACTCCCGGCGGGCGTCCACGTTGTCGCCCATGAGGATGGAGAAGATTCGGTCGGCCTCCCGGGCGTCGAGGTCGTAGAGTTCCGGGTCGTCCGACTCGTTGGAGACGACCACCTTCAGCATGCTGCGGCGTTCGGGGATCATGGTGGTCTCGGCCAGCTCGTCGGAGTTCATCTCGCCCAGGCCCTTGAAGCGCTTCAGTTCGACGCCGCGACTACCCATGTCGAGCACGGCCTTGACCAGTTGGCTGAGGTTCTCGAGTTCGATGGGTGTGTCTTCCTTGCGTTGGAGGACGAAGCGGGCCGGGGGGAGCGTACCGTCCACCTGCTCCACCCGCTCCAGGAAGTAGTCGTCGACGGTGAAGCCCATCCCTCGCAGGTCACCGAGGATCTCCTCGAGAGCCTGGCACTCACTGAGATCGGAGCGGAGGATACGGTGCTCGGTACCGTGACCGTTGCCTCCGGTTCCGATGCCGCTTCCCGTCTCGACCACGACGACCTCGCCCAGCCGTCTGCGCTCCTCCTCGCAGAAGGCCTCAAACTCCTCATCGCTGTAGCCGAAGTACTCCGTCGGCTCCGGCTCGTTCGGCCGATACACCGTGGCCCGATACGAGGGCAGTCGGCCGTTCTCATCGAGGTGACGCGTCAGCAGGTCACGCAGCTCAATATTGCGCCGACGGAGGATTCGAGCCTTCTCCGCGATTCGGCCGAGCAGCTTGCACAGCTTGCCCAGCTCGGCATATGTGACCTCGCGCTGCTCATCGCCCTTGATCACCAGTGATGTGCCGTCGAGGCCCCACTCCAGCAGCTTGGCGTTGAGCACTGTATCGTTGAGCACGTACTCGACCTTGCGTCCCTTTTTCATCAAGTACAGCGGCGGCTGGGCGACGTAGAGGTGGCCGCCCTCGATGAGGGGTCGCATGTGCCGGAAGAAGAACGTCAGCAGCAGTGTACGGATGTGGCTGCCGTCCACGTCGGCGTCGCACATAATGATGATCTTCCCGTAGCGCCGCTTGCTGATGTCGAACTCATCGACGCCGATGCCGCAGCCGAGGGCCACGATCAGGGTTTGGATCTCCTCATGGCTGAGCATCTTGTCGATTCGGGCTTTCTCGACGTTGAGGATCTTGCCCTTGAGTGGCAGAATGGCCTGGAAGGTGGAGTCCCGACCGCCCTTGGCGCTGCCGCCGGCGCTCTGCCCCTCGACAATGAACATCTCGGTGGCGTCCGCGTCGCGCGAGCGGCAGTCCCAGAGCTTGCTGGGCATTCCTCCGGAGCTGAGGGCGCTCTTGCGGGTCAGATCGCGGGCCTTGCGCGCCGCCTCCCGGGCCGTGGCGGCCTGGATGCCCTTGGTTACGATGCGTTTGGCATCCGCCGGGTTCTCCTCCAGGAAGATCCCGAACTGGTCATTGAGGGTTTTCTCGACGAAGCTCTCGACCTCGGGGTTCATCAGCCGGACCTTGGTCTGGGCCTCAAACTGTGGCTCCGGGACCTTGACCGAGATGATCGCGGTGAGGCCCTCGCGGAAATCTTCGCCCGTGGCATTGAGATTGCCCTTGATCAGGTTTTCGCGCTTGGCGTAGGCATTGAGCGTGCGGGTCAGGGCGGCCCGAAATCCGGAGAGGTGCGTGCCGCCATCAATGTTACGGATGTTATTGGCGAAACACGAGACGCTCTCGTTGTAGCCATCGTTCCACTGCATAGCGATGTCGGCTACCAGGCGCGCAGCCGGGTCCTCGGCATGGAGGGCAATCACCTTCCGATGGAGGGCTTCCTTGCCCTCATTAAGGTGTTCGACGAACTGCCGGAGGCCATCGTCAAAGCGGAACGTCTCCTCTTTCCCGGTTCGCTCGTCCGAGAGAACAATCCGAACGCCCTGATTCAGGTAGGCAAGCTCGCGCAGCCGGCCCCGGAGCGTATCGTTTCGGAACTCACAATCTTCGAAAATCTCCCCATCCGGCTTGAACCGCACCCGGGTTCCCGTCCCGCTCGCGTCCCCGATCACCTTGAGGGGCATCGCCGTGTTGCCCCGCGCGAATGCCATCTCGTGGATCTTGCCGGCCTGGCGAATCTGCACCCGCAGCCATTCGGAGAGGGCGTTGACCACGCTGATCCCCACGCCATGCAGCCCGCCAGAAACCTTGTAGCTGTTGCGGTCGAACTTGCCCCCCGCGTGGAGCACGGTCATACAGACCTCGACCGCCGGCTTGCCGTTAATCTTTGGGTCCTGGTGCTTCATGGGACCGACAGGGATGCCGCGGCCGTTGTCCGCGACCGTACAACTGCCGTCCGCACCCAGGATGACCGAGATCTGATTGCAGTACCCGGCCATCGCTTCATCAATCGCATTGTCCACGGCTTCATACACCAGATGGTGGAGTCCGGCCTGGCCGGTGTCGCCGATGTACATCGCCGGCCGCTTCCGGACCGCCTCCAACCCCTCCATGACCCGGATGCTATCGGCATCATACTGCCCGTTGCTCTCCGCTGGCGCCAGCGGCCGTTCTACCGCGGCGTCTGACGAACCATCCGCCGGCTTCGAGTCGACAGCACCTTGCGGTTCCTTGACCTCGTCACTCATTGCTAGTCCAACTGTCCTTCCACATCATCGGCCCGGTCTACTATAAACCACCTAATAGTGTGAATACCTGCTGCGGGCAGCTCGGCGCGCAATACGTCGAGGAGGTGCTGCTCCCACCGCAGCCGAAGGTGATACAAACGAGCCGGCTCGCTCACACCAAGCCTCAGGACTCCATCCCTCAGCTCGACCTCCACTACACAGCTTTGCCAGTCCGCCCCTAGACACTCTTCCAGCAGACCCAGCAACCGACGGCGCCAGGCCGGCAGAGCAGTCAGCTGGTGGCTCACCACCCAGGCAGCCCATACCCCGATCGCCTCCGCTCCCTTCCGCTCTCCGCGGTTGCGCCGCACCCACTCCAGCCGGCGTGTCTCTCGAGTCATTCTCACACCAAACTGACCGGCATCACCAAGTACACGAAATCACCGCCCACTCGGAAGATGCCCGGCCGCATCCCATCCTTCAGCTCCGCCGTGACTATCGGCGATGCCGCCACCCGCAGTGCTTCGGTCAGAAACACCGGGTTAAAGCCGATCTCCAGAGGCGGGCCCGCATAGTCAACCACCATGGACACGGTCGCCTCGCCCTGTTCGGGAGCCCGGCTGCTGAGCACCAGCTTGCCATCCCCAAAATGCAGGCGGACGCCCTTGGACTGGTCATTCGCCAGGAGTGAGGCTCGCCGAACTGCACTCAAGAAGCTCTCGGTCGGCAACTCGATGCGCTTGTCATTATCCTGGGGAATCACTTCCTCATATGGCGGGAAATGCCCCTCAACCAGCGCCGAGCTCACCGTATACCCCGCCCCAGCCACAACAACCTGATTATCACTGAACTGAACAGCTACCTGCTGCTCGATGCTGCCCAGAACGCGCTGAAGAACCGAGACCGTCTTGGCCGGAACGATCATTTTGCGATCATCGTCGCTGTTCACTCGCTCCGTGCTGCCGGTTGCCCACGCCAGCCGCCGCCCATCCGTCGCCACCAAAGAGAGCTTCCGACCGCGCTTCTCCCATAGTACACCATTAATCGCGTAACGCGTATTCTCCTTTGCGACGGAGAAGACCGTCCGCTCAATCAACCGGTGGAGCACCTGGCTGTCGATCTCCAGGTCTGCTGGCCCCTCCAGATCCGGCACCGGCGGGTACTCGTGGGGATCATGCCCATAGATGTCGAAGATGCTATCCTGGCCCGTAATATGACACTTTTCACCGTCGTCCTCGATGCTCAGCGTCTCATCCATGCTCTCTCGCGCGATCTGCATCAGTTTGTCCGCCGGCAGGAGTGACTCACCGGGGCTCTTCACCTCAACTTGACGTACCACTCCTCGGAGGCCGACTTCCAGGTCTGTTGCACTGATGAGCAGCCCATCGTCCGTGGTGGTAAGGCGAACCGACTTGAGGATGTCTTTCGGGGTGCGGCTAGCCACAACGCTGGTGGCCAGATTCAGGACTTCCACTAACCCACTGCGGTTGACGATGGCGTGCATGACGTACCGGCTCCTTCCATCAAGTGGGGGTTTCGAGCGTCCCTATCTTCTACTAAAACTCATTGAAAAGAAGATAGTAATCGTAGGGCCTGTGAGTTGTGCGTAAGCCAGGGCCACGAGAGCTCTAACCATCTTTCCTGTCGTCACTTGCACATTTTATCCGGGCCACGAGCCTTGTGGATAACCTGTTGGCAAGTAGGTGGCGTTTGCCAGTTCTGTTTGGCTCGGCAGTGATGGTTCTGCCGGGCTCCTCAAGTTGGGTGTCAGGATACCGCAAACCGCACAGTTTATCCACCGTGGGAGAGGCTGGTTGTCTGTGCCCTGCCAATTTACGGGATACGGTGGTGGAGGGCCTCGGTGAGCTGCAGGAGACTCTGGTGGAGGTCGGCCTGCTGGGTCCGCTGTTCAGCGATGGTACGAGTGGCGTGCAAGACGGTGGTATGGTCGCGCCCTCCAAAGTAGCCACCGATTTCCTCAAGGCTCATGGCGGTGAGCTCTCGGGCCAGGTACATGCAGATCTGGCGGGGGAACGCCAGCGATCGGTTGCGGCGTTTTCCCTGGAGGTCCGCTGGGCGGACGTTGAAGTGCTGGGTCACAACTTCCAAGATGTCAGTAATCCCGACTAAGCGGCGGGCGGCGGGGAGGTGATCGCCGAGGGCCTTCTTGGCGATGTCGAGGTTGACGAGTCCGCCATACTGCTGGCTGGTAGCGAGGACTTTCGTCAGGGCGCCCTCGAGTTCGCGGGTGTTGGACTCCACGGTGGCGGCGATGAAGTGGATGACGTCTTCTGGGAGCTCGGCACACCGGAGGGTCGCTTTCTTGTGGAGAATCGCCATGCGTGTCTCAAGGCAGGGAGGGTCAATCCTGACCACCAACCCCCAACTGAACCGGCTGACCAAGCGATCTTCCAGGCCATTAATGCCGTTGGGAGCCTCATCAGCCGAAAGGATGATCTGCTTCTGGGATTGGTAGAGGGTATTGAAGGTGTGGAAGAACTCTTCCCGGCTGCGTTCGCGGGCCCCCAGGAACTGAATGTCATCGATGACCAGTGCGTCGACATGGCGGTACCGATAGCGGAATTGATGGAGAGCACCGCGTTCGATGGCTTCGACAAAGTGGTTAGTGAATGTCTCACAGGTCAGGTAGAGGATACGGGGTCCATGACCGTTGCCGTTGGCGACCAGGCGATGGCAAACCGCCTGGAGCAGGTGAGTCTTGCCAAGCCCCACGCTACCATGGAGAAACAGGGGGTTATAGACTCGTCCTGGGGCATCGCCGACAGCGACGCTGGCTGCATGGGCGAGGCGGTTGTTGGGCCCGATCACGAAGTTGTCGAAGGTGTAGTCAGGGTTGAGAATGGGCTTGTCGCCCTCCTCCTCAAAGGAGAGCGGGCGGTCAGTCATGATGGCCTCAGGGGGGGCCACGAACTCGACGGTGACCAGACGGTTGAGGGTGGTCTGGGCGGCCTGGTTGAAAGCGACCTGGCACTGCTGGCGGAGATACTGTCGCTGGGTTTCGGTGGGGGTACGAACCCGCATGACCCCAAACTGGAGATCGGTCGGCTCAAGCGCGTTAAACCACGGCCGGGCTAGTTCGGGACACTCGCTGCGCAGAGCGAGGAGAATGTCACTCCAGATGCGTGGGCTGACGTTCCCCATAGCTTGATTCAATAGCCCCGTTTCTGGTCTGAGCAGCATCAACTGAGGTGAGCATGCCAATAAGCCTTAAGTATTTGTGTGGTAAGTAGTTAAAGTTGCACAGACCCGTGACAACCACCGGGGACGATTATACCGGTCAGGTGCGAGAAAGCCAGCCACAAAATATAGGGGGCGGGATGGGTGTGGTCTCCATATGAGGGATCTTCACGGGGTGGTGGTCTGGACGGTATGATGTTGCCTCATGAAGCCGAGGGAAGAATCAGTTGGCGCTCGTTCGGGTGTGGCTGGGGGACTGACGGGTCTGCGGCCGGATGGAGAATCCGCATCCGCGTTTGCGGCGGCGCAGAAGGTCTTGGCGGGTGGGGTCAACTCGCCGGTTCGGGCGTTCAAGGCGGTTGGGGGTGTGCCGCGGTTCATGAGTCGGGCACAAGGGGCGGTCCTGACCGACGTCGACGGCAACGAGTACGTTGACTATGTAGGCGGCTGGGGTCCGATGGTCCTGGGCCACGTTGACGAGCGGGCCAAGGCTGCTGCGGGCAAGGTTCTGTGCAAGGGGTGGTGTTTTGGCACCCCGACGGAGCAGGAGACGGTCATTGCTCAAAGGATCATTGCCGACATTCCGTCTATCGAGGTTATTCGGTTCGTGAACTCGGGTACCGAGGCGACGATGAGTGCCATTCGTCTGGCTCGGGGGTTTACGGGGCGGGATCTCATTGTGAAGTGTGAGGGCTGTTACCACGGTCATGCTGATGGGTTGCTGGTGGAGGCGGGTTCGGGTGCGACGACCTTTGGCGCGCCTTCATCGGCGGGCGTCCCGGCGGCAATGGCGGCGGGCACACTGCTGGTGCCGTACAACGATCTTGACTCGGCCAGGGTGCTGTTTGCGGCCCATGGGCGGTCGATAGCGGCGTTTATCCTCGAGCCGATTGCGGGCAACATGGGCTGTGTTCCGCCGGCCGATGGTTACCTTGCGGGTCTTCGTTCGCTGTGTGACGAATATGGCGTCCTGTTGATTTTTGATGAAGTCATCACGGGTTTTCGGGTCGGTTTGGGAGGTGCTCAAGGGCTGTACGGTGTGCGCCCGGACATCACCTGTCTTGGGAAGATCATCGGTGGCGGGCTGCCGGTGGGGGCGTATGGGGCCCGGCGTGAGATCATGGAGCGGTTGAGCCCGCTGGGCCCGGTGTACCAGGCGGGGACCCTGGCCGGCAACCCGCTGGCGGTGGGGGTGGGGCTGGCCACGCTGGAGGCGCTGCACGAGCCGGGGGTGTATGCGCAGCTGGAGAGTCTCTCCGCCCGTTTGGCGGACGGCCTTGCGGCTGCGGCCCGGGCTGCCGGTGTCACCATCTGTCAGAACCGCGTGGGCAGCATGAGCACCGTGTTTTTCCAGGCGGGTCCGGTGACGGACTATGCCAGCGCAAGAAAGAGCGATGTCCGGGCTTACGGTTTTTACTTCCAGAAGATGCTCAATCAAGGTTTTTACCTCCCTCCAGCCCAATTCGAAGCCGCGTTTGTATCTCTGGCCCACACCGAGAGGCAGATCGACGAGACCCTTGCGGCGGCGGAAAGGGCGTTTGCCGGCCTCGCGCGTTGGGTGCCGTGAGGACGGGGTTGTGAGCCGCGGGGGGGGCATGTGCTCACCTCGGCGAACGATTGAAGTCCCAAGGAAACCCTGGGTGTGAAGCGTAAACCGACGATTGCGGACCTCAAGGCTCGAGTTCAGGAGCTCCAGGCCCGGCTGGCGGAGCAGGAACGAGTTGAAGCGACGCTGGCCGAGAGCCAGCGAGTGCTGTCGACCCTGATCAGTAATCTGCAGGGCATGGTCTATCGCTGCCGGAACGACCGCCTGCGGACGATGTTGTACCTGAGCGAGCAGGTGTTGCAGCTGACCGGCTATCCGGCCGCGGATCTGGTGGGCAATGCCCGAATCAGCAGTGCGGACCTGATCCATCCCGAGGATCGGGCGCGGGTCTGGGAAGTGGTCCAGGAAGCCCTGAAGGCGCGGAGGCCATTCCAGACCACTTTTCGGATCACGGCGGCGAATGGGGAGGAGAAGTGGCTGTGGGACAACGGGCAGGGGGTATACGCTGCGAGTGGGGAACTGATCGCCATCGAGGGGTACATCACGGACATCACTCGCCGGAAGCGGACGGAGGAGCACAGTCGTCTGTTGTCTCTCGCGATTGAGCAGACGAGTGAAGGGATTGCGATCGCTGACCTCGAGCGGCGGCTTCTCTTCGTGAACCAGGCGTTTGCTTTGGCCCACGGGTACACCCCGCAAGAAGTTGTCGGGAAGCAGATCGCGATCTTCCACACTCCGGAGCAGATGCCCGTGGTGTTGGCCGCGAACAAGGAGGCGGACCGTACCGGCTCGTTCAAGGGTGAGGTCTGGCACGTGCGGCGCGACGGCACTCCCTTTCCGGCGTACATGGACGTGCGGTTTCTTCGGGACGACAGCGGGGGATCCATTGGCGTGATCGGGACGTTGCGGGATCTGACTGAACAGCGGCGGGCCGAGGAGGAGCGGGCCCGGCTGGAGAACCAGCTTTACCAGATTCAGAAGCTGGAGGCGATCGGCCAGCTGGCCGGGGGAGTGGCCCACGATTTCAACAATCTCTTGGCGGTGATCCTGGGCAATGCGTCGATCGTGCAGAGAGACTCGTCTCTGCCGCCGAAGGTTCGGGAGGCGATGCTGGACATCGTCGAAGCTGCCGAGCGGGGTTCATCGCTGACCCACCAGCTGCTGGCTTATGCTCGTGGTGGGTTGCAGAAGCCGGTGGCGACGGACCTGAACCGGCTGATTCGATCGATGGTTCCGATGCTGGAGCGGGCGGCGCCGTCGGGGATTGAATTCCGTCTTGATCTGGCCGGTGACCTGCCTACGGTGGTGGCCGATCCACCGCGCATCGAGCAGATCGTCATGAATCTCTGCCTGAACGCGCTTCAGGCCAGCCAGCCGCCGGCAAGGATCGGGATCGTGACCCGGGTGGTGGACCTTGACGAGGGTCAGGCCGGCGAGCGGGGGCTGGCTACCGGGCAGTACGTCCTTCTTCAAGTGATTGATCAGGGATGCGGTATCGCATTGGAGCTGCGCGAGCGGATCTTCGAACCGTTCTTCACCACTCGGGAGATGGGCCGGGGCATGGGGCTCTCGGTTGCGCATGGCATGGTCCAGAGCCACCGTGGCCACATTGCGGTGGAGAGTGAGCTTGGGCGCGGCTCCACCTTCTCGGTGTGGCTGCCGGCCTCGAATGAGCCGGAGATGGCCCTGCAGCCGTCGACGGACCTGCCCCGGCGGGAACGGCCGCCACGGGGCTCGGAGACGATTCTGATCGTTGACGACGAGGCGCCGGTGGCCCGGACCATCGAGCAGATGGCGTCATCGCTGGGATACTGCGCGGTCTCGCACGGCGATGCGGACAGTGCGCTGGCTTTTCTGGAGCACAATGCCGAGGATATCGATCTGGTGCTCTGCGACGTGAACATGCCCGAGCGGAACGGCTGGGAGATTGCGGCGTTCGTTGGCGAGCGGTGCCCGCACGTGGCCGTGGTGCTGACGAGCGGTGACGAGGGCATCGCCGAGACCGAAGCTCGTCTGGGAGTGGCGGGTTTTCTGCACAAGCCGTTCACACTCATGTCGCTGGCCAAGGTGATTCGGGCGATCCTGGACAGCAAGGGGCCGAAGGGTGGGGCGTGATGGGACGGAGGGGGTGCGGCTCACGATGTGGTGTTCAGGTTCCACAGCTGCTCGTTGCTGGTGCTGACGGCTCGGCACCCGCTGGCCAGGATGCGTTGGGCCAGATCCGCGCTGCGGACCAGCCCGCCGGCGATGCGTGGGATGGGCAGGGGACTGAACTGGGCGGCGGTTTCGATGGCGGCCACGCCGGGTATCAACTCGATCACGTCGGGGTGGGCTTGCTCGATGATGTGCAGGCCGCGGTCAACGGCCCGTCCGTCCTGAAGGAAGAGTCGGAGAATGGCCGCCAGACCCATTCGCCGGGCGGCGGCGATGAGGTGAGAGCGGACGGTGATGATGCCGTCGATTCGCTTGTGGCCCACCAGGTAGCGCAGGCCGGGTTCATCGCTGGTCAGGCCGGCAAGAAGATCGATGTGCAGCATCACGGGGATGTCGGCGAGGGGCGGGCGGGTGAGAACTTCGAGCACGCCGGGCAGTGCCGCCAGCTCGCCGCCCTGCAGGAAAACCAGGCTGGCCTGGGCCAGGGATGTGCAGTCCATCTGACCGATGTCCCAGACCACCGGGATGATCGGCCTTGCGAACCATCTCTCGATCGGCTGGTGACGGCGGTCCTTCTTCATGGCGTGGTCCCATGTTGACATTGATGGATCGGCCTGCTAGTGTATGGGTAGTGACAACTTGAAGCCAGTGTCTATCGCCTGGTGGGCCAGAGAACAAAGAGAAAGGCCCTCGCGACGCGATCGCGGGGGTTTTTTATTGCGCGCGCCGGATCGGGGGCGACGACCGCGTTCAAGTCGTCGAGCGGTCGTCCCCGATGGAGCTTTCGAGTATGGGTCGTTACCCTGGCGGGCGGGCGGACGAGGCGGGGTGAGGTCATGATGCACATGAGGCGTGAAAGGGGGATTCGGTTGATGGGAGCCCTGGGCATGGCTCTGCTAGCGGCCGGTGTGATCGGGTGCGGACGGCAGCCGGGGGGCGTGGGCGATGCCGGATTCGCCTTGATCATTCAATCGCATCGCGGGGCGGGCAACCTCGCCCCGGAGAATACGCTTCCGACGTTCGAGCTGGCCTGGGAGATCGGTACGGTTCCGGAGGCAGACATTCGCGTCGCTCGGGATGGCGTGCCGGTGGCGTTTCACGACAGCCACTTTGGTCGGCTGGTGAAGGGGGCTTCGCCGGACCTGAAGAAGAAGGGGGTTGCGGACCTGACCTGGTTGGAGTTGTCTGCCCTGGATGTGGGAGCGTGGAAGGGGGACGAGTTTGTTGGGCAGCGTGTTCCGCGGATGACGGAGGTCTTCGCGGCCATGCGGGGGCGGCCTTCGCGGTTGTTGTACATGGACATCAAGAAGGTGCCGCTGGACCAACTGGTTGCCCTGGCTCGGGAGTACGGTGTTGAGGGCCAGCTCATTCAGGCCTCGACCAAGTACGACGAGGTTCGGGCGTGGAAATCCCTTTCGCCGACCTCTCGAACGTTGCTGTGGATGGGGGGTAGTGAGGCCCATCTCGGCCAACGATTGGCGGAGCTGCGGGCGGTCGATTTCGCGTGCGTGGATCAGCTGCAGATCCATGTGAAAGTCGGCGACCTGAAGGCGGAGGATCCCTTCACGCCTTCTTCGGCGTTTCTGCAGTCGGTAGGCAAGGAGCTGGCGGCGCGGAAGATCCTATTTCAGACGCTGCCGTCGGGCAGCAGTGATCCGATGGCCTATCACCGGCTGATGGATCTCGGGGTGAACTCCTTCGCCACGGACGATCCGAAGATCGCCGTTGAGGCGGTGAGGGCGTATCTTCGGGAACGGGGCCGGGAGTGAAGGGGTCTGGCGGCACGGCCATGGACATGAGACTCATTCAACAGCGGATTGCAGCGGCCTTGGCGATGGCCACGGACACGCGGCATCTCCGGCTGGGCGACGGTGTGTTGGGGGAGGCCGCGGAGGTCTTTGGCCGGTGTTTTGATGACGACCGGGCTCTGCTGGTGGCCGACACGAACACCTTCCGGGCGGCCGGCGGGGCGGTGGCGGGCGTGCTGCGCGGGGCGGGCATCGAATTGCCGGAAGCCCTCGTGTTCGAAGAGCCGTCGCTGCACGCCGACTATGAGCACGTGGAGTTGGTGAAGCGAGCGATCGAGACGCGCGGGGGCGTTCCCGTTGCGGTGGGCTCGGGCACGATCAACGATCTGACCAAGCTGGCCGCTCACGAATGCGGGCGGCCGTACATGGTCGTGGCTACGGCCGCATCGATGGACGGTTACACGGCGTACGGGGCGTCGGTGATCCGGGACGGCTCCAAGCAGACGTTTTTCTGCCCGGCGCCGCGGGCGGTGATCGCCGACCTGGAAGTGATTTGCGCGGCCCCAGGGGAGCTGAATGCGGCCGGCTACGCGGACCTGCTGGCCAAGACCACGGCCGGGGCGGACTGGCTTCTGGCGGACGCTCTGGATATCGAGGCCATCGATGTGCGGGCGTGGGATCTGGTGCAGAGCCGTCTTCATGACTGGACGGGCAATCCGGAGTGTGTGCGCCGCGGCGACCGGGACACGATCTTGGGGCTGGTGGAGGGTCTCATGATGACCGGCTTCGCGATGCAGTGGTGCAAGTCGAGCCGGCCGGCCTCGGGCGCCGAACACCAGTTCAGCCACTTGTGGGACATGCAGGGCCACACCTATCGGGGGAGGGTACCCCTGCACGGCCACAAGGTCGGGATCGGCACCCTGGCGGTGACGCTGCTGTATGAACGGCTGATGGCGGAGCCGCTCGCGGAGATCGACTGGGGTTCGGCCGGCTGGCCTGATCTGGAGGAGCTCAGGCGGCTGGTCGAGTTGACCCACGAGAAGGCCGATTTGCGGGCCGTCGCGTGGCGCGAGAGCCAGGCCAAGCACATGGATCGGGAGACTGGCCAGCTCCTGCTCGAGCGGATACGAACGGCTTGGCCGGGACTGCGGCATCGGCTTCACGAACAACTCGTCCCGGCGGACGAAGTCGGGGACATGCTCCGCGCGGCCGGGGCGCCGAACCATCCGGCGGACATCGGCATCGATCCAGCTCGTCTCCGGCGCAGTTACATCGAGGCCCAGCAGATCCGGCGTCGGTTCACAGTGCTGGATGTGGCCGTGCTGACCGGATGCCTGGTTCGCTGTCTGGATGCCGTGCCTCTGGCGGGTGGGCGGGCGCCGGCGGTGGTGGGATCGGACGAATGCCGGGCGCGAGGGGGGCACTGATGCTGGCCGCCGCCGTCAATCTGTTTCGGCCTGCCGCGTTTGCGGAGCGGAGGGTGCCCGCCGCCGAGGTCGAGGGTCAGTACCGGTATTGGCGACGGCGTATCCTGTATGCCAGTCTGATCGGTTATGCCCTGTTCTATCTGGTTCGCAAGAACCTGTCCCTGGCAATGCCGATGATGGAGAAAGACCTGGGGGTGACGAAGTCGGACCTGGGGTTGTTCCTGACGTTGCACGGGGTCTTTTACGGCTTCTCGAAGTTCGCCAATGGCTTCCTCGGCGATCGCACCAACCCGCGGTACTTCATGGCCTTGGGTCTGGTTCTATCGGCGGTCATGAATCTCTGCTTCGGGCTGAGCAGCGCCGTTTATACGCTGGGTTTCTTCTGGCTGCTCAACGGGTGGTTCCAGGGGATGGGCTTTCCGCCGTGTGCCCGCAGCCTGACTCACTGGTTCGCGCCGGAGGAGCGAGGGACCCGTTTTGCGATCTGGAACACCTCGCATTCGATCGGGGCGGCGGCCGCACTGCTGCTTTGCAGTGTTCTGGTCGGCGCCGATTGGCGGCTGTGCTTCCTGGTGCCTGCGATTCTCGCCATCGGCGGGGCGGTCTTTTTGGTTGAGCGGCTTCGGGACACGCCGCCCTCGGTGGGTCTTCCGCCGATCGAGGAGTACGGGCAGGTGCCAACCGGAGGTTTCCCGGTCCAGCCGGTGGCTTCCACGGGCGGCGACGGGCCGGACCTGTGCCCGGTCGAGCAGGTCGGGTGCGGACCAGTGACCGAAGATGGGGATCTCTGGCGGTTCACGGTGCGGCAGGTGTTCCTCAACCCGCTGATCTGGACGGTCAGCGTGGCGAATTTCTTCGTTTACACGATTCGGTATGCCGTGCTCGACTGGGGTCCGACGATTCTGGCGGAGATGAAGGGGATCAAGCTCCAGCATGCGGGCTGGACCGTGGCGGGCTACGAGGTGGCCGGCGTCTTCGGCATGCTGCTTGGTGGGTGGCTGACGGATCGGGTGTTCCGGAGTCACGGCGGGCGAACCTGTCTGGTCTACATGGTGATGTGTACGGTGTTTGTGGCCCTGTTCTGGAAGCTTGCCTCTCACTCGGCCGTGGCCAACGCGGCGCTGCTCTGTGCCATGGGTTTCTGCATTTACGGTCCGCAGTGTCTGGTCGGCGTCATCGCCGCCAATCTGGCGACGCAGCGAGCGGCGGCCACGGCTATCGGGCTGACCGGTCTGTTCGGGTATATGAGTGGAGTCCTCTCCGGCTGGGGCTTGGGCTATCTAGCCGAGCATACCGGCTGGTCTTCGGTTTTCGGCCTGCTCATGGTCTCGGGTCTTATGGCGAGCATTCTGTTCGCGCTGTGCTGGAACGCCGGTCACGGACCGGGCGAGAACCGGGCGGCGGGCCCTGCGAGGTGAGTCGACGTTCATGAGTACGACGAAGCTGACATCGGTTCGACATCTCGCCCTGGATATGGACGGGACGATCTACAAGGGCGGGACGGTTTTTGAATTCACGTTGCCGTTCCTGGAGCGGATGAGCAAGCTGGGGATCGGCTACACGTTCCTGACCAACAACTCCTCCAAGAGTGTAGTGGATTACCTCCAGTCCCTGGGGTGCATGGGTATCGCGGCCGATCGTGAACAGGTCTTCACCTCGACCTGGTGTGCGGTGTATTACCTTCGCCAGGCGCTTCCGGCGGTGAAGCGGCTGTATGTGCTGGGCACGCCGAGCCTGCAGAGCGAGCTGGTCATGGCTGGATTCACCGTGGTCGGCGACGAGGAGGAGCCGGAGGCGGTGGTGGTCGGATTTGACACTGGGCTGGTGTACCCCCGGCTGTGCAAGGCGGCGTGGTGGATCAAGCGGGGCAAGCCGTTCATCGCCACTCACCCGGACCGGATCTGTCCGACGGATCGACCGACGGTTCTGGTGGACTGCGGGGCGGTGTGCGCCTGCCTTGAGAGTGCGACGGGCCAGTCGCCCCAGGCGGTTCTGGGCAAGCCCGACCCGTGGATGCTGCGGGGAATCCTGGACCGGCACCGGCTGCAGGCGCCCGAACTGGCGATGGTCGGGGACCGTTTGTACACCGACATGGTCATGGCCCGCCGGGCCGGTTGCGTGGGCGTGCTGGTGCTGACCGGGGAGGCGACGGTGGATGACACCTTGCATCTGCACGAGCCGCCGGACGTGATCGTGCCCAGCCTGAAGGAGTTGGGAGAGATGCTGGCCCAGGCCCGGGAGCAGGCCGGGGCGATGGCCGCGTTACCGAGTTGACGCCGTGCGGCGGCGATGGACCTGGTTGTTTGAAGGATCGAGCCGCACAGGCAGACATGGGAGTATTGGAGATGACCGTGGAAGAGACGAAGGCTGGTAGTCGTAGCGAGCGGGTGGGGCAGCTGAGCCGAGCGATGCTGGACGTGTTGGTGGTCGGCGGCGGGATCGTGGGAGCCGGCGTGGCCCGGGATGCGGCCCAGCGTGGCCTGAAGGTGGGGCTCGTGGATCAGCACGATTTCGCGTTCGGCACGAGCAGTCGATCGAGCCGCCTGCTGCACGGCGGGTTGCGTTATCTGGCCCAGGGCCGCATCGGACTGGTTCGCGAGGCGAGCATCGAGAAGCGGGTGATCCATTCCATCGCTCCGCATCTGTCCGGCCCCCTGGCGTTCGTGTTCCCGACGTACCGCTGCCCGCCGTGGGGAGCCTGGGCCCTGTGGAAGTTGCGGATCGGTGTCAGGCTGTATGATCTGTTGTGCGGCGGCCGGAACCTGGGCAGGTCCAACGCGTTCAACGCTCGCGGCTTGGAGCAGTATCTGCCCGGCATTGACACCAACCGGCTGACCGGCGGCGTGCGCTACTACGACGGCCTGACCAACGATGCCCGACTGGTGGTCGATACGTTGCGGTCAGCCACCAAGAGCGGCGTGGTGCTGGTCAACTACTGCCGGCTCGAGCAAGCCCGTCCGCGCGGCAGCTCCTGGCAATGTGTCCTTCAGGACCAGTTGGGCGGCAAGGAGTTGAGCGTGGATGCCCGTTGTGTGGTCAACGCCACCGGGCCCTGGGCGGATCGTGTTGAGCACAGCTCGGTCGAGTTGCGTCTGACCAAGGGCGTGCATCTGGTGGTGGACCGCGATCGGCTGCCGGTACCGGACGCCGTGGTCATGACCGAGGGAAGCCGCATTCTGTTCGCGATTCCCTGGGGCGAACGCGTGATCCTGGGGACGACGGACACGGATTACGAGGGCGCGATCGAGGACGTGAAGACCGAGCCGGAAGATGCCCGGTACATTCTCGAGGTCGTCAACGGGGTTTTTCCGGAGGCTCGGCTCTCCGAGCATGACGTGGTCAGTTCGTGGGCCGGCCTGCGGCCACTGATCGCGGACCGGAACGGCCGGCCTTCGGACATCTCCCGGGCCCATGAGATTCGGTCGCCGGAACCCGGCTGGCTGGACATCGCCGGCGGGAAGCTGACCACGTATCGACTGATGGCCGAGCAGGCCGTGGACCGTATCGAGGGCCAGCTTGGACGGGGCCGAACCGCGTGCCGGACGGCCGAGGTTCCGCTCCTGGAGTCCTGGGAGACTGAGGGGCTCAGTGGTATAGTGCCGCCGGACGTGAGCCGCCGGGCAGTGGAGCACTACTGCTCCAACGAATGGGCGGTGCACCTTGACGATATCATGCTCCGCCGGGGTGGGTGGCACTACGATCGCCATGACGCCAAGGCGGTCGGCGAGCAGGTGGCCGGCTGGATGGCGGAGCTGCTCGGCTGGAACGCGGAGCGCAAGGAACAGGAGCTGGCTCGCTACCGAGCGACGGTAGGGCGGGTTGGCCGCTGGTGCGAGGGGCCCTTCACCCGAGCGATTGGCGGGGGGACCCGGTCGTGCACCCCGGCGTGACGGCCGTTCCGCGGAAGCGAGGGATGAAGTCGACAGCCCGCGCTGATCTCGGCGCGAATCAGGAGAATCGCCCGGATGTTCTCAGCGATCCGCGCCTTTTTTGCCGCCGCCCCGCACCTTCCCCGATTGCCGGCCGACGAGGTTCGCCGGCTCTATCCGCGCTATCGCTGGCGGGTCATGGAGGCCACCTACCTCGGCTACGCCACGTTCTACCTGGTGCGGAACAACATCTCCGTGGTTTCCAAGGACATGGAGGCGGCCATCGGCTACAACGACGGCCAGATTGGCAGCATCCTGGCCATCACCGCGATCAGCTACGGGCTCGGCAAGTTTCTGATGGGGGCGGTGTCCGACCGCAGCAATCCGAGGGTCTTCATGGCCTTCGGGCTGCTGCTGACCGCGCTGTGCAACTTCGCGTTCGGGGGCGTGAAGGGTTTCGGGATTCACCTGACGCTCTGGGGACTCAACGGTTTCTTTCAAGGGATGGGCTGGCCACCCTGCGGTCGGTCCATGGGCCACTGGTTCAGCCAGAAGGAACGAGGGCTGACGTTCAGTATCTGGAACACGGCCCACAACGTCGGCGGGGGAGTGGCGGGTTACCTGGCCGGTTGGGCGGCACTTCGCTTGGGTGGCTGGCAGTACGCGTTTTTTGTGCCCGGGCTGCTGGCTCTGGTCGGATCGCTGTACCTCTTCTGGCGGCTGTGCGATACCCCGCAGTCGGTCGGCTTGCCGCCGATTGAGGAGTATGCCGCTGGTCGTGGCGGCGGCTTCCCTGTACAACCCGTCGTCGCAACGGAGGCCGAGCCGCAGGAGGCCGCCCCGGTCGCGAGCTGTGCTTCGGCTTCGGATGATGCCGAACGAGAACTGGGTTTTGGCGAGCTTTTCGTCGACTACGTCTTGACCAACAAGTACGTGTGGCTGCTGGCCATCGCCAACTTCTTCGCGTACGTTTCCCGATACAGCATGCTCGACTGGGGTCCCAAGTACTTGCGCGAGGTCAAGGACGCGACGCTGGTCAAGGGTGGCCTGGCGGTCATGGTCCTGGAGTTTGCGGGCATTGCGTCCACGATTGCCCTGGGTTGGGTTTCCGATCGAGTGGGTGGCCGGCGGGGCATGGTCGCGACGCTCTCGATGGCGCCCATCCTGGCGGCCTTCACCGCGATCCTGTTCATCCCGGCCGGGTACCTCTGGATGGACATGGTCATGCTCGGCCTGATCGGCTTCTTCATCTATCCGGTGATCAACCTGATCGTGATCCAGGCTCTCGACCTGACCAGCAAGAAGGCGATCGGCACGGCCGCCGGTTTCATCGGCTTGCTGGGCTATCTTGGCCGCACCTGCCAGGCCCAGGGTTTCGGCTGGATGCTGGACTACTTCAAGCCGCGATATGGAACCGAGGCGGCCTGGGAAATCGTGATCTACTCCATCCTGGGGTGCACCGCCATGGCGGTCCTCTTGTTGGCATTCACCTGGAAGCTCAGGCCCCGAGCCTGAAGCCCGGTTCGCCCATCAGCCGTCCGGCGGTCGTGCCGGCCGAGTCGTCCCCGTTGCCTCGGGCACCGATCTGCGGTATGGAAATACCAGGCTGCCTGGTTGGGCCATGCGGCGGATGTTGTGGTCGGTTTGCCTCGGGGCGTTATGACCAGCCGGTTGTCATACTCGCGGCGTAGCTTTCTGGGCCGATCGGCCGCCACCGGCATCGGCTTGACTTCGGTCGCCGGTCTGAGATGGCTGCCCGAAAGGGCGTGCGGTGCTGAATCGACCGATGACCGGGCGGCGCTGGCCCATACCATCACCGACCCGTCGATTCGGACTGGCGTCGAGGCCGCGGTCTTCAAGAACATGTTGCCCGCCGCGACCGAGCGGCATTACCCGGGCTACTTCACGATCACCGCTGACGGCGTGTCCTTCGGCAGCGACACCACATGGCCGGGCCTTGATTCCTGGCAGATGGCTGGCGCCTATCTGCTCCTGGGCCGCACCCGGCTGGTGATGGACTTCTTCGATTTCGTTCGGGCTTCGCAGCGCAAGGACGGCAACATTCCTTTTGCCATTTTCAACGGGGACACGCGGCCCGGCGGTTGTTTGCGCGGCCTCAATTATCCTGATGACCTGTTCACCTACAAGCCGCCCCCGCGTGAAGGGCGGCCCGCGTCGAGCCGCGAACCCCGGCAGTGGATCGGCTTGTTCGAGCATTGGCAGACCAAGGGTTTTCCGCTGGCCGCGCTGGGTTCGATCTGCTACATCCTCACTGCCGCGGAGATCCACCAGTCGGTCCAATCCGTGCCGTGGCTTGGTGAGCGGCTGGAGTCGGTTGAGGCGGCGGCCAGGTTCCTGCTCACGAAGAAGACGTCCTGCGGGCTGATGGGCGGTTCGGGTTTTTACGTCGAAGCCCCGCCGCGTGAAGGTTCCGACGGCGTGACCCAGTGCTACGCGATCCATGCGTTCCGTGAGTTGGCCGGTCTGTTCCGTGCGGCCGGTGATCAGGCCAGGGCGAACCACTGGTCCACCCAGGCCGACACCCTGGCCCAGGCGTTCGGGGCCGCCTTCTGGCGCGACGATCATTTCGGCGAGTACGTTCACCCGGAACGCGGCCTGGTCGACTTGCACGGGTTGAGCGACGTGAATTGGGCGGCGATCGCGTTCGGGGTGGCCTCCGCGCAACAGGCGGACGTGCTCTGGCCTCGCCTGCTCGCCGAGCCGGGCTTCTGGCTGGGCGACATGCCCACGCAGCTGGTCACGAAGCCGTCCAGCTACGAACCGTGGGAGCTCAACAGGTCGGCGGAATGCTCGGTCTCGGAAATCAACGATGTGGCCGCCATGGGCCGGGTGTGGCATCTGGAGATCCTGGCCTGCCGGCGGATGCGGGCTCACGACCGTCTGGTGGACTCGGTACGCAAGGTGTGTCGGGCGGCGAAGGCCGACGGCCACTGGCGCGAGCGGTACCATCCCAAACCGGACGGCACCGTAGCGGCCGACGGGGCCCAGAAATACTGCGAGTACGCGGCCGTCCTGGTGCGAGCGGTCTACGGCCATCGGGCCCTCTTCTGGAAGCACTAGGATTTTCAGGCTTCTTCGGAGGCCTGTGATGAGAAGCAGGGCCGCGGCCAAGTACGTATGCTCGCCCGATGCGGAGGTCATTCGGGGTCTCAATCGGCGGGAATGATCCCAACATTCGGCTATCATTCGTGCCGAGCACTCTTGTCGAGAGGAGGTCCGTCGTGCGTTCGAGTGATTGGCTCCGGAACGTTTCTTATCTACGCGCTTGCGCGGTTCTGCTCTCCTGTGCCTCCGCGCTCATCGCTCAGCAGTTCGATCTGCCCGACGCTCAGCAGCCGGGCGACAAGATGATCCAGGACTACCTCGGCCGAGAAGCCGAGCGGCTCGACGGACGATTCCTGGAGAGTGTCAAGACGGTCGACGACTGGAACAATGCCCTTCCCTCGCTCAGGAAGCAGTACCTGTACATGCTCGGCCTGTCGCCGATGCCGGAGCGCACGCCGCTGCAGCCGGTCGTCACCGGCACGCTCGACGGTCAAGGTTACGTGGTCGAGAAGCTCCATTTCCAGAGCCGCCCGAAGCTGTATGTGACCGCCAACCTGTACTGCCCGGCGTCGGCCAAGCCGGGGGACAAGCTTCCCGCGGTGCTCTACGTCTGCGGCCACAGCAACGCGGGCCGGGACGGCAACAAAACGGCGTACCAATCCCACGGCATCTGGTTCGCCCGGCACGGCTATCTGTGCCTGACGCTGGACACACTGCAGCTCGGCGAGATTAAGGGCATCCACCACGGCACCTATCGGGAGGGCCGCTGGTGGTGGCACTCGCGCGGTTACACGCCGGCGGGCGTCGAGTGCTGGAACGGTATGCGGGCCATCGACTACCTGGCCAGTCGCCCGGAGGCCGATGCGGAGCGAATCGCGGTGACTGGCATCAGCGGCGGCGGGGCGGCGACCTTCTGGATCGCGGCCGCCGACCCGCGCGTCAAGGTGGCCGTTCCGGTGAGCGGTATGGCCGACCTGGCCTCGTACGTCCCCAACCGCACGGTGAACGGGCACTGCGATTGCATGTTCTGTTACAACACGTTCCGATGGCCGTGGACCCAGATCGCCGCCCTGATCGCCCCGCGGCCGCTCCTGTTCGTCAACAGCGACAATGATCGCATCTTTCCCATGGACGCCAACCGCCGCATCACCAACCGCCTGGAGCAACTCTACAGCTACTTCGGCGCCGGCGATCTCGTGGACAGCGTGGTGAGCAATGGCGGACACGCGTACCGCAAGGACCTTCGCCAGGCGGCCTACAGGTTCATCAACATGCACCTGAAGGGCGATCCCGCGGCGATCGGCGACAGCGAGGTTGACTTGGTGACGGAGGGGGACGGGCGTCGCGTCTTCCCGATCGAGCCGGCCAAGCTCCGCGTTTTTCCCGAAGACAAGGACATGCCCGCCGATGCCCTCAATGGCCGGATTGACGAGAGCTTCGTGCCCATGGCTGCGGTGCAGCTGCCCGCCAACGGGCAGTTCGATGCCTGGAAGGAGGGCCTGCTTGCCAGGCTGCGTGAGGTTAGCTTCAATGGCCTGTCGTCGACCTTTCCGGAGGCAACGCTTGTGGAGTCGCTGCCCGGCGGGTGGCTCCGGATGAAGTCGGAGGATGGAGTCGAGTTTCGCCTTTACGGGACAGCGAAGACTGGGCCGGGGAAACGGCTCATCCTGGTGGTGAGGAACGCCGACGAAGCCGCGAACGCCGATCCACCGGCTTGGGTGAAGGATGTGCTCCCCGCAGATGCCGTTGTCTGGTTGTGTGACCCCCGCGGCGTCGGCGAGACACGGTGGACGACCAAGAGTCCGCCGAATTATGTCCGCCGGGCGCACGTGCTGATCGGCCACACGGTCGAGACCGGCCAGGTCTTGGACGTCGCCGCCGCCGCCGGTTACCTGCGTGGCCGTGCCGTTCGATCCGTCTCGGTCGAATTGGCGGGCCGGGGCGCCGCCGGCGTCCTGGCCGCCTATGCGGCCCTGTTTCAACCCGGGGTCGTGGGGGTGACATTGGCCGCTCCGCCTCTGAGTCACATGCGGCCCGACGCACCGCAGTTCCTGAACGTGCTCCGCGTGTGTGATCTGCCCGAATCGCTTGGCATGCTCGCTCCGCGATGGCTCACGATCGTCGGCCAGGAAGATGAGGATCTGAACCGGGTCAAGGCGATCTACGCGACCGCGGGAGCGGCAGGCAAGTTCGTGTTGAGATCACGGTGAGGAACAGGTCCCTTTTTTCCCACGGGGGCGGCCCGTTCGAGGACCGAGCCGACGTGGCGAACCGGAGAACGATCACGTACACTGGGATGTGGTCCTGTTGGGTTCCGGCATGAGCAAGTGAGTTAGGGCGGGGGCGCGGGCGTGCGCGGTGCACCGCCGCCTTGGTAACGGCCGGGTCTCCTTGCCGCCGCCTACGGGCGTGTCCGGGCGTGGTTCGATCGATGGGTACGCGGATGATCGTTGCACAGGGATCGGAAACGGCGCGGTTGAGCGAAGCCGACATTCGTCAGGTGGTCGCCAAGGCGCTGGGCGGGGCCCTGCTGTCGGGCAAACGCGTGTTGGCCATCATCCCCGACCACACCCGCAGCGGGCCGACGGGCTTGCTCTTCAGGGCTATCGCCGACACCCTCATGGGCAAGGCCGCGGCCATCGATTTCCTGGTCGCCCTCGGGACCCACCCGCCGATGAGCGAGGAGAAGATCGACGAGCTGTTGGGTATGGTCGGCGGCGAGCGTGCCGCCAGATACGCCTCGGTCAAGGTCTTCAACCATCACTGGAACTCGCCGGACGCCCTGGCCCCGATCGGCACGCTGACCCGCTCGCGGGTCGAGGAACTCTCCGGCGGCCTGTTGAGCATGGAAGTTCCCGTCCTGGTCAACAAGCTGGTCCTGGCGTACGACCACCTGGTGATCGCCGGGCCGGTTTTTCCGCACGAGGTCGTCGGCTTCTCCGGCGGGCACAAGTACCTCTTTCCCGGCATTGCCGCTCCTCAGGTCATCAACTTCACCCACTGGCTGGGTGCCCTGGTCACCAACCCGCTGATCAACGGCACCCGCGACACGCCGGTCCGGGCGGCCATCGAAGCCGCGGCCGATCTCGTTCCCGTCGAGCGGACGCTTCTGGGCTACGTGGTCAGCGGCAGCGAGGTGGCCGGGATCTTCGGCGGCCCGGTGGGCGAGGCCTGGCGGGCGGCGACCGAACTCAGCGCCCGGATCCACGTCAAGTACTGCGAGAAGCCGTTCAAGACCATCCTCTCGTGTGCCCCCCCGATGTACGACGACATCTGGACGGCCGGCAAGTGCATGTACAAGCTCGAGCCGATCGTGGCTGACGGCGGCACGCTGATCATCTACGCTCCGCACATTGACGAGGTCTCTTTCTCGCACGGCCAGGTCATCGACCAAGTCGGCTACCACGTGCGCGATTACTTCGCCCAGCAGTGGAGCCGGTTCAAGCACTTCCCCTGGGGCGTACTGGCCCACAGCACCCACGTGAAGGGCGTCGGCCGGTTCGAGAACGGCGTCGAGACGCCGCGGGTCGACGTCGTACTGGCCACGCGGATTCCCGAAGCCCGCTGCCGGAAGATCAACCTCGGCTACATGGATCCGGCCAAGGTCCACCCCGATGAATACCGGGGCCGTGAGGACGAGGGTGTGCTCATCGTGCCCAAGGCGGGCGAGACCCTCTTCCGGCTCAACGATATGAGCAAGTTCAGGTCGGCAAGGACACTGGCCTAGCAGATGGGAGACTCGACCATGGAACACAGACTGTCACGCCGGAGTGTGATCTGGTCTGCCGCCGCGGCGGCGGCGTCTGGCAAGTTGCTGCTGGCCCAGCAGGCACCCGTCGCGCCCCCGCTGCCGGCGCCGGGCGGCGCACCCGAACGCTGCCCGGTGGTCTCGATCGTCAAGGGCGACCGCCGGCGCCAGAACGTCTGCGATGCGCTGGTGGCGATCGAGGACCAGATTCTGCCAGTGCTCAAGACCAAGAAGTACGTGGTCATCAAGCCGAACATCGTGAATACAAGAAACCAGCTCGCCTCGACGCACGTGGATTCGCTGCACGGCATCCTGGATTTCCTGGCCCCGCGATTCAAGGGGCCGGTGGTCATTGCGGAGTCGGCGGCCGCCCACACCCCCGAGGGTTACGAGCACTTCCATTACGCGGAGACCGTTACGGAGCACAAGCCGCTGCAAGTCAGCCTGGTGGACCTGAATGAGGAGGCCAAGTTCCAGACGTGCACCATCCTGGACGGCAATCTGCACGCCGTCCCCGTCCGCCTTGCCGCCCGGCTGTTGGACCCCGAGGCGTACATCCTTTGCTCGGCGATCCTCAAAACGCACAACACCGTGATCGCGACCCTCTCCATCAAGAACATGGCCCTGGGTGCCCCGCTGCATAGCACCCGCGGGCAGGGCAAGTGGTGGAACGACAAGCGCCTCTACCATGGCGGCGTCCGCCAGACGCACTTTGGCATTCTGATGACCGCCCAGCGGCTGCAGCCGTGCTGGGGGGCGACGGTGATCGATGGCTACGAGGGAATGGAGGGCAACGGGCCCAACGATGGGACCCCGGTTCCGTCGCGCCTGGCCATCGCGTCGACCGACTATGTGGCCGCGGACCGCGTGGGCGTCGAGGCTATGGGCATCGATCCGTCCTGGATCGGGTACCTGCAGTTCTGCGGCCAGGCCAGCCTCGGGCAGGTGGATCTCGCCAAGATCGATATTCGCGGTGAAAAGCTGGCGGACGTAGCCCGCAAGTACAGGATGCACGCGGACATCGAGCGTGAGCTGCGCTGGATGGGTGAAATGAAGGAAGTGCCGGAAAAGCTGGGGTGACTCCCATGCGGTGTATCGCAACGCCGGGAAGTTGAGAGCGGAGAATGGAGAATTGAGGAACAGGCCCACGCAGGCTGCATGAGGAAGTTGAACATGAACGCTGTGCAAGTGACGCTCGGGATCGTGTTGACGTCCGTGATCTGCGTTGCCCCCGTCCTGGGCGCCGAGGGCGGTGTGACCGCGCCGGGTGCCAAGGTCGAGAAGCTCTCCGGGGAGTTCGAGTTCACCGAAGGGGCGACCTGCGACCGGGACGGCAACGTGTTCTTCACCGATCAGCCCAACGATCGCATCGTCCGGTGGAGCGTGGACGGCAAGTTGTCCACCTGGATGAAGCCGTCCGGACGTTCCAACGGGATGGTCTTCGACTCCCTCGGCAACCTCATCTCGTGCGCGGACGAGAAGAACGAGCTGTGGGTCATCACCCCCGACAAGAAGGCGACAGTGCTGGTCAAGAGCTACAGGGGCAAGCTGCTCAACGCTCCCAACGATGTGTGGCTACGGCCGGAGGGCGGCTTGTACTTCACCGACCCGTGGTACAAGCGCGACTACTGGAAGCGCGGGCCCAAGGAGCAGGATGTCGAAGGGGTCTACTACCTCCCCGGGCGCAAGCCGGCGAAGCCGGCCGACAAGCCTGGTGCCTCCGTGAAGGACGACAGCAAGCATGTGGACCTGGCCCTGCCCTATGAGCCGGGCGAGCCGATTCGGGTCATCGACGATCTCAAGACGCCCAACGGGATCACCGGCACGCCGGACGGCAAGACGCTGTACATCAGCGATCTCGGCTCGCACCGCACCTACGCCTACGACATCCGCCCCGATGGTTCGCTGGCCAACAAGCGGCTTTTCTGTGAACTCGGGTCGGACGGCATGACCATCGACAGCGAGGGCAACGTCTACCTGACCGGCAAGGGTGTAACCGTGTTCGACAAGGCCGGCAAGAAGATCGACCACATCGACGTGCCCGAGCCCTGGTCGGCCAATGTCTGCTTCGGCGGCGCGGACCGCAGGACGCTGTTCATCAACGCCAGCAAATGCCTCTACAGGGTCAAGATGCGGGTCAAGGGGGTCAATGAGAAAGGGGGCAAGTGACACCATGCACCTGACGTCGAGATCGGGATTACCGCTCATCGGGGCTTCCACGCGTCGGGCGTTCTTGCGTGGTTCGGCGGCCGTGGCTTTCGGCACGGCGACCGCGGCGAGTATCGGCAGGCCGGGCGGGACCTCGGCGGGGGATGCCAAGGCCGCCGGGGCCGGGGATCGGAAGTTCAAGGTCTGCCTGAGCCCGGGCCTGATCGGCGTTCGGGCCAACCTCAGCGAATCGATCGACCTGGCCGTTCAGTTCGGGTTCGAGGCGATCGAGCCGGTGGCCGGCGAGCTGGGCTCAATGTCCGGGGACGCCGTCAAGCAGTTGGGCGACCGTATGGCGGCCAGGAACCTCGTCTGGGGTGCCACCAGCATCGACTCGCCGTTTGGGCGTTCGGACGGTGACTTCAAGGGCCTGCTGGACAAGCTGCCGGAGATGGCTGCCGTCCTGCAACGTGCCGGAGCCAGGCGTGTGGGGACCTGGATCACGCCCGGGGACAGGCAGTTGACCTATCTCGAGAATTTCCGGCGGCACGTCCGTCGGGTCCAGGAGATCGCCCGAATTCTCGGCGACCGCGGTCTCAGCTTCGGTCTCGAGTACGTCGGCCCGCGGACCAGCTGGAGCCGCTCGCGCTTCCCGTTCATCCACACCCTGCGGGAGATGCGCGAACTGATCGCCGAGACCCGCTGCTCGAACGTCGGCCTGCTGCTGGACAGCTGGCACTGGTACACCGCCGGTGAGACACCGGCCGACCTCAAGGCCCTGGGCAATGCGGACATCGTGGCGGTGCACCTCAACGACGCCCCGTCCGGCATTCCGACTGATCAGCAGGTGGACAACCGCCGCACGCTGCCCGCGGCCACCGGCGTGATCGACATCGGTGCCTTCCTCGGGGCACTCCTTGCGGTGGGCTACGACGGTCCGGTGGCGGCCGAGCCCTTCGACGCCTCGCTGCGCGATCTGCCCCGCGATCAGGCGGTCGGTCGCACGTCCGAGGCGATCAAGAAGGCTCTGAAGCGCATATAGGAGCCTGTCTCCGTAGATTCCGTGAGACAGGAAGGCCGCTTGAACCGGCACCGGCGAGACGCCAGGGCTACTTCCCCTGAAAAGGGCTCTAAAACCTTCTTACATTCTGTCGCCGCCTGACCGACAGGCCGGCTCTGGAGGGCTCACTCCTGTTGCCTGATGGCTCGCGAGACCATCCGGCGGGCGATGAGCAGCACGACCAGGCTGATGATGCCGAAAGCGAGCATTGCGAGCTGTGCGCTGCCCGAAGTGATCAGCAGCCAGTAGTCCCACGGATTGCCGGACGGTGCAAGCCGCCCGGCCGCCGACAGATGGCGGTACAGGATCGGATCGAGCGGAAGGTGCGCGGCCGCGCCCAGTGCGGAGACGGCGACAAAGAGGGTGAAAGGCCATGTCCGAACCCGTTCCCGGCGGGCGAGGTCGCGGAGATAGACACCCAGGAGCAGCGCTCCCACCTCGCCGACGATTCGCAGCGGCGTGAAGAGGAGGGAGCAGGCCAGTAACCACCCGTTCACGCCGGAACCCGGGGACATTGCCGGTCCCAGGTTGTGCCATTGGCTCAGGAGCAGGAGAAGCGGGTTCAGGGCCTTGCTCACTAGCCATGCGATCGGAGCGAGGATCCCCAGGATTCGGATCCACTGCTTCAGACGCCGGCCTCGCGGGTCTTCTTCCCGAGCTGGCTCGGGGGTGGCGACGAGCAGGAGGCCGACACACCAGATGATCGAATTCGCTAACGGCCCGAAAAAAGTGCAGCCAGTCCAGTAGTACCATGTTGTCGCCGTGGGACCCCCGAGGCGCACGAGCAACACCGGTATCGGCAGAAGGATGAGGGACAGGGCGCACGCCGTGGCCGCCAGGCTCAGGCCGAGTCGGATGGTCCGGAGCCAGCGGGCGTCCGCGAAGCGGAGATCATCGCGGCGCAGGGACTTCCAGACCGGGGCGGCGCACTCCGGGCAGACGGAATCCAGGGCCAGGGTTCGTAGGTTGTAGCCGCACGCGACGCAGGCCACGCTGGTGTTGACCGTTCCCGTCACCGGATCGAGGGCGGCGACGTCGAGCGAACGGCTCGCCGGCAAGCCGCACCTCCCGCAGCGGGCATCGAGTGACAATCCCGCCAGCGTCTCGCCGCAACCGGCGCACCGCAACTCGGCGTTGACCATGGCCATACCAGGCCCCTTGAAGGACGACCTTGGATCTCAATACACGCGACCAGGCGAACCCCGGCGAGGCGCCGTGGCTCCAGGCGATCCCGGAGGCGTGCAGGCCATCATCATCGGATCACTCGTTGCCGGTGTCCAGATCCCCCCGGCCCAGCTCGTCTACCTCCTGAAAACTCCTGGTTGCCGTGGGCATCCGCCGTGCCGGCGGTCCCGGCGGGGCGGTTTACGGCCCGGCGGGGCGGCATATAATGACGCTGCTCGTCGGATGGTCTCCCGGCTCGGCATGAGCCGCTCCGAGGAGTGTTCTCTTGCGATGGGATGGCCTGCCATGCCGCGACTGGGTGTGAATATCGATCATGTGGCCACGGTTCGCCAGGCCCGCCGCACGTACGAGCCCGACCCGGTCTGGGCGGCGGCCGAGGCCCAGCTCGGCGGCGCCGACGGCATTACCTTCCATCTCCGTGAGGACCGGCGGCACATCAACGACCGCGACGCCCGCCTGCTCAAGGAGACCGTCACCTGCAAGCTCAACATGGAGATGTCCATCAACCGGGCGATCGTGGCCATCGCCCGGCAGCTCGAGCCCGACCAGTGCACCCTGGTCCCCGAGCGGCGCGAGGAATTGACCACCGAGGGCGGGCTGGACGTCGTCCGGCTGGCCAGGCGGGTTCGGCCGGTGGTCGAGGCCCTGCGCGGCAAGGGCATTGAGGTCAGCGCCTTCATCGAGCCGATCCCCGACCAGGTCCAGGCCGCGGCCGACGCCAGCTGCGACGCGGTCGAACTCTGGACCGGCGAGTATGCCCACGCCAAGGGCCCCCGAGCCATGCGCGCCGCCCTGAAACACCTGGACACGGCCATCGAGGTCGGCCACTCCCGAGGCATCCTCGTTCACGGCGGCCACGGCCTGACCTACACGAACATCAAGCCGGTGGCCGCACTGATGGGTTTCGAGGAGTTCAACATCGGCCACTCGATCATCGCCCGGGCGGTCTTCGTCGGGCTCCGCAAGGCCGTACGGGAAATGAAAGCCCTCATCGGCGATGACTGAGATTGATCTTTCTGCCCCGATTCGGTACAAACTCTTTCTGTCGTGCCTCGCGTCGCCGATTCCCGCCACCGCTTGTTTTCCGGGGACGCTCATCGGTTGTCAGCAGGATCTCGGTGCGTGAGCACGTGGGAGAGGCCGGCGCGGGCCGGTGAAGCGGTCCCGGGATGTCTCTAACGTAAGGAATCGGATCGTGTTCAAAGGAAGCATGGTTGCCCTGGTGACGCCGTTCCGAAACGGCAGCGTGGACTGGAAGGCCCTGGACGCCCTGGTGGACTTTCACGTGGACGCCGGCACCGACGTGCTCGTACCCTGCGGTACGACCGGCGAGAGCCCGACGCTGACCCACGAGGAGAACAACGAAGTCATCGCCAAGGTGGCCAAGCGGGCCAAGGGCCGCATTCCTGTCCTCGGCGGAACCGGCTCCAACAGCACGGCCGAGGCCATCGAGATGACCCTCGAGGCCAGGAGGAACGGCGCCGACGGCTCACTCCAGGTCGCCCCCTACTACAACAAGCCGACCCAGGAGGGTCTCTATCAGCACTTCGCCGCCATCGCCAAGGCGGTCGACTTCCCCCATGTGCTGTACAACATCCCCGGCCGCTGCGGCGTCGAGATCGCGGCAGACACCATCGCCCGGCTGCGAAAGGACTTCCCCAACATCGTCGCCGTCAAGCACGCGACCGGTGCCATGGACTCGGCCAGCGACCTCATGGGTAAGAGCGACATTGCCGTCCTCAGCGGTGACGACTCGATGACCCTGCCGCTGATGGCCATCGGCGGAGTGGGTGTGGTCAGCGTCCTGGCCAACGTCGTTCCCAAGGACGTCAAGGCCTTGACCCACGCCGCCCTCCGCGGCGACTGGGAGACCGCTCGCCGCTGGCATCATAAGATGTTCAGGCTGGCCAAGGGCCTGCTCACTCTCGAGGTCAACCCGATCCCAATCAAGACGGCCATGGCCATCAAGGGCATGATTTCCGACGAAATGCGCCTCCCGCTGACCAAGATGGCCCCGGCCAACCGCGAGAAGCTCGCGGCGGCCCTAGCCGAGTACGGCCTGTAGGCCGCTCCCGGGACCAACGCGATCGGTGCCCGGTTCGACGAAAGAGGACACCTCGCCGGGCTCATTTCGTGAGCCTCCGGCGGGTGTGGGTGAGGAGATCATCGAGTTGGGGCGGCGTCAGCGGGGCTTCCAACAGGATCGCCAGTCCTTCCCAGCGGAGCCCGCGGCAGACTTCGAGAATCTCGCCGGGCGGGCAGAATATCAGCAGCGAACGCCCGCGGGCCTGGATCTTCTGGAACATGGGAAGCCACGGTATGGCCGAGGGTGTGCCCGCGCCGGGCGTGAACTGGATGGCCTGGATGCCCGGCACCTCGAGGAGATCGTCGATGTGCCGGGCGGCGTCGGGGCCGTCGAGGTGGAAGACCGCCCGCCCCACGGTGGCTGCCTGGCGGGCGATGTCCGGCAGGCAAAGGCCCCGGAACTGCCGCGGGCTGATCATGGCGTTGAAATCGCAGGCGGGGATCACGTACGGGCGGTCGGACCACAACCCGAGCCAGTGAATCAGGCCGGCCCCGCGTCGGGTCGCGCCCCGGTACAGATCGGCAAAGACCTGGCGCCAGGCGGGGTAGATCCGGTTGATGGCGGCACCAAGGCGCTCGGGCCGGTCGATGACGTCCAGGCACAGACCGGTCGCGCCGCGGAGGTTGAGCAGCACATCCGCCGAGCCGCCCAGGTCGGGCGTGCAGACGAGGTAGCGTCCCGCGGCATCGGCACTCACCAGCTCCACCAGCTTCCCCAGCAGCTGGTACCAGGGATTATCGTAGCGGACGGTCCAGTCGGGCTCGTTGGACCAGTCGTCGTCGATGAAGGCATGGGTCCAGGCGGTGTCCGAGCCGAACTCGAGTCGGCCGCCGAACAGGGCTCCGAGGAGTACCGGTCCGAAGTCGACGCGGATGTGGGGCAAGGCATCGCCCAAGCGGTGCAGCTGGCGAAGGTCGGCCAGCTTGGCTTCGAGCCAGGCCTCCGGCTGACCGAGCAGCTCCAGTCGGCGGTTGATCGGCCGGGCGGGGTTGGTGTTGGCGGTGGCTATGAAGATCGGGCGGTCGATCGCATCATGAGCCCACCAGGCCTCGAACCGTCGGGCGATGTCGGGAAAGTCGGGGCAGAACTCGAGCGGTCGGGAGGAGACTTGCTCGAGAACGGCGGTCCATCCTTGCGATTCGGGCAAAGGCTCGATCGAAGCCGGTGCGGTCATGGGCTGCTCCTCAGGCTCGGCGAGGTCGGCGTCCCGGCAGTGCAAGGCGGGACCGGGCTATTCTATCAGGGCCCCATTCACCCACCAGAGACCGCCGAAGAGAAGCGCGCGGCGGGCTGATCCTGATGAGAGAAATCCTGATCGCGACCGCGGTGCAGATGGCCGCGCATGCAGGGGGCCGGTCAGCACGGCCGCGGGTGTCTTCATGGGGCGTTGATCTCCCTGCCGCCCGGCTCGGTGGGGGCCCCGAGCAGGGTCTTGTGGTCCGGTGCCGGAGCCTGAAATGGCATGGCACCAGACGCAGGGCGCGCCTGGTGCCATTAGGCCATGTGTGTGGAGCGTCAGGATACGATGAGTCTACCGCGTCCGCCTAGCGTACGAGGCGTACAGGCTGGTAGACGAAGTAATTGGTCCCCGAGCCGGTAGCCGCGATGGCCCCGTTCTCGACGAAATACTCCGGCTGAATGATGACCTGCTTCTTGTTCATTGCCCCGGTCAGTTTGACGTTGAGGATTCGGATGCCGCCGAATCCCATGATGGTGAACATCGCGTTTTCGCCGTAGCCGTCCACGCGCGAGAAGATCGGGATGATTCGCTGCTTGCCAACGATCGCGGCGAGTTCATCGCTGAAGCCTGCGCTCAGGCCGGTGTCTCCGTTGAGCAGCAACGTGCCGTCGGCACCGAGCTTGATCTCGCCGCCGAAGTAGGCCAGGTCGGTTTCGTTGAGTCCATAGACGATCTGTCTGGCGATCGCGGTGGTGGCGTTGGTGGGCGCACCCAGGTCGACCGTCCCGAAGTTGCCCGGCGGGAGCTGGTCGACACCCGCCCCGGGGTACAGGTTGAATTCCGAAATACCGTCAGAACCAGCCGTCACCGTTTGGGTGGCCTTGTCGTACGAATAGTTGTCGACGATGGGCCCGTGCGCCGGGTGCCGCATGTCGTTCCAGGAGTCGATGTGCAGGGCAAAGGGCAGCATGTCGACGGTGTCGGTCGGACCGGTGGTCCGGAAGCCGATCACGCCGTCTTTGAACACCGCCGTGGCCTTGGCGCTGACGTCGGCACTGGTCAGGCCGAAGATCCGCCCAAAGAGAAGCGGGATAGGGCCGTTCTGAAGGGAGTCCCGGCGAACGATGACCTGCACCGAGTTGTAGGTGCTCGGATCTCCGGTCGTGATTTCCTCGGCGAGGTTGTTGGGGTTGCTGATGTACCCCACTACCACATCCGCAGTCCGCAGACTCGGGGCTTCCCCTGCCACCTTGTTCCGGGTCGCGTAGGCGCTGGCCTCGCCGATCGCGGCGCTGATCTCCTCGGACATGTCCGGCAGGCCCATGAGCCTCTCCGGATCGAGGAGCTGCCAGGCGGCGGCCATGGCGGCGGAGTCCGCAGTGCGCTGGAGCTCGGCCTTGACGTTGTAGAGGATGCCCATGTCCACGGCCAGGGCGGCGAAGCCCACCAGGACGGTCATGCTGATCGCGGTGAGGACGACGGCCGTTCCGCGGCGGGAAGTCCGACAACCGGTGGTTGGCGACGGGGGTTTCATGTTCGGCGTCTCCTTGCTTCCTTCGATCATGCGGTCCCTACCGACTGATAGGGGACTCCGGTGACAGTTCCATGACCACTCATTCGACCTCGGACACGGCGGAAATGACCCTGGGCGTGCTGTCGGTGTAGAGCAGACCGCTCTCTCCGTACCAGCGCACCTCGATGATCACCAGCTGGGTCACGCGGTTGCTGCCGTAGGTTACACAGGAGTTGTCTACCGAGACCTGGGTGTTGTAGGCGTTCAAGTTGGAGGTCGTGCTCGACTGTTGGAGACGCATGTCCTTGCCGAACGAGCCCCAGGTGGTCGACTGGCCGTTGACGATGTCGAAGAACAACTCCCCTTCGACGACTTCGAGGACCTGCGTCCATCGAATGGTCTCGGCGGTCGTGCTTAGCGGGATGATACGGGCAGTCTTGCTGTTGACCATCTGCTCGCCGTTCCAGCCCTGGAGCTGGAGGCCGCCGGCGGCGAACTCGGGGACTTCCCGGTAGTTCCACAGAACCTGGGCGTAGGAACTGTCCATGTTGCCCGTCGGCGACATGACCGTGTGGAACTGGGGCGAGGTGATGGCATCGTCGGGCTCGTTGAGCACCAGGACCCAGTCCTCCTCCACGCGGGTTACGGATTCGGTGAACTGTGTCAGGGAGAGCAGGCTGGGTGCTGGCCAGAAGGCCGCCACCAACGCAAGACCGGACAAAAGCGATCTACTTTTCGACCGGAAGCCACTTGTCTTCTTCCTCGCCATGTTCACTCCCTCCCAATAATGCTCGTCGCCCCGTCAACGCCTCTTTACGCCGGGTCCGAGAGACGATCGAAGACCTTCCCGCGGTTTCGTCGTCCTCGTGGTGTCCGAGACACCGGTGTTAAGATACGATGTGTTGTCCAGCAGGCGGAATAGTCTCTATGGGCCATACTGGGCGCGCCGCGAGCGCATCCGCTGCGGTATTATCAGCCACACCTCGGCGAGCCCCCTTTGGATGGCAAGACAGGTAAGTTGAGCCCCGGTGAATGGCGAGTTCCTCAAGGGAAAGACGGCAGCGCGTTGTTCGACGCGCGCCGGACAGGTCTTCGATCGGGGTTGCCCGCTACCGGCCACGGCGGCGTGGCCGATCCAGGGCGGAAGGGTAGCCCAATGGCATGGCACCGGGCGCAGGGTGCGCCCGGTGCCATCAGGCCATGTGTGTGGAGCGTCAGGTACGAAGAGTCTACCGCGGTCGCCTGGCGGCTTAGCGTGCCAGACGGACGGGCTGGTAGACGAAGTAGCTGGTGCCGGAGCCGGTTGTCGTGATGGCTCCCTCTTCGGTGACATAGGCCGGCTGAATGATGACCGCCTTGCTGTTCATCGCCCCGGTCAGTTTGACGTTGAGGATTCGAATACCCACGAACTCTACGATGGTGTACATAGCGTTGTTGCCGTTGCCCGTCACTTCCGTGAATAGCGGGATGATTCGGGGCTTACCGATGATGGATTGGAGATCGTCCTTGATGGCGGCGCTGAGGCCGGTGTCTCCGTTGAGCAGCAGATTGCCGCTGTCGCCGAGTTTGAGTTCGCCGCCGTAGTAAGCCAGGTCGGCCTCGTTGATCCCGTAGCGGATCTGCCGCGACAGGGTGGCGGTGCTGTTGTTCGAGGAGCCGATGTCCACCGTCCCGAAGTTGCCCGGCGGGAGTTGACCGGTACCCGAACCTGGGTACAGGTTGATTTCCAGGATGTTGTCGGGGGAGGATAGGACCGTTCCGGTATCCTGGTCGTACTTGTAGTTGTCGCCTCCAGTCGTCCTGGCCATCAGCTGGTACCAGACACTTCGGTGGAGGGCCAGGGGCAGCAGCTGGATGGTGTCCGTTGAACTGGTGGTCCTGAAGCCGACCACGCCGTCCTTGAAGACGGCCGTGGCCTTGGCGCTGACGTCGGCACTGTTCAAGCCGAAGATCTGGCCGAAGAGCAGCGGGATGGGGCCGTTCTGCAGAGCGTCCCGGCGGACCGTGACTTCCACGGCGTTGTAGGTGTTGGGATCTCCGGTAGCAATCTGCTCCGCGAGGTTGCTGGGATTGTCGAGATGGCCGACCACCACGTCAGCGCTCCGCAGGCCGGGTGCCGCTCCGGCCACCTTGTTCCTGGCCGCGTAGGCCGTCGCCTCGCCGATCGCGGCATTGATCTCCTCGGACATGTCCGGCAGGCCCATGAGCTTCTCCTGGTCGAGCAGTTGCCAGGCGGCAGCCAGGGCGGCGGAGTCCGCGCTACGCTGCAGCTCGGCCTTGACGTTGTAGAGGATGCCCATGTCGACAGCCAGGGCGGCGAAGCCGACCAGGACCGTGAGGCTGACTGCGGTGAGGACCACCGCCGTTCCGCGGCGATGGGTTCGATGGCTGGTCGTCGGTGCTTGCGGTTTCATCTTCGACGTCTCCTTGCTTCTTTCGATCATGCAGTCCCTACCGACTGATAGGGGAATCCGGTGACAGTTCCATGATCACTCACTCGACCTCGGACACGGCGGAAATGACCTTGGGCGTGCTGTCGGTGTAGAGCAGGCCGCTCTGTCCGTACCAGCGCACCTCGTTGATCACCAGTTGGGTCACGCGGTTGCTGCCGTAGGTGATGCAGGAGTTGTTCACCGAGACCTGGGCGTTGTAGGCGTTCAAGTCGGAGGCCGTGCCCGCCTGCTGGAGACGCATGTCCCTCCCGAACCAGCCCCAGGTGGTCGACTGGCCGTTGACAATGTCGAAGAACAGCTCCCCTTCGACGATTTCGAGGACCTGCGTCCACCGGATCGTCTCGGCGGTCGTGCTCAGCGGGGTCACGCGGACGGTCTTACTGTTGACCATCTGCTCGCCGTTCCAGCCCTGGAGCTGGAGGCCGCCGGCGACGAAATTGGGGACTTCCCGGTAGTTCCACAGGACCTGGGCGTAGGAGCCCTCGAGGTTGCCCACTGGCGACATGACCGTGTGGAACTGGGGTGAGGTGATGGCATCGTCGGGCTCATTGAGCACCAGGACCCAGTCCTCCTCGACCCGGGTGACAGGTTCGCTGAACTCTTGAACGGAGAGCACGCTGGGCGCCGGCCACAAGACCGCCACCAATGCCAGACCGGCCGAGAGTGCTCCCGTGCTCGACCAGAAGCCGTTGATCTTATTCCCCACCATGTTCTTTCCCTCCCCAAAAGGCCCGCTGCCCCACGAACGCGTCCGAACACCGGAGTCGAGGAACGACGGTGGTCCATCTTGGACCGCTGTCGTCCGCGCGGCGTTTCGGACACGAACACCGGTGAGAACTTACGATTTAACGCCTGGCGGGCGGAATAGTGCAAATGGGCCATATCGCGCGCCTCGTCGAGGCGGCCGCCGGGCTTTTATCGGTCACGCCTCGGCGAGGCCCTCGCGGATGGCGAAGCATGCGAGCTGGACGCGGTCGTGGATGTCGAGCTTGGTCATGATGCTGTCGGTGTGGCGATTCACCGTATTGACGCTGATGTGCATGAGTTCGGCGATTTCCTTCTTGGCCAGGCCGCGGACCAGGTAGCGGAGGATCTCGAGTTCGCGCTGGGTGAGGGTGGAAGTCCGGCTGTGGCGGCTCTCGGGCAGGGACACACCGTCGGAGGTGACCACGACGCGGGCCAGGATTTCCGCGGAGTAGTAGGATTCGCCGGCGGCGACGGCCCGGATGGCCTTGAGCAGGGCATCGGGCGGTTCGTTCTTGGTTACATAACCGGAGGCCTCGACGGCCAGGGCCTGTTCGATGTAGCGGTCGTGGAAGAAGGCGCTGAGGAAGAGGATTCGGGTATCGGGGCAACGGGTCCGGATCATGCGGGCGGCGTCGAAGCAGAGCATTCCGGGCATATCGATATCCATGAGTACGATATCGGGCTTCAGCCGGATGGCTTCGTTGAGAGCGGTTTCGGCGTCGCAGGCCACGCCGGCGACGCACAGATCGGCGGAGGCCCCGATGCAGTCGGCGAGCATGTTTCGCACCAGGGCGTGGTCGTCGACGATCAGGATCGACTTGCGATGGGTGGATACCGTGGTCTGGCTCTGGTTCATTCTTTCGACTCCCGGTCTCGTTTCAGCATGCGATGGACTTGTCGCCCCAGGTCGGCCATGCTGAATGGTTTGTAGAGGAGTATGCCATTCTCCACCAGGTCGTCGTCCAGGTCGGCGTTGGGGTTACCGGTGATGAGGATGGCGGGGGTGCGGATTCCCGCCCCGCGCAGGGCGCGCAGGCAATCGGTTCCGGTGCGACCCGGCAGATCGATGTCCAGGATGCAGAGGCGCACCTCGTTGGCGTGTTCGCGATAGCGGCTCAGGACCGAGGAGCCCTCGGCCACATGGATGACCTGGTAGCCGAAGGACCGGAGGGCGGATGAAGCCAGTTCGCGAACGTGCCGGTTGTCCTCGGCCAGGAGGAGCACCTCGCCCTGGCCGGCGGGCGGGGCCTGGAGCTCGGTATCGGAGGAGGGAAAAGAGCCACTCTCAATTAGAGGCAAAAAGATCTTAAAAGATGATCCGGCGCCGACTTCCGATTCGACCTCGACCTGGCCGTTGTGGTCCTCGATGATGCCGTGGACGATGGCCAGACCGAGGCCGGTGCCGTGTCCGCGCGGTTTGGTGGTGAAGAACGGGTCGAAGATCTGCTGGCGGATTTCCGGTGGAATGCCGGTTCCGGTGTCGGCCACGGTGACGCGGGCCCAGCCTCGCTCCGGCCGCTCCGTGGTGTCGGCGGCGGCTTCTCCGCCCGGTTTTGCTCCGGTGACGGTGATGGCGAGTTCTCCGCCGTCGGGCATGGCGTCGCGGGCGTTGATTGCCAGATTAAGGAGTACCTGCTGGAGGTGGGTTGCGTTGCCGTTGACCCACAGGGGGCCGTTACCTTCGGCGGAGATGGAAAGCCTGACGGAGGCCGGGAGTACATGTCGGAAGAGCTGAGATGCGCCCTGGATCGCGGCCCGGAGATCGATGGGGTGTTTCTCGATCGGCATGCGATGCGCGAAGGTGAGCAGGGATTGGGTCATGGTCTGACCCTGGCGGGCGGCCTCCTCGAGGGTGTTGACCGCTTCGGACAGGTCGGCGGCGGTCGGATTCGTCCTCCGGAGTCTGGCGGCGCAACCGAGGATGACGGTGAGCAGGTTGTTGAAATCGTGGGCCAGGCCGCTGGCCAGCTGGCCGACCGCCTCCATTTTCTGCATCTGGAGGAGCTGCTGATTGCGCTCGTCCAGGCGTGCGACCATGGTGCCGAACTCCCGGGCCAGGGTGCCGATCTCGTCCTTGGAGGTCAGGGGCGGCTTCTTCGGCCCCTCGGCGCCCTGTCCGGTGCGGAGGGCGTAGTCGGTGAGCGCGGTCACGGGCTTGACCACCAGGCGCTGAAACGTGATCCAGACCAGGAGGACGATGATCGCCCCGGCCAGGACGTGCGAGACTGCGGCGAAGCCCATCGCGATCCTTCCCCTGGAGGTGATAGCTCGGGGGATCTCGGCCTTGAGCAGCAAGGCCGGCTGGCCGCGCAGGTCGGGGAAAGTGGTGTAGACGTCGAGGCGCTGGTTGTCCTTGATCTGCAGGGTGGGGGCGCGTTTTCTGGAGCACTGAGCAAGGGCTTCTTGTTCCGTTGGGAGGAGGGTGTTTTCCTGGACGGGCCGGGCGGTGAATGCCACTTGCGTCTGGATCGCGAGGGACTGGGTCAACTTGACGTCGAGGAACCGGCCCATCACCATGGTGCCGCGAATGGGTCCCTCGTTGTTGCTGCTGACCACGGGTCGGGACGCCACCAGCAAGGGTCCGTGCTCGGTGATCATGAGTCCGGTGACCAAGCTGCCCGGATCGCGGTGTCCCAGCAGCGGGCTGCCCGAATCCAATCGTTCCGCCGCGAATTCTGCGAGGCGTACCTCCTTCATGGACGGGACCTCGTAGACGCCGCTCCAGACCTTGCGGCCGCTGAGGTCGCCGATCCAGAGGAGGTTCAGGCGGTTGGTGATGAAGGTGGAAGGCATCAGGTTCTTGGCCTGGTAGTGATTATCCTGCCCGCTGACAAAATCGCGGGTATCGTCCCAGGCGGCCCAGTCGCCGAGGAACAGGGAGAGGTGGCTCAGCTCGGTGCGGATCGCGTCCTTGGCCCGGTTGATATCCGTGATTGCCGCCTCGTTTTCGAGGCGTTCGAAGCTGGGCATGATGATGGCCCGCTGGACGAGGTCCGTGGTGACCACGAACAATGCGTAGACCACGGTGAGCAGCGAAGCGACTTTCCATCTCAGCGACATTCGGTTTCGTCCTTCCCCGGCTTGCTGCCCGCGACGCCCGATAACGCTAACGGCGAAGGGCGCGCGGATCCTGCCTGATCAAGTATCGCCCGTCTGGCGGCAGCTCGTTAGCGTGGCCCGCTCAAGACCTGCTGGAAATAGGAGACGGTCCTGCGCAGGCCTTCTTCGAGCGGCACCTGCGGTTCGTAGCCGAGCAGCGTTCGGGCCCGGGTCAGGTCGGGTCGTCGCCGTGCGGGGTCATCGGGCGGCAGCGGCCGGGGCACGGTTTTGAGCGGCCGGCCGAGCGTGGTCTCGATTCCCTTGACGAGGTCGAGCATGGACACTTCGCGATCGTTGCCGAGGTTGACCGGCTCGGTGGTGTCGCTGTCCATGAGTCGCATCAGGCCGTCGACCAGGTCGGAGACGTAGCAGAAGCTGCGAGTCTGTTCGCCGTTGCCGTAGACGGTAATGGCCTCGTCGCGCAAGGCCTGGCAGATGAAGTTGCTCATCACGCGGCCGTCGTTCACGGCCATGTTCGGTCCATAGGTGTTGAAGATCCGGGCGATGCGAACGGCGAGGTTGTGCTGACGGTGGTAATCCATCATCAGGGTTTCGGCCACGCGTTTGCCTTCGTCGTAGCAGCTTCGCACGCCGATCGGGTTGACGTGTCCCCAGTAGGTTTCCGGCTGAGGGTGCACCTGGGGGTCGCCGTAGACTTCCGATGTGCTGGCCAGGAGGATGCGGGCCTTGACCCGTTTGGCCAGGCCGAGCATGTGGTAGGTGCCGAGCACGTTGGTCTTGATGGTCTTGACCGGGTTGTACTGGTAGTGGACCGGGCTGGCCGGGCAGGCCAGGTGGAAGATGCGGTCGATTTCCAGGACGATGGGGTCGATGACATCGTGGCGGACGAATTCGAAGTGGCCGCTGAGGATCAGCTCCTGGTATCGGTCGCCGAAGTTTTCTCGCCGGCCGGTGAAGTAGTTGTCCAGGCAGATGACGTGGCAGCCCTCGTCGAACAGCCGGAGGCACAGGTGCGAGCCGATGAAGCCGGCCCCGCCGGTGACCAGGATGGTGTGCTTAGCCATGGACGACCCTCAAGGGCAACACAGGGATCCTAGTGTTTATCGGCACCTGCGGCCCGGGTATTGAATGACAATGCGTTGGCGACCGCCTCTGAGGTGCGCAGATATCGGTCGTAGACGCGAAGTCCGGACAGTTGGCCGTCGAGCGAGGTAGCCAGGCGCAGGGTTTGGGTGCCGTTCACGTTGTTCAGCTCGGGTGGAAACCTGGACCAGCCGCTTCGCCGAGTCGGGCCGCCGTCACACAACCGGCCATCGACGACGAAGGTGATGATTTTGGGTCCGCCGTCGACGATGGCGGTGAGATGATGGTCTTTACCGGGGATGAGGGATCCGGGGTCGGACTCACCGGCGGCCGAGTGGTGGCCGTCGCACATCTCGATTCGTACGGTGGCGTCCGGACCGGTGACCAGGGTCAGTCCTCTCCCGTGGCGGGTCTTTGTTTCGAGGATGATCTGGCCTGGGGTGATGCGGTTCAGTTTCAGGGTCAGGTCGAGGGTGAAGCCGCCGCCGGTGGCGAGGTTGGGCAGTGGTGGGATGTGGACCTGGGTCTGGTTTTTGGCGGACAGATCGAGGTCGAGCACCAAGCCCTTGCGGGCGACCTGGCGGTTGTTTTGCTGGTTCCACACGCCGTGGAGGAGGGTCGGGTCGATTTCATGGACGCGGGCGGTGGTTTTCTGGGTTTCGGTGATCCAATACCGGCCGTCCTGTTCGATCAGATCGGGGTAGCTGATTCGGGTTGTCGGCTCGCGGTCGTAGAGCAGGATTTCCGGTTGTGACCAAAGGAGGTGTCCTTCGCGTTCGATGCCGCCGCAGATCCAGGCCGGATTGCGGTCGAGGAAGTCTCGGCCCCCGTGGTTATGGAACCAGAGGAGGTAGTTGCCGTTGCGGGCCCGGAAGAGTCGCGGGCAGGCCCGGGGCTGTTTCACGGGCTGGCCGCCGGGCGTGTAGGTAGCGATCTCGGGTTTGGACCAGGTTAGTCCGCGGTCGCGGCTGTAGGTGTGGACGGCCCGGCCGGTGGTGGTGCGATAGATGCAGTAGAGGTCGCCGTTGGCGAGGGGGACGATGTTGTGTTCTTCCTGGACGGAGCCGAACTCGGGGGCGCGGATCCCCTGTTCTCCCTCGGGGAGCATGAGCCATTCGATTCTGTTGGGGTCGGGTTCGGTGAGGATGTTATCGGAGCGGAACAGCCATCCTTCGCCCTGGTCGAGCAAGTAAGCTCCGAGTTTGGTGAAGGCGAAGAACGCGGAGTGCCCGCAGGTATCGGGTTTGTCGATGCCCCAGAGGATCTGGACTTTACCTTTCCAGTCGTTGGTCCGGTCGCAATGGGTGAGTCGGACGGGGAGGCGATGGCGTTCCCTGGACCAGGTTCGGCCGCCGTCATCGGAGTATTTGAAGGCGTACCAGCCGAGCATGTCGAAGCGGTTGATCTTCTTGCCGCCGAGGGTTTGGGGTCCGACGCGGTCGCCGTTGTAGTCGTAGAAGACGTAGACCCGGCCGGTGGGGGTGATGAGCGGTGTTGCCCACGAGGCGTCGGGTCCGTCGGCGGGTTCGATGTCGGTGAGTTTCGACCAGCTCGATCCGTGGTTGGTGCTGATGGTTGAGACGACGTGTTGTCCGCCCTGGCCTTCCTCGCCCTTGCCGGTGGTGAGCACGCAGAGCCAGTGGCCCTCGCGGGTGACGATGACGTAGGGCTGGTCGCAGTAGCCCTCGTCGGGAATGGGCGACCCATGGCGGATATCGCGCGGGTCTTGGCCGAGGCTGCAGCCGGCCGGCAGCAGCAAGCACGCGGTCATCCATCGGCGTGCGGGTTTCATCACGGCGCTGTCTCCGCTGTCATCGTCACATCCTTTTACCTCTTTTGTCCACCATAACACTCCCCTGGCAGCACCTGGGCGCGGGGCCCGGGCTTTTCCTTGGTTTGGCGTTCACTGCTGGAACTGGAACGCATAGAGGTCTGCGTCGCGGACCTGGAATCGCAGTCGGACGCTCTTGCCGGCGAGGGTGCTCACATTGCTCTGGCGTTGCCAGGTGACCACGCGGCTGATTTCGTTGGCGGTGTGGATCAGGTCGCATTTCTGGAGAGAGAAGTTGTCGATGGTTGAGCCGTCGGCGTTGAGGAGGCCGACCTGGACGATACCGGTGGCGGAGGTGTCCACGTTGAGGAGCAGCCGGCGGCCCTGGAAGATCAACGGGCAGGTGGTGAACTCGCCGCCGGTGTAGGCTCCGCGGGCGGAGACGAATCCGTCGCGGCGAATCACGAGGCGGCTGAGGGTGGCGATGTTCTGATCGGCGCCGAGTCCGGCCTTGGTGAGCAGTTGCTTGTTGCGTTCGTTGCGGTCCCAGCCGTGGAGCCAGTCGCTGCCCCGGTAGTAGAGGAACATTTCGCGGCCGCTCAGGTCGGGCACGAGGCCCCAGACGACCCGTGCCGACGCCCAGTCGAAATCGCCTTTCATGCCCAGGGGCACGAATGCCCGGCGGTCGTACCGTTCCCAGTGGACGCCGTCGCGGCTGGCGGCGAACTGGGTATCGAGGGGCCCGGCGTTGATGGGCATTTCGGCGGGGAATTCTGCGAGGGCTCCGCCGATGTAGTGGTAGTAGGCGGTGGGGAACATGTAGTAGGCGTTTTCGGCCCAAGGGTACTTGATTGTGGCGCTCATGTAGTAGTCCACGACCTGGTTTTCGCCATGGGCGAGGTCATTGCGGTCCGGTCCGAGGACGACGGGCAGATCCTGCACGGGCGGGAAGGCGAGGGTATCGGACTCGCCCCGGGCGATGGATCGTCCCTGGGAGCCCTTGTCGGTGACGTTCTTGCGCATGTAGGCCACGTACTTGCGGATCTGGTCGTCCCAGAAGATCACGTTCTGGGAGTCGAGATGGTGGCCCTTGGTTTGCGGTCGGGCGTTGAGCACGGCCCGGTGGGTGGGTTTCCAGTGGATTCCGTCGGGTGAGGAGAACAGGTGGACGCCCTCGCCCAGCTGGCCATAGCGGATGGCGAGGCGGAACTGTTCGTCTGTTGGGGCGAGCGGGTCGTGGAAGACCATTCCGCCGTCCTGGCCGATGCGTACGCCGGAAGCGCCGTGTCCGAAGACGATGTTGTTGTCCTTGCGGCCCTGGTACTCGGTGAGACCAATTACCAGTTTTTCCCACTTTATGCCATCTTTGGACTGGGCGTAGCAGACCGCCCCGTTGGTCTTGCCGGTGTCCCAGTGCACGGTGTCCATGGCGTGGTACCACATGTGGTAGGTTGGGCCGAGTTTCATGACGCTGCTGTAGGGTCCGATGCCGCCGTTTTCCCAGGGATGTTCGGGCCGGATGGTCATTTCGCCGGTCTTGCGGGGCGGGTGGACGCAGAGTTCGACGCCGCGGGCGTTTTGGAGGAACGTCTGGTCGATGAAGACCTGGCGGCGGTCGGCGATGTTGAGGGCTTCGTTCGGCGCGGGGGGCGGGGGTTCGGTGCTGGCCGCTGGAGCGAGAGTGGGCCAGAGCGAGGAGAGGATCAGGGGCAAGCAGGCACAGGTGAGGAGGCTCATTCTTTTTTCCTTAGACGTCGCAGATCCTGAACGCCTGTTCGAGGGCTTTGAGCGCATCGCCCTTGGGCACGAATTCCTGTCCCACGAAACCCTTGTAGCCGGTGTCGGCGATGGCCTTCATGACGGCGGTGTAGTTGATTTCCTGGCTTTCGTCGATCTCGTTGCGTCCCGGGTTGCCGCCGGTGTGGTAGTGGAGGATGTACTCGTGGTTGGCCCGGATGGTGCGGATGATATCGCCCTCCATGATCTGGGCATGGTAGATGTCGTAGAGGATGCCGAAGCGGGGCGACCCGACTTGCCTGGCGATGGCCGTGCCGAAAGCGATGTGGTCGCACTGGTAGTCCTTGTGATCGACCTTGCTGTTGAGGTACTCCATGCAGATATTGATTTTCTTCTTCTCGGCGTAACTGATGATTCGCTTGAGGCCCTCGACGCAGTTGCGGATGCCCTCGTCGTCTGCCTGTCCCTTGCGGTTGCCGGAGAAGGTAATGACGTTGGGCAGGCCTGCGTCGGCGGCGAGGTCGATATTCTTGCGGAACTCGGCCTCGAGGCGAGGGTGGTTTTCGCGGCGGTTGAGTGCGTCGCCGATGCTGCCGGCGCCGGGCACCATGGAGGCGGTGAGCCCGAATTTTTTGGCCGTGGCCCATTCGTCCGGGCCGATCAGGTCGATCGCCTGGTAGCCGATGCGGGCGGCATGTTTGCACAGGTCTTCGTAGCTGAGTTTGCCGTTGTAGCACCACCGGGAGACGGACTGGCGGATTCGGCCCTTGGGTTTTGCGGCTGGCGGCTCGTTGGCCGCGTCCGCCTGGGCCGCGACCACGCCGCCGGCGACACCGGTGGCCATCCAACCGATCACCGACCGACGCGAAACACGAGTCTTGGACATGATTCACCTCGAAATGGTCCTTCCGGAGGCTGGCTTTGCCGGTTCCGGCCGGCTCTGCCAGGGTATACCTCGTACCCGCTCCGGTCCACGCGTATCACTATGCTCGGACTCGCACTGAAAGGCAAGTCGCGGGCGGCGCGGGGTTGGTTGAGAAACGGGGTGACGGTTGCTGACCGCCCTGGAGGCGTCGCAGGGCGAGCGTCGATTTGGTGGGACGGGTGTCGTGTTATTCAGGTCCTGTTTTTCACTGCTGCGGTGACCGGTTTGTTCACGGCTCATGTTCGAGGTTTCTGATTTCAAAAAGCGCCGGCGCCAAACGAAGCCAACGGGGTGGTCTGGGTCTTGGCGGTCCGCGGTGTGCCCAGGCGGGGGGACGGCCGGCGTGTTGTCTGCTGCTGAGGCATGCAGGCATGACCGAACGCACCTCCGACGCGCTGAGAACAAGCCGGCTGGTCCGGGAGTCGGGTGTTGTTCGGCCGCTCCTCCCGCTCCTGGAGTACCAGAAGCGGGACATCGAATCACCTGCCCGGTTCAGTTGGTGCTGCTGGTCGCGGCAGATTGGCAAGAGCTTCACCAAGTCGCTGCGCCGGTTGCTGCGGGGGATTGAGCGGCGGCGGACGCAGGTTTTTCTCTCGGCCGGTGAGCGTCAGAGTCGGGAGCTGATGCTGAAGGTCCGGCAGCATTGCCGGGCGCTCAATCTAGCTGCCGGTTTCCAGGGTAGTGTTTTTTTTGCGGGCACCCGTTTTCGGCAATTGACCATCGAGTTGCCCAATGGTGTTCGGGTTATCGGCCTGCCGGCGAATGCGACCACGGCCCGGGGTTTCAGCGGTGACGTTTTTCTGGACGAGTTTGCGATGCACGGTGACGACCGGGAGATCTGGGCGGCCGTGTTCCCGACGGTGCTTCGCGGTGGCGGGGAGCTTGACGTGGCCTCGACGCCCAAAGGGTGTGACAACCTGTTTGCGGAGCTGCGTGACAACGACCAGTTCGCGCATTCGATCGTGACGCTGGATGATGCCATTGCCGCGGGTCTGGAGATCGATGCCGGGCAGATTCGCCGCTCGATGAACGATGACGAGCTCTACCGCCAGGAGTTCGGGTGCGAGTTTCTTGACGAAGCGTCGTCCTTTTTGACCTATGAGCAGATCCGGCGGGTTGAGGACCCGGGGCTGGAGAAGGGTTTTGACCTGGGGTTGCTGGGTGCCTGCAAGGGGCCGCTGTATGTCGGCGTGGACATTGGTCGGCATCGCGACCTGACGGTGATGTGGGTTGTGGAGCGATGCGAAGGCGTACTCATCACGCGTGGTGTACGTGAGAGCCAGGGAGAGCTCTTCCGGGGGCAGTGTGAGGTTCTGTCTCGGCTGCTCGAACTGCGTCCTGTTTGCCGGTGTTGCATCGACGCCGGGGGCATGGGGATGCCGCTGGCCGAGGCGGTGGTGGAGCGGTTCGGGTCGGCGCGGGTGGAGGCGGTGCAGTTCAGCGCGATGGTCAAGGACTCGTTGGCGAGCGGTCTTCGTCTATGTGTCGAGGAAGGCACGATTCGCATTCCGGCCGACGAACTGATCCGCAATGACTGGCACTCGGTTCGGCGCTCGGTGGCGGTGGTTGGGCCGGCCCGTTATGAGGCTGCGCGGTCAGGCAGTGGTCACGCCGATCGATTCTGGGCGGCATGCCTGGCGGTTCGGGCGGCGGCGTGTGATGGCGGCGCGATCGAGGTAGTTCGAGGCGAGGGTCTGCGGTTCGCGCGAAAAGGCATATGGTAGGCAAGGTGGAAGCTGAAGGGTTGATCGTGGAAGGGGAGGGGTGCAGGTCGCAACCGGTGGGCGGAGTGATGGGTGGCGGGGGATGACGAGGTTGAGGGGGGTGTGAAGAGGAGGGGTGGGTACGATGAGTCTGCGGGCCTGGATTGCTCATGCGGTGGGTGGCGGACGGGACGGAGGTGGACGGGTGCGGCTGGGGCGGATGGTGCGGCCGCTGGCGTTGGATCGGTGGCGGGACTATCCGGCGGATGGACTCACGCCTTTGCGGCTGGCGACCCTTCTGCGGGCGGCGGACGACGGGGCGGTCGACCAGGCGATGGCCTTGTTTCAGCAGATGGAGGAGAAGGACGCGCATCTGCATTCGGTTGCGAACACGCGGCGCCTGGCGTTGACTGGTTTGCGTTGGGAGATTGTATCGGCGGTGGAGGTTCGCGAGGGTGTGGATCGGATGGCGGCGGACGAAGCGGCCGACCATGCTCGCGGGGTTCTGGCGGACATCGAGGGATTTGACGAGGCGTTGCAGCACCTATCGATGGCCATGGGTCGCAACGTGGCCGTAGCCGAGAACGTGTATGACGTTGTTGCGGGCGAGCTGAGGCTGACGGATATCATCCCGGTGGGTTTTGAGCGGCTGGTGTTTGACGCTTACGGCCGGGTGCGGATTCTCACCGAGCAGGAGCCGCAAGCCGGCATGGAGTTACCGGCTCACAAGTTCGTGGTGCACACGCCGCACACGGCCTGTGGTCATCCGATGCGTGGCGGGCTGCTGCGCGTGAGTGCGTTGTCCTATCTGGGCAAGCATTATGCGATGAAGGACTGGATGGTGTTCGCCGAGGTTTTTGGCATGCCGGTGCGGGTTGCGCGATACGAACCGTCGGCCACGCCGGAGGAGAAGCAGGAGCTGCTGGGCATGCTGCGTTCGCTTGGCACGGACGCGTCGGCGGTGTTCAGCAAGGCGGTGGAGCTGCAGCTGCTCGAGGCTGGCCAGGGCAAGTCGCCGCCGCCTTACGAGAGCATGTGCAATTTCTTCAACCGCGAGTTGTCGAAGGCTTGGCTGGGGGGCACGTTGACAGTGGAGACCAGCGGCCAGACGGGCACGTTCAGTACCGCCCAGATTCATGACGAGGTCCGGCTTGATCTTCGCCAGGACGACATGGCCAAGGAGGCCCGGACGATCCGGCGGGACATTCTTGTGCCGCTCACGCGGTTGCAGTTTGGCCCGGGGGTGCCGGTCCCGTTTTTCCGGCGGCGGTATGAACCGCCGCGAGATCTTCGCGAGCTGGCCGGCGTGTTGGACATTGCGGTGAACGATCTGCGCATGGCGGTGCCTGATCGCTGGGCTCATCACGCGCTTGGTGTGCCGGTCGCAGGGGCAGGGGAGACGGTGCTTCGCGGCAAGCCGCTGGGGTGACGGTGCGGCGGCCGTGATGGCCGTTGATGCAGGCGGCATCAGCAGTGACTCCCGCCGAAGGCGGGCCCACAGACCAGTCCTTGCGGGGCTGGTCGGAGAACGACCTTCATGATAACCTGTCTGTCGGTATCAGCCCGCTCTGGCGGGCTCTGCATTCCACGTGTCGTGCAACAGGAAATTCCCCATCATGCCTGGGAGCGCCTACAGCGAGATCAACTTCCACAGGATGTGGCATACGAGGAATAGTGAGCCTTTTTCAGGTCTCGGCTGAGTCGAGTCACGACTGACCCGGTTGTTGGAGGATGGTCGGTGATGAGCAGATCCCATCTGATGACGTGGGCGTTCGGCATTCTGAGTTGTGCTGCCGTTGTCCTGGCGGCCGATTCGCCGGCGACGCGACCGGCGGCCGGGCGGGTGGGCCTGGTTGGTGAGGCGGGCATCGAGTTTTCTCTGGTGGCGGGCCGGCTCCATCTGGTGTCGTTGCGTGGCGGGCGGGGTTCGGAGTGGGTGGCGACTCCTTCGGGGAAGGCCTCGCTATGGGGACTGGCTCTGCGCGGGCCTGGGGGGGCTGGAGCGGAACTCGAGAGTGATGTCTTGTCCGCGCCGGAGGCGAAGGGTGACGGCTCGGGCGTGGGGTTCACGTGGAAAGCCCGCGTGGGCGAAGGTGAGGCCCAGGTGAGCCTGACCGCATCGGGCAGCGGCCATGACGGTCTGTCGAGCTGGCAACTGGCCGCGGTACTTCCTGACGGCTGGAGCGTTGCCCGGGCCGACTGGCCGATTCTGGCGAACCTGCGCACCGGGCCCGGTCTGAAGATGGCGGCGCCGTTCGGCTGGGGGCTTGAATACGACGTGAAGCCGGGCATGGGCTACGAAGCCACCTATCCCTCGCTGGTTGCGTCGATGCCGTTTGTGGCGTTCTACGGTGGTGGCGAGGGGCTGTACGCCGGCATTCACGACCCGAAGGGCAACCACAAGCATCTGGCGGTCAAGGCCCGGGAGGACGGCGTGGGTGTGACCTTCACGCACTGGGCGGCGGCATCCGACACGGTTGGCGGCCGGTACGCCCCCGGCTTTCAGGTGGTCATCGGTGTTTTTGACGGCGACTACTGGGATGCTGCCCAGATCTACCGAGCCTTCACCTACCAGACGCCGTGGGGTGGGGCGTACCATGGTCTGAAGCTCTCGGACCCGAAGCGGGCGGTGCCCGGCTGGCTGAAGGACATTGAGCTCTGGCTGATGCCCGGTCCGGAGCCGCTCAAGAACGTGGACATGTGCCGCAAGGCTGGGGAGTTCTTCGGCGTACCGATTGCGTTGCACTGGTACAACTGGCACGAGATTCCGTTTGACACGCTCTATCCCGAGTATTTTCCGGCCAAGCCGAACTTTCGGGAGGGGGTGAAGGCTCTCCAGGGTGCCGGCCTGCGGGTTATGCCATACATCAACGGTCGGCTGTGCGACCCGAACTCGAAGACCTGGGTACAGGAGGGCGGTGACAAGGCCGCGGCCCGGCAGGAGAACGGCCAGCCGTACACGGAGGTTTACGGGTCGAAAGTTTCTCTGAGCGTCATGTGTCCGGCCACGGCGCAGTGGCAGGACAAGGTTTCGGGCATTGTCGACCGGCTGTTCAACGAATGCGGTGTGGACGGCGTGTACATCGATCAGATCGGGGCGGCCGGCGCGGTCCGCTGTTTTGACGCGGGGCATGGTCATTCTGTGGGCGGGGGCACGTTCTGGTTCGACGGCTACCGCAAGATGCTGGACCGGATCCGCGCGAGGATGCCCAAGGACCGGATGCTGACGACCGAGGAGAACGCCGAATGCTGGAACGACCAGCTTGACGGCTTGCTCATGGTCAACACGCCGGCGGCGGGCGGGCGACGGATCATTCCGCTCATGCCGACCGTCTATGGCGGGCGGGTGATCACGTTCGGGTATCAGTACATGCACGGGAGCGACATTCCGAAGTCGCTGCCGTTTCGGGCGAAGATGGTTCACGATTTTTTGTGGGGGGCGCAGCTTGGCTGGCTCGGTGTGGAGGGGATCATGGCCGACGGTGCCCGCAAGGAGGCCGAGTTCCTGCGCAACCTGGCCAGAGCCCGTCGGGGAGGTCACGAGTTCCTTCTGGAAGGTCAGTTCCTCGGCGAGGTTGAAGTGACTGGTGATCAGCCGCGGCTCAGGGGTGAAGGCTCGGCGGGCGGCGGAGAGTACGCGATCGATCTGCCGGCGGTGATGGCCACGGCCTGGCTGGCCGCGGACGGCACGATGGGGTTGGCGGTTGCGAACATCAGCGACGAGCCGCGGGCGGTGGAGCTGCGACCGCCGTGGGCCCGATTGCGTCTGGCGCGTGCCTTGTCCGGTGGAGGTGTCGTGGCGGTCGGGGAAGGGTCCAGGACCATTCCGGTCTCTCTTCCTGCCGGTGGGGCTTGTGTGGTTCGTGCCCGCTAGACCGAGGGGCCAGTCTGAGGATCGTCGTCGCACGGGGTGACAGGCTGTGGTTGTCCGGCTACAATAGTGTTGCCGCAGACCTGCCCCGGGTGGAAGACGGAGATTCAGCATGCGACTGGGAGGCTGTCTTGTTGCGGCCGCCTGCCTATTGGCGGCCGGCCATTGGATTCCCTGCGAAGCGAGGGAGCGACAGGCGGTCACGATTTCGTACGTGGTCGGGCCGCCCCAGCCGCTGCCTGAAGGGCTCAAGGCGGTTGCGGTGATTGACTCGGGGGTCAAGACGGAGGGTGCTCGGCAGGACGATCGTGAGCGGAAGTGGTCGACGATTGCCGCGGACATGATCGAGTCGATGCTCCAGAACGGCGCCCAGTTTGGTTCGCCTCTGGTGGTGGCTAAGCGAAGAGAGACGCAGAAGATACTGGCGGAGCGAGATTTGAAGCTAGCTGGCCTGGTCGAGGGTGAGGCTGCCACCCGGGCGGGGAAGCTGCTCGACGTCCAGGGTCTCATCACCAGCCGGATCACGGTCAGCGTCGACATTGAGAAGAGCAGCAAGTCGGCGGTTGACTGGCTCAGCATCATGGGTGGGTTTGCGGATCAGATTGGCGAGGTACGACCGCCGCGGGCTCGGGACCGTGAAGGGGAAGTCCGGCGGCCGCGTGTCTATCGTCAACCGCGGTATGTGTACGACCCGCGTGAGGTTTATTGGCGAGATCCGCGTTACTCGGTTGATCCGCGGATCGTGCGGGTCGGGCCGCTGCCGGGCAGCCTGAACGCTGCGGCTGGTCCGGTTGTGGTTGTTGCCCCGGGGCCGGCGGTGGTGCCGGGACAACCGGTTGCGTCTCCCTCCGGGCGAGCGGCCAGCGGCGGTTTGACGCTGAAGACCAAGGAAGTCGAGGAGATCAGCAGGCACCTGACGGTGCAGTGTTCGTTCTGCCTGATTGACGCGGTCACCGGTGCGGCGATCGTGCAGTACTCGACGCCGGCGATCCAGAAGAAGGACCGGAAGTCGCCGGACTTTTTCTTTGGGGGCAATATTGACGAGGGCGATTTGGACCCGGTGGATCATTTCATCGGGGAGCTGGTTGAGCGTGCGACGCAGGAGTTTGCGGGGCAGGTCGTACCGGTTCGGGTGCGGTTCTGCACCGAGGTAGTGGGTCACGGCAAGGCTGGCGAGGGTGCGGTTCGAGCGCTTCGGGCGGACGATTATGCGGGCGCGTTTCGGGGCTTTGAGGCCCAGCTTCGCAAGGAGCCGGAGGAGGCGGACACGGCTTACGCGATGGGGGTGGTAGCGGAGTTGACGAGTGATCCGGTTCGGGCTCTGGAGCTGTACCGCAGAGCGGTATCGACGGATGGTGTGGACAAGGAGGAGCTGGCCGTGTATATGGCCGCCAAGGAGCGGCTGAGTGTTCACCTGCACCGGATTCTGGTCCCGGTGGCCAGTCAGCCGGCTTCGTTCGGGCGGTGAGTTGGGGTGCGAGGGGCGGCATGGTTCGGGCCGGGGTGTGTGCTGGGCGGGGGTGGAGGAGGGCCGGGTAGTGGTTTGGCCCGCTGTTCTCGATGAAGGTTTTCTGGCGGAAGGTGCGGCCTGATGCTCATGCCCTTCGCGTTTGACCTCTTTTTCCTACTTATTAACACCATATGGCTATTGCTAGTGGTTGTGGGTTTACCGGGCAACTGGCTGATCGTGGCCACGACGGCGGGGGTCGCGTGGTGGCAGTGGGATCCGGATCATCAGCTTTTCAGTCCGTGGACGCTGCTTGCTCTGGTGGCTGTTGCGGGGGTGGGGGAGGTTCTGGAGGTGTTGGCCGGTGCCGCGGGTGCCAAGAAGGCGGGCGGATCGGCTCGCGGTTCGGCGGGTGCTCTGGTTGGCGGGCTGATCGGGGCGTTGGCGGGCACGGTGATGATTCCGATTCCGCTGATAGGCTCGCTGATGGGGGCTGCGGGTGGTGCCGCGGTGGGTGCGTGGGCGATGGAGATGAGCGCTGGCCAGGAGATGGAGGTTTCGGTCCGGATTGGGGTGGGTGCGGGCCTTGGGCGTCTGGTAGGCACGCTGGTCAAGCTGGGTGCAGGCGTGGTCCTCTGGCTGATCGCGGCGGTGGCTTTGTTCTGGCGATAGGATCTTATCCCAGGAGGAGAACATGAATCGAGGGAACCCGGTTTCGTGGCTGGTATGGGCGAGCCTGTTTCTTTCGGGAGGAGGTGTGCTGGCCGCCGAAGACGACCTGCCCGCCAGCGAGGTTGAGGACGCGGTCATGGCGGCGGCCGAGGAAGTGAAGGCGATGAGTGGCTGGGTGGCGGGTGTGTTTCTGGGGCAGCCGGCCCCGGTTTCACCTCGGGTGATCCCGATCGAGGTTCGCCGCCAGGATCACAGTTTTCTGCACTTCGGCCAGTCGTGCATGGAGACGCCACTGCGTATCGGCGGGCGCGATTTTGCGCATGGTCTGGGGACGCACGCCCACAGTGAGATTGTGGTCACCGTGCCCAAGGGAGCCAAGCGGTTCAAGGCGTATGTTGGCATTGATCACAACTTCGACACGCGGGGCGTGAACGGCAGCGTGCAGCTGAGCGTGGAGATTGGCGGCCGGGAGGTGGTTCGGACGGCGACGTTGCGTGGTGGTGACGCAGCGGTGCCGATCGATGTTGACCTGCCGGAGGGAATGGACAAGCTTGTGCTGAAGGCCGACGCCACGGCCGACGGACCGGCCTACGACCAGTGTGACTGGGCTGATGCCCAACTGGTCATGGACGACGGCAGTGTTCGCTGGCTGGACGAGGGGTACGGGGCGGAGCCGTTCATGGGTCCGAGGGTGCCGTTCTCGTTTGTTTACGGTGGCAAGGAATCCAAGGTCCTGATGGGGCGTTGGAAGCGGACGGCTGAGACCGCGGAGGGTGACGACCGTCTGGTGCACCGGGTGAGGTGGGCCGATCCTGAAACGGGTCTGGAGGTCACCGCGGTTGTGAGCGTGTTTCGTCGTTATCCGGCGGTCGATTGGGTTCTCCACTTCGAGAACAAGGGTGGTGGTGACACGCCGATGATCGAGAGGATCCAGGCTCTTGATCTGGAGCTGGCCACCGGCAACAACAGGCAAGCGGTTGTTCTGAACCAGATCAACGGGGACACCTGCAGTGCGGTGGCGTTTCAGCCGGTGGCGACGCCGCTGGACATAGGCAGGAATGTCCGGCTTGCCCCGACTGGCGGCCGTCCGGCGTCGATCAGCGCGTTTCCCTTCTTGGACGTGCAGTACGGCGGTCAGGGTCTGATCACCGCGATCGGGTGGACGGGCCAGTGGGCGGCATCGCTGGAGCGCGGCCAGGGTGGTCGGACGGTGTTGCGGGCGGGCATGGAGCAGACTCACCTTGTGCTGCATCCGGGGGAGCGGATTCGCAGTCCGCGCATTCTTCTGCTGGCGTGGACGGGTGATCGCCGGGCGGCCCACAATCGTTTTCGTCGCCTGCTGTTGTTCCACTACATTCCGAAGCATGGTGGCCGGCCGGTACGAATGCCGATTGCGATGCAGACATTTGACCGTTACTGGAAGCGGCCGGGGTGGGCGACCGAGGCCGGCCAGCTCGAGTACGTCCAGGTGGCCGAGCAGCTGGGTGTTGACTCGGTCTGGCTCGACGCGGCGTGGTTTCCCGGGGATTTCCCCAACGGTGTCGGCAACTGGTTTGCCAAGCCGGAGGCCTTTCCCCGTGGTCTCAAGCCGGTCAGCGATGCCTGCCATGCGAAGGGGATGCGGTTCATATTGTGGTTTGAGCCGGAGCGGGTTGGGGCCAACACCGCGATCGCCAGAGAGCATCCCGAGTTTGTTTTTGGCGGCAAGGAGGGTGGCCTGTTCAAGCTCAACGATCCTGAGGCCCGGCGGTTTTTGACGGACCTACTGGCCCGGCGCATTGAGGAGTATGGTCTGGACGTATATCGCAACGACTTCAACATCGATCCCTTGTCGTTCTGGCGCGCGAATGATGGGCCGGACCGGCAGGGGATGACCGAGATCCGTTACGTAGAGGGTCTTTACGCGATGTGGGATGAGCTGCTCGCCCGACGTCCGGGTCTGGTCATTGACAACTGCGCCAGCGGCGGGCGGCGGATTGATCTGGAGATGTGTTCGCGTTCCGTGCCGCTCTGGCGAAGCGACACCGGCTGTTCGGCCGGTCACCCGGAATGGAACCAGAGTCAGTGTCAAGGGATTGGCGAGTATGTGCCGCTTCACGCCCTGGGATGCTGGTCGCCCGAGGCTTACGAGTGCCGGAGCGCGGTGACGGCGGGAGCGATCTGCGAGTGGGGTTACCTGGACGAGGGTTTTCCGACGGTCACGGCCAAGGCGGCGGTGGCCGAGTCGCGAGCCAACCAGCGGTACTGGTATGGGGATTTTTATCCGCTGACGCCCGTCTCGCTGGCCGCGGATGCGTTTGTGGCTCATCAGTATCATCGGCCCGATCTCGATGCGGGTCTGGTGCTCGCCTTCCGGCGCAGCGAGTGTGGTTATCTGGGGATCATTGTTGGGCTGGCCGGGGTGAAGCCGGATGTGAGCTACCGTGTTGAGTTCATGGATGAGGCCCGAACGAGCACGAGTCGGACGATGAGTGGGAGGGAATTGCAGGCTGGACTTGATCTGCGCATTCCTGTTCGGGGTCACAGCCTGGTGGTGCGATACGCCCCGGCGGGCGGCTGAGGGGTGGGCGGCTGGGGCGGGCCGGGTTCATGGGGGCGGGGCCGCTGGATCGACGAATTGGGCGTCGACATCGAGTGCGGCGGCCAGGCGGTCGAGGTATTCCTGGCGGGGGATCTCGACGATGCCGAACTGTTCGAGGTGGGGGGTGGTGAACTGGACGTCGAGCAAGGTGAAGCCGCGGTTTCGGAGTTGCTCGACGAGGGCCACGAGGGCGACCTTGGAGGCGTCGGTACGGCGGTGGAACATGGATTCGCCGAAGAAGGCGCCGCGCAGGGCCACGCCGTAGAGTCCGCCGGTCAGCTCGCCGTCCTGCCATGTCTCGACGGAGTGGGCCAGCCCGAGCTCATGCAGCCGGAGGTAGGCGGTGACGATTTCGTTGGAGATCCAGGTGCCCTCCTCGCGGTCGCCGCACGCGCGGATCACCTGCTCGAAGCAGGTGTTGAGCCGGATTTCGAACCGGCGGCTGCGACAGCGCCGGGCGAGGTTTTTGGATACCCGGAACGCGTTGAGGGGCAGGATCGCCCGCGGGTCGGGGCTGAACCACTCGACCTGGCCGCCGACATCCATGGGGAAGATGCCGTGGGTGTAGGCGGAGACCAGTACCTCGGGGGTAAGGGGGATTGCTGTTGACATCGGCCACCGCCGACCGATGGTATCGGGTGGTCAAGGCCTTGGGCAAGTCTAGCCCAGGATGGAGCCGCTGCCGGTGCTGATGCCCTTGAGGCGCATCTTGAGTTCCTGGGGGTTTGGCGAAGCGGCGTAGGCCACGTGGATATCGATGAACTCGGTTTCCACGAGTCGCTTGAGGCACTCGTTCATATCGAGCATGCCCTCGTTCTGCGAGGCCCGGATGACCTTGCTGAGTTCGTCGTCGCGTTTCTCGTCGATGAGTTTCCGCACAGTTGGGCTGCCGAACATGATCTCGACGGCGGGGACGCGGGCGACGCCGGGCTTGACGCTGGGCAGGAGTTTCTGGCAGATGACCGCCTGGAGGTTGAACACCAGGGTCTGGCGGACGAGGTCGCGGGAGCCCTCGGGGATGAGGTCGAGGATGCGGTTGATGGTCTGGGCGGCGCTGGAGGCGTGGACTGTGCCGAAGACCAGGTGTCCGGTCTCGGCGGCGTTGAGGGCGGCGGTGAAGGTTTCCTCGTCGCGCATCTCGCCGATGAGCACGACGTCGGGGTCCTCGCGCATGAGGTACTTGAGGGCGTCGGCGAAAGTCTGGACGTCGACGTGCACCTCGCGCTGGTTCACGAGGGCCTTGCGATCGGTGAACAGGTACTCGATCGGGTCTTCGATGGTGACGATGTGGCAGGCCCGATGGGCGTTGATGTAGTCGAGGGCGGCGGCGATGGTGGTGGACTTTCCGGAGCCGGTGATGCCGGCCAGGAGGACGAGTCCCTGGTGGAACTCGGTGATCTTGTAGATTGACTTAGGCAGGTACAGCTCATCGAAGTTAAGGATGTTCTTGTTGACGCGGCGGGCGGCGACGCTGAGGGAGCCGCGCTGGCGGAAGATGTTGACGCGGAAGCGGTCGGAGTCGCCGAGCTGGTAGGCGAAGTCGGAAGCGCCCTTTTCGAAGAGCTGTTTTTTCTGGTGATCGTTCATGATTTCGAACCAGAGGCGTTCGACTTCCTCGGGTGGCAGGGGCGGGCCCTTGATCGGCTTGAGATCGCCCTTGTGGCGAACGTGGACCTGGGCGCCGCTTTTGAAGTGCAGGTCGGATGCCTTGATGTCGATCACGTAGCGGAGGTACTTGTGGATCTTGGGTTCGCGAGGTCTGGTTCGGTGCCGTTCGACGGCGGCGACGGGTTGGGCGTCGAGGATAGCCACGTCGGTGTCACCGGTTTCGATCTCCTCCAATGCCGGAGCGGTCTCGACCGGCTCGTCGCCTACGTGGGTGCGTTCGCTGGCACGTTCGTACATTTCGGTATCAGCCATTCCACATTCTCCGCGACTCCAGGCCCGATGACCTCTCACAGCCGTACCGGGATCCCCCGATCGGCCATGAGCCGTTTTGTTTCCTTGATCGTGTAGGTTCCGAAGTGATAGATACTGGCCGCGAGGGCGGCGTCGGCCTTGCCGAGGGTGACCGCGTCGGCGAGGTGTTCCGGCTTGCCTGCGCCGCCGGAGGCCACCACCGGGATGGTGACTGCTTCGGAAACGGCCCGGGTGATTTCCAGGTCGTAGCCGTTTTGTGTGCCGTCGGCGTCCATGCAGGTGAGCACGATTTCGCCGGCGCCGAGTTCTTCGACCTGCCTGGCCCAGGAGACGGCTTCCAGTCCGGTTGGTCGCCGCCCGCCGTGGATGTGGACGTCCCAGACTTCGCGGTTGTGGTTGCGAATTCGTTTGGGGTCGATGTTGACCACGATGCACTGTCGCCCGAATCGTTCGGCCGCCCGGCGGACGAACTGGGGGTTCTTGACCGCGGCGGAGTTGATGGACACCTTGTCTGCTCCGGCGTTGAGGAGTCGGCGGATGTCGTCCAGACTGCGGATGCCGCCGCCGACGGTCAGGGGCATGAAGACCTGTTCGGCGGTTTGGCTGACGACGTCGAGGATGATGTTGCGTTCCTCGTGGCTGGCGGTGATATCGAGGAAGACGAGTTCGTCGGCCCCCTCGGACTCGTAGCGTCGGGCGATCTCGACCGGGTCGCCCGCGTCGCGGAGATTGACGAAGTTCACGCCCTTGACCACGCGGCCGGCGTGGACGTCCAAGCAAGGAATAATCCGCTTTGCGAGCATTGCAGGCCCTTTGCCTTTTTCGTTCCCACAGACGTAGTTAAAAGCGCGCATCCCGAGTGCGATGGTGTGACCTCGGGCGGGGGCGGGCGGCGACATGCGGATGGTATTCACCTTCGCCGTCCGCGGGTGTTTTCATTTTACAGAAACGGGGAATGGGGTTCAAGGGTGGTGGCGGCGGGGCTGTTGGCGGGTCGTCGGAGCTGCAGGTGCGGCCGGCCCGCCGGTTGAGGTGCGGGGGGGGTTGTGGCGGGCGGGTGCCTGGTGGGTTGTGGCTTTGTCGGGTGATTGACTGCGGCTGGCCGGCCCGAGTAACCTGGGTGGTTGCCATCCGTTGGTGGAGGCTCGCATGGACAGGGCCTCGGAATCCAGTCGTGGGTTGACTCGCTACGGTGAAAATGTAAGCCATGGTCCTACACACTGTCGACATCGCCATCATCGTTGCCTATTTTGCGACTGCGGTGCTCATTGGCCTGTGGGTTTCCCGTCGCGGCTCGAAGGATCTGGACTCCTACTTCCTGGGGGGCAAGTCGCTGCCGTGGTATCTGCTGGGGATTTCCGACGCCTCGGGGATGTTTGACATAGCCGGCACGATGCTGCTGGTGACCTGGTTGTTTGTTTACGGGGTCAAGAGCATCTGGCTGCCGTTCATGTGGCCGGTCTTCAACCAGGTCTTCCTGATGATGTTCTTGAGTTCCTGGCTGAGGCGTTCGAACGTTCTGACTGGGGCGGAGTGGATTGAGACGCGGTTTGGCCGCGACACGGGGGCGAACCTGGCTCATCTCAGCGTGGTTTTCTTTGCGTTGGTCAACGTGATCGGGATGCTGGCGTACGCGTTCAAGGGCATTGGCAAGTTTGCCTCGGTGATGTTGCCCTGGAAGCTGACGGCGGCGACGGAAGGGTTGTTCAACAACGACAATCTCTATGCGGTCCTCATTCTTGGCCTGACGTCGCTGTATGCGATCAAGGGGGGCATGATCAGCGTGGTCATCACGGAGGTTCTTCAGTTCACCATTCTCACGGTGACCTCGATCACCATAGGGATTGTCGCGATCTGGAAGGTTTCGCCGGAGACGATCCAGGCCGCGGTTCCTGCCGGCTGGTCGAACCCGTTTTTTGGTTTGCGTCTGGACATGGGCTGGACGGGCCTTTTCGACAAAGTGAACGACACGATCCGCGCGGACGGAAACGAGTTTTTCGGCATCATCATTGGTCTGATGTTCTTCAAGGGCATTCTGGCCAGTCTGGCGGGCCCGGCGCCGAATTACGACATGCAGCGGGTCCTGGCGACCCGCAGTCCGCGGGAGGCCTGTCTGATGAACGGGATGGTCAACGTGGTGCTGTACTTCCCCCGGTACATGATGGTGACCGGTCTGACGGTCATTGCCCTGGCCTTCTGCATGGCCGACCTGAAGGCGATGGACAAGCCGGATTTTGAGAAGGTGCTGCCGATGGTGCTGACCGAGCACATTCCGCAGGGCGTGGTGGGTTTTCTGTTGGCCGGCCTGCTGGCGGCGTTCATGTCCAATTTTGCCGCGACGATCAACGCCGCCCCGGCCTACGTGGTCAACGACATCTACAAGCGGTTCATCAACCCGGGCTCCTCGGCCAAGACTCATGTTTTCCTGAGCCGCATCGCTTCGGTGGTCATCCTTGGCATCGGGATCCTGTTCGGCCTGATGACCGAACGGATTACCACGCTGGTCATGTGGATTGTGGGGGCGCTGTACGGCGGGTACGTGATGGCGAACGTGCTCAAGTGGTACTGGTGGCGATTCAACGGTTACGGGTACTTCTGGGGTATGGTTTCGGGGCTGGCCGGGGCGATGTCGGTGCCCTGGATCGTGCAGCAGGCTCTTGGTCGGGACGTCAACGCGATGTACGCTTTTCCGATCATTCTGGTCATTTCCGTGGCCGGGTGCATTCTCGGCACGCTGCTGACCGCGGCGGAGGACGACGAGATTCTGAAGAGGTTTTACAGGACGGTCCGGCCGTGGGGTTTTTGGGGGCCGATTCGGGACAAGGTTCTGGGCGAGGATCCGAGTTTCCGGCCGAACACCCGCTTCCGGCGTGACGCCAGCAATGTCGTGGTCGGGATCGTCTGGCAATTATGCCTGACGGCGTTGCCGATCTACCTGGTCTTGCGGCAGTGGAACTGGATTGGCGCGATTGCGGCCGTGCTGGTGGTTACGACGATCTTCATCAAGCTGAACTGGTACGACAAACTGGATACCGACTGATGGAGGGTTTTGCCATGTCTGAATCTGTAGGCGGTCTGTTTCCGGGTGTTGCGGTGTGGTGGCCGGTGGGGATGCTGGTGGGGTTGCTGGTCCTGTCGGGCGTGGCGGGTTGTCAGATGGCCCGCCGCTCGTCGCCGGGCGGCGCTGGTCCGCTGGCGACCGGCGGGGGGGTGGCCCAGGGTCACGCGGTGCTGACTGTGGCGGAGAGCAAGCGGCTGATCGCCAAGGCGGTGGTCAGGATGCCGGTGGTTCAGAGCGCGCTCCAGAACGGCATGGTGATCGTGTGCAAGGGCACGACGAACACGTACGTAGCCGAGGAGCTGCTCGGCCGCAAGATTGATCCTGGGGCCTTCGTGATCGGTCATGTCACGCCGGCGAAGGGGGGCAAGTCGATGCCCAAGGCGGCGTCGATGCCGGAGGTGGTGTTAATCAAGGGCGAGCTGCAGCCGGATCTGAAGCTGGACGACGCGCTGAAGCGGCTGGGGCCGGGGGATGTGGTCATGAAGGGTGGCAACGCCCTGGACTATTCTCGGGGGACGGTTGGGGTGTGGACGGGCAGTGCGACGGGGGGCACGGCCGGCAAGATCATGCCGATGATTGCGGAGCGCCGGGCTCATCTGGTGATTCCGATCGGGCTGGAGAAGCAGGTGACGGGCAAGGTGACGGCGATTGCCGAGCGGACGATCGAGGCGGTGGACAAGGTGACGGATCTGCCGCGCATGCGGGTTTTGGCGGGCCACATCGTGACCGAGATCGAGGCGTTGAAGATCCTTGCCGACGTGGAGGCATTCGAAGCCGGCTCAGGCGGGATCGGGGGTGCTGAAGGCTCGGTATGGCTGGTGTGGCGAGGTGCGCGGGCCAACGTCGAGAAGGCCCGGGACATTGTGGCCGGCATCCAGGGCGAGCGGGCATTTGTTCCTTGAGGTCGATTGGGCCGCGGTGAGGACTGGCGAGGGTCACGAGCGGGCGAAGGGTTCTTGGGGTACAGGCGTGGGCGGCGCTCAGCAGCGGGAATTTGACGAGCGGATGATGCGGCAGGCGATGGCCGAGGCCGAGGCGGCGTTGGGCAGCGAGGACGTGCCGGTCGGGGCGGTGGTTGTTCACCAGGGGAAGGTGATCGGCCGGGGCCGCAACCAGCGGGAGCTGCTCAAGGATCCGACTGCGCACGCGGAGATGATCGCCCTGACTGCCGCGTCCGACGCGATGAAGGCCTGGCGTTTGGAGGGGTGTGTGCTGTACGTGACGCTTGAGCCGTGCGTGATGTGTGCCGGAGCGATTGTTCTTGCCCGGATTAGGCGGCTGGTCTACGGGGCGGACGATCCCAAGGCGGGGGCCTGCGGGTCGGTGTATGACATTGTCGAGGAAGGCCGGCTCAACCATCGGGTTGCGGTGGAGCGCGGCGTGCTGGGGCCGGAATGTGGCGATTTGCTGCGGGAGTTTTTTGGCCAGCAGCGTTCGCGGGGGAAGAGGTAAGCCGCTTTCGAGCGGGACCGGATTCAGGCAGGTGGGTGCTTCAGTGAAGAGGTGGTGATGTCATGCTCAGCAGGAAGGTGGTTATCGGATTGGGTGTGTGTGTGGTGGCGGCCTCGCTGGCGGGTTGCGCGGCCGCGCCGAGGAAAGGATCGAGTGGAGAGCGACGTATGCACTACCAGGTCAATCGGCTCCAGGAACCCATCGTGATTGACGCCAACTGGGACAAGCCCGTCTGGCGGGAGACCAAGCCACTGGAACTGGGCTACTATGTGGGCAAGCAGCCGGAGCACATGCCCAAGGTTCAGGCCAAGCTGGGCTATGACGACGAGCATGTGTACGTCATCTGGCGGGTCGTGGACCGGTACGTCAAGGCGGTGGCCACCGAGAACCAGGGTCCGGTCTACAAGGACAGTTGTGCCGAGTTTTTCTTCACGCCGGATGCCGAGGTTGACGGCGGGTATTTCAACCTGGAGATGAACTGTGGCGGGACGATGCTCTTCCACTTTGCGGTGGTTCCGCGGCAAGGTTCGCCGATCGACGCGGCGGACATCGCGAAGATGGAGGTTGCTCATTCGCTGCCCAAGCGGGTGGATCCGGAGATCGAGAAGCCGACGACGTGGACAATCGAGTACCGGCTGCCGGTGTCCATCCTGTCGAAGTACTATCCTGGCGTGAAGAAGCCGGCTCCGGGTGTGGTCTGGCGGGCGAATTTCTACAAGTGCGCGGACCTGACCTCGCACCCGCACTGGCTGACCTGGTCGTACCTGGACAGTCCTCGGACGGACTTTCACACGCCCAAGTCATTCGGGACGATCGAGTTCCGGTGATGGTCAGGCGTCCAGGGAGAAGATCTCAGTTGCCCGGATGCGCCAGGCTTTTCGCACGACGATACTGCCGACGTTGAAGAAGACCGCGGCGGCCACCGCGCCCAGGAGCACGGGCAGGGAGAAGCGGCCGAGCAGGTCGTGGTGCAGGATCATGTCCGCGGCCAGGATGTAGCAGGGCACGGCGAGGATCCGCATCAGGCGGGGGATCTCGTTCTCGCGGCGGATGTTGTTCCAGGTCGAGTCCAGAGGCCCGAAGAGGCGGCCGATCTTCCAGGGGATGAGCATGGGTACTTCGCGGGCGTAAGCGTCGTAGGCCGGCCCGTGCTGGGAGCGCAGGTAGCTTTCTTCACGGCGGATCACGGGGATGTAGGTCAAGAGGAAGGCGGGCAGGTATAGGGCGGTGACCCAGGGGCTGCCGGAGAGGAGGCAGATTCCAAGGTCGATGATGAAATTGGCCAGGTAGAAGGGGTGGCGAACGAGGCGGTACGGGCCGACCTGGGTGACGACCTGGTTGCGGACCAGGCATCCCTTGCTCCAGAAATGGAGCAGGGCTCCAAGGATGAACACCGCCAGGCCGGCGATGAGCCAGGAGGGCTTCATGTCCGCCAGGATGAGGCTGGCGATGATGAGCCCATCGCGGAGCAGGCCTCGGGGGGCGAACTTGGCGCCCCACAATGAGGTTGACTCCTGAGGTTCGGCGATCGGCTGTGCGGGGGGGTTGATATCGCCCATTCGTTTGAGGCCCTTTCCAAGGCGCGGCGCGCGCGGGGGCATTATACGCCCAGTGGGTCCTGCGCGCAAGTCGGTGCGTATGTCGTTTCGGCGATGGCCTCTGGGGTGGCGCAGGGTGCCGGTATTTGGGTGCGGCTCGTTTGGTGGAAGGGCATGCGGTTGGTGGCCCGAGGGGGGCCAGAGCGGTGGGATTCTCTTTTCTGTGGGCTTTCGGGCGGGTAACCTGTCCGCGTGGTCACAACGGACACTACTCCTGAGGGGTGTGGATCGAAGTCGGGGCGCGGTCTGGTGTTGAGTCGTCCCGGGGTGGTGGCGGCGGTTGTGCTGGTTGCGCCGTTTGTCCTGGTGGGAGTTGAGTCGGTAGTGGCCTTTGCGGTGGTCTTGATTGAGGGGATGAAGGCGACGGCGGTTCTGGCGGGGGCGGGTTTGGCGGGTGGATGGCTGATTTGGCTGTTGGGGCTGGGTGGTCGGCCCTGGCATGAGCGGGTGATTCTGGGGGCTGGGTTGGGGGTTGGTTTTCTGGCTCTGGCGGTTCTGGGGCTGGGTTGTCTGGGGCTGCTGAGTCGAGGGAATGCTGTCCTGCTGGTGGGTGTTGTCGGCTTGGCGGGGCTGATTCGGCTGGCGGTTGATGTCCGGGATTTGTCTGCGGCCAGTGTGCGGGCCCGGGACGAAGCGGCGAGGGCGGGTGTTCGCCGACCAGGCGATCGGATGCTCTGGCTGTGGTTGTTGGTGGTACCGTTTCTGGCTCTGACGCTTCTGGCGGTGTGTTTGCCGCCGGGGGTTCTCTGGCGTGAGGAGGGGAACGCGTACGACATTCTGGAGTATCATCTGGCCGTTCCGAAGGCCTTCCATGACCTTGGTCGGATCACCTTTCTGCCGAACAACGTGTACAGTGGTTTTCCGTTGAGTTACGAGATGCTGGCCCTGCTGATGATGGCGTTGCGGGGCGATGCGATTCATGCGGCGTTTGCGGCCCAGTTTGTGAACGTTGCTCTGGCGGTTCTGTGGCTTGCGGCGGCGTGGTTGGCGGGTCGGGCGTTCTCGCCGCGGGCGGGGATGCTGGCCGGTGTGCTGGCGGGGGTGACGCCCTGGATCATGTACCTGGCGGGGATTGCGTACGTTGAGATAGGCATGTTGGCCATGGGCATGTGTGCGTTGGGGGCGATGTTGCGGGCCATGATGACGACCGGGGTGGCGGGTGGGGAGGCGGCGGCGGTGGGCGGGTCATTTGCGGGTGCGGCGAGCTTCGGGGCTGGAAGCGGATCGGGGGCCCGGGTTGCCTCCTGGCGATGGTTTTTGCTGGCGGGGATGCTGACGGGGCTGGCCTGCGGCTTCAAGTACACGGCGGTGGTTCTGATTGCGGTTCCGCTGGCAGTGCTGGTGGTGTTTGAGGTGGCGGTTTGGTGGAAGAAGCTGGGGCATGTTGTCCTGTTGGGGCTGGTGTCGGCGGTGGTGTTTTCGCCGTGGCTGATTCGGAACGCAATCAACACCGGCAACCCGGTTTACCCGTTGGGGTACTCGGTTTTCGGCAGCCGGGCGGGGGTGTGGGATGCGGATCTGGAGAAGCGTTGGCAGCGGGCCCACGGGTCGGCGGAGGCGGAGCGTTCGTCGGTTCCAATGGTGGCACGGGTTGTGGAGCGGACGGTGGCGGACGAGCGGATTGGGCCGGTGTTGATTCTGCTGGCCACGTGGGGGGCGTTGGTTCGGCGTGACCGGTGGACCGTGGGGCTGGCGGTGATGCTGGGGGTGCAGTTTGTCCTGTGGCTTGGGGCGACCCATTTGTTTGCGCGGTTTGCCGTTGTGCTGCTGTTGCCGTTGGTCTTGCTGGCGGCGCGGCTGCTGGAACGTCCGGTGTCCGGTCTGGGGCGGGTTCTGCTGGCGGTCGTTCTGGTGCTGGGTGCGGGCTGGAATTTCTACGCGATCGGCGGGCTGTTTTACGTTCACACGCGTTTGGGTCCGAGTCACGAGCCGATCCAAGCCTATGACAAGCTCGAGTGGTTCGTGAAGGGCCTGTGGCCGTCGATGCAGGAGGTGGGGGCGATCAACGGTCTGGACGCGGGGGCCAAGGTCATGCTGATTGGGGAGGCGAGGACGTTTTATCTGCGGCGGCGGTGTGACTATGCGGTGGTGTTCAACCACCACCCGCTGGCTCAGGCGGCGCGGGAGATTCCGGACGACGAGGAGCTTCTGGACTGGCTTCGGCAAGAGGGGTGCACGCACGTCCTGGCTCACTGGGCGGAGCTGGGGCGTCTGGACGGGACCTACGGGCTGGACAGCGGGCTGGACGATGCCCTGATCCAGCGGCTGATGGCCGCCGGAATGAAGGAGGTCAGAGTGTTCAAGCTGAGCGAGGACGGCTCTCCTTACGCGACGTTGTTCGAGGTGCCTGGACATGAGTGACATCGTCAATATTGGGATCTGCACGGTAGATGCGATCGGCCAGACGGTGGACGATTATCCTCCTCCCGGCGGTCTACGGCTGTTCGACAAGCTGACGTTGACCACGGGCGGGAACGCGACCAACTGTTCGATTGCATTGGGCAAGATGGGGATTGCCTGCGATATCATCGTCAAGGTTGGGAATGATGCGCTGGGGGATTTTGTGGTCAGCGAGGCGAAGCGCTACGGGGTGAACACCGCCGGGGTGATCCGGGGCAGCGGAATCCACACGCCGTACACGTTTGTGTGCGTTCTATCGAGCGGGCAGCGGAGTTTTTTCCACACCATGGGAGCCAACGGCACGCTCTGCTACGACGACATCAACATGGACATCGTCCGCAAGGGCAAGTACTGCTTCGTGACCGGGACGATGGTGATGAAGGCGTTTGACGGACCGCAGACGGCGCGGCTGCTTGCGGAGGCTCAGCGGTCGGGGGTGCGGACCCTGCTGGACACGGTGTACCTGGACACTGCCTCGACCCAGGTCTGGCGCGACAACATCTTTCCGTGCCTTCCGCACCTCGACTACTTCATTCCGTCGCAGCCGGAAGCCCGGGCGATCAGCGGGCTCACCCAGCCGTCGGAGATTGCCCGCCTGTTCCAGGCCCGGGGCTGCAGGAACGTGGTGATCAAGCTGGACAAGGACGGCGTATTCTGTCGCGATGCCGGCGGTCAGGAGGCGCACGTTTCCGCCTACGTGGTCGATCGAGTGGTTGACACGACCGGAGCCGGAGACAGTTGGTGTGCCGGTTTTCTGGCCGGCCTGTCGAAGGGAAAGGCCATGACTGATGCTGCTCTGCTGGGCAATGCGACGGCCGCGCACTGCATTCAGGCTCCCGGTGCCTCAACCGGGATTGTTCCGCTGGCCGAGATCGAGGCGTTCCAGAGGCGTACGCCGCTGCGCCAGTGACCGGCGAGAGTGATCGAGGTATCTGGCCGGAGTTGGTCTGATCCTGCCACGGATCCGCGTTCGCGCCTGGCCATGGTACTCTTTGGGGTCTTGGCCGGGTATCGTTCCCGCGGTGTCGTGATCCTGCCGAGCGTGATCTGCGTTGCATTCATCTGGTTGGAATCACCGGGTTTTCTCAGGGCGGCCGGGCCTGAGGCCGATGGCGTGGCGTCGGGTTCTGGTCCGGTGCCGGGTGCATCTCCGGGACGGCTGGTTTGGTATTCTCGGAGAGGCCGAGGAGAGGCGTGGGCTCCTGGCCCGAGTCCGGTGGTTCAGGTTCCGGTGGGGTACGGAGGTGGATGCATGGACCCGAGTGGTGGCGTGGTGGGTGGCGGGCCGGTTGCGGTCCAGGGTTCGGAGCGTTGTCTGGTGGCGGCCGCGGTGGTGGGTGTGGATGGGGTACCTGGGCGGGTGTTGCTCGTTCCGTGGGGTGAAGTCACGTCGGCGAATGGTCGTTTTGTGGTCGACGAGCTGTCGGCACGGGAAGTGATTGCGGCGTTCACGGCTCACGGGACGGAGGTGCCCATCGATTACGAGCATCAGAGCCTGGGTGGGGCGTACTCCTCTCCGAGCGGTCAGGCGCCGGCGGCGGGGTGGATTCGGGCTCTTGGCGCGGTGCCGCCGGGTGAGGGTGGTGAGGTTTTGGCGGGCCTATTTGCGGAGGTGGAATGGACGGCGGGGGGGCGTGAGAAGCTGGCTGCCAAGGAGTATCGTTACCTCTCGCCGGTGGTTCTGGTCCGGAAGGCTGACCGGCGGGTTGTCGCCCTGCATTCGGCGGCCCTGACGAACAAGCCGGCGATCGCGGGGATGCGGCCGATCGTGAACCGTGCGGAGGCGAGTCTGGCTGGTCTTCGGGTTCAGCTTGGACTGGCTTCGGACAGTGAGGTGGAGGCGGTTCTGGTTGCGGCCGAGGAGCGGCTGCGTCAGCTGGCGAGGGAGTCCTTACTGCGTGAGGCCGGTGAGCGGGTTCTGGGGGCGATGCGGAGTGGTCGTCTGGTTCCGGCGCAGCGTGAGTGGGCGATGTCGCTGGCGATGAGGGATCCGGCGGGTTTTGAGGGGTGGCTGGCGACAGCGCCGCAGGTGGTGGTTCCCGGCCGGACCGATGGGCCGCGATCGAAAGTGGAATGGGGGCGGGATCGGGAAGCGATCGCAGCCTCGGCGCGGGCCGTGTTTCGGTCGGATCCGAGCCTGGCGTTGCTGACCAGCGAGGAGGCCTGGGTGGGTGAGGCGTTGAGAGATGCTTTTGGAGGTACGGGTTCCGGCGATCGGTGAGTGGTGGGGAAGAGGGGGACGAATGGGATGGCGGGCGCTGCTCGTCGTGGTCAGGCAGAAGGAGGTTTTGGGAGATGGCTTTGACGGCCAATCGGGACTTGGATCGGTACGTGGACCAGGAGCTGCGCGCCCTGCCGGTGCGGGCGGGTGCTCGCATCTACAAGGGTGCGTTTCTGGGGTGGAACAACGGGCACGTCCGGCCGCTTCTGGCGGGTGATTCTTTCGCCGGGATTGCCTATGAGGAGATGGACAACGCGTCGGGCGGCGACGGCGGGCGGGTGGTTCGGGTGTTCACGATGGGGGATTTTGAGCACGTGTTGGCGGGCGCCTCGCGGGCGGGCAACCGTTCGGCGGTTTATGCCTCTGCGGACAACACCCTCACGGTGACGGCCGCGGGGAACAGTTTTGTTGGTTTCCAGCTGGAGGTATGCGGCAGCAACTTGATCGTGCTGCGGATTCAGACCACGCCGACGCCGCTGGCGGGCGGAGCGATGACCGGCGAGCTGGTTTCGGCGGGCATCAAGCACAAGGTGGTGACCAAGGCGAGTGCCGCGAGCATGGTGGTCGGGGCTGGGGACCTGGGAGGCATGATCATCGTGACCGGTACGACGGCGGGGCTGCTGGTCTTGCCTGCGGCCGCCGCGGCGGGTGCTGGGGCCTGGTGTACTTTCATCAAGAGTGGAGCCTCCGGCCTCTTGACCATCGATCCGAGTGGCGGCGAGCTGATCGACGGAGCGACGACGCAGGCCGAGATGGACGCGAACGGCGACTCGGTGACCGTTTTCTGCGATGGGACGGGTTGGGCGGTGGTGGCGAAGAAGATCGCCTGAAGCCGTTGGAGATCGAGGGCGGGGCGTGGAGCGAGGAGGCCGTGGGCGGCTGACGGTCGGAACACGGTGGGCATCTTCGGCTGCGGACGGCTGATCGGCCAGGAAACATGAAAGGACGTCACACATGGCGGTGATCAACACGGGCTTGCTGACCAAGGGGCTTCGGAGCGAGTTTTTCGATCGCTTCGAGAAGACGGTGGTGCATTACCGTGATCTGGCGACGCGAATTGCGTCCAGCTCGGACGCGGAGACGTATCGCTGGCTGGGGACGGTTCCGCGGATGCGGGAGTGGGGCAACGGCCGGCTGGCCAAGGGGCTTCGGACGGAGCGATACTCGGTGGAGAATCTCAAGTACGAGGCCACGATTGAAGTGGACCGTGACGAGATCGCCGATGACCAGACCGGGCAGATCCGGGTGCGGATTGGCGAGCTGGCCCAGCGGGCGGCGACGCACAAGGATTTCCTGATCGGGCGGCTGCTGACCAACGGTGCGGGTGCGGGGTTTCACGGCTACGACGGGGTACCATTTTTCAGTGGCAGTCACATCTCGGGAGGATCAGGGGTGCAGGACAATGATGTGACCTACGCCGCGGCGGCCGGCGACAATCTACCGACGACCGACGAGTTCAAAGGTGCGCTGAGGCAGGCGATCGCGGCCATGCTGTCGTTCAAGGATGATCAGGGCGAGCCGTTGCCGGTGGGCATGAACGGGATGGTATGCGTGGTTCCGCCGCCGATGCTGTTCACGGCGATGGAGGCGGTGAGCGCGACGGTGATCAATCAGACCTCGAACGTCATGGCCGGTGCGGCTCGGGTGATTGCCCTGCCCTGGCTGACATCGGCCACGGTGTGGTACCTGCTCAAGACGGATGGCGTGGTCCGGCCGTTCATTTTTCAGGATCGCGAGCCGGTCGAGTTCGGGGCCCTGGCGGAGGAGAGCGAGGAGGGGTTCAAGCGCGAGAAGCTGCTGTTTGGGGTGCGGGCCCGGTACCGCATGGCTTACGGGTACTGGCAGTACGCGGTGCGGACGACGTTCACGTGATCGGCTGGTGACGGCCGAGGGTGGGTGATTCGCGCGGGATGACGGATGGCGAGAGCGGCCGGGTCGGGGGATCGGCCGCCTCGCCTCGGTCATTCCGCGGTTTTGTTGGTGCGGGGTGACGGGGGGTGGGTGCGGTTTGGCCTGAGTGGTGCTCTTTTCATATAATGACGCCGCTTTCCATGAGGGTGGGGGATGAAGAGCAGCCTGCCGGGGCCGCTGGCGCCGGTCGGGGAGGAGGTCCGATGCGACGCATTGCGGTGCTCAATCAGAAGGGCGGTGTGGGCAAGACGACGACCACGGCGAACGTTGCGGCGGCCCTGGCCCGGGCCGGGCATCGTGTTCTGGTCATCGATCTGGATCCGCAGAGCCACCTCAGCCTTCACCTGGGTGTGGATCCCGCTGCCAATCGTCCGGGCACTTATGAGCTGCTCGCCGGGTCGACCTCGATCGCCAAGTGCCGGGTGAAGGTGGCCAACAACTTGTGGGTGGTCGGGTCGAGCATTGATTTAGCGGCCGCGGAGGTTGAGCTGGTGAGCGTTGTGGGGCGTGAGGTGATTCTGCGCGACCTGCTGGACCAACATGTCGGGCTGGACAGGGACCCGAAGACGAGCAAGTACGATTACGTTCTGATTGACTGCCCGCCGTCGCTGGGTGTGTTGACGCTCAACGGCCTGTGTGCGGCCCAGGAGGTGGTGATTCCGCTTCAGCCGCACTACCTGGCCTTGCAGGGTTTGAGCAAGCTGCTCGAAACCGTGCTGCTGGTGGGCAGGCGGATCAACGCGGGCTTGAAGGTGGGCGGGGTGGTGATCTGCATGTACGAAGCCGGGACCAAGCTGGCGGCCGAGGTGGTGGACGACGTGAGGTCCTTTCTGGACTCGGCGAAGTCGGGGAACATGCCTTGGTCTTCGGCCCGATTGTACAAGAGTGTGATTCGCCGGAACATCAAGCTGGCGGAGGCTCCCAGCCACGGGCAGAGCATTTTTGACTATGCGCCGGACAGCAACGGAGCCAAGGACTACGAGGAGCTGGCCGCCGAGATCGACGGCAAGGTGGGGGGGGCGGGTGATCCGGCGCCTTCGGGGGTGGTGTTGCCGGCCGCCGACCAGAAGGCGAAGGCGGGGTCGGTTCTGTCTGTGGCGTCGAGCGGTGGGATTCAGCCATCGAGGGCAGCGATCGCCGAGCAGGAGTGCGCGGCTGGCGGACCCCAGGCGGAGGTTCCTGAGGCGGCGGTACCGGTGGTTGTGGTTCCGTCGCCGGTGGCCCCGGTGACTGCGGGTGCGGCGGCGCTCTCGGGGGCGAAGACCGCCCTGGCGGAGCCGATGCACCCGGACGCGCTGGCCGCCGAGGCGGCCAAGCCGAAGCGACGGCCGAGGCGTGTCCGACCCGGGCCGGTGGTGAAGGCGGAAGCGATCGAGTCGGCGCCTTCGGCTGGGCGGAGCGTGTAGTTCGAGGGGGGCCTGCCGGGGGGTGTTGTGGGCGGGGTGTCGGTGGGCGGTGGTCCTGGCGTTCAGGTCTTGCGGGCAGCCTGTTTACGGGCTGCCTCGACGGTATTGCGCATGAGCATGGCGACGGTGACCGGCCCGACGCCGCCGGGGACGGGGGTGATGGCGCCGGCCACTTCGCGGACGGCTCTGAAGTCGACGTCGCCGACGGTTCGCGACACCTCGTTGCCGTTGATATCGCTGCCCTTGACTCGATTGATGCCGACGTCGATGACCACGGCGCCGGGCTTGACGTGATCGACGGTGATGAGGCCGGCCTTTCCCGCGGCTACGACGAGGAGATCGGCCCTGCGGGTGTACTCGGCCAGGTCGGGGGTGTGTTCGTTGCAGGCGGTGACGGTTGCGTCCTTCTGAGCGAGGAGGACGCTGATTGGGCGGCCGACGATGGCGCCTTGTCCGACGACGACGGCGTGGATGCCGCGGAGGGGCATGTTCCGGGTCTGGACCAGCTCGACGACCGCGAGGGCGGTGCAGGGAGCGATGATCGGCTGGCCGTAGAAGACCAGTCCGATGTTGGCGGGGTTGACGCCCTCGACGTCCTTGTAGGGGTCGATGCGGTACTGCATATCGTGGACATCGATCCAGGGGGGGAGGGGGAGGTGGAGCATGATGCCGGTGATGCCGGGGTCCTGGTTGAACTGCTGGATGCGGTCGGCGACGCAACTCGCATCGCAATCGGCGGGCAGGCGGCTGAGCAGATAGTCGATGCCCATGGCCTCGCATTGTTTTTCCTGGGAGCGGGCATAGACCAGGCTGGCGGCGGGCTCGCCGACGAGCAGGGTGGCGAGCTTGAGCCTGCGGCCTTGGGTGGCGAGGGCCGTTGTCTGGCGGCGCACCTCCGCGCGGATCGTCTCCGCCAGCTGGTTGCCATCGATGAGGGTTGCGGTCATGTAGGTCCTTTCAGGCGAGCCGCCCGCAGCATTTCTTGTACTTCTTTCCGCTTCCACAGGGACACGGGTCGTTCCGGCCGATTTTCGGCTGCGAACCGCGGATTGGCGAGGGGGGCGGAGCGTCATCGGGGAGGGGGTCGAATTCCTCCTCGTCCTGGTCGTCTTCCTCTTCGTCTTCGAAGCCGTCGCCAATCTCGTTTTCCTCGGCGTCCTCCCAATCCTGGAGCAAGTCGGGCAATTCGGTCTTCCACCAGTCGCGCCAGGATTCCCAGGACTCGGGCAGCCACTTTTTCACCGGGGTGATCCATGACTTGACGAGGTCTTCGGGGAGCGGCTCGGCCTTGCCTTCAAGCTGCTCGATCACGTCGGCGATGTCCGGATTGTCGGTGCGACGGAGCACCTCGCGGAGAAACGGGAGGGAGTCCCGGTCGCCCAGGTCGCTCAGTACACCGGCCGGTCCGGCGAGGTCGGTCTCCGTATGAGGGCGGGTGAAGAGCTGGCGGAGCATGTTGCGGCAGAATCGGATGACCGAGGCTCGTGTTTGTGGATTGGCCTGTTCGGCGACATCCAAGAGATGGAAAGCGTGGAACCAGCATTGCAGCCGAGTGCCCTGGCTCTCGATGGCCTGCATGAGAGGTTCGAGGATGGCGGGTCCGAGGCGGCCGGTGGTCTGGACGATGACCTCCATCATGGCGTCGTCATCGATATCGCCGGCGTCGTTGAGCCATTCGAGGAGTTGCCGGGCGAGGTCTTGCCTGGCGGGTTCGGTGAAGCGCTCGGCGCCGAGGGCGATGACCGCGAGAACGCCCAGGACGGTCAGATCCGGCAGCTCGCGTTCTCCCGCGCCTTCGACGTAGTCGAGTTTTTCCGTTCCGCGGCGGAGCAATTCGAGGCGGACCTCATCGGAGGAGACGGCGGCGTTGGCCAGGGCGTGAAGGTCGTTCCAGGGAATGTCCTTGCCGTCCATGGCCAGCGACGGCCAAGGCAAGTCTGAATGACGGTCCTCCATGGAACGATCTCGCTACACCTGTGCTCAGCCCGACCGGCGGATTGGACCACTTTTGCATGCTGGGCACAAGTCCGCCGGCCCGGCCGCGTTCGAAGCGGCTGGGAGTGGCTCAAGGACGCGCCGACCGCGGCTGACGGTCAGGGGTCGCTCCAGCCGGATGGTGCGTGTACCGTACCCCTGGCAGGCCCCGATGCCAAGGCGGCGGGCGCTTCGGTGGAGGTGCGATCCATGCTGGGGTCGGATACCGCCGTGCTGAGGAAGAGGTTTGTCGAGATCTGCGCGCGGGCCGGAAGCCGAGATCCGGCTGGCAGTTGCAGGTTTTCGAGGCGGCGGCGGGGGCGATTCCGGGATCGAGGCATTGCCTGCGGGGTGGGTGTGTCTTTGCAGCAGCAGCCTACGATCTGTGAGGCTCGGGTGAGATACTGTGTGGGGCGGTTATCTGGTATGCTCGTGGTCTGGATCCGGGGGCGGTGTCTGGTGTGGGGGGTGCGTTGGCTGGCGCCGACCGCGGAGCTGGGCTTCCGTTGTGTCGCGATGGTTGACAGTGAGGCTTCCTGAGAAGGGATATGGCCGATGCACATCGAGGGCGCAGGAGTTGAGGCCGCCCGTGGGCGAGTGGAGGCGTTCAGCCGTCAGGTCCAGGCCATCCGGGGCAGTCTGCATCAAGTAGTGGTCGGTCAGGAGAGGACGGTCGATCTGCTGTTGACATGTGCGTTGACCGGCTCTCACGCCTTGCTGGTCGGCGTTCCAGGCCTGGCCAAGACGCTGATGGTGAAGGCTCTGGCGGCGACGTTCGACTGGAAGTTCGCTCGCGTCCAGTTTACTCCGGACCTCATGCCTGCGGACATCACCGGCTATGAGCTTTTGGGGCGTGAGAGTCAGGGGGGTACGCCGTCGATGGTTTTTCGGCCGGGTCCGGTGTTCGCCAATCTGGTTCTGGCGGATGAGATCAACCGGGCGGCGCCGAAGACTCAGTCGGCATTGCTGGAAGCCATGGCCGAGAAGCACGTCACCGTGGGGGGCAAGACCTATGGTCTGGAGGAGCCGTTCCTGGTTGTGGCGACTCAGAATCCGATCGAGCAGGAAGGGACTTACCCTCTTCCGGAGGCCCAGCTTGATCGGTTCATGATGGAGATTCGCATCGACTATCCGCTGCCGGATCAGGAAGTGGCCATTGTGATGAAGACCACGGGGGGGCAGCCGGGGCTACCGACGCCGATCCTGGACCGGGCGGCGTTTCTTGGGCTGCGGGATCTGGTCTGGGCGGTGCCGGTATCGGCGGGTGTGGCCGGCTACTCCGTGGGCTTGTGTGGGGCGAGCCGGCCGACGGATCCGCGCGCTGATGGTTTCGTGAAGGGTTACGTGGCGTGGGGTGCGGGTCCGCGCGGCTCGCAAAATCTGATCTGGGCGAGCAAGGCCCGGGCGCTGTTGATGGGCCGGACTGCTCCGACGGTTGAGGATGTGCAGGCGGTAGCGCTCCCGGTGCTTCGCCATCGGATCATTGTGAACCATCGAGCGGTGGGTGACGGTGTGGTGACGGAGGACATTGTCAGGCATCTGCTGGGGGTGGTCGTGCCGCAGGCCGAAGGTTCTCGTTGAGGGCATTGGCCTCGGGGCGGGTGGCCTTGATCGTGCGGCTTTGGCCGGGGTGGACTCGCGGACATACGTCTGGGGTGGCGGTATGGACGGCATTCGGGCAACACGGGCGGGTCGATTTCTGGACTTGCGAGCCCTGGCTTGCCTGGATCATCTTCGGTTTTCGACCCGGCACCGGATTGAAGGCAGCTACAGTGGCCGTCACTCTTCCCGCCGGCAGGGTGGGGCGGGCGAGTTCGTCGATTTCCGTGAGTACGTCGAGGGTGAGGATCTCCGTCGGCTGGACTGGAAGGTCTTGGCCCGGACCGGCCGGGCGTACTTGCGGCTGTACCGGGATGAGACCAATCTGGCGTGCACGCTGGCCATTGATGCCAGTGGGTCGATGCGTTTTGCCGGCCGGGGCGCGGGTGGTGTGCGCGGTTCGAAGCTGGAATATGCCCAATACCTGGCGACGGCGTTGAGTCACGTTATCACCCGTCAGCAGGATCAAGCCGGTTTGGCCCTCCTGGCAGAGGGTCTGGAGGCCCACGTGCCTCCGGGTTCGACTCCGGCTCACGCAGCCGGGATTCAGCGAGCGATCGAGGGAATCGAGACGCGTCCGGTGACTGATCTGGCCACGGGTTTGCGGGAGCTGTTCGGCCGTGTGGTGTCCCGGGGTGTCCTGGTGGTGATGAGTGATTTTCTGGTGGACGATCTCGAGCGGGTCTTCGCCTCGGTCCGGCTGTTCCGGCATCGGCACTGGGAGGTTGTGATTCTTCATCTGGTTGATCCAGACGAAGAGAGGCTGCCGGAGGGTTTGGCGTATCGGTTCGTCGGGCTGGAGGATGAGGGCCAGGTGGACTGCTCGCCGGCGGAGATACGCGGGTTGTACGAGGAGCGTTTTGCGGCCTATGCGGGGGCGGTTCGCACGCTGGCCCTGGCGGCGGGTTGTGATTACCGGTGGGTTTCGACCGCGGTGCCGTATCTTCAGACGCTGGGCGGGTTCCTGGTGGAGCGAAGCTTGTAGGTCTGCCTGGTGAGGCGTGGGGCGGGCGTTTTTCGAGTCGGATGGCCGGCCGACGGCCGGTGGTGTCCTGCCCATGGCGGGCGGCTCTGGGCGAGGAGCGCTGGTGGTGCTTCATCCGTGGGCGGTGGTGTTGGGTGTGCTGGCGGTCGGGCTGCCGGTGTTGATTCACTGGCTGGCCCGGCCGCGCCCGGTCCGGCTGCCGTTTTCGGGGCTGCGTTTCATTCGCGACGCGATGGGCCAGCGGCGAGCGGCTCACCGGCTTCGTGACGGTCTTGTTCTGGGCCTTCGGGTGATGGCGGTGGTGCTGCTGGCCGCGGCCATGGCTCGGCCCCTTTGGGGTCCAAGGTCGACGACTCTTGATACCTCCGATTGGGGTGGTCACAGGCAGCGAGTCGTGATCCTGGATGTGAGCGAGAGCATGTCGGCCCGGGAGCGGAGCCTCGAGGTTTTCGAGAGGGCTCGTTCGCTGGCGGCGAAGTACCTGGCGTACGCCGAGGGCTTGCGGGTGAATCTGATTCTGGCCGGCGCTCGGCCGGAGGCGGTCTTTGAGCGGCCGTCGGCCAACGTGGTCGCCTTGCGGGACGCGCTGGCCGGGACTCGGCCCCGCCCGGAAAGGCTGAATATCCAGGCGGCGCTGGTCATGGCCGCTCAGATGCTTGGCCAAGTTGCGGAAGGCGGTGTTCCGCGGCGTGAGCTCGTGGTGGTCAGTGATTTCCAGAAGACCAGTTGGGCGGAGGCGGATCTTCGGCTGTTACCCGCGGATACGCTGATTCGGATGGAGTCGGTCGGGCCGGCGAGGGTGCTGGGCAACCTGGCGGTGCTGGGGGTGAGCAGTTCGGGGCGGGTGGAGCGCGGGGCGGAGATCAAGGTCGATGTCGAGGTAGGCAATTTCTCGCCCGCGCCGCGCCAGGTTCAGGCGGACATCACGGTTGCGGGCGTGACCGGTCGGGCGTCGGGTTCGTGCCCGGCGTTCGGCCGAACGGTGCTGTCGAGCCGGGTGGTACCGGCTGCAGACGGCTGGCAGGGGGGTGAGGTCCGGCTGGTCGGGATCGACGACGCCCTGCCGGCCGACGACATCCGGCCGTTTGTGCTTGCCGTTCGCGCTCCGACGATCTACGCCCTGGTGACTCGCCAGCGGAACGTCGTGAATGCGACGGCCAGCTATTACCTGGAGCGAGCTCTTGTTCCCAGCCGAGGGGGCCAGAGTGCTGACGGCGAACGCGTGGTTCGGATTGATCCCGTGGAGCTTGAGCCGGAGAGCATTGCCCGGGCCGATCTGGCCGTTGTTGCCCATCCGGGGCGGTTGGCCGGCAATGCCGTCGAGCTGCTGGCGTCGCACATCCGCCGCGGCCGATCGCTGGTGTACGTGGCGGCCGAGGCCGTGGATGCCGCCAACCTAAAGCTGCTGGTTGAGGCGGTTGGGGAAGGCCTGCGCATGCCGGTCGAGTTTCTGCCGCCGACCGCCGGCCGTCCGCGTCGGGATCTGAGACTGGCGGACGTGCGCCGCGATTCGGCCGTGTTCAGTCTTTACGGGGACGATGTTCGGGTTGCGATCGCCCCTTTGCGGTTCTCGGGCGGTCTGGACACACGGGTGATCGAGGGTGGGCTGGCCGAGGACGTGTGGGCGCTTTACGACGATGGATCGGCGTTTCTGGCGGTTGCGAGTCGGGGGGACTCGTGTCTGGCGGTTCTGAACGTGGACCTGGCGGCCACGAATCTGCCGGTCTCGCCGGTGTTCGTGCCGTTGCTACAGGAGTTGGCGGCCTGGCTGGTGGGTGGCCGGAGCGAGGGTCACGATCTGCTATGTGGTGAGCCGGCGTCCGTGGTCCTGCCGGTGGAGTTAGCCGGGTTGAGGGCCCTGCGGGTGGTCGCCCCGGCGGGGGTAGCCGAACCGGGAGGCCTCGTGGCCGAGGGTGACGGCGTGGCCTATCGTTCTCCGGCCGTCGGCGGGCCGGGCGTGTTTCGGATCGAGAGCGGCGACACGGTTTGTCTGGCCTTTGCCTCGGTGATTCCGGCTGCGGAGAGCGATCTGCGCGGTCTCGATGTTACCTCGATCAAGGAGGGTTTGGCGACGGCGGGCGAGATCGAGGTGTGTTCGGCGGCGGACGGGGATGACGGGAGTGATTTCATCTGGGTGTGGCTGGCGGCGGCCTGTGTCGGGTGCCTGCTACTCGAGCTGGTGGTTCTGAAGGTGATGCGGACGTGACATGGTGACGTTGAGCACGGAACCGCTGTTTTCCGGCTGGCTTTGGCTTGGCTTGGCGGCGCTGGGCGTTGTTGTGCTGGGGTGGTACGGGTCGGCTCGTCCGGCTGGGATGAGCTGGCGGCGATGGGTTGGCATGCTGGCCATGATGGCCGTGGGCTTGGGTGTGGTTCTTGCCCTGCTGCTGAATCCGGTTTGGGTGGAAGAAGTGCCGCCGCCCGAGGGCAAGCCGCTGCTGACCGTGCTGGTGGATTCTTCGGCGAGCATGGCCACGGTGGACGGATTGGGGGGCAAGAGCCGATACGACGAAGGTGTGGCTTTGGCCGCCCGACTGGCCAGGGAGCTGGCCGGCGGATTTGATGTGCGGGTGCGGGCATTTGCGGATCGGGTCATGCCGATCGAGGCTCCTGCCGGGGGGTTTTCTCGTGCCGACGGACCTTTGACCGACCTGGTGCTTGCCTTGGACTCGGGCCTGGACGAGGAGTGCCCGCAGGGTCAGGCGATGGTGCTGATCAGTGACGGCATTCACAACGCGGGTGGGGGGGCGAACGCGGTTCTGGGCGGTTCGCGGCGGGCCAAGGCCATGGCGGTGCCGGTCTACTGCCGAACGATCGGCGGCGACGCGGAGGTCCGGGACCTCTCGGTAGAGCTATTGTCACCCCAGGAGCTGGCTTTCGCGGAGCAGCGAGTGACGCTTGCCGCCCGGGTTCGCCAGCGGGGCATGGTCGGAGCGCGGACCGTGGTTGCCCTGCGGCTGGAGGGGGCCGAGATCGAGCGGAAGGAGGTTGTGCTGGCCGCTTCGGAGCCGGAGGTGGTGGGTTTTGACGTAAGCCGGCCGCAGAGTGGCTTGTACCGCTATGAAGTTCGGGTTGAGCCCCTGCTGGGCGAGGCGACGGCTGCGAACAACGTCGGGCACGGTTTGCTTCGCGTGGTCAGCGTGCCGATCCGGGTTTTGTTCATAGAGGGCAAGCCTTACTGGGACGGCAAGTTCCTGGTGCGATCGCTGGCCTCTGATCCGCTGGTGGATCTGGACAGTGTCGTTCGGCTCAGTCCCGAGCGTTTCGTGTGGCAGGTGGTCTCGGTCGACCGGGCGAGGCTGGGGGGGCCACCGGCGGGTTTGGGGCCGTCATCCGGACCGGCGGACGGTGCTTCGGCTCCGCGGATGCGGAGCTGGCGGGTGGTGAGCGACGGGGGCGCGGTACTGGGGGGTCCGGAGGGGTTGAAGGGGTACCAGGTTGTCGTTGTGGGGCGTGACGCGGAACCGTATTTCAGCGAGGCTGGTCTGGAGAATCTGCGTGACTGGATTGCCCGGGAGGGAGGGGCGTTGGTGTGTTCGCGTGGTTGTCCTGTGGCCGAGGTCAACCAGCGGCTGGCGAAGCTGCTGCCGGTTGAATGGCTGCCGGGGGGTGAAGCGCGGTTTCACCTGCAATTGACCGATCAGGGGCGGGATCTCGGCTGGCTGTCGGGTAGTAGGGAGGGCGAGGATGCGGCCGGGCTGCCCGATCTGCCCGCCCTGGCGACGGCTGCCCGGGTTGCCCGGACCAAGCCTCTGGCCTCGGTCCTGGCCACCGCTTCTGGGGGGGCGGAGGTGTGGGGGCGACCGGCGATCAGTTATCAGCCCTACGGTGTCGGGCGGGTGGTGGTGATCGAAGGGGTGGGCATGTGGCGGTGGGCGTTTCTTCCGCCCCCATACCAGGATGAAGAAGGTTTTTACGGTATCCTATGGCACAACCTGCTGCGCTGGCTTGCCTGCGGCGAGGGGTTGTTGCCAGGGGAGAGCCTGGTCGTCCGGTCGGAGAAGCTGAGTTACACGACGGCGGAGGTGGCCACGGCGCTGCTGCGTGTTCGGGATTCCGCCGGGGCCGCCCCGACCGTTGAGCTGCTCGCCGAGGGTCGGGCTGAGGCTCGCGCGTTTACGCCGGTCGCGATCAAGGGCGAGCCGGACGTGTTCAGGGTGGTGTTCGGCAGGCTATTGCCGGGCGGTTACCGGATACGAGCCGGCAGGGCGGCTGGGGGCCGGGCCGCGTCGGAGACGGTCTTTGTGGTATCGGATCCGATCGACGAGCCGCTGGATCTGAAGGCGCGGCCGGAGCTGATGGCCCGGGTTGCGGAGTTGAGCGGAGGAGCGGTCCTGACAGAGGCGAGCCCGGACGAAGTCGTCACCCGTTTCCGGGCGGATCAGAGTCTGACCCGGGCGGTGACCGTGCGCCGCACGACGGCCTGGGATCGCTGGTGGGTGCTGCTGGCGATCCTGGTTCTCTGGGGTACGAGTTGGCGCCTGCGGCGATCCAGCGGTCTGATCTAGTGCGGGTGGTTGCACTCGAGGTCTCTCGAGGTGTGGCCCCGGCGAGGGCGCCTCGCCCGGCTTTCCTCGTTGGTCACCGGTCACTGTCCGGCCGATGGTGGGAGAGCGTTTCGTGATCGGCGCTGGAGGGACGCAGTGCAGGGTGAGTGCTACGATGTATGAGGTGGCCGTGGACGTATCGAGAAGGAACGAGGCATGACCCATTCAGCACTGGCCGCGGCTTTGCAGAGACTGCGGCGCCGCCTGCTGGCCGTCGAGGTGGGTGCGGGAGCGGTCTGGACTGCGATCGCCGCGATTGCCTCGCTGCTGGTGTGGACGTGGCTTGATCTGGTGCTCGAACTCGCCCCGATTGTGCGGGTTGGCTCATGGGTATTCACCCTGCTGCTATCCGCAGCGGTGGTGGTTCTAATTCGAGGGGCAGTCCGGCGTCGGTGCGAGACTTGTTCGCTGGCTCGTCGCCTGGATGCAACGGCGGGTGCGGGTGGCGAGATTCTGACTGGTGTGGAGCTCATGGCCGAGTTGCGGACCGGGGCCAGGGGTTGGGGCGACCCGGGTGGGGCGGGTGCACTGACTGCCGGGCTCGCGGAGATGGCGATGGATCGGGCCGCAGCGCTGGCGAGCCGGGTATCGGCGGTCGAGGCCGTCCCGTCGCGGCCGTTGCGCCGTCCCACGGGGCTGTTCGCGTTGCTGCTCATCGGCCTCGTCGCTGCGAGTCTGCTGTGGCCGCAGATGGCTCGCACGCAGGGGTTGCGGTTTGTCGATCCATATGGTGATCATCCGCCGCATTCGCACCTTTGGTTTGAGGTACAGCCGGGCACGACGCGGGTGGTTTATGGCGAGGGCCTGGAGGTCTGCGTTCGCCCTCGGGGCGGCGTTCCCGAACGGGTTGAGCTCGTGCTGCTCGCCTCGGATTCGGTCGAGGCCGAGGTCTTGCCCATGTTTCCCGAGTCGAGCGGCTCGTGGCGTGTGACCCTCGCCAATCTGACCAGTTCTCGGCGCTACTACGTGCGTGCCGCCCGTTCCCGGAGCCGTCGGTATGACATCGGAATCCAGATGGTGCCTCGGCTCGAAGCGGTTCGATTCAGGGTCACGCCGCCCGCCTATTCCCACCGGGCGAGCGAGGACGGGGAGTTGCCGCCGGGCGACCTTACCGGGCTTCCGGGGACCCGGATCGAGGTGTGGGCGAAGAGCAATCGGCCGCTGTCGGGTGGATGGGTTGATCTCATCACCCCTTCGGCAGGGCCGGCCTCGACCCCGGCTGGTGCGGCCGGCGCCGCAGTCAGTGGGCCCTCGGCGGGCGGCGCGGCCACGGCCCGGGCGGCGAGCCTGGATCGCACCGCCGATCCGAACGAAGTGAGCGGTGTGGTCACCCTTCTATCCTCGGGTCAGCTCGCGATACGCGTCACCGATACCGATGGCCAATCGTCGTCACAGGCGTTCACGGTGCCGGTGACGGTGGTGGCGGACGAGCGGCCGGCCATTCGGATGGCAGCTCCGCCGGCCGAGTCGCTGGCCACGCCGACGGCGGTGATACCGCTCCTGCTGACTGCCGAGGATGACTGCGGCATCTCGCGTGTACAGCTCTTCCGGAGTCTGAACGACTCCCGCCCGCTGCCCATGGATGTGCCGCTGCCCGGCGTCGCGCCGACGCGATGGTCGAATACGGTCGAGCTTCGCCTGGCGTCGCACGGCCTCGTTCCGGGCGACGAGATCAAGCTGTCTGCCCGGGTGGAGGACAATGATCCTGACGGCGTCAAGGGCGGCGAGAGCACCATTGCGACGATACGCATCGTTGCCCAGGCGGACTACGAGCAACTGGTCGTAATCCAGGGCGGATTGGAAGTGATGCTCGCCAAGTATCAGCAGGTCGGCCGGAGAGTGGAATCGCTGCTGGCCGAGATCGAGAAGCTGCGGAAAGAGCTGGAAGCTCTGCCGTACAGTGGTGACCTTGGCGAGGCCGAACGTGCGAGGCTGAAGTTGCTGGCGGGCCTATTCAGGGAGGCGCTCGAGGCGATCCGGAAGGCGGCCAAGACGAAGTTGCCCTATGACCTGGACCACTTTCTCGATCCGAAGCTGGAGGAGCTCGCCGGGCAGCTGGCAGAGGCGATGGGCGAGCTGGAGTCGACGGCCGGCGAGCCCGGCATCGGCGTGGCCCAGGCGATGGAGGCGATCAGGAAGGCCGCCGGCAAGTGCGGCGCGGGTTGCAGGACGATCGACACCGAAGCGACCGAACCGCTGGAGTACCTGGTGGCCGTCTATCCGCTGATCGAAGACGAGGCCCGGTACGTCGCTCTCTACGGACGGCAGCGCGAGGTGACGACGTGCCTGGCGGCCCTCAAGGACCACGAGCGGGAGACCGACGTCGCGACGAGGGCGCGAATGCGCGATCTGGAGGTCGAGCAGGGACGGCTGCACGACGCTCTGCACGGTTTGCTGAGTGATATCGAGGATCGCGTGGCCGCGCTGCCTGGTGACGAGAGGCTCGGTAAACTGCGGGAGACGGCCGCGGCGTTCGTTGAGGACGTCCGTGCCAGTCGAGTATTGCCCGCGATGTCGGAGGTTCAGGCGGCCCTGTTGGACTTTTCTGGCGTCTGTGCCTATCGGGCGGCGACCGAGGCGAGGGAGGCGATGGCCGAATTCATCGTCCGCGGCCGGGGCATGGGCCAGTTGGGCCGGACGGGTCTCACGTTCCGGCCCTCGTTGTCCAGCGGCATGGGTAGCACCATCGAGCAGCTTCTCAGTCAGGCCGGGTTGTCGCCTCTGGGCCAGGAAGGGACTGCGGCCGGCAGCGGTTACAGCGTTCAACGGAGCCTGCTGCAGGACATGGGCATGTACGGAGACTTGTCGGCCGTGGCCAGCGGCGCCCAGGGCGTATCACGGCGTGGCCGGGTGGTGGATGCGACGCAGATGGGTGGGCAGAGTTCGGGTCAGTCGAGGGCGTTGCCCGGTGAGATACCGGGGATGGACTTCTCGGCCGGTGGCGATCGTGTCCTGGCGGTGCCGGTTCAGTATCGGCGCAAGGTGGGCCAGTACTTCGAGCGGATCGCCGAGGAAATGCCCGACCGCCGGCCGGCTCTGAGATCGAGGTGAGATATGGGATTGCACAGCGCCAACCGACGGCGTGCCCGGCAGGCCCGGGCGTCGTCCCGGTCGGTCTTCCTTGCGGCGACGGGGTTGTGTCTGTGCGGCGGATGGCTGGTGGTTTCCTATGCCCAGTCGTCCGGCAGCGGGCCCGCTCCGGGTGCACCGGGGACACGTCCGGCCACCGCGGGTCAGCCGGTGGTCGTCGAGTCGTCAGCCACCCGTCCCGCGGCCAGTCAGCCTGCCGCCCGGGCGCAGGTTCTCGAGCCGAAGCAGGTTGGCGGCGAGTCGGACAGCGTCGTGCAGGTCGCCAACCTCATCTACGCGGGCAGCAGGAGCAGCAAGTGTTTCTCCGATCACTTCCTGATTCAGGCGGAGAAGGAATCGGTCATTTCGACCAGTCGCAGGTTCCACGCGGTGAAGCTCGATTCCGACGAGCTGTTCGGTTTCCCGCTGGTGATCATGACGGGTGAAGGCTCCTTCGAGCTGGGCGATGATGAACGGGCGAATCTGCGGACCTTCGTGGTGAATGGCGGTTTCCTGTTGGCGTCGGCGGGCTGTTCATCGCCGGAATGGGATCGCTGCTTCCGGGCAGAACTGGCCCGCGTGTTTCCGGAGGACTCGCTGGAAGTACTGGAAATGAAGCACCCGGTGTTCCACACCGTGTACGAGATCGCCGCGCTCACCGCCCACCAGGGTCTGCCGAAGCCGCTGGAGGGAATCATGGTGCACGGGCGTCTGGGCGTTCTGTACTCGCAGGAAGGTCTCAACGACACGGCCCACGCGCAGGGTTGCTGTTGCTGCGGCGGCAACGAGATCACCAACGCGCTCGAGGTCAACGTCAATATTCTCGGGTATGCGTTGGTGTACTAGGAGCGGGTACCGGACCGGTGTGGCACCGGCGAGTGGGTCTGGTCTGGGTGCTCTCCGCGTTCGCCGATCACCGTCCCGCGGTGCGTCTTCAAGGACTCGGGATGAGGAGCGGTGGACGATGTGCCGATGACGGCAGGATGATGAAACCGGAACGACGGCGATGCGGCGACTGGTATTCAGCGTGATCCTCGGCATGAACCTGCTGCTCGGGCCGGTGTTGCCCGGCCTTTCCGCCTGGGGTCTGGCCATCGATGACCGCGGGCTGGTGGCCTGGGTGCCGCAACCGCACGGGCAGGCATCGGCGCCTCCGCCGGCGGATCTCACATCAACGGAACCGCCGACCGCGGAGGCCGTTGCCTGCCTGGTGCGGGAGCTCGGGAACCGGGACCCTGTGATTCGTGAAGCCGCCGTTCGACGCCTTGCGGCTCATCCGAACGAAAGCACGGTGGCGGTGGTCGAGGCCTTGACCCGGGAGCGGCTGGCCGTTCGGCTCGCGGTGATGGAGCTGCTCGCCCTGTGGAAGGCACCCGTTAGGGACATGGATCCCTGGCGCCCTGAGACGTTCAGCGACGATCGTCTCAAGGCGCTCCACGAGTGGGCGGTCGGGCCCCACAAGCAGCCCGGCAGCCGGCCGGCGGAACTGAGCGATGACGAGCGGGCGAGTGCCGGTCGAGACCTCGCCGATCTGATGCGAGCCCGGAGCCCGACCGAGGTCCAGGCGATCCGCGAGCGGCTGGCCCGCCTCGGTGTTGCGCTGCTGCCCGAGGTCTGCGCCCGGCTCGGGACCGTCGAGAACGATCAGGCCCGCGAGCGGCTGACGGCGCTTCGCTACCGACTTGCGGCCAGCGGCGCTCTGGCTGTGCGCTGGCCATCGGGCTTCGAGCGGTTAGCGTCGACGGATGCCGGCACCCGTCGGCGGGCCGCCGAGGAGCTCGGCCGCTTCGCCGGTCCCGCGGACGTGTCTCTACTGATCGAGCTGTTCAGCAGCCCGGACGCTCTGGTTCGCGAGATCGGTCTTCGCCTGCTGAACGAGACGGGTGGTGCGCAGACCGCCGACGCCCTGGTCCGGCTGCTTGCTGACCCCGAGCCGAACGTTCGGGCTGCGGTCCTCAAGCAGTTGGCGGAGGAACCCTCTCCATCCCTCGCTTCGGCAATTGCCGCGTATGTGGCCGGCGAAGCCGATCCCGATCTGATCGTGTACGCAATTCGAGCGTTGCGCGCCGCCAGGAGCCGGGCGGCGGCCGCTTGCCTGATCGGCCTGCTGAAGAACCCCGCCTGGCAGGTGCGGGCCGAGGCCGCCGAGGCTCTGAGTGTGATGCCGAACGGATCTTCGGGCATGAGTGGTGTGGAGGCGGCCGATGTTTACGCAGCCCTGATCGGGCTGCTCGAGGACGAGGATGGATTCGTGGTCAGCCGGGCGGTCGCCGGTCTGCGTGGAACGGGTTGGGTCGCTGCGGTCGAGCCCCTGGTCAGAGCTGTGGGCGCGCATCCCGAACTGGCCGCCGAGATCGTGGCAGCCCTGGCGAGCGACGTGGGCCTGAGGTACGAGGCCGTCGTTCATCTGCGATCGTTCTGCGCGCACGCCGAGCCGGCGGTCCGAGCGGCGGCCATCGCCGGCCTGGGCGGCGCTGCCCCTGACCAGATCGAGAAGGAAATGCTGGTTACGCTGGCCGACCCGGAGAGCCAGGTTCGCATCGCCGCCGCCAACACGCTGTTCCAGATCATGGATGCATGCCGGGTTTCTTCGGACAGTCGATTCCTGGCCGTGCAGCCCCCCTCCTTGTCTCCGGGCAGTCTGGGCGGGCCGTCGAGACGGGATCGGGGAGAGGGCTCTGCGGTCGCCGATTCCGGCAGCGAACCGTCAGGTTCGGCTCGGGACATCGACACTCAGCCTGCCCCGACGCAGCCGGGCAGGACTCGGCCTGACCAGCGCCGCAGGGTCTCCACGGGTCCGGCTATCGAGGATCCCCTGATCGCGCTGTGGCGATCCGGCCGGAGCCGGCCCTCGTGGATGAGGGCTGCGATTCCCCTGCTGGAGAAGATGCTTGCGGCTCCACAGGTCGACGAACGCGTCGCCGCCTGCCGCCCGCTGGTTGGGCTGGGGCGGGAGGACCTTGCCCTCCCGGTCTTGTTGGCCGATGTCCGCGTCACCGAGTCCGGTTACGCTCGCATCGTTGCGATCCTGCCCTGGCTGCCGATCGAGACGCGGCGCGAGTTCCTCGAGCAGTTGCGGCAAATGAAGCCCGATGGTGAGGCCCTCACGGCCCTCGTCTCGGCCATCGCCCAGGTGCCGGACGACGATGCCGATGATCCTTTGTGGGCCCTGCTGGCCAGTCCGACGGCCGATATCGAGGTCGGCGCCCAGGCGTTCACTGGCTTAGTCAAGGTTTACTTCGGCGACGACAACTTCGACCCGCCGGCCATCCCGGTGGCCAAGCGCCGCTACGTGACCATTGTTGCCCAGGACAAGGTCGCTTCCGGCCCGCCCATGCAGCGATTGATCGCCCTGGTCCTGCTCTTGGGAACTGCGCCCGACGCCGCCGGCGAGGTGGCCGGTGGGATGTTCGAGGATGCTTCGCTCCCGGACAACGTTCGCGCGGATGCATTCCAGGCGTGGCTCCTGAGTCGGCAGAGCACGAGTGCGAGAGAGCTGGCCGTGGCCAACATGACGCACCCCTTGGTCGAGGTTCGTCGCCTGGCCCTGGCGTACCTGAGTCTGGGCCCCAGCGCCCTGCTCCATCTGCGGAACCGGATCTGGTTGTACAGCGCGGCGCGGGCCGGGGATGCAGAATCCGGGTACGACGTCAGCGGCAGGATCAATCTTCAGCCGCCCAGACCGCTCCGGCTGGGGATGCTGCGGCCGATACTCACCGATCCTGATCCGCAAGCGGCCGCCTATGCGGGGTATCTGGTCAGTCTCTTCAGCCGGCCGGAGGGGCTGGCTCCCCTGGTCTCCTACTGGCGGACCCATGCCATGGGCGACGAGACCTGGACGCGGTTGGTCTATCGGGCCGCGGCCGCGGTCAACAACGAGCAGCAGGTTCCACTTCTCGAGGAGATCTACGGCCGCTACGGGAAGGACGACAACGCTCTCCGCGAGTTCTACTGGACGATCCAGACCATGGCCCCCGGCGACAAGATCAAGAAGCTGCGGGCCCGAATCCGGGATGAGGTGGGCATCGACCGGTTGAGGTGACGTGGTGGGTTCCGGTGAGAACGACCGGGGTGGGCGGCCCGGGCAGCGAGTCGTGGACTGCGGGGAGCGGCCGCGCGGGCGGGAGTTCCGCGTCGCCGCGGCCGGGCTGAAGCGCGGCTCCCGTCGGCGGCGGTCAAGGCCTGGTCGTTGCCGGCGTCTCTCGACATTTCGGCTGGTCGCGGCCATGCTACCGGGCATGGATCGTGACGGAGTCTGCTCGAAGTTCCTCGAGTCGCTGACGTTCGAGCTCTATCCCTTCCAGGAGGAGGCCCTGCTGGCGTGGTTCGGTTCGGCCGGCGGAGCGATGGTCTGCGCCCCGACCGGCATGGGTAAGACGCTGATCGCCGAGGCCGCGGTTTTCGAGGCCCTTCACACCCGCAAGCGGCTGTACTACACCACGCCGCTGATTGCCCTGACCGACCAGAAGTTCCGCGAGATGCAGGATCTGGCCGAGCGGTGGGGATTCTCGCGCGACGACATCGGGCTCATCACCGGCAACCGCCGGGTCAACCCCGAGGCGACCGTCAGGGTGGTGGTGGCCGAGATCCTGCTCAACCATCTGCTCTCGACCGACCCCGCGCTCTCCGGCCTGGAGGACGTGGGGGCGGTGGTCATGGACGAGTTTCACAGTTTCAATGATCCGGAGCGAGGCATTGTCTGGGAGCTCTCGCTCGTCCTGCTGCCCAAGCACGTCCGGGTCATGCTGCTGTCGGCCACGGTGGGCAACCCGTACGACTTCTGCCGCTGGCTGCGCGTGCAGCACGAGCGTGACCTGACCATGGTGCTGTCCAACGAGCGTCGTGTGCCGCTCGAGTTTGTCTGGGTCGGCGACAAGCTTCTGACTGAGCATCTGCTGTCCATGGTTTCGGCCGACGATGTCGAGAACCGCACGCCCGCGTTGGTCTTCTGCTTCAACCGCGACGAATGCTGGGAAGTGGCGGAGCAGATGAAGGGTCTTTCCCTGGTGACCGCCGTCGTCCGGACGCAGATCGAGGCGTACCTTGACACGGTCAGGGGCGATTTGGAGGACGGGGTGGGTCCGAAGCTGCGGCAGATGCTGCTCCGCGGCGTGGGCGTGCACCATGCGGGCGTGCTGCCCAAGCACAAGGAAATCGTCGAGGCGTTGTTCAACCGCAAGCTGGTGCCGTTTGTGATCTGTACGGAGACCCTGGCCGCGGGCGTCAATCTGCCTGCCCGGTCGGTGGTCTTGAGCACTCTGCTCAAGGGCAAGCGTGGCGAGAAGAAGCTGGTGGCTTCGAGCAGTGCCCATCAGATGTTCGGGCGTGCCGGCCGGCCGCAGTTCGACACCAAGGGCTACGTTTTCGTCGTGGCTCACGAAGATGACGCCAAGCTGGTCAAGTGGCACAAGAAGTTTGACCAGATCGACCCGCGATCCAAAGACCCGGGCATTCTCCGGGCGCGCAAGGAGCTGGAGCGGAAGAAGCCCGCGCGCCGCAAGACCGAGCAGTACTGGCACGAGGGCCAGTTCAAGCAGCTCATCGAGGCGGGCCCCGCCCGGCTGTACAGCCGTTCGATGATCCCGTACCCGGTCTTGTGCTACCTATTGACCAAGACCGGGGCGCAGCAGGCGGTGCGTTCGTTCCTGTCCAAGCGGTTCGAGACCGTCGAGCACATCGAGCGCTGGCAGGAGCAGCTCGGTTTCATGCTCGACAATCTGGCCGGCTTCGGTTACCTGACCCGATCCGAGGACGGCGATCACGTCACCCTGGACGACAGCATTCACAAGCTGCTCAGCTTCCGGAGCGTGGATCCGCTGTACGGCATGTTCCTGGTCGAGCAGCTGGTGCGCAGCAGTTTTGAGGAGAAGGTCATGGCCCTGGAGTCGGTGCTCCAGGTTCCGCCGGTCATTGAGCGGCACGTGCGCATTCCGGAGGATCTGCCGCCCGGGCCGCTTCAGACTCAGGTCATTGAGCCGCTGCTGATTCAGATGGGTGTGGTTATTGCCCAGGTGAATGCGGAGGCCAGCGACAATGACGACGACTATGGAGTTGAAGGGCTGCTGGCCGAGGAGGAGCAGCGTCCGCCGACGTTTCCGGAGATGCTGAAGATCGTGTTCGAGGCTCGGCTGGCCGCTCCGGAGCCGGTGTACGTGCAGCCCAAGTGGATCGGCGGGGCCCTGCCCGACGTGGCGAATGACTTCTACAAGCTGGTCAAGTTCCGCGATCTGGTCAAGCAGGAAGGGCTGATCCTGCGGCACCTGCTGCGGCTGGTCATCCTGGCTGGCGAGTTCTACCTCCACACCGAGGATCCGGACTACCGGCGCATTTCCGAGCTTGCCACCGTGGCCTGCCGTCGGGTGGATCTGCGTTACACCGACCGGTTCCTGGAGCAGGCGGCGGAGGTGCGGGAGCTGGCGCCGGGGTGATCCGGAGGTGGAGTCGCCCGGGGCCTGGTCCTCAGGTTTGGGTGGAATGGGGGGTGGTCATCGATAGGAGCCGCCCAGCACGGCGCGGCGTTCTCTGGAGAAGCTCTCCTTGAGTCGTTCGCACGCCGCCTGCAGATTCATCAGCTCCTCCTCGAGCGGATGCAGGTCGGGTGGATCGGTGTTCGGGGTTCGCAAGGCCTTGCCGGCATCGATGGCGAATGCGCCGAAGCGCTCGGCGCCGAGTCTGATGCAGTCCACCGCCATATCGTCGAGCTGTTCTGCGGCCTTCATTCGGTCATGGTGTTGAGCGGCCTCGCGGACCTCGGCCAGGCGGCTGTCGAGGACGATCAGGTGCTTGGTGAGCACTTCGAGGTAGCGTGCGGGTGTCAGGCACAGCCGCTGGATGGCGGATTCGGGGTTGGTCAAGGAGTCGGTGACGTTGAAGCGGAGGGCTCGGCGCAGGGTGTCCAGCACTTTGGCGGCGACGTAGGGCTTGAGCAGATAGGCGGAGATCTGCAGGGCGGCCAAAGACAGGATCATCTCGCGGCTTCGAATGCTGGAGATCATGACCACGTGCAGGTTGCGCCATCGGGAATCGGATCGTATTCGCTGGACGAGCTGGTGACCGCTCAGCCGGGGCATCTTGATATCGAAGAGGCACAGATCCGGCTGGAATCCGCCCTTCAGCAACTCCCAGGCGACCTGGCCATCCTGAGCCTCGGTGATCTGCCACGTTGGCTCGGCCTTGAGAATATGGCGCAGCGCGATGCGCGAGGTCGCATCGTCGTCGGCGTGCAGTATCTTCATGGCTTCGCTTCTCCTGCTTCCGAGGGGTCGCCGGACGCGAGCAGACACGATTTGACCTTCTGGAAGTCCACTTCCAGCCTGGCGATCCACTGTTCCATCTCCGCCCATTCACCCCGATCGGCCCGCTGCTCGATCTCCGCTCCCAGTCTGCTGACCCCCGCGGCCCTGACGTAGCGCGAGGAGCTCTTGAGGGTGTGGGCGGCGCGGGAAAGGGTCTCGGTGTCGCGGTTCTTGAATGCGGCTTTCATCTCGGCGATGCGATCGGGGGTGTCCTGCAAGTACTGCGCGGTGATTTCGTGCAGGGCCTCGGGTGAAAACTGGCCGGCCACATCGGCGAACTCCGATGGTGCGTCGTTCTGCTTCTGGCAGAAGGCGATGCCAGCCGATACGCCCGAGGGGGAAGATGGCCTTTCCTGCTCGGAGCGTGGAGACGGGGCTGGTGTGCTCGCGGAGCCGGGCATGGCATCGAGGATCATTCCCCGGTTGCGCTGATGTTCGATGGCATTGGCGAGGGCGGCGTACAGGCAGGCCTCATCGACCGGCTTGCGGACATACTCGTTCATTCCGGCTGCCAGGCATTGTTCGCGGTCGGCCGCCGACGCGTTGGCGGTCATGGCGATGATGTAGATTTCGTGGTCAAGGGCGGGTGATTCGGGATCGCGGATGATGCCGGTGGCTCTGAGACCGTCCAAGACCGGCATGCGTGCGTCCATGAGGACTGCGTCGTAGGGCTGGGCGGACAGGGCCTCGACCGCCTGCTGGCCGTTGTCGACGAAGTCGATCTGGTGTCCCATACCCTCGACCAGGACGCGGGCGATGGTCTGATTGACGGGGTTGTCCTCGGCGCCGAGGAGTTTCAGGCGCGCCGCGTGGTATGGCCGCCGCGCGGCTGATTCCTGGAGCAAGCCCGAGCGTTCCGCGTCCTTGTCGTCGCCCAGCGGCAGCCGGACGGTGAACGTGAACGCGGAACCGCGGCCGGGCTCGCTTTCGACGCTGATGGTGCCGTCCATCATGGTGACCAGGCTCCTGCAGATGGAGAGCCCGAGTCCGGCGCCGCCGTACTGGCGTGTTGTCGACGTATCGGCCTGCTGGAACTTCTGGAAGAGATGCGGTTGGGCCTCCAGGGGGATGCCGATGCCCGAATCACGGACCGTGACTCGAATCACGGCCTTGTTCTCGGCGCGCGAGTCGCAGCGGGCCGCGATTCTGATGCCGCCGTGCTGGGTGAATTTGACGGCGTTGCCGACGAGATTGACCAGGATCTGGCGCAGCCGCGTCGGATCACCGATCAACACCTGCGGCACGCCGGGGCTGCTGTCGCAGGTGAGGTGCAGGCCTTTGGATTCGGCTCGGATGCGGAAGGTCTCGATCGCTTCGGTGAGGACCTGCCGCGGGCGGAAGGGGATGGCCTCGAGTTTGAGTTTGCCGGCCTCGATGCGCGAGGTGTCCAGAATGTCCTCCAGGAGGACCAGCAGGGATTTGGCGCTGTCGCTGGCCATTTCCAGGTAGTTCTGTTCCTGGGGCGGGTGCGGGGATCGGAGCAGGATGTCGAGCATGCCGATCACGCCGCTCATGGGCGTCCGGATCTCATGGCTCATGACCGCGAGGAACTCACTCTTGGCCCGGGTCGCGGCCTCAGCGGCCTCCTTGGCGGCATGGAGGGCCTCGTCCGCGCGCTTGCGGCGGATCAGATCCCACATGCCGTTCGCGAACAGGGTCAGTTGGCGGGCATCCGTCTCGTCATAGTCCGTGCTCTTATTGCCCACTCCGACCACGGCCACGATCTTGTCCCCGTCAAAGACGGGGATATTCATGTGGCGGACGATCTTGACGTGGCCGGGGGGGGTTCCCTTCTTGTAGGGGTTGGGGGCCGGGTAATCGTTCGTGATGATGGCTTTTCGCTGCCGAACGGCCTCGCCCCACAGGCCGGTCGCATGGACCGGATAGGCGACGGGCTTGTCGATGATGGTGCACTCCGCCATGGCGTTCTTGGACCATGAGCACATGGTGAGCACGCTCTCGTCCTCGTTGAGGAATGCCAGGTAGCCGATTTCGCTCTCGGTCATCACGGTGGCGTTCTCGACGGCGAAGTCCGTGATCTCCTGGATACTCCGCTCCTTCATCCCGTGGAGCCGGAGCATGGCGACCAATCGGACCTCGTTCAGTCGGCGTGCTGCCTCGGCCCGCTCCCGCTCGGCGATCTCGACCTGGAGGTCGCTATTGGCCCGGGCGAGCTCGGAGGTTCGGTCGCGTACGCGCTGCTCCAGCTCGTCGTGGGCCTTGTGCAGATCCGCCTCGGCCTGCTTACGGGCGGTGATGTCGGTGACCATGGCGAACGAGCCGGTTTTCCGCCCGGTGCTGTCGCGGATGGGCGAGGCGCTGAAGAGGCAGTCGACCGTCTTGGCGTCTCCGCGAACCAGCCGGATCTCGTAGGCGCTCGAGTTCCCCGCCTGGCGGAGCTGAATCTGGCGATTGAGTTGGTCTCGGCCCGCGTCGTCGGTCAGATCCTGGAGGCTCCGACCCACGATCCGATCCGGACCCATGGCCAGCATTCGGCAGAAGGCCGGGTTGACTTCGGTGATGACGAAATCGTTATCGACGGAGACGAAGCCCTCGATGCAGGTGGTCAGGATAGTGCGGAACCGTTTCTCTCTTTCGACCATCTCACGGTGGGTGATCTCCCGCTCTCGTGCCAGGTAGAAATGGCAGTTGTCGGGCTTGTTCTTGCCGTTGTAGATGGCCGTGGCCATTCCCGTGCAGGAGAGGTATCCGCAGGAGGTGCAGTTGTAGAGGTCGGTTTCCGCGTACTTGTGCATCTGGCCGAGGATGACCCAGCGGGTTCTCTCGTCTGGGATCTGGGTCCGGTTTCTGTTTCGCAGATCGGCGTATTGTCTGCTGGCGATTCCTTCCGGCCGGTAGGCGGACACCAGGGTGTTGATATTGGGTCGCCCGGGCTGGCCGGCGAGGAGTGGCTGCTGCTCGCAGCAGGCTGTTGCTTCCTGGCAGCGCTTCTCGATCCAGTACTCGATGTCGTCCGGTGACTTGCTGGCCATGTGCGTCGCCGGGCCTGCGTTGCACCCGAACGCGCAGCTCAGGCAGTCTACCAGAAGAGGGGCCCGATCGTGATCGAGGACCTCCGGGAGATGTCGGAGGTAGTCGTAGACGATGGGAATGCCCTCGATCCTTCGGGTTCGCTGGGCGAGTTCCGGCATCCAGCGCTGGGCGGTGCGGAGAAGACCCCCCGGGGTCGAGAACAAGACCGCCAGCTCCGCCGGTGGATTCTCGAAAGTCCCCAAAGGCTCCTGGGAAAGGTCGATGTTCTCCTGCCGAAAGAGGTGGTTCAGCGACTCGAAAGCGACGTTGTAGTCCCCGAGGCCGGCCTCGGCGAACTCCCGCTTCTTGGCCACACACGGCGAGATGGCCGCGATCCGGCAGTCTGCATACTGCGGGTAATGGGCCCGGATCATCTTCATGGTGCAGACCATCGGTGAATCGACCGGGGCAAGATGCGGCAACAGCTCAGGCTGATACGTCTGGATGTAGGTGACGATGGCCGGGCATGGGGAAGCAATGACCAGCCTGGGGTCGCGCGTCCGGATGAATTCCACGAGGGCATGAGCGGCCAGCTCAGCGCCGAAGCTGACGTCGAAGACGGCCTTGACCCCGCGCTTCTTGAGCCATCCGACCAGGTTCATGTAGGTGTCGGGGTAATTGGCCGCGGCCGAGGGGGCGACGATCGCCACCATCGGAAGGCCACTGTCCAGGTCGGTCGTGAAGGCGCCGAGGTCATCGACGAACCGTCGGGCCTGATGGAGACAGGCTCTCAGGCAGTGGCCGCAGCCGATACAGGTGTCGGGGTCGACCTTGACGTAGGAGCCACTGCCGTCGTTGCAGAACTTGACGGGACAGGCCGAGATGCAGGCATGGCAGTTGACGCACTTGTCCTTGTCAACGTCGATCACCTGCGGCTGTGTTCGCGCCGCACGCCCCTTGGGATTCATGCGAGCTCCTCAGTCGTGGTCCGGCCGGTTCACCATGCAGAAGACCTGTTCTTCATCGGCTGACCGATGGCACATGCTGAGCAAACGGCGGGCCGGGGCCGGAGGCCCAGCTCAAGCTGTGCCGGGGTGCATCGGGCGCGGGGAGGATTAGGGACGGGTCTGATAATCTCGCGCCGGATGAGCAGAACGGTGATCCGCGGAATTGCCTCCGGTGGACCCGGCGATAGAATACGGCTCACACCTGACCGGGCTCCTCCGGTGTCCCGGGTCGCGAGCGTCGAAACCGCTGATGGCCGACATTCATCCCATTCGGGACGGTGGGCCCCTGCACTGCGACGAGTCGGTCGGGGCATTGGGGCATGGGCAGTCCGGGCTGCTGCCGGCGGTCTGGTGCAACAGCCGCACGGGGTGAGGGTGCGGTTCTTCGTTCGATGGTCGCGGGAGATCGCTTCATGAACCTCTGCTGGTGGGGCCTTGTCGCGGCCAGCCCGGCCATCCTGGTTGGGGCGGCCTTCGGCGCCGGCCAGGGGCCGCCCGTTTCCGTGATCGGCAAGGACGGGGGGGCGATGGTCCTGGTGCCTGCCGGCTCATTCATCATGGGCACCGGGGAAGGCAGGCCTGAGGAGGGGCCGTCTCGTCGGGTGGACCTGCCTGGGTTCTACATCGACAAGACCGAGGTGACCGTCGGGCAGTACTCCCGCTTCCTACAGGAGACCGGCAGCAGGCCGCCGACGGGCTGGGCGGAGCAGCGGCCGCCCCGGGTCGGCGAGCGGCTGCCGGTCACAAACATCACCTGGTACGACGCCATGGGCTACGCCCTCTGGGCGGGCAAGCGGCTGCCGACGGAGGCCGAGTGGGAGAAGGCGGCGCGCGGGATCGACGGACGGCGGTTTCCGTGGGGCCAGATCGACGAAGTGACCCGGCGCAATCTGGCGGAGGACAAGGATGTGGCCGAGGTCGGCGCCCATCCGGCAGGCGCGTCGCCGTGCGGTTGTCTGGACATGGCCGGCAATGCCTGGGAGTGGACCGCCGACTGGTTCGAGGTCTACCCGGGTTCGGCTGCCCGGTCGATCCACTTCGGCAGGCAATACAAGATCATCCGCGGCGGCGGCGCGACCTACTTCTACGGCCAGCCGAACACCGGCCGATGTGCTCAGCGGGCACGCCTGGTGCCGTACGGAGCCCACGACGCGCTCGGGTTCCGCTGTGTCATGGATGCGGAGCCGGAACATCGGGCATACGATCCGAAGGCGGTGCTGAAGGAGGCGGAGGATGGCCTTCAAGCCTCGCTGCGTGAACCTGCCAGGCTGTCCTACGAGCGGGAATACGAGGCCTTACTCAAGACCGGTCGCGTGCCGATCACGATCGTAGGTGAACGGGGACAGCGGGGACACGTGCGTGCCGGGTTCCCTCTTCCCGAAGGTCGAATCCAGGATGGGGCGAGTCTACGGCTGGTGAAGGCCGACGGAGCGGTTGTGCCCATGACGGCCAGGGCTCTCTCGAAGTGGGAAGACGGCTCGGTTCGGTGGGCCCTGCTCGACTTTGCCGGTGAAGCGGGACAACCGCTTCAGGTGGAGGTCTCCGGCGAGGGCCCGGTCGCCTCCCCGCTTGCGCCTGGTTTGCGCTTTCAGCAGACCGGCGACGTGGTCACGATCGACACCGGCCGCATCGTCGCCCGCCTCACGCCCGCCGATCTTGTTCAGCGGGTGACGATTCGGGAGCATGGGTCGGGCGACGGTTCGCCGGTACTCGGCAGGATGAGCATTGAAGCCCAGGTGGATGCCGAAGGCGTGCCGCTCTCGTTGCGCGCTCTTGCTGCGGAGAGGATTGAGGTCGAAGAGAGTGGCGAGCAGCATGCCACGGTCCGGCTGAGCGGCTGGCTGGGTGACGTCAACGGCCGGAAGTCGGCCCTGGGGTATGAGTTGCGGGTCCTGGCGGCGGCGGGTTGCGGACGGCTGGGTCTCCTGCTGACCGTGACTCATCTGGCTCCCCGCAGGCAGCCATTCGATGAACCTGCCCCGGTCATTCGGGTGGCGGATCTGGCGGTGCGTTTCGTTCCGGGCGGTGCGCCGGCTCGAGTTCTCGTCGGCACGGAGCAGGAGGCTCTGGTGCTGCCGGCCGCGGAGCGGACCGAGGTGCTCCAGGCTGATGATCTCAGCTACGCGGTTCGTCAGCCCGGCGGCAAGGACTACCAAGGCCGTCGCCACCCCGGCTGGCTGGCGGTGGAGCTCGACGAGGGCTGGTGTACGCTCGGCCTGCGGCACTTCTGGCAGAACTGCCCCAAGAGCCTGTTAGTGACGGCAGGTGCGGTGGGGGTGAGGCTGTGGGCGGGGGACAAGCCTTTCGAATGGGAGGCCGGCCTGGCCAAGACGCACGAACTGGTGATCGAATGCGCGGCCACACCGCCGGCGCAGGTTGTTCTCGATCCGTTGCGGATCACGATGCCGCCGGCGTGGATGTGCGGCACGGAGGCGGCTGGTGGGATTCTGCCCCGAACCCGCGAGGTCATTGCGCTCCTGCCCTATTGGGAATGCTGGCGCGACTCGGCCATGCGGGCCTGGCTCAACGCGATGCCGTTCGGCATGCGCGATTTTGGCGACGCCTACATGGGCGGGCCCTACAAGGGCAAGAACGCCTACGCCGATCTCGAATACGACGTGCATCTGAACTTCATGTTTCAGTATCTGCGCACGGGTGAGACGTGGTACGTCGACGCGGCCGAGCCGATGGCCCGCCACCAGGCGGACATCGACGTCAATCACCACAGCGGGCACCCGTGGAAGCACAGCCCCCAGCACACCACGACCGAAGCCGACCTCGGCCACGTCTTTGTGCGCGGCATGCTTCTGCACCATTTGCTGACCGGCGAACGTCGCTCGCTGGAGGTGGCCATGCGGGTCGGCGACTGGATCGCCGGGAACCTCGAGAGGGGCCAGGGCACCGGCAACGAGCGGCAGATCGGCTGGTCGCTGTACGCTCTCACCGGGCTCTACGAGGTCACCCGCGAGCCGCGTTACCTTCGCGCCGCCGAGGCTTTGTGCCACCGCCTCATCGCCGGGCAATCTCCGACGGGCAAGTTCGCGATCCGCTGGGACAACCGCATCGCCTTCTTCAACGGCATCGCCATGAACGGGATGCTCAGCGTGCAGGAGCTGAACGGCGATCCCCAGCTGGCCGAGGGCATTCTGAAGGTTGCCGGCCGGACCCTGGGGTTCTACCCGGAGTACGCCTGTCGGACGTTGAACGCGTACTGCTGGGCGGCGGGGCGGACGCGCGATCCGCGGTTCATCGACGCGGTGGAGCGCACCTGGCGGAGCTCGCTCGAGTTTCTCATGGAGCGCTCGGCCGAGGCTGAGGAGACCCACGCCTGGCGGTTCCCACGGTTCGCCGCCCGGTACAACCTGCTGCCGCTGTTCGACGCGGTGCCCGGCTCGCTGCCCGAGCCGACCACGTGGAAGGCCACGCGGTTCAGAAGCGCGGAAGTCGAGGTGGGCCTGCGACCCGCCGGGCAGAGCCCTGCCCCGGTCATGGTGATCCGGGAGGGGCTCGCGGAGGGCAAGGCAGAGCTGATCGACGGCGCCGGCCGGAGGGTGCGGGTCTTCGAACTGCGCGACGCGGCCCGTTTCTTTGAAGCAGCCGTGTTCACGCTCTCGGGCCAGGACACCTATCGCCTTCGCCTGACCGGGGCGGGGGTCCGGGGCTGGCAGATCCAGCGCGATGCAAGCGGGCGAATGACGGTGCACGATCCGGGCTGCGTCCAGTTGCCCTTTCTGTTTCCTCGGGCCTACGGTTATCTGACCGAGGGCGTCGGGCAGGTGAAGGTTCGTTTCGAGGCAGTGGGCGAGGGCTTCCACGGGGTCACCCTCTACGACCCGGCCGGCAAACCGGTCGCCGCGGTGCGGCATTTCATCGACTTCCAGGATCCCGGCCGATACGAGCTTGAACTCAAGGCTCCGGTCGGAGGTGAGGTCGCAGGCTGGTCGCTGCAGATCGACGAGGCCAGGGTCCTGTCGATCGAAGGTTTCTCGCCCTACTGGGCCAGCGACCCGGCGGAGCTGTTCCATCCGCGATGAGCCGGCGGCGGGTCGTACCCTTGGGGCTCATGGCCCGACGTCCGGCTTCGTTGCCTCGATGATGGTCTTGGCCACCGCCGCCCTGAAGGCCGCCAGCCGGGTGGGGTCGTGCGTGTAGTCCGTCGTGGTGCGGACCACGTTGTCCGGTACGGCCAGCAGTTGGCCTGCCCGCTCCAGCCAGGCCTTGCGCTGCGGGGTCTCCGGCAATGTGGCGATCTTCCCGATCAACTCCTTGAGCCGGTACAGGTATTCGTAGTCCTCGAACCCGTCGCGGATGTTCTCCAGCCGCACGGTCGAGAGGGGTCCGTCGGGGCCGGGGCAGATCAGGCTGCCGTCACCGTTGGCGTAGGCGGTGATCTTCTCCCTGTCGTTGGGGTCCTTCCTCTCGCTGTAGCTGGCCGGGTTCCATTCGGTATACGGCCCCCGGGCGATCGGCCGGCGGTTCGGCTGCCATTCGTTGATCAGGTAGTAGAGGAAGCCGTCGACCTCGTACTTGTAGCTCATCGCGCCGGTGAGCAGCCGCGACTCGATAGCCGGATACTCGATGAACCAGTTCGCGGAGGGGTGGGATGGCACAATGCAGATGTACCACCACATCTTCTTTCCCTCGGCTCGAAGCTGGCGGGCCTCGGTGCGATCGTACGCATCGGTCAACGGGACCCAGATATCCACCACCTCGCGCAGCCCGGTCCGGGCGCCAAAGGAGCGATCCTGGGCGGTGGTCATCGTCTCCAGCCCCGGGTATCGCCGATGCACGAAGGCGAAGGTCTCTTTCATCTCCGCGAACTTCTCCGCCTGGACCTCGTCGAAGCCGTACACGTAGGCGTAGTCGAACAGCCCCTCCTGCTTGAGCCTCTCGACATATCGGGCGAGGCCCTCGGGGTCTCTGGGCTGATCGTGCCGAAACTCGCTGCCGACGTTGAATGCGTTCATGCCCCTGGACACGCCGTATTTCACGACCTCGATGTCCGGGGCGTCGCCGCGGTAGAGATGATCGATGTTCAGACCGTGATCGAGAATCAGGTCGTGGTACTTGCGAGCCAGCTCATCGTTCCAGGTTCCGCGATAGAACGTCCGGGTCACGGGCTCGTTGTAGGTGAACGCGTTGGGCAGGTGTCCGCGCCGGGGCAGTTCGAAATCCCAGACGTGGACGTTCAGTTGCAGTTCGATCGGGTCCTGCCCGTCGGCCTTGACCGTCACCGTGCCCTGATAGTCGCCAGCCGGCGTCTGCGCCGACGTGGCGACGTCGATCCAGAAGGCGACGTGCTCGCCGGGCCGGGCGTCACAGGCGGTCTGGAAGTCCAGCAGCGGGTCCGGCCACCAGCCGTGGTAGTCCGCGTCGTAGCGCACCTGGTCGGCCACATCGACGTGACCGACCAGGGCCACGCTCACTGTGATGCCCGCACAATCGCCGGCGCGGCTCGCGGACTTGAGCGGCGACACGGCCACCGATGCCTTGCGGAGCGCTGAGAGCACCGGGATCACGATCACCTGGAACCCTTCATGCTCGTTGCGGGCCAGTGACAGGTCATAGTGGCTGTCGATGGTCCCCTCGAAGGGCAAGTCTCTGATCCTGACCTTTTCCATCGGGCTGGCCAGCCCAACGGCGAAGCCGGCCTTCGGGATCACGGCCCGTGTTCGAGCGTATGACCAGGGCTGGTCCAGCTTCAGGGCCAGGTCGGTGACCAGCCTTTGGAGCCGCTCCCAGTTCTTGCCGCCATGCAGGCTTGGATCCCCGATGATGCGCTCGGCCTCATTGAGCGGCCGCTCGGCCTCTACCAGCACCTCGCTGAGCGGGTGGCGCGTGAGGCTGGGGAGTTGGCTGAGGCCGGCTCTGGTCTCGTTGCACCGCTTTCGCAGGATCGGCACTCTGGCGGCCACTTCCGGCGAGGTCATCGGGTACCAGCACCGGGCCAAGGCGGTGCCGGTCGCATCGATCAGGCGCAAGTCGATCTTGCGGATTCGATCGTCATGCAGGGCAAAGGACACACTGCCGTCCGCCCCGACGGTTCCTTCCTGTCGGCGTGTGATTGCCCGGCCGCTGGTCTCGCCGTTCTTTTTCTCCTCGGCCAGGAAGCGCAGGTCTCCGCGCGGATCCAGCATCAGCCGGTTCTCACCCATCGTCACCGGATCGACCTTCCGGAACCGAGCCACGGCCGCTCTCTGTCCCCCGAAGACGATGTGCCCGAACGCCTCGGGTGTCTGGTAGCTGCCCCGCGTCGGTGCCCAGGTGCTCCGCTCCGGCCGCGAACTGCTGTGGCAGAATTGGACCGCCCAGGCGTCTCCCTCCACGGGCATGGACCGCCGCAGCTCGGCAAACGAGATGCTCATGGCCAGTGTCCATCCCTGGTCGTCGGACGCGGTCTGGGCCTCCGCGCGGCCGTTCCACTCTCGCCGGCGCTCCCACGCGTCATAGACCACGCCGGCCGAATTCACCGCGAAGTGGATGAATCGCTGGTGCGAGTGCCAAGGGTCGAGCAGCAGTTCGATACTGTCATCGCGCCAGGTCCTGTCATCAGGCTGGCTAGCGGATTGCTTCAACTGGGCCCCGCTTCGTCCCTCGCATCGGAACGCCACCCGCAGGGCCTCGGCGTCGTAGGCGAGGTACACCCAGGTCTGCTCGGTCGCCAACCGGTGTTCCCCCAGCCTTGTGAAACCGGTGACGACGGCCGCTTGTGTCCACGGCGGGCGACTCAAATCGGCACCCACGGATGAAGACGCCACCTGCGGGATGGTGATGACATGTCCCGCGTCGCTCTCCAGCGGGCCCGGGTTACCGAAAACGATCTGGTTGGAGAGAATGCTCGTCAACAGAACGACGCGACAGGCACGGGCGGATCCTGCTCGGTGCATGGCGGGAGTATAGTGACTCCGCGATGCCATGGGGAATCCGAGCGACGGGTGCCGCTCAACTGAGGGAGGCACGAGTAAGCCGTCGTCCCGCCTCTGCCGCGGGCGCTGCCCGTCGGACGCGCTGTCGGAACGACTCGAGATCGCCGGTTTGGTCCTTCATGGGGGCTGTCATCTGCGGTTTCGGGATCACGGTTGATGTCGGCGTGGCTGCCTCGGGGTCGGAATCGGAGGGCGACTAGGGAGTGGGCTGGCTGGGACCCGGAACAAGGTCAGCTGTGACCGGCTTGCCGGTGGTCCGGCGAAGCTGTCCGCAGGCCGCGTCGATGTCCAGGCCGCGACTTTTTCTTACGTGGGCATTGACGCCGCGTTCGCGGAGCCGATCGACGAAAGCGTGCGTGGTCTGGGATGTGGGTCGCTCGAAGGGCAGGCCCGGCACCGGGTTGTACCGGATCAGATTGACGTTGCATCGCATCCGCCGGCAGATGGTGACCAGTTGACTGGCGTGTTCGAGGGTGTCGTTTACGCCGCCGAGCAGGATGTACTCGAGGGTGACTTCGCGGTGTGTCCGTTCGAAGAAGTTGCGGACCGCATCGGTCAACTCGGCGATAGAGACGTTGCGGGCCCATGGGATCAACTCCTGCCGCAGCTCATCGGTGGGAGCATGAAGGGAGACGGCCAGATTGACCTGCAGCCCCTCGCCGGCCAGCTGGCGGATCCGGGTGGGCAGGCCGACGGTGCTGAGGGTGATGCTCCGCGCTCCGATGCCCATACCCCATTCAGCGTTGATGATCGACACCGCCTGGAGCACCGCGTCGTAGTTGGCCAGCGGTTCGCCGAGGCCCATGAGTACGATGTTACCCAGCCGTTCGGGAGTCGCCGGGTCGGCCGCACACAGCTGGCGGACTCGCATGGCCTGTTCGACGATCTGTCCGGCGGTCAGGTTGCGCTGCAGGCCGTTCAGTCCGCTGGCGCAGAACGCGCACCCGACCGGACATCCCACCTGGCTGGAGATGCACGCCGTGCGCCGCTTGTGGTCCGGGATCAGGACGCACTCGCTGGTTGCCCCGTCTGGCCATGCCAACAGCAGCTTGGTGGTGCCGTCGGAGGCCACCTGCCGCCTGGCCTCGGTTGCGGTATGGATCACCCAGTCCTTGGCCAGTTGTTCGCGCAGCCTTCTAGGCAGGTTGGTCATGGTCTCGAAATCGGCCGCGCCCTGTTTATAGACCCAGTCCAGCACCTGCCGAGGCCGGTAGGCGGGCAGTTCGCTCTGGGCACAGTATCGACCGAGATCGTCCAGGGTCGTCTCCAGGAGATGTCGGCGTGCGGGGTTGTTCATGGTCTCATTGTACGGTCGTCGTGACCAGGGTGCGACACACCCGCGGGGGCGAGGAATGGACATACCTAAACCGACGGCGATAAGATGCAGGTCGTGCCAGGAAGCAGGTCCGCGATGGTCACCGATCCTTGTCTTGAAGCCCGTCAGCGAATGGTCGAGGAGCAGATCCGGGCCCGCGGCGTTGTGGATGAGCGGGTGCTCCGACTCATGGCCGAGATACCACGGGAGCGGTTCATCCCGGCCGCGGAGCAGCATGGAGCGTTCAGCGATCGTGCGGTGCCCCTGGAATGCGGCCAGACGGTCTCTCAGCCCTTCATGGTCGCGGTCATGACCGAGTACCTCGACGTCGAGCCGGAACACCGCGTTCTGGAAATCGGCACTGGCTCGGGCTACCAGACCGCGATCCTGGCACGACTGGCTCGCGAAGTGTACACCGTCGAGCGCCTCCCGCTTCTCCGGCAGCAGGCTCAGACCCTGCTGGATTCGCTGGACATCGGAAACGTCGTCTATCGAACCGGGGACGGGAGTCTGGGTTGGCCGGAAATGGCCCCCTTCGATCGCATCATGGTCACAGCGGCCGCCCCGGATGTGCCGAAATCGCTGATCGAGCAGCTCGCGGAGGGGGGACGGATGGTCATTCCCGTCGGCCAGGAAGGTGAGCAGACTCTCACCATCGTTCAATGCTCGGCCGGCCGCATCGAGGAGACGCCGCGTTTTCTGTGCCGGTTTGTGAAGCTGATTGGCCGGGAGGCGTGGAGCCAGTGAAGTGCCGAGTCATCCGGGACGGGTGGCATGTCGGGCGCAGGCCGTCACCCGGAACCGCGGCTCCGAGATCAGACGGATCGCTGCTTGCCCCTGAGGCGGCCTACTTGAATTGTCGGATGGTCTGGATCACGTCGTCTTGCTGGTCCTCGGTCATTTCGGGGGAGATCGGGAGCGACAGGACTTCCTTGGCGGCTTTCTCGGCCACGGGGCAGGCACCTTCCTTGTAGCCCAGGTCCCTGAAGCACGGCTGGAGGTGGAGCGGCAGCGGATAGTAGATGCCCGATCCGATCCCTGCGTCGGTCAGGTACTTCTGCAGCGCGTCCCGGCGCGGCGAACGAATGGTGTACTGGTGGTAGACATGCTCGCAGCAAGGCAGGACTGCGGGGGTCTGGACCGACGAACCCCGGAGGCCGACGTCGTAGCGCGCGGCGCGCTGGCGGCGGGCGGCCGTCCAGTCGGCCAGCCGTTTGAGTTTGACCCGAAGGACCGCACCTTGAATCCCACCCAGTCGGAAGTTGCCGCCGATGAAGTGGTAGTAGTAGCGCGGATTCTGGCCGTGATCACGGATGAACCGCAGTTTCTGGGCCAGAGCCTCATCGCGGGTGAGGATCATGCCCCCTTCGCCGGCGGCCGACAGATTCTTGGTCGGATAGAACGAGAGCGTGCCGACGATCCCGAAACTACAGGCCGACCTGTCCTTGTAGGTGGCCGCGATTGCCTGGGCATTGTCTTCAATCACATAGAGACCATGACGATTACCGATCTCCATGATGCGGTCCATGTCCGCGCATTGGCCAAACAGATGGACGGGGATAATCGCCTTGGTCTGCGGCGTGACGGCCGCCTCGATGGCTTCCGGATCGATGTTGAACGTGTCCGGCAAGATGTCGACGAATACGGGTTTGGCGCCGGTACGGCTGACGCAACCGGCGGTGGCGAAGAAAGTAAAGGTCGGAACAATGACTTCGTCGCCCGGTCCGATACCAAGGGCCATGAGTGAGGCGAGGATGGCGTCGGTGCCACTGCTGACGCCGATACCGTGAGGGACGCCGGTGAGCGCGGCCAGTTCGGCTTCCAGAGCGGCCACATCGGGGCCGAGGATGTACTGCTGTGCGTCGAGCACGCGGATGACGGCGGCGCGGACCTCGGATTCGACCGATCGATACTGAGCCGCAAGGTCAAGGAGTGGTACTTTCATGGTCCACAGTATGGCCGCATCGCCTGCCGATCACAACAGCGGCGGATGTCGGTCGGTTTCGCGTGGTGCGGACCGCACAGGCACATGAGGACGAGTCGGCGATGGCAACGCGAAGCTCGTGCGACGATCCTCGAGATGATGAATGCTGAAGCCATGGAAGATGAACGATCAGAGGTGCGGGGCGCAAAAAACTTCCGGGCCAGGACTGATGTCCCATCCCGGAAGTGCGCCACGGCTAAGACAGCCGAGAATCGGGAGCGTTATTGCTCTGGGGGCGAATATAGCACGATTTTCGCCGCCATGTCAACCAATCCATCGGCGAAACGGCCACGGATCATGAATGCGCTAACATCATGCTATTAAAAGAGTTATGAAGATCGCGAGTTGGCCCTTTCCGAGCCCGCGACGCAAGTGCCGCTGGCGTAGGAGGTTGCTCTTCGGAAAAGAATCTGACAAAATCTGCAAAAAGCTGATCGGGCTATATTACCCGTTGTTGGGTATCTGCATCTGGCCGGAGTGGGTTGGATGGGAGCTGCCGGGGGCGTGTCCTGCCGGCCGAGCTCTCGGGGGCTCAGGAGGTGTTGGCATGCCTCGGGACATCCAGGTTTCGCTCGCCTTGGTGGGGTGCCAAGGCTCCTGGCTGGTTAGCCGACGCGCCCCAGGACGGGTTTTCGCCGGTCATTGGGAGTTCCCTGGCGGGAAGGTTGAGGGAGCGGAAACGCCGGCGGAGGCGGCGGTTCGGGAGGTGCGGGAGGAGACCGGGCTGAGGGTTGTTGCGGTGGGGGATGTCGGGCAGGTAGCGACGGAGCATGACGGACAGAGGGTGGTCCTTCACCTGGTTCATTGTCAAGTCGTGGAAGGCATGCCTGCGGTGTGCAGTCCGGCGGTCGATGCGGTTCGCTTTGTTACGCTGAGCGAGCTGGCCGCTCTGCCCATGCCGCCTGCCAACGGCGAGGTTGTCGTCCGCCTGTCCTTTTTGGACAGGAAATAGGTTTTTGCTTTATGCCGGATTTCGTGAGGCGGATGCGGGGATGGCTGTCGGGCAGGGGGGGCGTGGTCGTGTTCCAGAGAGACATGCCCGCACGTCTCCGTTTCGCGGACGGCGTGCGGGCATGCCACATTGAGTCTTGGAGTGGGCTTGGTCCGGGGATCAGCCTGGAGCCGCTGCGGCGGTCGGGGCCATGCCGGCCTTGGCCAGGGTGGCGTTGATCTTCTCGCCGAGTGTTTCTGCGGTGAAGGGTTTGACCACGTAGTTGTTCACCCCGGCCTGGATGGCCTCGATGACCCGCCGCTTCTCCGCTTCGGTGGTGACCATGATGAGCGGCATCTGCTTGTCGGTCTCGCGGATCTTGCGAACCAGGGTGATGCCGTCCATGTTGGGCATGTTCCAGTCCACCAAGGCCATATCGGGTTTGCTCTCACCGATCATCTTGAGAGCCTCGACTCCATCGGCCGCCTCGACCACGTCTTTGAAGCCGAGTTGGGCCAAGACGTTCTTCTGAATATTCCGGATCGTCCGCGAATCATCAACCAACAGGATCTTCATGGTCCACCTGCTCCTGATCCAGACACCAACCGTCCCTGATGCCTCAGGCGCCCACCGCCGCTGGAACGGGTGCGGCGTTCACCGCGGCCGGCTTCTTCTCGACCACCAGAACGACTTCCACAGCGAACCGCCCGAGCGACGAATCGCAGGGCAGCGACAGTCGCGGGGCGATCCTTGACTGAGACACGGTATGCTCCTTGCCGATGATCACGCTGGGCAACGAGATGCTCAGGCTGAGGCCTTCGAGGTTTGCCTTGGCGTGACCGGCCACCATGTTGGCGAGTTCGCCGAGGGCGTCGGCGAAGTCGGGGTTTTTCTCATCCATCTCGGCGCCGGCGAATTTGCTGGCCGCGGCGGCTGCTGTCCGCGTGGGGAATGACAGCACCACGCAGCCGCTGGCATCGCCGGACAGCCCGATGACGGCGGAGACATCGGCGTTGGCCTCATCGTGTTCCTTGATCACCGGCTTGCTGACGATAATGTCCGTCGCCAGCATGGTCTTGAACACGTTTTTCACAGACCCGATGAAAGGGTTGATGAATCTGACGTCCATGATCCCTGCCTCTTCGTTGCTGGGAGCCTTCCCAAACCGGGTACTTCGCGGGCTACGCACCACGGCCACCCGAAGGCTGTATCGGTCGGAACCCGAGGCTCCATGAACATGGACCCGCTCAGTTTTCCGCCGGGTGATGAAACGGTTGGGAAACGTCCCGTAACTGAGTTGCTTCCTTTTCCGGATCCCGACCGGATGAACCGCCGGAGACCATGCCGGGACGGGTCACCGGCGTCGCCGCCCGCGGTGGTCTTGGGGCGGTCGCGTTCGTCAGCCGCGGCGGACGTTCCGGGACATCTGCGGCGCGGAAGATGTCTTCAGGATACTCCGGCATGCTCACGGTGGGTGTGCAATGGGCTTCCTGCCGCCGATGCGGAGAGTTACGAATCCCCTTGGCCGAGGACCGCGACGAAGTCCACTTGTCCGGCGAGGAGAGCGGGGGTAGTCTGAGCCCCGTGGTTCATCGGAAACGTGGATTGAGGCTCGAGCCGACGGAGTGAACGGACATGCGAGTGATCGCGCGGGCTATCATGGTGGGTGGTTTCTGTTCAGTGGTGGTTGTCCTGGCGGGCTGCGATTCAAGAGATGTGTCCACCAGCCAGAGCGTGAGCGCGGATCGGGCGGCGTCCAAGCCGGGAACCCTGGCGGCGCCGGCCAGGTTGAGCATTGCCGGCCGGGCGTCGTGTTCGTCGCTGGTCCAGATCAAGCAGCCGCTGGAGACTGTCGCCAAGTCGATTTCCGAGATGGGTTACCCTTACCTGGACCTGTCCTGTCTGTCGTGGGCCCCGCACGCTTCGGTGGTCGAGATGGGCAAGGACTTCGAGAAGGAGGCCGGCCGGGTCGAATCGGTGCTGGCGGCCAACCGCTTGAAGGTGTCGAACCTGACGCTGGATGCGGTGGAGATCAAGCCGTACGCGGAATACGAGGAGGATTTCCGGCTGGTGGTCAAGCTGGCCGCCCGACTGAAGGCCCGGTTGATCAACATCATGGCTCCATCCAAGGGTGCTGACTGGGCCGACCAGGTCAAGAAGCTGAAGGCATTGCAGGCGATCGCGGCCGAATCGGGGGTGATTCTGACCGTCGAGACACACGCCAACCAAATCACTGAACTGCCGGCTGATGCTGAGAGGCTGTGCAAGGAGGTGCCCGGTCTGGGTCTGACGCTCGACCCCAGTCATTACTACGCGGGCCCGAATCAGGGCCGGAGCTTCGATGCCTTGTACCCGCTGGTCCAGGGCACCGGTTTTCGGGCCGGGGGGATGAGTTGGGATACGATTCAGATGCCGTGGGGCGAGGGGCCGATCGATTTCGCGGGCATCGTGGCCAAGTTGGAGGCGGCGGGGTACAAGGGTTTCTACGTGGTCGAGTACCTGGAAGGCTTCAACACCCTGGATCCTTTGGCCGAGGCGCGCAAGTTTCTCGCCTGGGCGAAGGGATTGTGAGCGTGGCCGTCGGCGATCGTGGCAGGGTTCGGTGCATTCGGCCGCGCGGGGCGCAAAAACAGAGAGCATGATCGGGTGGAAGAGAACTCCACGCCGCTGCTCTCTTTGTTCCGCCTATTTCCCGCCGGGTTGAATACTGCTGTGTAATCCTATCGATCAAAACAAGCTGAAAACAACAGTCTTGGATGTGGGTAAAAACCCCGATTGTGATTCTGTGGGGCCGAGAACGGAGGGCGTCGTCGGCCATCGAGCCGGTGCCCCCGGGTTATCGGAGACATCGACCCGGCGGGTGAAGGCATGGCCGGGGGCGGCGGCAGTTTCGCGCAGAACGGCGGCCGCGGTTGTCACCGGCCGGTGGTGATCCGGCGGCCCTCGTCCGAAGCTGACCAGGAGCTCGAGTCGCCATGGCGGGCGACATAGTCCTGCCAGAGTTCGAACCAGTAGGCGAGGAACTGGTAGGGTTGCCAAGCGACGTAATACTGGCGGAGCGAGGCGGGGGTGAACCGGCGGCGGGGATGGCGGGCCTTGAGGAGACGGAGCATTTCGGTATCGACGGCCAGTCGGTCGTAGCGTCCCAGGATCATGCAGAGGTTGCTGGCCGCGTAATCGCCGACACCGCGGATGCGGCGGAGGCTGCGGTACAGTTCGTCGGTCGGTCCGGGGAAGTGTTCCAGAGCGGCCAGGTCGGTCCGGTCCTCGGCGATGTCGACGGCCAGGGCGTGCAGGTAGTCGGCCCGGTAGCCCACGCGGGCGATCCGTTTGAGGTCGGCCGGACCGGCGGCGGCGAGGCGGACCGGGGTGGGGAAGCCTTGCCCCGTTCCCTGGTCGGTGGGTACGCCCCAGTGTTCGACCAGCTTGGCGATCATGGTCACGGTCTGCCGCCAAGCGACGTTGCAGGTGCAGATGACCTTGATGACGTCCTCGAAGAGTGTGGCACTGCGGAGCAGCCGGCCGAAGCGTCTGTCGGCGGCGGCGCGATGGGACGGCGAATCACGGCAAAGGGCGTGGAAGCGGGAGAAGTCCTCGTCGAGCCGGAGCATCCGGCGAACGGTGGTCCGGACGGTCATCGCCTGTGGCCGTGATAGCCTGGCGGGGCAGGTCACGAGCAGTTGCTTCCTGTCCGACTCGCGGACGGCGATACCCACGGCGGCGTTCTCGTCGAGGGTGATCACCGTTCGCAGCGTCCGGGTGGCGGGCTCCCACGCGTTGGGAGCCAAGACGAAGAAGCCGTGCGAGCAGACGGCGCCGCCGAAGTCGAAATCGGGCGGGGTGTCCAAGGCGATTCGCATGTCAAGAAGGTAGCGGCGGGTCCGAGGCCGGGCAACGCTCTTGCCATGGGGGGCGAACGCGGCTATCACATCGACGTGGACATACAACAGCGAATGAGGGAGATCCTGGCCCGCGAGGCGGCGGCCATTACCGCGGTGAATGTGACTGCCGAGTTCGAGCAGGCGGTGCGGGCGATCAACGCCTGCGGGGGCAAGGTGTTGACCACCGGGATGGGCAAGGCGGGGCACATTGCCCGCAAGTTCGCCGCCACCCTCTGTTCCACGGGGACGCCGGCGGCCTACATTCACCCGGGCGAGGCCGCCCACGGCGATCTGGGGCTGGTTGACAAAGACGACTGCATCGTCGCGTTCTCGACCAGCGGGAAGACCAACGAGGTCATCGAGATGCTCGATCTGGGCCGGCACCTCGGTCTCAAGACGATCATCGGCATCACCTCGCATCCCGACTCGTACCTCCGCGATCTGGCCGACATCATTCTGGACATGGGTATCGTCGAGGAGCCTTGCCCACTGGGTATGACGCCGTCGGCCAGCATCGCGGTGATGCTGGCGATCAGCGACGCCATCGCCCTGGCCCTGATGGAGCTCAAGGGGGTCACCAAGCACGACTACGGTCTGCGGCATCACGGCGGGTACCTGGGGCGGAAGGCCCGCACGGACAATCTGTGAGCGGCGATTCCTCAGCCAGATGGTCGGCCTCGCACCCCGTGTTGCGCCCGGGGGATCACGCGGTCATGGCAGGACCGCATCCGCTCGAGATCCTGTGTCGAGAGGGACGTGCATGAATCTTCAGCAGGATGCGCAGGGAGACCCCTTCAGCAAGCCGGGATCGACCGGTGGCCGCTACCTGATCACCGGTGGTGCGGGGTTTCTGGGTGTCAATCTGGTGCGGTACCTCCTCGCCCGAGGGCATCAGGTGTCCTCGCTGGACGTGGCCCCGTTCGATTACGCCGATTGTCGTGACCGGGTGGAGGTTCACCTCGGTGACATCCGGCGGCCGGAGGACGTCCGCACGGCCGTGCGCGGTGCGCGATGCGTGGTTCACGCCGCGGCGGCCTTGCCGCTGTACAAGCCCGAGGACATCTTCTCGACCGATGTGGACGGCACGCGGAACGTGCTTCAAGCCGCGTTGGAGGCGGGCGTCGAGCGCGTCGTTCACGTCTCCTCGACCGCGGTGTACGGCATCCCCGACCATCATCCTCTCCGGGAGGATGATCGCAAGCAGGGCGTGGGGCCCTATGGGCAGGCCAAGGTCGAGGCGGAAGAGGTCTGCCTCGAGTACCGCAGACGCCACGGGCTGTGCATTCCGATGGTGCGGCCCAAGTCATTCATCGGCCCCGAGCGGCTCGGCGTGTTCGCCATTTTCTACGATTGGGCCCACGAGGGTCACGGTTTCCCGATGATCGGCTCGGGGCGGAATCGCTACCAGCTTCTCGACGTGGAGGATCTCTGCGAAGCGATCTACCTCTGCTGCACACTGGATGGTGAGCGGGTCAACGACGTGTTCAACATCGGTGCGGCCGAGTTCACCACCATGGGCGAGGATTTTCAGGCGGTTCTGGACGAAGCCGGTTTTGGCAGGCAGATCAAGCCTTTTCCCGCTCGTCCGCTCATCTGGACGCTGCGGCAACTGGAGCGGCTGGGGCTCTCGCCGCTGTACAAGTGGGTGTACGAAACGGCCTGTGAGGATTCGTTCGTCTCGATCGAGAAGGCCCAGCGGGTGCTGGGATTCCAGCCCCGATACTCGAACAAGCAGGCCCTGGTCCGCAACTACCGCTGGTACCTGGAGCATCTGGACCAGTTCGTCGGCACCTCAGGCGTATCCCACCGCGTTCCCTGGAAGCAGGGCATCCTACGGCTGGCGAAGGTTTTCTTCTGACCGGCCGGGCCGGGAGCTGTCGCCGGACGGCCGCTTGGGCGACAGGCGCAGGCCGTCGAAAGGCACGACGAAGTTGCGTTCGGTGAGATCTCCGGCCTTGCTGCGCAGACCAATCCGGGCGTAGGCGTCTTGAGTCATGGCCGACCAGTGCAGGCACTGCGGATCGCGCGGGGTGTGGTAGCTCTGCATGTAGCCGCCGGTGAAGACCCGGGTGATGGCGTACCCGCAAGGGTACTCCTTGGTCGAGGCCGTCTCGACGTACGGGAGGTTGCCCGTCTCCTCTGGCCAGTGACCGACGTAGTTGCGGTGCAGGTGGCCCGCGAAGACGCCGGCGATCCGGCCATGCGCGCGGAGGAGGGCGGCGAGCTTCCGGGCGGCGTTCGGCGAGACGCTCGGGGTCTTGCCCGTGGCGAGGTCGATGGTGTGCGAGGCCCCGCTCCCGTAGATTCTGCCGAGCAAACCGCTTCCCAGCTGGAGCAGTTCCTCGGTCAAGGCTTCTCCCGAGGCTCTTTCCAGCTTGGGCAGGATGGGGCGGTGGAGCAGCACGAAGGTCCACTGGTCTGCATGATCGCGAAGGTCCCGGGCCAGCCAGTCCAGCTCGGCGTCCAGAACCGGGTCCTTGTCGCTCGCCAGCGGCTCGGTGTCGAGAATGACGAAGTGGATATTCTGGTGGTCGAAAGTGTACCAAGGCTTGGCCAGGCCGAATGTCCGCAGGAAAGGGGCGGCCGCGTCGTGGTTGCCGTGGACGACGCGATAGGGACGAGTCAGTCGATCGAAGAGTTGCCTGGCTTGCGGGAACTCGTTGGCGGTCGATCCGTCGGTGAGATCCCCTTTGATGATGGTGAAGGCGGCGCCGCTGGCATTGATTTCATCGATTGCGGCTCCGACCGCCAGGCGCCAGAAGGGCCGATGGGGCTCGGGCCAACGTATGCCTGGGCTGATGAGCTTCCCGCGAAGGCTAAGCCGGGCGACGATCTGCTGGCCGACGTGCGTGTCGGTCATCGTGGCGAAGGAGAACAGCTCCTCGCCGGGCGGCGGAGCCAGGGTTGTGAACCGGCCGGCCGCCTGGTTGCTCGCCGCCGCGTTCTCGATGTGGCAGACGTAGTAATACTGCGTGCCCGGCTTCAGGTTGCGAAGTTCGCACGACTGGAAGCGGCTTGCGCCTGGCGGAGCCTGATCGTTTCCGCGCTTGGGGGCTCCGGGCTTCGCGGTCTGATCCAGTTGATCCTTCTCGGTGCCATAGCGAATCGAGGTCTCGGCCGGTCGGCTCGTCTCCCACGTGAACACGGCCGTCGTGTCGGTGACGGTCATGAGCATGAAGCGGCTGACGGTAGCTTCGGGAGTCGAAGGGGATGTGGAAGCAGTGTCTTGGCTTGGTTGAGCCGTCCGAGAGCTGCGCTCTTGCGCCGAGGCCGGTGACAGCGAGAGTATCGCGAAAACGGTCATCCATCCGCACAAACGCCATGTGCATTTGGTTTCGGAACGATTCATCATGCTGGCTATTGTATACCGCTCAAGCTCGGTGGGACGAGACACGGTCAGGTGTCGCGACAGGATCTCTCGGAGGACTATCGAATCAGTCGGTCGATCCGGTCTCGAAGGTCGGCCCGTTTTCAGCCTCACAGGACCTCACGACACATCGACGAATCCCTGTTCCCTGAAATGCTTGTCGAACGCAAAAGCGGCTTGGATTCCTTGATGCCGCATCACCTCGAAGCTGACACAATCCACGAGACTTAGGTCTCTCCTCCTGGCAGCCAACACACCCGCGACGCCGACACGATGCAATTCGGCCGACACCCATTCAACCGCCAAGAGGGGCATGATGTCATCGTGGAAGACTCGCACGGCGTCCATTCCCAATCGATGCTGGAGGAGGGCAACGATCTCACAAAGCACGTAACTCGTACACACCAGCGTGGCGCCACCTTCGATCAGGGCCGACCACTTGCGCGAAGCCTGAGTGTGGTGTCTGTCATCCTGGTCGAGGACGGCCAGGAACGCCGACGTGTCCACGAAAGCAATCATGATTTGTACGCCTCGGCGAGATATCGGTCGTGCCGCACCGACAGATCTCCTCGGCCCGAACGGAATCGCCCCGCCGCACTTAACGCCCGCTTGCGCACCTCATCCTCACCGGCGGTTCCCGACGTTCGCAGATAGAGTTCCACTCCTCGGCGAATGAGTTCCGCCATCGAGACACCCTCGGATGCGGCTTTTTTCTTCAATGTTGCGGCCTGCTTCTCGTCGAGTTGTATCTGCGTTCGTACCATGGTGGCACCTCATCATGATTACATCTATACTATAATGATAACATTCCACCGGTATTCCGGCAACCCCCGGCTCCCGAGCGTGATGCCACCACGGTGGTTTAGGCACGACAACCGCGGCCGGCCTTCCGCGCGGTGACGGTCAGACTGGTGATGTAGTCGGCCGGCGTCGTGCCACGCGGGAGTTGTTCGACGATGCTCCGATACAGCGGATCCTGGAAATCGGTCATTGCCCGGATGTAGTCGCTCTTGGGTTCGCGGTTGATGTCGACCAAGCGGGCTTCCCGGGCCATGCGATCGGTGTCGCTCAGCTGGACCGCGCCGGCCACGCAGCCGACGAGAGCCTCGACCCCTTGGGCGATCGACGGGGGCAGTGCCTGAAGCAGGGGCAAGTCTGACACCGCCACGCGTCCGCCCGGCTTGAGCACCCGGGCGATCTCGCGCCACACTTGGGCCTTGTCCGGCGACAGGTTGATCACACAGTTGGAGATGACCACGTCGACGCCCGCTTCGGCCATCACCTTCACGGCGTTCGGATTCAGGCCGTGGATTTCGATGCCAGCGGAGTAGGCCTCGACGGCATCGCCCTTGAGGTGGCGTGCCCAGCCCTCGGCCATCTGGCTCCGGCACGAGTTGCCGGTACACAGGAACAGGATTCGCAGCTTGGGCATGTTCTCCTCGTGCAGCGGTCGATGCCGCCCTCCGGCTTCTGAGACGGGCGGTTTCACTTGGGTCGTTTGACGAGCAGAGCCACTTCCGCCACGCGGCGGCCGAGGTTCTTCGCGGTCGCGGTGCCGAACTCGTCGCCGCTGATACTGTCCTTGCCGTCATTGATCAGCGTGCCGCCGATGTGAGCGGTGGGCTTGCCGTCGCCGACCACGATCATTTCCTGGCACAACAGGGCTGCCAGGACGGATTGAGTGGTCAACTCCTGGCCGCCGTTGCGGGCAGCGCCGACCGCCAACACGCCGCCGACCTTGTTGCTGAGTCCGAAATTGTTCTTGCGGAAGGTCATGCACCGATCGATGAGCGCTTTGCACAGTGAGCTCATGTTCCCGAAGTAGACCGGCGTTCCAACAACGATGCCGGCCACCGCGGGGCTGCCGAGCTTCTCGGCCAGTGCCGGGAAATCGTCCTTCTCGCCCGGCTCCAGCGGTACTCCGGCCGCCACGCCGCCGGGGATCTTCAGACCGGCCAGTTCGATCAGTTCGACCTCCACCTCCGGCGACACCGCCTTGGCGGCATCCAGGCAGATCTGCATCGCCGCCGCGGTCGTTTTGCCTTTCCGCGGACTGCAGCACACGCCGACGATCTTGATCTTGCCCCGGGGAGCTTCCTCGGCGGCATTGGCCGTGCTTGCGCCCGCAACCGCGCCGGCGGCCACCACCGTTCCGGCCGCTTCCAGGAATCCGCGTCGTGACCAGTTCTTTTTCATCGCATGTCTCCTTGGAAAGGGTCAATGTTCACATGCTCTGGCATGGCTCATCAATCAATGGGCCGTATACAACAGATACAACCCGCCGAGCAGAACCAGAACACCGCAGACCTTCTTGAGGATCACCGCGCCCTTGGAGTGCTCGTTCCAGTCCAGGTATCGCTGCACCATGCCGGTCGACGTTCCCGCGGCCACGATCACCGAGCAGTGCCCTACGCCGTAGGCCAGCAGCAGCGTCGCCCCATACAAGCTGTGGGTCATCGCAACCTTGAAGGTGACGCCCAGAATCGGGGCCATGAATGCGAACGTGCATGGTCCCAGGGCGATGCCGAACACCAGGCCGAGGATGAACGCCGCGAGCGGGCCCTTGCGCTTCATGTTGACTTGCCCCGGCCCCGACCAGGGCACGGGAATGGCTTCCAGGAGCACCAGGCCGACCAGGAAGAACAGTGCCGCGACGAAGTAGTTGCCGTAGCCCCCCACGTCGCCCATCATCCGGCCTGCCGCGGAGGTGATCGCCCCGATCGCGGCAATGGTGATCAGGATGCCCACGGCGAAAAGTGTCGAGATCCCGAACGCCCGCCGCGCGCTCATTTGCCCCTGCTGGTCGATGAAGCCCACGATGAGCGGAATGCTCGCCAAATGGCAGGGACTCAGAATGATACTCAGAATGCCCCAGAGGAAAGCGGCCGCCAGGGCGATCAGGGGCGTACCTTCCACGGCGTGCGTCAGCGTATCGAAGAGCTGTTCGATCATCTGCATTCACCGATTTTGCAGGCCCGGGCGATCTGGGCAGGCGTCATCTTCGTCTTGGCCGCCAGGGCCTGGCCGACCGTGACCATGCGGCCGGTCGCGGTCGGGTGTTTCTCCAACCACGCCTTCAGGTTGGCCTCATTGATGATGAAGGCCTGCTTGAAGCAACCGGTCGAGGCCCAGGTGCCGTCCGCGTTCTTCTTGCCGCCGGCCCAGGCCACGGCCGTCTTCGGTTCCAGCGAGGCGACGCTGCCCGTCAACGTCTGCACACGGATCGTCTTGCCGGTTCCCAGCACGGAGCGAATCACGAGCATGCTCGGCAAGGACAACGCCGGCCCGGAAAGAAGCAGTGCCAGGGCCGGCCCCTTGCCCATTCCGGAGCCGATCAGGCCCTGGAGGATTGGAGCCTCCGTCAGGGTGGCGAAATACATGAACGCCCCGAATACAGAGGCGAACAGGTTGGCACGCACCGAGTTGCCGCCGACCAGATCAGTGACCCATTGGTTGGGAATCATTCCCTCTTCACCCGGGCGGCCGAGCAGTAGCCCGGCCACAAGCACGCCGCCGAGCAGCAGCGGCGTGATCAGCTTGGCGAAGGACCAGGTCTGACTGAACCACTCGCCCGCTTCGTCCCGCCGTGAGCCGAGGACGATCGACAGGCCGACGCACGCCGCCGCGAAGGCCATCATCGCACGCAACGGCAGGTGCTCGGCGTGCAGCCAGGCACGAAGCCCAGGCGTGACGATCGATTCGGACAACGCCCAGGCGCCCAGCGTTGCCGCCGCCACCAGGGCCAGTTTCCACCATTTCACCTTGAACCACATCGCCAGAGACGCGGCCAGGGCGACGGCACACCCGGCCGTGATCGCCCGTCTCGAGCTCCAGATCACGAACCAGAAGCCTGACGTCTGGTCTGGCTTCCCCCAGTTGGCGAAGACCAGAACGCCGATCATGCTGGCGAAATACAGCGTGGTTTGCCACAAGGGCCGGCCAGTCTCTGGGGCGGGCGTCATGTCCGCGGCCTCGGCCTTGGTGGCCTCTTCCTGGCGGTAGATCAGGTGCATGATGAGGCCGATGATGATGCTGAAGGAGATCGCTCCGATGGCGCGGGCCACGCCAATGTCCAGTCCCAGGATGCGGGCGGTCAGAATGATGGCGAGCACGTTGATGGCCGGACCCGAGTACAGGAACGCACAAGCCGGCCCGAGCCCGGCGCCGAGGCGCCAGATGCCGGCGAACAGCGGGAGCACCGTGCACGAGCACACCGCCAGAATCGTGCCGCTGACCGAAGCCACCCCGTAGGCCAATGCCTTGGGTGCCTTTGGCCCCAGGTAGCGCATGACCAAAGCCTGGCTGACGAACACCCCGATCGCCCCGGCGATGAAGAACGCCGGGACCAGGCACAAAAGCACATGCTCCCGGGCATACCACTTGAGCAGGGCCAGTGACTCGAAGACCGCCTTATTGAACCGGGGCCACTCGATCGGCAATGCGAAGCAGGTGGCGAAGACCGCCACGCCCCAGAGGAACTTCTTGTACTCGGATCTCCAGTCCAACGTCATTCCGTCGTGTCTCCCGGTCCGGACGGTGCATTCCCCTGCGGTCACCCGGGGCAGCCATTGCTATATGGCCACATCGCCATAGACCGCTCAAAAAAAGAGAGTCCTCCCTCCTTGGGGTCAGTTCATCACCTCCTGATGGGCCTGGAGATTGGCCTTTAGTACGGACTCGATGCAGTTGAAGAAGTTGGGGATGCACTTGCACCGCAGGCGGTAGAAGACCATCGTGCCTTCGCGGCGAACCTCGACCAGGCCGGCCTGCTTGAGCAGGGCCAGATGCTTGGAAACCGTAGACTGGTCTGCGCCGATCAGATCGGTGAGTTCACAGACGCACCACTCGCGCTCCTGGAGGACTTCGAGGATGAACACGCGGGTCGGGTGGGCCATGGCTTTGGCGACGCGGGCCCGGGCTTCGTAGTAGGCGGCTGATCTCCGTTTCATAGCCATATGGTAATTATACCACAAATGTCCGGATGGTCAAATGCGAGTTCCGGCCTTCTCAAGTTCCGGTAGAATGGCCACTGATGACGCCTCTGTCCCAGCCTGGCCGGTCTGCACGCCGATCCGCTCGCTTCTGGTTGAGCATTCTGATCTTCGTCTGGGGTGGCCAGGCGATGGTCACCCAGTCGTTGCTGCTTCGGGAATCGGTGGTGCTCATGTCCGGGAGCGAGTTGGCCTGGGGTGTCGTGCTCTTCGCCTGGTTGGCGGGTGTGGCCGTGGGGGGCGGTCTGGGTGGCCGGGCGTCGCGGCGTGTACATCGGCCGGTCATGGCTCTGGTCGGAGTGCTGCTGGGGCTGGCCTTGCTGCCCGGCCTGGAGATGTGGCTGTTTCGCGGGGCCCGGGCCTGGCTGGGCGTGGAGCCGGGCGAGCTGGTGCCCTTGCCGCGGACGCTGCTGGCGGCCCTGCTGCTGGTGCCGCCGGCCGGCATTCTGATCGGTATGGCCTTTCCCCTGGCTGTCCGCGTGTCGGACGAGGGTCCGTCGGGCTGCCCATCCGGAGCTCCGCCGGGCAGCGGTGCGCTCGGTCATGTCTACACGCTGGAGTCGGCGGGAGGGCTGGCGGGCGGAGCGGCGTTCAGCTTCTGGGCGGTGGAGCGGCTTTCGCCGATTCAGACGGCGCTGGTCTGGGCCGCGATCACGCTGGGTGCGTGCGGGGCGTTGCTGGCGACGGACCGTTCGAGGAGGCGGTCTGGCTTCCTGCTGGGCGCCGTGAGCGGAGCTGCGCTGGCGTTTGCCTTCTCCCCCGGCGATCCGCTGAATCGGTGGCTGGTCGCCCGCCGTTGGCTTGCCCTGGCCCCCGGTTATCGGCTCTGTGCCGAAGCGGAATCCAAGTATCAGAACCTCGCGATCGGCCAGCGGGAGGAGCAGTACGCCCTCTACTGCGACGGGCACATGGCGACGACCTTCCCGGATCCCTACGGCGTTGTGCCGCTTGCTCACGTTTGGATGTGCCAGCATCCCGCGCCGCGCCGCGTGCTGGTCATCGGCGGTGGGGCGGAAGGACTCCTGGCCGAGGTTCTTCGCCACTTTGACGCGGCCCGGCCGCCGATCCAGCGGGTGGTCGACTACCTCGAGCCCGACGCCCGTCAACTTGAACTCATCGAGCCTTTCCTCCGGCCGCAGGACCGGCTGGCCCTGGCGGATCCCCGGGTTTCCGTGGTTTATCAGGACCTCCGCTTCATGCTCAAGAGCCAGCGGGATCGCTACGACCTGGTGATTGCCCGGTTGCCGGAGCCGACCTCGGCGCTCCGGGCTCGGTGTTACACCAAGGAGTTCTATTCGGAGCTTCGGCAAGCGATGACCGACCGGGCGGTCCTGTGCATGACCGCGGCGGCCGCTCCGGCGCGCTTGTCGCCGGACTCGGCCGAGTACCTGGCGTCAATCCGGGCGACGCTGCGCGAGCATTTCCCGGCCGTGGTGGTCGGCTGGGGCGACCCCGCCCCGGTGCTGGCCGCCACCGCCCCTGACCTGATCGCCACCGATGCTGCCGAGTTGACTCGGCGGTACGGTGCGCGCCGCGTCACCGGCTCGTCCTTCGAGCCGCTCTGGTTCGAGACGGCGGCTGAATCGTTTGAGCCGGACAAGCTTCGACAGCGGTCCGAGGATCTTGACGCCGCCCCGAACGTCGAGGTGAGCACCGATCTGCGCCCGATCATCTATCTGAAGCGATTGATCCTTTGGGAGCGGATGACCAGCCCGGCGTCGAGCCGGGGGCTGGAACGTGTTCGAAGCGTGCCTCTGACCGTCGCGGGGATGGTGCTTGCCGCCCTGTGTGGCATTCCGTTTCTGTGGCATCCGCTCCGACTCGGTGGTCGCCGCGGTACGCGGCATGCCGCCATCGCCTGTTCCATCGGTACGACCGGCCTGGCCACCATGGCGTTGACGCTCATCCTGCTGTTTGCTTTTCAGAGCCTTTACGGCTACGTCTACCAGCGGATCGGCTGGCTCGTCGCCCTGTTCATGGCCGGCCTGGTCATCGGCTGCGAGTCGGTTCGGCGGCGGTCGTCGCCGATTCCCGACGCCGGCACCTGCGGTCGGGCGTGGCGAACCCTGGTCGCGGTTGATCTGCTGCTTGCCACCCTGGCCCTGGCGACACCGATGGTGCTCGCCGGGGTGAACGGCCCGGGCGGAGGACGGCTGGGTGCGGCCGGGGCGGAGCTGGCGGTCTCGATTCTCATGGCGCTGGCTGGCGTGATGGGCGGGGCGGCATTCGCCCTGGCCGGGGCGGTGCAGGTGGAGCTCTGCCGGGAAGTGGGACCGGCCGCCGGGAGCATCATCGGGGCCGACCACGCCGGGGCCTGCGCCGGGGCCCTGCTCACCGGCATCGTCCTCGTTCCGGTATTCGGCATCCCGACGACCGCGGGTCTTCTGGTCGCGGTGAAATTGGGTTCCGCCGCGATCCTGGTCATCACACGCCCGCGGGAACCGGCGGGATGACGACCGGCTGCCCGGCCGGTTATCCGGTGAAGGCCAGGAGTGTGGGGCAGGCGGTTCCGGCGTACTCGCCGGGTTCACGCACCGGGCGACTCAGAGGGGTTCGTCGACGAAATCCTGGACCGCGTTGGGGAGACACCAAAGGTAGGTGCCGATGAAGCCGACCAGGCTGACGATGCCTGCGATGGACACGAACCAGAACCAGCCGGCGGGCAATTCTCTGAGCGTTTGGAGGGACAACAGTACGGTCAGGCCGACGCCGTTCAGGATGAGGATCAGCAGGCCGATCACCACGGCGCTGGTTCCGCGGATCGATCGACCACGGTAGACAGGTATAACGCCCGCGATCACACCTTGGAGGCCGATCATCAGGAGTTGGAGCAAAGCAGCGCCCAGCACCCCGGCGAGCAGGGCACACGGGACCATGAGCAGATGCCATCCGTCGGACGCCGAGGCCCATAGCTCCGTCAGCTTGAAGTAGGCGATGACCGGGCCCAGGATGATCCCGATCAGAAACGGGAAGTAGTAGCTGAGCTTGCTCATCTCAATCGTTGCTCCGGCCCGGGGCTTCCGGCACCCCATGGGGCCGCATCCAGTATACGGTGACGCCTTGGCGAATGCGACCTGCGTTCGACCCCCGGCCACACTCCGGGCACAAGCGGCCCGCCCTGGTCCGTTTCCCGTTTGCGGGGCTCAGCTACCTACTGCAGCCCTGCGACCCGCTGCTGGACTGGAGCGAGCGGCGGCAGGTCGTTCGTCGGCCGGTCCAGGTAGAAATACGCGCAACTCGACCAGTCGTCGTGCCGCTCGAAAAGGCCGTAGTCCGCCTTGTTCTTATCCGGCGAGAAGTCAATCTTCTTCCGTCCTTCACCGGCGGCGTAATACTCGCGGCCGGACTCGTGCATGGGCTTCTTGACGCTCGGATCCCAGCAGCCAATCTGCTGAATGGTGACGCGAATGTCCTTGTGGAAGTAGATCGGGTCGGGAACATGAAGCCGGTAGAAGCAGTAGTTGTACTTCTCCCGGTCGGCCACCGGGCAGCCCTGGTAGAGCAGGGCAAACCGGCCCTGGCCCCAGCCGGTGCCGATGTAATCCTCGGTGCCGGTGCCGCAGAGCGTGGGCCACGACTCGTCGCCGTCGATGTACGCCTTGACCTCGCCCTCGCCCCACCATGACCTGAAGTACGTGCCGGTGTTGGCGATGACGCCGAAGTTGACGCCGAGGTACCGCCCGCGACCGGCGACCTTGGGCAGGAGCTCGTAGTCGCGCTGCAGGGTGGTGGGATTCTCGCGTCGCCAGTGAGCATGGAAGTACAGAGTCTCAGGGCCGTGGACATCGCCGAGGGTGTAGTTCACATCGTAGAAGAACATGGCCAGATCGCGTCCACTCTCGTTGGTGGCCTCGATCTTCATACCGGTGCGAAACGGCATGGGGATGTAGCAGTTGAAGCTGCGGCCTTCAGGGCTGGCGAACAAGGCGTTCTCGAAGGTGGCCATGCGGCCGAGTCCCTGGCAGAAGAAGTCGCCGATCGGGGCGGAGACGGCCGGCTGGGCGGCTCCATCCCAGTACATGTCCACTCGGATGCCGCGGAGCATGGCGGCGTCGCGTTCGCTGATGGTAACCCAGATCCGCCGCACGGTGCCGGACCGGCCGGTGACCTCTGCGAGCGTCTGACGCTGACCGGCCTTCAAGGAATAGAAGGGGGCGCCCTTGCGGCCCGAGTTGGCTTGGCCGGCGGCGCCCTTGCTGCCCCGCGGATTCTCGGCGCTGGCCCAGCGCGTCTCGACTGCCGGCGGGATGGTGCACAACGTATCGAGCGGCGCCCCGCCGTATGGCGAGCTGCGCTGGCCGGTCAGCGCGCAACCGGAAATCAGGATCGCGCACCCGAATCCCAAGGTTCGTGCCGTCAGCGTCAACATGCTGGTCATCGTCGGACTCCTGTCAGACAAGGATGCAGGCCGGTTGGCCGGCCGGGAGGCCGAGTATACCCCGTGTCGGCCGGGAACGCGACACGAGAAAGAGTTTTTTTACGCCTGTCACCCCGGCATGCTGCTCACCGCCGAGCCGCACAGCGCCGCATCGCCGTCCTCGGAAAACACGCCCGTGTTCACCGCAGAGCGAACATGGAGGCATCGCCCAGCCCGCGTGGTCGTCCTGGGGATCGGTATGCTCGCAATGGTCTGTGGTCAGGGTCAGCCTGTGGCCCCGGCGGAGGGTCCGTCACCCCTGCGACTCTGCCGAGTGAACCAGGCGGCGGGTGAGTCTTCCAGGCAGGAGGATCGCTTCATGGCCGGCGCCGTGATGACGCACCTGCCTGTTGAACGGGCGGCGGATCTGTATAATGACGTCGGCATTCACCTGTCCGACTCAAACAGGAGCGAGCACATGAACAGGCGTACCTTCATCCAACGGTCTATGGGCACCGCGGCGGCCGCCAGCCTGGCGGGCATGTCGTCCTTCTCCCTTGCCCAGGCGACGGACGCCGGGCCATCCAAGGGTATCCGCCTCGGCGGGCCGGTCTTCGCCAAAACCAACGATCCTGAGGAGCTGGCTTTGGCTCATGTCAAGCTCGGCTACCGGGCGGCGTACTGTCCCGGGGTCGATCTGAAGGATGCCGCCCGGATCGAGGCCATTGCCAAGGCGTTCGCCAAGCACAACGTGGTCATCGCCGAGGTCGGCCGGTGGTGTAATCTCCTGGACGCGGACGAGAAGAAGCGGGCCGACCATCTGAGGACGGTGACCGAGGGGCTGGCCCTGGCCGAGGCGATCGGGGCGCGCTGCTGCGTGGACATTGCCGGGTCGTACAACAAGGAGTCCTGGTTCGGGCCGCATCCCGACAATCTCAGCCAGAAGTTCTTCGACGCAACCGTCGAGCATGCCCGCAAGATCATCGACGCGGTCAAGCCGAAGCGAGCCAAGTTCTGCTTCGAGATGATGGGCTGGGCGATCCCGGACTCCCCGGATTCGTACCTCAGGCTCCTCAAGGCGGTCGATCGCCCGGCCTTCGGCGTGCATCTCGACCCGTGCAATCTGGTCAACTCGCCGGAGCGCTTCTACCGCAACACCGACCTGCTCAACGAGTGCTTCGACAAGCTCGGCCCGCACATCGCCAGTTGCCACGCCAAGGACCTCGTCTGGGACATCGAGATGAACGTCCATTTCCGCGAAGTCCCGGCCGGCAAGGGCAAGCTCGATTTCGATACCTATCTGCGCCGTCTGGCCGGCGTGAAGCATCAGCCGCCGCTCATGATCGAGCATTGTGCCAATGAACAGGAGTACGACCAGGCACGGACCTTCATTCTGGCTCAGGCCCCGAAGGCTGGTGTCGAGCTGGTCAAGTAGGGAACTGGGGAGGGCATCGAGGCTGAAGACCTGTCGTCACGCCAGGCCCGCACGTCCGAGCATGGTCTTCAGCGTGGCCCAATCGCGGCGGATGGACTCGACGGCGGCCTGATCTTCCCTTGAGCCGATCGATCGTTCGATCGCGGCATACTCAACATGGAGCGAGATCGGCCCTGCGAAGCGAAGTGCCTTCAGCCGCTTGAGCGCTTCCTCGCACCGGACCATGCCCTCGCCGAGCGGGACGTCCTTGGCCTTCCAGGCACCCTGGCCCTCCCTGGACCAGAAGAAGTCCTTGACCGCGAGCATGCGGATTCGCGGGGCGAGCAGGCCCAGGCCGATTCGCCATCCGCCGTCGCCGCCCTCAACCGTCGCGTGCCGCAGGTCGAAGTAGGAGGTAATCGCTTCTCGAGGCAAGTCCTGGATGAGTCCGTGGATGTCCCACATTCCCGCCCCGACGCGCAAGCCGCAGTGATTGTGGAAACCGGCGGTGACGCCGTGGGCCTTGCAGAGGGCCGCGATGTCGCGAAGGCGGGCTTTGACCTCGGCCAGCGCGGCTTCAATGCGGTTCAGGTTCTCGTAGCTGTAGTAGCCGAGCTTGAGGTGGCGAATGCCCAGGCCGGCGGCCGTCTTCACGATGGCCTCGGCGTGGCCCTTGCTCACGTCGGTGATCTCGGTGGTGATCATCGGGATGGCAATGCCGGCCTTGGCCAACAATTCGTGAGCCGCGGGCAGATCCTCCGCAACCCGTTCGGGCAGCACGTGCCCCTTCGACCGGCAAGTCAGATCCACAGCATCGATACCGCTCTTGATCAGCACCTCGGGCAGCTGAGCGAAGGGCCGGTTCTGCAGCGGCTTGGTGAACAGGCAGGGGCGAGGCTTGCCGGTATCGCGCGCCGCGGCTTCGGCCCGGGCCCATCGGTTCAGGCCCGCGGCCGCACCCACCGCGGCCATCGTCTTGAGAATGGCACGCCTGTCAGGTCTGGTCTGCGAAGAAGCTTGCATTGGCGTTCTCCCATTAGCACGAGTGTCGCTCATCTTCACCCAGGTCCTAGCCGGTCTGCTTCAAGACCAGTTCCCGTGTGCCCGGCTGCCCCCCGGGCTTGATGTCCAGATACACACCCAAACGGCCGGAACCACAAGGACTTCGCCCGACCTTCAAATTCGCCGGAGTCGTTTCGACGCCGAACCCCTTGGGAAACGCGGCCAGCGGCACGAAGATCCGCGTCGGTTGTCCGGTCGCCGGCTGCTCTTTCCACCGGCACCGGAAGACCCGCGTCTGGCGATCGAAGCCGTAGCTGAGCAGTTCCCCCGCCAGTGCGACCGGACACGGCCGGCAGATCGCTTCGAAGAAGCTCTTCTCCTCCAGGTCGGGCTTCAGAATCCAGAACGTATCGCCGAACCCGTACTGCTCTAACTGTGAGGCGATGAACAGGGCCATCGGCCGGCGGTCCTGATTGTGGCCCGGGTCGGCGTCCCATTCGCCCACGATGACCGGCATGTTCAGCCGCGTGGCCAGTTCGGCCATGCGGGCGAAGATCACGCCCATGTGCAGGTTCGAGGGATCGCCCATCGGCAGTCCGTAGGCGTGCGGTACCAGGGCCTGCTGCGGATCCCGCCGTCCCTCGCCGTCCACGATCGGGGCAAGAGCGCTCCGCACTCCGATAATGGACCCTCCGCCAGGCTCCAGCAGGATCATATGATGCTTGTCCACCTCGCGGATCGCTCTGGCCAAGCGGGCATACATCGGGTTCAGCGAATCACGCTCATAGGTCATGTACAGCGGCTCGAGAGCCGCCAATACGCCCTTCAGGAGGTTCTCGTCCGCCGCCACTTCGGTCATGGCCTTGCGGCGGAACTCCTCACTCTGGTATTCCTTGAGCAGGCCGGCGACGGTGACCTCCTCGCCCTTGTCGATCCTGACCTTGGCAAGCTTGGCGGCAATGATCAGGGGCATCATTCGCATCGGACTGCCGGGGTAGGGCTCGTTGAACAGATCGTAGCCGATGACGGTGGTGTCGTCGGCATATCGCCGGGCGACGTGTTGCCAGGCCAATGCGAACCGGTCCTGGATGCCGACGCCGTCGGGTCCGGGCTGGTTCGCGTAGAAGTTGTCGAACGCGGTCTGGACCATGGGGCTGGTCCAGTAGGATTCTTGCCACAGGTTGGGGTTCTGGACGTGCGGCTGGCCTTCGTCGAGCGTCGCCCAGGCCGGGGCTCCGTCGATCGCCTTGACGCCCCACAGGTCCTGGTGCATGTCAAGGTAGATATACAGGCCGTTGGCCCGAGCCGAGGCGATCTGCTCGTCGGCCAGCCTGAGGTAGGTTTCGTCGTACTGGCCGCATTTCGGCTCGAGTTCGGACCACTCCAACTGCAGGCGGATGACGTTGAGGCCCCAATCGCGCATCCGGGCGCAGAGTCCCGGCTTGATCCAGGTCGAGTCCGGCTTGTTGGTGCCGCCGGCGTTGATGCCGTGCAGAATGACATGCCGACCGGCGGGATCGACGAATCGGTTTGCGGCGACCTGTATCCTGGCCAGAGGCGGGGACAGCGGGATCGGCTGACTGCTGGGCTGGGAAGTGACTGCCCCCGCCGGGGCCGCGGCCGCCGCGACGCAGAGAACAGGAGCCAACTGGGCAAGACGCATGGCCGCGAGCCTCCTGACGGATGGACAAACCAGCGGCGGACTGTTCAGGCAAGCGATACTCATGTTCGTACGTTCTGGCAGGATGAGCCACGGAGGGCGCAGTTACGGTGACGGTGCAGACTCTCCGCTTGTCTGCCCTCCCGCCCCGGGGCTACACAGCCTTCGAAGCCAGACCTTCAGTCCTCCGCGCAGAAGCTGATCGATCGTGATCGAGCTTGTTCGGGGGTCGATGGTGAACTCGAACGGCAAGGAGGCCTGATCGTGGTAGCTGACCCAAGCTTCGCCCTTGATGGCCACGATCTGTGTCATCTCCGCCGCAGCATTGAGCAGGTCCTCGGTCACCAGGCTGCTCCGAACGAGACGGCGGTAGTTGATGCGAGCGCCTTGAAGCCCGTGATATCGGCCGTCCGTCAGACAGTCGAGTTCGCGGGTGATGACCGGGGTGATGATGTGTTCGGCAAAACACCGGTCGATCTCCTGCTGGGTGACGAGTCCAAGCTGGTGGAGGATCGTTCCGAGCTTCCCTTGGCCCTCCGACTGCATCGCAAGCGCCTTCTCGAGGGCCTCAGGCGTGATCAGGCCTTTGGCCAGAAGCACCTCTCCAATGAGAGGCAAGGGTTTGTTTTCCTCGGCAATCATCAATCAACCTTCTCCCGCAGACGCTTCTGGTGATCGGAGTCACTTGAGATGGGCTGAGAAGTGACCTCCCGTTCTCACCTGCCACCGAGACGATCGTGTCCGCTCGCCGTGAAGTGCGTGATCATCACGCCCGCTGCTTCTTGGTCCAGGTGACGCCGTCCAGCTCACCGGCGGGTCGCTCGACGCTCATTCGCAAGCCGGGTAGTAGCCGTCTCTCCATCGCCTGCTGTACTGCGGCGGCGATGCCGGCCGCATCCAGGCCGCACTCAGCCAACTGGGCGGCGCGCGGGCCCTGAGGAATGAAGCGGTCGGCAGGGATGCCCAGGCAAGTCACCTGCTGCGCCGGCAGGTGCATTTCCATCGCGGCCTCGAGAAGGGCCGATCCGAACCCGCCCACGACACTGTGCTCCTCGATGGTCATGACCGGGTGGCCGGTCCGCAGGATGCTGGTGACCATCTGCCGGTCGATCGGCTTGGCAAATCGAGCGTTGATCACGCGGACGGAGAGATGGTCGGCCGCCAGGAGTTCGGCCGCATCGAGGGCGTGGCTCACGGTCGCGCCGTACGCCAGGATCGTTGCGTCGCGACCGGGGTGCATGAGCCGGCTCCGGCCCATCTCGAACGGCGGGGCCTCGCCCATCGGCTCGGGAACGTCGGCTCGGGGATAGCGAATCGCGCACGGCCGGCCGCAATCGACCGCGAACCTCAGAGCCTGCTGGAGCTCGGCCTCATCCGCCGGGGCCATGAGGACCGTGTTCGGCAGACCGCGGAGATAGCTGATGTCCAGGGACCCGTGGTGCACGGCTCCGTCGCCGCCAACCAGCCCGGCCCGGTCCATGCAGAGTACCACCGGGAGGTCCTGCAGCACAACTTCCTGGAAGATCTGATCGAACGCTCGCTGCAGGAATGTCGAGTAGATCGCGACCACGGGTCGCAGCCCCGCCTTGGCCATACCTGCGGCGATGTCCACCGCAGCGCTCTCGGCAATGCCGACGTCGTGATAGCGGCTTGGAAAGGCCTTGGCGAACTTGTCCAGGCCGGTGCCGTCCGGCATTCCCGCGGTCAAGGCGGTGATTCGGGCATCGCGGCCACCGAGGTCGGTGATGGCGTCGCTGAACGCGGCGGTCCAGCTCTTGCCGGAGCCCTTCTGAATCGTGACCTTTCCCGCCTCAATGTAGAAGGGACGCGGCGAATGAAAGCGGCCAGGTTCGGCCCGGGCGAAATCGGCACCCTGGCCCTTGTTGGTGTGCACGTGCAGGAGCACCGGGTGCTGGACGTTGCCGAGCATCTGGATCAGTTCGATCAGGTGGGCGATGTCGTGACCTTCGACCGGGCCGACATACATGAAGCCCATCTGTTCGAAGATCTGGTGCGGTGAGACCGTGGCCTTGACGCCGTCGCGAATGGCCTCGAGGGCGCCGACGACCTGCCGGCCGACAATGGGCAGACGCGGGAGGACGCTCTTGGCCCGCTGCTTCACCTCTTCGTACAGCGAGCTCGTTCGGAGCTTGGCCAGATGCGCGGCCATGGCCCCCTGCGTTGGAGCGATGCCCCAACTGTTGTCGTTCAGCACGACCAGAAACTGCCGGTTCAGAATGCCCGCCTGGTTGAGTCCTTCGAAGGCCAGCCCGTTCACGATGCTCGCGTCGCCGACCAGGGCGACAGTCCGGGCGTCGCGTTTGAAGGACTGGTCCGCCAGGGCCAAACCCAGGGCGGTGGCGATGGCCGTGCCCGCGTGCCCAACCTTGAACAGATCAAAGGGGCTCTCGTCCGGATTCGGGAAACCGCTGACGCCGCCCGACTTGCGCAGCGTCTCGAAGTGCTCGTTGCGGCCGGTGAGCAGCTTGTGCGGATAGCACTGATGCCCGACGTCCCAGAGAAGGTGATCCTTCTCGAAGTCAAAGCAGTAGTGCAGGGCGATGGTCAGCTCGGTGACGCCCAGGTTGCTGGCCAAGTGGCCGCCGTTGTTGCCGACCACCTGGATGATGCGTTCGCGGATCTCGCCGGCCAATTCCTTGAGCTGATCGACGGAGAGCTGCCGCAGGTCGCGCGGGTGGCGGATCTTATCCAACAATTTCATTCTGTCTGGTTCCTGCCTCTTGACTGACGACGTCATCTTAGTACGACGCCCGAAGCCGGTAGTTTGTCGCCATGAGCCATTCTAGTGGTTCCTCTCGATCACGAACCGGGCCAGGGCCCGCAGGTCGTCCGCCGCAGGTCCGAAGATGTTGAGCGCCTCGATCGCCCGGTCGCAGGCTGCACCAGCCGCCTTTCGACTGGCCTCGATGCCCACCGCCGCCGGGTAGGTCTGCTTGCCCGCCTCAGCATCCTTGGCAACCGCCTTGCCCAGGGTCGCGGCATCACCAGTGACGTCCAGTAAATCGTCGGCAATCTGGAACGCCCGGCCCAGTTGATCCCCGTAAGCCCCTGCGGCCGCCAGCAGACCAGGGCCGGCGGCAGCGCTGATCGCCCCGAGCCGTCCGGCCGTCTCCAGCAGGCGGGCGGTCTTATATCGGTGGATATGCTCCACCACGGCCAGGGAGGGCTCGTCCCCCTCGCTCAGAATGTCGGTCGTCTGCCCGCCGATCATGCCCGCCCACCCAGTCCCCCGGGCGAGCTCCAGCACGGCCGCAGCCCCGAGACGAGGATCCGTCATCGGGTCGGTCAGCAGTTCGAACGCCAGGGCCAGCAGGGCATCGCCGGCCAGGATGGCCACCGCCTCGCCAAACGCCTTGTGGCAGGTCGGCCGTCCCCGACGGAGGTCGTCGTCGTCCATGGCGGGCAGGTCATCGTGTACCAGAGAGAAGGCGTGAACGCATTCCAGGGCAACCGCGGCCGGGGTCGCAGCCTTGGCCGTGCCGCCACACAGTTCACAAAACCGCGTCACGATGTAGGCCCGGACCCGCTTGCCGCCCCCTTGGACGGAATACTGCATGGCCTGGGCCAGGACTTGGGGAACCGCTTCTGGGGGTTTAAGCATCTGTTGAATGGTGGTCTCGAAAGCCTGGGCCCATTCGGCCAGACGCTGCTCGATCCGTATCTCATTCTTTAACAGTGTGTTATGCGTCGGCGCTTTGCTCATCATGCACAGCCCGTCTCAAGTGCCTTCGGAGCAGGTGGCTTACCCCGCGGGCGAAGGCGGCTATTATACCGTGTTGGCGCCCAAGTCCACACTGGGTCCCGCCCGTCGGACCTTTGACCTTTGGCTGCTGGCCCGGTCCAGTCCGAGGTCTTTGGTGGTGGTTACCCTTGGGGCTATAATGGTCCCGTCGTTGCCGGAGTCTGGCCACGAACGGTCTGGCCCCGCGCGACGCTAAGAGGTGTCCCGGATCCTGCAGGGTGACCGGCGAGACGTCGGGTTCGCGCAGGGATTCGCGGGGCACGCATAGTGAGCCTCCTGGCCACCCTCCGCATGGTGCGGGGGATGGGCGGGGCCGGAACGAAAGCCGGCTGGGCTCGACCGCTGCGATCTGCGGCATCGCCGCGGGCTATCCATGGATAACCTATTGGAAAGGAGAAAACCATGGCCACCGCACCGCAAGCGCCGTCTTCGACGCATTCACCCCCCCAATCCACTCCGGCGATCCCCCAGGCTCCCCCGGTCACGCCCGTCCGCAAGTGTGGTGCCGAGCTGCTGTGTGATGTCCTGGCCGAGCAGGGCGTCGAAACGGCCTTCGGCTACCCGGGCGGGGCCATCCTACCGACTTTCGACGCCCTTTACACGAAGCCGCTGAAGTTCTACCTGACGCGATGTGAGCAGGGCGCGGGCCACATGGCCGACGGCTACTCCCGGGCCACGGGCAAGGTGGGCACTACGATTGTGACCAGTGGACCCGGGGCCACCAATCTCACGACGGCGCTCGGCACGGCCTACATGGATTCGATTCCCATGGTGGCCATCACCGGGCAGGTGGCAACGGCCGCGATCGGCAATGACGCCTTTCAGGAGGCGGACGTCGTCGGCGTGACTCGACCGGTGACCAAGCACAACGTCCTGGTCAAGAGAGTCGAGGATCTGCAACGCGTGGTCCGGGAGGCGTACTACATCGCCCGGACCGGCCGGCCCGGCCCGGTGCTGGTGGATGTCCCTAAGGATGTGCAGGTGGGTCTGGGTGAGGTGAGCGCCGACGCGGGGGTGGATCTTCCCGGCTATCGTCCGCGGGCGACCGGCAATCCACGTCAGATTCGGCTGGCCGCCGAGGCGATCAACGCGGCGGAGCGGCCGGTTCTCTACGTGGGTGGAGGGGTCATTTCGTCCAACGGCGCCGAGGAGCTTCGGCAGATCGCCCGCAAGGGCAACATCCCGGTGACCACCACGCTGCTGGGCATGGGCGCCATCGACGAGGTGGCCGATGACCGCCTCGCCCTGCACATGCTGGGCATGCACGGCAGCGCGTATGCGAACTACGCGGTTCAGTCGAGCGACCTGCTCATCGCCGTCGGGGCGCGGTTCGACGATCGGGTGACCGGCAACCTGGAGACCTTCGCACCCTACGCCAAGATCATTCACATCGACGTCGATCCGTCGAGCATCAGCAAGAACGTGGACGTCGATATTCCGGTCGTGGGCGATGCCAAGGTGGTGCTGGCCGAGATGCTCCCGTTGATCGAGCATCGCGAACGGGCCGCCTGGTTCGGGCAGATCGCGACCTGGAAGCAGCAATACCCGTTCAGCTACAAGCAGCAGGAAGATCGCGAGATACTGCCGCAGTACGTCATTGAGCAGATCAGCAGGATCACTGATAGCAGCGCGATCATCACCACGGGAGTGGGTCAGCACCAGATGTGGTCGGCTCAGTTCTACCGCTGGCGGTGGCCGCGGCAGATGATCACCTCGGGCGGGTTGGGCACGATGGGCTACGGCTTCCCGGCGGCGGTCGGGGCGGCGGTCGGGCGGCCGGACAGGCCGGTCATCGACATTGATGGCGACGGCAGTTTCCTCATGACCTGCAACGAGTTAGCGACGGTCGCGGAGTACAGGATTCCGGTCAAGGTGGTCATTCTGAACAACGACTTCCAGGGCATGGTCCGGCAGTGGCAGGAGTTGTTCTACGGCAAGCGTTACATGGCCACGGTGATGACCAATCCGAGCTTTGCCCGGGTGGCCGAGGCCTTCGGCTGCACGGGAATCGACGTTCGCGACCCCAAGCATGTGCCCGACGCGATTCGCCAGATGCTGGGCACGCCCGGCCCGGTGGTTATGGACGTACACGTTGCCCCGGAGGAGAATGTCTATCCCATGGTTGCCGTGGGCAAGAGTCTCCACGAGATGAACATGGGCGGCATGGCCTAGTGATCGGGACCACCTGACGTGTCGAACGCCCCCGGACAATCTGCGCCGTTACCTTCGTGTCCGCCAGAGCCGGCGGCCCCGCAAGTCATGCCCTACGCACAGCCGCGCCGGCTGTGGCCGGCCGTCCATGCGCTGCTGCGCACCCGGATTGTGGCCGGCGTGCTCACCGTCATTCCCATCTGGGTGACGTGGGTGGTGGTCAAGTTCGTGTTCGACACGATGAAGTCGGCCACCGAGCCCATCGCCCAGCGGGTGGCGAAGCACATGATCGAAGCCAACCACGAGTTGGTTCCGGAGAAGGTGCGGGAGCACGTGGACTGGATCGTGCCTTTGCTGGCGGTTCTGCTCACGCTGTTCCTGCTGTACCTGCTCGGCTTGTTCACCGCAAACGTATTCGGGCGGCGGATCATCAAGGCCGTGGAAGGCGTCTTCGAGCGGCTGCCCCTGATCAAGACGGTCTACAAGTCGATCAAGCAGATCGTGGTCGCGATCGGCGGTTTCCAGTCGATGGAGTTCCAGCGCGTGGTGCTCTTTGATTTCCCCGCGCCGGGCTACAAGCGGGTGGCCTTCCTGACCTCGGTGATGACCGATCAGAACACCGGGCGCCGGGTGGCCAGTCTGCTCGTCCCCTACACGCCGTACGTGACCGCCGGGTACATGCAGATCGTGCCTCTCGAGCAGGTGTCGGAGACCAACTGGACCGTCGAGGAGGCCGTCAAGTGGATCATGTCGGGTGGCATCATCCATCCTGACTCACTGCCGTTCGACCAGCTGCATCCGGTGCGCTGGGATGAAAGTTCCGGCGAGCGCGCCAAGCCCCCGCCGGCCAAGGCCGGCAAGACAGCCCGGTAGCGGAGTTGTTGTCCCGGCCGGTGGCCGAGGTTGACCAATGACAAACACGAGATTCACCCTCCAGGTGAATTCGATCGAGAGAAGACACAGGACAAGGACAAATGAAGAAGCATATCCTGACGGTGCTGGTGCAGAATCAACCCGGCGTGCTGGCCCACATCGCGGGTATGTTCGCCGCGCGCGGTTTCAACATCGACTCGCTGGTAGTCGGTCGGACCGAAGACCCGAGCCTGTCGCGCATGGTCATCGCGTCCGTCGGCGACGACCTGACCTTGGAGCAGATCCGCAAGCAGCTGGGCAAGATCGTCACCGTGGTCAAGGTCCGCGATCTGAGCGAACAAGTGGTGGTGGAACGCGATCTGCTGCTGATCCAGGTGCACTGCCCGCCGGAGAAGCGGGTGGAGTTGCGCCAGATCACCGAGGTCTTCCGCGGCTGCATCGTCGACGTGGCCCCGCGCTCGGTGGTCATTCAGCTGACCGGGCCGGAGGACAAGATCGAGGCGTTCATCGAGCTCTGCCGGCCATACGGAATCAAGGCTCTCTCTCGGACCGGCGTGATCGCCGTCCCCCGGGCAAGCCAGCAGATCGCCGAGCCGGTTCATGGCCCCGCGACGCCGCGAAAATCGCGCCAGCGCAAGGCCAAGCCCAGCGCCTCCGGTCCGATCGTGGCCCTGCCGCCAAGCTGAGCGCAGACTCGGCCCTGCCCTGCCGGCCGTGGGCCAAGACTCCAGTGCCGGATGGCGAGGGCCAGGGTGGGCGCCGGCCCCGCGGATGAACGTCGGTCGCCGGCGTCCGGATCGCCCCGGCAGCCTTTTCGCAAAGAAGCCCGGCTCGGCTATACTCTCCGGTCGTTGGCGTAACGGCTCGATTCCCAGGCTGGCGAGGGCAAAAGGCATGGCGCTGCTGTGCGGCATTGATATCGGGACTTCGGCGACCAAGGCATTGCTGTGCACGGCCGCGGGGCGGGTGCTGGCCACCGCCAGCGTCGAGTACCCGGTCTACGCTCCCAGGCCGGGCTGGTCGGAGCAGGAGCCGGAAGACTGGTGGCGGGCTTGCATCAAGGGTATCGCCGAGATCTGCAGAAGGGCCAGGAGGAAGCCCAGCGACATCACCGCGATCGGACTCTCCGGCCAGATGCACGGCAGTGTGTTTGTGGACAAGGTGGGCAAGCCCCTGCGCCGGGCCCTGCTGTGGAACGACCAGCGGACCGCCCGGGAGTGCGCCCAGATCGAGCAGTTGGCCGGCGGGCGCAAGAAACTCATCAGCATGGTCTCGAACGTCGCCCTGACCGGCTTCACCGCCCCGAAGATTCTCTGGGTACGCAGGAACGATCCCCGGGTCTATGCCAAGACATACAAGGTCCTTCTGCCCAAGGACTACATCCGACTGTGCCTGACCGGGGAATACGCGAGCGAGGTCAGTGATGCGGCCGGCACGCTGTTGCTCGAGGTGAAGAAGCGAGCCTGGCACAAGGGCCTGCTCAGCCGCCTGAGCATCGACAGTGATCTGATGCCTCCGGTGCACGAATCCACCGAAATCAGTGGTCGCATTTCCGGAGCAGCGGCCAAATTGACTGGGCTGAAGGTCGGTACGCCGGTCGTCGGTGGGGCGGGTGACCAGCCGGCCGGTGCGGTCGGCAACGGCATTGTCCGAGCGGGTATCGTCTCGGCCACCATGGGAACCAGTGGCGTAGTTTTCGCACACGCGGACGCCCCGGTGCCCAACGAGCGCGGCAACCTCCAGTCGTTCTGTCACGCGGTGCCGGGCAAGTGGTGCGTGTTTGGCTGCATGCTCTCGGCCGGCGGTAGTCTGCAGTGGCTGCGGGATACGCTCTGGGCCGACGAGGTGAAGGCCTTGCGATCACGGAAGAAGGACCCGGGCCAGCTCTACCCGATGATGATCGAGGAGGCGGCAAGCGTCGCCCCTGGCTGCGAGGGATTGGTCTTCCTGCCGTATCTCACCGGCGAGCGCTGTCCCTATCCCGATCCGACCGCCCGAGGAGCGTGGGTCGGCCTGACCGTGCGTCACCGGCGCGGGCACATGATCCGCGCCGTGCTCGAGGGGATCACATTCGGCATGCGCGACCAGGTCGAGCTCATGCGGGCGGGCGGCGTCCAAATCAGTGAGGTGCGGGCCAGCGGCGGCGGGGCGGCGAATGAATGCTGGCGGCAGCTTCAGGCGGACATGTACGACGCCGACGTGGTCACGATCAACACCCGCGAGGGCGGGGCCTTGGGAGTGGCCCTGCTGGCCGCGGTCGGCACGGGAGTCTACGCCAGCGTGCCCGAGGCTTGTTCGGCGGTGATCAAGGTGACCACCAGGCTGAGTCCGAACAAGGGGGCTCAGCGGGCCTATGGCGCGGTGTACCCGGTGTACCAGTCGCTGTACCAGAGCCTGCGCCGCGAGTTCGCGGCCCTGTCGGAAGTCTGATCGCTTTGGCTCTTCGCGGCCGCTGGACGAGCCGGCTGAAGAGACCGAAGGAGAGGTCCATGAAGTGCCCCAAGTGTCAAACGGACATGAAACCGGTCGTCATTGCCGGGATCGAGGTCGATCGGTGCGGCGGCTGCGGCGGCCTTTGGTTCGACGCGGGCGAGGCCCCGAAGCTGAAGATGATTCACGGCTCGGAAGCGATCGACAAGGGCCAAGCCGGCATGCCCGGGACCACTGAACGGCCAAGCCCTGTCTCGTGTCCGAAGTGCGGCACTCAAATGATCCAGATGGTTGACCTCGATCAGCCGCATATCCACTACGAGGGCTGCACCGTCTGTTACGGCATGTTCTTCGACGCGGGCGAGTTCCGAGACTACAGGGAGCACACCCTCATCGAACGCCTCAAGGACTGGCGGTCTTCGGCCTCACCATAGCCCTAAGTCCAGAGGTAAAAAACGGTTGAGGCTTCCGGTGCTCAGTACGGCCTGGTGGCGGCCTGTGTGCGGTAGTCGTCGATGAGCGACTCGCGGATGAGGATTTCAACACGTCGGTTCTCACCGACCCTGGAAGCCTGATCAGGCCCGTGGGCAACAGGTTCGTTTGGACCGGCCGCGGTGATGCGGATGGCCTTCGGATTGGCACCGAGCTTGATCAGCTCATCGGCCACGTTCTTGGCCCGCTGGTAGGAGAGCTCGACGGCGTCGGTGAACTTCCAGTCCGCCGGCCGAGGTTCATCCCCTGCGTGGCCGCGAACCTCAATCATGTTGCGGTGGCCTTTGAGCATCCGGCCCATTTCCTGGATGGTGGTCAGGGTCTTGGGATTGACCTGGGCGGAGAAGGGCTCGAAGAACACGGGCCCACCCATGGTGATTTCCATTCCGTCGCGGACCCGGCGGACCCGGAACTGGTCGCCGTAGATGCCTTCCTCCTTGCTGTCGCCGCGGTTCCTGGGTTCATTCCGCCGGGCCAGGGCCTTGAGTTGCTTGAGCAGGTCCTCGAACTTGGAGGTTGGCTTGATGTTCTCCAGGGCATCCGGGCTCATGTCGCTGAAGGCCGCCCGAACCGCGGCGGCGATTTCCTCGAGGCCCGGATCGCTGCCCACGCCGGACTCCTTGGGATTGGCCGCGGCCAGAATCACGAAGAAGCTGAGCATCAGCGTCACCAGGTCGGCGAAGCTGACGATCCACAGCGGTGCACTTTCACCGTGCTCTTCCGGCTGGTGTTTCTTGGACATCGATCAGCCCTTCTTTTCCGACTCGGCCAGGAGGGCCTTCTGCTCGCGAGCGGACAGGAACGACTGCATCTTGATCTGGACCATGCGGGGATTATCCCCGGTCTGCAGACCCAGGATCCCGACCAGGATCATCTCCCGGACGAACTGCTCATCCGCCGAGCGGATGGCCAGCTTGTCGGCAATCGGGCCGCAGACGACGTTGCAGATGATGCACCCGTAGAGGGTTCCCAGCAGGGCGATGGCCAAGGCCTGGCCGATGGCCGCGGAGTCACCGCCCATGTTGCGGAACATGGCCACTTGGCCGATCAGGGTGGCGGTCAACCCAAAACCCGGGCCGTACTTGCCCATCAACTCGAAGAACTTCTTGCCTTTCTTGTGGCGCTCGGCCAGGGCCTCGATCTCGATTCGCATCGATTTCTCGATCACCGCCGCATCCATGCTGTCCACGCAGAGCTGCAGGCCCTTCCTCATGAACGGATCCTGCTGCTTCTGAACCTCGGTCTCGAGGGCCAGGACCCCTTCACGGCGGGCGATTTCGGCATAGTGGACGATCTGCTGAATGATGACGTGGATGGGGGTCTCTTTGGCGAAGAGCCAGTTCTTGAGATAGCCGCCCACCTCGAGGACCGAGCGGAGGGGCATGGACAGGCACACCGCCGCGAACGAGCCACCGAGCACGAGAACAAAGCCTTCCGTCGAGTAGAAGGCCTCAAGGTGCCCGTGGGTTCCCTCATACATGGCCCAGATGAGGGCACAGATCGAGAAGATCACACCGATGATTGTCGCGATATCCATCTGCGGTTGGCACCCCTGCCGGACGACCTCGCCCCAGGCATGTTCCGAATAACCAGGCCCGGGGACGCGGCGATCCCGTGGCTATATCGACCTGCGGGGGTGGTGGCTTTGTTTGATAACCACCAGAGCGCGGTCAGCGGTCGGCGATCGGACCTCGGCAATCGCCGTTCAGCGCTCGGGGGTCAGCAGATTCTCGAAAGGGCCCGGGCGATAATTGCCCGAGCGGTCACGCCCGGCGCGGGTCCAGGTGTCCCATAACACTTCTCGGCGCGTTGCCCCCGGATCGCGGTGCGGGCGCAGAAGCGCCCTTCAAGTCCTCGAGCGAGGTCTTCGGCATGTCCATCGAGGTCCGTCCCGCAAGAAGAGCGGTCGGCCCCGTTCGGGTTATGGGCCGTTCGATCGCTGATCCCGAGGTGATCAGGCGCCTCGTTCCCTGCGCCTTGCCTTGGTGGCCGCGTTCAGGTTGATGCCCAGTTCGTCGAGCTGCTTCTGGTCGACGTCGCCGGGGCACTCGGTCAGGGGGCAGAAGGCCTTCTGCGTCTTCGGAAATGCGGTCACGTCGCGAATGCTGGTCGAGCCTGACAGGAGCATGGCCATGCGATCGAGACCCAGGGCCAGGCCGCCATGCGGCGGAGCGCCGTACTGCAGCGCATTCAGGAGGTGCGAGAATTTGGCCATGGCCTGTTCGTCACTCAGGCCGAGCATCCGAAAGATGCGACTCTGCACGTCCTGACGGTGGATACGGATCGAGCCGCTGCCCAGCTCGACGCCGTTGAGCACCGAGTCATAGCACTTGGCTCGCACCGAGCCCGGGTCGCTCTCCAGTCGATCGAGATCCTCGTCGTGCGGCATGGTGAACGGATGGTGCATGAACACCCATTTCTTGTCTTCCTCGCTGTATTCGAACGCGGGCATGTCAACGATCCAGAGGAACTCCCAGTGGTCCTTGGGGATCATCTTCCGTCGGTCGGCCAGCGTGATCCGCAGCCAGTTGAGATACTTGCACACCTCGGCGAACCGGCCGGCCGCGAAGAAGATCATGTCGCCGGGTTTCGCTCCCGCAGTGGTCACGAGCTCGCCAACGGTGTCGCCGGGGAAGAACTTGCTGATGCCGGTCTGGAGCACGACTTTGCCGCCTTCCTCGACCACCTTGCATAGCGGCAGCCCGCCGGCGCCGACGCCCTGAATCTCCGTGGTCAGTCCGTCGCTTTCCTTGCGGGTCATGTCCGCGCCGCCGGGCAGACAGATCGCCTTGACCACGCCGCCCTTGGCAACGGTGTCGGTGAAGACCTTGAATTCGCTCTTGCGGGCGACCTCGGTCAAGTCGATCAGCTTCATGCCGTAGCGCAGATCGGGCTTGTCGCTGCCGTAGTCGCGCATCGCATCATCGTAGCTCATTCTCCGGAACGGGACGGGTACTTCAACGCCCAGGACGGCCTTCCACACGTAGGCCAGCGACCGCTCGACCACGTCGAGCACGTTGTCCACATCCACGAAGGCCATTTCCAGGTCGACCTGGGTGAACTCCGGCTGGCGGTCGGCGCGGAGGTCCTCGTCGCGGAAGCAGCGGGCGATCTGCATGTAGCGGTCGAAGCCGCTGATCATCAGCAGCTGCTTGAAGAGCTGTGGCGATTGCGGCAGGGCGTAGAACGAGCCGGGGAACACCCGGGAGGGCACGAGGTAGTCGCGGGCTCCCTCGGGCGTCGACTTGGTCAGGATCGGCGTCTCGACTTCGAGGAACCCCTCGCGATAGTAGAACTCGCGGAAGGCCTGGAGGACCTTGTGGCGGGTCATGATCGCCCGCTGCATCGGCCCGCGACGCAGGTCGAGGAACCGGTACTTGAGCCGCAGGTCCTCGTTGGCTTCAACGTGGTCGGCCACCTCGAACGGTGGAGTCAGCGACTTGCTGAGCAGATCGACTTCGTGGACGCTGACCTCGATCTCGCCGGTCGGCAGCTTGGGATTGACGTTGTCGCCCCGGCTGATGACCTCACCGCGGACGGCGATCACGTCCTCCTTGCGGAGCGTCCGGGCCAGCCGGGTGGCCACCGGGTCGGTGTCGACGTTGAAACGGCACTGGGTGAGCCCGCCCCGGTCGCGGAGGTCGATGAACACCAGGTTTTCGCCGTGGTCGCGGTAGTTGTTGACCCAGCCGGCCAGGATGACTTCCTTGCCGACGTCGCCGGCCCGGAGGGTACCACAATCACCAGTCCGCTTGTTGTACGCAATCGCCACGGTCATTCTCCTCGTATGCTTCTCGCGCCCGCCCGGCTCGCCCGGTGAGTCCCGACGGTCCCAGGACCCGCCAGGGTGCCGAGGAACGGCTGTTGTTCCTTCAGAACGACTTGGAATCGGTCAGTTTACGTCATGTCCGGCCGGCGAACCAGTGGCCCGGTCGCCCGGCGGGGGGGTCAGATGCGGCGGAGAGAGCAGAGGCCGTTGCCCCGGCGGCCGGAGGAGACGCCGCAGAGCAGCGCCGCCCGGTCGCCGATGATCCTCCTTCGAAGAGTGGTCCTGGAGCTATCCATGGCATTCATCCTATCCACTTCCGCATCCTGGTTCAATACCGCCGGGGCGGGAGAAGAGTGAACAGATCGCCCGCCCGGGCCGATCGATCCGCAGCTGGCAGAACTGGCAGACCGCCGCGCCCGCGGGATAGAGTCTCGGCCATGGGCAAGCATTCGCCCCTGGCGACGGTCCTCCTGCTTGCCCTCGCGGCTCCCGCCCACTCCGAGGGTTTCCTTGGCCCCGGCAACACCCGCATCGTGGATGGCCGGAATCGAGAGGTCCTCCTCCGCGGCATGGGTCTCGGCGGCTGGATGCTGCAAGAGGGTTACATGCTCGGCATCAAGAAGGAGGGTACGATTTTCTTCCTGTTGTCCTTTTCAACCCCCTGTAGGAATCTATGAGTTCCTCGGCCGTAGCCGTTAGAGGCGGGCAGTCCGCCCCGCGACGCTAGAGCGCCCATCCCGAGCGGTACTCGCGGTGCAGCAGGGCATCGGCCTTGGGGGAATTGACGATCTTGCCCGCCGCCGGGTCGTACGCGATCGGCTCACCGACGAGGAGGGCGATCCCGCCGAGCAGGGCGATCTCGGTCAGGGGGCCGCCGACGTCGAACGGAGAGAACGTTCCGGGGCCGCCCTTGCAGGCCTTGATCCATTCAGCGTGGTGGCCGGGCGACCGTGGCAGGGTCTTGGCCGGGCCTTTGAAACCGGCGTACTTCTTCTCCGGGAGGAGCTTGTACCGGGTGTTCCACGGGCAATCCGAGAAGACCGTACCCTTCGCCCCGACCAAGGCGCAACCGTGCTCGGTCACGGGGTGTTCGGGCAAGGCCTCGCCGGGTGGCCGAGGCCCGCCGTTGTACCAGGTCATCTTGGCGGGTGGCAGGTCGCCGCGGGCCGGAAACTGGTAAGTGGCCTTCGCCCACTTCGGGTAGGTCTCCGGATTGATCTCCGAGGCCTCACCCTCGACGCGGATGACGCCGGCCGACGTGCCGGGGGTGGGCTGCCACAAGAGGCCCAACTGGAGCCCCCGGAAGGCGAGGTTCACGGTGTGACACCAGAAATCGCCCATGGTACCGGTGCCAAACGCCCGCCAATTCCGCCATTTTCCGCGTACGTACTGCGGATGATACGGCCGGTCCGGGGCCGGACCGAGCCAGAGATCCCAGTCCAGACCCGCCGGGACCGGCGGTTTGTCCTTGGGGCGGTCTTGGGGTCCGTTGCCGCCGTTGAACCAGACATGCGCTTCCTGGATCGTGCCGACCGCGCCGCCGGTGGCGAGTTCCACCGCTCGGCGAAGACCCTCGCTGGCCGAGCCCTGGTTGCCCATCTGGGTGACAACCTTGTACTTCGCCGCCGTCTCGCGCATGACCCGCGCCTCGCGCACCGTCCGGGTCAGCGGCTTCTCGCAGTAGACGTGCTTGCCGCGTTTCATCGCCGCGACCGCGATCACCGCGTGGGTGTGGTCGGGCGTGCTGACCACCACGGCGTCGATCGACTTGTCCATCTTGTCGAGCATCTGGCGGAAGTCGACGAACGGCTTGGCCTTGTCGAACCGCTTGAACGATTTCTCGGCGTAGGGTGTGTCCACGTCGCAGATCGCCACGACGTTTTCCGAGGCGACGTTGCCAGCGTTCGACGCCCCCTGGCCGCCCGCGCCGACCAAGGCGAGATTCAGCTTCTCGTTGGCGGCAAAGCCGAAGATGGTGTGCCGGGGCAGGAGCAGGACCCCTATTCCACTGGCCGCGGCGGTCTTGAGGAGGCTCCTGCGATTCGATCGGATGGTCATGTCTACCGTACCTCCCGGAAAGGCGGGTCTGAGGACTCCTGACTTTGGACCGCAAACCCGTCGAGAATACCGCCGTCGACCGGCAACCTGCTAGCGGCTCGCGCCGTCCTTGGCATCAGCCTCGAGCGGGATGGTGTCGATCTGCTTGTCCGGCATGTTGGGCATGTCGAGCTGGCTGGTCACCATGCCGGTGTTCAACCGAATGGAGGAGAAGCTGGCGATGATCTCCTTCTCTTCCTCCTTCTCAACCGTCTGGACTCGCATCGGCAGATCCAGCGTCCTGTCGATGTAAAGATGGACCGTGGCGTACTTCTTGGCCAGGTCCGTGTTGGGCAGCGGTGTGCAGGCTAGGTGGTCGGTCTGGGGAGGATCCTTGGGCCCCGGCGGTGCGAGGGCTACGCTGAACAGGTTGAGGATGTCGGCCTTCTTCTGCCCGAAGGGCAGCGGGAATGGGCCGCGGCCCAGCTTGAAGACTTCCAGGGCCTCACCCGGCCGGACCATCTGTCGCTTGGTGATCACGTTGCTGTCATCGCGGGTTTCGATGTACCACTGGCCGTCGAAGACGTGCCACTGCTTCTTCTTCTTGACGACCTTGTCCTGCTTGTGCTCGTCAAACCGGATGAAGAACCGGGGGTTGGGCTTGGCCTGCTTGAAGCGCAAGATGCCCTTGTATTCCTGGGTCTCGTCCAGAGCTGGATCGATCTTGGTGAACTCGATGGCCGCTTCGATGCTGTCCACGGTATCGCCCTTGCGTTCCAGGCGGTCAAGGATCCTGTCGATGGCCGGATCGATCCTTCCGACGGGCGCGGACGAGGGGGCGGGCGCGGATCCGGCCGGCTTTGAGGCCGGCTCGGCGGCGGAAGCGATGGCCATGGCCAGGCTGCAGGCAGCCGCCAGCAGGGTAGCCGAGGCGAGTATCGATCGGGCGATCCTGTTCACAGGTCCTCCTCGTGGAAAGCACGGCGGTCCGGTTTCGGCTTGCCTCAAAGGCGGTTATTCTACTGGTGCCGTGGAGCCGGGACAAGGTGATCAGCTCGACGGCGGGAGGCGGGCCATCGGAGTGTGGACGGCACATCTGGAAGCCCTTGAACGCCTGGCGGGCGCGGTCGGCGAGTTCGAAGCCGGTACCGTGGCCCTGGTGGGCGCCGGACCGGGCGACAGCACCCTGATCTCGGTGCGAGGAGCGGTGCGGCTGAGTCAGGCCGATGTCATTCTCCACGACCTGCTGGTCGGGCCGGAGTTGCTGGATATCACCCGGCCGGACGCGGAACGAGTCTTCGTCGGCAAGTGGCGGGGTCAGCATGCCTGGTCGCAGGACGAGATCAACGCCGCCCTGATCCGCCACGCCCGGGCGGGCAAACGCGTCGTCCGCCTCAAAGGCGGCGACCCCTTCGTGTTCGGCCGGGGGGGCGAGGAGTGCCTGCGGCTCGCCCAGGCTGGCATTCGGTACGAGGTCGTTCCGGGAATCACCGCCGCGTCGGGCGCACCGGCGACCGCCGGTATCCCGCTCACCCACCGGGGACTGAGCCGGTCGCTGGCCCTGGTCACCGGCCATGCCGAGCCGGATGACCCCCATCCGCCCGACTATGCCGCTCTGGCCCGGATGGAGACCGTGGTTTTCTACATGGGTCTCAAGAACATCGAGGAGAATTGTCAGGGACTGATCGAGGCGGGCCTGTCCGCCGGCACTCCGGCCGCGGTCATTCACTGGGGCACACGGCCGCAGCAGCGCACCATCGTCGGCACGCTTGGTGATATCGCCGATCGGGCCGAAGAGGTCGACGAGCTGGGTTCGCCGGCCATGGTGGTCATCGGCCAGACGGTGCGACTGCGCGAGAGCATCGAATGGTTCGAGCGTCGCCCCTTGTTCGGCAGGACGGTCGTGATCACCCGGGCCCCCGACCAGGCCGGTGCGCTGGCCGGTGCCCTGGCCGCGGCGGGAGCCGAAGTCATCGAAGCCCCGACGATCGAGATCGCCGAACTGGATGACTACTGGTCGGTGGATCAGGCCCTGCGGTCGATCGCCCAGTACTCCTGGCTGGTTTTAACCAGCTTAAACGGGGTCGATGCCCTGTGGGATCGTCTCGAAGCCGTGGGCGGTGATGCTCGGGCCCTCGGCGGCGTTCGGGTCGCGGCGGTGGGTGCTGCCACCGCCGGGAGGCTGCTGGAGCGGGGCGTTCGCGCCGATCTCGTTCCGGGCGAAGCGGTGGGCGACGTCCTGGCGGAGACTCTGGCCCAGCGTGGGGTGCGCGGCCAGCGGGTGCTTCTACTGCGGGCCGATCTCGGCCGGCCACAGCTGCCCCAGGCCCTCCGTGAGGCGGGCGCGGTCTGCGATGACCTGCCCATCTATCGGACGGTCTGTCCCGAATCCCTGCCCGGCGGCTTCCTCGAGGCCTTTGATGCCGGCCGCATCGACTGGATCGCACTCACCAGTCCCTCGTCGTTTGTGAACCTGTTGAGACTGATCGGCCGGGAGCGGGCGGAGCGGCTGCGGGCGATCAAGCTGGCCGGTATCGGACCCGTCACCACGCGGGCGATCCGGCAGGCCGGATATGTCGAGAGCGCCGAGGCCAATTCGCATGACGTGGCCGGCCTGGTGGCGGCCATCGTCGCTGCGGCGGGGCGGCACTGATGTCATTGAACCATACCATTGTCAGCATCGGCACCCTGAGCCGGAACCGTTTCTGGAACGAGCAGGATGCCAAGCGAGTGGCCCACTCGACCACCACGCTGGTTCGCAGCGGGTCGACCGCCATCCTGATCGATCCCGGACTGCCGGCCGAACTTCTGGTTCGACGGTTGGACGAACGTGCTGGAATGGGCGTTGGCGACATCGACACCGTGTTCCTGACCAACTTCCGGCCCGCCCACCGTCGAGCCCTGCCGGCGTTGAGCAAGTCCACCTGGTTCATGCACGAGCCAGAGATTGAAGCGATGCGACGCCATCTGGCGGAGATGAGACGGAGTCTGCTCGACGAAGGTCCGACGGGGAAAGGTCAGTCCGAGGAGGAGCTCCTGCGGCTGATCGCTGCCGAGGAGTCGCTGCTGGAACGAGTTCAGTCGGCCCCCGAGAAGCTCACCCCGGCGGTACACCTGTATCCGACGGCCGGCGTGACGCCCGGGGCCTCCGGCTTGCTGCTGGCCGGCCCGGCTCGTACCACGATCGTCGCCGGGGATGCGGTCGTGACCCGCGACTACTTCGAAGGCGGACGCGTCTGGGAGCACGCCGAGGACGTGGAGGAGGCCAAGCGATCGTTCATGGACATTCTCGAGGTGGCCGACGAGATTGTCCCCGGGCACGACAACGCCTTTGCGGTATTTGGGCGATAGGAGTCCTAAGACCGCATTTGTCAAGTACTTGGCCTTGGCTCAGGGATGGCGGAAAAACGCGCTCGGATCGGAACCTGCGCGTTGCTTGACACTGTCTGGCCGCAAAGTTAGTCTCGCCTCCATCGGAGCAGAAGGTCATGGAAGTCCGCATGGACCTCGCTCGGATCGTGATCAGCGACACGAGCGAGCAACAGATGATTATCCTGAAGGAGCGCGACGGCGCCCGGCACTTCCCGATCATGATCGGGTTGACCGAAGCCATGGCGATCGACCGCCGCGTCAAGAGCACCCCATTGCCTCGGCCGCTGACCCATGATCTGCTGGCCAATGTGATCGGGGACCTGAACGGCGAGCTGGAGAAGATCGTCGTTCACGACCTTCGGGAGCACACGTTCTACGCCAAGCTGGTGATCCGGCAGAACGGGAAGCTGATCGAGGTGGACTCTCGGCCGTCGGATGCCATCGCCCTTGGAGTGGCCAGCGACACGCCGATCTACGTGGAAGAGAGCGTCTTGCAGCAGGTATGTGAGCCAACCGACTCGTGAAGGGAAGGTTCGAGCATATGGCGGGTTCCGCAGCGGTGGACGAGGCAACAGTGGGGACGACGAGTGCGACGGCGACCCAGAACGTGCTTGAGGCGGGTTTCCTGCACTTCGCGGAGTGCTGCCGCTCACGCTGGCCGTCCGACCAGGGTCGCCCGATGGTCGTCACCCGGGCCCCCGGGCGGCTTGACTGCATGGGTGGCATGGCCGATTTCAGCGGTGCCCTGGCCCTTCAGCTGCCCCTGGCCCGGGGCGTCTACGTGGCCGCCGGACGGCGGGAGGACCAGAAGGTCCTCGTACGATCCCTCGGCGTGACCGAGTCCGGCCAGCCGGCTGAGGTGGAGTTTCCGCTGGCCGCCCTGTACCAGGCGGACGGGCGGGCGGCGACGCCGTCGGCGCTGGCCGCCCGGTTCGAGTCGTCGCCATGGGTGCGGCATGTCGCCGGCGTGTGCCTGGGCATGTTGCGAGCGGGCCTGGTACCCCATTTCGGGGGCGGATTGTCCCTGGTGATCCAGTCCGATGTCCCCGCCCGGGCGGGACTGGGGATGTCCTCGGCCATTCAGGTGGCGGTCGCCAAGGCCCTGGCCGCCGTGCTCGAAGTCGAGATCTCCGACGGGCAATTGCTGTCCGTCTGCCGGGAGGCCAACACCCACGTGGTCGGGGCCCAGCCCGGCCTGGTCGATCACCAGACCTGTCTGTGGGGGGAGATCGGTGTCTTGCTCCAGATCCGCTGCCAGTCGGACACAATGATGGGCACCCTGACCCTCCCGCAGGATGTCAAGTTCGCCGCGGTGGACAGCGGGGTGCGGCTTGCCATCTACGACCGGCGCTATGCCGACAACCGCGTCTCGGCGTTGATGGGCAAGTTCCTCATCGAACGACTCATGCGGACCTCGGGCACGAACGGAGACCCGCTGGGCGGCTATCTGGCCAACATCGCTCCGAGCGAATACGTCCGGCGCTTCCGCAACGAGCTTCCGGTCAAGATGAAAGGCCGTGATTTCCTCGCGGAGTACGACCCGCCGGAGGGTCTGGCGGCGTCGGTGGACCCCGGCCGGATCTACAAGATTCGTTCGCGCACGGAACACCACATTTACGAGAACGACCGTACACATCGTTTCCTGGAGCGGCTGGCCCGGGTGCGGCGAACCCAGGACCGCGCTACCCTGACCGAGGCCGGCGAACTCATGTACGCCTCTCACTGGAGTTACGGGCAGCGCTGCGGGATGGGCAGCATTGAAACCGACGTGCTGGTCAGTCTGATACGGGGGGCAGGGGTCGCCAAGGGTTTGTTCGGGGCCAAGGTGACCGGCGGGGGATGCGGGGGCGCCGTGGCCGTGCTGATGAGCGATACTCCCACGGCTCAGGCGACCTTGGACGAAGCCTGTGCCGCCTACGCGGCCAAGACCGGCAAGACCGCGACGGTTCTGCGGGGAAGCTCGCCCGGCGCAACGGCCTTCGGCGTTCGATACCTCGACTGACTCCTCTCCGCGGCTTTCCAGCCGGTTCGACAGGGGGGCCGGAATGCGGGTCCGGCTCGGCGTTTGCCCGGGTCGCGGCGAGATGAATGCCGGCCGCGCATCGAAGAAGGCGATCAGCATGAATTGGTCAATCAAGCTGGATGGCACCTGGGAGTTCACTCAGGCCGGACCGGGGAGCAAGCGGATACCACAATGGCTGACGGCCACCGTGCCCGGCACCGTGCACACCGACCTCCTCGCCAACCAGGAGATCGAGGATCCATTCTACCGAATGAATGAACTCGATGTCCGCTGGGTGGAGGAATGCGATTGGGTCTACCGCAGGACGTTCGGCGTGCCCGCCAAGGTCCTGAACGCCTCGCGAGCCCTGTTCCTGGATTGTGACGGGCTCGACACCTTCGCGACCGTTCGCCTCAACGGTCGGAAGGTTGGCACGACCGACAACATGTTTCACGGCTGGCGGTTCCGGGTGGATCGGTTCCTGAGGCCGGGAACGAACACCGTCGAGGTCGAGTTCGCCTCACCCTGGCGAGAAGCTCAGCGGCTCGCCGGCCGCTCCAAGATCCAGTACAAGTCGATGTTCTTCGAGCCGCGCAACTTCATCCGCAAGGCCCAGTACTCGGGCGGCTGGGACTGGGGTCCGCGGCTGATGACCAGCGGCATCTGGCGATCCGTGCGGCTCCTCGGCGTCGAATCGGCCGAGATTCGCGATTTGTGCGCCCGAACCGTCAGCCTGTCGCAGAAGCAGGCGGTGCTCGACGTCGAGGTTGAGATCGAAGCCCATGTTGCCGGCCGGGCGGCGGTGAAGCTCGACCTGGTTGAATCCGGCCACCGGGTCGGGCACGCCCTGATCCGCGCAGGGCTCAGGAAAGGCGTGCAGTCGCTCCGCTCGCGGATGGTGGTCGATCGGCCGCGGCTCTGGTGGCCGGCGGGCATGGGTCGGCAGGACCTGTACCAGTTGTCCGCCGCCCTCGAGGTAGATGGGGTGGCGGCCGACACCAGCGAGTGCCGCATCGGTCTGCGGACGGTGGAGCTGGTCCGGCGCAAGGATTCCCAGGGCGAGTCTTTTGGCTTTCGGGTCAACGGCCGGGCAATGTTCTGCAAGGGCGCGAACTGGATTCCCGGTGACAGCTTCTTGCCGCGATTCACCCCGGACCGCTACCGGGCTAGGCTGACCGACGCCCGGGACGCCAACATGAACATGCTGCGGGTGTGGGGCGGCGGGATCTACGAGACGCCGACGTTCTTCTCGGTCTGCGACGAGCTGGGCATTCTGGTCTGGCAGGACTTCATGTTCTCCTGTGCCGAGTATCCGGAAGACAAAACCTTCCAGGCCAGAGTGCGCCGTGAGGCCGAGCACGTCATCAGGCGTTTGCGCAACCACCCGTCGCTGGCCTTGTGGTGCGGATGCAACGAGAACCAATGGGGCTTCGACGAGTGGTGGCCACCGCGACCGGCCCGCTTCGGCGCCGTGTATTACGACAAGATCCTCCCGGCGGCCTGCGCCAAGTTCGATCCGTCACGGCCGTATTGGCCGGGCAGCCCTTACGGCGGCTCCAGGGCCAACGACCCGAGCGTCGGCGACCGGCACGAGTGGTCGGTCTACATCTTCTGGCAGAACCCGGAGAAGTACCACGACAGCAAGGCCCGCTTCGTCAGCGAGTTCGGCTTTCAGAGCATGCCCGCGGCCAAGACGGTCCGCGAGTTCACCGCCTCCGAAGATCGGCATCTGTTCAGCCGGGTCATCGATCATCACAACAAGTGCGAGGACGGGCATCCGCGGAACATGAAGTTCCTGGCTCATGGCTACGGCGTGCCCAGGGATCTCGACGAGTATGTCTATCTTTCCCAGGTCGCCCAGGCCGAGGCGATCAAGACTGGCGTCGAGCACTGGCGGCGGCTCTGGCCAGCGACGACCGGGGGAGTCCTCTACTGGCAGTTCAACGACTGCTGGCCGGTCGCCAGTTGGTCAGGAGTGGATTCGCAGGGTCGCCCCAAGGGGCTGTGGTATGCCAGCCGGAGGTTCTATTCCCCTGTCCTGGTCAGCCTGAGGCCGGCCGGTAAGGCGGTCTACGGGCCCACCGACCTGGAGGTCTGGGTGACCAGCGACGCCGCGGCGGAGCGGGCGGCGAAACTGGAGATCGCCGCCTGGACGATGAACGGACGGCTGCTCCACCGTCGAAGGATGGACCTGCGCCTGCCGGCCAACGGGTCGCGGTGCCTCGCGACACTCGCGTACGGTGAACTCGGGCTGTCGCACCCGGACCAGGAACTGGTCCACGTCCGCCTGCTCGGCGGGTGGGAGACGCTCTCCGAGAACACCCACTACTTCAGCCCGGCCAAGTATATCGAGTGGCTTTGCCCGAAGCTGCGACCGAGCGTCCGGGCCGAGCGCGGAGCGATGCGCATCGACATCAGGAGCCGCGTCGCGGTTCGAGGCCTCGACTTGGCGGCCGATCGGTGGGAGGGCCGTTTTTCAGACAACTTCTTCGACTTGGCACCCGGGCAAGGACGAACGGTCTATTGGGTGCCGCGGGCCGGCCTGCCTTCAGCCCACTCGTTCAAACGGGAATTGAGCGTACGATCCCTGGCGACGAGATGAACCGCTCGGGCTCCGTGGAATGCCCAGGAGCCCTTGTCCCGCAACCGGTCACTACTATAATCGCAGGGAATCGTTCGTCCCGGGCCTCGCACGACCGATCCCCGCCGGGCCGGACCGTGCTTGCTGGAGGAGTCCATGTCTCACTACATTGCCGAACCCTGCATCAACACCAAGGACACCGCGTGCGTGGCGGTCTGCCCGGTGGACTGCATTCACCCCACCAAGGAAGAGGCCGATTTCGCCACCGCCCCCCAACTCTACATCGATCCGGAAGCGTGCATCGACTGCGGCCTGTGTGTGGACGAGTGCCCGGTCAAGGCCATCTTCCCGGAAGAGGAACTCCCCGCTGAGTGGCAGAAGTACGCCCAGATCAATACGGCGTATTTCAAGGACAGGTAATGCCTCGTCAGGAATCCGCCTGTCTCGACTTTGGGGGGCGGCGGGTGCGACGGAGAAAGCGGCGATCGATCGCCGGCCGCTGGGTTCCTACCCAGGCGCCTCGCGGTGATGAGCGGGGGGCGGGTCACTTCCCGTCGGCCGAGCTGGCCGGCGCCGAGGCCGATGACGGCTGGGTGTCGGCCATCGGCCGCTCGACCTCCACCTTCTTGACGATGAACTTCCGCTTGCCGTCCTCCTTGACCTTCGTCCCGGTTACTTTGACCTTGTCGTCGATCCTGACGTCGTCCAGGGTCGCGACCGCGCCGTTGATGATCACTTCGACCTGTGGCCCGAGGATGCCCGGGACGGTGACTTCTTCCTTGCGGTCGGGATCGAAAACCTTCATCTGGACCACGCCCGTCGCCTTGTCATACGAAGCGACTTTGCCGGATCGGGTGCCGACCTTGGGCTCCTCGTCCTTTTTGCCGCAACCGGTCAGCAAGGCTGAAAACACCATGGCGAGAGCGAGCAGGCATAGCCCTCGGATAGCAGCCCTGGATGTCGTTTTCATCGTGGTTTCCTTTCCAGTACGTCCGTCATGGCAAGGCTCGCACTCTACCGTGCGCCGCGGCCGAATGCAACGCTACGGAGGGCGGTGATGAGCGTCTCAGCCGACCGCCCGCGCAATGCCGGCCTGGATCCATGGGTGCTGAACGTCGTCGTACAGCCTCGCCCGGCCGATGGCGTCGGCCAGAACGAACCGCAGTCTGCCGGCGCTGACCTTCTTGTCGGCCTCGATCAGGCGCCACAGTTCGTCGTGGGCGTCGGCCAGCGGTGCGGCGATCGGCAACCCGACGCGTCGGATCAACTCGACGATCCGCTCGGCGGCGGCCCGATCCAGTCTTCCCGCCGCGACGGCGATCTCCGCGGCCGCGACCATGCCGGCCGCCACGGCCTCGCCGTGCCGCCAGGGCCGACCGCGCCGGGCCATGGCCGACTCGATCGCGTGCCCCACGGTGTGCCCGAAGTTCAGCAGCGCCCGCAGGCCGGTGATCTCACGCTCATCCTGGGCGACGATCTCCGCCTTGACGCGCACATTGCGCTCGAACAGCTCCGGCAGGCAATCCACCTGGCAAGTCCGTATCTCGTCCGCGTGCCGCTCGTGCCAGTCGAAGAAGTCCGCGTCGCGGACAACCGCGTGCTTGATGCTCTCGGCCAGGCCGGCTCGGTAGTCGCGCTCGCTCAGGGTCCTGAGCGTGTCGGGATCGATGAGCACGAACTGCGGCTGATAGAAGGCCCCGATCATGTTCTTGCCGCTGGCATGATTGACCGCCGTCTTGCCGCCGACGCTCGCGTCGACGTTGGCTTCCACCGTCGTCGAGCACTGGGCGAAGGGGATCCCCCGGAGCCAGGTGGCGGCCACGAAACCGGTCAGGTCTCCGACCACGCCGCCGCCGAGCGATACCGCCGGACAGGCCCGGTCGATCTTGGCCGCCGCCAGGGCATCGTAGATCCGGCCGGCGGTCTGCAGGCTCTTCGAGCTTTCGCCCGGCTCGACCGCGAACACCGTCGGCTCAAAACCCGCCTCGCGCAGGGCGGCGGCAGCCTGGTCCGCGTACAACAGCCCCACGTTGCGGTCGGTGATCAGAAACGCCCGTGGAGCCTTGAGATGCTCCGCCAGGATCGCGCCCAGCGACGCCAGCCCGCCGGGATGAATGATCACCGGATACCGCCGCGGCTGTACCTCAACCCAAACCGTGCGTGCAGGTGACGAACTGCCCATCGGAGTCGCTATCTACTCGCTTCCATCAGAGCCTTGACCACCCGTTCACGAACGCCGGCCATGTCGCCCTCGATCTTCGCACCCGACGCCCGGCGATGCCCGCCGCCGCCGAACGATTCGGCGACTGAGGCCACATCCACGTCCCGCCCGCAGACCTGAGGCGACTTGCTGCGGAAGTTCGCCCGGATCCGACCATCGTCCTGCTGGATCAGGAGGACCGACACCGCGACCGACGCGGTGGCCATCGGTTCATTGACCAGCTCCTCGGAATCGGCGGACGTCGCTCCGGCCTGGCGGAACATGTCCGGGTCCAGATGCATGACCGCCAGGGTGTTGTCGGCGTGGAGTTCGAGGCTGGCCAGGGCCAGGGCCTTGAGCCGGAGTCGAGCCGGAGACCAGGACTCATACAGCCGGGCAAAGAGCTCTTCCGGACGGGCCCCCGATTCCTCGACCAGCGCCGCCGCCGCGGCCAGCGTCCGCCCGTCGGTGTTCGAGAACCGGAACCAACCCGTGTCCGTGGTCATGCCGACGAGCAGGGCCTGGGCCGCCTGAGCGTCCAGGCTCGCCCCGATCGCCTGGCACCATTCGCGGACCAGCGTGCACGTCGAGGCCGCCGTCGAGTCGATCAGGCCAACAATCGAGGCAGCCTGGCCCGAGAGGTCATCGCCGGTGGCATGGTGATCGACGATGATCCGCGGCCGCGAGCTGACCCGCAGGTATCCCGCCGCCGGTTCGACCTGCGCCCAGCTGCTGGTATCGAGGACCAAAAGGCCATCGAAACGGGCGTCGAGGCGGGCCACATCGCCCCCGGACCACCGCTCGAAGAAGCCCGGATCAGCCAGGAACACATATCGGCCGGGCACCTCCTCGTACACCATCGCCGTTGCCTGGCGACCGCCGGCTTCGATGACCCGTTTCATGGCCACCACGGCGCCGAGTCCGTCACCGTCCGGCCGCTGGTGGGTGAGAATCAGCGTTCGCCGCCAGCCGGCCAGAAGCCGACCCGCATGCTGGAACACCCCGCGCTCGATCATGATGGCTGGACGTTAATCCGCCGGAGCCATGGCCGCAAGCGCCTGCGGCTTGGCACCATGAGCCGCAGTACCTATCATCGGGTAATGCGTGCTCCCTTCCGGGTCCTGTTCATCTGCACCGCCAACGCCTGCCGATCGCAGATGGCCGAGGCGGTCCTGCGGCACCTGGGCGGCCAGCGTTTTCTCGCGGGCAGCGCGGGCATCTGCCCGATGGGTCAGATCCACCCCCTGGCCATGGAAGCCCTTCGGCGGCGAGGCCTGTCCTTGGCCGGACAGTCATCCAAGGGCTTCGAGGACTTGCTCGAGGTCGAGCAGGACATCATCATCACGGTCTGCGATGCGGCCGCCTGCGTGATTCCCCGGCAATGGGCGGGGAATCCGATCGTCGTCCACTGGGGCCTGCCCGACCCGGTCACTGCGCCCGGCACACTCGCCGAGAAACACGCCCTGGCCGACAAGACCGTGGACACACTGGTCCGCTGGATCGGACGGCTGATTGAACTGCGGCTGGAGGACCTGGGCAGGACCGAGCTCGAGCGGGAGTTGAACACGATCCCGCGTCTGTGAACGACCATGATCAGAGTGTCCGCGGACCGCGACGAGACCTGCGGAGCACCGCCGGGTCTCCGGCGACGACCCTGCCCCCGACCTCAAGACCCGACGTCGATGCTCCGATACGCTCAGTATGGACAAAGACACGACGCTCCTGATGAAGTCCCTGGGACTCCCAATCCGGGGAGAGTCTCAAAAGAACGCGAATCCCGCGCCGGCAATGCCGCCGGTCCCGCCGGTGACAACGACCACGACCTCTGCCACCGAGTTACTGGACCTCGTCGCCGAATCAGGCGACCAGCCGATGTTCCGGCCCCGGGCACCCAAGAACCTGGTCGAGGCCGGCCTGACCGACGCCATGGTCGACTCGATCATCTTCAAGTACCTGCACGCGGTGGGATCGGCTTCGGGTGCCAAGATCGCGTCCCTCCTGGCCCTGCCCCGACCGCCGGTCGTCGAACGGCTGGCCGACCTCAAACAGCAGCAGCTGGTCGGCTACGTGGGCACCGCGGTGATGGGCGACTTCACCTACCAGCTCACCGACGCCGGGCGCGAACGGGCCCGCAAGTGCCTCGAGGAATCGATGTACATCGGCGCCGCCCCGGTACCGTTGGCCGCCTACATCGAGTCGGTCAAAGCCCAGTCGATCACCCTCGAACGACCGAGCAAGGAGGTCCTGAACGAGGCCTTCGGCGACCTGCTCATCAACGACCAGATGTTCGCCACCCTGGGGCCGGCGATCAACTCCGGAAGAGGTATGTTCCTCTACGGATTCCCCGGCAACGGCAAGACGTCCATCGCCGAACGCATCACCCGCTGCTTCGGCTCCGAGGTGTACATTCCCCGGACCCTGCACGTGGACGGCTTCCTCATCCGCCTGTACGACGCCGAGATCCACCAGGAGATCGCGCAGAGTCAACAGGGGATGCTCAAGAGCGATGCCCTCGACGAGCGCTGGGTCCGTATCAAACGCCCGACCATCATCGTGGGCGGCGAGCTCACCATGGACGCCCTCGAGGTCCGGTACAACGAAACCACCAAGATCAGCGAGGCGTCTACCCAGCTCAAGAGCAACCTCGGCTCGCTGGTCATCGACGACTTCGGCCGCCAGCGGATCAACCCGTTTGAACTGCTCAACCGATGGATCATCCCGCTGGAGAAGCGCTACGACTTCCTGGCCCTGGCCAACGGTCTGAAAATCCAGGTGCCGTTCGACCAGTTGCTGATCTTCTCCACCAACCTGGAACCTAAGGACCTCGTCGACGAGGCCTTCCTCCGCCGCATTCCCTACAAGATCAACGTCCTCGACCCGACCGAGGAGGAGTTCCGGGCCCTCTTCAAGATGATGTGCCGGATCCTCGAGGTCGAACACCAGGAGAATGTGGTCGACTACGTGATCGAGGAACACTACCGCAAGACCGGCCGGCCCTTCCGCTGCTGCCAGCCCCGCGACCTGATCAGCCTGGCCAGGAATCGCTGCCAGTATCAGGGCGAACCGGCCACCATGACCCGCGAGAATATGGACTTCGCCGCCGCGGTCTACTTCACGGTCATGTGACCAGGTCGCCTCCATCCTCGACCCTTCGCCGCTCCGGCCGGTTTCACGCCGGCCGAAAAGCCTGTAGGATAACATCGCCCCGGCGGATACGGCCGTCGCGGGCATGGCATCCTCGGGATCACCGTTTGGCTCCCGGCTGGCTATCGACACGGCGGCGGATTCCATGAAGCTACAGCTCATCGACTGGGTCATCGTCCTCGCGTCTCTGTTCATCTGTTTCATCCCCGCCCTGTTCTTCGGCAAGCGGGCGGGCAAGGACACCTCCGAGTTCTTCGCCTCCGGCCGGTCGGTGCCCTGGTGGCTGGCCGGCCTCTCCATGGTCGCGACCACCTTCAGCAGCGACACGCCGAACCTGGTGACCGACATCGTCCGCCGCCAGGGTGTGGCCGGTAACTGGTGCTGGTGGGCGTTCGTGCTCACCGGCGTGGCCACGGTGTTCTTCTACGCCCGCCTGTGGCGCCGATCCGGGGTGATGACTGACCTGGAGTTCTACGAGCTGCGCTACTCTGGCAAGGCCGCGAGCGTCGTCCGCGGATTCCGGTCGGTGTATCTGGGTCTCTTCTTCAACTGCGTGATCATGGCCACCGTCAACCTGGCGGCATGCAAGATCGCCAACCTGCTTTTTGACCTGGATCCGCGAGCCACCCTGCTCCTCGTTGGAGTACTGAATGTGGTCTTTGCCGCCCATTCCGGGCTTTGGGGCGTGCTGGTCATCGATATGATCCAGTTCTTCATCAAGATGACCGCGGTGATCGCCGCAGCTTACTTCGCCGTCAAGCATGTCGGCGGTCTCGATACCCTGGTAAGCACTCTATCCGAGCCTCGGCTTTCGCCAGATGGCAAGTCGACCATCCACTACCTGAATATCCTGCCTGATTTTACGAGCAACTGGGACATCGCGATCGCGGTCTTCGTGATGCCGATCGCGGTCCAGTGGTGGGCGGTGTGGTATCCAGGAGCCGAACCGGGCGGCGGCAGCTATATCGCCCAGCGCATGCTCGCCTCCAAATCGGAGAAGGATTCCCTCGGGGCGGTGCTGTTCTTCAACGTCGCCCACTACGTTCTGCGGCCCTGGCCATGGATTCTCGTCGGCCTCTGCTCCCTGCTTGTCTACCCGGAGTTGGCCGACATCCAGAAGGCCTTCCCGGACATGGACCCGAGCCTGCTTGGCCACGATATCGCCTTCCCAGCCATGCTCAAGTTCCTGCCCACGGGCTTCATCGGCCTGATGGTCGGCGGCCTGATCGCAGCCAACTCCTCAACCATCCTGACCCACCTGAACTGGGGGGCGTCCTACCTGGTACACGACTTCTACCGCCGCTTCATCAACACCAACGCCAACGAGAAACACTACGTGTTCGTCGGGCGCTGCACCACCGTCGGCCTGTTTCTGTGCTCGGCGGGAACAGTCTTCCTGCTTGATTCGGCCAAGGACGCCTTCGATATCATCCTCCAGATCGGAGCCGGCACGGGCCTTCTCTACCTGCTCCGCTGGTTCTGGTGGCGGATCAACGCCTGGTGTGAAGTCGTGGCAATGGTGAGCTCTTTCGCGGCGTCGATCGCGCTGCTCATTGCCAAGAAGAACGGAGTGTCACTCAGCACGCATCATGCCTTGCTCGTCACCATCGCCTTCACCACCATCTGCTGGATCCTGACTGCTTACCTCGGGCCGCAGACCGACCGCAAGACGCTCGTCGAATTCTACAAGAAGGTCCGACCCTTCGGACCCGGCTGGGCTCGAATCCGCCGGGAGGCGGGCATTCCCGACGCCGAGGCGGCGGCGAGCCACGAGAACATCCCCCTGGCCCTGCTCGGATGGGTGGCCGGCTGCACGGTCATCTGGTCGTCGCTGTTCACCGTCGGCAACTTCCTCTATGGCCGCATGAGCATGGCTATGGTTCTGCTGGCCGTCTTCGCGGTCAGCGGACTGGTTCTGCTTCGCGTGATCGGTGTGCTGTGGAGCAATGGCGGCGAGCGGAAGCTCGCCTGAGCCTCCCGCGCCGATCCGCAACGGCGATGATGCTCGGGGTATCGCCTCGGACGGGACATGGAACCCGCAAGCCCAGCGGTCGGCGCAATCTCGCGGTCTAGCGCCAGAGGGATTCAGTGGTGGCAAGCATGACCACAGTTCTCGGCTTGCCGTGTGAGTCCTTCTCGTTGTGAGCGCTGTTGACCCCGGTGTAGAAGAGGTGATGCCGGCCCTGATGCGGCACGATCGAGCTGGACGCGTAAATGCCGTACGAGTCCGGCTGGCTCCTGTCGCCGCGGGGCAGCCATGGAGTGCGCCGCGGGCGTGCCCATTTCAGACCGTCGGCCGAGAAGCACCACTCCAGATCCATGGTCTGGGCTCGGACGCGATAGTGGCCGAGCATGCCGACCCGCCCCTTGGGCGTTCGGGTGACCGCAAGGTAGTAGAACTGCTGATCCGCCGGGTCCAGGGCGTCGCGCTGGATGATCCGGGTGCGCTTCTCGAAGCGAAGGCCGTCTTCGGAAGCATAGCGGTCCACGACCCGGAGCAGACCGGGGGCGTTGTCTTCCCCGACGTAGGCCGGGTCATCCTTGGGAACCTGGACCAGCCCGACGGAGTACAGCTCGAACGACCCGTCAGGAAGCTGGTAGACGTTCGTGGCATCGTTGGAGATCAGGTGCGAGGCCGCGAGCGGCTCGTCGGCCGGCCGGTCCTTGCTGGGGGCCTTGTGGAGTACGAGCCCATCCGGCGAAGGCACACCGCAAGCGGCCCGGTCGTGCGGGTGATAGAGAACCGGCCGCCGCGGATCGATAACCTGGAATCGGTGCCCGTCCTCGCTGTCCGCCGCCAGGTAGCGGGCAATCCCGGGACCGTGGACCCAGAAGTAGATCCGGTGCTTGCCGTTGGCCAGCGGGAGGTGGACCACCTGGACCGGATTCCACGTGTCGGGCAGATGCCCGAGGGCAAAGGCCCCGTCGCCTGGTCGCCCGGACCGGCGCTCGACGGGATGCTTCTTCATCGGGCCGCCCGGCTCACCCTCGGCGTACGCGATCGTGTACGCCTTGGTCGAACCGCAGACCGAGTACCAGAGCCGCCATTTGTTCCTGTCGAGCGGCTCGCAGGGGCAGGTGAAGTTCTGGATGTGGTCGCCCTCCCAGGGCTCGGTCGGGGCCAGGACCACTCCGTGCTTGCGCCACGCTCCCGGCGGACACGGCTGAGGCAGGTCAGCCTCCGCCGACTGCGCCGGGCTCTCCAGGCATGCACCGCCAGCCACGACCCCCGCCGCAACACCCAGAGACCCGCGAAGGAACGACCGTCGATCAACTGGTTCCATGAGAAACGTCCTTTCGTGCCGCGAGTCCGTCTGGAGATCCCGCAGGGCCGTCTGGGCCAGGCCGCTGCGGACAGGTCGGGGGACGCAACCTACCGGCCTGCGCAGCCGAGCTCGCCGGCCGTCGCCTTCATCTCGGCGATCATCCCGGTTACGACTTGGACCGCCGCGTCCGTGTACTTCTGGCTCGACGAACGCTCCGGAATGGCCGCCTCCCACGCGGGCAGGGCGGCGCGGGCCTGCTCCAGTCCCTCCAGATACATCTTGAACATTCTGCCGGCGGCCGGCTTGTCGGCCTCGGCGACGCCGCCGGATCGAACGATCCGTTTCAACTCCCAGAGAGCCTTGAGGGCGTTGACGTAGCCCTGGACCACCAGGCTCTCCTGGAGGAACTCGGGGATGCCCAGCTCGCGGGCGAGCTCAACCGATCTCGCCGCGTGCTTGAAGTCGCCCTCCAGTTGCTCGACGGACTTGATATCGCCCCAGGGCAGGGCATACACGTCCCACAGCACAACGCCCAACTCGGGCAGCTTGCCCTGTTTGAGCAGTTCGGCGACCTTGCCCGGAAACCTGCGTTTCTCGCCCGATGGGAACTCGCTCCCGTAGACATCCCACGCCACCGGGCCGTGGACATCGGACCACTCGGCGAACCGGGCCGGATCCTTGAAGCCCTGGCGCACCGCCCACGAGCGGGCAAACTCGTGCGGCGAGCGGCCCTTGGCGTTCCAGGACCATTCCGCGGCGGCCTCGGCGTTGAACCGCACGTGGTCCATGGTGGGCACGGGATAGCCGAGCAAACCGGACAGCCCCTTGTCCACGAACTCGTTCATGCGGAAGTGAATGAAGTGGGGCCCAGTGAACGGCTGGTAGGTGCCCACGATCGCGCAGACGTTCGCACAAACGCCAAGCCAGCGGCCCTCCTTTATCGCCCCCAGCAGGTACGGCCGGATCATCGGCTTCTCGCTCGCGTTGTAGGTGAACAGACTGTGGTAGTACCAGATCTTCACCTTCTTGGGCAGCTCGGCAAAAACCCGGGGATTGCTCTTCTCGGTCTCCTCGCTGGTCAGGATGCGCAGGCCAAGGTCGGGCTGCTGGCCCAGAGCTTTCTTCCACGCGGCAACAATAGCTCGGGTCTCCAAAACGTTGCGGTTCTCCCCGGCACACGACGCGCATTGGCAGCCCTTCTCACCCCTGAGGTTCTCGGCCATCCAGACGTCAACCTCCTTCACGCCCGGTTTGCCCCGCCAGAGCAATAACCACTGCGAGAGAATGTCAACGAACAGGGGGTTCGAATAGCAGATCGAGCCCGGCCGCCCATTCTTGCCCGCCAGCTCGGGATAGGCTTCGAAAAGCCCCGAATTCTGGAGCTGCTCGAGGTGCAGCACGACCGGCACCGGATTGATCCCGTACGTCGGGCCTTCGTCGATCATTCGCTGCTTGTAGGGCGCGTACCTGACCAAGCAGACCTTGTCCTTGTCCACGCCACAGTGCGAGATCTGCTCGTCATAGTTCAACTTCCGGTCGGACATCCAGCGAAGATGCATGGAGCTGTCCGCTCCCCAGAAGCCGCGGTCCTCCATGTCCGGCCAGTCGGTGATCGTGACCAGCGGGATCTGGACTTTCCCGCCGGCGGCCTTGGTCTTCACCAACTGCTGGAGTGTCTTGGCGGCGTAGTAGAGCCCGCGCTCGCCACCGCCGACGAGCAGTAGGCCGGTACCGTCGGCCGTCGGACGAATCAGGTAAGCCTGGTCGCGGTGCGGTAACCCGGCCAGGGGGGCGGCCTCCGCGCCGCCGACCTTGAGTGTGATCGTGAAGCAGGGAGTGCCGCCTCGCCCGGCTTCGGTGTCCAAGGCCGCGTACAACTCCGCTCGGGCTTGGGACGTGAGCCGATCGGCATCACCGGGAATGACCACGGCAATCTGTGAGCCCGGCACGGTGACCGCTGCGGTCAGCTGGACCTGCTTGGGCAGCGGCACGAGGTACCGAATCCACTGCCGAACGGCTTCCTCGGAGACGCTCTCGGCTGCCGGCCCGCCCCAGGCGACCGGCGTCAGGCTCAGGAGGATGGCGATCATCAGGCGACGGCACGTTGGCATGAACGACGACCCTCTCGGACGGACAACTGGCGACCGGGCCTTCAGAAAGGGGACGCTGGGTCCCCTTCGAACCGGTCTGTCGCGGACAGTGTACAGCACAGAACGGGTCGAATCGATTGGCGGCCGGTGGTTGCCAAGTCGACAGGTTACGCTGACCGGGGGCAACGCAGGGTCGTTGGGGCCAACGGCGTCGGTACACCCTTCTCCTGTCGCCGGTACTCGGCCGTGCTCGACATTCTCCAATCGCCGTGTTTTTCCTGGACAACGTGCCCGGCCTGTTGTAAGATGTCTTACGACCTGTCGTCCCCGTGGATATCGGATCTGACCCCGCTCCCGTGGGATCCGGGTGGCGAGAAGCGGATTCGCAAGTCGGTTGATGAGGCGCGTCGTGGCGAGGGAGTACGAGTCCGGGCCGGAGGTCGGCCGCATGGGCTTGCCTCTCATCAGGGTCTCGGAGAGAAGACCGCGAGGAGGCGTGTCGTTCCCGCAAGTCTCTCATCCACATCCACCAGTCTGAGTCGAGAGGGCCTATGTTGCCGATCCATCCAATGTGAGAGAAAGGAGCTTGATCGTGGGAAAGCCTGCACTGATGGTTCTCGTAGCCTTGGTTCTGGTCGCCGGCCCAGGCTCGCCGGCCGTCGCGACCGACTGGGTCTTGGACAGAGACTTCTCTAAAGGGCCCAACCCGAACGGGCAGTGGACCTACGGCGTCTATCTCGAGGACGCACTGAACCCATCCTATCCTGACGGGTGGTACACTTGGCCAGCGTATTACGATTTCCCGGGCACCGACGCCCAGATCGGCTACTGGGGCAACCCCGGCGGCGACCTCGGGGCCGGCGCTGTCTTCTACACCAACAGCGACGCACCCCTGGGCGGCCCGGTTCAATGGTGGGCGCCGCGAAAGGTCATGCTCCACCCCGCGGCCATCGGCGGAGGATATGCCCCCGTGATCCGCTGGACCGCACCCTCGGATATGAGGGTTTCGGTCGACGCCCTGTTCTACGGGTGTGAGAACGCCACAACCGACGTTCATATCCTGCTCAACGGGACCATGTACGACGGCCCCAGCTACACCGGTACCCACCTGCTGGACGGCGTCATCGACGGCAATTATGGCTATGCTCCTCTGGGCATCCCCGCCAGCGGTGCGTCGAATAGCGTGGGCTACAACGGCGTCCTCGACCTCATGGCCGGAGACAAACTCGACTTCGTTTGCGGGTACGGCGGCAACGGCTATGCCGGCGACTTGACCGGCCTCGATGTGACCATCACCAAGCTGGCCGACCTGACCGTCACCGACTGGGTTCTGGACAGGGACTTCGCCAAAGGAGCCAACCCGCACCGGCAATGGACGTACGGCGTCTATCTGGCGGATTCGTTCGATCCGGCTGTCTACCCCGACGGATCGTACACCTGGCCGGCGTATTACGACTGGCCGGGCAGCAACGGGCAGATCGGTTACTGGGGCAACCCCGGTGGAGACCTGAACGCAGGCTGCGTATTCTATACGAACAGCGATGTGCCCCAGGGCGGCCCCGTCCAGTGGTGGGCGCCGCACAAGGTCATGCTGCACCCCGCCGCCTATGGCGATTCTTACGCACCGATGATCCGCTGGACGGCGCCCGCCGACATGACCGTCAGCGTCGACGCCCTATTCTACGGGTGCGAGGAAACCACCACCGACGTCCATATCCTGCTCAACGGCACCATGAACGACGGTCCCGTTTACATCGGCACATCCCTGTTGGACGGTGTCATCGACGGCAACTACGGCTATGCGCCCCTGGGCATTGCTGCCAGCGGCACGTCGAATCACGTGGCCTACAACGAGGTCCTCACCGTCGCGGCCGGAGACAAGCTCGACTTCGTCGTCAACTTCGGTCCCAACGCGTGGTTCGGGGGCGACCTGACCGGTCTGGACGTGACCATCGCCAGGGCGTGCAATAGCCCCTGGGCCGACGCGGACGGCGATTCGGATGTCGATCAGGCGGACTTCGGCGTCTTCCAGACCTGCTTCACCGGCTCGACGCCCGGCGGTTCGTTGTCGACGCAGTGCCGATGCTTCGACCGGGCCGGCGAGCGTGGCGCCATCACCGGGGAAGACTTCAGCGCGTTCGCGGCCTGCTGGACCGGCCCGACGATCCCGTCCGCCGCCTGTCCGTAACTGTCGCCTCATAAAGAGAGAGACCGCCCCCGCTGGAGCGGCCTCTCGTCACACGACCATCCTCTCAGAGCCGGTCCTTCAGGCCGACCTGTTAGGCCAACTTGCGACGGATCCAGCCGGTCAGACCCAGGCCCAGTGAGGCCAGCAGCGCCGCTCCCGGAGCCGGGACCGCCACGGTGTCGATCTTCGCACTGAACTGCATGCCCGCCGGACCACCCCAGTCGGGAGCATTGATGTACAAGGTGTTGAGGCCGGCGTGCACCAGCGAGGTGATGTCAAGGTTCAGGAACGCGTGATCCTGGTTGAAGTGCTCGGCCTTCACACCCAACAGCTTCGTGCCCGCGACGGCATTGCCGTTGATGAACAGCCCTTCGTTGAGGGTGTCACCCAGGTCGTTGTCCACCAGGAAACTGAAATCTATGGTGGCCGATGCGATCAGAGCGTCGGTGATGGTGAAGTCGATCGCGTAGAGGGCCGTGCTGCCCTCTGCCGCCGCACTGGCCGATGTCCCAATCCAGTTGGCGGCGGGGTCTATGGTCAGATGCTGTTTCCATGCCGGGTGAGGGGCGATCACGAAAGCCGCTGCACCGGCACGCGCCGCGGTGAAGTCGGCGGCCCCCAGGGCATAGCCGAAGCTGCTGTTGGCCGGACCGATCAGCATTCGGACGTTGGAGTCAGACCCTGGAACGGCCACGCCGTTGCCACTGCGAAGGGTCATCGACATATCCGCAAATGCCGGGGCTGCAATCCCCGCACACAACAGAGCCACAAGAGCGATTGATTGCCTCATTGTCCTCTCTCCCCCCAAAAATGACGTTAACGATTCTGCCCCACTCCACGGTCGGGCCATGTATCATGATTCTATCATCGCGGGCCCGTGGCGCCTAGTGCCTTTATGAAGTTGAAACCAGTTTTTTTGAGTCCCATAACGCGCCGAAAAAGGTGTCAGGATGATTTTTAGGCGGAAGTTCCATACCTTGATCATCGTTAACCGCTGATTTGCCAAGGGGCTAGGTTCGTTTTCGTGCGGATTGTGTAGGCATGTAAATGCGCATAATAGTATTGACAGGGTTGTTATGCACAGGTATTATGTCGGCATGTACATTGCCACGGTTCCCAATCGGTCGTCCCCGCCGGCGATTCTGCTGCGGGAGAGTCATCGCGAAGGCAAGAAGGTCAAGTCGCGAACGTTGGCCAATCTGACCCACTGGCCGCCGGGGAAGATCGAGAGTCTGCGCCGTGTCTTGGCGGATGAGCCGATGGCACTGGTGCCCGCCGGCAGCCCTGGCGGGTCGGGCGAGTTCGAGATCCAGCGAAGTTTGCCACATGGGCATGTCGCGGCCGTGTTGGGGACGTTGCGCCGGTTGGGTCTGGAGCGGATCGTCGCCGCCAAGCGCGGGCTGGAGCGGGACTTGGTGGTGGCAATGATCGCATCGCGGGTGATCGATCCGCGATCCAAGCTGGCAACGGCGCGGGGGTTGGGCTGCGAGACGGCCTTCACGACTCTGGGGGAAGCCCTGGCGGTGAACGCGGCAACGGAAGATGATCTGTATGCGGCGATGGATTGGCTGTTGCCTCGGCAGGCGGCGATCGAGAAGGCGCTGGCGGCTCGGCACCTGGCCGAACATACGCTGGTTCTTTACGACGTAACGAGCACGTACTACGAAGGGCGGACGTGTCCGCTGGCGAAGTTCGGCCACAGTCGGGACGGCAAGAAGAACAAGCTGCAGATCGTGTTTGGACTGCTGTGCAACGCGGAGGGTTGTCCGGTAGGGGTGGAGGTGTTCGAGGGAAACACCGCTGACCCCAAGACGCTGACGAAGCAGATCGAGAAGATTCAGGAGCGTTTCAAGCTTAAGCGGGTGGTGCTGGTGGGTGACCGGGGCATGCTGACCGAGGCGCGGATCGAGCAGGAACTGCGGCCGAACGGCCTGGACTGGATCACGGCGTTGCGGGCCCCGGCGATCCGGGCGTTGATGGAGGAAGGTTCGGTCGCCCCGTCGCTGTTTGATGAGCGGGACCTGGCGGAGATCACATCGCCGGCCTATCCGGGCGAGCGGCTCATGGCCTGCCGCAATCCGCTGCTGGCGGACGAGCGGACCCGCAAGCGGAAGGAACTGCTGGCGGCCACCGAGAAGGAGTTGGATCCGATCGTCGCGGCCACGCAGCGAAAGAAGAATCGGCTGCGAGGTAAGGACCGAATCGCCTTGCGCGTTGGGCGCGTGCTTCACCGCTTCAAGATGGCCAAGCACTTTCAACTTCAGGTCACGGAAGACTCGTTCACGTACGAGCGGGACGAAGAGAGCATCGCGGCCGAGGCCGCTTTGGACGGGATCTACGTGGTTCGGACCAGTCTGCCGGCCAGCACGCTGGATGCAGATCAAACCGTTGGCGCGTACAAAGGGTTGGCGATGGCGGAGCGGGCGTTTCGGAGTCTCAAGACGGTGGACTTGAAGGTACGACCGATCCATCACCGACTGGAGGGTCGGGTGAGGGCACACGTGCTGCTGTGCATGTTGGCGTACTATGTGGAGTGGCACATGCGCAAGGCATGGGCTCCGATCCTCTTCGAGGATGATGACCAGCCTGCCGGGCAATCGCGCTGGACTTCGGTGGTCGCGCGAGCCCAACGCTCACCGCGAGCCGAGCAGAAAGCCGCCACGAAGCAGACCCATGACGGGCGACCCGTCCACAGTTTTCAGACGTTACTGGCCGATTTGGCTACGTTGTCGAAGAACCGCGTCCGATTCCAACGCTCCGACGACGCGACCATGACGGTGTATGCTCGACCCACCGCTTTGCAACAGCGGGCACTGAGCCTCTTGCAGGTGTCGGCCGACTTGTAGGCAGGACGGGAACGAGCGTTTTGCCGGAAATCCAACCGGCCTCGCCGTTTATGTTCTCCAGGCTTCAGAACTCCGGACTAGGAGGCTCTTGGCTTGGTGATGAGCGGGGTGTGGGCAGGTATCGAGAGGCGGAGGCATCGGAAGCGGCCGCCGGGTTTCACGTGGTGGGCCTGAGTGGCCCGTCGCACCAAGTGTTCTAAGATCATCTTACAATCGATTGTACAAGACGAAGAAATGGCAAGGCGGTTCCCTTGAGGGCCTGGTCGCGACGGCCGGCTGCCGGGACACGGCGGGTGACCAGAGTTGCCGATTCTGGGAAGGGCGTGCGGTCGTTTGGCCCCATCCACGCTTGACTGAGACAGTGGCCCGGCGTAGACTTTAATGTGTTGGCACATTAGCGTGCACCCTGTCATCAAATCACGACAATGACTGCCGTCCAGGGAGGGACGTCAACGTGGCGCGGTTGCGCCGAGGGGCATGGAGGAGGAGCCCATACGGGAAAGTGAGGCCGATGCGGAGCCGGTCGTGGGGGAGCACTCCAGCCCGGGATTGGGGCCAGTGAAGAGGGGGAGAAGACTCACTCAGATCACGCTTCTTGGGGTTCGTGGAGAGATCTCGGCCGGCGACATGGGGACGTCTTCAGCGGTGTGTGGGTGCGCAGTCTCAGGTGGCTCCCCGTTGAGGCTGAGCGTGCCTGAGGTCAGGCTTTGGGTTGCCCGGTGATGGGGCCGGGCGAGGTGGTATGGGGGTCTGGGATCAGCGTACCTGGTCAGCCAGAAACCCGGAGAAGGAGAGAGGACAAATGATAAGTAAGAAACTCTGGACGGTTTGTGCAGTCTTCGCGGTGACCGCTGGTTCATCGGGCGCGTTGGGCACGTTCTACAACCTGGGTGCCGGGACCTCCACCGGCATTTCCAGTGACGGCAGCGTCGTCTCCTTCAACAACAACGGGGCGTACATCTGGACCCCGGGGAGCGGAGCCAAGGGTATCGGGGCGGGCTACAGCACTGCTGGCGTGGCCGTTGGCGGGAGCGGCATCTCCGATGCCCTGTTCGGCAACGCGGACAAGGTGATCGTGGGTGCGAACGCCGGCGGGAGCGTCTACTACTGGGTTGGCGACACCAGCGGCACCGGCACCTGGAGTGCGTCGCTCGGTACGGGGACGGCCTATTGCACGTCCGCCTCCGCGTCCAATTTCTGGATCGGCGGGAACCAGGGCACTTCAAGCGGCAGCCGAACGGCCTACCGCTACAAGTACAGCTCGAACTCGTGGAGCTCGCTGAGCCTCCCGTCCAACTACAACAAGGACGCCTACATCTATGGTATTTCGAATATCGGCAGTTACGCCGGTCGGGCGCAGTACGGGGCGGTCAGCCCTGGCGGTGCGCGCGGTGCTGTTGCCGGCGGCACCCTGGCCGGACTGGACCCACTCATCGGGGCGATGAGCACCAGCGTTGAGGCTGTCGCGAATGCCATTTCGCGCGATGGCTCGCGGGCTGGCGGCTGGAGCACCGCTGCCGGCGGCATTCAGCGGCAGGGCACCATCTGGCAGGTGACGCCGTTCAATAAGACTCCGGTCGTGGCGATCCCCTTTATCGGCACTGACAACTACGACGAGGTTCAAGCCCTCAACAGCGATGGAACAATCGCTGCGGGCTATGGCCGGGATCTCACCGCGGGAACGCGCCGACTCTGGATCTGGGATGCAACCAATGGCTCGCGTGATCTGTCCACACTCGTCCCGGACCTGGCCTCGGGCTGGACGAACCTCAACGTCAGGGGTCTATCCGGCGATGGTCTGACGATCGTGGGCGATGGCACATTTGGCGGCATGACCACGGCTTGGGTGGCCATCGTGCCCGAGCCGGCGACATTCGGCCTGCTGGTGCTGGGCGGCCTTACCTTGCTGCGTCGGCAGCGATGACGTCCTCGTGGCGGCTTGAGCGGGCGGCCGACGGAGCATCGGAGCATCACCCAGGCGGGAGGCCTGAGGTAAGGAGAGCAGTCATGATTCGTCCAGAACGTGTGTGTGCCGCAATCGGGATCGTGGTGTGCACGTCCGTTGTGTGGGCGGCGCCAAGTCTGGTGATGGTTCCGCCGATTGCGGACCAGACCTCGTCCGAAGTCCGCGCGATCACGCCCGACGGCCGGTACGCGGTGGGCAAGTCGGGGACAACGGGCTTCCTCTGGGACTCTCTGACCGCCCCGGCCAACAGCGTTGTGGTTATCTCGGGGGCCGCGATGAAGGAAGCGACCGGCGTGGCCTACCGCACCTACGACTCGGTCCAGGAAGTCGCGGTTTTCGGGCGCATTGACTATGGTCTTGGCAACAACACGCCCTGCATCGGGATCACGAGCAACGGCGGGGCGAGTTGGTCGAAGGCCTGGCGCGACGGCGCCAACTTTGCGAATTCTCTTCTGGGTGCGGCCAACACGCTCGCGGGCCCGGGCGATACCGACCTGCTCTGGGCTTCTTTCGGCAAGAGCGGGCAGTACTACATCAGCATAGCCAAGCTGACCGGTGCCTCCACCGGATTGACCGTGGCATCGGATAACAAGGCGACCGACTCCGGCTCGGAACTCACGGTCAACGGCGTGTCCAAGGGCGGCCTGGCGGTGGGCTCTCGCATGGTCAGTGGTGTGAAATCGAACTACTACAACTCCTGGGTGGGCAACGGGACAGGTTCCGTCGCGTTCTTCAAAGGCCTGGACGAGACCAACGCAGGCGAGGCTTTCTGTGTCGCCGGGGACAAGGCGAGCGGGAAGATCTTTGGTCGGTCGCCCAAGGCCGGAGACGCGCGGCTGTTCCCGTATATGCATGACCTGGCCACGGGCCAGACCTTGCAGTTGCCGATGTTTGGCGACGAGGACGGAAGTACGAGCCTGTCCGTTCCCTATGGGTGCAGCGAGGACGGCCGCTATGTCAGCGGCATGCTGTATCGCGGCATGGAGAAGGCCGTTCTGTGGGATACCCAGGTGGGCACGGTGGTCGATCTGACGCAGTACTTCCAGGATGCTGGGCTGCTCGGCAACTTCACGCGTTTGTCGCGGGCCTACAGTGTGGCAGTGGACAGCAGTGGCATCGTCTGGGTGGCCGGAAGTGGTCCGTGGACCGAGGATGGGGCGACGTTCGTCACCCGAGGCTGGCTGGCCTCGGTCTCCGCGGAGCCGGTCGGCGCCTGCCTGGAAGTCGGGTACGGCTTCCGGCGATGCCGGGTCACCACCGAGGAGGAGTGCACGGCGGAGGACCCCGCGCACACCCTGACCTGGACGCTGGGTGAGGGCTGTGTGAACAAGGCGTGCGCCGCGCCCTTTGCGGATGCTGACTCCGACGGCGACGTGGACCAGATTGACTTCGGTTTCTTCCAGGCGTGCTTCGATCCGACCGCGATCAGGCCGGGCTGTGATTGCATGAACCCCAACGGCGACAGCAAGGTCGATTCCAGCGACCTCAATGCGTTCGTCGCCTGTTACAGTGGTCCAGCGGTGGCGGCCAACCCGGATTGTGACTAGCGAACGAAGTGAACACGTTTGTCGGGTGGTCGTGGCCATCGGCAGGCAGTGGAGTTCCTGGAGGGCTTGAGTCCACAGGTCACAGGCGTCTGTCGGGAGCTCGCTCCCAGGAAGGGAGTGGTCATGGGCAGGAGACCGGCAAGATCTGGCTGCGGGCCACGTCGACGGAGTGGGCCAAGGCGGGCAGGCTTCACGCTCATCGAGGTTCTTGTCGTGGTGGCGATCATCGCCCTGCTGATCACCATCCTGATTCCCTCACTGACCAAAGCTCGCGAGATGGCCAAGCGGTCCTCCTGTCTGGCCGCCCTGCACCAGATCGGGCTGGGCCTGGTGGGTTATGCCTCTGACCACAAGGCTCGCCTGCCGCTTCGGGGGACGTACGGGTACAACATTGCCGAGCACAAGTCGCTTCACTACGAATCGGTGCCGGCCGACCAGAAGTACATCAAGGAACCCATCAACTACGGAATGCTCTACGGCAAGTACGTGGGCAAGGACCTGCGCTTGTTCTACTGCCCGAGCACGCCGAGGGGCTTCTGGAGTGATCCGACTTACGGAATCGACAGCTTTTTTCTTCACAACGACAAGACCTCGTACGTGACCTGGGGCGGGTACATGTACGCTGCGCCCGTGGACGTGGGCAAGTGTCCCCGTGCGGACAGCAAGAAGGTCTATCCGTCCGAGGTCTGGCATCCGTACTTCGTGGACTACCTCGCCAAGACCAAAGGGGTTGATCCGGCGACCTATCAGATGCCGCTGATGCAGGCCCTTGTGGCCGACGGGGTCATCGGCAGCAGCGAAGGTCAGACGGTCATGCGAGCGTGTCATGGCAACGGCGCCAACGCCCTCTACGGCGACTACCACGCCAAGTTCGTGCAGGATGTCAAGGGCGAGCTGCGGGCATTGACTCCGAGCAGCGGACCCAATGGCGGTCCTGCCCTGTACCGCATGTGGGAGTTCTTCACGTTACACTATTGAGCCTGGAAGGTGCTATCATTCACCGTTTCCGGTGTGGGCGAAGGCAGGTGGCCGGCCTTGTGGAGGAGGCTCCATGTCAACGACGAGAGTCGTGGCCGCGGTTGGTTGGGTGCTCTCGATCGCACCGCCGGTTGGTGCCGACAGCACGACCCTGGCCGGCGAAGGCGTCGTATCGGTGAAGAGCGGGATCGCCCAGCTCTTCGTCGATGATCTGCTCATCGATTCACAGCTGGATCTGCGGCGAACCCTGCACCAGCCGGTCAAGGAGAACGGCGGCCGGACGCCCCTGATCGTCGCCAACAAGGGCGATGCTCTGCTGGCCTACGGCACGATCGTGTTCGATTCGCGGCTCAAGCAGTACGTCATGCTGGTGCAGGACTTCAACAGCAGGCGCATGCTTCGAGCGACCTCATCCGACGCCCTCAGCTGGTCGGCCAGGACTCACGACGAGCTCACGCCCCTGAAGCTCGATCTGGATCTCGGTCCGCTGCCCAAAGACGCGAAGGGCAAGTTCGGCATCGACGTCTTTTCCTGCTTCTACGATGTGAAGGACGAGAAGCACCCCTACAAGGGCTGGGTCTGGATCGCCAACGCCGGCCATGAATGGGAGGGCATATGGTATGTTCGCTCGGCGGATGGTCTGGTCTGGGAGCGGCCGGGCCAGATCTGCAGCGGTTTCGCCCAGCCCGGAGACACGAGTTGCCGGACGATCATCCAGGAGGGCCGGATGGTGTACGGTCCGGGCGACGTGACCCTTTTCTGCCACGACCCGATCGAAAACCGCTTCCTGGGCATCTTCAAGTTCTTCAACCCGCACGATGTCTCGCCGGGGTACGGCTCGCGGGCGCGAGCCTACGTGTGGTTGGACCGGATGGATGAGCCTTTTGACAGCCGGCGGATTACCCACGTGGAACTGATGCCGGCCATGGCCGAGCGCAACGGGGACACGCCGTATGACGAGTACTACGCCAGCACGGCATGGCGATACGAATCCGTGTACCTGGGCGGCCTTAAGGTCTTCCACGGCAAGGGCGACTATCCGTTTTCGGCGGCCGGCTGCGCGTTTCTGAAGCTCGTGGTCAGCCGCGACGGTCTGCACTGGAGGAAGGTGCCTTTCGCGAACGACGGGGGCATTCCTGAAGTCTGGCTCGCCAACGGTGTCGAGGGCGGCAACGAAGCGCTGAACGATGGGGGGTATATCAGCGAGTTCAGCCAAGGTCCCCTTCGGATCGGGGATGAGCTGGTCTATTATTTCAGTGCGTCCTCCTGGGGCAAGAATCAGCCTCGAGATCGACTGGTCCGTGGCGGCGGCATCTTCCGGGCCAGACTGCGGGTCGACGGTTTTGTCTCGGTCGACTGGGGTACGCTGACGACGCGCCCGTTGAGGATCGAGGGCGAACGACTGTACGTCAACAGTATTGGCCCGATGACGGTTCAACTGCTTGATCGCCTGGGCAACCCGCTGGCCGCGACGGTCTTGAACGGCGACTCGCTCCGTCATGAAGTCCAATTCGGCGACCACGGGTTGCGGCAGTGGGCGCCTGACGGTGTGCTTCGATTGCGATTCACCGTTGAACCGCCGGGGCGACTGTATTCATTCACTGTGCGATGATGCGTGCGACTCTCGTCTGGTTTCGACAGGACCTGCGCGTTGAGGACAACGCGGCCCTCGTTGCCGCGGCTCGACGAGGCGCTCCGGTCATTCCGGTCTATATCTGGTCTCCGGGCGAGCAGGGCGACTGGGCTCCCGGGGCTGCCGCCCGGTGGTGGCTTCATCACTCGCTCGGGCAGCTGGATGCCTCGCTTCGGCGGCTGGGTTCGCGGCTTATCATCGGCCGGGGCCGGGCTCTGAAGGTGCTTCGTGGTCTCGTTCGTCGGACCGGCGCCGACACCATCGCGTGGAACCGCCGTTACCAGCCGGCGGCGGCGACACGGGATGCCGAGACCAGAGCGGGGCTGGAGCGAGACGGGCTGGCCGTCAAGGTGTTCGAGAGTGCCCTGCTGTTCGACCCTGCCGACATCCGCACCAGGCAAGGGGGGCCCCTGCGGGTGTTCACGCCGTTCTGGAGAGCCTGCCTTGCGCAGCCGGCACCTGCTGAGCCGACAAGTGCTCCCGGGCGTCTGGCCTCGCCGTCGACCTGGCCGGAGTCGCTGGCCGTGGACGAGCTGGGCTTGCTCCCCTCACATGACTGGACGGAGGGACTTGCGGCTGCCTGGACGCCCGGGGAGCTCGATGCCCGCGCCGAACTGAACCGTTTCCTGGACGAGGGTCTGGCGAGTTACGAGCTCGATCGGGACCGCCCGTCCCTGATGGGGACCTCGCGTCTATCGCCGTATCTATGTTGGGGCGAACTCGGTCCGCGTCAGGTGTGGCATGCGGTGCGGGAATGGGCGATCGATGCGGATGATGAGAGGATCGCGCACAATGCCGAGGTCTTTCTCCGCGAACTCGGCTGGCGCGAGTTCAGCTACCATCTGCTGCACCACTTTCCATCGACGGTCCAGGAGCCGCTACGGCCGGAGTTTGCCTGTTTTCCGTGGCGACAAGACGCCCGGGCGTTACGGGCCTGGCAGCATGGGCGAACCGGCTATCCCCTGGTCGACGCGGGCATGCGCGAACTGTGGGCGACGGGTTGGATGCACAATCGGGTCCGCATGGTGGTGGCGTCGTTCCTGGTGAAGCACCTGCTGTTGCCGTGGCAGCAAGGGGCCTGCTGGTTCTGGGACACCCTGGTGGACGCCGACCTGGCCAACAACACGATGGGCTGGCAGTGGTCGGCCGGCTGCGGAGCGGATGCCGCGCCGTACTTCCGCATCTTCAATCCAGTGACGCAGTCGGAGCGTTACGATCCCGACGGCGTGTACCTTCGCCGCTGGCTGCCGGAGCTGGACGCACTGCCGGGCAAGGCGATCCACCGGCCTTGGGAGACCGGCATCCGGACGTATCCGAAGCCGGTCGTTGACCACGCGGAGGCCCGGGGCCGTGCCCTGGCTGCGTTTCGGACCATGAACCGGTCGTCGCCCGGCGGAGCGTGAATGCCTCACGCCGTGTCGGGCTGGAGGTATGGTCGCAGGTTTTTGTCTTCGAAGAATGCCCGGATGCCTGCCGGGGTCGCGAAATCGTTGAAGGTGTAGCCTTTGCCGGCCAGTCGTTCAACCGGCATCTTCGAGCGGTTGAACAGCCCCAGGGCGAGCTCGAGCATCTTGGTGTTCGATCCGCTGGTACCCAGCAAGCCCGCGTTGGCGTAGTGCCAGACGCCGCTTTCGAGTTCGCATGGGCCGCGTGTGCCGGCAAAGGCCATGATCCGCGCCCCGGTTGGAGCGATCAAGGCATGGGCAAGAGCCAGCGTTTGAGCATTTCCCGCTGCGACGATGACATCGTCGAAACCGCGAAAGCTCTTGCCGGTTCGCTGCTGGTATTGCGGCCCGTAGACCTTCGCGATTCTGCCGGGCAACTGGCTCTCGTCCTTGCAGACCACGGTCACGACCCGCGGATCGGCCATGATTCTCCGGACCAGATCAGCCTTGTCGTCCCCGCGAACCACGGTGACCACCTCCGCGGCTGATGACATACCCAGGACGTCATCGTTGACCAGGGCGAACATCATGGACATCATTGCCATGGCTCCGCTGCCGATGACGCAGGTGGTCCCGCCGGGGAGAACGCTTCTGTGCAGGATGGAGCCGTGGTCATCCTGGCCCAGCTCATGGGTTGATTTCTGGAAGCAGTCGAGCAGACACGCGGCCGGTTCGGCGAACGCCGCGAGGGCGTTGGAGAGTTCGCCGGGCACGCGAATGACGCTTCCGCTGCGAATGATCGGGGGTGTCAGGCGGATGTACTGGGCGTACGCGCCGGCCAGGTTCATGGCCAGGTCGGTGATGTTGCCGCCGAGCAGCTGGACACCGGCCGCGTCGGGGCGGCTGGTCGGCGGCGGGTCGTAACGGGCGATGCGGCTCTGGAGTACGCAACGGTCGCCGGGTTTGAATGCCAGGTAGGCCGGGTCCAACCACCTGCCGGCCATGTAACCGATGCCCTCGCGCAGCTCGTGGACCTTCGAGCCCACTCGTTCGATCGTGACCACGGTCTCGTGTCCGAGGATGCGGCCCCAGAACCGCCGCAGCAACCCGGCCAACCGATCGCGATCCTCGCCGGACATTCCGGCCAGCCGCTCGCGGATGGCGATGAACAGGCGATCGTCGCCGGTTCCCACCGGCTGGTTGTCGAGCAGGAGGCGGCTGTAGTCCGGGAAGTGCCCATCGCGATGGGGAGCATCGATCGCGAAGATGCTCCGCAGCTCATCCAGCAGGGATTCCTCGCACTGGTCCGGTCGCCCGCTGGTGCAGATCTTCACGTCCGTTCCGCATCGGTAGACTCGTTCGACGCGGGCCAGCAGATCATGCTCGGTACAGACAATCGGGCGGTCCTCGATCAGCTCGAATCGGCCCTGCCCGAAGTAGGCGAGGGCCTTCATCTTGCCGGACCACTCGATCCGGCTTCCGTCGCGGGCGAGGCCGACCTCGCAGGCCGGCCAGTGGAGCTCGTTGAGCGTCGTCATCGGTGTCCTCGATCGTCTCCTTCCAGGCCCCGGTTGGTGCATGTCGCACGGGCGGTGGGCCTGCGGAGCGGGGTTCAGGTCAGTTTGCCGTAGCCCAGAGTGTGCAGCATCTCGTAGCACACGTCGGCCACGTGCCGGCGTCGAATGTCGTGGAAGTACGAGGCGCTGTTGATCCAGAGATTCCGGTCCTTGAGTACCTTGTCCGCGTGGGTATGCATCAGGTTGCAGATCCTGTTGCCCGCGTCGACGGCCATGGCGGTGTAGAAGTTGACCTTGACGATCCCGTCCTCCGGAGTGGAGCCGACCTTGCCGCCCAGGCAACTCGAGCCGTGCAGCGATTGGATGGTGCCGACGCGGTCGCGGATCTGGCGGGCCAGCTCGCGCTCATAGCGGCGCTCCGCCCGGCCAACGCCGACGCTGCGGTGCTCGGTGCCTAGGTTGGGTACAATGAGGTCCACACCCGTCCGGCGGACGAACTGCTCGACCCGGTCCGGCTGGGAGAGCTGATCCTCGCGACTGAGTTTGAGCCTGGCGATGTCCTTGGGGTCGTAGATCTTGTCGCAGGCGGCCTCGACCACCACCCGTTTCCCGTAACGTTCCACGTACTTGCGGGTCAAGGCGATGTTCTCGTCCCAGTCCAGTTTGCTGGCGTCGTACATGATGACGGCCATCCGCTCGACGACGTCGTCGTTGAACAGCAGGCGCTGGTCTTCCGGGTCCGGGGCCCAGCCGTGGTCGATGAATGGCAGCATCCGCACCGCCGGGAAGTAGCCGAGCAGATCCTGGTAGCAGGCCAGGTGCCGAAGCCAGATCTCGCAGCCCTGGAGTACATCGCCACCCTCGAAACCGCTGATGTCCTCGGCAGTCTTGCACGGGGTGGACATCTTGCGGAACTGCGGATTATCCGCGTAGTTGCCGGTCATGCCGATGCCGAGCGGCAGGTCCTTGATTCGGTGATCGTCCGCGTACCGCTGGGCTCCCATGCACAGGCCTTCGATCTCCGCGGGCAATTCGGCGTTGGGGGCAAAGAGGGCGGCGCCGGCCTTGCGTGTCCGCTCGAAGACGTCCATCACGGCCTGGCGATCGGTGATGATCTTCATGAAAAGTCCTTTCACCCCCTCCGAGGGGGATGGGTGGCTCCAGGGGCGTGCCGGCTTCCCCGTCCGCAAGGCGCTGGTCCGAGGTGGAGCCGCCGGCGGCGCCGGCTTCAACTCTGCCGAGGCCGCGCCTCAGGTCGGCAGCAGACCGCCGTTGACCGCGATGGTCTGGGCGGTGATGAAGCTCGCCTGGGAGGAGCACAGGAAGGTGACCACGTTAGCCACATCCTGGGCCGAGCAGCTCCGCTGCAGCGGCGTACGGGCGATCCGCGCCTCGCGCACGCCATCGAGATCCACGGCGTTTTCCTTTCGACAGCTCGTACGGATCAGCTTCTCGTTGGTCCAACTGCCGGCCGGGCGATCGCCTTCCGGATAGACATCGCTTGGGCAGACGATGTTCGCGGTGACACCTGTCGGCCCCAGCTCGATGCCCATCGCTTGGGTCAATCCCCGGAGGAAGAACTTGCTGGCCGAGTACAGCATGAGGCCGCCGGATCCCTTGATGCCGCTGCCAGACCCGATGAGTACGATTCGCCCGTAACCCGCCTCGCGCATCTTGGGTAACGCCGCCTGAGCGGCCCAGATGTGGCTTCGCATGTTGACCGTGAAAGTCCGCTCGATGTCCGCGTCGGCGATGTCTTCCAGGCGGTCGGGCAAGGTCAGACCCACGGAAAGCACCAGGATGTGCAGTCCGCCGAACTGCTTAGCCGCCGATTCGACGGCTGCCACGATCTCGCCCTTGTTGGACACATCGCAGGGGATCGAGACGACCAGGGGGCCCATGCTCTTGGCCAGGGAATCGGAGCGTTCCTTGTTCAGATCGGCGATGGCAACGCCGGCCCCTTCGGTGTGGAGCGACTGAACGATGGCCGCCCCGATCCCGTTGGCTCCGCCAAACACGATTGCCGCCTTATCGTACAGGCCGAAGTCCATAGTATGTCCTCTTGTGAGGTCGGATCTCCGGCCGATCGACCTTCTCAGTCCATGCTCACTTCCAGCCGGATGATCAGCGTGGCCCTTGATGGCCCGGCTCGATCACGGAACGTCGTGACTATTATTGGCTGAATGGGCGGTGACGTCCAGACGGGTGGCGTCAACCAAAGCCCGAGCGAGGATTCGCCCCCTGACCAGGGTGAGGAGAGCCCGCCGGTCGATCGGCTTGGTCGCATAGCCGTCGCAACCGGCCTCGAGGCACTTGGCCTGATCTGTGGCCATGGCATGTGCGGTCAGAGCGATGATCGGTCCGGTGTGGCCCCGCCGTCGCAGTTCGGCGGTGGCTTGGTACCCGTCGAGGACGGGCATCTGCATGTCCATCAGGACGAGATCGAACGGCCGACCTTCCTCGGCGGCGGCTTCGATTCTCTCGATGGCCGTCTTGCCGTTCTCGGCGATCTCGACTTCTGCGCCGGCCTTGGCGAGGATTGAACGGACCAGCATCTGGTTGTCCGGTCCGTCCTCGGCCAGCAGGATCCGGGCCTGGAGCGGCTGCTCTGCGGTTGCCGCAGGTCCGCCGCACAGCGTGCCGGCGGGCCTGGCGGATGGGTTCGCTTTGTTTCCGGAAAGCGCGTTGAGCGGCGAGGCGTCCACCGTGACGGTGAAGGTACTTCCGGCGCTGGGTTCGCTGGACGCGGTCAGGTCCCCTCCCAGAATCTTGGCCAGGCGCTTGCTGATCGTCAGGCCGAGGCCGGTCCCGCCAAACCTGCGTGTCGTAGAGCTGTCCGCTTGGGTGAACGGCTCAAACAGCCGGTGCATCTGATCCTCGGTGATTCCGATCCCGCTGTCGATCACGTCCACCCTCAGCTGGGCGTTGTCGTGCTCATGGTGTTCGATGCGGGTGAGAATCCGGACCTTGCCCCCGGCCGTGAATTTGATCGCATTGCTGACCAGGTTGATCAGGATCTGCCGCAGCCTGGTCGGATCGGTGCGGATCGACTCCGGAAGGGCGTCGACGCCCTCGATCTCGAAGCGGAGCCGCTTCGCTTCGGCGCGGGTCTGCATGGTCGTGTGAACGTCGGCGATGATCTCCGCGGGCGAACAGTCAATCCGCTCGATCTCCACCTTTCCCGCTTCGATTTTGGAGATGTCCAGGATGTCGTTGAGAATCTGGAGCAGGTGTTCACCGTTTCTCCGGATGGTGTGAATGGCCATCTGCCGCTCGTGTTCCGACAGGTCGGGATCGAGCAGATTCTCCGAGAAACCCAGGATCGCCGTCATGGGCGTGCGGATCTCGTGGCTCATGTTGGCCAGGAACTCGGTCTTGATACGGGTGGCGGCCTGTGCATCCCGCGTCGCCGCCCGGAGCTGCTCCATGGCCGCTTCGAGTTCGACCGACATGCGTTTCTCGCGGGCCAGGGTGTCCTTCAATGCCTTGTCGCCCTGCCGGCTCTGCTCTTCGATCTGCCGGCGATCGCTGATATCCATCGCCGCGCCGACCAGGCCCGCCACTCGTCCAGCGGAGTCGACGTAGGTTGCCCGGTGGAAGAGAACCGCCCGCTGTTGCCCCTCACGGTTCACCAGCGTGTGCTCGAATGCCTGCCTGCCGGGATTGGCGAACAGGGCGGTGTCCATCTCCTGGATCTTCCGGGCCGATGGCACGGAGAACAGTTCATCGGTGGTTCGGCCGATGACCTTCTCGCGCGAGATGCCTGCCCACGATGCGAAGGTGTCGTTGCAGCCCAGGAAGTGCCCTTGGGCATCCTTGTAGAAGACGGCGATAGGAGCGGTATCCAGCACGAGCTGCAGGAACCGGAGGTTTTCCCGCTGGGCATCTCGCTCGCGCTCGAGCTGCACGATGCGGGCCTGCTGCTCTCGTTGTCGAGTGAGATCCGAGGCCTGCTCCCTCCGCCCGATCACTCGCCCGAGGAGCGTCAGCAGGACGACTCCGGTCATGACGCATGCAGCGGTAGCCCCCCATGTCAGCCGGGCGAGGGCGTTTTGTTCCCTCATCGCGGCGTATTCACTCTTCTCCAGCTCGAGCAAGCTGCGCGCTGCCGTCAGCTGCCCGGCGACCTGCTCGTCGAGAGCCTGGTGTTCGAGCCAGCAGGCGCCGAGCCCAAAACCCGCGAGCAGCGAGGTCAATGCTGTTCCCACGGGCATTAGCAGGCGTGTCCATGGGTTGCCTCTTTTCATCTGCCGGTTCTCGTAACTCTTCTGACTGAGTCACTACGCCTCCGACTGACCGATGCCGCGGCGTCTGTTGGTCCGCCCGACCCCGTGTTCGTCCCCTGGATGGTTTCGGCCGGCGCAGCGGGCGACTCCACTTCTGTTTGGCGGGTGGATACCCCTTCAGTGGGGGGCAGGTGCTGCCCGTGGTTATCGGATGATCGGTACGCGCCCGGGGTTCTCCACGGCGGTTTTCCGAGCCCATACCCTGCCTGGAATCCTGGTTGTGCTTCCGACTCCTGCCCGGCGGAATGGCAGAGGATCAGCCTGGCCATGGTGCATCGGCCGCTGTGTGGATGGGCGGGGGGGGCGGCGTTACGAGTAGATCTCGAAGCTCTGATCGCGCTGTGGAATCACGACCTCCTTGAAGCCGCGCTCGCGCATGGTACCGGCCAGCGTCTGGGACTGGGCGATCTCACCGTGGACGAGGAAGATCTTCCGGGCCTGTTTCGCGAGGGGGAGGGTCATAGCCAGCAGTTCCTCGGCATCGGCATGGGAGCTGAAGCCGTTGAAGGTCTTCACTCGCGCCCGCACCTGGTACATTTCGCCGAAGATCCGCACGTGCTTCGCCTTGTCCACCAGTCTGCGGCCGAGGGTGTTCTCGGCCTGGTATCCGACAATGAGGATGGTGTTCTTTGGGTCTTCGATGTTGTTCTTGAGGTGGTGGAGTATGCGGCCGACTTCGCACATCCCGCTGGCGGAGATGATGATCATCGGGCCGGGGCGGTCGTGGAGGGCCTTGCTCCGTTCCACGTTCTCCACGTACTCGCAGGTCGAGCAATCGAAGATGGAGCCCGTCGCGTGGTTGAACTCGGTCGCCTCTTTGTCGAATGCCTCTGGGTGCTTCTTGAAGATCTCCGTGGCCCGTACCGCCAGCGGGCTGTCCACGATGATGGGCACGTGCCGGCTGATCTTGCCGCGGTGGAACAGCTGATGGAGGTGATAGACGATGACCTGAGTTCGCCCGACGGCGAAGGCCGGGATGATCACCTTGCCGCCGTGCTCGATGGTTTCGTTGATAATTCGGGCGAGTTTGTCGGGCATCGGCTCGGGGTCGTCGCTCTCGCGGCCGCCGTAGGTGCTCTCGCAGATCAGGTAATCACAAAGTGGCAAGGGGGCAGGATCCTCGAGGATGGCCATGCCCGGCCGCCCCAGATCGCCGGTGTAGGTCACGGTGATCGGATTGCGGCTGCCGTTGGATACCCGGGTGTGGATGCAGGCTGAGCCCAACATGTGTCCGGCCTCGTGAAACGAAGCTCGGACACCCCGCACGACCTCGAAGGGCTCACCCAGTGGGCGGGGCTGCATCAGGGCCACGGTCTGTTCGACATCCAGGGAGGTGTACAGCGGCTCGATCGGAGCATCGCCGTGCTTGACCCGCTTCTTGTTCCAGTAGGCGGTATCTTCCTGTTGGATGTGAGCGGAGTCGTAGAGCAGGATTTCAGTCAGATCGCGCGTTGGAGGCGTCACGTAGATGGGCCCGTTGAAGCCCTCGCGAACGAGGCGGGGGAGTTTGCCACAGTGGTCGATGTGGGCGTGGGACAGGAGGACCGCGCTGATCTTGTCGGGCGCACACGGGAAAGAGCGGTTTTTCTCGTTTGACTCCGCCCGCCGGCCCTGATGGAGCCCGCAGTCCATCGCGATCGTGTGCCCATTCGCTTCAATCAGGTGCATCGAGCCGGTGACTTCCCGCGTCGCACCGAAGAACCGCAACCAGGCTCTCATTGACCTCACTCCTGTCCGCGAAAGGGCCGCATCCCATCCCGAAGCGTCCGCGGAGGAAACCCCGCCCGTGTCGTCCGGGGGCAGGCGATCCTTGCTTGCCGATCCGGCCGTCACCGCGACTTGACGGCCGTCCAGATCTCGTCATAGAGCTGGGTATCTCCCCCTAGATCCTCCAGATACTCCATCTTCGCCATGCGCTCCTCGGATGGGTAGATGCGAGGATTCTCGCGATCCTTGGCTTCGATCATCGGCAGCGACTTGGCGTTAGGCGTCGCGTACCGGTTGAAGTTCGAGAGCTGGGCGCCGATCTTGGCGTCCAGGATGTAGTTGATGAACTTGCAGGCTCCCTCCAGGTTCGGGGCGTGAGCCGGGACGGTCATCGCGTCGACCCAGATCAGTGTTCCTTCTCTGGGAACCACGAAATCCAGATTGGGATCCTCGTCCAGAGCCCGGATGGCATCGCCGTTGTAGACGATGGCCAGGGTCGCATCGCCGGATGCGACCTTGTTCTTGCCCCCGACACCGCCCTCAAAAGCCACCATCTTGGGGCTCTTCTTGGCTTTGAGGATCAGCTCACCGGCCGCCTTGAGCTGCTCAGGATTGCGGGTGTTGATCGAGTGGCCCTGATACTTCAGGGCGGCTGCGATCATGTCGCGGACCGAATCGATGAGCACGAACGGGCCGGGCTGCTTATCGGTCTCGAACAAGACCGCCCAACTCGGGTCAAGCTGAGGCGCCTTGTCCTTCCGGTAGATCAGGCCCATCGTGCCCCACTGATAGGGCAGGCTGTACTTGCTGCCCGGGTCGTACGAGGGGTTCTGAAAGCGCTCCACCACGTTGACCCGATTGGGGATCTTGTCTGCCGGCAGCGGCTGGATCAGCTCGAGCTTGGCCAGCACCGGAATCGCGTGGTCCGAGACGACCACGACGTCATATTGGCGATCCCCGCCGGCTTGCTGGAGCTTGGCCTGCATCTCCTCGGTTGACTCGTAGACATCCAAAAGGACTCTGAGCCCGCTCTCCTCTTCGAAGGACTTCAGGATCTGGGGGTCGATGTACTCCGAGTACATGTAGACGTTGACCTGCTTGCCGGCAGGCCTGGCCGCATCGCGGCCCATCGCCGCTGGCTGGGTCGTCGGAACCGGTTTGCCGGGCTCGCTGGCTCGATCACAGCCGATCAGAAACGCCAGGATCACGCTGACCGATAGGACAACCCGCATGGTGATGTTCATGGTCGTCTCCCGATCCAAACCAGGGGCCCACACCGCCCGCGGCCAGGCCCAGCATCATAACCGATCTTGCGCGGGGGCAATACCGCAGGTCCAGCGACCATGCCGGGAGGGACTGTGGCCGGCGAGTCGGTCCTTGCCGCTCGGGCTATCGCGACGACTCGGCGATTGCGGGACCGCGTATGATGCCGCTGGTGAGACGGGCCGGTAGTCGGTGGTGTTGGGCTGACGGCCATCGGCCCGGGCCCACGACGGTTCTGTTGCCCAGCGGGGCCTTTGCGGAATCGCGGTGCCGGGTATACCTTGGCGGACGGGGGATAGTGGAAAGGGACTCTGCACCATGAGGATGATCTGCATCGTCATCGCCGCAACGCTTCTTTCGGTCATCGGCTCAGGCTGCGGCCCCAAGCCGCCCACCGTGACCCGGGACGTAGATCGTTACCCCGGCCGGCACTGGGAGAAGCCCGGTCCGCCGGAACAGTATGGCTGGTCACCCACCGTCCTGCAGAGCGCCCGGGAGCATGCCGACTCGATCGGGTCGGCGGCGGTGGTGATCGTGCAGCGCGGACGCGTGGTCTATGAATGGGGTGAGACCGAGAAACGCTACAACATTCATTCCATGCGCAAGAGCCTGCTCAGCGCCCTGTACGGCATTCAGGTTCGTGCGGGCAAGGTCTGTCTCGGCGAGACGATGGCGGAACTCGGCATCGACGACAGCGAGCCGCGCCTGACCGCGGTCGAGAAGCAGGCCACCATCTCCGATCTGCTTCGAGCGAGGTCCGGCGTCTATCACTCCGCCAACTACGAGACGGAAAGCATGAAGGCCGCCCGGCCGGCGCGCGGCAGTCACGCCCCTGGCACGTTTTGGTACTACAACAACTGGGACTTCAACGTCCTCGGGACGATCTACCGGCGCGCCACTGGATCCAGTGTCGGCGACGACTTCCGGCGTCTGATTGCCGAGCCGCTGGAGATGGAGGATCTGCGCCCCGAGGACGCCGTGGACGAGCCCGGTGTCTCCTCGCTGCATCCGGCGTATCCGTTCCGGATGACCGCCCGCGATCTGGCCCGGTTCGGCTTGCTGTTTCTCCGTGGCGGCAAGTGGCATGGACGCCAGATCATCCCCGCCGACTGGGTCGCGGAGAGCCTCCGCACGTATTCGGCAGTCACCGACGGCAAGGGCGAAGTTCGCGGCGGCTACGGGTACATGTGGTGGACCGAACTGCACGGCCAGCACCTGGAGAGCGTGGATCTGCCCAAGGGGAGCTACTCGGCTCGCGGCGCCGGCGGACACTACATCCTCGTCGTTCCGGCCTGGGATCTGGTGATCGTCCATCGCGTGGACACCGACGTCAAGAACGGTCGGCGGGTCAGTCGTCCCCAGTTCGGCGGGCTGGTGCGGCGACTGATCGAAGCCATGCCCGCGTGCCAGATGCAAGCGAGCGCGAGCCGGCCGGCGGGCCCTGAGGCGTGGCTCCCCGAACGGCTGGATGGGCTGGTGCCCGGCCTGATGACCAAGCACGAGGTTCCCGGCGTGTCGATTGTGGGGATCGAGAAGGGGAGGATTTCCTGGGAGCGGCAATACGGCGTGTGCAGCGCGGACAAGCCCAGGCCCGTGGATGGCCAGACCGTTTTCGAGGCCGCTTCCATGAGCAAGCTGCCCTTTGCCTACGCAGCGCTGAAGCTTGTCGAGCAAGGCAGACTGGACCTGGACCGACCGCTCGTGGAGTACCTTGACAAGCCGTATCTGCCCGACGAACCCCGGCACCGACTGATCACCGCGCGGATGGTGCTCTCACACAGGACCGGCCTGCCCAACTGGCGGAAGGGTGGCCTGGCCGCCGGGGGACCGTTGACCCTGGTGCACGATCCGGGCACGAAGTTCACCTACTCGGGCGAGGGGTTCCTGTACCTTCAGCGGGTTATCGAGCGCATCACCGGCGAGCCGATGGAACCGTATCTCCGGCGAACACTCTTCGATCCGCTCGGGATCACGACCAGCAGCTACACATGGCAAGACCGATTTGACCAGCTCGCGGCCGCGGGTCACGACGAGCAGGGCAAGGTCCGACCCAAGCGCCCATTGTACCGCGAGCCCAACTCGGCCTTCTCGCTCTACTGCACACCGGCCGAATACGCCGTTTTCTTGATCGAGATGATCCGGCAGGACCGATCCGCGCCCCACTCGCTGAGCGAGGCGTCGATCAAGGCCATGCTCACCCGGACCACACGGGCCGAAGGTCGCGAGTCGATCGTTCGATCGGGCAAGCGGCTTTCGAAGGACCTCTACTGGGGCCTGGGCTGGGCGATGGATGCCACCGAGTCCGGAGATCGCATCCATCACGGCGGCTCGAACGGCACCGGCTTCCGCTGCTACTGCGAGTTCGACCGGCAACGCGGTTCGGGTCTGGTTATCATGACCAACGCCGCCGGCGGGCGGGGGTTGTGGGAGGCGGTGATGGCGGCCACTGGGGAACCCTGAGCAGGGGCCGCTTGGCGGCTGCGGGCAAGGAGGGGCGCGGCCCAGGTCCATGGGTTTCGCGCCGATATCGATGACCGCCGGGTATGCCTCCCGCCTGGCCCACCGCTGCGCCGGGCAGCGAAGGACGATGCGGCTTGGACCGGCAGGGGGCGGGTGGCGAAGGGAGGGGAGGTGATCGGCCCGGGATGGGCGAGGGCCGATGCCGGCCCCTTACCCGCGTACGACGCCGATGGCTTCGGCCAGGTTGATCTGCCTCTCGTAGATCGCCCGACCGATGATGATGCCCAGGAGAGGCAGGCTGGCCAGGCGGCGAACGTCGTTCAGGTCGGTCACGCCGCCTGAGGCGATGACAGGTATTTTGGAGTATCCGGCCAGTATCTTGGTGGCTTCGATGTTCGGGCCGAGGAGCATACCGTCGCGGCCGATATCCGTGTAGATGATCGCCGCCAGCGGCCACTCCATGACCCGCTCGGCCACCTGAAGGGCGGTCGCCCGGAGCTCCTTCGTCCAGCCGTGCACCGCCAGGCGGTTCTCGCGGGCGTCAAGCCCCAGGGCGATGTGCCCGGCGCAGCTCGGGCGGTGGACCAGGGCATCGAACCAGGGCCAGTCCTCCAGGGCCTTGGTGCCAACCACGCAACGGGCAGCTCCGCTGGCCAACAGCGACTCGATCACCTCGACCTCGCGCAGACCGCCGCCCACTTCCAACTTGAGCGCAGTTTCCCGCATCATCCGCTCGATGACGGGCAGGTTGCATAACCGCCCTTCACGGGCACCGTCCAGGTCGACGACATGCAGCCACCGGGCCCCGGCTTGCTCGAAGGTCTTGGCCACGGCCACGGGGTCATCGGCATAGTCGATCTGCTGGGCGTAGTCTCCTTGCAGCAGACGAACACATTTGCCTTCCCGCAGATCGATGGCCGGCAGGATGTCCATTCGCGGCTCCTTCACTGTTCCTTGACTTCGCCCTTGTTCTCGCTGCCGCCTGTGGCTTCGCCCCTCACCTTGCCTTGAATCCGGTTGAGCTTGAGGTCCAGGATCTCGATCAATCGATCAAACTCGCCTTCGGTGAGTCTCTCGGCCAGGTCCTGGGCGGACATCCTGGCGTTGATGTGGAACGAAGCAATCCCCTTGGTGAGCTTCATGTTCACGCTGTTGACGCCCTTCAGCTCGGCGAGGGCTTTCCTCAGGCCGTTGGCGACCTTGAAGTCGGCTCCCGCGATCTCGAAGATCAACTCGCCGCCCCCGGTGATCTGGGTCGCCCACTGCTCCATGACCTGGGCATAGAGGTCGTTGACCACCGTCTGTCCAGCGAAGTTGAGGGCCATCTTGCCGGCCTGGGGGCTGAACTCTTTGTGACCCTGGGCCCCGCCGCGGGTCACCGGGATGCCCTTGCTGGCCAGGATCCTGGCGCTGTCCGTGTAGTACGCCTTGAGCTGCACGTCGCAGTTGTAGAAGGCGATCCTAACGCCGTACAGCTCCTCGACGCCGGCCGCGTGGGCATTCGCGGTGCCCACGATGAAGATGTGTGCCTCGTTGTCCTTGGCCAACGTCTGCATCCTGGCCACATTGTTCGTGGCCACCGCGTCGTCCAGTTCCCTATGCCTGGTGACGTCGGTGGCCGTGCGGGCGACCAGGTCAAAACCGCTCTGGAGCAGCCGCTCCTCTATCTTGGTCTCAAGGATGCTTTGCTCCTCAGGCTTACCATCGATCGTCTCCAAGATGTTCACCATGATCTTGGGCCGGCCGATCTGGTTCAGCAGGTTCTGAATGGCGGCCCAGTTCTCCCTGAGCAGGCTCCTGGAAACCTGAGCCCTGATCTTCACCTTCCAAGTGCCGCCGACGATCTTCCTCTCCTCCAAGACCTTGAAGTCGGTGACGAGCCCCAGGGCCCGGCTGAGGATGGTGTCGTGAACTAGCTGAAAATTCTCCACCTTCGTTTCAGAGAAGATCTCGACCTTGCCGCCCCTCTCAAGCGCGGCGCGCAAGGCGGCTCTGGTCGCGTGTTCCTTGTCCATGCCCTCGCCTTCGGCCTCGACCACGACGACGTCGTCGGGGCTGGCCTTGGTGGCAGGTTGGGCTGCGGGCTGAGCCCAAGTCATTGGCGCAACAAGGAGTATGGCACCGCAGGTGTGGAGCAGAACGCGGGGCATGCGACCCGATTGATATCCCAGACCGAAGGGGTCCCTGACCATATCCGAACCTCCCGGCGGGGAGTCTTGCGGCCGGTCCCTACGGACACGCCTCATGATTGTCGTCGGAGCTGACCGAAGGTCAAGAGTCCGCTTGGCGGTCGCTGTCGTGCTGGCGGAAGAGCCTGGGTGGAGTGTCGGTGCGGTGTCGGGTTACGAGCATGTGGGCATGGCGGGTTGGCTCGGGAAGTCGAAACCGGGTCACGCAGGCCATCACGACGTGAATCGCGTCATCCAGCGTGACGCGATGCCCGGCGCTCACGTAGAGGGGTTTGACGTGTGGGCGGGTCCTCAGGACGGCGCCGATAACCTCATGATCGTCAAGAAGATGCGCGGATCGCCCGGCGGCGGCGGGCGGATCGTCGTGCTGGCCGCACAGCCGACTCTTGGCGCACCCGATGGTCGGTCGATCGAGCAGTAGGCCGAGGTGGCTGGCCAAGCCGAGCCGACGGGGATGAGCCATGCCCTGAGCATCGAGGAGAAAAACGTCTGGTTCCTGCCGGAGTTTGCGAATGGCGGCCAGGGCGGCTGGGGCCTCGCGAAAGCTCAACAGGCCGGGTACGTACGGGAACCTCGTCGGGCGCCAAGCGAGTTGTGTCTCGGTCACACACGACGCCCGCAGATCGTAGAGCACGACGCCTGCCAAGGCGTGCCTGCCATCGGGACTGAAGGCGACGTCGACGCCGGCCACGATGCGGACGTCGGCGAGAAGAGGCTCAATCCTGACCCGTTGTGCCAGTCGTTGCTGGAGCCGGACGGCGGCTTTGGGGGTCATGGACCAGCGGTGGATGGGTGAGGGAATCTTCATCTGGGCTCGTTACCCCTCTCGTCCAGGTGCTTATCCCGTCTCCAGCTCGGGCTCGTATTCCTCAGAGGGATCGAGGGCTGCAAGTTCCTGGAGGGCGGTGTAGGCGGCCTTCTGTTCGGCCTCCTTTTTGGAGGGTCCCCAAGCGCTGCCGTAGCGGTGCCCCCGAATGACGACGCTGATCTCGAAGCACTTGCTGTGGTCGGGACCCTTTTCGTCCAACAACTCGTAGTTCGGGGTAGCCCCAAGTACCTGCTGTGCATATTGTTGGAGCTGTGACTTGAAGTTTCGTTGATGGGCGGATTCGCTGGCCTCGCGGATGTACTTCGAGGTGGTGTCGAGGATGAACTGGCGGACCCGGTTCAGATCGCGGCAGTCGAGGTAGATGGCCGCGATCACGGCTTCCAGGGCGGCGGCGGCGAGCGAATCGGGCAACTGGGCTCGGCCGCTCATGCCTTTGCCGAGGAACAGGTGGTGGTGGAGGTCAAGATCCCGGGCCACGCGCGCACAGGTTCGTCGCGAGACGACCGCGGATTTGATCTTGGTCAATTCGCCCTCGAGGTAATCGGGGAAGGTCTCGAAGAGATTCGTGCAGACCACCACGCCCAAGATCGCATCGCCCAGGAATTCCAGACGCTCGTTGCTGTTGACGCGGGAGTCGGTGCTGGATGCGTGGGTCAGGGCGATCAGCAGGAGACTTGGGTCGGAGAAGCGATAGCCGATCGCCTCCTGCACCGCTTGCAGGGTTTGTTGCTCGTTCACGCGAAAGACCTGGTCATCTTCGCCAGGCCGGTGGCGAAAGCCGCACGCGACAGGGTGCGGGCTTCGCGACAGGCCAGGGGGTTGCCGGTCGAGCATGACGGCCGACCGGCGAACCGCAGATTCGATTGTCCAATATCGTAAGATCGGCTGGCCGATACGTCAAATTGAGGAAGCTGTGCAAAGCGGGTGGTTATCGGCGGAGCGAGGGGTCATGGAGGGGTGCGACGGTTGCAGCCCGAGGGGTTACAAGATAGAGTGCCGCACCGGGGGCGGCAGCCAGGGAGGATCGATATGCGCGGTGTGGACCGGTGGGCTGTTGCCCTGATTCTTGCTTTCCTCGCGTTGTTCTTGGGGCCCCCTTCTCGGATGTCGATGCTCGTCGGAGAGGTGGACGGCACGCGTTATATGTCCCCTGACGAGCTGCAGCCTGGTATGAAGGGTCATGGTCGGACGATCATGTCCGGTACGAAGATCGAGACGTTCAACGTCGAGATCATCTCGGTCATGCGGAACGCCTTCTACGCCAAACAGGATGTGATCCTGGCTCGCTGCTCGGGCCTGAATCTGGAGCACACCGGAATCATCGGGGGTATGAGTGGTTCGCCCTGCTATATCAAGGACGCCTCCGGCCGCGACCGGATGATTGGGGCGGTGGCCTATGGGTGGTCGATGAACAAGGATCCTATCTGCGGCATCCAGCCGATTACCCAGATGCTGCCCATCCCGGGCGTACGTGATCCTCAGAAGCGCCCCAAGCCGATCGTTCCCACCTTGGGGGACTCGAGCAGCAGTGCGTCCTCGGTGTCGGGTCGGGGCATTCCACTCGGCGAGTTGATGGCCCGTTCCTTCAGCGAGCCCATTGATGCGTCTTCCCGGTTCAGCGTCTTCAACGACGAGATACGCGCCCATGCCCGCCCCGCGGTCCGGTCGTCGGGCGTTTCCGACCAGTTGCGTCCGTTGCTGATGCCGATCATGGTCTCCGGAGCCAGCGAGCGGACCTTCGCCCGGCTGCGCGCGCGGTTCGAGCCCATGGGCTTCACGCTGGTGGCCTCCGGCGGGCCCAGTACCGCCGCGGCTTCCGCGCCGTCCGCGGATCAGGTTGTCCTCGAGCCGGGTTCGGCCCTCTGCATCCCGATCATGACCGGTGACATGATGATGGAGGCTCTGGGAACCTGCACCGAGGTGATTGGCAACAAGGTGCTGGGCTTCGGCCATTCGATGTCCAGCACCGGCTTCACCGAGCTACCCCTGGCAACCGGCATGATCCACACGGTGATTCCGTCCGTCGCTCGCTCGAACAAGCTCGGCGCCGCCCTCCGAACCGTGGGCACGCTCTGGGGCGACGAGAGTAGCGGAGTGTTCGGTGTTGTCGGCGATATGCCGAAGACCACCCCGCTGGAGGTCACGGTGAACGACGTTCGTGGCCGGCAGGTGTTCAAGTACAACGTCGTCCGTGAGCGCGATTACGCGGCCAGCGCCTTGGTCAGCGGCGTGGAGGAGAGCATCTTCTCGCACAGCGGCCTGCCGGAAGAGCACGTGGTCAAGTACAGCGTCGCGGTCGAGTTTGAGGGCCTGGGCACCTTCAAGACCGCCAACTTCACCAGCATGGTTGGCACCGCCAGCATGGTCAGTGACATCCTCGTTCCGGTGATGACGTTGACCAATACCTCTTTTGGCCAGCTGAAGGTCGCCAAGGTCAAGGTAGACGTGAACATCGAGGCGGGAGCCAAGGCCGCCCGAATGGAGCGGGCCCAGCTGGTGCGGACGAACTTCAAGCCCGGCGAGAAGGTCACCGTTCGGGTTCGCTGGTTCCATCTCTTCCAGCAGCCGGCCTACACGGAGTCAAGCTACGACCTCGAATTGCCCCGGGAGCTGCCGAACGGCGAGTATCAGCTCGTCGTCGGATCCGTTCAGGGGCATCTGGCCGCCCTCAGGACGGAGAAACCGCAGCTGTGGCGGGCGGAGAACCTCAGTGAGGCCTTGAAGGTGATCAACCTGACGGCCACGTTCCAGGATGACCGTTTCTACATGCACCTGACGTTGCCGGACAACGGCGTGGCCATCGGCCGGACCGAGATGCCGGAGCTGCCGACGTTTCGCCAGCAGATTGTGGCCGACGCGCGGCGCATCGACGTGCAGCCCTTCACCGAGGCGCTGACCGTTCAGCACGAAGCCGGGTTTCAGGTTCAGGGCTCGCAGGTGTTTCGGATCCGCGTGGGCCGGAAGAACGAGTATTGAGCGAAGTGTGCACTGTGTGGCCCCGGCGTCTTGCCGGTGGACGGCCGACGAGGCATCGGCCTTCCGCCGTGAAGCCTCGAATGCAGCGTCGGTTGTTATCAGGCTCAGTTGAGCCGCGTCAGGCCGGTTCTATCGAAGAGGACAGTCTCGTATGCGTCGATCTCTCGTCCTGATCGTGTCGGGGGTGTGTTTCTCGGGGTTCAACTCGTCTGTTCTGGCGGTCAAGCCCCAGGCATGGACCCACGAGCAACCGGCCGAGTTCACCGCCGGCGAGCTCGAGAACCTGGTTGTGACCAACGGCGGCGAGGTGCTGCTCGGCCGCAAGAGCGACATACTTTACTCGCCCGGGTCCGAGGCCGAGGTGATCAACGCCCTGGCTCGTGCCGGCGACGGCAAGATCTACGCCGCGAGCGGATCGAAGGGGATCATCTATCGCATTGACGGTGACAAGGTCACTGAGTTCGCCACGCTTCCCGACCACCCAACCGTGTTCTCCTTGCTGTTCGCCAAGGACGGCAAACTGCTGGCCGGGACCGGTGGTGGCGAGCAGGCAAAGGTGTATTCGATCGACGGCAACGGCAAGGCTGCGTTGTTCTACGAACCGCCGGAGGCCAAGTATGTCTGGTCGATGGTCCGCGGTTCGGCCGGTGAGATCTACATCGCCACCGGTACGCAGGCCAAGCTCTTCGTTGTTAACGCGGATGGCACCGGCGGCAAGGTCCTCTCGCAGATCAAGCCCAAGCCCAAGAGCATCCTCTGCCTGGCCATCGGTCCGGATGGCATGCTCTACGGCGGCACGGATGAGGAGGGGCTGATCTTCCGCGCGAATCCGGCCAACGGCAACATCTTCGTCCTCTATGACGCCAAAGAAGCGGAGGTCAGCTCGATCGTGCTCGACGAGGAGGGCAACATCTATGCCGCTACGGCCTCGGCCGAGAACGCGCGCCCGGGGCGCACGCCCGCCGAGGCCACCGCCGGCAAGCCGGACCGCCCGCCTTCGCGGCCGGCGGCGAGTCGACCCGCCGCTCAGAGTCGACCCAGCAAGCCGGGTGACTCCACGCCGACCTCCAGGCCGGCGGCCAGCGAGGATGAGGCCAGGAAAGCGGCCACGGCTGCGGCCGCGGCCAAGCGAGTCGGCAGACCGGCGGGGCCGGCTGGGCCTGAGGGCGAAGGCAATGCCATCTATCGCGTCGATACCGATGGCTTCGTGACCGAAGTGTTCCGGGAACCGGTCATGATCCTGGCCATGGCCGAGGCGGAGGGAACGATCTTCGCGGCCACCGGCAACGAAGGACGGATCTACTCGATTACGCCCGCCGATGAGAAGACCCTGATCCTGGCCAAGCTCAAGGTTAACCAGGCAACCTGCATTCTCCGTCAACCCAAGGGCGAACTGATCATCGGCACCGCCAATCCCTCGTCCTTGGTCCGGCTGTCCGATGGCTACGCCTCCAAGGGCACGCTGGTCAGCAAGCCGCTTGACGCCGCCCAGATCGTCAAGTGGGGTCGCATCTCCTGGGACGCGACCATCCCGCAGGGCGCCAAGTTGACCGTGGCGACGCGGAGTGGGAATGTCCACAGCGAAGAAGCAGAGCAGTGGGATGAGTGGTCTGCGGAGATGGACGCAACCTCGCCCCAGCAGATTTCCTCGACCGGGGCTCGCTTCCTGCAGTACCGGTTGACGTTCGAGAGTAGCGTGCCCACGGCGACGGCGACCCTGCGCCGGCTGCAGATCCCGCGAATCGAGGAGAACCGTCCGCCGCGGATTCCCGAGCTGAAGGTACTGCCGCTCCGGGAAGCGGCCAAGGATCCGGCCGGTCCCCCAAAGGTGAAGGCCCTGGCCGGCAGCGCGTTCGCAGGCGGTGGAGAGCAGGACGCGGCCCCGAAACCCGACAATGTGTGGGTGGCCATGTGGAAGGCTGAAGATCCCAACCAGGACACGCTCGAGTTCACGGTGTTCTACCGTGAGCAGGGCAGCAAGCGGTGGATCCGCAAGGCCAAGGAAGTGAAGGACCCGTTTGATGTCTGGGATTCGCTGACCGTTCCCGACGGCAAGTACGAACTCCGCGTGCTGGCCGACGATCGTCCGACCAATCCTCCGGGCACCCAGCTCACCGAGGCTCGCATCAGTGATCCGATCACCGTGGACAACACGGCTCCCGAAATGACCCTGGGGGTGGCCGTAGGCGAGGGCCGCAACAAGGTGACGGTCAACGCAACCCTGACCGACGCCCTCTCGGCGATCACTGCGGCCAGCTACAATGTCGACAGCGGCGAGAAGTGGATCCCTCTGGCGGCCCTGGATGACATCTTCGATTCGCCCAACGAGTCGGTTTCGTTCACGATCGAGAACCTGGATCCCGGCGAGCACCGCATTGCCCTCAGGGTCACCGACCAGCGGAACAATACCCGCTACGTGACCAAGACAGTGACCGTCGGGGAGTGACGTCGGCGTCGGGCGTCGGGCTGCAGCGCGCCACAAAGTCCGTCCCGGCGGTCTGACCTGCGTTGACGTTCGCGCATCGCAGCTGGTGAAACCGTGGAGGCGGAGTTGGGCCGGCATCGAACCGGAGCCGGAGCCTTTCGGGGCTGGTTCTCACGCCGTCATGCCGGAGCGGTCGGCCGGTTCAGTCCGCGTGATGTGGCTGAGTGAACAATGCACGACTCCTTCGGCGGGGCCGTCGGGGCCCTCCGGGCCGGGTACCGCCACGATCACCTTGGACCGCTGAACAATGGCCATGTCCGGGTGCCAGATCTCGTAACTCGCTCCGTCGCTCAAATGCAGCCGAAACGGTTCGAAAGGATGAAGCCGCAACAACTCGAGGATGTCCTCCGGTCGCATGTGCATCTCCTGCCCTCAGCGCCGTTCTGCCCCCGCTTCCAGTCGGATCGCGGCCATCGCGTTCGCAGCGAGTTTCACCGTGACCTGACCATTCGTCACCGCCAGAGCATCCCGGTTCCGTTCGACTAGGTCGCAGCCGGTCACCCGGGTCACTCCCGGGAACCTGACTGCGACCTTTGCTTCGGTGGCCTGGCCCGCGGTCTCGCGCACGCGGACGATCACGCCCTTGCCGTCATCGGCCGGCTTGACCGCGGTGATGATGACGTTAGATGGTTGGACCTCGCACAGGCTGGCCGCCGTCGGCTGCTTCGGTGACCGGCGGCCTGCGAACAGGCGAACCGCACGCATCGGTGATTGCACATCCTCGCCAAACAGCGTTGCGGTGGCCGGCTCAGCTCGGGCGTCACTGGTCAGGCTGTAGCGGAAGACGAACTCGCCATCCTGGCCGGCCTTGTAGTTGGTGAACCAGTAGTTGTTCAGCGCATACGCGAACACCGTGCCGTTGGTGATCGGCAGTTCGTCGAGCCACTTGCCCGGTGTCATATCACACAGGGTGATCAGCGGCGTATCCACCGCCGACCAGACCACGCCGACGTCGTTGGTGTTGACCGTCACCCAGCGCTGCACGCTGAACCAGTCGCGGCAGCCGCCTGGCCAGTGGTCCTCGTTGGGTCGCACGCTGCCGCCGCCGATCTCGTACCGGAACCTGGGCTCGGCGCCGGCGAAGGGGAAGGCGATATACACCGCCTCCTTCTCGCGAGTCATTTTCTTGTTCAGCCGGACGACGAAATCGACCCGCCGCTCCTGCTCGTACAGGATGGTTTCCAGCTCAATCCTGTGGAACATGGGCATATTGGCTACGGTCCGAGCGCTGGTGTAGACCGGCCCGGCAAGCCCGGCCTCGATCCTGGCTCTTTCGGGCGAGGAGAATCGCACTTCTGCGAAGTTTGGGCAATCGACGTTGTATTGATCGACGCACTTACCGCCGGCTGCGTACACCAGTTGGCCGAGCCTGTACTTGCCTGCGCTATCGACCAACTCCTTGTTGAGCTTCTTGTCGAGCAGGCTCAGGATGCCGCCGGTGGCCGGATCGAAGCTGACCTTGTAGAAGTCGTTTTCCAGTACTGTGCCATTGAATCGCGGAGGAACCGCGGGCCGGGTCGTCTCCTTGATCAACTTGTACGTGCGATAGCCGACGGCGGGCACGTCGGATGCCCGGAACATCTTGGTAACCACGTCCATGACATCCTGCCGCACGATCTGGCTGGGCACGGGTGTGCCCTGCTCATCGGTGATACCCAACTCGCGGGGCAGATCGACCTTGACGAGGCCGGTCCGGCTTCGGCCGGCAGGGTTGAACACCAGCAGCGAGTTATCGGAGGCGTTCACCTGCCCGGCCAGTTCCACCAAGGCCTGATCGAGGAGACGCTTGCTCGCGTCGGCCGCATCGTAGGCATACTGAGCCTTGACCGCCCACTGGCGGGTGACGAAATCGGAATCCGGCTCGGCGATACTGTTGTGTGCGCCCCAGGTGTGCTCGTCGTAGAGCAGGATGTTGTTCCATGCCTCGTCGAACGTGGTTTGTGTTGATAACGGAATGGGCTTGCCGCCTGTGGCCACGGCCCAGGCAGTCTCCGCGGCGATGATGTCCTGATGGGCGACGCGAGTGATCGCGGTCTCGACCGCACTCGACCCCGCCCCATCCTCCCACCAGCTTCCGCCGCAGCCGCGGACCACCGGGATCTTGCCTGCGAAGTTCTTCTCGATGTGCTTCATGAATGTGTCATTGCTGCACAGGATGACCTTGGGGTAAGCGTAGTGCTTGCTGTACTCGGTGATGGACTCGGCGATGTCCCGACCGATGGCCACGTTGTCCGAGTAGGCCCCGTGCAGCAGGATGGCGTCGTACGGATAGTCGCTGCGCCCATTCCACCACATCAAGTCGCTTTCGATCGCCTGACGCATGCGGGCCATGCCCTCGCGCAGTCCGATGTTGCCGGCCTGGGAGTAGCCGGAAGTATTCCAGAGCAGGACCCGCTGCCCGTCCGGTCCTTCCCACCAGAACGGGCACTTGTGGTGGAGGTTCTGCTTGAGAATGGGCGCCCGGGTCTGGTTCGAACCGATGCTGATGTAGCGGACGCCCGCGCCGGCCAGGATGCTCGGCAGACCCCAGACGTGCGATGGGGCGTCGGTCAGCGTGTAGCTCTCGAAAGGGACGGCGTGCTCGCGGTGCAGCCGGGCGCTGTAATACATGTTGCGGATCAGCTCCTCGTCCGAGCATAGGCCGGTGAGCATGTTCAGGTAGGTGGTCTCGATCCCGACCCGATGTTCGCGGGCGGCCTTGTAGAGTTCCTCGTGACGGTACGGCGGATTGTCGCGCAGCCACATCTGCGCCGCCCACGACGACTCCAGGTTCCAGTGGTAGAGTGGAAACTCGGCGCTCAATTCCAGGGCCAGATCGGTGTTCCGGTTGTGCAGGGCGACAACCGCCTCCTGCTGGGCGGTGTAGCCGATATCGGTGTGGGTGCTGGGGGCGCAGTAGATCCGCCATTTCTTCTGCGGCTTCTGGGTGACTTTGGCCGTGATGGCTTGCGAGCCTGCGGAGACGGTTACCACGAGCTCTCGTTCGGTGGTCGCCTCGGCCACGTGCAGCGGTCCGCTGGCGATGCCGAACATCGGCCTGCCCAGCGTACCGGACCCGATCTGCTGCTCGCCGCTGCGGACCTCGATCTTCACCAGGTCCGTGGTTAGAAGGCGATCGACCGAAACGGTCAGCTCCTGCTGAAGCTTGCCTTCTTTCTCGACGAAGAAAAGGCTTGGTTTGACAGAGAGGTTGGGTGCGACATTCGCCTCCAGCGTCAGCTTGGCCAGCGAGATCGCGTCATAGAGGAGCCAAGAGCCCCGAGTCACGGTCAGTTCGATGGTATTGCCTTCCGGTTTGAGGGTGGCCCCCGCGATCATGAACTTGAGGGCCCGGTTCTTCCCCATTTCCGGGTGGAGCACCACCATGTCACCGGCGCCTCGTTCCAGCGGGATCTCCGTGCTCTGCTCGTTGACCTTGACCCGCAGCGTCGGGCCGAAGCTGCCCTGGGTGTCGAGTACGTCAATTCTCAGCTCGTATGCGGTTGCCGGGGGGCCCTGCAGGTCGAAGTTGATCCGGAAGGGGTGGGTCTTGTTGCCGGCCCAGGCGTCGACCGGTCCGGGATGAGAAGCACTGAAATCCTTGGCCGGATCGCTCTTGCCGACGGTGAAACGCACATCTCTGGGAAACGCCTTGGTGTACCCGCCGAACACGTCGCCGGCATTGCCCAAGTCATGGTAGTCCTTGTTGGTCTTGCCGATCTGCCACAGTACATCAGTATCTGCGCCCGAGGTGGTACCGGCCGAGAAAGCCAGAAGAACGGTCAGGCTCGCAAGAACGTGTCGAGTCATACGGGATCTCCTTACCGCCCCGGGCGGCGCTAGGGGTTTGTGATCGGTCCGGTCGATAACCCCCGGACGAACTGGATACCCTTGAAGGGCTCAAGATCATCATAGGCTCGGCGCATGCCCGATCAAGTCCGAAGACCCGCAGCAACAGCGGACAGGTGCATTCGCCGAGCGAGGACACCACCTGAGGGGCCTCAATCAAGCTGGAGCGTGTCCGGCTACGCTGGCATGGCTGCGCGCCCCTACCGGTCTGCGCGGGTCAGAAACGCCATGCTCGCGACGTGGCCCTGAGGGCTGGTCGCGCAGTGGTTGCCCGGATCCTATGGTGGTCGGGATGAGTCTGCTACAATGGAGTTGGAGGCGGTAGCACGGACTGGATCACCGACCGGGTGGCCCTGGGTGCCGATCGCATCTTCGTCGAGCGGCGTGCGCGGTGGGACGCATGATGCTGAGCAGAGACGGCTCGGCATGACGAACGTGGCTTCACGATGGTCGGGTGCGAGGTGCAGTCGACGGATGTCATCGCTCGAGCCCATCTCTTCCGGCGGTAGCCTGGCATCTGGTTCGCCTGCCACAACTCAAAGAGAAAGCGTCACTTACGGCAGCCGGCATTGATGTGCCGAAGGCAGGCCAAGCGCCGGCCTCATCCAGCGAGGGCTCCGACAGTGCCTGACGATATCCCGGCGAACAGGATCCCAGACGGACGAAGGCGACGCTGGCTGTGTGTGGCGGGTGCATTGGTCCTGCTGCCGGTCGCGCTCGGCGTGGCCTGGTGGATGGCGGCGCAGGCTGGCTACCAGATGGGATCCGATCTGCTCAGGCAGGCGCAGTTCGTGGCCCAGGGAATCGACCTCGAACGTATTCAGGTCCTTTCGAGTTTGGAAATGGGGCCGAGCGCGCCCGCCTACCAGCGGCTCAAGACGCAGTTGGCCACGATCTGTTCGGCCGACCCGCGGTGCCGCGGCGTGTATCTCCTCGGTCGGACGGGCGACGGCAAGATCGTGCCGCTGGTAGACAGTGAGTTGGCTGCCCTCAAGGATGGCGCCTTTCTGGGACAGGCTTCTGCCGACGCCATGGAGGGATGCCGTCGTGCCTTTGCCTCGGGTATCGAGGTGGTCGAAGGGCCCTCGCGCGATCGCTGGGGCACGTGGGCCAGGGCCCTGGTGCCGATTCGTGATTCGCAGACGGTCGTGGCCGTCCTGGGTATCGATGTCGACGCCCGCGCCTGGAAGTGGGTGCTGGCTAGGGCGGCGATACCGCCCGTCCTGTTCGCGTTGGCCCTGATGGCAGTCCTGTGGTTCGGCACATTGTTGTCGGCAAGACGCGCCCGCATGTCCAGCGAGTCGCTCTGCCCGGGTCGGCGCCTGGAATCCGTTCTGGCGGCCGTGGTTGGCCTGCTCGTGACATTGTCTGCCGCGTGGCTGGTCAGTGAACGTGAGGCCTATCGGCGCAACGATGCGTTCATGCAGCTGGCCGTGAGTCGAACCGAGGCGGTTGCCGAAGAGTTGCGTGACATCCGCGAAACTGGGCTTGGGAGCCTGGCGAGTTTCTACGAGAACAGCGTCACAGTGACCCTGGATGAGTTCCAGCGGTTTGCCGCATACCTGGCCCGGAACCAGACGGTACACGCCTGGGAGTGGATTCCGGCGGTGCCCGCCGAAGAGAAGTTGCGATTCGAAGCCGAAGCCCACCTCGCGGGAGTGACAGAGTTTGAGATCTGGCAGAAGGATTCCCGGGGCAACCGGGTGCCGGCCGCCGGTCGGGCGGTCTACTATCCTGTCTTTCAGGTGGCGCCTCTGGCGAATGACGAAGCCGCCCGAGGATACGATCTGGGTTCCGAACCACGATGTCGCGAGGCCATCGAGGCGGCCATCAGCAGCAACCTGCCCAGCGCGACGGAACCGATCCTCCTGGCCGAGCGTGCGGGTGGCCGAAAGGGAATGCTGATCTTTCAGCCGGTCAGCGACCTGGATGAACCCAACCGCCTGCGCGGCTTCGCCGTGGCAGTGCTACGGATGGATGATCTCCTACAAATGGCGGGTGCGGATGGCGCAGCGCACCTTGAACTCGCTCTCTGGCGCGCCGGGGCAGAGCCCGAGCCGCTTGCCGCCACTCCTGGAGATGATGGCCACCTGAGCATCGGACACGCCACCACGCGCCCCGTCTGTGCTTTTGGCAAGGTCTTTGCGGTGTCCGCCCACGCGGGCCCGGAGTTCGCCCGTTTGTACCCGAGACAGGCCGGCGGGGTGGCCATCCTGGTCGGCCTGGCGCTCACCGCCGCGGGCGTTGCCATCACCCGTCTGATTCTTCATCGCCGCGAGGAGCTGGAGCGATTGGTTGCCGTGCGGACCGCGGATCTGCAGGAGAGCAAACATCGTTTTGACCAGCTTGCCGAGCAGAGCCGGACTTTCATCTGGGAAGTCGATCCGAACGGCCTGTATACTTACCTCAATGAGGTGATTGAACGCGTTCTCGGCTATCGCCCCGAGGAACTGATCGGCCGCACGCGCTTCTACGATTTGCACCCTGAAACCGGCCGGGAGGCGTTCAAACAGGCCGCCTTTGCGGTTTTCGAGAGACACGAACCTTTTGTCAACATGGTCAACGCCGCGGTGACCAAGGATGGCAGGCAGGCGTGGCTTTCCACTAACGGCATTCCTCTTCTGAATGCCGACGGGAGCCTGCGGGGCTACCGCGGCAGCGACACCGACATCACCGAGCGGAAGCGAGCGGAGGAGGAGATCCACAGACTCAACGCTGAATTGGAGCAGCGGGTTGAACAGCGAACGGCTCAGCTTGCCGCCGCCAACACCGCCCTGAACGAATTCGCCTACGTCGTGTCCCACGATCTGAAGGCACCGTTGCGGGCGGTCAGCCAGTTGGCCCAGTGGATTTCGGAGGACTACACGGCTGTGCTGGACGACGAGGGAAAGCGCAAACTTGACCTCATGCACGGCCGGATCGGACGGATGCACAATCTCATCGATGGAATCCTCCAGTATTCGCGCATCGGCCGGGTCGAGGAGGATCGCCGCCCGGTGGACCTCGATGCCCTGGTTCGGGAGGTAATCGAATCACTCTCTCCGCCGCCGCACATCCGGGTCGCGGTCGAGTCCTCGCTTCCGGTCGTGATCGCAGACCGCGTGCGGGTGCAGCAGGTGTTTCAGAACCTCATCGCCAACGCCATCAAATTCATGGACAAGCCGGAAGGTCGGATCACGATCGGATGTGAGGAGGCGGGCGCGTGCTGGCGGTTCCACGTGACAGACAACGGTCCCGGCATCGACCCCAGATACCATGACAAGGTGTTCGGGATCTTTCAGACCCTCATGCCCCGCGATCAGCAGGAAGGTACCGGTATCGGGTTGGCCCTCGTCAAGAAGATCGTCGAAGGCTATGGGGGCAAGGTCGAGTTGCAGTCCCAGGTCGGGACGGGATGCTCATTCTCGTTCACGGTGCCCAAGTAGGTGGAGTTGTGTGGATCTGGGAGGTTACCAGGGCCGCTTCCAGCGGTTCTCTGATGGTCCCCGCTGCTCCTTGATGCTCACCCCTCAGGCGCCGGACTCCGGTATTGCCCGGTCACATTTCATGGGCTGCTGAGACGATGCGACGGGGCGGCCGTGACATGTCACGGAACGGACGCATGTGATTCTCCGGGAACGTGCGAATCACTCCTGGCGGCCAGTATTTGGGACTATCTCCGGCTGGCATGGAGAATGCAAGCAGGGATCCTCCGGTACTGGGCAGGCTGGAGGGGCCTGCCCGGCGATGAGGCTTTGACGAGTGGGAACGTGGTGGCGTGTGGCCGAACGGTCTGATAGCGCGCCCAGGCGGAACGTACGCCACGAGCCTGAGGGCTCATCGGTGAAATACCAGTGCCACACGGAGACAGAAGCGCGCTCAGGGGAGTTGAGACTCGTGCGAATCGACAGCATCACGATTCTGGGCGGGTGCACCAAGGCCGGTGAGAAGGAGCCGGTCGAACGAGTGACCCTCAACATGGGCGACGTGGTGAGCATCGTCGGGCCGACCGGATGCGGCAAGACCACGCTGATCAACGATGTTGAACTGTTCGCCAACCGCAACACGCCGTCCCGGCGAAGAGTCCTGATCAACGGATCCCTGCCGCCGGAGGAGATTGCCTGGTACCCCTCCAAGAACCCGATCGCGTTGATCTCCCAGCACACCAACTTCCTCTCCGACCTGCCGGTCGACAGGTTCCTCAGGACCCACGCCACCATTCGGGGTGTGGAGCATCCGGAGGCCGTGGTGCAGGAGACGGTCGATTTCGCCAACCAGCTCACCGGGGAACCGTTGATCCTCAGCAACCCGATGACCGAGCTGTCCGGCGGCCAGACCCGGGCCCTGCTGATCGCCGACGCGGTCATCATCGGTAACGCTCCGATTATCCTGCTGGACGAAATCGAGAACGCCGGCATTCACCGCACCAAGGCCCTGGAGCTGCTGCGAGCCTACCGCAAGGTCTTCATCTTCGTCACCCACGACCCGCGGATCGCCCTGCTCTCCGACTACCGCATCGTGATGCGTCAGGGCGGCATGCGCAAGGTCATCGTCACCGCCGAAGAAGAGCGTCTGGTCGCTGAGGAAATCAAGACCCTGGATGATCTGCTCCTCTACCTGCGTCACAAGATCCGTGAAGGCGAGCAACTGACCGCCAGCGTTGTCGGCGAGAGGCTGCAGGCCATGGGCTACCTGCCAGCCGCATGAATCCTGCTACAACAAGGAGTCAAACCAGCATGAGAGCAGTCATCTGCGCCGGTCCGCCGACGAGCGGCAAGACCACGATTCTCAAGCAAGTCGTACGCCGGTTGATCGGGAATGGCCGGCGCCCGGCCTACCTGAAGATCGACGTGCAATACGCCGACGAGGACACGCTGTTCGGCGAGGAGTTCAACATTCCGGTCAAGAAGGTGTACTCGGGTGAGTTGTGCCCGGACCACTGCAACGTCATGGTCCTGGGTGAGGCCATCGAATGGGCCGAGGGGGAGGCGGCGGATTTCCTGCTGGTCGAGACGGCTGGGTTGTGCCTGCGATGCTCCCCGTACATCGAGGGCTCGCTGGGGCTGGTGGTACTGGAGGCGACCAGCGGCATGAATCTGCCGCGCAAGATCGGTCCCATGCTGTCGCTGGCAGATGTGGCCATCGTGACCAAGATCGACCTGATCTCGCAGGCCGAGCGCGAGGTGTTTCGGGCTCGCATTCTCGAGGCGGTGCCCGGCGTGCGGATCATCGAGACCGACGCGCTCTATGGCATCGGTGTGGACCCGCTGGTTCGTCAACTGGAAGAGAGCCCGGAGGTGAACAACCCCCTCTACCTGCGCGGCAGTCCGCCGGTGGGCACCTGCACCATCTGCGTTGGCAAGAAGGAGATCGGCTGGAAGCAGCATTTTGGTGTCGTCCGGCCGCTGGATACGGATATCTTCTACCGCGGGGAGTGAAGAGTGACGCCGCCGGCGGCGATTCCGGAAGTCAGAAGTGAGAAGGAAGAGGTGAGCCATGTCGAGTGCCACGCCCGAACTGCAGTCTGTTCTGAGCGACCTGCCGGGTCTGGATTGCGGGCTATGTGGCCGGCGGTCCTGTGCGGAGTTCGCCAAGGCCGTGGTGGAGCGGCCCGGTGAGATCAGGCGCTGCATCTACAAGGATGGAGCGGGCCGCGGCGCACGTCCGGCAGCCAAGTCCGCCGCGCCCGTTGCCTGGGCTGCGCCCGACGTCCAAGCCTCGGCGTGCGCGGGAAGTTGCGTTGCCTGCGACATGGGCGACGTCCACGAAGGCGTGACCTACGAGGATTCGCTTGGCCGCGATTTCGATTTCGTGCTCGATACATTCCCGAACGAGCCCGGCCCGCGCGAGACCATGCTGCCGCACAATCCCCTCATCACCCGCGAGATGAACGTCACCCGCGGGGACCTCATCATCGGCCGGCCGCTGGGCATGTCCTGCGGATGCCCGATCACCCACTGCGGCGTGGTCATGAGCGTCGAGCCGCGGACCGGCGTGATTGTCTGGTGTGTGACCGGCCCGCTGAATCCACGTGCCAGTGCTCACAAGGACATCGGCTACTACTCGGCCGAGGCCTACGAAGGGCTGGTCAAGGATACCCGCGCGGAGCTGAAGATCGGGATGCGCTACTGGTTCATGCCTCGGCGGTGTATGCTCCAGTGGCGGCACAGCGGATTGGTCAACTCCATCAGCAAGGGTAAGCACGGTGTACAGGTTCGGATCGAGGGCCTGTACATCGGATAGGTCGCCACACTGCGGAAGTGAGAAGTGCGAGGTGAGAAGTGAGACGGCCCGAATGAGCGGGCGGCGTGCCACGGCCCTGCCCGTCCTCGCCCCCTCCGTTCGTGGACAATGACAAGCAAAGACGGAGAGAAGAACGCCGGAGGGGTGTCCTTCTCTCCGTCTTATTGTTGGACCGTTGTTCAACTCCTTCGCTGTGCACGCAAACGATGGAGGATACTCGGATCACTTCCCGGCCGGTCCCTTGTTGAACAAGACGTACGTTCCGGTTTTGCCGGCCACGGCGATATCGAGCTTGTCGTCTCCGTTCAGATCGACCGCTCGAATCTGCATGCCCGTGCCGACCTTGTCGTTGAAGGTGATGGCGTCGCGCTCAAACGCTTTCTTGGCCGGGTCCCACAGGTAGCGTACCACGCAGATGGGGTCGGCCGAGCCGGGATCGGCGCCCTTGTGCCCTCGCCAGCGTTTGCCGGTGACGACCTCGTTCCTGCCATCGCCGTCGAGATCGGTCCAGATCAGGCAGTGATACTGGGAGATGCTCTTGTCGATGTCGTGACGGGTCCAGGTGAGCTCGCCGTCCTTGGCCGGTCCCTGCTCGAGCCAGAACAGGCCGTAGTCATGGGCGTGCCCGATGACAATGTCGTTCCTGCCGTCGTTGTTCACATCGACGATCAGCCCTGGCAGCGACGTGTGGGTGAGTTCCAGGCCAGGGTGGAACTTCCACTTGGTCGTCCACAAATCCTTGGCCGGCTGTTCGAACCAGCCCTTGGGCACGACGATGTCCGGCCGCCTGTCGCCGTTGATGTCGCCCACCACGATGCCGTGCCCATGGCCCTTGTCGCCGACATCGACCCGCATGAACCTGGGCGCCTGCCCGCCTTTGCCCGGGGTGATGCGGACGACGGTCATTGGCTTGTTCTCGTCCCAGCTGTTGACCACGATCTCGGGGACCTTGTCGCCGTCGAGGTCCACAAGCAGCGTGCCCTCGCAGGCGTTCTGGCCGTCAACGATCAGATGCTCGGCCCACGCTTTGCCCGCGTCGAAACCCCTCGGGCCTGGGTTCTCGTACCAGAAGAGCTTGTCCGAGAACCACGAGGCGGAGATGACGTCGAGGAATCCGTCGCCATTGAGGTCGAACAGGTGCTCACCGTTGCTGGTCATGAATTCCTCGTTGTCGATCCGCAGTTCGCGCAGGGGATGGGCCTTGAAGCTGGGTCCCTCGTACCAGCTGGTGCCCGAACTGATGTCCAGCGTTCCGTCCTTGTTGATGTCGCCGACGGCGATGCCCTCGTTGAGGTCGTCCTTCAGCTGCTTCTTCTCCCAGTTCAGCTTTGGCGGCTTGGGGATGTCCTTGCCCCGCGGAGCATCTGCCGCCGGGGCGGCCGGCGATCCGATCCAGAAGGCGACCGGAATAACCACCACCCACAACCATCGTCCCTTGTTCGGCATGTTCAGCTTCTCCTGTCTGTTGAATACCCCGTGATTCAGCCTCGCCCATCCGTTCAGTTCACCTCGAGATCATCCTTGCCCGGCAGCTTGGGGAATGGAGCGTGCGGCTCGGTCTGATACCAGAACGACACGGACGCGATGTCATCCTTCAGCGGCAGATAGCGCCCCGCCGAACGCCAGCCCAGGGCCTGCATGGTCACCTTCAGGTCGGTTTCGAACCGGATCGGATCCATGATGTGCCAGCGGTACAGCCCGAAGCGGGTGTTGGCTTTGTAGACGCCGTCCGGCCGGATGACCTGGGGCATACCTGCAAAGGGCGTGGTGTACTCGCGGTACTCCTCCTTGCCGGTCAGCGGGTTCTTGACAAGGAAGCAGTAAGACCCGCAGAAGTAGTCCTCGGTGCCGGTCCCGCAGATGGTCGGGAACTCCTTGTCGCCGTCCAGGTAGAACTTGATCTCGCCCTCGCCCCACCAGCCATTGCTGTTCGCCTGCCAGGCCATGTAGGAGCCGACATAGTGGCCCTTGCCCTTGATGCCGTCCACTAGGGTGTAAACATCCTTGTAGGCCAGCGGATTGGTGCGGCGGAACTGGGCGTGGAACTGGGCCTCGTCCGCCGGCACGTCGGTCAGTGTGTAGTTGATCTGGTAGTAGAGGGTCTCATCCTTTTCGCCGATGTTCTCGACGGTCATCTTGCAGGATTTGCGGAAGGGCATGACCCAGTAGCAGTTGAAGGCACTGCCCGGGTTCACGCACACCGGCAGCGAGGTCACCTGGGCATACTCGTTCCACCCGCAAGCGAAGAAGTCTCCGATCGGCACCTCGACCGAGGGCTCCGCCTCGCCGTCCCACCAGATGCGCAGGATCAGGTAGCGCCAGTGGCCCGTGGGTGTGAACCAGATCTGCTGAATCGCACCCGGGCCCTGGATCTCGGCCAGGGTGAAGGTCTTCTTGGCCTTGATTCCCACGGACGGGGACACCTTCCAGCCCTGTCCCAGATCGCGAGACGCGTTCTTGCCGGTGCCCTCGGTGGCCATTCCACCCTTCCCCTTCTCGCCGTTGAAGTTCTCGGCGGAGATGGACCGGGTCTTGGCATTCGACAATCTAGATAGATTGCCCATATTCATGTGGAGGCCATTGAACTCGGCACTCTGGGCAAATGATGCCGTTGTGAGCAGGCCGATGACCAAGGCCGTCGTTGCCGTGCAGATCACAAGCTTCATGAGAGCTCCTTTCTTGTGAACGGGTCCGAGCCGAAACGATGCGGGCGGACTGCCACCCGCAAGGACAACCATGGTAGCGGCTTGAGCGGTGACAGGGAAGGTCGGGTGGGGCCAAGCAAGCAACGCGGCGCGACAACGCAACCGGCTCGGGCCAAGCCGGGGTAAAGCCTGTCGGCGTCGCTTGACAGCCGTCGGCTTCTAGGGTATTCACCCCGTTTCCGGCGAGATCACCCCTGGGTTGTGCTCGCCGGCGTGGACGGATTCGGGCGGTCCTTGTGGCCGTGGGTGTGGGGCAATGGAGGCCCTCAAACCGCGAAAGGGGTGTCCGGTGAACTGGCATCGTCTGCTGCTCTCAATCGTCCTGGTCGGTGGCTGTGTCTGGTGTGTTGGTCAGGTCCGGCAGGCCCACAGCAAAGAAGCGACAAGCTCTAGTGATAGTCTATCGGCCGAAGCCGCTGCTGCCGGAGAGGGCCCCGGGCTGCTCGCGGCCCGTGCCGGCGCGGATCCGGTCGCCGGGCAAATGACGCGTGCCCATCGCCAGTATCGCTGAATTGTCGTGAGATGGATCGCGGCCGCCTATAGAACGTCATACCTCTAGAAAAGCTCGGGCGCCCAGAGGTACAGGAACTGCGGAGTTGTGCGCGGCCAGGTCTGGGGCAAGTTCACGTTGATCAGGTTCACCTGCGGGCCATTTCCGGGTGCAGCCGCGTAGAGGTTCGGTTTCCAGCCCAGGGGCCGGTCGTAGGTCACGACCTGGACGCGGCCGAGGCCGAGCTGCTTCTTGAGGACTCCGACCGTGCCGCGCAGATCGTCGATCCGGTCGACGAAGCCCAGTTCCAGAGCCTGCCCCGCCGAGTAGACCCGGCCATCGGCCACTTCCCGGATCCTGGCCTTGGTCAGTTTGGGCCGGCCGGCCGCGACGACGTCCACGAACCGATCGTAGAACTGGTCGACCATCTTCTTGAATACCTCGCGCTCCTCGGCTTTCATCTTCCGCAGCGGCGAGCCGGCATCCTTCATCTTGCCGGAAGTGATGGCGTCGGCGCTGACCCCGATCTTGTTCATCGTGTCGCTGAAATTGACCATCTGCATGATCACGCCGATGCTGCCGGTGACCGTGGTCGGGTGGGCAACGATCTCGTCGGCCGAGCAGGCGATGTAGTAACCTCCGCTGGCGGCCACGTCCATGAGCACGGCCACAACCGGCCGCTTGCCGCCGGTCACCTGCTTGAAGTGCTTGACCTCGTTGTACATCAGGTCGCTGGCGGTTACGGTGCCACCCGGCGAATTGATCCGCAGAATGACGGCCTTGACCATCGAATCACTCGCCGCCTTGTCCAATTTCTCGGTCAGCAGCGAAACGGGATGCTCGCCCTCACCGAACAGGTGTGGTTTGCGGGCGTCCATGATGACGCCTTCGATGTCGATCAGGGCGATCTTGGAAAGGGCCAGGCCCTTGTCCTTGAGAACGACCGATTCCTCGAGCGTCTGATCGGCCGGGACCGGGGTGATCTTGTAGGCCATGGGTCCGCAACCCGCGACGACGACCAGCGCGGTGATCAGGGCGACGGGCGGAGCGAAACGTGACATTGGTTTCGAGTGAGGCACGGATTATACTCCGACATAGAGACTCGGGTTGGATGGCTTTTCCACGCCGGGGCATTGTATCGATGCGGTGATGGCGCGACCAGCGGCACGCGAGACTGGCGACGACGATGGAAGCTGAGCGGCGGACGTCTTCATGCATCTGAGCGACGACGAGTTTGAGGCGGTGGTTGATGAGGCCATACAGGCGATTCCCGAGGGGTTCCATTCCTATCTGCAGGACATCGCGATCGACATCGAGGACATGCCCAGCCCGGAGGTCTGCAGGGACATCAAGGCCCGCGACCCGCGCGGCATTCTCGGCCTGTACCATGGCACGCCCCTGACTGAGCGGCACGTGGACCAGACCTACCGCTATCCCGAGCGGATCGTCATCTACCAGCGCAACATCGAGCGCATGTGCCGCACTCGGCGGCAGATGATCGAGCAGATCAAGACCACGGTCCTGCACGAGGTCGGTCACCACTTCGGCCTCAGCGAGCGTCAGCTTCGCGAACTGGGCTACGGATGATCGCCCTCACGCCGCGGCCATCGCCCGAGTCTCTCGGACCGTGGTCCACCAGCGGTGCGCTGCCAAGGTCATGACTCCCGCAGTCATGCTCAGCACGATGATGTCGGCGATGACCAGCGGTGCGGAGCCGGGCCACTTGGGCAGGTAATCCACTGCCAGAAGCCGGATCAGCATGGTCACGGAAGTCACCATCATGAACGCAGTTGGCGGCAACGTGAACCAGGCCGACCGGCCGCGGCTGATCAGCCAGCAGGTCGCGATCAAGAGAGCCAGGGCGGCCAGCAGCTGATTGGCCGAGCCGAAGATGCTCCACAGGGTCTTGTAGCCGTTGCCCCAGCCCAGCAGCAGCATGAAGCAGACCGCCAGGCCGGAGTTGACCCAGTAGTGGCGAAGCAAGGACAGCCCCGCGCGCGTGAAACCGCGTGTGGCGATGACCGGCTGCCGGGGTACCATGTCGCTCACCGGCGGGGCGTTCAGCGTCAGTCCGCCCGTCCCGGCCAGTTCATCTGTGCCAGTCTTGGCTCCGGTTACGAGTTCCACCGTGCGGGCCTCGCCGGCATCAGCGAAGACGTCGTAGCGTCGGAAAATTGTGGCCCATCCTTCCTCGATCATGTAGCGGGTCAACCTGACGGCGGTATCCAGTGTTGTCACCAGGAAGCCCTCGAGCAGCAGCATGGCCCCGAGGGCCCCAGCGGAAACCGGCAAGCCGAGCCCGACGTTGGCGGTGTGGCCGACGGCCATGGCGAATGTGAGCACCGCATTGCCTTTGCCGGATGCGGGATAGCAGTCAGCCAGGTAGTGACTCATCGAAGCGCCGACCAACAGGCAGCATACCACGCAGATCGCCAGAAGACTCTCCAGGAGCATGGCGTAGTAACCCACTCGCCGAGCCGCGATCTCGTTGGTGAGCTGCTTGCAGGTAGTTCCCCCGGCGCAGAGGCTGTGGAATCCGCTCACCGCTCCGCAGGCGATGGTGATGAACAGTACCGGCCAGCCGGGTCCGAGCTTCGCCGAGGCATCGGACCAGTTCAGCATGGGAATAGCCGTCGCCGCGTCTGCGGCCTCTCCACCTCCGCCCCGGATCGCGGCGGCGATGACCGCGACGACCACGAAGAGGATGCCGACGTACAGGATGTGCACGTTGATGAAGTCGCGGCTCTGCAGGAAGAACCACACCGGCACGCCGGCGGCCACCAGGACATAGGCGCTGATCAGCACTTTCCACGTTTCAGGTTTCACCTGCATCGGCAGTGTGAGCCCTACCAGGATCGAGACCGTGCAGATGATCAGTGCCAGGAGAGAACAGACCCATACCGGGGTCTGGCGCCTGATGTACAGGTAACCGATGAAAGGCGAGAAAAGGGTGATTACCACCACCGAGGTCGAGGCGATGCCGCCGATGACCGCCATATCACCTTCGAGGCGGAACATGCTCTCTTCAGGGGTGAGCTCGAGCCGGGTCAGTGACACGGTGGAGGTCAGGGCGGTGGCCGAGAGATCCAGAAAGGCGGCGCAGATCAGAGCAAGCAGGGCCACAAGAAGCACTAAGAGCATGAGGAAGGCCCCGGCCCCCACGTACCGGCGGGCGACCACGGTGATGTTCTTGCCTCCTTCGCGCATGGCCATGTGGGTGACCACATAGTCGTGGGTCGCCCCCAGGAACACTCCCCCGATCAGAATCCAGGCGACGGCAGGCAGCCAGCCGTAGTAGAGGGCCAGAACCGGGCCGATGATCGGGCCGGCGCCGGCGATGGATGCGAAGTGGTGGGCGAAAACCACCGGCGTGCGGGTTGGCACGTAATCCCGACCATCGTTCACCGCCACGGCCGGCGTAATACGGTCGCGGCGTTCGCCAATGACCCGGCCGATCAGGGGGGCATAGCCAAAAGCGCCGAGAGCCAGCATCGCCAGGGAAAAGAAAACCAGACCAAGAACGATCATGACAGGCCTCCACAGGTTCGGGGCGTGCAGGGGTGTTGCCCGCGGGCATTATACACCGAATTCCCTGATGGGGGCACGGGAGCCGGTGCCTCACCGGGACGGACGGGATGATCCCGGACAAGGCAGGATATGGCGATGGGCGGGCGCCAGCGGTGAAGGTTCTCGTGCCGCCGAAATCCGGCTATCATGAGCCGCGCATGGCTGCCGATACCCACAACAACTCACTGGCCCGGGATGAGGTTTACTGCCGGAACATGGCGGCCCTGTTCCGCTGTGACAATCGCCTGGCCCAGCGGATTGACGAGTATGAGCCGGACGGCTCGATCGCGGTCGAGGCGGCCAGGACCGGCGTACCCACGGCCTCGGTGTTGCCGCCGGGCTCCGATCGGCCGGTGTCGCTGCACAGCAAGGTGGATCCCCTGGCCGAAGCGGCACGGTTCGCCGGCAGCGTGGAGGTGGGTGAGGACTTCTGCTACGTGGTCAGCGGCTTCGGGCTGGGCCACCACCTCAAGGCCTTGGCTGCCCGGCTGAAGGGCGACGCCTTCCTGGTGGTGACCGAGCCGAACCTGGGCATGCTCAAGGCGGCGCTGGAGACGGTGGACGTGGCCGATCTGTTTGCCAGGGACCGCTGCATCATTCTCACCACCGAAGACAAGGGCGAAATGCAGAGCCGGCTGGAGCCCCACAGCACCCTGATGATGATGGGTGCCAAGTTCGTCAGCCATCAGCCGTCGGAACGCGTGGCCGGCCCATTTCACGCCGCCCTTCGCAAGATGATCGCGGACTTCATGACCTACTGCCGCATGAGTCTGGTGACGCTGGTTACCAACTCGCGGATCACCTGTCGCAACATCACCAACAATCTGCCACTCTATCTCTCGACGCCGCCCATCGACCCGCTGCGCGACCGATTCAAGGGATACCCGGGCATCGTGGTCTCGGCCGGCCCGTCGCTGCGGAAGAACATCGACCAGTTGGCGGACTTGCAGAGCCGGGCGGTCCTGGTGGCGGTGCAGACGACGTTCAAGACGTTGTTGGATCGCGGGATCCGACCGCACTTCGTCACCTCGCTGGACTATCACGAGATGTCCAAGCGGTTCTTCGAGGGCATCGGGGAGGTGAGTCAGACTCACCTGGTGATTGAGCCGAAGGTGACCTGGCATGTGCCCGATCACTATCCCGGGCCGATTTCGGTATTGAGCAACAGCTTTGCCCGGCTGTGCGTCGGCGACCGTCTGGCCGCCCGTGACGGGCTCAAGGCCGGTGCGACCGTCGCTCACCTGGCGTTCTACCTGGCGCTGTACATGGGTTGCGATCCGATCATTCTGGTGGGGCAGGATCTGGCCTACACCAACCATGTGTACTACTCGCCGGGCGTGGCCATCCATGGCTTGTGGCGTCCTCAACTCAACCGGTTCTCAACCATCGAGATGATGGAATGGGAGCGGATTGTGCGCGCCCGGCACATCCTGATGAAGGTCAAGGACATCCAGGGTCGCGCCATTTACACCGACGAACAGTTGTTCACCTACCTGCAGCAGTTCGAAGGCGACTTCAGCACCGTACCCGGCCGGGTGATCGATGCGACCGAGGGCGGTGTCCGCAAGGCGGGGACGCGGGTCATGAGTCTGGCGGAGGCCGCCGGTCAGTACTGCACCCGGCCGATTCCCGGCGGGCTGCTGGCCTATCGTGAGGAGACCCGCTGGCACGACCCGTCACGATTGGAGGCGGGACGAAAGGAGCTCGGCCGACGGATCGAAGAGGTGGACGAGATGGTGGTCGACTGCAAGGAGATGGTCGCCCTGCTCAAGGAACTGGAGACGCTGCTGGACAATCCTCCGGCGTTCAATCGCAGGATTGCGGCGGTGGATCCCCTTCGGGTGAGGATCGACGGGCACGACCATGCCTACCAGATGATCAGTGCGGTCTCGCAGCATGCCGAGCTGCAGCGGTTCAGCGCCGACAGGCGGCTGAAGTTGACCGAGACGGAGGGAATCGAATTGGCCAAGGCCCAGCTGGCCCGCGATCTGCGCTTCGTTGAAGGCGTGATCGAGGGGGCAGAGGCGCTGAAGGAGATTCTCAGCGAGGGCATCGCGCGGTTTGACCGGGCGATGGCCCAAGGAAGAGTGCTGAGCTGAAAGTGCTGCGTGCTGAGTGAAGATCATTGCCGCGATTACTGCTGATTTTGAGCGCACTTTTTTGGGGAGGCGCTCGCGGCTCAACGATGAGTTGCTGGGCGAGACGGTGCTCCGCCGAACGGTGAAGCGCGTGCTGGCTGCCAAGCGATTGGCGAGCGTTCACCTGCTGGTGGACAAATCGCAGGAGGAGCAAGCCCGACAGACGGTCGCCGGGCTGGCGGTGAGAGTCGAGACCCATCAGGCGGGGGGCGTGCCGTGGGAGAGCTACGTCGCCAGTGCCCGCAAGTGGTCGCTGGACGCATGGCGCGGCGGACTGGCCGGAACCTGCGTGTTCGACGAGTCGGTGCATCCCTGGCTGCTGGAAGCCCTCGCCAGGCGTGAGCAGGCCGAGGGTGTGGTCGACGTTCCCGCCGCGGCGGTGCTGCTCGACCCGGTTCTGCTGGACGCGATGGTCGAGCATTACGAGAAGGTGTATGCCGATGTGCGCATGACCTTCACCCAGGCGGCGCCGGGGCTCTCCGCCGCGATCTACGCTCCGGCCTTGCTGGCCGATCTGATGAAGGCGAATCAGCCGCCCGGGCGGATGATGGCCTACCAGCCGGCATTGCCGCAGCGGGACCTGATCATGCTCCCGTGTTTTTACCCTCCCGAAGTGGAGGTGCGGCGAGCCTGCGGGCGGTGCGTGGCGGACACGGATGCGGCCATGGAGCGAATCACCGCGATCCTGGCACGGGCCGGCGGGAGCGCGGATGACCCGTTCACCCCCGACGTGCTCACGGTCTCGCGGTTCCTGCTTGAGCGGTGGGGTGTGCGCGCGGACCCGCTGCCGGGGGAAGTCGAGATCGAGTTGACCACGGAGGATCCACTGGCAACCACGACGATTCGCCCGCGTGGCGAGATCCTGGGTCGGCGCGGGCCGATGGCCGATTCGGTTTTCGACCGGCTGATCGAGGAACTCGCCCGGCGTGACGATGTCCGCGTGGTCTTGGGCGGGTTTGGCGATTCCTTGCATCACCCGAGCTGGCAGCGGTGCGTGCGGAAGTGCCGCGAGGCCGGAGTCTTCGGGCTGGCCGTGCGCACGACGGCCGCCCGGCTCGACGATGCTGCGATCCAGACGCTGGTGGAGGCTCGTGTTGATGTGCTCAATGTGCTCATCGATGCTGCCACGCGGGAGAAATACCTGGGGGTCCACAACGTCGATCTCTATGAACAGGTCGTGGCCAACGTCGAGCGGTTACTGGCGGTCCAGACGGAGCGTCAGCAGCCCCAGCCGATCGTGGTCTGCGAACTGACCAAGACCACGACGACGATGGAGGAGATGGAGTCGTTCTATGATCGCTGGGTCAGCCGGGTCGGCACGGCGGTCATCAGCGGGCCGAGCAGCTATGCCGGGCAGTGGCCTGACCTTTCCGTCATGGACATGGCGCCGCCGAAACGAGTCGCCTGTGAACGGCTCTTCTCCAGAGCGATGGTCCTGGCCGATGGGCGGGTGCCGGTTTGTGACCAGGATTTCAAGGGGCTGCGTACGGTTGGGTCCGTGACTGAGAGCTCGTTCGCGGCCCTCTGGAGTGGCCAGTGGATGGTCGAGATCCGCGAGGGACACGCAGCCGGCCGGTTCGACGCGATGTCCCTCTGTCCGGGGTGTCGGGAATGGCACCGGCCGTGATGGCTTGCCTGGAACCGCAGGTGCCGTCGGGTCAGGGCCTGCCGCTGACGGGCGATCATGGAGAGGACCGATGGATGACCAGCAGATCGACGAGGCGTTCGACTTCGGGGCGATGGCCCAGGTGACCACCGTCGAGGCCGACCGCTACTGCGAGGGGTGTGGCTACAACCTCCGCACCCAGATCGTCCGCCGGGATGCGCGGACGCAGGTGCTGCTCTGCCGATGCCCGGAGTGCGGGCGATATCATTCGGTCAGTGACTCCGCATCAGTCGGCCGGGTCTGGCTCAGCCGTGTTTCGACGCTGGCGTTGGCCCTGTGGATCGCGGTGCTGATTTCCGTCTTCTCGAGTTGGGCGTTCGGCCTGTTCGGCATCAGTGCGGTTACGCTCGATGAACTGGGACGACCGTGGTGGATGGGCGGTCCTCAGTCTTCGAACATCGGACTCTATGCCTACACACATACACGTCAGTACTGGGAATGGGTGGGTCCGATGGCAGCCGCGTCGGTGGGGTTGGCCTTGGTTGGGGGGATCATCCTCGTCATCGTGTTTCCGCACTGGCGGAGGAGTTGGTACGTGGCGACGGCCGTGGTTGTTCCGCTGCTGGCCGGGGCGGCGGTTTGGGCAATGGTGGCGAGCGATCAGCCGCGGCCGGGGTGGAACAGGCCGTCGATGGGCACCTGGGCGTATCCGTATGTCTACGGGCACACGCTGCTCCAGATGCTCGGAGGCCTGATCGGCGTTGGCATGGGTCGCCAACTGGCCCGGCTGACCATTCGCATTCTCCTTCCGCCGCGTTTACGGCCGCCGCTGGCGTTCCTTTGGGTGGCGGATGGATTGCCGCCGCCGTCGAGCAAGTAGCTGGCTCGGTCTGGTTGCTCACGATCCCTGGGCGGCGCGGACCGCGTCGGTCAGGACGATCCGCTCGGCGTTCTTGTAGTAGATCTTCTCCAGGACTTCCTTGGGCAGGAACACACCGTAGATCATCCAGAAGCCCTGACGGTGATGGCCGCCGGCGCTGTCGAAGTACTCGTCATCGGTTTCCAGGAATCGGAAGTACATCCGGTAGGCTTCGCGGTTGGGGAACGTATCGGTCCCGAACATGATCCGGTCCTGGTACTTGATGAGGAAGCGGCGGGCAGAGTAAGGCTGGCGGCCGAGCTCGTTAATCCGGGCGTCGATGTCCACGTAGAAGTTAGGATACTTGTCGAGCCAGGAGGCAACTGTGGCCAGGTCCTCCGGGTTGTTGCCGCAGTGTGCGCCGACGAAGGTCGTCTTGGGGTGTTTGGCGATGGCCCGGTTGCGTTGGGCGAGCAGCTCGTCCCTTCGCGGGAATTTGGGGTCGGCGAAGAGCCAGCCGGGGTGCTCGTTGAGCTCGTGCCAGCGCTCGCTGAACCGGTCGAGGGGTGTGAAGAAGGCGGCTGGATCGCTGGTGTGGATCATGACCGGCCGGCCGTACCCGGCGCACGTTTCCCAGATGGGATCGAGCTTCGGGTCATCGATGGGCATGAGCCGGCCGTCCTTGTAGCGGACGGTCAGGCCGAGGCTCTTGTGGAACTTGAGGCCCTTGGCGCCGGCCTTGAAGTCCGCTTCCAGTTGACGTGCGGTCCGCTCGGACCAATCGCCATCATCTATACCCTTGAAGTCGATCAGTGCGTAGGTCAGGAACCGCCCCGGGTAGGCTTTGTCCAGCCTTTCAAGACGGGCTTTGAGCTCATCTCCCCACAGACCGTCCAGGTTGACCACCGTCCTGATATTGGCGGCGTCCATCTCCTCAATGATGGCCGCGGCCTTCCTGCCGTCGCCGAGGTGATTGTGCACGTCGATGACCGGGAAGGCGGCCTTTGGCACTTCGGTGACCTTGGTTCTGAGCATCGACCGGGGCTGCCAATCCTTGAGCTTGAGCTCGCGAATATCGGCATTGTCGGTGGATGGTTGGGCGGCCGATTGCTGAGCCTGGAGGGCGACGGGCAGGATGGTCAACAGGAAGACGTGTTTCCACGGGTGTTTCATGCAGGACATGGATAGACCTCCTAAGGTAGACCGCACTGCCTATCACTCATACTTGGAATGGCCGGTGCATGCAAGCTGGGGTGACGCGCATGCCGGCTGGCCCGGTGACGGTTCTGCCGGCGTGGAGGCCGGCGATTCACGGGGGTGGCAATGGGGGTTCCGTTGAGGGGCTGGGCTGGACGGGCTCGAAGGCTGGCGGCGTGGCGGGTGCGGGGGGCTCGATCTCGGGTGCCGCCTGTTCGGCTGGGGGTGGTGGTTCGACCGGGGCCTCACTTGGCGCATCCGGGGTCGGCCGCGCGGGCCTCGGTGGAGTGGCACCTGGAGGTGAAGCTCGCCTCGCTCTCCTGGCAACCTGCGGAGGAGGATCGGGTGGCGGGCGGCGGACGATGATCGGGGCAACCACATCGCAGATCACGGCACGGCTGATGCTGCCGGCATGCTGAAGCTTGACCGGACCGACGAGTGGTTGGGGTTGCCAGGGAACGTTGTGCACCTTGCGGTAGAGATTCACTGTTTCCCTGGAGGCGTTTCGAGGCAGCCTGGCCCCGTAGACGCCCGCGGGGAGAACCTTGTCGGAGCTGCGGTCCACGGTGCCGATCATGGGGACGACTTCGCGGAGAACAGGGTCGTCGGGCGACCAGAGGAAGTAGATGCCGCCCCTCACGTGGGTCAGGGCCCAGCTCAGATCGTAGTTGGCCGACAAGCTTGAATCGAGCATGACGACGTTGTCGACCTTGTAGTTGGGTCGCAGGGCCTCGAGGGCAAAGATGGCGACGCCGGAGCCGGCGCTCAGGCCGATGAGGTTCACTTGCCCGTCGGGATAGCGGTTGAGGAAGCCCTCGATCTTGCGGGCCAGCTCCGTCGCCTTGCCGCGGTTGTGGGTCACGTTGACCTGGTCCACGAGGGGGCCCAGGTAGGTAGTCCAGATGAAGTGCTCGACGAATCCTTCATATCCGCCGTCGGCCAGGCCAAGCGGAACGGTCTCCTTGCCGAAGCCGTAGTTGCCGGCGCCGTCGAGGAAGTAGGTGCGCTGGTCCGGTCGGGTGGCGTTGGGTTCGACGAAATTCGGCCGGTTACCGATGATGCAGCCGGGAAGTCCGCCACCCAGGGACAGGATACTGAGGCACTTGATGATGTCCGACGGTCTGTTCATGCGTGGTATACGATACTGGCGGTGTCACACGACGGGAAGCTCGGCTGTCGACGGATCACTGGCGGACGGCACATCGGTGCCATCCGGCCGTCCGGCCTCGGGCCATACCCTGATCTCATGTCCCGGACGCGGGGTACGGACCGGTTTGGTCTGTGGGGCGATGCGATACGGTTCGCGCCTGAGCATGGACGTACGATAACCGAGCGTGGCGACGAAGGCAAACCGGGAAGGAAGGGGCTCGACACCGGAAGCGGAGCATCTGATCAGAATCGCGGTGAGTGAGGAGCGAGGGCGGGGCGATGACGAGAGGCAGCCGTGGCCAGGCGCTCGGGGTGGTGCGCCCAAAGCCCGGCACGCTCCGGACCGTTCGGGGCGGAGGCGAGCGCGACCGGATCGAGAGGGCGATACAATTCTATAGAGTTATATAGTGCTTATGTTGAAGGGTCCGGCCGACGCGCGCAGGGGCAGCTTCGATTCTCGGAGGGTGGGCGAGGACGGGCAGGGCGAGACCGCCCGCGGCATCTCGAGCTTCACGAGAGAGTAGCGAGATGGCACGATGGGCGTCGGTGTGTCCCGAGAGCGCCTCGCTCGCGCGGGTCCGTGTCGCCCGCAGGGCCCGTCTCCTTGGGGTGGTCCCTGCTACTCCCGGCACTCGGGTTCGGCCAGGATGGCCGGGCCACTGAAGCACCGCTGGAAGACCCCGAAATCATCCAGGTCCACATCGCCGTCGTGGTCGTAATCGAAGCTGCCGTGAATGCCGACGTCGGTCGAGACGCTGTACTCCGTTTGGTTGCGGAGCGCGGAGTTGCAGTTGAGAACGGACGCGTCGGTGACCACGAGCCGGAGCGTGTAGGCGCACGGCCGCAGGCCCCCGGTGCGCCATGTGCCCAGCAGCCCATCGATGACCGGAGCATGCCCGGTTGCGATCGTGACCCAGCCATGGGCGTCACCGCCCGTATAGGACAGTACCCAGCCGGCCAGGTGAGCGTCGGAGGCGGTTCCGTAGACAAGAACATTTCCGCTGACCGCGCTGCAGGCGATCGGCGAACTGATGTGGGCGATGGGCGGCGTGTTGTCGACGGCGATCGTGACCACGGCGGACTGTTTCGTGTTGCCACAGTTGTCGGTGCCGACGAGGCGGACTTGGTAATTGCCGTCTGGGGTGCCCGCGCTCGTGTTCCACGTGCCCAGCGGGTCGGTGATGATCCACGGCGGGTAGAGCACATCGAACGGCTCGGCGGGAGAACCGGCAACCGCCGCCCGATGCTCGAGCATGAAGCTGCCGCCGCAGTGGTCCCAGGCGGTCCCGTCGCCGCACACGGTGCCTCCGAGGATGTCGCCGGTGGTCGGGCTGCGCAGCTCGAGCGTGTTGAACGCCTTGTCCAGCCAGATGTCTGTCGTCCAGACCGTCTCGAGCTCGCAGCCGTTGGTGACGGTGAGCCGCAGCGTGCAGTATCCGTCCCCGGCCGCGGTACTCCAGGTGGCCAGCGCGCCATTGACCACCTCGCTCGTGCTTTGGGCGATCAGGACCCAGGACGCTGCGCCAAGGACCTTGCGTTCGAGTTTCCAGTTCAAGATGGGGCCGTCCGGATCATACGCGGAGCCGAAGATGGTTGTGCCATCGCACACGCAGCTCAACGACGTGGGCGAAGTGATCTCGGCCACGGGAGGCGTGGTGTCGAGATCGAAGCTCAGGTCATCGAGTAGCTCGAACCGGGCGGCGCAGCCGCCGGCCGAACCGGCTTCAACCTCGATGCGACGAAAGCCGGTCTCACGCTGGACCCGGACGAAGACATTGCAGCGTTCCGTGACGGTTCCGTTCACGGGGACGTTAGTTGTTCCTCGCAGGACGTGAGAGGAGTCGTACCAGCGGACCTGAACCGTGTCATCGGCCGCACACCCGAGCCGGACTCCGATCGTGAAAGTCACTTCGGTCTGATCCTTGTCGAAATCCAGACGCAGGTACTCATCGCTGAACTCGTTCTGGGCGTCACCCTTGGCGCTGAGACACTGCGTTTCCGAACTGGTACCTCCCTTGGGATCGTAGATGATCGGGTTCGACCACGCTCCCCCCGACCATCGACCGCTGAAGGTGACACCGGTGTACTGGGTGCTGACGGACGTGCCCACGCGCAATTCTTCGAAGGTGATGGTGGTGCAGGTGGCCCACACCGGCTGAGCCAGGGCGACGACGGCCAGGGTGACAAGTACGGCTCTTCCAAGGACAACGGGGTGCATGGATCTTCCTCCTAATTGGATCGGATCTAGGGTCGATACGTGGCTCTCCGGTCATTCAACACCGGGGCGCGGAACGAGGGGCGTGCAAGCGCCGCCGCGCCGGGGACCAGTGGGGAGTGCTGGTCGTCTTCAGGTTTCGGAGACTGCCTCCGACAGAACCGGGCTCACGCGAAGAGGTCGCCGGCAAAAATCGGGGGTCCGCTTCTTCCCATGTCTGCCCCATGGGGCAGGGGCGATGTGGTCCTCCGACGGAAAGGCTCCCCGGTGGGACGCCGGAGCAGTCCATTGCAGTACGAAGAAACCTAACGCTATTATGGTCACGATCGTGGTGCGTATCAAGTCTCGCTGGTCCGGTATTCGATGTTTTCGTCGCGAGTGAATCGCATTATTGAACTGTGGATGGCCATGGCGAATTGGCGGGAGTCTCTGCACGCCGCGGATCTGCCGACGCTCGGGCAGCTTACGGCAGGAGCGTCGGGCCCATCCGGGCCCCCGTAGTTGTCATAAGATACTGTGATATAAGTATTTAATCGTTTTCCGGGCTTTCGGGTCTCCTCGGTTGGCAGTCTCGGCCTGCATCGATCCCGTTGGGCGGGGTGTACAAAGGAATGCCGCTGTTGCCGGTCGAGGTGGGGAGGGCTGGCATTGCGTCGCCGGGTGGCCCGGTATTGATCGAAGTCGTTGTGGGGATTAGACTAAGAGCGGCTGGATGCCGCACGCCCCATGATGGCCGACGTTGCCGAAAGCCAGGGAGGGCTGCTCGGACGGATGGGCATCTCCCCTGTTTCCTTAGCGCGGTTCGAGGGACGTCCGGGGTGTAGTCGTTAGAGTGCGATGGCGACCTTCACGTACAAGGCGAAGACCAGCTCGGGTGAGACGGTAACGGGTGTGCTGACTGCCGAGAGCCAGCAGGCCGTCTACCGCATGCTCGATGACCGCGCCCTGTTTCCGATCAAGGTGACCGAAGGTTCGCAGGCGACCCGGGCGGCCATCAGCGGTCGGACCAAGAAGCTGAAGCTCCGGGCGGTGGCCACGTTCTACAATCAGCTTTCGGACCTGCTCCGGGCGGGCGTACCGGTCCTGCGGTCGATTGACGTCCTCGCCAGGACGGCCTCCAATCCGCTGTTGGCCGAGATCCTCAAGGACATTCACAACGACGTGTCCGGAGGCGAGACGCTGGCGGACGCGATGGCTAAGCATCCGAACGCTTTCAACGAGCTGGCCATCGCCATGGTTCGGGCCGGCGAGCAGGGTGGTTTCCTGGAAGACGTGTTGATGCGGATTTCGGTGTTCACCGAGCGGCAGGACGAGTTGCGGAACAAGCTGGTCGGTTCGATGGTCTATCCGGCCATTCTGTTGTTTGCAGGCGCGACGGTGGTGACGTTTTTGATGACGTTTGTGGTTCCCAAGATCCGCGGTTTCCTCGACCAGGTGGAGAAACCGTGGATCACCACGGTTCTTTTTGCCTGCTGCGACTTCCTACGCGATCACGGGATGTATGCACTCGGCGGGCTGGCCGTAGTCGTGATCGCGCTGATTCCGGTGCTTCGCAGCGAGCAGGGCCGTTACTGGATCGACCGGGCGAAGTTGCGGATGCCGGTGATGGGCGGCATCGTGACCATGGTGGCCCTTTGCCGTTTCAGTCGCATTCTGGGAACGATGCTGCACAACGGCGTGCCCATTCTGCAGGCCCTGAAGATCTCCAAGGATTCGGCGGGCAATCGGATCCTGGCGGCGGAGATCGACAAGGCGGCGGAGAACGTGCAGCGGGGCGAGCCGCTGGCGGCGCCCTTGGGATCGAGTGGGCTGTTTCCCCCGGACATCGTGGACATGATCGCGGTGGCCGAGGAGAGCAACAACCTGGAAACGGTGCTGGTTCAGATTGCGGACTCGAACGAGGCTCGGACGGCCAGGCAGATCGACCTGGGTGTGCGACTGCTCGAGCCGCTGATGTTGATGCTCATGGCGGTCATCGTGCTGGTGATCGCGGTATCGCTGCTGGTGCCGATCTTGAGAATGAGCACTGTGCGGCATTGATGAATTGAGGACCTCTTAGCGCAAGGAGTCAGATCGATGCAGAGAACGAGAAGGGTTCGCAGAGGGCGGCGTCGAGGTTTCACGCTGCTCGAGGTGTTGCTGGTAGTCGGCATCATCGCCTTGCTGGCGGCGTTCGTCGTGCCGTCGTTCATGGGCACGCAGCAGAGCGCGGAGAACGACATCGCCAAGGCGATGGTGGACGACGGCAGCCAGTTGGCCACGCAGCTCGAGCTGTTCCGGATGCACATGGGCAAGTACCCCGAGGAGCTCAAGGAACTCGTGGAGAAGCCCGAGGGCGAGGACGCCAACAAGTGGCACGGCCCGTATATCAACGACTTGGCCAAGCTCAAGGATCCCTGGGGCAAGGAGTTGAAGTACAAGTACCCGGGTGAGAACCGCACGGAAGGATACGATCTCTGGAGCACGGGCCGGGACGGCGAGGACGGTACCGACGACGACCTCTCGAACTGGAAGAAGGAGCAGCAGTCGTAGCGAGGGTTCTCATGGGGCGGCGGGCGTTCACGCTGATCGAAGTCCTGGTGGTGATCCTGCTGCTGGCGCTACTGGCCGCCATCATGTTCCCGGATCTCCAGGGCGACATGCGGCGGCGGTCGCTGGTGGAGTCGTGTGATCGTCTGCGATCGCTCATCGCGATGACGCACGCCCGAGCGATGCAGGACGGTTTGCGCTACCGGATCCAGTTTCCGGGCACGCCGGATCCGAACGATCCTCAGGCTCGCAAGGACATGGACGTGCCGCTGGAGACCCAGCAGCCGGAGATGCAGCGCCAGGCGGATCCGCTGGGCAATCCGGATGCCTACCAGGGCTTTGACGCTTCCTGGCGGCCTGCCCAGGTGCTTCAGCCGGGTACGCGTTGCGTGGCCGTACTCGCGGGCAAGCCGAGCTTCGACATCTCCCCGCACAGTCCGATCGCCGGCCCGCAGGTCACCGAGGGCATCACCTCGATGGTGCCGCTGGTGATGAACCCAGACGGCACGTGCGACTGGGTCACCTTCGTGATCACCGATCTTCCACCGGAGACGGAGATGACCGAGGAGGTGGCCGCGCGAATTCTCAATGTGATCGTGGACGGCCGGACGGGGCAGGTGTGGATCCAGCGGGCCCTGCGGGTGAGAGAAGTGGAACTGATGAACGAGTATGGAGCCTCCCCCATTCTGCATACCGATTTCTTGGACGGCTCCGAGATCACCGAGAACAACATCCTCGAGATCCACATGGACCAGGGCGGAGTCAGCGGCGATGGTCGGCCCGCTCCGGCCGGAACCGGGCAGTGAGGTGGGTACGATGAGCGGCAACACACCTCTCAGACGCAAGCGGGCGGCGATGCTCCTGGAAGTCGTCGTTTCCGTCGGTCTGCTGACCTTCGGGCTGGCGGTGGTGGGTGTGCAGGTCCGCGCCGGGCTGGACGCCGCCCGGACCACGGATCGAGCCACCCGAGCCATGCTGCTGACCGACACGGTTCTGGCCGAGTTGGACGGCGGCTTCATTACCTGGACCAAGATGAGCGAGGAGGCGAAGGGTGATTTCGGCGTGACCTACCCGGGCTACACCTGGCGCCTGCAATTCGACAAGGCCGATGTCGAGGGCCTGTACATGGTTACGGTGCAGATCGGCTACAACGAAGAGCAGGTCCAGCAGCAGATCGACGATCCTGCGCTGGAGATCAGTTTCGATGACGATGGCCGGATGATCGAACGGACCGCGTACCGGCTGTATGCGGCCCCTGCGGACGTGAACATGGAGCGGGACTATGGCCTGTCGAGCCAGGACATCCAGGAGATCCTGGCGGCCAGTACGGCCGGTACGCAGGGCGGATCAGGAAGTGGTGGCGGCGGCTCCGGCTCCGGAAGCGGCGACGGCAGCCAGGGTGGCGGGTCGTCGGGCGATCTGAGTGGCTTGGCCGATCTCGCGGACCAGGCGGGCATCGATCTGTCCAACCTCGATTTCCTCTTCGATCCGAACGGTTTTGACCCGCGAATGCTGGCCAACCTGCCGGACGAGGATTTCCAGAAGATCTCGGCGTTGCTGGACCTGCTGGCCAATGGCGGCTCGGGTTTGAAGGATCTCAAGAAGCTGCAGAACCAGTTGGGCGACGTCAATCTCAGCGAACTGGCGGGGAAGGCGTCACAAGGGGGCGGCCAGAGTGCTGGCGGGCAGGGCTCTTCAAGTCGCGGCGGTCAGAACAGCCGCGGCGGGCAAGGGGGCACGTCGGGGAGCAGAACCGGCGGATCTTCCGGGCAATCCCGGGGAGGTCGATAGTGGCCGACCGCAGCGCACAGGTCACGTTGCTCCGGGGCGACGGCTTGCGACTCGCCACGGAAAGCGGCCGACGAGCGGCGTTCAGCGGTCCGCCCCGCCGCCGAGCCGGAGCTGGTGCCGGGTTGTGCGGCCGCAGGGATGCGATTGGCCGGCGGAGAGGCCTGACCCTGCTGGAGGTCGTGCTCTCCATCGGTCTCACGCTTCTACTGCTTTCAGGCGTCTTCGGCTTCTACATGACTGTCCTGAGGGCCCGGGACGAGGGCACCGCAGCCACACGCAACATCAAGCTCGATCGGGCCTTGCTCATGCAGATCGCCGCCGAGATACGGCACGCGACTGACATCGTGCCCGGCGATGGGATCGGTTTCCGGGGCAACCGCCACAAGCTCACCATCGTGAAGGTGGGCATGCCGGAGCGCTACGCGTTCGACCTCCACGATCCGATGCAGGACGACCTTCCTCCCGCCCAGCTCGATGTTCGCCGCATCACCTACGAGCTGCTCTGGGATCAGGAGGAGCGCAAGGACACGGAAGGCGTGCGGGTCTGCTACGGCCTGTGGCGCAGCGAGCAGAAGACGTTCGATCCCAATCCGCGATTCATCGTCAAGCAGGACACCGCCTCGAACGAGACGGAGCAGATCGGCAATGCTCCCGCGCCCGAAGGCGAGCTGATCGCTCCGGAAATCAAGTACCTCGAGTTCCGTTACTTCGACGGGGCCAAGTGGCAGCCGCGCTGGCAGATGACGAATGACTACGAGGGCAGCGGCAGCAGTGGTACCAGCGAAGGCGGCGACGGCGGGGGCATGCTCTCGGCGCTGGGGGACGATGCGAGCTCCGGGGAGAGCGGTGGCGGGACGAGTCCCGGGAGCAGCGGCTATGCATTGCCCCAGGCCATCAAGATCACCATTGGGCGTCTCCGTGTCCCCCCGGAGGAAGATGAACTCAACTTCCAGAAGCTCGTCAGCCAGAATTTCGAGGAGAGACGCGAGGACGAGGTGTATCACGAGGATCGCCTAACCTTGGTGGTGCCTCTCCTGCAGGCCGACCAGACCCTGCTCAGCTCGCGCAAGTACGGCGTGGCCGACAGCTTGAGCCGTCAGGAAGGAGGCTCCCAATGACCTTCCTTGTTCCAGGTCATGGACTCGCGGTTCGGCGCCGAGGGATGCTGATCGTCGTGGTCCTGGCGATCATCACCGTCCTGGCCCTGCTGGGGGCGAGCTTCTCCTACTGGATGAACGCCGACCTGGCGGCAACCAAAGCGGGAAACGACCGACAGCAGGCTCATCTAGCCGCCGAATCAGGCGTGGCCCGAGCCATGTTGCTGCTGCGCAAGGATCCCTCCAACATCGAGCAGGATCCGATCAACATGGACAAGTGGTACAACAACCCCTTGGCCTTCCGACGAATCCTGGTCTGGGCGCCGGATCAGATCGGGGGCTCGGAGAGCCTGGCCGACCAGGAGAAGATCGAGAACCGGGAAGCCTGGCGGTTCAGCGTGGTCTCGCACGAGCTCGAGGGCGAGGGCGACCGCACGAGGATGCGGTACGGCCTGACCGACGAAACCAGCAAGCTGAATCTGAACACGGCCACGCGCGAGCAACTTCTGATGCTCTTCACCCAGGCTCTGGCAGGCAAGAGCACGATCCAGGACAACGTCACGCCTGAAGCCCTGGCCGACGCTCTAAAGGACTGGATCGATACAGATGACGCTTTTGCGTCACCCCAGGGTGCCGAGAGCAGCTACTACATGTCGCTGGAGCCGGCCTTCCGGGCAAAGAACCGCCCGCTTGAGACGGTCGAAGAGCTGTTGTCGGTCCGGTGGTTCAACGGGCGGATCGTCTACGGCGAAGACCACAACCGGAACGGCTACCTGGATCCGAACGAGGATGACGGGCCGGAAGGGCTGTTTCCGCCGGACAATGGTGACGGCATCTTGGATCGGGGGTTGTTGCCTTACATCACGGTCTACTCCTGGGATCACAACTGGGCGAACGACAACAAGCCGAGGCTGAACATCAACCAAGTTGGACTTGCCAACCCTGAGAGGCTGCCTTCGGTGTTCAGAGCGGTTCTTGATGAGGTGCCGGCGGAGGTCCTTCAGTTCATCGCTGAGATTCAGAAGATCGGTTATAAGCCTCGATCAATTGGGGAGTTAGTAGGACTCCAGGTCTACAGCGCTAAAAAGAGCAACTACACCCCGCTCTGGGCGGCGTACGACCAGGAGCGAAACGAAGCCAACCAGCTCCGGCTCATCCCTCTGGAGGGGGAGAGCGGCGACGCCAATACTGATAACTCGGCTTCAGGCGGTAGCGGTGGCCAGGACGGGGGCGGCAGCGATGACAGTACTGGTGGAGGGGGGCTGGACGGGCCGAATTCCGGCGGCGGAAATCGTGACCAGGACGCGGATGCCGGGTCGCGGGATGGAGGTTCAGCGGCCGATAAAAACCCGGACGATTCGGGTACGGATGAGGATTCGAACGCGACCGATCCCCAACGCAAGAACCGGACTCGTTCGCAGCAGGCGGTTCGGGATCGCGGTGGTCGGGGAGGCCGGCCAGGCGGTGGTGGCGGGCGGAACGACACAGCGGCCGAAGACGAATCGACGGATGACGATCAGGCAGGCCAGGACCGTCGTGGCGGGCGCGGGCGGGGTGGGGCCGGCCGGAGTGGTGACCAGGGGCCCGGGCCTGGAGCCAGCCAGGATGGTGGCCGCAGAGGCGACCGAGAAGCGGGTCGCGGTGGCGACCGGGGATTTGGTGGCGGGTCGGACCAGGGTCCAGGGGGAGGACGGCGGCCGGGTCGGGGTCGAGACGGTGGACGAGGTGGCGATGCACGACCCAACGAAGGCCGGGACAGCAATACTGGACCGAGCGGTGGGTTCGATCGAGGTGGTCGTGGCGGTCGTGGCCCCGGGGCTCGTGACGGCTCCGGCGGGCAAGCGAGCGACAACCCTGACGGGCCGAACAGCCCGGACGGTCGCGGTGGCCGTGACGGGCTTGGTGGTCGGGACGGGCGTGGTGGTCGGGGTGGCCGCGATGGGCAAGGCGGTCAAGCCGGCGATGGGCGGGGTGGTGACCGACCGGGTCGGGCTGGCGATCGCGGCGGGCGGGGCGGCGGTGGCCGGGGCGGCAGCGGCACGCAGCCGGCTGGCGGGCCGACCGGCGGCGGTTCGGGGACGGCCACGCAGCCCGGCGGGGAGGACGACTCCAACCCGAAGGCGATCAGTCCGGTGACTGCGGACATGCTCCCGGTGCTTCTTGACCGGTTGACGGTGAGCGACATGATGGCACAGCAGGTTGGCCTGATCAACGTGGACACGGCACCCCCGGAGGTGTTGGTGTGCATTCCGGGTCTGACCGAGGAGGAGGCCTCCGCGATCGTCGCGAAGCGCTCGCAGCTCAGCGGTGAGGAGAAGAAGACACCAGCGTGGCTGGTGACGAGCGGGGTGCTGTCGCCCGAGCGGTTCATGCTCATCAACAACAGCGTGACGGCCCGTTCGATTCAGTTCAGTGGCGACGTGATCGGATTCGCCGATCACACCGGCACCTATCGGCGTTTGCAGGTGGTGCTGGAGATGCAGGGGCATTTCGCCCGGTTGAAGTATTTCCGGGAGATCTCCAGTCTGGGGCGGGGGTACCCGGTCTGGGATGACCAGCAAAGCGAGGGTTTGACCTTCGATGCTCCGTGACCGCAGTATCGTGTGCATAGACTTTGACGAGCGCTCGCTGCGCATTGTAGACGCGAGGCACTCGCGGTCCAGCGTGCGGATTCGCAAGGCGGTGTACGTGCCGCTGGTTGAAGGCGTGAACCCGCGCGATCCGGCGTCGTTGGGCGAGTTTCTCAAGCGGGCCCTGGCCGAGCATCGCATCCGCACCCGCCGGGCGATCGTGGATGTTCCGCGCCAGGATGCGGTGTTCAACCTGATCTCGCTGCCGAAGGGAAGCCTGGAGGAGATGACCATGATGGTCCACGTCCAGGCGGGCAAGGAGTTGCCGTTCCCGAAGGACCAGGCGGTGGTTGATTTCGCCCTGGCCGGCGGCGAGGCTGCGGGTGGCGGCGGGATGTGCGACGTCTGGCTGGCGGCGATCCGGATCGCGGTGGTGGACCGCTATCGGCAGGTCATCACCGGGGCCGGGCTCAAACTCGAGCGCATCGGTCTTCGCCCCTATGCCAACCTAGCGGCCCTGGCGCCCGAGCAGGTGGCCGAAGGGCGGACGCTGATGGTCGACGTCGGGGCGGCGATGACCGAGATCAACGTGATTCAGCAAGGCCGGCTGGTGTACTCCCGGGCGGCTTCGGTGTCGATTCCGCCGGGCGGGTTGAGCGAGAAAGCGGGGCGGCCGGCGTCGGAAGAAGCCGGTGCATCGAGCGACGAGGGATTTGCCCGACCGGCGCCGATGGAAGCCCTGATCATTGAGGTGAACCGGACGGTTCAGGCATACCGAGCTTCCGACCCGGGGGCGACGATCGACCGGATCGTGCTGGCCGGGACCGAGGGCATCGACGCTCGCGTGGCGACCCGCTTCGAGGAGCAATTCGGGGCCCCGGCCACGATCTATGAGCCTCCGCCCGGGCTGAAGTGGCGAAGGGAGAAGGGCGTGAGCGCAGCGCCCTTCAGTGCGGCGGTCGGACTGGCCCAGGGAAGCATCTCCCAGGAGATGCAGTTCTTCGATTTCATCCATCCCAAGGAGCCGGAAGCGGCGCAGCGTGTTCGCCGGCGGAAGAGACCTCTGGTCGTCGTGACCGCCGCCCTGTTTGTCGCCGCGGCGAGCGTACTGGCCTACAACCCGATCAGGGAGAGGAAGACGGAAATTGCGGCGCTGGAGGCCCGAAAGAGATACGAGAACACCGACCGGGAGGCGCGCCAGCAGCTGGAGAAACTGGTCAAGGATGTGGACGGCTGGCAGAGCCAGAATCTAGTCTGGATCGACCGGCTCAACGCCCTGTCCGAGGTCTTCCCATCCAACAAGGAAGCCTACATCACCCGCCTGGAGTGCAGCGAGAAAGGCGAAGCCAGGATCGAGCTGGCCACCAAGAACAACAAAGTCGGAACGCAGCTGATCGAGGCGCTCACGGCGATGCGCGACAGGGACAAGAAGCCGATCTGGGGTGGAGCACTGCCCGGCAGAGGCAACGCATCGACGGTATCGGAGTACCCGTTCAAGGATCAGGTGACGGTGTTGATCGGTCAGAAGCCGGCGCCGGCGAAGAAGAAGTGACATGAACTCTCGCGAACGACTGATGATCGGGCTTCTGCTGGCGGCCATGGCGGTGTTCCTTGGCCGGACGGGTATGGTTCTGTACCGGAACTCTCTCCGAGGGTACGAAGCCAAGGTCAAGTCCCTGAAGAAGGATCTGACCGCGATCAAGTCGGAGCAGGCTCGGGCGGTGGTCAATGCCGATCGCTGGCGTCGGGAGATCGGGCCGAGCACGTTGTCGATGGATCCGAACGAGGCGATGACGCGGCTGCGTGAGGAGCTCTACGAGCAGACGCAGCAGGCCCGGCTCCAGGATGTGCAGATCAGTCTGCATCAGGTTCGATCGTATCAGAAGAACGGCATTCGCCGTCTGCCGGCCACCGTGACTGCGACCGCCAAGCTGAACGAGGTGGTCACCTTCCTGTTCAACCTGTATCGCCAGCCGTACCAGGTGCGGTGCACAGCTCTGACGCTGGGTCAGGCGATTCGGCTGACCGGCAAGGATGATAAGCGAAAAGAGGAGGCCGCCCAGGGCTTGCTGAAGATGACCGCCCAGTTGGAGACGCTGATTCTTCCGCCCAGCCAGTTGGTGCCAGCGGTGGAGAAGGCGGGGCTCGATGAGGGCAAGCGCCAGGAGGTTGGGCGGACCAAGCTGGCCAAGCTGGACGACTATAAGCCCTTGTTGGCCAAGAAGATATTCCAGCCTTACCGGCCGGAACAGTTCGCGATCAGCGTGTCGGCCCAGCCGCCGAACGGCGGCGTGGTCGGCTTGGTGCCACCGATGCCAAGGTACCCGGAGGGCAGTTCAGTCAGTGTGAATGTGACCCCACACCCGGGCTTCAAGTTCGAGCGCTGGGAAGGCGACCTCACCGGTTCGATGGTTCCCGGGCAGCTCAAGGTGGACGCGAACAAGACGATCCGAGCGATCTTCAGCGGTAGCCCGGCGACTCAGCCGGCGGTGGTCCAGCAGCCGCCGCCGCCCGTGCCGACCGCTCCGCCCAAGGACGCCCAGATGGTTCTGGGGCGGGTCCTGAGTTCGCCACGCGGGCAGTTGGTCGTGCTCGAGAATCCGCGGCCGCAGCCCAATGCACCCAAGGTGGGAGAAGATCAGTACAAGGAAGTGGGGGAAGAAGTCTACGGCGGCACGCTGGTTTACGTTCATCCCAAGGGAGCCGTCACCGAAAGCGCCGACGGTCGGCGGCACTTCCACGAACTCGGCAAGGCTCTGAAGGACTGCCAGGATCTGACGGAAGATACCCAGCCACTCATTTACCACGAGGTCATGAAACTGGCGGAGCAGGCTCTGGGTATAAAGCCAAGCCCCAGTTAAGAGGGCGTGATTGGAGGTCACGGACCAATGGCAAACAAGCGAATGACGACGATGCAGGTCAGCCGGCGAATACCGGTGGCTCTGCCATTGACGATATGGGCGGCGGCGGGCGTGTGGACGGCCGTCAGCTTGGCTTGGCGCGTTGAAGTTGCGGCTCAAAACCCGACCACGGCACCCGCCGAGCAGGAGGCGGCGCCGCCGGAGAAGACCGAGGCCGAGCTGCTGAAAGAGATCGACGAGGCGATGGCCGATCCGGAGTTCGTTCGTCAGCATTCCCAGGAGGAGCGCGAGCAGGCTGAGGAGGAGCGCCGACAGGCCGAGCTGGAGCGTCGGCAGGCGGAAGAGCAGCAGCGCCGGCAGTCGGATCAGCAGTATCGCAGCGGCCCGCGCGTGCGTCCGGTGACCCCGCCTCCGGTGAATCCCATTACCGCCAGCCGTCCGTCCGGCATGTCCCCCGCGACGCAGCCTTCGATCCGTCGTCCGCCCCGAGTCCGCCCCGAGCCGGTGAACAGCCCGGTGAAACCGGTGGAGCCTCCGCCCGATGAAGCCCCGGCCCCTGAAGGTATGCGGCTGGATGGCCGGCGGTTGCCCACCGTCGACCAGAACGAGCTGGATGCCCTGGAGAACGAAATCAAGGCCAACCCACCGGCGACACCGCCCCCGGCTCAGCCGGGCGTACCGGGTCAGGGTCGCAGCTTCCAGCCGGGCGGACCCGGTGGTCGGGCGGTCCAACCCGGCGTTCAGCCGGGGCATCCGACCACATCCTCACCGGCCGGGGGTCACACGGGGCCCGGGACAACGGGCGCGATGTTTCGTGGGCCGTCGAGCCGGCCGGCAGGGGTGCCGGTGACGCCGGGCGCGAGTCCGACCACTCCGGGCGTTCATGCTCCGGTGACCGGTGTTCCGGGATCGCAGCCGGCGAGCGCCATTGGCGGCGTGCCCGGTCCGACATCGAACGCGCCCAAGGATGCGACCATTCCGCGCCACCCGCTGACCGGGGCACCGAACCTGGCCGCCGAACTGAAGAAGCAGACCGGCTGGTGGACGCTTCCCTACAACGAGAGGCCGTACTTCTTCGCCTGGAAAAACGCTTCGTTCGAGGACATGTGCCGAGATCTGCAGACCATGACCGGTCTAAGCATGCTCGGGCAGGGCTCCCTGGACGTGAAGGCCCCCAAGCCGATCACGTTTGAGAGCGTCAAGATCATGAAGTACGACGAGGCCCTGTTGCAGTTCAACCAGATCATCTTCGATCTGGACGCCTGGGTGATTCAGCGGGACAGCTATCTGGAGATTCGTCGACTGACCGAGTGGTATCGGCACATTCCGCCGAAGCGGATCTATCGGACGGAGAAGGACTACGAGGCGGCCAAGCTCCCGGACTGGGAGATGGCCTCGGTCTCCTACGAGCCGAAGCAGCAGCCGGCCCAGATGCTGGCCGAACGTGCGGTGGACCTGGTGCCGGTGAACGCGGCCCGGGCGACGACGGTTCCGAATTCGAACGCCATCGAGCTGAAGGGGTTTGTGTATTTCTTGAACCAGCAGCTGGAGTATCTGCACCTGATCGATGTGGATACCGAAGGCGACGGGCGAGAACTCCGGGTCTACTCGTTGAAGTACGCCTCCTCGCAGGACGCGGCCCAGGATCTGCGGCAGATTCTGCCGCCGACCGAGGGAGGGGTCTCGATCACCAACGCGCCCCCCTCGGCGGGCGGCGGGCGGCGGGGCGGCCCCCCGGGGGCGGCCCCCCCGGCACCCGCGCCGGCCCCGGTGGTCGCGGTCTCCAGTGCCGACATGGTGGATATCAACGAAGACAGCCGGCTGAACCGGCTGCTCATTCGGGCGACTCCGTCCAAGCACAAGCTGGTGGCGGAGTACCTGGAGAAGTTCATTGACCTGCCTCTGGAGAAGATCGGCCAGCTGGAGGTCATCAAACTTGAGCACACCTCGCCGACCAAGTTGGCGGAGATGATCCGTCCGATGCTCGGCGAGCAGAAGATCATCGAGGTACCGCAGCCCGCGGCCCAGCCGGGTCAGCCCCCGCCGCCTCGGCAGCCGCCACGGGTCATCAACGTGGGCACCACCGCGGTGCTGACGCCGCTTGAGCAGAGCCGGTCGATTCTGGTCAAGGCCAAGTCGGACGAAATGGTCCGAGTCAAGGAGTTCATCGAGCTCCTGGATGTGCCCGCCGACGAAGAGGCGTACCAGTACATCGTTCTCAAGCATGGCAGCGCGTCGAACATCGCGGGGATCCTGAGCACGACCTTCTCGTCGCGAGGTTCATCCGGCGGACGGGGCTACGGCGGGGGCGGCAGCCAGGATACCGACTTCCGAGCGATTCCAGACGTGGCCAACGACCGGGCACTCATCCTGATGGGCAACAAGAAGGATCTCGACGATGCCGTGAAGCTGATTGCCAAGCTGGACGTGGATCCGGAAGCGGGCACGGTTGAGCACCTGGTGCGTCTCAAGCACGCGACACCGACGGACATGGCCATGACGCTGATGAGCCGCTTCGGCGAGAAGAGCGGCGGGGGCGGCGGCTACAGCGGGTACGGCTACAGCGGCCGCGGCTACCGCGGGGGAGGGATGAGTTCGGGCGAAGGCGGTCTTCCCAAGTTCATCTCGGACGACAGCTCCAAGACGTTGATCGTGGTCAGCACCCCGGAGATGTGGATGGACATTGAGCGGGTGATGAAGGAACTCGACACCAGCGCCGACGTGGACAAGACCACGAAGCTGTACAAGCTGAAGCACGCGGGGGCGGGCAACGTGTCCCAGATCCTGACCGAATCGTTCGGCGGGGGCGGTGGACGCTCGCGGTGGGGCATGGGCTACGGCGGCGGGGAATCGGCGGACGCCAAGTTCCGCTTCGATCCGCAGACCAACGTGGTGATCGTTTCGGCGAATGACGAGATACACGAGAAGGTCGCCGCACTCATCCTGCAGCTGGACCAGCCCAGCGCCGCCGACCAGGCCGAGCTGCGGGCGATCCAGCTCAAGACGGCCGAGGCCGCTTATGTGATCGAGAAGCTGGAGGATCTATTCCCGGACAGTGGCGGCGGGCGCCGTGGCGGGCGCCGCGGAGGATTCGGCGATTTCGGTATGTACGGCATGGGCATGAGCGACAGCGCTCCAAAAGTGCCGATATTGCTGGTGGCCGAGCCGGTGAGCAACCGCATCCTCATCACCAGTTCGGAGGAGGATTTCAAGAAGGCGGAGAAGTACGCCAAGGAGATCGACGACCTGTACGCGGCCCAGGAGTTCGTGCGCAAGACGTTCGTCCTGCAGCACGCGGAGGCCGAGGAAGTCCGCAGCGCGATCGAGACGATGTTCACCTCGGGCGGCGGCGGCGACCGTCGGCGATGGTGGGACTCCTCATCCTCCTCGTCAACGCCCGGCAGCATCAAGATGACCGAGGTCGGCAACGGGCTGGTGATCAGCGCGCCCAAGGACAAGATGGCGGAGATCGAGAAGTTCATCGCCCTGCTGGACACCAACCCGAGCGGCAAGAACGAGATCCGCAGCTACAAGGTCGAGAGCTCCGACTATCAGGGCACATCGGAAATCGCCCGGAACCTGGAGCAGCTGTACTCGGTGGGTACGAGGGGTGACGGATGGGGGCGGCGAGGATCGAGGGACGGCGTCAAATTCATCGGTAGCTACAACAGCGACATTCTGATGGTCTCGGCCCCGCCGGAGAAGATGGCGGAGATCGACCCGATCGTCCAGCAGATGATCAAGCAGAACGGGCCGGACACCTCGATGGTGATCCGCCACTATGACCTGAAGGACGCCCGGCCCGACGACATTGCGGATATGCTCGAGCCGATCCTGCAGGCCAAGTTCCAGGAGCTGAAGGAGAAGGGCGGCGGGCGGCGCGGCGGCGGGTGGTACGGCGGGTTCGGCGGCATGTCCGACGGCCCACGGGTCACTGCCCACCGGGCCGGTCGGCGGATCATGGTGTCCGCGCCGGAGAGCCTGTTGCCGCTGGTCGACGAACTGCTGAAGGAGTTCGACAGGCCGGCCGAGCCGTCCACGATGCGGATGATTACGCTCAAGACGGCCAGGGCGGAGGAGATCGCCGAGATCGTCGAGGAGCAGGTCAACAAGTCAAGCGGCGGCGGTTCGCGCTGGGGCGGGCGTCGCGGACGAGACGGCTGGCGGGGCGAGTGGTCGCCGTGGGGCGGCGGGATGATGAGTCGGAGCAGCGGCTCGAGCGATACCGAGCAGCTCTCCGCGACGGCGGTCGAGTCGAGCAACATGATCATTCTGCGCGGGCCCAATGACAAGGTGGCCGAGGGGGAGCGGTTGGTGCTGAGCCTCGACGCCCAGGCCAAGCCCGAAGGGCCGGTTCTGCGCGTCTTCGCCCTCCAGTACGCGGACTTGTACGAGGTGGTCAGCGCTCTCGAGGACATCGCCGGGGCCAGCGAGGCCGGCGGCAGCGGATACAGCAGCAGCGATTACGACTACTCCTCGGTCGGCTACGGGGGGTCGGGGAGCAGACGGAGATCGCGCGGCTCGACGCCGGTGGTCATTCAGACGGAGTACGCCAGCAAGCGAATCATCGTCTCGGCACCGCAGGACAAGTTCCCGCTGATCGAAGAGATCATCAAGATGAAGGAGGAGCTGGCCAAGCCGACCGAGGATACACACACCAGCCGCATGGGTACCGTGGTGACCAGCCGCAAGGGCAACATCACGAAGGTGTATGACGTCGAGGGTTCGGCGGAGACCCTTGCCAAGTATCTCGATCGCGTGCTCATCGATCTGATCGGTTATTCGGATTCGCCGTACGTGAAGAGCTTCCCGATCGCCAACCAGGTGATCGTGGAAGGCAAGCCGGAGCACTTCACCCTGGTTGAGGAGTGGCTGATCCGGCTGCAGAAGCAGAAGATCCGGGCCCCGGTCACCATGTCGGTCAAGCAGGTTCCCAAAGGGACCAACGTGGCCCGCATGGTGGAGATGATGCAGCAGGCGGCCCCGGCGGAGATGCAGAACAAGTTCAAGGTGTCGGCGATTCCGAAGGCGGCCGGGCGGAAGAACCCGCTGGACATGCTGCACGAGATCAACTACACCGATCCGATTGTGGAACCGGACTATCGCTCGACGACCCAGCCGGCGGCGCCGGTGAGCGTGCCGGGCGTCAGAACGACGTCGCTGAACAACGCACCCGTGGTTGCTCCGACCTCCGAGCTGCGCGCCCTGACGGATTCCATTGCCCGATTCGCTTGGGCGGGGGCGGTGAAAATCACCGTGGCCGAGCCAGCGACCCAACCGACCACGGCCGCAAGTTCGCAACCCGCGGCTACTCCCGCTCCGGCGACTCAGCCTGCGGCAACGCCTGCACCGGCGCCAAAGCCCGCGGCAACCGCCCCGGTTCCACAGCCGGCCGCCCCCGGGCCTCAACCGGTGGCGGCATCTCCGGCCACTCAGCCGGCGGCAGCCGCTCCGACTCCGGTAGCCCCCCCGCCGGCGACCGCCGCTCCTGCTCCGCAGCCTGCGGCGCCCGTGCCACAACCTGTGACTGCACCTCCGCCCCCGGTGCCGGCACCGACGCCGGTGACACCCGCTCCCGCAGCACCCGCAGCTGAAGACCACGAGAAGACACCTCGTGGCTCGCAGGGGGTCGAAGCCCGATTGCCGTCGCCCGCTCCGGATTCCGCCGCCAACGCCCCCACGGAGTCGGAGATGTCCGCCGAGGAGCGTACCAAGATTGAGATCGGACGGGCGGCCGCGGAGGCCTACCAGACCGGGAATGTGCAGGTCAAATACGACGAGGAGTCGGGTTTGATCTACTTCCTGGGCGATCCATCCGCAGTCCAGGAGCTGCAGGATACGCTGGACAGGATCATCGAGAACTTCGAGGAGTTGCAGGAGGCTCCAAGCGATGTACGCGTGTTCCGGCTCAGGTATCTGGACGTGAGCATCGCGGCCACGATCCTGGAGCAGATGTTCAACGACAAGCAGCCGGCGCAGCCCAAGAAGGCCGCTCAACCGGATGCCAGGAAGCCGCAAGCCGGCGGGGCCAAGGACAAGAAGAACGAAGAAGAGGACGAGGAAGGCGGCGGCAAGCGCCGGCGCGACGAAGAGCAGGCCCGCAAGGAGGCCGAGCAGGCACAGGCCGCCCCCGGCGGACAACGGGTTCGCATTTTTCCCAACCCGCGAGATCAGACCCTGATTGTCCGCGCGGCCAAGGAGGATTTCCAGCCGGTGGCCGAGCTGCTGCTCAAGATCGACCGGCCGAGCGACAAGCCGCCGGTGGACATCAAGATCTTCCAGCTCAAGAAGTTGAATGCCTATGAAGTCGAGCAGGCGATCAAGGCGATTCTGAAGATCGAGGATACCCGGACGAGAACCCTGCGCACCCGGCCGAGCATGATGCGCGCCGGGATGCCGGGCATGATGGGCAACGCCGATGCGCTGATCGAACAGCTCGAGCAGGAGATGCTCGAGATGCAGGCTTCCGGCATGCTGGGTGGCGACGCGGCCACGCCCGGGGCCGAGGGGGACGTCAAGGGCAAGCTGAAGCTGAACCCGGCCAAGGAAATCACGATCACCTCGGACGGGACGACCAACAGCATCATCGTCTCCGCTCCCCAGGATGGCATGAAGCTGGTGGAGAAGCTGATCGACAACCTCGAGGCTCAGGACATCCCGTCGCAGATCAAGACCTTCCCACTGAAGTACGGTGACGCGGAGAAGGTGGCGACGGAACTGCAGCGGATCTTCCGGGCTGACGGCGGCGGCGGCGGTGGCGGCGGCGGTCGTATGGGGGCCGGCGGCGGCGAAGTCATTCGCCCTTCGCGGATGGGCGCGGTCACCGTGGCCGCCGACGCCCGGACCAACACCCTGGTCGTTCGGGCTCTTCTGCCGGACATGGAGAAGGTGGAGCCGATCATCACCAAGCTGGACGTCGCCCCGGACAAGGGCCAGGCCCAGATCTACACCCTGGAGCACGCCGACGCGACGACCACCGCGGAGACGCTGCGCGCGGTTCATGTGGACGATCCCAAGGCGACGGGTTCGCTGGCGATTCGGATCACGCCGAACGCGGAGACCAACAGCATCGTGGTGTGGGCACCGGATGCTCAGCAGAAACTGATCGCGGAGCAGATCAAGCAGCTGGATGACGAGGTGGGTCAGGACGTCAAACCGCACCAGATCCAGCTCAAAGTGGCCAACGCCTCGACCGTGGCCGACAAGCTCAAGGAGATTTTCCTGGGCAGCAGGACCGGTGCCGGCGGGGCTCGCGGCAAGGGCGGCAAGCAGAGGATCACGATCGTGGGTGAGGACAGCAGCAAGATGCTGTTTGTCAGTGCCCCGGCCGCGGTCTTCGAGGAAATCAAGGGCCTGGCCGAGACCATGGACAAGACCACGACGAGCGACATCCAGGTCTTCAAGCTGAAGTATGCAACCGCTCAGGAGGTCCTGTCGCGGTTCAAGGAGATGATGATCCAGGTCACTCGGTCGGGCGGTGGGGCGATTGCCTCGGATGTGTATGCCGTGACCGCCGACGAGCGGACCAACTCGCTGATCGTGGCGGGCACGCCGGCGACCTTCCTGGCCGTGACCAAGGTGCTGACCGACCTGGACGCGCCTCCCCCGGATGTGACCACGGTGACGACCCAGATGTTCACCCTGGTCAGGGGTCAGGCGACCTCGGTGGCGGCGACGATCAATGCCTTGCACTCCGGGAAGCAGTTCGTTCACGGCATGCTGCCGCCCAGGGCCGCCGCGGAAGCCACCGCCAACGTCGTTTACGTGACCGGTACGAAAGCCCAGATCGATGAGATCAAGAACAAGATCATCGACCCGTTGGAGGGAGCGATTCCACAGCCGCCGGCTGCGATCACGGTCAATGACTACCAGATCCCGCTGAAGTTCGCGAACGCGGACGACGTGGCGGAGACTCTGGACAAGATGTTCACGAAGCGATTTGCGGCCCTGAAGACATCGGGTGCCACTATCGCTCCCGCGGAAACGTCGGTCTCAATCACGCCGGAGCCGTCCACCAAGCGGCTGCTGGTGACGTGCAGTGCGAACAACAAGAAGGCCATCGATGACCTGTTGGTTGCGCTCGACGTGGAAGGCGCGACACCGCGCGGGCAGCAAACCAAGGTCATTCCCGTGAAGGTCGCGGACCTGGCGTACACCGTCCAGGCCCTGACCGCGACCTTCGGCAAGACCGGTACCCGGGTTCCCGCGAACGAGCAGGTCACCATCGCGGCGGAGTATGGCACGCAGTCGATCATCATCAAGGCGCCGGTCGCCGAGATGGAGCAGATCACCAAGCTGCTCGAGCAGATCGACAATCCCGATGCCAACAAGATCAACCCCCCCGAGACGGTTCGCGTGCAGCACGTCAAGGCCAGCGATATGGCCAAGGTGCTGACCGACATGATCGCTCGGACCAAGCGGCCGGATCGGAATACGCGCCAGTATCCGGTGACGGTCACCGCGGACGACAGCTCGGACACGCTGTTGCTCACCGCCAACACGCCCAAGGACATGGACGAGATCAAGGCGATGATCAAGCAGTTGGACAGCCAGCCGGCGCCCGGGACGGAGCGGGTGGTGAAGTCCTACCCCCTGCGGTACGCCGACCTGACGTCCATGACCACGGCGATCACGGCTCGATTCAAGGACAACGAGAAGCGGCCGATCAAGGATCAGGTCACCCTAACTCCGGATGCTTCGAACATGGCCCTGATGGTGAGCGCGTCGGCGGCGAACCACGAGAAGGTGGCCCAAATCATCAAGGAGCTGGATGTCAGCAATTTCGACAAGGTGGCGGCTCCGAAGATCGTTCGGCTCAAGTTCGCCAAGGCGTCCGAAGTGGCCACGACGATGAACGCCATGGTCCAGCGGAGCAAGAAGCGCGACCAGAAGACCTCGATGTATCCCATCACGGTGCAAGGCGACGATTCGACCAACACCCTGATCGTCACGGCCAACGAGACGGACATGAAAGAGGCCGAGACCCTCATCACCCAGCTCGATATCGAGCCTCCGACCGAGACCGATCGCGTGGTCAAGTCCTACCCGCTGCAGTACGCCGATTTGCAGTCGACGACGACCGCGATCACCGCACGATTCAAGGACAACGAGAAGCGGCCGATCCATGATCAGGTCACACTGACGCCCGACTATGTCAACATGGCTTTGATGGTGACCGCGTCGCCCAAGAATCACGAGAAGGTGACGGCGATCATCAAGGAGCTCGACATCAGCAACGTGGGCCGGGTTGTGATACCCAAGACCGTGGTCCTCAAGCACGCGAAGGCCTCGGACGTCGCGACGACGATGAACGGGATGATCCAGCGCAGCAAGAAGCGCGATCAGAAGACCGGCTTGTATCCGATCACCGCGGCCGCCAACGACTCGTCCAACACGCTGGTCATCACGGCCAACGAGACGGATATGAAGGAGGCGGAGGTGCTGATTGCCCAGCTCGATATCGAGCCGCCGACGGACAAGGACCGCACCGTCAAACCGTACCCCCTGCAATACGCGGAACTGCAATCGGTGGTCACGGCGATTACCGCACGGTTCTCGAACAATGCCAACCGGCCGATCCAGGATCAGGTGACCTTCACGGCGGACGTTACCAATAACGCGCTCCTGGTCACCGCCTCTTTAGAGAACCATGAGCGGGTTGCCAAGATCGTGGCGGAACTGGACACGGCGGAGATCAAGGGGGCTCGGCTGACCGCTCCGGAAACGGTGATGATCAAGAACGTGCTCCCTTCGGAGCTGGCCAAGACGCTGGACAAGATGATCAGGGCGAGCATGAAGGTCGATAGGCGCACGGGCACCTACCCGGTGACCGTGTCGTCGAACGATGCCTCCGGCGCTCTGCTCGTGACCGCCAACAACGACGAGTCCATGAAGGAGATCAAGGCCCTGATCGCCCAGCTGGACATTCCCCAGGTAGGCGAGACCCAACGGTCGATCAAGACCTATCCGATCCAGTATGTCGATCTGACCGCCATGCAGAAGGTGATCGACGCCCGATTCGAGGCCAACAAGACGCTCAGCCAGCGCGATCAGGTGGTGACCTCGGTCGAGCCGGCGACCAGCACGCTGGTGGTCACGGCCTCGGAGGAGAACCACGAGAAGATCGCCGCCCTGATCAAGGAGATGGATGTGTCGGGAACCGGCGTGCCCCACCAGGAGATCCTCCGGTTGAAGAACGCCCGGGCGGCGGACCTGTATCCGGTGCTGCAGGCGACCTACCGGACCAAGGGCCGGGCGGGCCAGCAGCCGCCGGCCTTCGGGGCGGACACCAACAGCAACTCGATCGTGGTCTCGGCCAACAAGCAGGACATGGCCGCGATCAAGGAACTGGTGGCCGAACTGGACAAGCCGGTGGACGAAGCCAATGTCGAGGAGCTGCGGGTCATAGTTTTGGAGTTCATCGACGCGGCAGAGACTCAGAAGATCATGTCCGAGTACTTGCGGAAGCCGGGCACGACCGCCGGCCGCGGGAGCGAGGATCTGGTCGGCGGTGTTCGCATCCAGGCGTCGCCGCTGATGAACGCCCTGGTGGTGAGCGGCTCGGCGTCGTCCATTGATCGCGTTCAGAAGGTCGTGCAGAACATGGACAAGGAGATGCCCGGTGCGGGCACGGCGCCGAAGATCATTCCGATCAAGAACGGCTCGGCCGCCCAGCTGGCGACCACCCTGAGCCGCATGTTCACCGAGCCGGCGGAGAAGAACCGTACCCGAACGAGCGGTACGGATACCATTCCGCTGATCATGGCCGACGACGGGACCAACTCGCTCGTTGTCAGGGCTCGCACCGTCGATTACAAGATGATCGAAGAGATGGCCGGGAAGCTCGACACCAAGACCGAGATGAGCGGCATGGAGGTCGTGCAGCTGCCGCGAGGGATGAACGCTCGGCAGCTGGCCTCGGAAATCGAGAAGACGGTGAACACCGGCGAGCAGGCCAAGCAGCGGCAACAGCCGGGCTACAAGCCGGGCCAGATTGCCATCGGCGTCGACGAGCGGGTGCCGGCCCTGATGGTGGCCGGTACGCCCAGCCTGTTCCCGACGGTGAAGCAGCTGGTGGACAAGCTGCAGGAGATGAAGCCGACGAGCGGCATGAGCGCCCGGGTGGTGCGGCCGGTCAACATCGCTCCCCAGGATATGAAGAAGGTGCTGGATCAGCTGATCGAGCAGCAGCGGAGCGGTGGGCAGAAGACCGGGTATGGGCGGTAGGACTCCTGCGGCGATGGAGGGCAGGTCCTCTGTGTTCCCCCTGGAGAGGGGGAATGGTCGGCGAAAGGCCGACTGGCGGGGCGGGGAAGTGAGTTGCAGCAGAGCCGGCGCGTTGAGTGGTGTTCGCGCCTGGCAGTGGAGGATACGGTGATGCGATCAGCATGGATGGTTCTGACATTGGCTCTGGGACAGGCCTTGCTTGGGCAAACCACGCGTCCGGCCGAGCAGCCGGTGGACGTGGCCCCGGCGCCTGTGGTGCCCAGCGAGCACCCGGACGCGGCCCTGGCCGCCAACAGCGACAAACCGGTCGCTGACGGCCCCGGGCCGGCGGCCCCGCGACCGATTCCCACTCGTCCCAAGATCACCTCGGCATTGGCCCCGACCACCCGGCCGGCAGCGGATCATCCCAGCCTCAAATCGTTGCCGTTCCCCGCTTCGGTGACTGCCCTGCTTCCGCCGTCCACCCGACCGGCGACCGCGGCCAAGGCTGGCCTGCCGAGCACGCAACCTGCCGTGGCGGACTTGGCCAGGCTGCAGAAGGCCGCCGAGACCAAGCTCCAGAGTCCCCCGGGCATCCAGACTCCGGCCGCGACGGTGTCGAGCATCGGGAAGCTCTCCGGCAATCCGGTCGAGATCGAGGTGACCTCCGACGGGACCCTGGTGATGACCGGCGACGAGAACGACCTGGCGATTCTGGAGGCGTTCATCAACCTGATGGATCAGCAGCCGCTGTTCAAGCCGGAGTTCAAGATCTTCAAGTTGAAATCGGGCGACGCCGGTGAGCTGGCCACGAAGATCGAGCAGTTGTGGAACAACGTCAAGAAGCCGACCAGCGGACAGCTTCGTCCCGAGGACCGGCTGGCGATCATACCTGAGCCGCGTGCCAACCTGCTGATGATCGCCGCGACCGAGGCGAACATGGAGTTGATCACGACGATTGTGGAAGGCATCGATCAGCCGTCGTTGAGTGGGACGGTCAAGTTCGAGCCGGTCCAATTGAAGTACATCAAGGCGGGCGAGGCCGAGCAGAAGCTGAAGGACATCTTGAAGAGTCTGGCTCAGCGCAAGAAGCAGAGCGCGGACCTGTTTACCATTCTGGCGGATGCCCGTACGAACATGCTGCTCATCTCGGCGCCCGCGGACGATCTTGAGCAGATCAAGAACCTGATCAGCCTGATGGACGTCGAGCCGACCGCGGAGAGCGGGGCAGTGGTCAAGGTGGGGATCTACCCGCTGGAGAAGGCCGTCGCCAAGGATCTGGCCGACGCCCTGACCAAGATGCTGGAGCGAGACAGCGACGACGCCAAGGCGATCAAGGAGCAGATCCGCCGGCTGCAGGTGGTTCGCAAGGGTCCGGACGGAAGCGACAAGCAGTTGAGCGATTTGGATCTGGACAAGCCGATCAAGATCTTCGGCGAGGTCGGGACGAACTCGATCATCGTGGCGACCACGGAGAAGAACCTGGGACCGATGGGTGAGATCATCCATCTGCTGGACACGGCGCCGATCGCAGATGCGATGGTGGTCAAGGTGATCCCGCTGGAGCACGCCGATGCGGACGCCCTGATGGCTTCGTTGAAGGCCATTTTCGAGGAAGGCAAACGCCTGCCAGAGCAGCCGGGCAAGACCGTGGCCGGGCGCATGCCGCCCGACGTGATCGGGCAGTCGCTGGCCTACAACATCGGTTTTTCGGCGGACAAGCGGACCAACACTCTGGTGGTGTCCGGCCGGCCGGAGCAAATCCTGCTTGTTCAGCAGATCGTCAAGTCGGTTGACATTGAGCAGACGGTGGGGCAGTACACGCCCAAGCTGGTGACCCTGGCCCACGCGGACGTCAAGACGGTCGCGGAGGGTGTGCAGAAGCTGATCGACCAGCAGCAGAAGGTGGCGGAAAAGACCCTGAGCCCCACAGCGGCCGAGCGCGAGCGCAGCCTGATCATTCCGGACACCCGGACCAACAGCCTGATCATTGTTGCCAAGGAAGACAAGTTCGAGGAGCTCTCCAAGCTGGTCAGGGATCTGGATGAGATCAAGGACACCTGGCTGGGTGCCATCCAGATCATCACCCTGGACAATCTGGCGGCCACGGACGTGGCCGAGAAGATCAAGGAGATCTGGGACGGCCGGGCGGAAGCGCGGCGGCAGGGCGGTCTGAAGGAGGACAAACCGGTCATCGTGAGCGATACGCGGAGCAACGCGCTGGTGGTCGCCAGTACGCCGGACGATTTTGTAGCCATCCAGGATCTGGTTCAGAAGCTGGAGGCCCAGAAGGTCTCGCCGATGGCGGATATTCGGTCGATCACCCTGGTGAACAATGACGTCACCAAGGTGGCAGAGATCGTCCGCAAGCTGTTCACCGAACGTCTGAAGCAGAGCCTGGCCAAGGGCCAGGAGGAGCAGCCGTCGGACCGGATCACGGTAATCGAGGATGCCTTGAGCCGGACGATGCTGGTGGCGTCGTCGAAGACCACCTTTGAGGAAGTGAAGAAGCTGGTCGCTCAGCTCGACGTGCCCCCATCGGCGGAGGGCGTGTTCCGGACCTTCCCCGTCCGCAACGCGGACATCAGCAAGGCGGCCAAGCTGGTCACCGACCTGTTCGACAAGGGGCTGTACATCGGTTCGGGCGATAAGAAGGACCTGCCCGAGTCGGCGACCAAGGTGACGGTCGTGCCCGACGTGCGGAGCAGCTCGCTGGTTGTGAGTGCCAGCCCGCAGAATCTCGCGATCGTCGAAAGCCTGCTGAAGGAGATCGACCGGGAAGACATCGCCAACATGCCCGCGGACGCGAAGTTCTTCAAGATCAAGTACGCCGACGTGGTGAGCCTGGCTGATACGCTGCAGCAGATGTTCAAGGGCATGCAGGCGGGCATGGGCTCGGATCAGAAAGACCAGCTCGAGGTCACGATCATCCCGGATACGCGGAGCAAGGCCCTGATCGTGACCGGGGCCCGCTTCGCGATCAAGCGGGCGGAGGAGCTGGTGCCCAAGCTGGACGTGGAGACCTCGGACGCGGCGTACACCTTCAAGGTCTACACCCTGAAGGAAGCCGCGGCCAGCAAGCTCGAGCCGGTGATGACCGAGATGTTCCAGAAGCGCTCGGCCCAGGGCGAGTCGAGCAAGCGGACGCCGATCAACATCATCGCCGACGACCAGTCGAACAGCCTGGTGATCACTGCCTCGATGGACGATCATCAGATGGCCCAGCACCTGATCTCGCTGCTGGATCGCAAGTCGACAATCGCCGAGCAGATGGAGATCTTCCCCCTGGCCGACGCGAAGGCGAAGACGATCAGCGAGACACTGACCAAGCTGATCGAGCAGCAGCAGGGCAAGAACAAGGGCGGATTTGCCGTGACGCCCGAGGAGCGGACCAATGCCCTGATCGTGTGGGCGAATCCCGCGTTGATGGAGAATGTGCGGACGATCATCGGCAAGCTGGACAACACCCGGGTCAAGACGGAGATGGGCCTGCGGGTCTTCCGGCTGAGGAACGCGAAGGCGGAGGACCTGTCCAAACAGCTCGACGATTTTTTTCAGAAGGCAGGTTCGAGCACCGGCAAGCAGAGCGACGACGCCAAGCAGATGATCATCAAGTTCCTCGGCGTTGATCCGAAGACCGGCGAGGAGCGGATGCGCAGCCTGGTGTACCAGGATGTGACCATCACGCCGGACAAGAACACGAACTCGTTGATGGTTCTGGCCCCCGAGGAGCACATCGAGATGCTGCGGACCCTGGTGGAGATGCTGGACAGCGTCGAGCCTCAGACCGCGGATCTGATGGTGTTCCCGCTGCGCAACTCGGACGCGAAGGAAATCCAGAACCTGCTGGAGGACCTGTTCAAGAGCAAGAGCGGTTCCTCGGATGGCTCGACGCCTCTGCTGGTCTCAGGGGGGGCCGCTGCGGAAGGCGGGGCCGGCGCCGCCGTGGAGTTGACGTTCTCGGTCGACGAGCGGACGAATTCGCTGATCGCCGCGGGCAGTCCAGCCTACTTGCGGATTGTGGAGAACTTGGTCTACAAGCTCGATTACCAGGAGGTCGAGGAGCGGGTGCAGCGGGTGATCCAGCTCCGCAACCGGACGTCGGAGGATGTGGCCGCGGCGATGAAGGCGTTCTTCGACGAGGAGAAGCAGGCGATGGAGGCCGCCCAGAAGGGGGAGGCCGCGTCCCGGCAGCTCATGCGCCAGGTGACCATCCAGGAGGGCGGCAAGGGCTCGAACACCCTGGTGGTGAGCTACAACCCGCGCATGGAATCGCAGGTCGTCGCCATGGTCAATGAGCTGGATCGGGCCCCGGCTCAGGTCATGATCCAGGTTTTGATGGCCGAGGTCACGATCAGCGACAATTTCGAACTGGGCATGGAGTTCGCGTTGCAGGACCTGGTCTTCAGCGAGAACAAGTACACCGGCCCCAACGGGGTCGTCCAGGGGGAGGGCTTCGACAAGATCCTGGGGACGAGCGTGGGGGCGGTGGGGCAGAGCGGCGGGAGGGGCATTTCCTTCACGGTGACGGGCGAAGATTTTGACTTCCTGTTTCATGCCCTGCAGGCGGAAGGCCAGCTTGAGGTGCTCAGCCGCCCGTCCATCATGGTGCAGGACAATCAGGACGCGGAGATCACCATTGGCCAGCGCGTTCCCACGGTCCAGGACGTGGTGGTGTCGTCCTCCGGTGTCGTCACGCCGAGCGTGACCTACGAGAAGGTGGGTGTCATCCTGAAGGTGACGCCGATCGTCAACGCGGATGGGTACGTCAACCTGGAGGTGAGCCCCGAGGTCTCGCAGATCGGGCAATCCCCGGTGACGATCTCGACGGGCGTGTCGCTGCCGACGTTCGACGAGCGGTCGGCGAAGACGACGGTGACGGTGAAGAATGGAGAGACGGTCATCATCGGCGGCCTGATCACCAGCAACGAGACCAAGAGCGAAAGCAAGGTACCGCTGGTCGGTGACATACCGGGCATTGGCAACCTGTTCCGTGCTTCGACCCGCAAGACGAGCAGGACGGAACTGATCATCATGCTCACGCCGCATGTGATTCGGACGCCGGAGGAGGCCAGGACGCTGTCGGTGGAGATGCGCGATCAGACCGGACTGAACGACAACATTCGCCGCAGCCCGCTGATGCAGGGTCTGCAGGTCAAGCCCGATGCCGATCAGTTCGGTCCGGTGGATGTCCTGCGGCCGACGGGCGAGCAGAAGAAGCGCTCCGACGAACCGGCGGATCAGTTCGGTCCGGAGGTCGAGCAGTACGGCCCGCCGGTGTCGGCGATCCAGACGAATCCCGAGCGTCCGACGCTCACCGTGCGGGTAAAATGACGAAGGGAGTTGCTGTGAGAAACACGGCTTGGACATGGCGATGGAGTCTCGTGCCGGCCGGATGGCTCTTGATCGGCGGCTGCACCGATCTGAAATCGCGGGAGGAGCCGGCGAAGGAAACACGCGGGCCGGTCAAAGCGACGGCGTCGGAGACCGAACAGCTACCCGTGGACCCGACCATCGTCCGGGTGGCGGCATACTACGACCCATTCAACCCATGGATGTGGGACGAAAGCCGCTCGCGGGTGGTGGGGATCGTGGTCAGCCGGTTGTACCTGGGTGGTGGTCGCAACGGCCTGGGGGTGTTCGGCGACGGGGTCATCCGGCCGCGGGTTTTCCTGCTGGACAACGATAAGACGAATCCCAAACCCCCCCAGCTGGTGAAGGAATGGTCCTTCGACGTCCAGCAGGCGGTGCCGTTCCGATCGACGAAACGCACGGCTCAAGGGTGGGGATACGGTCTTCCCTTGGCGTTCGACGAGGGGACCAATCTGGCGGGCAAGGAAATCCGCATCATTGTGGCATTCGAGCGTCGCGACGGAATGGTGCTCCAGTCAGGGAAGAAGGATTTCCGCGTACCGGGCACACCGGCAAGACCGGCCATGGCTCCATCGGTTCCTCGGTAGCGAAAGGACGCGATCGTGCTGCGCCCGCTTCGCATGGTCCTGCCCGTGGCGATCATTCTCCTGGGCACGATCCTGGCCATCTCGATCGTCGTGGGGCCGGAACGGTTGCCGGTCGTCTCACGCTGGGTCAAGCCGCCGCCGGATCCCGCGCCGGTCAGTCTCCGCGAGACATTCGATCTGCTTCGCCGGTGGCATCGCCAGGGCTCGTATGCCCGTCTCCGCCCTTACATCGAGCCCGAATCGCGTGAGACGGTCATGGATCTGCTCATCGTGATCGAGGAACTCCGGGCGGCCAGCGCCGCGGCCCTGGAGGCCGGCCAGGCCAGTTGCCCGGCCTTCGACTGGAACCCCCTGCGCCGGCTGAACCTGCTCGGAGCCATGGAGCTGTTCTCTGGAGAGCTGTCGGTTACCGACGTCACGGAGAGCGGAGCGACAGGCACGGTCACGGCGGTCATCGGATCACCGCCGGTGGTGTCCCTGTCGTTCAGGAGGATAGATCATCGCTGGGTCTACGTGCCGGGCAAGACCATGGCGGAGGCAGTTCCCATTCTGCGGGAACTGTCCCAGGCCCTCGCTCGGGCTGTGGCCGTCTTCCGGTCACGCCCGCACACCCGGGCGGAGATTGAAGAGGAGTACCGGTTTCGCATCGATCCGAAGTTGCAGCAGTTGAAGACCGTCGTCCCGGGCCCGTTTGTCGGGCAGAAGTGAGGACACGGCCCGAGGCCCCGGGTGAACGATCGCATGGCCCACCGCCGGCCTCACTCCCGGGCGGCGTTGTACTCCTCCAGCCACGCCATCTGAATCGCTTCGAGCTTGGCCTCGTTCGACAGCTTGACGTCGTCCGCGAATCCTTCGAGTTCGCAAACCCACTGGCGCAGTTCGGTAAACCGGACGGTGAGCGGATCGACGTCCGGCCACTTCTCGTGCAGCAGGATAGCGATGTCTTCAGTATCAGTCCATTTGAGTGACATACGGGGCTCCAGAGTAGCGGTCCGCATTCGGCGCTCGGCATTCAGTCACCGTTTTCTCTCCCTGCGCTCCGCACGATCGACCCGGCAGCACGACTCGGCGCTGCGCCTCACAGTCATTCCTCATCGCCTGGGCGTTTGTGGCACGCCTTCCCGTGAGAGGTTGCGATTCCAGTCTGGGATTTCGACGACGACATCGCCGCTTCCGTCGGGGACGCATTGGCAGCCGAGACGCGACTGGGGAGTGAGCCCGTAGGCCTCGTCGAGCTGGTCTTCCTCTTCATCGGTGGTCTCGCCGCAGTGGTCGAGGCCCTGGCGGACGATGACATGACAGGTGGAGCAGGCGCAGGCACCGCCGCAAGCGTGGTCCAGATCGATGCCATGTTCCATGGCGATGTCCAGGATGCTGCCCGGCCGGCCGTGATCAGCGTACGGCAGGGTCCGGCAATCCACCTCGACGGTCTTGTTCATCGGGAGGAAGGTCACCCGGTACTTGCGTTTCGGTAGCCGGACGTCGGCTTCGGCGGGGTGGGGATTCTGGCCGCCCATGTTATCGCTTCTCCTGGTTGAGGGTCTCCTGCAAGGTGGCGGTGATGGCGAGTTCCGCGAGCCGGACGGTGTTGCGATCGAACGCGATAAGGGCGTTGTGCAGAGCGTCGGCGTCGGTGAGGGTCTCGGCCTTGCCGCGGAGATCGCGGATGGCCTGTTCGATCGCGGCTCGCTCGCCGGGTCCCAAGCGATCACCCACGCGAGCGAGCATCTGTTCGGTCTTGTCGGTGTCGAAGGTGATCTGATTGCGCAGATCGATCAACCGGTGGGCGGTCATATCTTCGCGAGCGTGTGCGTAGGATTCCAGCTCCATGCGCTTGACCTCGTCCTGGGTCAGCCCGTGGGTGGGCACGATCTGGATGCCGGCCTCCTGCCCGCTGCGCTCCTCCCGGGCGGAGACGTTGAGGATGCCGTTCTCATCGATGAGGAAGGTGACCAGGATCTTTGGAATCCCCGCGGGCATCGGGGGCACGCCACGGAGTTCGAACATCCCCAGCGAGCGGCAGTCGCGAGCCAGCTCGCGCTCGCCCTGAAGGACGTTGATCTTGACGTTGGTCTGGCCGTCCGCAAAGGTGCTGAACCGCTCGGTGGCCTGGCAAGGAATGCGCGTGTTGCGGAGAATGAGCTTGCCCATGGCTCCGCCGAGGGTCTCGATGCCGAGCGACAGCGGCACGACATCGAGCAACAGGGCGTCGCGGCGGGTGCCGGCGAGGATACCGGCCTGAACGGCGGCCCCCAGGGCGACCACCTCGTCGGGATTGAGGGCGGTGTAGGGTTTGCGTCCGAAGACCTCCTCGACCCGGCTCCGCACCAGCGGGGTGCGGGTGCTGCCGCCGACGAGGACAACCTGGCTGATCTGGGAAGGGTCGACCCTGGCGTCAGCCAGGGCGTGACGGCAGGATTCGATGGTCCGCTCGATCCAGGGGGCGAGCATGACCTCGAGCTCGCCGCGGGTAATCGTTCTCCTGTAGACGCGGTTCGATCCGAGGTCGATCTCGAAGGATGCGGAAGGCTCACTGCTGAGGCGGATCTTGACGTTCTCGGCGAGACCGCGGAGTGCCTGTCGGGTTGCCGGCGATTGAATATCCAGGCCGAACTGCTGTTTGACCTCGCGTTCGACGAGATGGATGATCTGCCGGTCGAAGTCGTCGCCGCCGAGCCGGGTGTTGCCGTGGGTGCTGAGCACCTCGAAGACACCTTCGACCAGTCGGAGAATGGAGATATCGAACGTCCCGCCGCCGAGATCGTACACCGCGATGGTTGACTCCTCGCTGTCCGCGTCGTGATGGGCGGAATGGGGGCATCCGCAATCGGAGGTCGAACACTGCCCGGACAGCTTGAGGAGCGGCTGGGTCTTGGTTTCCTGGCCGTCGATCTGCCCGCGCACGCCGAGGCCGTATGCGAGTGCGGCTGCGGTAGGTTCGTTGACGATTCGCAGGACCTCGAGGCCGGCGATGCGCCCGGCGTCGCGCGTGGCCTGGCGCTGCCCGTCATCGAAATAGGCGGGAACGGTGATGACCGCCTTGCGGACGGCCCGGCCCAACTGGGTCTCGGCCCGACGCTTGAGATCGCGCAGAATCACGGCGCTGATCTCCGGGGGGGTGAGCAGGCGGTCGCCGATCCGAACCGCGGGGATGTCGCGCCCGGTCTCGGAGGACGCTCGCTTGACGACCGCGTAGGGCAGTTGAGCTAGTTCGCCGTCATGTTCAAGTTCGTCGAAGCCACGGCCCATGAGCCGCTTGATCGAGAAGACGGTGGAGGTAGGATTCTCGATGGCGTGGTTCCTGGCCTCCCAGCCGACAGTCACCTTGCCATCCAGGCCGAAGGTCAGGCATGAGGGCACGCGGCCCTCGCCGGTGGCGTCGCGTAGCACCCGCGGGCCGGACTCGTCGCAGACGGCTACCAGCGAATGGGTTGTGCCCAGATCGATGCCGATCACGATGTCCGTGGTGTCGCCCATGCGTTACCCCCGCCGCCCGGCCAAGCCCGTGGGCGGGATCTGGTCCAGGAGATTGTTCCAGTACTTCACGGTGTTCAACTGTTCGCGGAGGCGGATCCGGTTCTGCAGGTCGCCGGTTTCCAGCCCGCGGGCGAGTTCCGCGATCCGCGTGAGGGCGGTTTCCCTGCGGCCGAGCAACTGCTGCTGGACGGCCTGCAGGGCGGCCGTATCGCCTGATGCCCTGGCGTCCTCGATCTCCTCGCGGAACCCCAGCACCTGGCCGAGCAACTCCTGGGGAACGGTCTTGTTCTCGGAAGACTTCGGACCGCCGGCCAGCGAGAGCATGTACTCCGCCCTGGCCACCGGGTCGCGGAGCGTGTCGTAGGCCCGGTTGAGCTCGGCGCTGAGGTTCAGGGACTGACTGCGCTGCTGGCCGGCTTCACCCGAAGCAAGGTCGGGGTGAATGACCCGGCTGAGGCAAAGGTACTTGTGGTGCAGCGCCCTGGGGTCGATGTCGTATTCCCGCTTGATGCCGAACAGCTCATACGAATCGAAGCTGTCGGCCGGCATCTGGCTCAGTGCTCCGCAGGTCGAGCAGGCGATGGGGGAATCCATGGGATTCTCGCATTCCGTGCAGCGGAGAGGTGGTGTCGAGGCTGGTTCGCTCATGGTGGACGTTCTCCAGATGTTGGTGGCCCTCCGGCGACCATACCCCGATCCGCCGCGGGCACGAAAGGCGCTCACGGACCGAGGGTCGCGTCACCGCTGCCGGGCGCCGGTCACGCCGAGAAGCTGCTGCCGCAGCCGCAGGTGTGAGTGGCGTTGGGGTTGTTGAAGACGAACCCGCGGCCGGTCAATTCGTCGCGGAAATCGAGAGTCACGCCGTTCAGGTAGAGGTAGCTCTTGGGGTCGACGACGCACTTGATGCCGTTGACCTCGAACTCCTCGTCCAGATCGCCCTTCACTTCGGTCAGGTCGAGGGAGTAGCTGAAACCGCTGCATCCGCCGCCCTTGACGCCAAGGCGAAGGTAGGTCTTGTCGGCGGGCAGGTTCTGCTGCTCGAGGATGGTCTTGATTTCCCGCGCCGCTCGTTCGGTGAGCTCCAAGGCCATGACTACTGGGTCTCCTGTTAGGGTGTCGTGTCCGTCACTCGAAAACGATTACTGCGCCCCCGCCGGTTGCTGACCGGTGGACGCCTGGGCCGGCTGGCTTCCGGCGACCATGCCGTTTTTTCGCTGCACGTCGGCGATCGCGGCCCGGATGGCGTCTTCGGCCAAGACGCTGCAATGGATCTTCACCGGCGGGAGGGCCAGTTCGCGGACAATGTCGGTGTTCTTGATCTGCAGAGCCTCATCAAGAGTCTTGCCCTTGACCCATTCGGTGGCCAGCGAACTGCTGGCGATGGCACTTCCGCATCCGAAGGTCTTGAACTTGGCGTCCACGATGCGATGGTTTTCGTCGATCTTGATCTGCAGCTTCATGACGTCGCCGCACTCGGGAGCGCCGACTACGCCGGTCCCCACGCGAGCATCGCCGCGGTCCAACGCGCCGATGTTTCGGGGGTTACTGTAGTGGTCCAGGATCTTCTCGCTGTAGGCCATGGCAACTACTCCTTTCGGCAAGCCTGCTTGCCGTCATTGTTGGTCACTTCCCGCGGCTGTCAAGGCGGGGACAGGGCTCAATGGTGAGCCCATTCCACGCTCCGCGGGTCGATGCCCTCCGCGACCATTTCGGCCAGCGGACTCATTTCACGCAGGCGGCGAACCGTACTGACCACCTGGCTCGCAGCCTGCTCGATTTCGTCGGCGGTGTTGAACCGCCCAAGGCTGAAACGGATCGAGCTGTGGGCCAGGTCATCGCCGACGCCCAGGGCCTTGAGAACGTAACTGGGTTCGAGCGAGGCGCTGGTACACGCCGAGCCGCTGCTCACCGCGATGTTGCTGAAGCCCATCATCAGCGACTCACCCTCGACGTAGGAGAAACTCACGTTGAGCGTGCCCGGGAGCGAATGGACAGGATCACCGTTGCGGTAGATCTCGTTGAGCTGCGTGCTGAGACCGGTCCAGAGGCGGTCACGCAGAGTGGCAAGCCTGGCGCTCTCTGCGGCCATCTCGTCCTTGGCGATAGCCGCGGCCGCGCCGAATCCGACAATGCCGGGGACATTGAGGGTGCCGGATCGCATGCCGCGTTCGTGCCCGCCGCCATGCAGAACGGGCTCACATCGGACGCGCGGTGCGCGTCGTCGGACGTAGAGACAACCGACCCCCTTGGGCCCGTAAACCTTGTGAGCGGAAGCGCTCAACAGGTCGATGCCCATGTCTTCGACGTCGATGGGCACCTTGCCAAACGCCTGCGTGGCGTCGGTATGGAAGAGGATGCCTTTCTGCTTGCACAGCGCCCCGATTTCGGGAATTGGCTGGACGGTGCCGATCTCGTTGTTGCCGAACATGATCGAGATCAGCACGGTGTCGGGACGAATGGCGGCCTTGAGCTCGTCCATGTGGATCCGGCCGCTCTTGGGGACGCTCAGAACGGTAACCTGCCAGCCTTCCTGCTCCAGGTACTTGCAGGGATCCAGTACGGCCTTGTGTTCGGTGGTCTGGGTGATGATGTGCCTGCCCTTGTCCCGGTACATCCGGGCCGTGCCTTTGATCGCGATGTTGTTGCTCTCGGTGGCTCCGCTGGTCCAGACGATCTCCTTGGCGCTCGCCCCAATGACCGAAGCGACCTGCTCACGAGCCTTGTCGACCGCTTCCTCGGCCTCCCAGCCAAAGGGATGGTTGCGGCTCGCGGCATTGCCGAACTTCTCTCGGAAGTAGGGAAGCATGGCCTCCAGGACTCTGGGGTCGACCGGGGTCGTGGCGTTGTTATCCAGGTAGATGGGCGACTTCATGCTTGGATACTCCTTCGCTGGTTGCCTCCGAGAAGCCCGTGGCGGCCGTTCCATCCCCGCCGGCCAGATTGGCGACGCCGTCACGCCATACCGCCTTTTCAACGATGTCGGCCAGCGTGACCTCCTGAAGGAACGCTACCAGCTTGTGGTGGACGCGATGCACCTGCCCCCGGACAGGACACACCTGCTTCAGGCAGCAGTCCTCGAGTTGAGGGCGGGCCCCGTCACCTCTGACGTGGGAATCGTCCTTGCAGCCCACCCCAGGATCCTGGTCAGCCGACACCGAGGCCTCGCGGCAAGAGCTGTCCAGCGATGGGCCCGTGCTTCTGTCGTGAGCATGGGCCTGATCGTAGACCATTTTCTCCAGACAGTGGGTCAGGGCAACGGGTCCGTCGACGGCCACAATGATATCGTGGAGGGTGACATCCTTCGGCGGCTTGGCGAGCTGGTAGCCGCCCCGTGGGCCGCGAATCGAGCGGGTGATACCGTGTTGGCTGAGCACCTTGAGGATGTTCATGAGCAGGGGAATGGGCATGCCATAGTGGGTGGCGATCTCCCTGGCGCTGCAGTAGTTGCCCTGGCTGCGAGCAATGTGAGCCAGGGATATCAACGCGTAGTCTGTCTTCCGAGTGAAGGACAGCATGGCAAAGCCACACTCACTTTCTGCCTGAGGCCGACTTACTGCCTCCTCCCCAAGGCTGACCGTAACGGGAAGACGATCCAGCTTGGGATGTTGGCTAAATATAGCACCTGTGAGGTACGATTTCAAGGAAGAATTAGGACTTACTGGATACGATTTCCTTTTGAGGTCCAGCAGTCGATGGCCAAGTGGATTTAAGATCATGATAATAATGATGTTATGATGAGATGCGGATCGACTTGGTTTCGCGGGCACTGGTCTCTGAGGTGGTCTCGTCTGGCCCGGGCCATGAGCGGCCGGCTCGTTAGGTGTGCCCGGCGGACTGGCTGGATCCAGGCAAGTCGGCGCGTTTGAGTAGAGAGAGGACATTCTACAGGAGCGCGATCGGCTGGCCTTGGGGCTGGAGACCGCGGATTCGGAGGATGCTCCGGCCGCCCGGCGCCGACCGGGGACGGGAAGTTCGCGATGCCCTGAGCCGTGCCCGGGCCAAGGATGATGGTCAACGTGGCGGCCATCTCCGAGCGCCGAGGGGTGATTCGTGATCAGGCCGGGGGACCCTCGGCCCGCTGGCGGAGGTCGGTTTATGTGGTTGACCAGGGCGGCTGGAATGGCGACCGAGCCGATGACGCCCGGTTGGGCGACGATCCTCTGCGTGTCGGAAGCGTCGGTGACGCGGTTGGGGATGATGCGGCCGATGGCTTGATCGCCCCCGATGAAGTTCTTGGGAAGTGGCAGGAAGGCTGCCGCGGTGAAGCGGATCGATGGGGGGGGGCGTCATCGGCAGGTGATGCGGGCGCGTGGTGTTCGGCGTGATGGGAGGCCTTACAGGCAAGGGCTGGAGCGGGAAGGGACGCCGCCCGGGGGCCCGTGGTGGCAGGTACCCACCCGAGAGAAGAGAGCATCCTGCGGCGGCCGTGGATGGGTCGGTCTCACGGCGGGCCTCTGGCCGGTGTCGGCTCTTTTGCGGAGGTTCGTTTCGATTCCGTGGCTACGGTCAAGCGAATGGTGTCGGCCAAGGAGTCGGGTTATGCTGCTCGGTTGTGTCATCGGTGGGATCAGGTCCGCGGAGGCCTTTTCGTAGTCGATGCCGGTGTTCCGGCTCGCATCGACCGAGCGGAGGTCGCGCACGATACAGGGTCGGCGGGAGACGGTCATGCGCGACTCAGCCAAAACCAAGGTGGGGCTGATCCAGGAGTTGCGAAGCCCGCGCTCGCGTCGAGGAACTTGAACAAGCGGAAACCGCTCGTCGGTTCACGGAGGATGGACTCAGAAGGAGCCGAGATCAGTTTGATGCCATCGCCAACGGCACGCCCGACCTGGAGTCATGGATTGATGCAGGCGGTCGTCTGCGTTGGGTCGACCCGGCCGTTGAGCGAGTGACCAGCTATTCGGTCGAGGAATGTCTGGCCACGCCTGGTTTTCCGTTGAGCTGGGTTGTTGCGGACGATCGACTGAGGGTAGCAGCGGTGCTTGAGGATGCCCGCCACGGCGTTTCAGCCGGTGATGTCTCGTTTCGGCTTCGCAGAAGGGACGGCCGTGTCGTCTGGATGTCCATGTTCCTGCAGCCCGTGCAGGCTCGCGACGGGGCATAGACCAGCTCGCCCGGACGATCAGAAAGGAAGACGGCTATTCGACTGGAGACTTCAATCCAACGTGAGGACTGAGATGGACACACACGCCTTGGACAATCTGGAGGAGTGGGGAGGTGTACTCGAGGAGCTTGATCGCGTCAAGCACGATCGTCTCGTTGACGAGTACCAGAAGGAGCTGCTGAGGATCCTGCGGTTTCAGGATAACTGGCGAATGCGTAAAGCCGCTCTCGAGGCGTTGCGTGAAGTCTACAGACCGTCCGAGCCGCTGGTGGAGGAGGCCTGCCGGATCATGATGAATGAGGGGCTCTATCATCGTGTCCGCGTGCTGGCCGCCGAGGTGTTGGCCGCGATGGGCGAACGGCTCGCCCAGAGTCGTGAGCGGCGATTGGCCAGGCTCCGCAGTCAAGTCGGAAGGCAAATGCAGGAGCTACTGGACTCGCAGCAGCCACCGGTGCTGCACCAGGCTGTCCGTCGTATCATGCCGATGATGCGGTCGTACAAGGGAAATGCGTGACCCAGTGCACAAGGTGGGGCTTGATTGAGCCCTGAGACAAGTTGAGGCTGTGAGGTTTAGTCATGATTATTGGTGTTCCCAAGGAAATACTGGAAGAAGAGAAGCGCGTGGCAGCGCTGCCTGAGACGGTGAAGAAGTATACTGCGATGGGCTTCGAGGTCCTGGTGGAGACTCTGGCGGGCAAAGGTGTATTCAGGGCGGACTCGGAATACGCGGCGGCCGGAGCGAAGATCGTCGCGGACGCCAAGACGCTGTTTGACCGGGCGGACGTTGTTTTGAAGGTCAAGCAACCGCACTTCAACAAGGCCGCCGGCAAGAGCGAGGCGGAAATGCTTCGTCCCGGTACGATCCTGATCACGTTTCTGCATCCCGCCGCGCCGCCCAATCATGGCATGATCAAGACGTTGCGGGATCGGAACGTCACCGCGTTCACCATGGATGGGATTCCCCGGATTTCGCGCGCTCAGACCATGGATGCGCTGACCTCGATGAGCACGGTGACCGGCTATCGTTCCGTGCTGATCGCGGCGGGCCATTTTCCGCGGTTTATCCCGATGATCGGGACGGCGATCGGTGTCATTCAGCCCGCCCAGGTCCTGGTAATCGGCGCCGGGGTAGTCGGTTTGCAGGCGATCGCCGCCGCAAAGCGACTGGGAGGGGTGGTCAAGGCGTTTGATATCCGCCCGGAAGCCCGGCGAGAGGCCGGCAGTCTGAAGGGAACACAGGTGGTCGGCTTCGAGGTTCCGGAGGAGCTGGCTCTCGGCGAGGGCGGTTACGCCAAAGCCCTGCCGACCGAGTGGCTGGATCGTGAACGAGCCGCGTTACGGAACATTGTGCCGCAGGTGGACATCATCATTCTGAGCGCGCTGATTCCGGGCGAGGTGGCTCCGGTCCTGATCACCGAAGAGATGGTGCGGAGCATGCGGCCGGGCTCGGTCATCGTGGATGTCTCGATCGACCAAGGGGGTAATTGCGCCGTGACCACCCCCGGTCGCGAGACCGTCGTGAACGATGTGTTCGTCTGCGGGACCGCGAACATTCCCGGTTCGATGGCTGTCGACGCCTCCTGGCTATACGCCCACAACATGCTTCACTACGTCGAGAACCTGTTCAAGGACGGCCCGGGGCGGCTGAACATGGATGACGAGATCGTGCGGCACTCGCTGGTGACCAAGGAAGGCAAGATCCTGCATCAGGGCGCACTCAAAGCAATGAAGCAGACCGGGACAATCGGCTGAGGCCGGGAGGTATAGCCCATGGCTGACATTGGACTGATGTTGGTCGTTTTTCTACTGGCTTTCGTGACAGGTTACCTTCTCATCCTGCGCGTTCCGCAGATGCTGCACACGCCGCTCATGTCCATGACGAACGCCATCTCGGCGGTGACCATCCTGGCCGCCCTGCTGTTGTTCGCATCGGAGACGACCGCGGTCGAGAAGCTGTTCGGTGCTGCGGCGCTCGCGACCGCTGCGTTCAACGTGGTCGGCGGCTTCATCATTACGGACCGGATGCTGAGCTTGTTCAAGAAGAAGTGACGCGGGCACTGTGCCTGAATGACCGTGTTTGGATGCTCGGCGAGGCAGGAATGTCACAGGAAACCGACGGCATGCTGGCAGTGGAAACCATGTCCCATTTGCTGATCGATATTGGTGTCATCCTGGTTCTGATTCTGGGGATCTCGCAGTTTCGCACGCCGCGAGGGGCCCGGCTGGGCAACCTGGCCGCCGCTTTCGCGATGCTAGGCGCGATGGGCCTGGTGCTCTATCGGCACAGCATCACGGAGATCCCCCTGGTTGTGGCCGGCGCCGGAGCGGGTGCCGTCGTCGGCTGGCTGGTGGCCGCCCGAGTCAACATGGTCGGCATTCCGGCGATGGTGGCGTTCCAGCACGGGGCGGGGGGGGTCGCGGCATTGCTGGTGTCGGCTGTCGAGCTCACGCGTTTGACCGGCCATGCCTTGTCTCCGATCGAGAAGGTCGCCGCTGTTCTCGGCCTGACCATCGGGGCCGCAACATTCAGCGGCAGCATGATTGCCAGCGGGAAGCTCGCGAACAGGCTTCGGCAGACGCCGACCTTCCTCCCACAGCATAACCTGGTGCTCGCCACCATCGTCGCACTCGTGCTGCTGCTGGCCTTGACCGCGGGTGTGGCCAGCAGCCGCGTCACCCTGGTCGGGGGCGTGATCCTGTTGGCCATGGCGGCCGTCTCGCTGGGGATCGTGTTCTCCATCCGCATCGGCGGCGCGGACATGCCGGTGCTGATCTCTTTCCTGAATGCGACTGCGGGGCTTGCGGCCGCCCTCTGCGGTGTCGTGATCGGGAATCGTCTGTTGATTGCCTGCGGCGCGACGGTGGCGGCGTCTGGGTCGATTCTCACCCATGTCATGTGCAGAGCCATGAATCGGCGACTGGCCACGGTCCTTACCGGAATCATGCCTTCTGCAACGCTGTCGCCCGCTCTTGCGGTCGGAGCGGTGCGGGGAGAATCATCAGCCTCCTCAACGGGGAATGACGGTACTGCACCTCGCTCGTTGCCGGCGATGGCGAAGAGCGAGGCCGGTAAGGAGGGTGAGTCCCCAGTGCGTCATGCCGACCCGGTTGCCGCGATCGTGGAGATCATGAGACAGGCCCAACGGGTGATCATCATCCCCGGCTACGGGATGGCCCTTGCGGACGCCCAGAGCGAGGTCGTCCAACTCGCGGAATCCCTGGTCCGGATGGGCAAGGAGGTCCGGTTCGCGATCCATCCGGTCGCCGGGCGAATGCCGGGGCATATGCACGTGCTGCTGGCGGAGGCGGAAGTGGACTACGGCATGATCCGCGAGTTGAACGACATCAACGCCGATTTCGCCGAGACCGATCTAGCCCTGGTCGTAGGCGCCTGCGATGTCGTGAATCCGGTGGCGATCCAGGCAACGGGTACACCCATTTCAGGAATGCCGATCCTGCGAGCCCACGAGGCCCGGCGAATCGCGGTGTGCAACCTGGACGAGAAGCCCGGCTACTCTGGTGTGCCGAATCCGCTCTACCGAGACCCGAAGACGATCATGCTCCTAGGCGATGCGAAGGAGAGCGTCGGGCGCCTGCTTGAGCGTCTGACCTGACGCAGCGTCCGGCGGCATCCGCCTGCCAGTGTCAGACACGGGTGAGCACCATGCGCACCTCGTCAAACTCGAGCGTGACGCGATCGCTGCCCTCGAACGTGCACTTGCCTGTCTTGGTTTCTCGATCCAGGGAAATGGTGACCTGGCCGTCGGCGTAGCTGAAGGTTCCCTGGCGGACATGGCCTTCGGGCGTTGGGCCGCCAGACATGGACATGCTTACCGTCCCGCCTTCGGCGAAGGTGAGCGTCATCTGCATGCCCTCGGGCATGGGCATCACTTGACCCTTCTGAGCCATTTCGGAGATGCGCCAGGAGCCCAAGAGCGTCGGTTCCTTTCTGACTTCCTTCTTCGGTTCTGGGAGTGGCTCCGCAACCGGTGCAGCCTGGGTAGCCACGACCTTCTTCTCCAGTGGAGGGGGAGGTGGAGGCTGCTCTACCGCGGCGGGTGGGGGTACGTCGGACACGGTCTGCGGCGCGGTAGTCTCTTTGACAACTCGTTTGGCAGGGGGGTGATAGACCAGGATCTCCGGCGGCGATGACCGAGTGCATCCGATCAGGGCCCAGCAGAGGACCAGGGGCCACCAATCCGTTCGCCGCCAGAGTGATCGCATCTCGTTTGCTCCATGCGCTCGGGCCGGCCCGCCGGAGCGAGCTCTGGCCGAGCGCCCCATCTCATTGCCGCCTGACCCGGGCGCTGGCGTCACGTCGTGCCTGCCGAACCGCCCTTGAACACAACCTCCCAGATAGAGAATCGCCCCGCTCGTTCCTGGCCCAGGAGAAGGAGCCGGCGCGACGAAGGTACGTAGCGGGAGGGGATCCACGAACCGCTGAAGAGCGAGGTGCTCACGCCGGTGGTCGTGTTGACGACGAAAACGGCCTCCGGGGTTGCAAGGGCGATGGTCTGCTCGTCGATCCAGCAGGCGGCGATACTGCCCGACCGGTGCCGTCGCACCAGCCGCTGGGCGGCGTGCAGTACGGCGATCCGGTTTTGTCCTGTGTCAAAGAAGAGAACCGCCCCGCGATCGGGCGAAAGCGGCGAGGCGATCCCCGCCCAGGTCTGAAGCAGCAGTGGACGGCCGGACAGACCGCACTTCGGAATCAGGTCGGTGATGCTGTCTGTGTCGCAAGTCGCCCAGTGCATGTACCTGGTATCAGCTCGTGCACAGAGCACGCGACCGGTTTTTTCTGACCTAACGGGGAATAGACAATCGCTGCCTGGAGGAGAGAGGGCCACCGGGGCTGCGTCGAGCGTCTGGCGGTATACGTGGAAGGGCCCCTTGGCCCGCTCGCCCGAGCAAAACAGCAGGGTCCGGTCGTCAACGTCGAATCGTGGAAGGCAATTGACCGTTCCGAGAAGGCCGAGGATCGTCGCTTTACCGGTGGCCATGTCGATGTGCACGATATCGCAGTGGGGCGGGTTGCTCGCAACGCATGCGACGGCCGCCCCGGAATCCGACCATGTGGGCGAGTGAGCCCAGCTGCACTTCGACAACTGCTGGCCGACTCCCGTGCCTTCGACCGGTCGCACCCAGATCGAGAGCGTTCTTTCGGGAGGCGTGTCTTGCGGAGCGGTCGAGCCGAGCAGGGTCATCGGAGAGAGAGACTCGCAGTCGGTCCGCAGGTAAAGCATCTGCCGGCCGTCGGGCGAGATGACGGGGATCTGCAGACCGACGTTTTCAACAGTGCCGATTTTGCGTGGTATATCGAACTCGCCGAAGAGCTGCCGCTGCCGGTCGGCCTGCGATTGCTGGTCCGGCTCAATCGTCGGGGCCGTGCCGGCGGAGTGGCAACCGGTCATAGCGAGCCCCCCCATGGCCCAGAGCCACAGGCAAGCGGCCCGGAGGGGCGCTGATCGTCGGGAAGCGCGAACGCTGTGTTGCCGGGGGTATCTCGTGATCATGTTCCACGTCTTTCGAATCATCTGATCAAGGCACCGACAGGGGTGGCAGGGACCACCTCAGGTTTCTGGACATCCTCGACACCGCCCCCGGACGGGAACTGGCGCTCGAGCCGATCCTGAGGAACGGATTCGATTGGCCCCCGCGGGTCCTGCGGGCCGATGACGTACGGTGTCAGGAAAACGAGCAGTTCCGTGTTGACCTTGGTGGTCTCGCGATGCTTGAAGAGTTCGCCCAGCCCGGGAATATCGCCTAAGCCGGGAAACCGGCGGACGATCGTTCCGTCCTGCTCCCGTATAATTCCGCTGATGAGGAAGGTGTGGCCATCCTCGAGGACGATGCGCGTCGTGGTTTCGCGGCGGTCGATGATCGCGCCGCCGAAGAGTGTCTGGCCGGGTACGATGTTCGACACCTCGAGATTGACGGTGAGGTCGACGTTCTTCTCCTTGGTGATGTGCGGTCGAACCCGCAGCCGCATGCCGACCGCTCGATAGTCGAAGGCCTGGGTCTGCGAGCCGACGTCGGAGGTCAGGGTGTTCTTGATGAATGGCACGTCCTGGCCGTCGAAGAACTGAGCCTCGACGTTGTCGGCGGTGAGGATCTTGGGCTCGCTCTTGATCTTGAGGTTCGTGACCTTGCCCAGCAGACTGAGGAGGTTGTTGACAGGCACGTTCAGGGTGAGCGTCTGGTGTGTGCCGAACTGGTCCTTGTAGTCGTAGGTGAGGAGGCCGCGGAGCGCGTTCTCGGTGATGAGCGAATCGCCGGTGGTGAAGGCCGAGGTATCGGTGGAGAATCGGAAACCCAGGCTCATCGAGTCGTTGAGCGTGATTTCGGCGACGACCGCACGGACCAGGACCTGGTAGCCGGGCTTGTCCAGGTCGCGGACGAACTTGTCGATGGCTTCCGCGTATTCTTCCGGCGCGACCACCAGGAGGCTGTTCTGCTCGACGTTCGGCACGATGCGCAGCTTGCCCACCAGGTTGCTGGGTTGCTTGACCTTGATGTCGGCCGGCGGGTTCTGCCACCAGAACTGCATCTGAGTCGGGGTGGACTGCTTGTTCTGCTGGTCTGCCGGGTTCCGGGCTTGGTCGGTGTTGGAGTTGAAGGGTGACTGCTTGTCGGTGGACTCCATGAAGGTGCCCAAGTGGCCGCGACGGAGGATCGAAGTCGGCGTGCCGGGGGCGTTGAGCAGGGCATTGAGTTGCTCCGCGAGGGTCTCTGCGTCGGCGAACTTGAGCTGGATGATACGGGGTAGTCCGACGGTCTGGGGCCGATCGATTTCCTCGATCATCTTCTCAATGACGGTGTAGTTCTCCGGGTTCTTGCTGACGACGAGGAGCTTGCCGGTTTCCGGGTAGGCTTCGAAGCGGAACTGTCCAAAGAGCCGTCCGACGGGTGTGGCCTGAGCGTCGGAGGAAGTCATCCGCCCGAACCAGTCCAAGATCGGCCGGTCTTTCTTGGTGAACAGGCTTTCCAGCAGGGTCTTGGTCTTGTCCGGGTCGGCGCACTTGAGATGGAAGATCCGCGGGGCGGCCTCGTCTCCGGCGAGCGGCCGATCCCACTCCTCGATCTGCTTGGCAATCCGTTCCATCATCTCGGGGGAGGACGCCACGGTGACGCTGTTGTTGCGCGTATTGGCGGTCACGGTGACCTTGGTCCGATCGGTCGTGCTCCGCCGCCGGCTGGAGTAGTAGTCGTCATAGTAGTCGCTGAATATGCTGTACCCGCGTGATCCGGTGCTGTCCTGGAACAGCTCCTTGATGTTGTCGGTGATTTGCTGGGCGTCGGCGTTCTTGAGGTTGAACGTTCGCGTGACCCGCTCACCAGGCGGCACGTCGATTTCCTTGAGCCACTCCTTGACCATCCTCCGGTTCTTCTCTGAGCCTACGATCATGAGTCGGCCGGATCCGGCGAACGGGAAGATGCGCAGGGCGCTGCGCAGGGTCTCGTCGGGGATATTGCTCAGCATTGCGGTGAGCTGGGTGGCGAGGTCCTGGGCGTTGCCGTACCGGACTTCGACGATTTCCTCCTGGGCGCTGGGCGGCTTCTCCTGGTCGAGCGATTTCATCCAGACCTCGACCTGGGCAAGCACATTGGACGGGGCCGCGACCACGATCGATTTGCGGCGAGGCTCGGGAATGATCAGGACGGGCTTTTTCTCGCCTTTGACCAGTATCGCTCCGGCCGATGCCGGGGCGGCGCTGCTCTGATCGCTCGGCCCGCCACCTGGTCGTCGGCCATCGCTCGGCGAGCCGGAGGGCGGCCCACCGGGTGATGGGCTGCCCTCGGTTCCGCCCGAGGTGATGGTCTTGACTTCGCTGCCGAGGTAACCGGCGATCAGCTTCTGGAGCAAGGGGATGATCTCATAGACATCCACATGCTCGACGGGGAAAACGCGGAGTTCGCCGCCGCTGACGTCCGGCCGGTCGAGTTCGGCGATGACCTGGGCCATGACCTTCAGCTGCTCGACTGCGGCGACCACGATCAGCCGGCCGGTGGATGGCTCGGCGGTGATGTGCCCGTAGCTTGGAGTCAGCGGCTTGAGCACGTCCACCAGTTTCGTGGGATCATAGTGCTTGACCTCGAAGATCTTGCGGATGATCTGGCTGGCGGGTTTCACCGTGGCGAGATCAACGTCGGCCGGGACAGTGCGGATCTGAGCTCGACTGACCTGGGCAATGGGAATAAGGTGAATTGTCCGTTCGCGCTCCTCGATGGCCACGCCCGCTTCGTGCAGGGCGGTTGCGAGGATATCGAGGGCCTCCTCTACGGGTATCGGCTTGGGGTTGACCAGCGTCACCTGGGTGCTCTGCACTTCCTTGGCGACAATCACCGGCTTGCCCATGCGTTCGGTGAGGAACTTGGCGATCTCGCTGAGCGGGGTGTTGGAAAACGAGATGGGTATTCTCGCCGGAGTGGCCGGCTGGGAAGCGGGCGCCACGCGGGTCGCCGATGCCGGAGCGGCCGCCGGTGCCGATGCCGGTCTGTCCTGTGTTGACTGCTGGCCCTGCGCGTCCGCCAGCGTGATGTCCAGCCCGACGATCGTCAACGCCAACCATCCGATTACGCTGCACTTTCGAACGAACGAACTCATCGCCTACTCCTTCGGTCCGGTTCGGTTTCTGTTCGCGGTGCTGGCGATCCCGAGGAACCTGGATCGCTGAACAACTTCATCGTGTCGGTCTTGCCTTCGTACTCCACGACCACCTCGTAATCGCGGATCGTCTTCACTTTCATGCCGTGGCCAGACTCGCCCTCGGCGATGCCAACGGTCTTGCCGTCGGCAGTCCTGAAGAGCGCGACACGCCCCAGGACACCGGTGAGTGTTGGCCTCGGGGTCTTGGGCCGGGGCGGAGCGAAGATGCTCCGCTTCCTGATTGCGGCACTCACCGCCGGCGGCTCAGATGGGTTCGCCGACGGCTGGGCCGGAGGCCTTGCCTTTGCCTGCGTGGCCGTGGGCGCGACCGCCGGTTGCGTCGCGGCTGGTCGGGTGCCCGAGGGCCGTGTTTCCGCGGGCCGGCTGGTCGCGGGCCGGCTGCCCGACGGCGGGCTCTCGGTCGGCTGGCTGCCGGCCGGCTGAGTGGTCGTGCCACCCGCGGCAAGCGTCGCCGGAAGCCAATGCCGCCACCTGAGATGCATGGATGTCTGGTACACGCCGTCGATGAGCATCAGCGCTGCAACCGCCATCATGACGATTGAGACGCGGCGGGCGTGTTGGCTCACGAAGGTCAGCTTGCCCATCGGTTGTCACCCTCGCTGCGAACCAGGACGGAGACGGCCAGCTTCACAGTGAGCGGGCCGGGCTTCTTGGAGTCGCCGGCCAGTTCCAGTCGGTCGATGCTCATGACGCCCTCGATCCGGTAGACCGCGGCGACGAACTTGAAGACGTTCTCCCAATCGGCCTCGGCGTCGATGCGGATGGTCGCCAAGGACAGGGTGCGGTCATCCGGCCAGGGTATCGGGTGGGTCCAGTTCGAGTTCTTCACCTGCATGCCGCTGGCTTGATAGGCGGCCACCAGCTTATAGCTCACGGACGTGATCTGTTCGCTGTAGGGCTTTGGCTCCGAGAGCTGGCCGGCCTTGCGCTCCCATTCGGCGATCTGCCGGGCCTGATCAGCGGCCTTGCGCTCCTCGCCGAGAATCCGGGCGACCTTGGCCGCGGCTTGCTCATGGTCGGCCAGCATGTCGTTGTATCGGCTCACCAGCGGATTGAGCGCGACGAGGTACACGGCGATCATGCCGACCGCGACTCCGCCGAGCACCAGTGCACGCCTGTCCCGATCGCTCATGTTCATAGGCCACCTCGTGGGAGACCGGCGGTGAGCCTCCTGACGTCTGCCAGGTCGGCGGTCAGCGTGAAGCTGCCACCCTGGCCGGGTTCGCTTCGTTCGGGATTCACCGACGCGAATCGTTCGCCGGTTCGCAGGTCGTCCGCCAGCTTGAAGATCGCCTTGGGGTCGCTGGCCGTGCCCTTGATGACCAGTCGTTGCTCGCGCGACAGCTGAATCGAGGAAATCACAATGCTGTCGGGGACCACGCGGCACAGGTCGGCGATCGTGCCCTCGACGTCGATTCGGTACTTCTCCAGCCGAAGCAGGGCTCGGTACTTGGGCTCGATCCTGGCCGCCGTTGACTGGGTCTTGTCCCATCCCTTCAGCAGGGTCTGCATTTGCCGGGTTTCCCATTTGATCGCAGCCACATGGATGATCAGGGTCACGATGAGCAAACCGATGGCCGTGGCCATCCACGCCCACGGATAGCGCAGCAGCGACTCGACCCGCCTGCGTCCGGCCTCGATCCTGTCCTGTTCGCGCCCGGCCAGGCGAATAACCGTGTTATGCTCGAGCAGCCCTGCCAGCGCCAGTCCCAGTGCCGGGCCGAAAGCGGCAAGCTGACCTGAAGTGAGCGCGGTTCCGCCGACCTCCACGAGTTGTCGGTGGGGCTCGACCACTTCGACCGTCAGGCCCAACGACTCGGCCGCCTTCTGGCGAGCCGGGGTCGTCTCCGACGAGCCGCACCACAGCAACCGGTGCACTTCGCGAAGGGGGACCTCCGCTTCGATCGCCTGACGGCACTCGCGACAGGTAACGTCCAGGTCGTCGGCCGCGACGCGGATCCGGCGCACCGATCGGGTGAGTCCCCCGGTCAGCACGGCAATGACCCACTCGTCTGCCGTGGCCAGGACGATCCCCTCGGTCCCAGGATGGCAGGAGTGGTTGATGCCGTGTCGATACAGGGCCCCGACGGCCTCGGCCTCGGTGGTCATGGCATCCACACGAAGACCGGCGGCGGCGAGAGCAGCCATATCCCGAGCGACCCGGTCGCGTGGAGCCGCCTGGGTGAGCACCCATCGGCCCTGCGGGCCTGCCGGGGCACCGTGGAGTCTTCGGCATTCCCAGGTCAGCTGGTCGATGGGCAGCGGCAGATCCGCCTCCAGACGATGGGAGACCATCTGCCGGAGTCTCTGCTCGTCGGCGTCCGGCATGTTCCACCATCGACTCATCACATCCGGGGCGGGAAGGGATGCGAAAACGGTGGTCATGCCTCGCGATGAGCCGTTTCCTCGGTGCGGGTTCTCGGGAGGACTCGGGCTTTCGCCGGGAGCCCGACCTGCCGATGAAGTCGGAGGTTTCGCTCCCGGCCGATCCAGCAGCAGACGCTCCATTCGGACGACTTCGATCCTCTGGCCCGCCTGACGCAGCTCCACGCGTCGCGCCGTGTTTCCGTACGTGTGTATGCCAATTGCGGCCCGTTCACTCATAGGCGCACCTGCGGTCCCACATCAAGGTGAGGACTCCAGCCAGTACAGGATCCGCGGCACCTTGGACCCGCGGTCCACCACGCATTCGATCGTCGCTTCGGCGAGGCCCGACTCCGTGTAGCCATGGCTCTGGATGCGAAAAACCCAGGACCGCACGGTCACACTGTCCTCGAGCTTGGCGAACCTGTCCTTGGTCATTCCGCTGATGCTCAGCAGGTCGCCGATCGAGGTATACACACCACCGCCTTCACGGTAGCGAACGATCGCGTCGGCCAGCTCGTCGCCCACGTCGGGCAGAGCCCGGATGACCGCCCGCGGCGCCGTGTTGATGTTGACTCGTCCGGGCAGGGTTTCGGCGTCCTTGAGCGTGAGGTCGTCGACAATACTGGCGAACACAGAGGCGGTGACCGGCTGATCGTTGGCAGGACTGTCGCTGGATTCCTCCGACAAGTCGATGGCGATGCTCGGATCGCGTTGAACGTCCAGGAGGTCGGCCAGATGCTCGAACTTCTTCTGTTCCCGGGCCTTGACGATCGACTCCGCCGCCCATCTGGGCAGCCCCAGGCGGCTCTTCAGCGTGTTCGCATCGGCGGAGCTCAGGTTCAGGCGCTTCTGGCCGCTGGCATTGATGTTCTTCTCGTAGCTGTACGCGGTGAGGTAGGAGAACCAGCCGCGATCGAGACGGCCGTCGGCGTTGTCCGGCGGGTCACTGGCGTCGCCGTCGTCCTCATTGGGGTCGAGGATCTCGTTGCCGTTGGCATCCTCACCGTAAAGCAGTTCTGGTGTCACTCCGCGAACCAGAAGCAGTTCGCGCACCGTCTTGACCGGTCCGTCGCGCATCGTGTACGGATGAGCCAGGCCGGTGTAATAGCCCCGGCCCACTCCATCCGCCTGCGATTCCTGATTCGTGTTCCCTCCGCGCCACTCGATGATCGCTCCGGCGATGTAGCTGGTCATGTGCGGCAGCTTCATCAGTTGCTCGCGACTTGCGTTGTTCACGTTGAGCTTGGCGTTTTCGTCGCTGGCGCCGTATTGGATCTGGGGCAGATCGCCATAGTTGCCGTGGAAGACGCTGAACCTGCCGCCGGTCAGCCTGATGTCCTGCATCGTGACCGGATCGTCGTACCAGAGATCGGTCTCGGCCTGCACCGAACTGGTCTGATCCATGATCGTCGCGACGGCCGTTTCCACGCCGGCTCGGGCCGCCCAGTGGGCGGTCAGCCGATCGCGCTGGATGCCCGAGATGGTCATGTCTTGGCGAATCGCGAAGCTCAGTCCGCCGGCGAGCAGCGACAGCAGAGCGATCGACCACAGCACGAAGATCAGAGCGGCCGCGGGTCGCCGCGGGTCGTGCGTGGTCGGCTTGCACCGCGGGCTGAGGCCCGGGAAAGGCGAAGGTGCTCGGCGAGACCGATGCCGTTTCACGAGGGCGGCCCTCCTGGACTGGGACCAGGGCCGGGGCTCGCTTCCTCTCGCCTCTTGCGATCTGCCGCCCGGTCGTCGACTGGCTCATTGGCGTGCAGAGCGACGATGGTCGAGAGCACCGCCGGTTCCCCCGAATCCTGCGCCTCTGTCAGGTTGGCCGGCATGGTGCTCAGCGTGACCCGCACCGCCTGGGGTGCACGGACCTCCAGGTCCGACCATTCATCCCGCCATTCGGCACCGGAGTAGTAGGTGAACGACAGCGTCATCATTCCCTCGGCCACGATGGTGCCGACGCCGCCCTCCTGGGGATGATCGTCGAGGGCGTGGTCCTTTCGGCTCAGCAACACGAGGCCGGGCCGTCCGGGACACTCGGCCAGATAGAAGCTCTGCTCGTACTGGTCTGATTCGGCTCCTTCCGGCCGGCCGCGCACATCGCTGATCACCAGCAGATCGATGCGATCGTTGCCCGAGCCCCGGCCGCCACTGCGACCGATGACGACCGGCCGCTCCTTGGCCGGGTCGCGGCGGACGTTGCGCAGTGCGGCCACAATCGTCTCCATCGCGTGTCGGGCCGTGGCCCTCTGGTCGACCCGTCGTTCGACATTCTGGCGAGTGCTGGAGAGGGCTCGGGTCGTACTTACGACCGACACCAGGAGCATGGCGGAAATGGTCAGAGCCGCGATGACCTCAACCAGCGTGAACGCGTGGACACTGCGGCAGGCGGGCCCCACTCTCGCACCCGTTGACCAAGGCGTTACTCTCTTCTTGTCACACGATCGATGCATCCCTCGGCACCCAAGACAGCGTTCGTTGACCAGCGTTCGGTACCTGTCCGTTTCCTCTTTCCACTTCACGCGCCGGGTGATCGGCGGAGCCTCCTCACTCCTGTCCTCGCTTGTCACCGGCGCTCCGTTGTCTCCTGGTCGCTTCGCGTTTCGGTCTCTGCGTATTTGGCCTGATAGTCGTTCAGCCATGTCTCCAGCGACACTTCGCCGCCGCTGGGGCCACCCCACTCCACCTTCACCTGAACGGTGAACAGCTCGCCCATCGACTGCTGCTTGATGTCGATCGTCCAATCGTAGGTGGTTTCGTTGCGGCCCTCCGTCCCTTCGGTCGGATGCCCGAGCATCCAGACGTGAGCACCGATCATCTCGACTTCTGCCAGTTTCTCCTGGGCCAGGTACATGGCCGCCACGCGTTGTCCACACCTCTGCTCATTGCGCGTCGCCAGTGTCGCCGAGGCCATCAGTCCCGCCACACAAGTGCTGAGCAAGGTCATAGCCACGAGCACCTCAATCAGCGTCATCGCTCGGACCGCCGTCTTGTCCATCCCTGCGCGGGAGGAAGGAGAAAAGGCGAGCCGCTCGCTCCGCCCGTCTGTTGGTATTGCCGTCCGAGTCATGCCGGTCTCCATGTCAGTCGCCCAGGTCGTACTGGTCTTCGGCGAACGTTGTGGTGGTCGCATCTCCGAGAACCACCTGTCCGCTATGGGGGTGTACAATGACCTGGTACTCGTCGGTCTCGTGAACGAATCGGATCGATGCGCCGCTGGTCGTCCCGTCGGGCAGGAAGCTCAATCGTTGGATTCCGGTCATCGCCATCAGGCCATCGGGAGTCTGGTAGGCGCTCACGCGTATGCTGCCGGGCCAACGCCCGATTTTCAGCCACGAGGTCTGCGTCAGTTGCGAGGCTCTCTCCTTCCCCGTGCCGTGCAGCTCGGTTACGGCGTAGGTGCCGTGGTCCAGGTCAATCTCCATAGTGCAGGCTTGCCGGCGGGCCATCGCATACTGTCGAGCGGCCTTGGCGGTGTAGGCGAATTGCCCGGTCGTCTCACGGAGTTCGCTGCGTCCCATGGAACGCGACATGCGCGGAACGATGATTCCGGCCGCCACGGCGAGCAATGCGAGGGAGACGAGCAGTTCCACGAGCGTGAACGCCGTTCGCGCCCGGCACGTCGGCAAGCCGACGCATCTCGCGCCGCAGCAGTCTTTACCAGTTACCGAGGTCGGCGTTCTCACCTTCGCCGCCTTCCTGGCCGTCTGCGCCAAGGGTGAAGATGTCGAAGTCCGCGTTGTGGCGGCCCGGTGTCAGGTAGGCCAGCTCGGTGCCCCACGGATCGAGAATGTCCTTCTCTTTGACGTAGGGGCCTTTCCACTTCTGGCCGGCGTCGGCGGGCTGACGAACCAGGGCCCGCAGACCTTCCTGGGCGGTTGGCAACCGCCCGCAGTCCGCCTGGAACTCGACCACCTTCTGCTCGAGGACGGCGATCTTCTGCTTGGCGACCACGGCCTTCGCCTCGCCGGCCCGATTGATGAACCGCGGCACGATCAGGGCGGCCAGAATGCCGATGATCGTCATGACCACTAGGAACTCGATCAGCGTGAACGCATCCCGTTTTCGTCTTTCACGTCTCCGTGCTCCGCTTCGCATAGCCGTCTCCTTGGTCCGGTCCGGACCGTTCATTGGTCGTACCGCGTCCTCCGGCGCGCTCGCGGCGCCGGCCTGGCCGCCGCCTCTTCATCTTCCCGGCATGCCTCCCACGCCCATGCTCTGAAACTCGACGATAGCCAGGATCAGCCCGCCCGCGATGAAACCGATCACGCACGCGAGCACCAGAATCAGCAGTACGGGCAGCACGCCGACCAGCCGGTCGAGGGTGACCTTGGCTTCCGACTCGTGGACGTTTGCCGAGCGCAGGAGCATCTCATCGAGCCGGCCGGTGTTCTCGCCCACCCGCACCATCTGCACCAGCAACGGTGGGAACAGGCCGCTTCGCTGCAGCGGCATCGCGATAGACTCACCGCCCTGGATTGACCGGGCCAGTTCGCTCACCGCGTTGCGGATCACGGTGTTCTGGAGGGTATCGAGGACCACCGCCATGGCCGTCGTGATCGACACCCCGGCCTTGGTCAGGATGCCCAGGCTTCGGGCGAAACGAGCCGCCTCCGTCTGCCGGATGAGCCGCCCGAGAATGGGCATCCGCAGCTTGAGAGCGTCCCAACCAGGTCGTCCCGGACCGCGGAGCACGATCTGGCGGAACCCGGCGGAGACCGCGGCAGCCCCGCCCAGCAGCAGCCACCAGTAGGCTCCCACAAAGTCACTGATCGCCATGAGCATGCGTGTCGTCAGCGGCAGGGAGACGGCATCCGTGCCCAAGGACTCGAGAATCCTGGGTACGATGAACGTCACAATGACCACGATGGAGGCCAGGCCGACGACAGTGAGGATGGCTGGGTAGATCGAGGCGGTCTTGACCCGCTCACGCAGGTCGGCGGCTCGTTCGAGCATGTCAGCCAGCTGGCCCAGCACCACGTCGAGCATGCCGCCGGTTTCGCCCACCCGGGCCAGGCGAACGTACATTGGACTGAAAACCTTGGGATGTTCGGCCAGGGCATCGGAGAAACTCGCCCCTTCCTGCACACGCTGCCCCAGTCGGCAAAGCAGGGTTCGCGTGGGCGAGTGGTCGATCTCGCTTCCCACCACATGAAGGGCGCTCATCAGAGGCAGCCCGGCCTCCAGCGAAGTGGCCAACTGCCGAGTCAGGACGGCCACCTGCTTGGATCGGATGCGAATTTGCCCACAGCCCTCGCGGCGGCTGAAACCGAGCAGAGACCGCTCGTCCCTCTCGGCGAGTTCGGTCACGCAGGTCCCTCGGGTCACCAGTTCGCGGAGCGCTTCGGCGCGGTCCGTCGCCTCGACGACCCCGCTTACATCCTGCCCTTCCACCGTCATCGCCCGGTACGAGAAGCTGGGCATGCCTCTGCCTCCAGCACTCTTCCAGTTGACCCTTTGCCACTCGAAGCCTGGTGAACACACGGCTCGCGCCTTGCGGGCGGGGAGACCAAGTCACGCCGGCACCGGAGTGCCGTTTTCCTGTTGTGCGTCCTGGGTTACGCGCCAGACCTCCTCGAGGGTGGTCACCCCGTCGAGGACCTTGCGATAGCCGTCCTGTCTCATGCTGGTGAAGTTATGGTTCGCGGCTCGTCGGATCTGGCTGCTCGACGGTCGATTCATGAGCATCTCGCGCACGGCGTCGGTCAGGCGGATCATCTCAAAAATGCCGATTCGCCCGCGGTAGCCGGTGTTGCGGCAGTCCTGGCATCCGCGCCCGCGGTGCAGCTCTTTCCCGCCAAAGGTCACCGCGTCGCCACCGAGTTGTTCCAGGGTGCGAGCGGCGGGCTGATACACCTCGTCGCACCGGTCGCAGACGACTCGAACGAGCCGCTGGGCGATCACCGCTTCAACCGTGGTGGCCAGCAGGAATGGCTCGATACCCATATCCAGGAGCCGGGTAATCGCCCCGGCCGAATCGTTGGTGTGCAGTGACGACAGAACCAGGTGGCCGGTCAATGCGCTGCGGATCGCAATGTCCGCGGTCTCACCGTCGCGGATCTCCCCGACCATGACGATGTCCGGGTCCTGGCGGAGGATCGAACGGAGGCCGTTGGCGAAGGTCAGTCCACGTTTGACGTTGACCTGGATCTGGTTGACGCCTTCCAGGTGGAACTCAACCGGGTCCTCGATGGTGATGATCTTCTTGGCGGGTGTGTAAATGTGGTTGAGGGCTGCGTAGAGGGTGGTGGTCTTTCCGCTGCCCGTGGGGCCGGTCACGAGGATGATCCCGTGCGGTCTGCGGAGCGTCGCCCCGAATGCGGCCAGCAGATCGTCGCCCAAACCGAGTTCCCCGAGCTGGCGCATCGTGGCCGTTCGGTCCAGGATGCGCATCACCACGCTTTCACCGAACATCGTCGGCACGGTCGAGACACGGATATCCACACTCGCGCTCGGAGCGTTGAATTTGATGTGCCCGTCCTGGGGCAGGAATCGCTCGGCGATGTTGAGCTGGGCCATGATCTTGATGCGGCTGATGATGGCCGCCTGCAAGTGCTTCGACGGCGGAGCCATCTCGTGCAGTACGCCGTCGATCCGGTACTTCACCTTCAGCTCTCGTTCGAAGGGCTCAATATGGATGTCGCTCGCCTTGTCCTGGACGGCCTCCAGGATGATCAGGTTGACCAGGTTGATCAGGGACGGCTCTCGGGCCAACTCGTGCAGGTGGCCGACGAGATCGCCGCCCTCGACTGCTTCCGCATCCGTGCTGCCGTTGGCCAGCGAGTCGGCCATGCGAGCCGCGGACGTGCCGTAGTACCTGCGGAGGGCGTCGAGCAGCTCGCTCGGTCGGGCAAAGTGGCGAACGACCTCCAGCCCACATACCGCACTGATATCCTCGACGGCCCGGAGGTTGAAAGGGTCGGCCATCGCGAGGTGGATCCGCCCTTCCGCCATCGACAGCGGCAGGGCCCGGTAGCGCTGGGCCAGATCGGGCGGCAGACAGCGCAACGCTTCCTGCCCAACCTCAACAGTCCCAAGGTCGACGTGCGGAATCCCGGACTGGATGGCCAGGGCGTGGACCAGATCCTCTTCACGGATCAGGCCAAGTCGACAAAGCCGTTCGCCGGTTCGGAGATCGTCGCCGTTTCCGGCGTGGATGGTCTGGGCTAGACGGTCGGGCGTCAAGTAACCCAATTCAACCAGGATCTCGCCGATTCGATTGCCTACCACTTCCCAGACTCCATAGCAGACACCGGCCGCCCAGGACGGCCACGGGCGCAGGGAGAGAGGCCTCTGTACTAATAGACGCCGGAATTACCTTTCGTTACTGGTTTGTTGTCAAAAAACCGAAAAAAAAGACGCGTCCGACTCTCGACCACTTGCAGGATCGACGTTCCGGTGGTCTCTAGCTCCTTATACAGCAAGGCCGTACGGAAGATGCATCGATACCCGGACACCCATCTGATAGCTACCGATTCACTCCAACTGGCGGGGTCACCTCATGCCTGGTATCACAGAGGTGCTGGCACGTTTGGGTCTCGGTCCCGCTTGTGACCGCCTCTGTGAGCCCATAGAATGCCTCCGGCGAGCCGAGGCGGTGCAAGACCTCTTGACGCCGCAGGTCCGAAGACCTGGTACGTGGTTTTCGCTGATCGCGGGAGAACAGTGTGGTACCGTCTGGCACCGGCCGGTGAGCGGGCATCGGCATCCGTGTTCTCGGGCACAAAGGAGAAGCCAACGATGAGGAACTCCATGCGCTGTCTTATCGCTGGAATGGTCAGTACCGCGCTGACCTGCGCCGCCGGCTGCTCGCACACCGGTCGAGGGGACCTGTTGGATGCGTCCAGCGAGCCACTGCGTTTCGCGTTTGTCGCCACCTGCGTGGACGAGGACTTCTTCAAGCCCGTCAAGAAGGGCATGGCCGACGCGGCCGCCAAGATGGGCGTGAAGTGCATCTTCGTGGGTACGCCGGAGGTCGATCTCCGAGCCCAGGCGGAGATGGTTCGCAAGGCGGTGGCTGACGGGTATGACGGGATCGCCGTCTGTCTCATCGACGCGGAGGCGTTCGACGGCGTCGTGGCCGAGGCCATGGATAGGGGAATTCCGGTTGTTGCGTTTAACACCGACGACAACCAGACACCGAACCGTCGGCTCAGCGCGGTGTGCCAGGATCTGTACAAGGCCGGGCGCAGCGTGGGTGAGCGGGCGTCGAAGTTCATTCCGGACAACAGCAAGATCCTGATGACCGTACACTCCGACAGTATTTCGGCGCTCGAGGACCGGCTTCGCGGCGAGCAGGATGTGCTGAAGGAGAGAGGGGTTACCTGGAAGCGGGTGGTCACCGGCACGACGCCGGAGGGCTCGGCCGAGGTCATTGCCGCGGTGTTGAAGGAGAATCCGGAGATCAAGGTCGTGCTCTGCACCGGGCAGGCGGACACGGAAGGAGCCGGGCTGGCGATCGAGAAGCACTTCGCGGGCAAGGGGTACGCGGCCGCCGGCTTCGATCTCTCGCCGCAAATCCTGAGACTGATCAAGGCTGGCCACATCAGGTTTACGATTGACCAGCAGCCGTACATTCAGGGCTTCTATCCGGTCGTCCAGTTGTCGCTGTTCTGCCGATACGGCATCCGACCATCGAATGTCGATGTCGGAGCGACGGTGATCTCGGCGGAGAATGTGGATGCGGTGGTGGGGCTGAGCGCCAAGGGATATCGTTAAGGTGGCCGCAGGCCGGGGACAGGAGTCGTTCTGCGGTGGTGTGACCCGCTCGCGAAGTCTGTAGACATCGATCCGACGTTGTACGAACTGTGCCCCCTGCCGGCGCGGGCGTGATGGTCGCATGCGACGGCCCCGTCGCGGCCCAACGCCGGCGACCATCACCTTGCGGTAGACGATGGCTACATCCTGACATTCAGCCCGCGGCCGCGGAGATAGGTTTTCAGTTCCGGGATGTCGATGGTGTGGAAATGGAAGACCGACGCGGCCAGCAGAATGGTAGCCCCGGCCATGGCGGCGTCGTAGAAGTGCTCCAGCTTGCCCGCCCCGCCCGACGCAACTATCCGGCCGGATACAGCCTTCGCCATGGCCCGGATGACAGGGAGATCATAGCCTGTCCTGGCGCCATCCCCGGCCTTACTGGTGGGCAGGATCACTCTGACACCGAAGCCGTCGACAGTCCGGGCCCATTCAACGGCATCCGTCCCGGTGGCGGTGCGGCCGCCGTCGATGTACACCTCATAGCCGGAGGGCATGGCCTCGTTGCGGTCCACGTCGATGGCCACGGTAATTCGGTCGGGGCCGAATTCCTTGATCATCTCCCTGACGATCGACGGCTTCCGGAAGGCGGCGCTGCTGACCGAGACCTTGTCGGCTCCGGCCTTCAGAACCGCCGCGGCGGAGGCGACATCGCGAATGCCCCCGCCAACGGTGAACGGCACGGTGGCTGCGTCGGCCACGCGCCGAACAACGTCCAGCATCGTGTCGCGCCCCTCGACGGTGGCGGTGATATCCAGCAGGGCCAACTCGTCCGCCCCCCCCTCACAGTACGCCAAGGCACACTCGACTGGATCGCCTGCATCCTTGATTTCGACGAAATGAACGCCCTTGACGACACGGCCGTTCTGCATGTCGAGGCAGGGCATAATGCTGATCGGGCTACTCATGCAGTCTCCTTGATTTGACCATCTCGTCGCACACGCTGACCGGGGGCGGCGGTGCCGTGCAGGTTCTCGCCACCGATGACTGTCCGATGGCGCGGCGCATTATAGACGAATCAGAGCCCGTGCCAAGGCCTGATGGAAGCCGCATGCGCACGTCGGCTCTCTGGCTCGAGGCGGCAGGGGCTTGGCTGAGAACATCGCTCAAGAGCTTCCCAGGTTCCTGGGTTCTCGTGGTGACCAGGCGCTGCGAGTGGCATAGCCTGAGGTTGTTGTCCGCGGACGGGGCAGCCGTCCTTCTGACCGTGTCGTCTGCAGATGCTCAGTCCGGATCAAACTGCCGGGCTGGGTGGGCAGGGGTGCATGCGCTGATCGAGCCGCAGACCACCATGGACGGACTGTCGTAGGGGAGTCGACCTCGGCTACAATACGACCGGCGTTCGCTTGCAGAAGAAGGGCCCGACCGATGAGCCGGCTCAGGCGGAGCAGGCAAAGCGAATGGGATCGTCCAACGTCTGCAACCGCGACCCTCGACGCCGTATAGGGGTGAGACCATGAAGCACTTCCTCGCATGGCTTGTGGCCGTCCTCAGTGGTTTCTGCGGTCCGTCTTTCGCCGCGGAAAGGCCGAACATCATCGTCATTCTCAGTGATGACATGGGTTTCTCCGACCTTGGCTGCTATGGCGGTGAAATCCAGACGCCTCATCTCGATGCGCTTGCGTCCGGCGGCGTCCGGTTCGCGCAGTTCTACAACACCGCGCGCTGCTGCCCCACGCGAGCCTCGCTTCTCACTGGCCTGCATCCTCATCAGGCCGGCGTCGGGCACATGACCAGCGACAACGGATATGACGGCTATCGCGGTGGGCTAAACGATCGTTGCGTGACGATCGCAGAGGTACTGCGGCCGGCGGGTTATCGCACGTACATGTGCGGCAAGTGGCACGTCACCCGGCATGCCGGCCCCGGGGCGGACTCCTCCTGCTGGCCCGTGCAGCGCGGGTTCGACAAGTTTTACGGAACGATCACCGGGGCCGGGAGTTACTATGACCCTACGACCCTGTGCCGGCAGAACACTTTCATCACTCCTGAGAACGACTCCGAGTACCGGCCGGCCCAGTTCTACTACACCGACGCCATCAGCGACAACGCGGTGCGCTATCTCCAGCTGCATGCCCAGGAGTCGCCGGAGAAGCCGTTCTTTCTCTATCTGGCCTACACCGCGGCCCACTGGCCGATGCACGCGATGGAGAAGGACGTCGCGACGTACAAGGGCCGCTACGACCAGGGCTACGAGGCCGTTCGGGCAGCGAGGTTCGGGCGCATGAAGAAGCTGGGCCTCATCCCTGCGACGGCCGAGCTTTCGGCCGGTGCCGCCGCATGGCAAGATGTCCAAGACAAGGCCTGGGAGGCCCGTTGCATGGAGGTGTATGCGGCCATGGTTGACTGCATGGACCAGGGCATCGGGCGCGTCGTGGCCCAGCTGAAGAAAGACGGCCGCCTCGACAACACGCTCATTCTCTTCCTGCAGGACAACGGTGGCTGCGCCGAGGGCATGGGCCGGTCTCCCAGCGGTCCGCCTCCGGCCGACCTGGTTCCCCTGAAGCGGGACCAGCTTCAGCCCGCGATCTGGCCGCCGATGCAGACGCGTGATGGGCAATGGGTCCGCACTGGTCCCGGAGTCATGCCCGGTCCTCCGGACACGTACATCGGGTATGGGCGAGCCTGGGCCAACGTCAGCAACACTCCCTTCCGCGAGTACAAGCACTGGGTGCATGAAGGCGGGATCAGCACTCCCCTGATCGCTCACTGGCCTGCCGGTATCCCTGCCGAGCGCCGTGGGAAGCTTGAATCGCAGCCCGGCCAGCTCGTGGACATCATGGCGACGTGCGTGGATGCGGCCGGCGCGGCATATCCTCAGGAGCTTCGCGGGCAGGAGATCAAGCCGATGGAAGGGACAAGCCTGCGTCCTGCTCTCGAAGGTCAGAGCCTTGCCCGGGCCAAGCCTCTGGTGTGGGAGCATGAAGGCAACCGTGCCATCCGTGACGGCCGCTGGAAGCTCGTGGCCAAGGAGAACCAGGCCTGGGAGCTCTACGACATTCAGGCCGACCGCAGCGAACTCCATGACCTCGCCGATGCACAAACCGAGCGGGTGAAGATGATGTCGGCCGCATGGGATGCCTGGGCGCAGCGCGCGAATGTGCTTCCATTGGGGGCGTGGCGAGGCAAGAGCACGACGAAGGCCGGGCAGGGGCTCAGCAAGCAGCGGCGATTCGTACTCAAAGCTGGCGACCATCTCGATCGTGGTCAAGCACCCGCCATCGCCGGGCGCACCTTCACAATTGTCGCGAAGTTCGACACCAAGGAAACCAAGAACGGCGTTCTGATTGCCCAAGGCGGAAGGGCGCGAGGTTATACGCTGTTCATGGCCGACGGCAAGCTGACCTTCCTGGTTCGGACCGGCGAAGAAGTCGGTTCGGCGACCACGCTCGCGGCCATCGCCGGCGCGCACACCGCCACTGCCCGTCTCGACGTTCAGGGCACGCTGACGCTTTCGATCGATGGTCAGCCGGCTGCCAAAGCCGCCGCGGGTGGTCTCATTTCCGCCATGCCCGTGGATGGGCTGGATGTCGGCTGTGATACGGCCGGGGCTGTCGGGCCTTATCAGAGCCCGAACCCATTCACCGGTGAGATCCAATCACTCGTCCTCGAGTTGAGTCCGCCGTGACAGCACCCCGGCGGCGATGGCGGCGATCGAACACCGGTGCCGGAGGCGACCTGGGGTCCGGATTTCTCGGGGGCTCCGCCCTCGAACTCCCGTCTGCGGGCTCGGGACCGGCAAGCACGGAGAAACAGACCGGGACCAGGCGTACGCCAAGGCTCGGTGGACGGGCCCAGCGGTCGGGGCCAGCTCTGGGGCGAATCGGGCACGGAGAGACGGGAGGTCACGGTCGGCATCGCCGTGGCCAAAGGCTCCGGCTCGGCGTCGACAAGTGCCCTCCTGCTCCTGGCCGTCATAGCGGCGGGACTATGATATGATACGATGAACCCGTACCGGTCGAGAGCGGTGTGGGCCGGGTGACCTGCCCGTTCCCCTGCACGCGAGAGATCGCTGCGTTCAAGGAGGCGTACCGATGCATCTTCAGCAGCTCTCATGGCCCCTTCTCGTCTCATGCTGTCTGGTGCTGACCTCGCTGGGCTGCTCAACGGTCAGGGAAACCGGCCGCAGGCAGCTGATGCTGGTCACCTCCGACCAGGAGCAGACGCTTGGGGCCCAGGCGTACCAGGAGGTCCTGTCGAAGGCCAAGCGGAGCACGGATGCCCGAATGACGGCGGTGGTTGAGCGTGTCGGCAAGCGGATTGCCGGGGCGGCTGACCGCCCGGACTTCCGATGGGAGTTTGCCCTGATTGAATCCGATCAGGTGAATGCCTTCTGCTTGCCCGGCGGTAAGATCGCGGTGTACACCGGCATCCTGCCCATCATGAAGAACGAGGCTGGCATGGCCGTGGTTGTCGGCCATGAGGTGGCTCACGCCGTCGCTCGGCATGGCGGGGAGCGCATCAGCCAGCAGATGAGCGTGGAGATCATACAGGAACTCCTTGCCCAGGGGCTGGCCAAGGCCTCACCGACATTGCGGAGCGGTGCCCTTCAGGCTTTTGGCGTGGGTGCCCAGGTGGGGGCCTTGCTTCCTTACAGCCGGGCTCATGAATCTGAGGCGGACCAGATTGGCCTGATTTACGCGGCCAGGGCCGGCTACGACCCGCGCGAGGCCATCGGGCTCTGGCGGCGGATGGAAGCGAGCCGAAAATCCAGAGGGCTGGAGTTTCTATCCACGCATCCCCGCGAAGAACGGCGCATCGGGCAGTTTGAGAAGGAGATGCCCGCTGCGCTGGAGGCATACCGCGCGGCCCGGCAACAATACGGAGTGGGGGAACAGTGGTAACCAGACCAACTTCAACATCCCACACCGCCGCCCGGAGATGTGCGCTCAAGAGCGAGTTGGGTATCCTGGGGGATGCCTCCTCAGCCGGAGTTACCCTCATCTCGGTCGGCGCAAGAAACAGGGCAGGCGAGTGAGGGGCGCTTCCGCTGGGGCAGAGAAATCGCTGCGGGGGAGTGAAGCCGGCCGATTGAAGCGAATGCCCAACAACCAAGGGTCTTCACCCCCGGCCGTGTCCGGCGGAGCGATCGGGCTCCGGCTGTCATTCAGAAGCTGCCCAGCTTCTTGGCCAACGCAATGATGGTGCTCATGTTCTCGAGACTGACGTCATTCGGTATGGAATGGTCTGCTGCGAAAACATAGCCGCTTGACTGCTTCAGAACGGGAAGCAACCGTTCCATTTCCGCGGTGATGGCGTCACGGTCTTTCCAGAGCACGGCGTTGAAGCCGCCGTGGAGAACGAGGCGATCGCCGTATCGTGATTTAACTTCCTGCGGGTTCATCCCAGCCTTGACCTCCATCGGGTGCAGGGCATCAAATCCTACGTCTACAATCTCGGGAAGCAGCGGCATGATGTAGCCGCAGGAGTGGAGCCGTGTCTTGATGCCCCGATTATGGGCCCAATCGACCGCTTTCTGGTGCGAAGGCCTGATGATCTCCCTGTAGGTCTTCAGCGAAAAGAACTGGGCATGCTTGTAGCCCATGTCGTCCCGGATGTTCAGCATGTCAAACGTGTAGCCCGCGTCCCACGCCATTTCCAGGAGCTTGAGGTTCACGTCCAGCGAGTAGAGGAGCATGTCCTTGCACAGTTCGGGCTCCTCGATCAGATACATGAGGAACCTCTCCATGCCGACCACGTAGGAAGTCAGCTGGTTGAAACTGAACCACAGGTCCCCCAGGATCCAGTGGCCTTCCTTCCTCCACTTCTCGTAATTGGTCTTGAGGTGGTCCCACGGAATGCGCTCGGGCGTGGGAGTCATGCGCGCTTTTGCGGCCGTCCACGTGTCCCAATCGACGATGGTGTAGCCGATAAACTCCGGCGTAGAATCCTGATCCTTGAAATCCCGCTGCGTTCCGCCCCAACTCGTGGTGATGACCTTGAACTCCTCGTTTTCTTCAATAGTGTGTTCAGGGTATCTGGGCGAATTGTCGACCACGACCCGCGACACCTTGTCAACGTCGAAGTAGTCCTCATAGCTGGCATCGGCCGGCATTCCTTCGTTGCGCCATCGTCGGAGTGTCCCCGGCCACGGGAAGTCCCACATGGCCACGCGGTCGGCTTCGCGGTGCTGGAACATGCGGGTGAACCGTTCATGGGAGGTCATTCCTGCCATTTGATTTCGATTCCTTTCGTGCCGGAGCAAGCTCTCGAAACGAGGGTATTCTCGCAACGGATACGGGTCCTGTCCATTTGCCCTGGATCGCTCCGTCGGACGGCCTCGGGCGGCCATTATGTCCCGTCGATTCCCGGTCAGATCGGCCCGCGGCGTAGCCGGAAGAGGCTGCCTGGGGAATCTTGGACTGGTGATTTGTCTTGGGATGAAAGGGCGGTGGCGTTAGAATAGAGCCTTGGGGGTCCGTTGACACAGGGGTCGGGCAGGCAGGAGGGAGACGGCGCTTCGATGCGGAGGAGCCCCTTTTGTGGAGGGGGAATGCGCTCGCGGATTGGCCGGACTATGTTGTTGGTGGGCGCGGTGGTCGCTGCTTGCTGCTCTGCCGTGGGGCGGCAGGCGGCAGGAGAGGTGGTGCGCGCCGATGTGTGGCGTCTGCTTGCCCGGCAAGGCGGCCCGATCAAGGTCTGGGTGATGTTTGCGGACAAGGGCCAGAGTTCACCGGATGCCCGGCAACGGATGATGGATCAGGTTCGGGCGGAATATGATCCACGGGCGCTGGTTCGCCGCCTCCAGCGGAGGACGGCTCCTGGCCTGATCGACGAATGCGATCTTCCGCTCTCGCCGGCGCACGTGGCGGCCGTTACGGCAACCGGTGCTCGATTGGGGCTCCCCAGCCGGTGGCTCAATGCAATCAGCGTGCAGGCTACCGCGGCGCAGATCAAGGCGATCGCCAGCCTGCCTTTCGTGAAGAGCATCCAGCCGGTGGGCCAGGGCAGGCGGGTGACGCCGAAGGGCGTAGACGATACGGCGTCGGCGGCCAAACCGATTGACTTCGTGCGTGCTCTCGACGAAGCCGGCCTCGAATACGGACCTTCGCGGGACCAATTGGCTCAGATCAATGTGCTTGCCTTGCACGATCGGGGATATACCGGCACCGGGGTCGTGCTGGCCCTGCTGGACACCGGCTTCTACAAGGCCCACGAAACGGTCCACCCCGAGCGCATCCTCGCGGAGTGGGACTTCGTCGAGAACGACGGGGACACTCAAGACGATGCGGACGATCCTCCCGGCAACCATGGCCACGGTACAGCCACGCTGAGTGCGGCTGCCGGCCGCGCGGATGGGCGGCTTTACGGCGCGGGATTCGGGGCCAGCCTGATTCTCTGCAAAACCGAGGACAACTCGCAGGAAACGCCCATCGAAGAAGACTACTATGTGGCCGGCCTGGAATTCGCCGAGAGCCACGGTGCGGATGTGGTGACGTCGTCGCTCGGTTACATCGACTGGTACACCCAGGCCCAGTTGGACGGTCTGACGGCGGTGACCACCGTGGGCGTGAATATCGCGACGGCCAACGGTGTCTTCTGCTGCACTGCCGCGGGCAACTTCGGTCCGCTGGGTCCGAGTCTGATTGCCCCGGCCGATGCCTTCCAGGTGATTGCGGTTGGGGCGGTGGACAATTGGGGGTTGATCGCCGGCTTGAGTTCTCGCGGCCCGACAGCCGACGGTCGGGTCAAGCCGGAGGTGGTGGCCCGGGGCGTGAGCACGTGGTTGGCCAGCAGCGGCAGTCCGAGCGGCTACGGCCCTGGCAGCGGGACCTCTTATGCCACACCGCTGGTTGCAGGGGCTGTGGTCTGCCTGGTACAGGCTCATCCTGATTGGAGCATAGACCAGCTTCGTGCCGCCCTGTTTCATACAGCCGATTATTACGTCGCCCACGGGACTCACGATCCTGATTTTGCCCGCGGTTATGGTCTGATCGATGCCTTGGCGGCCCACGAGTACCAATTCATCACCGGTGATTTCGATTTTGACCGCGACGTCGACGGGGCTGACCTCAGGGCTCTGCTGGCCTGCCTGACCGGCCCGGCCGTCGGTCCCCCGGATCGCTCTTGCCGGGGCGCAGACTTTGACGGGGATGCCGACGTCGACCAGTCCGACTTCGGTATCTTCCAGCGATGCTACAGCGGCACGAACAACCCGGTCGCGCCGAATTGCGCCGGAGTGGCGAATTGAGCCGGCGTTGATCGGCGCCGTCGGAGCGGAGAATAACACGGGGCGAGGAGATTCGGGAGGCGATTCAGGCCGGCGCAGGTCCAGGCCCGCCGGCGGGCATGACGTTCCCGCAGGCGCTGGCGGCCGCAGGTTTGGGCGGTGCCATTACCCTGGAGCCGGCGACCGCGCCGCGCTGAATTGAGCGGTGCAGTTGGGATCACAGTTACTACCTTGGAGGTGGGCAGTGGGTCCATCAATCGGGTGCAAGAGCTATCGCCAACATGTCCGCCGCGCTCTCGCCGTAGCGGCGATGGCTTGCGCGATCCTGCCGCCCGCGCCGGCGCCGGCCGCGGAGGTTGTCTACATCTTCTCCTACTTCCGCGATCCCGACGGCACTGACGGGATGCACCTGGCGTATTCGCTCGACGGCTACAGCTACCATGCGGTCAACGGCGACATCGCCGTTACCGGCCCGATGATGGGCATCACCGCGCGCGATCCCTGCATCAACCTCGGCCCCGACGGGAAGTTCCGCCTGGTCCACACGACCCTGCCCTGGGACGTCGCCACGCAGATCTGCTACGGCGAGTCCAACGACCTGCTCACCTGGACCAACAAGAAGTACATTGATGTGATGGCGGGGTATGCCAACACGCGTAATGCCTGGGCGCCGGAACTCCTCTTCGACTTGACCACCAACCGGTACATGATCTACTGGTCGTCGAGAGAAAACGTCTCGGGAGCGCCCAATCACATCTACTACACGATGACGACCGACTTCGAGACCTTCACGCCGACTGCGCTGCTCTACGATCCGGGCTACACGGTCATTGACATGATGATTGTCAAAGACGCCGCCAATCACGTCGGCTTCGTCAAGAACGAGAGCGGTCTGTACGTGTTCAAGGCACAAGGTGGCCCCAACGTGACCGGCCCGTACAACAAGGTGAATCCGCCGCGAATCTCGGGAGACTACGCCTTCGAAGGTCCCACCGGAATCAAGATCGGCGACACCTGGTTTCTCTACGGCGACCGCTATGGCGAAAACCGGATGGGTCTGCTGACGTCCAACGACAACATGCAGACCTGGGCCGAGCGCGTCAACGACTTGATCTTCCCGACGCGGGGCAAGCACGGAACGGTGATCAAGGTGCCGCGGACGATGGCTCAGGTGCTGATCGTCGGCGCGCCCAATGCCACCAGCGAGATCGAGTTCGACGGCCACGCCGGCACATTGGACTACCAGGCGGGCGGCAACTGGCTCGGCGGCGCCGTGCCCAGCGCCTCGCAGACTGCGGTGATTCAGAGCGGGTACACGGCCGATCTGAGCTCTTCCGCCAGCACAGTCTCCAAGCTCCACATCGGCCAGACCAGCGCCGGCACGCTGGTCGTCTCCGGCGGCGCCGTGCTCAGTGTCAGCGGCGAGATTCGGGTCGGCCGGATCAGCACCATCAGCAATGCCGTCGGAACGCTGCGGATCAGCGGCGGCACAGTCAACGCCTCCGATGTCGTTCGGGTGGAAAAGGGCGAGGTGTGTCTCGATGGTGGGATGCTCAGCGCGCCGGCAGTCTATGGTGACTCCGCCACCGCCCTGCATTTCAACGGCGGAACGCTCAGGGCACGCAACTCCAGCGGTTCCTTCGTGGTCGGCCTGGGTACGGTGGATATACAGGACGGCGGCGCGGCTATCGATACCAATGGGTACAACATCACGCTGGCCCAGCCCCTGACCGGCGCCTCTCCGAGCGGCGGTTTGACCAAGACCGGCCCCGGCGTGCTCACGCTCACCGCCGCCAACACCTACCGCGGCTCAACCACAATCGCCGATGGAACCCTGCGGCTCAGCTCCCCCCCCATGGCGGTGACGCATCGTTGGAGCTTCAATGGCTCGCTGGTCGATTCGGTGGGTGGCAGCAATGCCACCCTTGTCGAAGTCGGCGCTAATAACGTCACCCTGTCAGCCAACGACGCCACCGTCGCCGGCGGATCACGAAACGCTTCCGACTACATCCGCCTTGGCAGCAATCTCCTGCCGGACGCGAATGTGCCGATCAGCATCGAGCTGTGGGCCACGCAGCGAAGCATGCAGAACTGGGGTCGAATCTTCGACTTCGGCGCGACTAACAGCGAGAACCTGTTCATGAGCTGGACGCGCGGCACCAACGCGTCGACCGACCGTGTCGAATGGAAGGATGCCGTCACCACCACCTCCGATGACACCAACCAGCCGTACACGCTCAACGCTGAGTTCCATATCGTCATGACGCTCAGCCCGGTGGGCGATTCTACGGTGGTCACGTGGTACACGGCGCCTTCAGCCAGCACCGACCTGGGCGCCGCTCAGGATTCCTTCACGACGACCAACAACCTCGCCACGCTGACCGACACCGCCAACAACCTGGCGAGGTCCTTCTGGACGCCCGACTCCACAGCCAACGCCAGTTACAACGAAGTGCGGATGTGGGACGGCACGCTGACGCCGGCCATCCTGGAACAACTCCACGATGCCGGACCCAACGCGAACCTCGGCACCATCAACTACGGCGCCCCGGGCTCGCTTCCCTCCACCACCGCGGTCAACATGACCAATGCCGGCGCGGCCCTCAACCTGAACGGCATCAACCAGACCATCGGCTCGCTGGCCGGCGTCTCAAGCAGCTCGGTGGCGCTGGGCGGTGCAATCCTCACCGTCGGCGGCGACAGCACCTCCACCACCTTCGCCGGCGACATCTCCGGCAGTGGCGGAATCACCAAGACCGGAACGGGCACGCTTCAGCTCAACGGTCACAGCACTTACACCGGCGGCACGAACGTCGAGAGTGGTGTGCTGCTAGTCAATGGCTCAATCGCCGGCGGCGCCACCGTGCAGAACTCGGGTACGCTCGGAGGCACGGGCTCCATCGCCGGCGCGCTGGTCGTCCAAACCGGCGGCACCCTCTCGCCCGGCCCCAGCATCGAGTCGTTGGATGTCGGCGGCAGCGCCGGCATTGCGGGCCTCTTCAAGGTCGAGTACGGCCCCTCGTCAATCGACCTGCTCACCGTTGGCGGACAGCTCGATATCTCGGCGGCGACGGTCGATTTCGACGGCCTGGGTGTCCTGAACTCGACCCGTTCCTATGTTTTCGCGAAATACCATTCCCTCGTCGGGACGCGGTTCGCGAGCGTGACCGACCTGCCCCCCACGCACACGATTGCCTACCATTACGGTGGCAACAGCTTGGCCTTGGTGCCCTACGTGCGACCTGACCTGGACCGCGACGCGGACGTAGATGCGGATGACTGCGCCCTGCTCCGGCAGTGCGCCAACGGACCGGCTGTCATCCCCGTCGCCCCAGGTTGCGAAGGCGCGGACCTCGACGCAGACGACGACGTGGACCAGGGCGATTTTGGCGTCCTCCAGCGCTGCTACAACGGCTCAAACGTTCCGGCCGATCCGAACTGCGCGGACTGAAATGCTCCGACCAGAGATTCCTCTGAGTACGCGTTCAGGTAGGATGAAAATCGGTGAGACGAGCTGCCCGGGCCTAAGCGGGGGACGGCCCAGAAACAGGAATCATGAACCAGAAGAAGACATTGCGCGAGGTCGTGTATCAGGCGATTCGCTTCGAAGAGACCGATGTCTGCCCGTACTACATCTGGGTGGACAAGGAGATGGTGCCAGAGCTGGCCAGGCATTATGGGCAGGACAGCTTTGTCGGCTCCCCCGACGGCACCAGGACTTTCGCCGGCAGCTACACGATCATGAGGGACGTCACCGCCCGGCCCGTCATCGAGAAAGGCGATCTGTTCACGGATGAGTTCGGAACCGAGTTTCGTCGTGGAAACGTGCTTCATGTGCTGCGGCCCGTTCTGGGCGAGCCGAGTCTGAAGGGGTACGAGTTCCCAGATCTCGCCAGCGACGAGCACTTCGATGGCCTGGGCAAATGGCTGGACAGCAACACCGACCGCTTCAGGATCGTACAACTGAGTATGATGTTCTTCGAACGGACTTGGTTCATGCGCGGCATGGAGAACATCTTGATGGACCTCCACCTGCACCCCTCGTTCGTGCAGGAACTGCTGGAGGGGCTCGAGTCGGTCTGCCTCAGGGTCATCGACCGCCTGCTGCGGGATTACGGAAACCGGATCGATGCAATCGGCATGAGCGAGGACTACGGTACCCAGAGGAGCCTGCTGATCAGCCCGCAGCACTGGCGAAAGCTGCTGAAGCCGCACCTCGCCCGCTTGTGCGAACGGATCCGCGCCGGCGGAAAGCTGGTTTACCTGCACTCATGCGGCCACGTCACCCCGATCATCCCCGATCTTGTCGAGGTCGGAGTGAACTGCCTGCAACCCCTCCAGCCGGAAGCGATGGATATCTTCGACATCAAGCGGCGCTTCGGGCGGAATCTGTGCCTGATGGGGGGGATCAGCACGCAGCGCACGCTCCCCTCCGGCGCTCCCGACGATGTGCGGAGAGAGGTGCGGGAGTGCCTCACCCGCATGGGTGCCGGCGGAGGCTACGTCATGGCTCCGGCCAAGCCGATCCTGCCGGGCGTGCCGCTGGAGAACGCCATCGCACTGATTGACGCCTTCGTCGATCAGGCTCGATGACTCGAAGGGCGCGGCAAGCGAAGGCCGACAATGGCACCGTGATCCACAGTGGGATGGAACGTCACCACCGGCCGCCGCACTCACAAAGCCCATTCCTGCCTCATTCCGGTCTCGACCATCAGTCCCTCGCGGTTCCGCCCTGGTATGCGTCAACCCTCCAGATTCCGCGCGTGTGCTCACGCCTCCTTCGCCGGGTCATTATCCGGCATTCGCCGGGTCCTTATCCGGCAAATCCCGGCTCAGGAACCCGCGTCGGCATGTTGTTCCCGGACAGCGAGGCTTTCAAGTGAAGATCGCGTGTGTTGACTTGAGATTCAGGTGGCCCGGTGGCATCTCGGCGAACAGGCTGGGCGGAGCTTGGGAGTCCATGAGTCGCAGAGTATAATCGATATGAGCCCCATGGGCTGGCTCCGGCCCGGTGCACCGAGCGCGTCCGGCCGAGAGGCAGTCCTTCGGGTAAGGAACTCTCGCGGAGCGTGGGTGTCTCATCATCCAGCGTTTTCTGGCCAGAGGAGGTGGGGTCATGACATGCACTTGGGGCATGAACCTCCGAGCGTGGGTCCGATTGGCCGTGATTGCCGGGGCATTCGCCGGTCTTGGGCCCGTGACGGCCCGGGCCCACGACATGCACATCGTGATCACCGAGTTCAACTATCACCCCTACGGCAACCGTGACGAGCACGAGTTCCTTGAACTGTACAACCGCGGGTCCGAAGCGGTGGATCTATCCGCGTGGCGGATTGTCAGCGGCGTCGATTTCGTCTTCCCGACGGCGACGTTCATTCAGCCGGGTGCCTACCTGGTGGTGGCGAAGAACCCGTCGGTGGTCGCGAGTGTTTACGGTATCAGCGAGTGTATTGGGCCGTTCGGAGGCAAGTTAGCCAATGAAGGCGAGATGATCCAACTGGTGAACGCCCAAGGCGTGCTGGTCGAGCGTGTCCATTACAGCGATGAGGACCCATGGCCGGAGCGGCCGGATGGTGATGGCCCGACGCTGGAGCGCGTGTCGGCGCAGGAGGCCGGCGATCGGCCGTGGAACTGGCTGCCTTCGCGGATCATCGGGGGCACGCCCGGCCGTTCAAACAGTGTGAATACGCTTGTCGAGCCGGCCCGCGACGTGGTGATCAACGAGGTGGCTTCCACGGCGGGGGGAGGGTGGATCGAGCTGTGCAATCGCAGTGGGGGGGCTGTGAACCTGGAGGGCTACGGCCTGACCGGGGAGCCGTTTCCGGGCGGCGTCTATACCATCGGCGGCGGCGCGGCCGTTCCCGCCGGCGGACGATGGTCGGTGGACAGGGTCTCGCTGCCGTTCCCGATACCGGACAACGTGGAGTCGCGCATTTCGCTATTGATGCCGGACGGACGGTTGATTGACACCTTGACTTATCGGACACGGGCTTCGATGGGTTCGGTCGGCCGCGTACCCGACGGCGGGGACGACACGTACGTCATGACCTCGCCATCGCGGGACGAGCCGAACCACATCACGCTGACTGATTCAATTGTCATCACCGAGATCATGTACCATCCTTCACCTCCACCAGGAGTAGAAAGCCAGCCGCGCCTGCCGTACGACCGCAATGAGGAGTTCATCGAAGTCTACAATCGGTCTGCCGCGGCAGTGACGTTGACAGGCTGGAAGGTGACCGGGGCGGTGGACTACGACCTGCCGTCGGACCTGCAGATCGACGCGGGAGCGTACCTGGTGGTCGCCCGGGACGTGACCACATTCAAGGCCAAGTACGGTTCGGACGTGATGGTCGTGGGAGGATTCACGGATGTCCTGGCGGACGGGCACGAGCACATCGTGTTGCGCGATCCGCTGAACAACGTGGCCGACGAGGTGAGGTACGCGGATGACGGCTCCTGGCCAACCGAGCCGGACGGGGAGGGGCCTTCGCTGGAGCTGATCCACCCTGATGCCGACAACAACGCGGGCAGCGCCTGGCGGGCCTCGACGATGAACGGCGGCACGCCGGGCAGGCCGAACTCGACGGCCGTGGCGGATCCGGCGCCGGTAATCCGGTCCGTCCGTCACGATCCGCCGGCGCCGACATCGGCGCAGCCGGTCACGGTGACGGCTGGCGTGACCGACGCGGGCGGGGTGAGCGAAGTCCGGCTGCGGTACGTGGTCGATCCCGGCACGGCGTTCGCGTCGGTGCTCATGACCGACGACGGAGCCCACGGTGACGGGGCGGCTGGCGACGGGGTCTACGGGGCCACGCTGCCGGTGCAATCGGCGGGCAGCATCATCCGGTTCTACATTGACGCGGTTGACAACCAGTCACACGCCGCGACCGCTCCCGCCTTCCCGCCAGCCTATGCCCGGTCCGGACCGTCCGATCCGACCTTCCTGTACCAGGTGGATGACCGCACGTGGCCGACCGATCTGCCGCTTTACCGCGTGGTCATGACCGGCGCGAACTTGCATACGCTCCGGACACGGGACGTGTACAGTAACGTGGATCTGGACGGCACGTTTGTGTGCGACAACACGGTCATCTACAACGTCGGCGTACGTTATCGCGGGAAGGGCTCACGCAATGATGCGAAGAAGTCGTTTCGCGTGCAGTTTCACGATGACGGGCCGTACGGCAACCTCGAAGACCTGAATCTCAATGCCCACGAGATCCACCAACAATACATTGGCCAGGAGTTCTTCAGCTACGTGGACCTGCCGGTTCACCGGACGCGTCTGGTACTGATGACGCTCAACAATGACCTCGATATGACCTCGCTGGCGGATCCCAATACCTACCTGCAGGTCGAGTCGGTGGACGAGAGCTACATCGAGCGGGTGTTCGAGGAGGATGCGGGCGGGAACCTGTACCGCGGGGAGCAGGACGGCGATCTGAGTTACCACGGCACTTCCCCGGCGGACTACCGCAGCATCTATCTCAAGGAGACCAACGAGGATCTCGACGACTACCGCGACGTGATCGCCCTGACGGACCTGCTCACCAACACCGGTGACGCGCAGTTCGCCGATGTCGTGCGGGCCAACGTGGACATTGACGAATGGATGCGGTTCTTCGCCGCCATGACGGTGGTGACGAACGACGAGGGGGGGATCTGCCTGGATGACGGTGACGATTACTATCTGTACCACCGTCCGACAGATGACAAGTGGGTGCTGGTTCCCTGGGATTTCGATTCGGTCTGGAACCTGGGCTCCACGCGCTCGCCTCCCAATCAGCGCCTGTTCCGCGCAGGCATCAATGACTCGGGCAGGGTGACCCTGCCGATCGTTCGGCGGATCCTGCGGCATCCCGATTTTGCGCCGATCTACTATCGCGAGATCCGCCAGCTGATGGCGTATTCGTTTCATCCGGAGATCATGGCCGGCCGGATCGCGAATCTGCGGCGGTACAGTCCCCGCTTTGCCGCCCGCGACATCGACGACGTGGAAGCGTTCACCACGCAGCGGCGCTCGTACCTGGCCTCGATGATTCCGCTCGCCCTGACGGTCAGCGTGGATGAGGCCATGCGGGCCCGCGTGGACTACATCGTCGACGGCGATGAATGGCGGTTCTTCCGTGGGACCGGCGAGCCATCCGCAACGGCCCTTGACTGGACGCGCCTGGGCTTTGACGACGCGGGCTGGGAAAAGGGCCAGAGCGGCTTCGGCTACGGCGACAGTGACGATCGAACGACGCTCAGCGACATGCAGAACGGTTTCACGTCCGTGTACATCCGAAAGAAGTTCACCATCGATGACCCTGGGACCGTGCCCGAACTGATGCTCAGCATGTGGTACGACGACGGCTTCGTGGCGTACATCAACGGCCGGGAGGTAGGGCGCCACAATGCGCCGGGGACGATCGACGAGGCCGTTCCCCGCACGCAAACGGCCACGGCCGACCACGAGGCAGCCGACTACGGATGGGAGGTCTACAACCTGACCTCTTGGCTGACCGCTGCCGATACGCCGCTGGTCAAGGGCGAGAACGTCCTGGCAATTCACGGTCTGAATCGCACGAGCGGCTCGACCGATTTCTCGCTGCGCCCGATTCTCTACGTGCCGGGTATCGTCCCTCCGCGGGTCATGCACATTGACGACGGGGAACAGTGGTCGTTCATCCGAGGGCTGAGCGAGCCCTCCGCCGAGCCTCTCGGCTGGACTCAACCGGGCTTCGTGGAAGCGGGATGGGAGTCAGGTCTCAGCGGCTTCGGATTCGGCGACAGCGACGATCGCACGCCGCTCAATGACATGCAGAACAACTACCTGTCGGTTTACATCCGCAAGAGGTTCACCATCAGCGATCTTTCGGCCATTGACGATCTGTTGCTGGAGATGTGGTACGACGACGGCTTTGTCGCCTACCTGAATGGGCAGTATATCGCCCACGGCAGCGTGACTCTGCCGGCCAGCCGAGTCATCGCATACAATGACGACGCGGCCGCCGCGAGCCATGAGCAGGCCGGCTTCGAGGCGTTTGATCTGACGGCTCTGCTGAGCGCTCCTAGCTCGCCGCTGCGCCAGGGCGAGAACGTCCTGGCCATCCATGGCCTGAATGCCTCATACGGATCAACCGATTTCTCGCTCCGGCCGAGGCTCTCCTCGAGCGGCCGGCTCAGCAGCACGATCAGCGATTGCGGGGCCGGACTGGTCACGACGGCCGACAAGATCCACATTTCCGGGACCGCGCCCGCCGGCGACGCCCGCTGGATGCAGGTCAACAACCGGACGGCCGGCTACCTGCCGGTTTCGTGGGACAATAACCCGCTGGAGCTCAGCGCGTACGCCGCCGAGGTTGAGCTGCAGCCCGGTCCCAATGACCTGAGCATCGTGGCCTTGAACGCGGATTTCACGGAAGTAGCCCGGCGGCAGCTCACGGTGACGAGAGCCGTGGATTCGAGCACGCCGGTGGCGGGCGTGCTGGATCCGCTGACCACCTGGACACGGGAGGGGGGGCCTTACCATATCACCAGTGATGTGGTGGTCCCGGCGAGCGGGTTGCTGACCATCGAGGCGGGCACGAGCCTGCTGTTCGATGAGAACGCCGCCCTGGTGGTTCGCGGCAGACTGTTGGCGTCGGGTACGGCGGACGCGCCGATCCGCTTGGGGCCATTTGTATGCGGCCGAATGTGGTCCGGGCTGGTCTTCCTTCAGTCGGAAGGCGAAAGCCGGCTCAGTAACTGCGAACTGTTCGACGGATCTACACCCGTGTACGAGGGAACCTCGTACGCGGCGTGCGTCAACGTGGTTGGATCCTCGCTACGGGTGGAGCACGGGCTCTTCGACCGAATGGCCGCGCGGGGCATTGATGCCGTGCAGAATGCCTCGCTGTCGGTATTCAGCTCGGCGTTCAGGAATACAGGGGGTGCGATCCACGTTGACCACTCCTGCGCCGACCTCGAAGAGCTGAGTGTGGTCCACGTGATCGGTGCTTCCGGCGCGATTGCGCTCCACGGGGATTGCACCGCACCCTCGAGCATTCGCTGCTGCGTGCTGGATACCGGCGGCGGTGACGGGATCGATCTGCAGGCCAGTTCGGCCCTGATTGAGGGTAACACGATCTTGGGCATGGCCGGGAAGGGGCTTTCGCTCCGGAGTGGCCATCCGATCGTGCACGGAAACGTGGTCGCCAACTGCCCAACAGGCATGACTCTGGCGGACGGTGTGAATGCGGCGATCAGCCACTGCACGATTGTGGGCGGCCAGACGGGGATCGATCTTCTTGAAATCACCACCGGCCAGGGGGGTGGCCACGCTGAGGTAGACAGCACGATCGTCTGGGACTTCGCTGTGGCATCGGTCCGCCTCGACAGCTCCTCATCAGTCAACATCCAGATGTCGGATATTGCCGGGGGTTTCGTGGGAACAGGGAATCTTGCCACGGATCCATTGTTCGTAGATGCGGGCCCAGGCAGTTACTACCTGGCTCCCACTTCTCCCTGCGTCGGCACGGGAGTCAGCGGGACCGACATGGGCGCGCTGCCTGCCGCCGACAACCCCGTGTTCCAGGTGGTCATCAACGAGTGGATGGCTCAGAACTCCACCATTCCCGACCCGCAGGGCGAGTACGACGACTGGTTCGAACTGTACAACCGGGGACCGAGGCCGGTGAACGTGGGTGGATTGTCTCTGTCGGATCATACGGATACCCCGGGGCTTTGGCGGATTCCGTCAAATACGATCCTTCAGCCCAGGCAGTTTCTGCTCGTCTGGGCGGATCGGGACGTGACTGATGTGCCCGGCCTGCACGCAGACTTCGCGCTCGAGGTCAATGGTGAGGAGATCGGGCTGTACCTCCAGGCGGGCGGGGCCTACCACGTCGTGGACCGGGTTACCTTCGGGGGTCAGACCTCGGATCGCTCCATGGGGCGGACCACCGACGGGGCGGCGGAGATGGATGTCCTCGAACGCCCCACGCCGGGCGAGTCAAACAACCCGCCGCCGCCTCTGACCAACGGAGTCGGGTTGCGGCTCGTGGTTCCGCCGCGTTTTCTGCCGTCGGCGGATGTGCCGCTGCGCATTGAGGTCCTGACGCCGTCGGGGACCGTCGACAGAAACCTCTGGACTGGCCAGATCCTGCTATCGACCGACCCTCCTGGAATCGCCATTGCCCCAGCGAGCGTCGAAGTCATCAACGGCATGGCCAGCGGCCAGTTCCGGCTGTCCAGCGCCGGCAACGTCCGGCTCACGGCGGCCTTTGAGGAGAGGCGGGCGACGGTGGAGCTTGTGGGATTGGACGCCCCGACATACAGGAGCGTGAGCGGCTCGCTGGCTTCGGGAACGACGGTGTGGGGGCCGGCGGACGGAATCGTTCGCGTGACCGGCGACTTGACGGTGCCATCGGGAGCGATCCTGCAGATCCAGGCGGGCACCATGGTCACGCTGAACGCCTCTACGGACATCACCGTGCAGGGTTCTGTGCAGTGTGCCGGGACGCTGGAGGCGCCGGTGCTCATCACGGCGGCGGATTCGGCGGCCGCCTGGGGGCAGATCCTGCACACCGGGGCTATGTCCACCTCGGCCTACCACTACACTTTCCTGACTCATGCCGGCGACGCGACCGGCGTCGGGCACACAGGAGCCGGCCCGGTAATCCGTGGGGCTAGCGGAGCTACCGTCTCGTTCGCCGACTGCAGCTTCATTGATGAGTTTGGCAAGGGGCTCTATGCCGACAGTTGCCATCTCACGTTTGAGCGCTGCCTGTTTGCCCGGATGATCATGGGCCCTGAGGTAACCAACACCGACACGGCGATAACGGATACCTTTTTCCATCGCATGCTGCCGGGAGGCGATGTGACCGACAACGACGGGCTGTATCTCAACGGAAGCGGTACGATGACCGTCCGCCGTTGTGTTTTTGCGTTCGGCGGAGACGATGGAATCGACACGCTCAACTCGACGCCGCTGATCGAGCAGTGCATCGTCCGTCACTTCGAGGACAAGGGTCTGAGCATCTTCTCCGGCGAGGTGCGAATTCGCGATTCCGCGCTCCTCTCGAATTCGACGGGCATCTCGGCCAAAGGCAACAACACCGACGTGTTCGTTGACAACTGCACGCTGTACGAGCATCCGATCGGCCTGGAAGCGCGGGACAAGTTCGGAGAACCAAACAACATCATCCACTTCTACGTAAACAACTCGATCATCTGGGCGTCTCCTGAGGTCGTACGGACGGACTATCAGCCGGAGAACATCGTCATTGCCCACAGCATCCTCGATCCGTCAATCCCCTGGGCGGGGACAGGCAACCTGACGACCGATCCTCGCTTCCGAGATGACGGCGGGTATGACTTCCGGCTGAGGGAGGATTCACCCGGCATCAACAGCGGTGATCCGGCCTTCGCGCCGGCCACCGGCGAGGCGGATCTGGATGGCCGGCCGCGGGTCCTGGCTGGCCGGGTGGACCGTGGGGCCTACGAATCCGTGCCTGCCCTGGAGCCGGATCTGGACGCAGACGGCGATGTCGACCTGAAAGACTACGGATTGTTCGCCGCCTGCGTTTCCGGGCCGTCGGTGCCCGTCGCGATGGGTTGTGAGCGACCGGACTTCGACGGTGATCAGGATGTCGACCAGGCCGATTTCGGCATCTTCCAGCGCTGCTACAGCGGCGGAGACATGCCGGCCGATCCGGGCTGCACCAACTGAAGCGCCGACCTTGTTAAGCCGTACGCCACCTCCCCCGACCAAGGCGGCCAAGCCCCGGAGAGAAGGGCCGAACGTCGAAGCGTGACGGTGGCGCGGTGAGGCAGAAGCCCCCCAGGCAGCAGAATCTGAATGGCCGCAGTCTCCGGGCGACGAGTATCACGGTTTCTTCTCCCGGATCACGGCCGGATTGAGTAAGTCCATCTCGCCGGCGCGGCCGGCTTGAGCCAGACGTATGTTCCGCAGAGCCCTTTCCGCCATGCGGTCGCAGGCCTCCCGGGTGCTGCTGCCGATGTGCGGGGTCATCAGCACGTTCTCGAGTTTGCGCAGATCTTTGTCCGGCGAGACCGGCTGGTAAGGCTCGTTCTCGAAGACATCGAGGGCCGCGCCGGCGAGTTTGCTCTGTGAAACAGCGTCGAACAGGGCCGACTCGTCCAATACTGCTCCCCGTGCGGTGTTCACGAGCCGTGCCGTGGCCGGGATCATCGCCAAACGTTCTCGGTTCACAAAGTGATAGTTCGCTGGTGTGCTCGGGATGTGGAGGCTGACGAAGTCCGAAACGGCGACCGCGACATGGAAGTCCTTCACCACACCCGCAAAACCGTAGTCCGCTTTCATCCTCTCGACGTCGGCATCAGCCGTGTCACAGCCGATGACTCGCATTCCAAAGCCGCGCCCGGCGATCCGGGCCACCTTCCGCCCGATCGGTCCGCATCCGATCACCGCCAGCGTTTTGCCCGCCAACTCGCCGCCGAGCAGCGGTGCAAAGTGCCCGCTGCGCGTCGAGGCTGCAACGGCGGCCACGTGCCTGCTGGCCGCTAGGAGCAGGGCCAGGGTCATTTCGGCGACCGAGTCGTCGAGCACCCCCGGCGTGTTCGTGCAGATGACGCCGCGAGCCGTCGCCTTCTGTTTGTCGATTCCGTCGTGGCCGACACCGAAGCGGGCCAGCACGCCTCCGGGCGGCAATGCCTCGTAGAGAGGGCCGGCGTACCGTTCGACGCCCACAATCGCGTGGCGGATGCTGTCGACTTGGATCATGGCGGCCAGTTCGTCTTCTTGCGCGGGGGCTCGAACGCACTCCAGATCCTCGGCTGCGGCTCGGCGGAAGACCTTCGCAGCCTTATCAAACTCCTTCGCTGTGACTGCAACCTTGATCATCGGAAGCGGTTTTCCTGTTGCGACGGCTGCGTCCTCCGACTCGACGGATGACGGCGGCCTGCCCCGTTGGTCCGCGAGGTACCGTAGCGTACCGCGCGTGGCAGCAACCGCCAACCTGCAGCACGGACCCGCTGCCTTCCAGCTTGGCGAGCGGTGACTACCGGTCCGGCACGGTCAGGTCTGACAGGAACTCGGCGGTAATCTCCCTGCCGCGCAGGGACCACTTGCGATCGGGATGCCAGGGCATATTGCCGCCACCGCGCGTCGTGAGGGTGCGGCTTGAAGCGGATCGAGCATCGTCCGCTCCCCTGCCGGTCCCCGTCGGCTTGCTCTTCCGTTTGAACATGCTCGCACAAACGTCGTCGATCAGGTCTCGCTTCATGGGCAATTCATGGGTCCGGTTGTTGCAGGAGCCTCTGCACGTTCGAGGCATAGTTGTCTGTGTAGAGGCTGTGCAGTTCGTCCCGCAATCCCGGACTGGCCGTGATGACCACCAATCGGGTGAGCGTCAGCGTACCCAGCGACACCGAGAACGCCGGTCCCGACTTCTCGAGCGAGATGCTCTGCAAACCTGTTGCATCAATCGTGAACGCCTGGCGGGGGGCCAGCCACGATGGCAGATCAACCGCAACGTGCGCGTTGTCCACCGGGCGAACGGAGGTGCCCTGGTCGCTGTTGACGTACTGATCGTTGACCGCGATGAGAATCAACGTGTCGGTGCCCGCCAGCAGAGAGCGAACCCACACGCCGGGTGACACCTTGACGGGCACTTCAGCCGGGCAACTGCGCCACAGCAGGGGGCCCGCGGTGCGGACTTCCGCACCCAGCAGACCGATCTCGCGCCACAGCGCCGCCGCTTGCGGGTCTTTTGCGCCAACGCCTTGGGATTTCCCGCCTGAAGGAGTGAACCACCAGTAGGACAGACCCTTGGCACCCCCCGCCAGCGCGTAATAGACCTCGATCCGCTTCTCCTGCGGCGTGGGGAATCGATGAAAGCGACTCGCCACGGTCTCTTTGTTCTTCGGCTGTCGTTGGCCCTTCCTATCCCTCTCGGGCAGCGCCGGCCGCTCGGCCCGCCCGTCGCCGGGGTCTTCCTGGTCATTGCCGCGCCGGCAGGCATAGAGCACGACGTGCAAAGGCCTGGGGCTTGACGCCGCACGGGCCACGCAGGCCACAGCGTGAACGAACGCCGCCTTGGTATATAGGGGCAGCCTCGCCGGATGCCTGCCGTACGCCTCCCACAGTCGCACCTGGTAGTACGGATCGACGCAGAAGACGTCCGGTAGTTGTCCATAGGTGTACCAGTTGTCGGGCTTGAAGGTCAGATCCACATTCAGCAGCTGGGGAGTTGTCGGGTCGGCAGCCCGCAACTCCTGGGTCCGCTGGACCGCCCATTGAGCCAGGCTGCCCACCTGGTGATCCGGTTCGAGACCCTTGATCAAGTAGTCGCCGCAGTCCGGTTCGTCGTGGATGAAATAGGCGATAGGATCCCGGGTTCGCCATTTGCCGGGATCGTTGACAAGTCGTCGCAGGCCCAGCGAGTCGCAGACTGCCTGGCCGGCATCGCTGGCGTAGAAGGCGCTCAACATCGCCGAGCCCACTTGGGGCATCTGCACGTTGATGTTGTGGGTGCTGAGCTCGCGCACGTGCGCCTGGGCCCCGGCGACGTCGGAGGCGCTGCCCGGCCGTCCGCCCCAGATTCCGTAGGCAAACTCGTCGCTGAAGACTCGCACTGCCGCTGAAGCTACGGCCCCATCTTCGTAGATGCCCTGGAAACAGTGGAATGACCCTCGCTCCAGGCCAGAGGCGAGCTGAAGCATGACCGGGGCCACTTCCAGCCTGCGGTCGGACGCGCTCGACAGGCCGTCGGTGATCTGTTCGCCATCCAGGAGTATCCTGACAGGCGCCAGCCCCGGTCGGGCCGGACAACGAAAGAACAGGCAGACATGCCGGAGATCCGGCGAGAAGCTGACGCTCTCCACCCGGGGCTGGTTCGAGCGAATTGGAACGCTGACCCGCTGCCGGCCGTTTGCGTGCTGCAGGTCCAGTCCGAGGGACGCGGCCTGCGGTCTGCGCCGAAGGCGCACCAGCACCTCACCGGTTCCCCCTGCTGGTATTTGTCGCGGCTCAACCCTCCACCAGATCGGCTCGCCGATGGTCAGCAGTTGGTCCAGCTCCGCCGCAGGCAAGTCGGCGAAATAGATGCTGGCAGGCTTTCGGTTGACTCGCTGATCGGAGAACGCGATGGCCTTCTTCAGACTGATGCCCCCGAGCAGAGTATCGCCGATATCGAGGCTCAGCGGGCCAGGATTGCGGACGAAGACGTGGACCGAACCACCCGTCGGCCGCTTCTCATACCAGGACCGGAGACCCTCCTCGCTCTGGTCTTGCTTAACCGCCAGGTCCTCGAACCAGAACCGCGCGTGCTCAGGGAGCACGAGATCCTCCCGGTAGTGGCAGCCCAATACCTGCAGCTGAGCCGCTGCCCGGGTGGGGACCGACCAGCACAACAGGAGCGCCATGATGCCAGCCACACTCCGGAGACCATCGTCACGGTCACTCCTCAATCACCATCCTCCTCGTCAAGCGCTGTGCCGTGGCTCCTGATGACACCCGCGGGTCATGTGGCTTACCCCGTAGCACCTGTTGACCGGACTGGCCAGGGTCTGTAAACAATCCTCTCGATGAGCATACGCACCCCTGTAGGCAGAATCAACGAGGACGGTGACTGCGATGACCGGCGAGACGAGTATGCCGAGTAGGGAGGTTGCGGCCCTCAGCGGGCGGATTCTGGTTGCCGCGCTGGTGACGGGTAGTCTGGCCGGCTGCGCGTCGACGACGCCCACGAAGGCCTGGCCACCCGCACCGGCTGAGTTCAGAGCGCGGTTTCTGGAGCTCTGCGATCTGGCTGCGGCTGAACTGCAGAAGGAAATCACCCCCTTCGTCAGCCGCACCGACGCTGATCCTGGGACCCATCACATGCCGTTCTTCGAGGACGCCCATGCAGTCAGGGCGCTGGCCGTCGGCTACGATATGACTGGACGCCAAGTATACCTGGATGCATGCCGGCGCTGGTCGGATCGAATCATCGAGTATCAGCGTAACATGATCCCCGGAGGAGCCTATTACATGAATCACTCCCGCGCTCCTGGTCAGGACCGCGGACAGTGGAATCTGGCGGATAGTGGCTCGATCGGCATGGGTGTCCTCGCCACCGCCGTTCGCTGTGATGACCCGGCGGCCAAGGCCCGGTACCTCCGCTCGGTAGAGGAATTCGCGGAGCTTGTGTTGAACAACTACGTGAGTCAGGAAGGCGGCATCAGCAATGGCTTGTGGCCTGAGTACGCCGGCCCATGGTGGTGTTCGTCCGCAACGTTCGGCACACTTGCCTTCCTGCTTTATGATGAGACAGGTCAGGAGAAGTACCGCCGCGTCGCCATCGGAGCGATGGACTGGCTGCTGGGTCAGGATTTCCGCGAACTCAAGCCGATCACGTTCCAGCAGCGACCTTCGGGTACGATTTTCTACTGTTTTGACTTCTACGCGACCGGCTTGAGGCACTTGAAGCCGAACAGTCCGCAGTATGCCGCCTTGATGCGACAGATCGATCTTGCCCTGGACTGGATGGCCGGCAACCAGAGGACCCGCGGGGCGCCGGTTCCTGATTACACCGAGCGCAACGTCGACATGGCCGGCTTGCCCTGCCTCATGTACAGCTTCGCTCACCAGCTTTCCCAATACCGTGACATGATTGGGCCAGCGGACGAGGAGCTGCACTACATTGGCGACCTCCTGTTGTCGAGAGGACGGCCCGATGTCTCGCGGCTGATGATCTGGGAAGTGATGACCTGGGGAATGCTATCCTACGCGGAGCGGTTGGATCCGGGGGCCTTGGGCTGCCGCAGCCGGTCGAAGACCTCGCCGGCGTAGACCATCGCTCGGGCGCATATGGCTCGCCATGGCCCGGCCGACGCGAGTGCCGGCAGCCCGCGTGCGGTAGTTGCGGCGTCCGGTCATCAGACACCCCCGCGTGGGTGTACGGACCGGCCTGGCCGGTGAGCGCGTCATTCGAGCTGCGTTGACCGGCAGCTTGTCCAGGTTGGGTTTCTTGATCGCCGGATTGCCTATCAAGCCCGCGTCGCCGATACCGTGATCATCAGTGATGATCACGAGCATCGCTGTCCGTTGTCCCTCCAGCGTCATCGTGCGGGGCTCCGGAACGGCATGAGACGTCAATCCGGGATCCACCGCGGCGGTTTGACATCGTCAAATGGGCGGATACCCCACTGTTCAGCGAACTCTGCGTAGCGTGCCTGCAGGTCCTTGAGTCGCTCCGGCTGCTGGGCGGCCAAGTCGTGCAGTTCCGTGCGGTCGGCTTCCATATCGTAGAGCTGCCATGGGCGGTCACGGACGGCGACGAGCTTCCACCGCCCCCGGCGAACGGCGCGGTTACCCTCGTGCTCCCAATAGAGGTCCCTGGGCTCCCCTCCGGAGCGTCCCTGCAGGAGGGGCAGGAGACTCCTGCCAGCCGTCGGCGCGATCGCCCGCTCCCCGTGTTCGTTAAGATAGGCACTGCCAGTGGCTTCGAGACACGTGGGGAATATGTCGACCACGTGTCCAACCGCATGTTCGACAACGCCGCGCCGGCTGATGCCGGCGGGCCAGCGGGCGATCAGGGGTGTGGAAATGCCGCCTTCGTGTACATATCGCTTGTGCTGGCGGAAGGGGGTGTTGCTGACATTCGACCAGCCGCGGCCGTAGCCGGTGTTTGAGTCCGGCTCTCCCGGCAGTGCCCCTGGTGCGCCCTCATCGATTTCCTCAGCGTCGCCGCCGTTGTCGGAGAGGAACATGACCAGGGTGTTGTCTTCGATTCCCAAGGTGTGGAGTGTGTCGAGGATTCGCCCGATGCCGCGGTCCATGCGTTCGACTTGGGCGGCGTAGACGGACATCTTCAGGTCCTCGCGGTCGGGGTCGGCGGTCTTCTCCCACGGTGCCGCCCGCGGGTCGCGAGGCGAGAGCATCCATCGGCCGTCGATGATGCCGAGTTCGATCATCCGGCGGTATCGCCGCTGGCGAATCTGGTCCCAGCCGATGCGGTATTTGCCGCGGTAGGGGGCGATGTCCTCGGGCAGGGCGTGCAAGGGAGCGTGCGGGGCGGTATACGCGACGTAAAGGAAGAAGGGTTCTGGGCGGCGCCCGTACTTGTCGAGATAACCGATCGCACGGTCGGTGATCGCGTCGGTCATGTAGAACCCCTTGGGGTCGGGGCGGTGGAGTTCTCCGTCGATGGCCATCCGGCGATTGGGCCACAGACAGAAGTAGCTGCTGGCGCCTCCAAGCAAGCCGTAGTAGTGCTCAAAACCGCGGTCGACAGGGAAGTGCGGGCGGGTCTCGCCAAGGTGCCATTTGCCTGACATGAGACAGTGACAGCCGGCGGCTCGAAGGGCCTCCGCAATCGTGACGCTCGTTTCGTTCAGGTGGCCTCGGTAGGCAGGCAGGCCGGTGTCGTATCCCATGTGCCCAACCCCGGCCTGGTGGGGATAGCGTCCTGTCATGAGTGCGGCCCGCGTGGGGCAGCAGCGGGCGGCGCTGTAAAACTGGGTGAACCGAATGCCTTGGCTGGCCATGCGGTCAAGGTTCGGCGTGGCGATCTCGGAGCCATAGCAGCCGAGATCCGAGAAGCCGAGGTCGTCTGCCAGGATCAAGACGATGTTCGGCCGGACTGGCCGTGACATTGCAGGGGACGGCGTTGCGGGCACCGTCAGGAGAAGAAGCAGGGCGACGAAGCTCATGAACGCTCCGGCATTGAGCTTTCGATCAGGTTGCTGTAACGCGGAGCCATTGAGACCCAGTTCTGAGACTGATTCCAGTCAAGGCAGCTGCCCCGTGCCCGGATCGCAGCCCTCCGGAGGATGATTGGCGTCGAACGCGACATCGGGACCGGTGAAGCACCCCATGAACGCCTCGAGATCGCCACCGTTTACCATCTGGTCCTTGACCCGGTCGAAGCAGGCACACGCATTGGGTACGCCCGTCATCGTGCCGGTGAAGCAAGCCTGGATCGCTCCAAAGTCCTTCTGATCGACGTCACCGTCGGAATCCGCGTCCGCCCAGGGTATCATGCAAGGCCCGCAGCCGGCGGCGGCGCAGCTCGTGTTCGGGGTGAAGATACCGTTGCAGGCCTCTTCGGTCGTGATGGTGCAGGTGTTACTTCCGAAGCCGATCACGCAGCAAGCCCCGACGGTCGGCAGGTTGTCCACCCGGGCCACAAAGCCGCGATTGCTGCCGTCGGCGGCCCAGACGCCGTACCCGCCGAACACGGTGCCGTCATCGGAAACCGCGAACACCCGCGTCAGACGCTGCCATTCGCTCGTGTCGACGCCGGCTGCCTCCAGCAGAACCTGGAGCGACTGGGGCATTCCAAGGGCATCCCAGACCGTCGCCACCTCGTACGTCGGCGACGCATTCCCGAAATGAGATCTGCCTGCGGACACCCCGTTGTCCGCCACGGTGTAGGCCACACTGCTGGTGGCGCCAGGCAGCGTTCCCAGGAGTGTCAGGGACGCGTCGCCCCGGTTCCAGCGAAAAGCCTGCATGTTGGGGCCCGGGGCCGATTGGTCCTGCCCGCAGATCCACTGCACCTCGAAATCGACCGTGGTCGACTTACCGAAGCTGGCCGAGATCCCGATGCCGTCGCTGCGGGCGTCGCCGCCGCTGCCCGGGACATCGCCGGTGTCACCTTGCGGGGAATCCCACCGGGCCATGCTGGGACTGACACCCGTATACCTGCCCACGACCACACCGTAGCCGCTGACCGACTCGCCGGTCATCGGGCTGACGCCGTCCCAGCCAATGTCGGGATCACCGCGAAAACGGGCTACCCGGTTGTTGTCGTTCCTCTTGCCGGCGACGTACCATCGGCCGTCGCCCTTGATCTGATTTCGCAGGACGTTGCTCGTGCCCCCTCGGACATTGCTCGTGGTACCGAGGCCTCCTTCGGTGGCCGTGTCCTTCCAGGCACCGCCGGCCAGATGGGTCAACGGAGCCTTGTAGAAGCGGTGGGTGAGGTTGCCTTCGTGGAGGCCGGAGATCATGATGTTGCCGAGGTTCGAGCCGATACCGACAGCGACACCATGTGCGAGGCTGCTCTTGCCGCTCGGGTTGGGCAGGGCCACCAGCCCATCTGCCAGAGACCAGACAACCGGGACGGACAAGTCCGTTGCGATCTTGCTGGTGCCTACGGCGTAGCTCCCATCGGAACTGAGCGCCTGGATGACGCTGCTGGGGTTGGCGGGATCCAGCACGCCCACCGAAATCAGGGATGCCGCCTGACCGCCCGAAGATGTCAGTCCCAAGGCCAATACGGCCGTGACGAAGCGAAGGTATGTTCTCATCTGTTGTTTCTCCGATGGACGTTCCAGGCCCGAGCCGAATGGTCGGTGTCTCACCATCCCCGCCATAGGCACGGCCCTCGAATAAGGCCGGACATGCCGGCTGCGGTGCCTGACGCTTGGCCGGCATGCCGGAGTTGTCCCGTGCGCTGTCTATCCCTCAAAGGTCCTGTGCATGGGCTGCTTCGGCCCAATATCCGCACCGCTTCTCGAAGATTCGCGACGGCGGATGCCGTCTGCCGCTTCAGCTTCGTCGGCGAAGCAAGGCGAAGGCGCCCAATGCCAGCAACGTCAAGGTTGCCGGTTCGGGAATGACGGCCACAAAACCGCGCGTGCTGCCATCGGCCGCCCAGATGCCCTGGCCCGCGAGCACCGTGCCGTCGTCGGAAACCGCATAGACTCGCACCAGGTTGGTCCAACTACTCGTGTCAACGCCGGCCGCGGTCAGCAGGGCCTGTACCGATTGGGCCGTGCCGCTGGTGTCCCAGGTTCCGCTGGTGTCCCAGACCGTCGCCATCTCGTAGGTCGGCGACGCATTCCCGAAGTGCGATCTGCCGGCGGACACCCCATTGTCCGCCACAGTGTAAGCGACACTGCTGGTGGCTCCGGGCAGCATGCCGAGCACCGTCAGGGTCGCGTCACCCCGGTTCCAGCGGAAAGCCTGCATGTTGGGGCCGGCGGCCGATTGGTCCTGCCCGCAGATCCACTGGACATCGAAGCTGGCCGTGGTTGATTTGCCGAAGCTGGGAGATATCCCGAAACCGTCGGTGCGGAAGTCATCACCGCTGCCTGGAACTTCGCCGTCGTCGCCCTGAGGAGATCGCCAGCTGGCCTTGCTGGGACTGAAGCCGCTGGAGTTCCTGCCGACGATCACGCCATAACCGCTGACTGACTCGGCGGTCATGTTGGTCGTGTCCCAGCCGATGAAAGGATCGCCTCGCAGGCGGACACCTCGGCTGTCGCTGGCCTTCCGGCCGGCCAGGTACCATCGTCCGTCGCCGTCGATTTGATTACGCAGTACGTTGCTGGTCCCGCCTCGAATGTCGGAGGTACTAAAGCCTCCTGCAGTTGCACTGTCAGCCCAGGTGCCGCCGGCCAGATTGCCCAACGGGGCCTTGTAGTAACGGCTGACCGTGTTGCCCTCGTGGAGACCGGAAATGATGATGTTGCCGGCGTTCGAGCCTATGCCAACGGCGACACCATGGGCGAGGCTGCTCTTGCCGCTCGGGTTGGGCAGGGCCACCAGCCCGTCTGATAAGGACCAGACGGCTGGGACGGATAAGTCGGCTGCAACCTTGCTGGTGCCTGCGGCGTAGCTCCCATCGGAGCTGAGCGCCCGAATCACGCTGTTGGGGTTGGCGGGATCGAGTACGCCCACCGAGGTGAGCGATGCGCCCAAAGCGGATACCGATGCGCCGGTCGCAGCCCCTGTGGCAGCGACGATTGCCACGATCTTGAGTACTCTCATCTGTCTCCTCCTCTCCGGGCTCTCTGGCGGTCCGGTACTGCCGTTGAAAAGTGAAGCTGAATGTGAGTGAAGGACGCCTCTTGCCGGCAAGGCCATGCGGTCGGCGAGGAGCACCTCCACGCCCTCCAAAGGGACCCTGCTCACGAGAACCCGCTCTCGTGCCGTCCTTTCCTATTCTAGCTATCTCAGTGCAGCGGGCCGTTTTCCCATGTTTGGTCGACGCCTCCGAGTTCGGCGAGCTCCCTGCTCGGGCCAAGCACGAGTTGGCGGCGCGGTTGACGCCTGCTGTTCTCTATCATCCGGTCTGTCGGCTGCGAACCGGCGGCGCGAGGCCATCGTATAATCCACGCCCGCCTCAGGCACGCTGCTTGTGCGTCCGATCCATACCCCAAACGTGATGAATGACTTGCGAAGCTGGTTTCGTTTCTCCTCCACGGAATCCTGCCGCTCCAAGCCCGCTCAGCGTAGGCACGCACTACAGACGCCTGCTCGCCGAACTGGGGCACCGGCGACCGTTTCCGCATCCGTGAGATTATCGCGATTGAGGTCCTGTGTCAACTGATTTGTGTCGGATATGTCAACCGAATTCGGGGCTCAGTCAGGGCTCAATCTGCGGGTCCGACGTCGTTCGGCCGTTAAACCCTGGCATCGACGGGCCCTTGTCGGCATTGTCCTCCCGCCAGTTCATCGATACCATGCGGCTGGCCAAGAGGGCGATGTGAACCGACGCGAGTTTCTCGAACTGTCTGCCGCCGCCGGAACCGATGCCCTGCTCTCGCAAAAGCTCTCCGCCGAGCTGCCGGCCGGCGCCGCGGGAACCGCCTCGTCCGACCAGAAGCTCATCGGCATGTACGTACACGAGGGCTGGGTCTACAACCACCCCTACGCCTCGCGTACCTGGACCGACGAGAACTGGCGTGGCTACTTCGATGGCCTGCACCGCCTGGGCTGCAACCTCGTCTCTATCTGGCCCCAGCTCGAGACCATGCCCAGCCCCCTGACCGCCAGCGACAGGGCCACGCTCGATCAGCACCGTCGCATTATCGACATGGCCCACCGCGAATTCGACATGAAGGTGTGGATCGTCCTCTGCCCGAATATCGTCCCCGTCGATGACTATGCCCGGCGGATGACGTTCGAGCGGCGGCCGTAGACTTCATCAATACCGCCGGCCAGAACCGCCAGGCGGCACCGCTCGCCGAACTCACCCACCGGTTGGAGCGATGGCAGTTCACCACCGGCTACAACGACTGGTGGGGCGGGTTCGCCGGCGGCGACCTCAACGCCGCCCTCGCCAGGCTTCATGCCCCGACCATCACGGCCGTCTTGAACAACCTCGACGCGGTCAAGACGGCCGAAGGCGACACCGCTCTCGACCGCATCACCGCTGGCAATTGCAGCAAGGAGTACGAAACGCTGCAACTGATCCGGGCCATGAGACAGATGCTCTGGGAAATGGATCCGCGTTGTCCCGATTTCTCGAAGCGCAGCGACGAATGACAAGCGAACCGCCGAGGCCGTCAGCGCTGTCCGCAGGCTGACAGCTCGATCCAGCACGCAGATGGCAATGCCTGCGTTGGGCGCCGAGGCGGTGGCGTCAATCATCCGGCAGGCTGAGCAGCTTGTAGTTCTTGAGTCTGCTGTCGAGGTCGTGCAGATCGAACCGCCATGGTCGGCCGGTTGGTCGCAGGGAGTCGGGGGCATCGCATGCGGCCACCCGAGTCTCGGAGCCGGTAGGTAAGGACTGTTCCTCGATTCACATGCTCTTGGCGTATCCTCCTCCTGCTTGACGGCAACCGCTCGACCGCCGCTTCATCGTCTGTCATGCCAGGTATGACCACCTGCCCCGGTCCGCATTCCGACGGCTTCTGGTTCTGGTGAGCCGTCAGATCGATTGGGTGTCGGAAAGCCTGCTCGTTGGAAAGAGAGGGAGCAAGAGGATGTCCCGGAAGCTCTGGCGAGCGCCGGGGGCGCCGAGCTAGGCGAAGTCCAGCGTGAGACCTATTCGATGACAGCCTGGAAATCCCGTGCAGCTGATGACCGTACCCGACGATGTGAGTCGAGTATCACCAACGAATAACTCCAAGGCGACGGTTGTCCCCACTGTCACCTTCTGGTAGCTCTTGATCCCCATCCCCGTGGCTGAGACGTCCAGTATTGGGCATTTGGGGTAAACGCGGGCTTGTCCATCCCTTCCGTTAGGCGGGAGCGTCAGCTTAGCGATGGCGGGTATCTTACACCGCGGATGCCCTCTGCGTTCGCGCTGATCCGGTCGAAAGGAGCCGTCTCGACGCCCAAAGTGCAGCAGGACCTCGCTCCATCGAGTTCTTGTCAGCAATCCTGTGTCAGATCTCTTCTCTCGAAGCATGGGTGAGCTAAGCCGTTGCTGATCTTGAGGGCCACTCATAGGTGTTCGGCATTTGTTGGCCATGGGTTGACTAACTGGTTTATCGGACCTTCTCGAACAGGTTGGCGCCCTGGTCTCTGCCGAACCAGACTCGGTAGCGGGGACGCTGCCATCCGACGTATCCCTTGCCTCAAGCCGCCCATTATCCGCCCCTTCACCTCCCGCTCGTACTTCCTCTCATCACACCCTTCGAATCCCATTACGGCATCACGAGCACCGCAATGCCCCCGTATCCATGCACCCCAAGCCGGCCACCTGCGAGGCAGCACCAAGCGGCCGCTGTCCTGCCGTTCCTGCGGTCAAAGCCTCATCCTGGCATTGACGATCCGAGGGCGTGGCCCCGGAAGACGGAACACGCCTGGGCCATATGATGCCGACGCTTGTCCACTCTGCATCGCGGCGATAGTATGATCGCTCGGAGCTCATTCCTTTCCGAAGGAGTCAAGTCATGGCCTACACAATCACCAAAGTGGACGTCTGGGCGGGCAGTATGGAAGATCGGCCCGGTGGTCTGGCCTGCAAGCTCGAAACGCTCTCCGAAGCAGGCGCAAACCTGGAGTTCGTCATCGCCCGGCGTTGCCCGGACAAGCCTGGCACCGGCGTTGTCTTTCTTGCCCCGTTGCAGGGTGCTTCCCAGACCCGTGCGGCCAAGAAAGCCGGGCTCTCCAAAGCTGCGAGCCTGCGCTCAATCCGCATGGAAGGACCCGACAAGCCCGGCCTCGGTACCGAGATCACCCGACTGCTCGCTGAGGCCAGAGTCAACCTGCGCGGCCTCTCCGCGGCAGCGCTGGGCCGACGATCGGTCGTCTACTTCGCTTTCGACAGTGCTGCAGATGCCGGCAAAGCCGCTCGTGTGCTGAAGAAAGCCCTGGCCGGCAAGTAGTCGTTAGCCGGCTCGTTCCGACTTCGATAGTATCGCGGCAGACGACTCCCTCGTGCGTGAAGGCCAGCAGGTCTAGAGAAACGCCGACCGGATGATTGACGTTATCGACTTTACCTCCTATTAGTGGCTGAGAGACGCTGGTGGAGATCGACGGGGTGGACGACATGTGCAGTACCTACTCCGGCCGGCACGCGATCCTGTTCTGTAGTGAGATGTCCGACAACAAGACCCTCTGATGGAGCCTGCGATGTTGTCCAGAGCATTTGTGATGGGATTGGCGGCAGGGATGCCTCTGGCACTGCTGGCCGGCGAGTTGCCCACCTCGCGGTCATTCCACATGGGCTTCACTGGATTTCCGCACGACTTCACGATCGAGGCTGTCGAGGAGGCTCGCGCATTCGCCCGCGAGAACGGCGACATCATTGCACACCACATCGAGGGGGTACCTTGGGCCGAGTCGCTCTCCGGCCGACCCTTCAGCACCGAGCTGCTCAAAGACTGGGAAG
>JAKLEZ010000029.1 GCA_022711465.1 Planctomycetota bacterium | reverse complement strand
TGAGCAGTTGTTTGCCTTCGCTGCCTACAAGGCCGGCCCCGCAAGGATCAGCGGGTTCCGAAAGAAAGCCAAGGCGATGGGCTTGGATCCCAACAAGTGTTTCAAAAACGTGGAGATCGTGGCCGCGTAGGGGGCGGCGGTAGTCACATTCGCCAGACCCACAACAAGCAGAAGAAGGGTGGCACAGTACTTCATGTCGGCTCCTCGGATTGATCGTTGTTTGTCCCGAGCGTGTCGGGCATGTCAACCGACATTGACCAGATGACCTTACCCGGCTACGCCGCCGGGCGGTGTCCCGCTCCGGCGAGGTACTTCGAGGCCCGAAGGCCCTACGCGTTCGGTGGTCTCTACGCCGTTTCGTCGGTCATGGTGATGCTCTTGAACTTGCAGAGCCGTCGCAAATCCTCGCGCACATCACCGTAGCAGGTGACGCGGTGCAGGCCGTGAGACCAGTTCAGCCACAGCTTTCGGGAATCGCCGTCAATCTTGACCGTGATCTGCGTGCGACAGCCGCGCTCGGTTTCGGGCGTGTCGATGATGCTGCCGGTGAAATAGCGCACGTTGTCCGCATCGACGAGAATGGCCTGCGTGACCTTCTGCCCGACGCGCATGCGCACCTGCGGCACACAGCCCTCCTGGCGCTCCATGATACTGCGGAGCTTGTACGGGGCGGCAGATCCATCGGGGCCATCCATTTTCATCGAGCCGAGGCAGTGAGCCAGGATAATGCTGTCTTGCGAGGTGTCCATGGTCGGATCACTGATGAAGCCGGGGCGACCCGCCAGACCCTGGAATATGATGTGGGTCATGGCGCAGCTCAGGTCGGATTCGCAGATTCCGCCTAGGCCCATGTTGTTGAGCCGCACGTTGCCGACGCAGGGAAACGCCGGAAGCTGATGGTACATCGTGCCGTAACAGTCGGTGGTCATGACGGTGGCGTTTTCTTCATCCATGAGCTTCTCGAACGCCAGGGCCAGCCGGCAAGAACGTATGACTTCGTCGCGCGAGGGTTCCATCACGGCGGTGGCACCGCGAATCCATTGCTCGGCCTCGGCTCGAGCGACCGATTCGGGAATCGCCTCATAAGCCTTCATCATGCGCTCGCGCCCGATCACCTCGACGGAGGTGCCGAACTTCTCCGTGAGTGGGTTGAGCCGGACTGCCGGCCAGGGCCGCGAAGTCACGTTCAGGATCTTCGCCTCGCGGAGGTGATGGATGGCCCGGATCGGGCGGATGGCCACGGCCAATTGGCTGGTGTCGCTGGTGAGCAGGCAGTCGAGCTGAGCCCCCTCCTTGCTCCTTTCGAGTGCGCCGAAACCGGTCCATTCGTGTCCGGAATAAGGGGCTGCAAAGAGCACGGTGGCTTTATTGGCCGCCAGCAGCTCCTGCAGCATGGGCATAATGCCCATCGACAGGTGAATGATGAGCACGCCGTCAACGCCGGCGAGCGCTTCCTTGGCCTGCCGGGCCTGCTCGACGGACGTAACCGGCGCGTTCTTTTGCGCGGGCGGCGTGGCGACAAAGTCCACATCCGCGAGTGCCTTGCTCATCTTGGCCAGGTCGGCTTCGTAGCGAGCGATTTCGGCATTGAGGTTGAGCTTGGGTGTCGGCCAGAGCCCGCCGGCAGGATTGGCCAGGTAGATCTTGGCCACACGCACTTTCGAGCCGCGGCAACCGGGGCTCACCAGGCTGCGGGGCGCGGGAGGCGAGGCAGCGGCTTCAGACCAGAAGAACCCTCTCCGGTTCGCACAGCCGGCGCACAGGGCGCTTCCGGCGATAATCGACCTCATCACGTCTCTTCGCGTTGGTGTCCAGTTCATGCCCAGCTCCTTGGAAATGCCCCCGTACCGATCGAAGCATAATCTGGTTGGGTGTCGGATGCCAGTGTACAGTGAACTGGCAGGGGTTTCAGGATCAACAGGACTGAATCCCACCGCGCGGCAAGACGAAAGCGTTGGGGATCGATGTCCTCATCGGCGTCCCGTCCTGCTCCATGAGGCCTGGCCGCCTTGGCTGGGGGAGGGAAGAGGGTGTCGATCCAGACGCTGGTTCTGGAGTACGTGGACCGCCAGGGTGCTGCCCACATCCGCGAGCAGCACACCGTGGAAGCGCATTCCGTTCACACAGTTCGGATTGGCCGGCACGTTTGGTCCGCTGAAGCACTTCTGCAAGACGCCAAAGTTGGACGGCGATCGCGCTGTCGTCGGGAGAGAAAGTCACGCCTCGGAAGGCCGTTCCCTCCGCGCGTAGTGTTGTGATCTGTCGGCGCGTGGCCACGTTCCACATCAGGACCACATCAAAAGCGAGGGGGCGGACATAAAGAAGGTGTCAAGGTAGGGCTGGATGTCAGCGTTACCGCATGAGCCCGGAAGTGGCTGCATCTTTGGTGCACATCGGGGGGCGGACTTGCGCTTTTTCAGGGTCCGCCATGTAATCTCCAATTGAAGAGCGGCGGTCATGTAAACCGCTGCAAAACCAGGGCTTCGTGTGCAGACGGATGAGACAACCTGAAATCTCAACGTCGTCTCGCCCGCCCTCTCGCACCGACAGCGCACTGTGACTCCGCCCTCCAAATGAGCATTGAATTCGTGGACCTTGCCCTGTACCTTGTCGTCATGAGGCAGTGGCACACCACCGGCCGCCGCGCCCCGAGCGTCAATCGGCCCGCTGCGACGCAAGCGGGAGGGAAACCGCCACCGGCGGCCGCGGACGACGGGCGGCACTCCACTTGCCAACCCGCAGACGCAAGCCGTTGATGATGAAGAGCAGCAAAACAATGGCGAACGGCCAGCCAGCAAGGCCGGACTCGTGATGCGAATGGTGGACAACCGCCGCCTGCGCCACCGGGGCAGAAGACAGCAGAGCGTCGGTACCTAGGCCGAAGAGAATCGCCACGACCGCGATGCTCGCGATGTAGATCGCCAGACTCCGCCGCCCCAGCTGCCGTCCAACGATGACCATGGTCGTCATGTTCGTGGCCGGCCCCACCAGGAGAAACACCAGGGCGGCACCCGGGCTCAAGCCCTTCGCGATCAGGGCCGCGGCGATCGGCGTCGAAGAGGTCGCACAGACATACATGGGCATACCGATAGCCAGCATGATCAGCATCGCGGTCCAACCGCTGCCGATGTACCGCTCCAGCGAGCCCGGCGGGACAACGGCCGACACTAACCCCGCCAGCACGAAACCGAGGACCAGCCAGTGAGCCAGATCCGCGAACATCTCCACGAAACCGTAACGCACGGCAACCCCGGCTCGCCCGAAAAGCCCGACCCGCTCGCCGGCATCGACCGAGGCCTCGCTCGAACAGTGGTGGCAGCACGGTTTGGGGGAAGCCTGACTCGGTGAAACCCGCTGGGCAGAATCATTACCCGACCGATCGCTTCTATCGATCAGCCAGCCGGCAAAGACCGCCGTCGCCAGTGCCGCGATTGGCCGGACAACGGCCATGAAGGGGCCAAGCAATGCATACGAGATCGCGATCGAATCGACTCCCGTCTCCGGCGTGCTGATCAGAAAGCTGGCCGTGGCTCCGCGGCTGGCCCCTTGCCTGCGGATCGAGGATGCAACCGGAATCACGCTGCACGAACACAGCGGTAGCGGCGCCCCAACCAGCGCCGCCTTGATCACGCCGCCCAGACCCGGCTTGCCCAGATGCCGCGTGACTTGGCCAACGGGCACCAGGGCATGAATCACCCCCGCAGCCAGAAAACCGAAAAACAGCCATGGCCCGGCTTGCAGAAACACCTCCCAGGTGGCGGTCGCCCATTCGACAACGAAAGCCATGGTCATGATTCCCTTCGTCCGCCCGACGCAATCTCTAGCGAACTCGGGGGATTGTAGTCAGCTCCCACTCCCCCTGCCCAGCTTGACCCCAGGGTGATGCCGAGCCGACCACGGTGCTGATCGCACGCCTCGGCTGCCACTACTCGGTCCTCAATGCCGCCAGCAGCTGCGTTCGTAACGCGGGCACAACCGCGACGGCACCTGCGATCATCCCAGCCGCCAGAACACCGACCAGCGTCGATGCCAGCGATAACCACGGAATCGTGGCCAGGCTCCTCACCGCATGGGGGGCAATCGCCAGCCCGGCCGAGAGTGAGCCGGCTACCAGGCCGCAGACAAGCAGAACGGCGTTCTCCGCCAGCACCATGACCGCCAGCGCTCCTTGCCGAAACCCGACCGCCTGCAGCAGAGCCAGCTCTCGCCGCCGTTCCCACACGTTTCGAAGCATGACCGCGCCCAGGCCGACCGTGCCGAGCATGAGCCCCAAACCGCCCAGCGTCTGGAAGGTCGAAAGATACGTGTTCTCGACCGCCATGTAGTCGGCCAGGCGCCCGGTCGTGGAGACTGCATCGAAACCATAGTCGCCCAGGTCCCGCTCCAGGGCCTGCTCGATCGCTCGGGCCTTCTCGACCGGAGCTTCGATCAAGAAGAAGCTGTACCCTCCGATCGAGGGCCACAGACGCACGAACTCCCGCTCCGCGATGATCAGCCCACCCTGCAGCACGCTGCCCGAGAGCACGCCGACAATGCGCAGTTTCACCGGTCTGCCGACTTCGTCCTCGACGGTCAACTCGCCGCCCAGCCCGATGTGAAGCATCCACATGACGGTGTTCGCGTCGCCGACGGCGGGCACGGCTCCGTCGCTCGCCGGGCTCGTCAGGAGCGTCCATGGATTCCGTGGGTCGAACTCGGCGTTACCCTCAAACGACTGGAACGAGAAGCCGCCGCGCCGAACCATTGCATCCGTGGCCCCGAAAATCCGCGGAGAACGGCTGCTATAGAGATTCAGGCAACTGGCGTCGTCGCCGGGACGAACACGAAAGGGCATGACCTCGCTTTCAGCCATCTGCTGCTGCGTCGTCGGCGTGACATTCAGCGCCGATCGACCGGCGGGCGCATTCAGATCGGGCAGCAGGGGCATGGTCGACTCCGCCATGAGCGCGAACCCCCCTGTCCCGCCGTCCTTGGCCCGGTCCTGCGGGCCCGGCTTCCGGTGACTGGCTCCAACAGCCACGATGTTGAAAGCGGCCGCTGCGATTAACGCGGTCGTCATCAGGCTGCGGCGACGATGACGAGTCGCGTTGCGGATGCCCAGCTTTGGCGCCGCCAGCGGACCGGGACCGATCACCCCACGCCTGCCGGCCCGGATCCACGCGTTCATGCCCGCCAGGCAGGCGGTCAGCATCACAATGCCGGCAACGAAGAACGCGATCGTCTGCGGTAGGACCATCGCGCCTGCCAGGGTCACGACCAGACCGGCCGCTAACGCGATCAGCACAACCACAGAGAGCGATCGCCCAGAGCCGAGTCTCGCGGCCTGGGACCCCCACAACACCTCGCCCGCCAGCAGCGAGCGAGCCGAGGCCCGGCTGAAACCCCGCAACGACCAGCGAATCGAGACCCACGCGACCACCATGCCCGCACTCAATCCAATCAGCAGACTCAGACTCCCGACATGCAACCGAAGAAACGGGGCATGGACCGCCGCCGACCACCACGAACGAAGCCCGGCCAGCATGAGCCCCGCATAGCCGACACCGGCCGCCAACCCGAACAGGCAGCCGATGCCCGCCAGTGCCAGCCCTTCTCCGAGCAGGAGCTTCCGAACCGTCTGCGGCCGGAAACCCAGGGCCAGCAGCAGGCCAAGCTCACCGCTCCGCCGATCGAGCCCCAGCCGGAACATCAGCGCAATGAGCAGGGCAGCCGAGAACACGATCAGAAAGCTGAGACTCAGGAACAGCATGGCGAAGTCGGTATTGCCCTTGGCGGCCGCCAGAGCGTTGGCCCGCACCGGCTCGAAACGCAAACCGGCTGCGTCCAATACGCCGGGTAACTGCAACGCCTTCTCCAGCTCGCTGGTCGCAGCGTCGAGGCTCACACCCGACGGCGGGTAGATGCGCAGCGATGTGGCAGTGCCAAATCGCTCGTATTCCTTGCCCCAAAGCCTTAGTCCGGCCGTCATTGGCAGGAACGCCTTCGGCGTCGGCCCGTGGTCATCCCAGTACTTCTCGTCCACCGGCCGAATGCGCTTCAGATCGATCGGAAAGGGGGGGGCCCAGTCGGACAGTCGCTTGGCGTCAGTCAAGCCTTCGTACACCGGCGTCAGGGCGCGACTGCCGGCCAGCCCCTGCATCCTCACCATGCCGCGAAGCCGAAAAACCGCCGTCTCGGTTCGTAGCTGCCCAAACTCGCCGATCAGGTGATAGCTGAGCGCGATGCGGTCGCCGGATTCGACGCCGAGTTGAGCCGCTGTCCATTCGTTCAACAGGATCTCGTCGTCTTTGAGCGTGTCGAGGGTCTCGCCGGTCGTCAAAATGAACCGTCCGGACGGCCCGCCCAGTCCGACGGCCGCGATAGTCGAGTAGGGAACCTCGACTGGAGAAGGAGCAGAGGTGGTCAACCACCCCGGTTGCGTCGAGACCCGTTGCTCGACAGCGATTGTGTTGGCCAGGTAACTGAAGACCGGCAGGGTGGAACACCGGGTCCGGGCGGAGGCCTCCCCAAGCTCCGTCAACAAGGTCGGAGACACCATCAGAGCAGCACTCTCCGCAACAATGGCCTGGCCCTCCTGATCCTGGCGGAGACTCAGTCCCAGGTCCTGCAGGGTGGCGAAACGAGAGAGCACGCCCTGGTAGACAACCTGCAGAGCCCGTGTTCGCGTGGCATTGCTGGGCGAGTCGGAATAGAGGAGCCGCAGAGCCCCCAGCCACGGGGCAATCTCGGCTCCACCCGGGTGGCGGGAGACCAGAATGGTGTTGACCTGATCGGGACGTCTGAGTGCCCGCTGGAGCACGGATAGGGGAACAAAGGCGGTACGCGGATGATACTGCGTGCGATGAAGACTGAACCCTCCCAAACCATCGTCCGGGATGACGCCTCCAACTGCAAGACGCAGCGTGACCGGTCGGCTGTCTCGTCGCCCAAGAAGCGTCTCAACAGGTATGCCATCCTGCTTGGCCACCCGGATCAAAACCTCGTCACCGATCTTCGCGCCAAGATCGCCCGCCAGCGATTCGTTGAGAACCACGGAGCGATCGGCCGAAGAAGCCCGGCCCCTCGGCACGGGGTGGGTGGCCATCGCCCAGAACCGATCATCGATTCCCGCAATCTGTGTCTGGTTGACCCGAGCACCGGTGTCCGCGTGGGCTACATTGCCTCTCAACAGAATGGCCTCGGCGACGGTGATCTCCCTGTGCCGCATGTCCGGGTCCGCCCGGAAGGCATCTACGGTCGCGGTTCGCAGGAAGTGCGGGCTGACCAACGCCATCTCCACCCGCCCCAGCCGTCCAACAGCCAGGTCCGCTAGGCTTCCACGCATCGAGTCGCCAACCAGCAGGGCGCCGGTGATCACCGCCGTGGCCGCCGCGCAGGCCAGCACCGTGGCCAGATGGGCCCGCCAATGGTGCTCCAGAGATCGACAACGGAGAGTGGAGAGATTCAAGTCGGCACCTTCAGCGTCGCGACCAACAGGTCATTCAAACCCCGGCGACGTCCTCTATACCTCCCGCAATACGTGCTCCGACAGCTCGTACCGCCGGCCAAACCGCTCGGCGAGGACAGGACTGTGCGTCACCACCACCAGCATGGCGCTCTCCTCCCTGTACAGCTCGTGCAACAAGACGCCGACGGCGTCGGCCGAGTGACGATCCAGATTGCCGGTCGGTTCGTCCGCCAGCAGCAACAGCGGACGATTGATCATCGCTCGGGCGATCGCTACCCGCTGCCGCTCGCCGCCGGATAGCTCGGCCGGCAGATGATCCAGTCGCTCGGCAAGACCCAGTCGGTCCAGCAGCTGCCGGGCCCGAGTCGTGACATCGTCCCGGGCCGCGCCCGCCAGTGTCGGTATCAACACGTTTTCCAGCACCGTGCATTGCGGCAGCAGATGATGATCCTGAAATATGAAGCCGACGCTCCGATTGCGAAACGCCGCCAACTCGTCGGCCGGCAGCGAGAACGGATCGCAGCCCGCCAGAGTCACGCGTCCGCTGCTCGGCGGCTCCAGTGTGCCCAGAATGTGCAATAGCGTGCTCTTCCCGGAACCGGACGGCCCCATGATCGCGATGGACTCGCCCGCCCTGAGGCCGAGACTGACGTCGCGAAGCACAACCAGCGGCCCGCAACCACTTGGATAGGCCTTGCCCAGCGACTCGGCGCACAGATTCGGCACCGCCTCAGCGACGCGATTCGGAGTGAATGCGTTCATACAAAGCCCACGTCTCCTTGGCCATGATCTCGTCGGTGAACGACCGCAACACAGCTGCGCGTCCCTGCTCGCCTAGCCGACGACGCAGCCCCGCGTCATCCATGAGCCCGGCTAGCCCTTCGGCAACGGCGTGTGGATCGTTCGGCTCAACGAGCACACCACCGCCGGTTCGCTCCACCAGTTCGGGAAACGCCCCGTGTCGCGGCAGAACCACAGGCACACCCTCGGCGAGAGCCTCGAGAACGTAGATGCCCTTCGGCTCACGATAGACGGCCGGAACGCAGAACGCATCGCAGCTCCGCAGCAGCCCCTGCTTGCCGACACGGTCCACCTCGCCCAGATACGCGAACGCGCCGGCCACTCCACCTGCCGCCAGATCGCAACGGACTCGCTCCAGGTACGGCCGATCCCGCTCTCCAAGATACCCCGCAGCTAAGAGTCGAACATTCCGCCCGGCTCGAAGCAGTTCGGCCATTGCCGCCGCCACAAGGTGCAGCCCCTTGTCTTCGCAGATGCGGGCCATGTAGCCAACCGTGAACACCTCGCCCGCCGGGTCCGAACGCGGGCCGTCACCGTCAACATGCACGCCCAAACGCACCACGTGCATGCGATCAGCCGGAATAGCGAACCGCTCCCGGCAGTATCCCGCATAGTAATCGCTGACCGACACAAAACCGGCTACATGTCCACCCTCGCGGCGAATCAACTCCACCGTCCGGCTCCGCCACGGCTCCGTCAGCCGGTCGATGAAGATGTCCTCGCCAGTCAGTGTGCACACCGTCGGTATCCCTAACGCCTCGCGAATCGGACGCGCAACCTGAACAAACAGGGCGTTCGGGATATTCACGACGTCCGGTCGTACCTCACCCAGCCAGGCGATCAGCTTGCGGACTTCCTTGCCCGCAGACCCCTCCTCGCCCTCGAGACTCGACACCGTCAGCCGCCCCAGATCCTCCATCTCCCCGCGAGGCCCGCCTCGCCCAACCCTCTTCAGCAGCCACGGCGAATCAAGAAGCCGATCCATCAATCGTGGCAGGCGGCGAAAAACCGGCGAACGATGCTGCAGATAGACATTGACCGCACCGTATAGTACACACGACTCACTCACGTCCGGCTCGTCCGTGCGAATCGGCGTGTACAACGGTACAAGCAGTATGTCCCGCCCCTGAGCCCGCAGGGCCGCCACCAGCGTGTTGTCACGCATGCAGCTGCCGCAGTACATCCCCGCGGCACCGGCGGTCAGGTAGACGACTCTCATCAAGGGGGATTCTAACCGTCGGCCATCTCAATTTCAGCGATGACCTCGGCCGGAGATAGATCGTCACCGAACAAGAGTCGACAGAACGCCCGGTGATACTTGCCTGCCGTCGCGATCGATGCGCCCAGCAGGTCCCGAAATTGACGGTGGGCGAGCCCACCGTCGCCCAGCGGAATGGCCGCCCGAAAGTACATGTCGCCAGTAGACATGTCAAAGTCAAAGCAGCCCAGCGTCAGACCGTGGTTGGCTCTTGCGACCGCCTCCGCCATCTGGCCCCGTCGAGGCTCCGGCGTGACCACCGGCACGCCCACCATGACGGCCAGGATGGCCGGATCTTGTCGAGCAGCAATGATGACCGGGAAAACACCACTCTCGCCACGGAAACTCGTGTCAATGGCCGGCGAGTCGCTGCGAACGTGGTACCGCACCCCGTCCTCGTTCAGGAACACACAGACCTGATCGATGATCTCTCGCGCCTGCTCCATGGCCGATCCTGCTCCACCCGCGCCTCGGGCACCACCGGTCTTCGTACCCTGCGAACCGGCTCGCACATGAGCCGGGTGTTTCACAACTGCCGCCGACGCTGCCCGCGAGGCCGAAGCTCGACTCCCTGCCTCCCCGGCCCCCGAGCCACGTCGCTCCTCACTCCTCTGACCCTGCCACGCCCTGACGAATACTACGCACCACCAGGAGACCAGCCCACCAAGGATGACAAGTACTGTGGTCATCAACAGTTATCATAACACAAACCCATCCCTCTGCCTACCCAACAGAAAAGGTGTCAGGATGATTTTTAGGCCACATACCGCCCCTATCTGTGCACATTCCGCTCCCCGCGTCTTTTCGCCTAGGGGTCCCATCCGTTTCCTCTTGCCGACCGCTGACTGCTTCTCCCGGCCCGGGACGGGACAAGTGATATGAGCATAGAGGACGATCCTCGCGGTCCGCCTCCCAGCTCTTTGAAATCCCGATAGCTTCTCCCGCCCACCTCTCCGGCCAACAGCTGGCTGCCAGCTGACCGCCGACCGCTGACCGCCGACCGCTGATCGCCGACCGCCGATCGTTCAATTGGCTTCGTTTGGCGCTTGAGGTCTCTAGGAATCGAGGGCAGAACCCCCCCTGGCGGCACCAAAAACGCGGTTCCTGCGCCCAGCCAATGGCTTCGTTCGGCTGGAGAACGCCTGCCCCACTCGACCGCCACTCCGGCCCCAAAGAAACGTTCCCAGGGCGAACGACACCCTCCAAAACGCCCCCGTCGCCCGTTTCGGGTCCGACCGAATGCCATTCCTCAGGATGGAGATCAGTGCTGACTCAGGGCCGTTCGTGCTCGGGCCGCGTTCTCGCTTTCCGGGGCCTGCTCACAGATGCGGTGCCACATCGCCTTCGCCCGGTCAATCATGCCCATGTTCTCCAGGGCGATGGCCAGGTTCTCGCGAAAATCGAGACTCCGCGGATTGCCGTTCACCGCGTGAGTGAAATGCTCCACCGCCAGATCGAATTGCTGACGGCCGGCAAACAGCGTCCCCAGCCGATAGTGCAGGTCCACGTATTGCGGATTGAACTCCAGAGCCTGCTGCAGCGTCTCGATCGCATCATCGGTGCGACCCGTCTCGTGCAGGGCCAAGCCCAGCTTGATCAGCGCCTTCGCATAGGACGGATTGATCTCCACCGCATGCTGGAAGTGGATGATGGCCTCGTCGATCCAGCCACGATGACGAAGCAACAGGCCCAGCCGGTAGTGCACGTCCGGGTGGTTCGGGTGGACCTCCGCCGCCTGACGGTGCCGTTCAATCTGCTGGTCAACCAGATCGTCCAGCCGATCGTCGGTGGCTCCGGCCACGTCCGGCGGGGCGGTCTCCAGGTGCCGGCCGGCTTCCTGCTGAACCCCACACTTGAGCTGGATCCGGGCAATTTCGGTGTAGAGCAGCGTGCTGTTCGGCTCAATGCTCGACGCCAGATCAATGCTCGCCAGGGCTTCCGACTCACGCCCCGCCTCGAACTGGGCGACCCCCAAACCAACATAGGCGGTGAGCAGCCGATCATTGATCTCAATGGCTCGCGCAAACCAGGTGGCCGACTCTACGTACTGGCCAGCCCGCAGATAGTGCGTGCCGATCTTGACCATCGCCTCGAGATACCCCGGGTGAAGCTGGATCGCCTTCATGTAGTACTGCAGGGCCGCCTGATCGTTGCCCACCCGCGTGTAAAGATCGCCTAGCTTCAGGTACTGGTCCGGCGCCTCCGGGTGCTTGTGAATCTGCACGTGAAGCTGCTCGATGGCCTCGCGGAGCAGGCCGGCTTGCTCGTACGTGTCCGCCAGGTCGGTGCGGGCTTGCCAGTTGTCCGGCTCAATGGTCAGGGCGTTCTCGAAAGCCTGAATGGCCGCGTCGGGGTCCTGGTTCCGCAGGTACAAATTGGCCAGCGTCAGGTGCAGATCGACGTCGCCGGGATCGTCGGTGAGGAGCTCCTCGTATTGATCGATGGCATCATCCATGCGATTCTGCCGCAAGTGAATCGCGGCCAGCCGCTCGCGCGCGTTCCGCAGGCCTGGGCAGGTTCTCAAAGATTCTTTATAGTGGCTCTCGGCCTGGCCGGTTTGACCCAGCCGCTCGGCACAATACCCAAGGGCAAACTGGATCGCCGGGTCCTTGCCGTCCAGGGCGACCGCGACGCCCAGCTGCTCGTAGGCCTCGGTCAGCAGCCCGATCGACTCGAGACAGCAGGCCGCCGCGATCCGGGCCAGCGTCGATGTGGGGTCCAGCCGGGCGGCATCGAGAAACGCGTCCCGGGCTCGGCCCAGATCGCCGGTCTGGAGGTAGTGAAATCCCAGCTCGCGATGCAGGTCCGCTCGGCCCGGTTCCGCCGCCACCAGACGGTTCAGGGTCTCCAAGTCCCGCACCTCGGTCTGCTGCATCTGTTCCTGGAAGGCGTCCGAAAGCCGGCTGATCCAGCCCCGACCCAGAGTTTCCACCAAGTAGGACATTCTTCCCCCTTTACGCAGGCAGCGAGGCAAGTGCTTCCTTGGCCGTTCGATAGTTCTGATTCAGACTCAACGCGCGCTCAAACGCCAGCCGGGCTCGCCCCGTCTGGCCGCCGGTCTGGTACAGCCGCCCGATCAGGCAGTGGACGTCCGGATAGTCCGCTCCCTTCTCGATCGCCTGCTCGAGCCGCTCGATGCCCATCGCCCATTGGTCGGTCTGGCTGTAAAGCTCCGCGAGCTGGATGAGGGCGTTGACGTACCCGGGATTGATCTCGACCGCCTGCTCGGTGTGCTCGATGGCGTCCACCCGGCGACCAAGCCGCCGGTACACCGCCCCGCAGTGGAAATGGAGGTCAGCGTATTCCGGATGGTTCTCCAGGGCCCGCTCCAGCGTCGCCGCCAGCGTCGAAAAGACCTCCTCGTCAACCTCGCTCTCCGGTAAGGCCAGAAACGCGGAGACGAAGTCCGGCTCACTCGCCAGCAACTCGCTCAGCCGGTCGATCTCGCCTGGCTCCGCAGCCCCCGGAGCGGTGGGCAGCCGCCAGGCGATCCGCTCTCGACGACCACCGATAACCTCACCTTGCCCCAGCACGCTCAGCTGGAAGGCAATGCGGGCATTCCACGGATCCAACGCGTGAGCCTGCTCGAGGTACTCCAGGGCCCGGTCAGACCGGCCGGTCACCGCGCAGATCTGAGCCAGACGCTCGTACGCCCCGGCGTGAGTCGGCTCGCAGGCAATGGTCATCTCAAAGCACCGTTCGGCTTCCGCAAACTCGTCTTCCCCGGCAAGCATGATCCCCAGCTGGTACTGAAGCTCCGCATGGTCCGGCTGCCGGGCAATGCCCTCCCGAATCGTGCTCAGGGCCGCCAGCGGACTGCCCTGCTTGTACTGGGCAAGGGCCAGCCGAATCCGCAACCCGGCATTCCCCGGATCCTGCCCCAGCATCGACTCGAGTTCACGAACCGCCATGTCGTAACGCCCGTCGGCGACATAGCAGTTCACCAGGAACCTCGCGATCCCGCCGCCATTGGAGTTGACGCCTGCGGCATTCTGGAAGTGGTTGGTGGCATCCTGGTACTTCTGCGTCTCGAACAGACGCACGCCCAGGTGGTAGTGAGCTTGGCCCAGGTAGAAACGGGACAACAGACCCTGGGGGCTGCTGTTCATCGTCACCAACGGCGTCAACAGCTCAATGGCCTTCTCGTACCGGCCGGCATTGTACGCGGACATGCCCAGCCGATATTGCTCCCGCTTGCTCATGCGATCCTCGCTTCACCAGACCGGCCCTTCCGTGGACCGTCAACCCGGAGGCCCAAGTCGCCCCACCCACGGCCATGGGTGAACACAGACGGTGACTCCATCGCTTCTATCGGTCAGTGGAAAGCACCTGATAAGGTCAGGACATGCCAAGATGCCCGAGAATCACCTGGGGCCGATAACCTCGCGCTGGGCATACCAGGCCCGCAGCAGGTTCGCCCACGGCAGGAACCCCGGCAGAGGAGGCGGGGCCGGCTGACCCACCCGACGCAACTCAACGTCCTGACCGGCAATCAGACGCTGGGTCTGGGCATCCTCCTTCGGGAGCAGAACAAGCTGCATCCTTCGGCCAGGGGCGTACTTGAGGCCCGCCGATACGTCCATCCCCCGGCGAACACGAAGCTTCAGACACAGGACCGCCCACTCAAGCAGACGCAACGGCTCCCGCACGCCCGCCAGAACCAGCCGCCGCCCGGACTGAAGAGCGTCCGCCATGCTCCAGATCCACTCCGCCTCCGCCTGCGAGGCGGGCGGGCGAAAACCCCCGCAGCCCTTGCCCCAACTCGGCTTCATGACCGGAAGGCCGAGTCGCTCCACGCGGGGAACGACCTTGAGCATCGGCCCTTGCCGGGAGACGAGATCGGCCAGCAGGGCGTGAATACGCACCGGATTGTTCTGGAAAGCGGTAAAGTCCGCCGGCGTCAACAGAACCATGTGGGTATAGACCCGCTGGCCGCCCCGAGCAGTATGCTCCCGCCCGGCATGACTGCAGTAAGCCACGCAGTACCGCCCACTGGCCATCGCGTAAGCCAGCATGCCCACAGCGTGGGGACCGGAATCGCAGAGACTGTCATGAGAAGGCGATCGCTGGGTGATCTCGACCTTCTCGTCAGGCCGCAACCCCGGACTGATCGCGATCAGCCGGTATCCCTCACCCATCTGCGAGTGAACCGAGGTGAACACCGCCTGGTCGCACTGGATTACGTCCCGAAGCGGCCGATCGGCAACTCCGCCGGCCGGTGCCGGCTCGGCCTGGACCGCATGGCTGGCCGCGGGACCGGGAAGCGGCGGCGGCTCGGCAACTACAACTGGTCGGTCACCCATTGAAACGGCTCCAGTACACCCTGAAGGGCAGTGTGCAACGGGATCGGCGTGACGTAGTCCTCGCCGGGAGCAGTCGCGTAACCCAGCGAACCGACCACGCTGGTGGCAAAGAACTCGACGTTCGAGAACCGGTTCTCGCACAGGTTCCAGAGCCGATTCAGGTTGGCCTGGGCGAATCGCCGCGGGTGATCAAAACACTCCGGACAGTGATCCGCTTTGCACAGCACGATCGCGGTGGGGGTCTGCACCCGCTCATCGCGCTTGGCCTGGTGCATCGAGTCGATGTAGCTGAGCATCTTGACCGCGAAGAAGTCAGGCTGCGTCGAGCCGTTGGCGGCCATAGCCGCGTCCACCAGGAGGAGCGTGCCTGCCGACAGCTTGAGCAGGCTGCGGATGACCTTGAAGGTGTTGGGCGTCGAAACCTCGGCCGCCAGGGACTCGCCGGCCATGTCCGGCATCAGCAAGTCAATCCACTTGGGGGCCGGCTTCCGCTGGTAGATCTGGTAGTACGCCCAATACCAGCTGTTGGCTTCCATCGCGGTCTTGGGCGGAAAGGTCCGCCGGGCCATGTGGCTGATGACATTCTGCTGCAGGTCCACAGAGTAGGCGCCTTTGGGAATGGCCTCGTAGTCCGCGGCCCGCTGGGTGAGCATGTCCAGGAGGAACCCAAGGTACACCGTCTTTCCGACGTTGCTCTCGCCGAGAATGGTGACAATCTGCGGATCACGTTCCTGAGCGGCCACGTCGTGGACGATGGCCAGCGGAGCCTGGCAGTCGCAGCACACCATGGCCCCCACGAGGTTTCGGGCCCCGCAGATCAGGCAGCTGTTCTCGACCGCCGCTTCGGCGTAGGTCGTCATTCCGGTCTCCTTTCGGCGTCGGCGGCGTCGCTCGGGGTGAGATCCAGCACGCAGCGGAAGCCGACGTTATGGGCTCGGGTCAGACTGGCCAGGCCGGTCCGGAAAGTGCTGGCGGCCTGGGCCGGGAAGTAGGTGTCAAATGCTCCGCCGCGAACCTCCTTGAGAAGCATGTCTCCGACCACCGTCCTGGCGAGTTCGTCGATCGCGGTGAAGTCGAAGGAAGTCCACTCCCACACGTTGCCGATGAGCTGGTGCACGCCGTTGGGGGCGGCGCCGGACTCGTATTCGGTCACCGGGACGGTGTGCCCGATGTTCGAGGCCCAGATGTTGCACCGGCTGATGTCCAGGGCATCGCCCCACGGATACCGGCGGAGTACGTGAGCGGAACTGCGGATCCGCCAGCTGGCGGCCATCTGCCATTCCGCCCCCGTGGGCAGACGGTAACCGGCCCATTTCGCGTAAGCCGCGGCCTCGTAGTAGGACACCCCCACGACAGGGTGATCGCTGATCAGCTTGTTGTGTCGGCCTTCCCGCCAGAAACGCGGACCCGTATGCCCGGTCTGGTCCTTCAGATCGATCAGGTGCGGCCAGATGTCCTGGGGCCACAGATCGAGATCCTCATACCCGCCGTTGTCCAGAAACTTCTGGAACTGCCCGTTCGTGACGCAAGTCCGGCCCAGGAGAAACGCATCGGTCTCGATGTCCAGTTCGGGCAGACCCGGGGCGTCCACGATGGTCTGGCTCAGGGATACAAAACCCTCCGGAACGAGGGCGAAGTGGGCATCGATCTCCTCGATCGCGGCCTGGAATGCCGACTCGATCAGCGGGTGGTCGACCCACTGCTGACGGTTTCGCACAACGTGGCCGTAACGCTCCAGCTGGATGTGCCGCTGAAGCGGGTCCTTCTCCAGAACCAGCGGCTCGGCCGGTTCGTAGGGTTCGGGTTTCCGGGCCGCCCTCTTGGCGACGGTTCGTGCCCGCTGGGCGGCGGGGTCCGGCTGTCTACGGCTGAATAGTCTCAGGGCCATGGTCATTTCCCTCGGGTCACTTCCCGGTTCTCCGCATCCTCACACCCCGATTGCCCGTCGCTTGGCATCCCTGCAGAGTTTCTGGAATCGTTCCAGGGCCGACTGGGCTTTCTGCTCCTCGGTCGGCACGCCCGGCAGGCCGTGGTCGGCCTGCGCCGGAGAGCCTCCGCCTGTCTCGGTCAGCCCGTAGCGAGGCAGCAGATCGTTCTTCTGCTCGGTGACCTTGGACAACTCGCCCTGAAGATCACGCTGCAGAGCCGCCAGGCTTTCCTGGGCAGCGTTGAGCTCCTGCATCCGGGTGTCCCAGTCCTTGCGGATCTGGCTCAGCTCCTCATGCTGCTTGGAAAGGAACGCCTCGCGTTCGTTCAGCGTCGCAGTGAGCTCCTCGAGCGAGGCCTGCCGCTTGCGCAGCGATTCCTCGTCCTGAGCCAGCGCCTTTCTTTGGGCTTCCAGCGAGGCCTGCAGGGCGGCCACTTCGCCTCGCTCCTCCTCCAGCTGGGCTTCGCTGGCGGACAACGTTCCCCTCTTGGATTCCCACTCCGATCGCTCGCATTCGAGCTGGCTGGCGGCCTTGGCGACGGCTTCCTGGTCGGTCTTGAGTCGGGTCCGCTCCTGCTCGACCGCGGCCAGTTCGCGTTCCAGCGTCTCGCGAGCGGCTTGCAGCTCGGTCTCCTGCTTGGCCAGCGCCGCCTGACGGGCGGTCAGTTCCTGCTCGTTCAGTTCGAGTTTCTGCTGCCGCGATTCGAACTGCTCGCAGAGGGTGGTTTCCTGCTGGCTGAGCGAGTCCCGCTCGGCGATGAGCTTCTCGCGGTACTCCTCGAGCGCCGACCGGCAGGACTCCAGGGCATCCGCCCTGGCGCTCAGCAGCTCGCGCATCGACTGCATCGCCGAGACCACTTCCTGCCCAAGCGACTGGATGTGCTCGATATCCACCCTCGCGGCCGGCACTTCCTGGACTGACACGGATTCCGTCTTCTTCTGACTCATTTGCCTCACCTACCCCTCGAGAACCACGATTTCCTCTCCGGTGCCGGTGCCTTGGCGCTTGCCTTGTTGGCCTGGTACTCGGCCAGCAACTCCTTCACGCTCTTCTTGCTGGGTGCGAGCCGCCGCATCACCTTGATCGCCTTGGCCGTTTCCGGATCCAGCGATGCCAGCAACTGCTCGTCTTCACTGGGAGGCGGCGCTGGCGGCGGCGGTTTGACTTCCACGTTGACCGTGCCGGTGAACTTCACCGGCGCGACGTTCGGCTTGACGACCTCGGGGGACGCCAGCCGACAAACGGTGGATTCACCCGGTTGCGACTTGACGTCCGGCTGGTTGGCTGACGGCTCGACAGCGGCCTGTTTCCTGGCCGAAAGCCCCTCCGGGGATGACTTCGTCTCAGCGGGAACCTCGGCTTGCGTCCCAGGGCTGGCCGTGGTCGGCAACTCGGGAGTCGCCGGCGCTTGACCTGCGGGCTCATCCTCGGCAACGGTGGCCGGGGCGAGCGCCCGGACCGTGAGCGAGGCCAGCAACCGCTGGGCGTCGAGCATCGCTTCCGTCCAGACGGCCAGCTTCGCGTCCACATCAGTGAGCGCACGCGTAATCTGACCATCGTCCACTGGCACGGAGATCACATGCATGTCCACTGTCGCCTCGGCCATCGCGTTCTACCTGACTCTGGCCTTTCAGTCCCCTCGGGTCGGCGGCGTCAATTCACCGCCGGTCCGTCCTTGCGGACCAGTCAACATGGGTAATATACGTTTCATCTTCGGCATTTGTCGGGACTTGGTGAGATTGCCTCTAAGGTCCGATAGAACCCCGCGTTCTCACCCAGCCAGGTCGGCATTCGCCCTCGATCGGCGGGACAGTCTCTTCCTGCGATCGGATCGAGCCGGGATTGCCGGCCTACACTTCGGGGGTGCGATAGAGGACTTGACCCTTGGCTCGGATCTCGACGTCCACCAGGTACCGGCGGATGGCCCCGGGGTCCGGGGCGATGCCCAGACCTGGGCTCTGGGGAAGGTGAATCTGGCCATTGTGGTCCGGCAACAGGGTGGCGGCGGTGAGTTCGCGCCCCAGAGGTTTGGGCTCGACGGGGTACTCGCAGAGCTGATGTCTCTCGAGCCCGGCGAAGGGCTGCAGAGAAGCGCACAGGGCCAGATGGGTCGTGAAGGTGTGGTTCACGAACACCACGCCGCGGGCATCGGCGTAGTCGGCCACCTGCTTGGCCGGGGTAATTCCACCGATCCGGCCGGTATCGATCTGGATGAAGCCCAGGCCGGCCAGGTCCAGCATGTTCTTGGCCATGTAGTCGTTGTGGGCTCCTTCGCCGCCCGCAAGGCGCACCGGATCGCTCTGGCGGGCAAGGCGTGCGTAGGCGTCCAGCGCCCCGGAGACAAAGGGCTCCTCGAGCCAGGTGGCCCGGCATTCACGCAGGGCCGGGAGCCGCCGCAGGGCCTCGTCGACTCGATCGATCCAGACCGTGCCAGCGTCCACCAGCAAGATGCGATCCGGTCCGAGCCCCTCCCTGGCCGCATGGAGTTGATCCTCGTCGTCCCTCAGGTTGCCGGTTCCGAACGGCCCCCAGCCGAACTTGACTGCGGCATAGCCTCGGGCGGCGTACTCTCGGGCCTTGTTCAGCGTGGCCTGGGCGTCGTCGCCGAACAGAGCGGAGGCGTAAGGTGTTTTCGGATAGGCGCGAGGATAGCCCAGCAGCTCGTAGACCGGCCGGCCGGTCTTCTTGCCCAGCAGATCCCACATGGCGATATCGATGCCCGACAGGGTGTGGTCCGCCTGGAGCAGATCGAAGCTGCTCCGCCTGACTCGCTCGCCGATACGCGGGATGTCGGCGGTGCTTTCCAACCGCTGACCGAGCACCGAATCGCACACCGGCTTGCACGCGCTGTGAGACATGGGGCAGATCCAGCTGGCGATCGAGACCAGGGGCGCCGCCTCGCATTCTCCCCAGCCTTCGAAGCCCCCGGCCCGCAGTCGGACCAGCAGGGCGTCCTGGCTGCCGTCGCCGATGTCCAGGATCTCGGGCATGGACAGGTAGAAGAAATCGACCGCTTCGATCTTCATCGGGAGATCCTCGCCACCGCGGCGCGGTCAGGGGTAGACTCGTCCCATGAGGCGCGGGAACGCGATCGTCTCGCGGATGTGCTTGAGACCACAGATCCAGGCCACCGTGCGTTCAACGCCCAGGCCGAAGCCGCCGTGCGGCACGCTGCCATAGCGTCGTAGATCCAGGTACCACTCGTAGGGCTCGGTGGCCATCTTTTCCTCGGCCATACGGGCGAGCAGGGCGTCCAGCTCATCCTCGCGCTGGGAGCCGCCGATGATCTCGCCGTAGCCGTCGGGGGCGAGGAGGTCAAAGTTGCGCACCACGCGCGGATCCTCGTGGTCGCGTTTCATGTAGAACGCCTTGCACTCCCGCGGGTAGTGGGTCACGAAGACGGGTCGATCGTGCAGGCGGGAGATGATGGTCTCATCGCTGCCGCCCAGGTCCTTGCCCCACTCGAAGTTGGCTGCCAGTTCCATGTGATGGGGGATGTTCTTGACCTGCTCTTCCAGTTCGGCCAGCTCCTCCCGTTGTGCCAGGATCTCCTGAGCCAGCGTTTCCTGGCGGTGCTTCTTGATGCCGGGGCCGGTGCGTTCGTTCTCCTTGTCTTCGACCGACTTGTGCAGCTCGGTGATGCGGGCCTGACCGGCGGCGAGGTCCCCGTTGAGCAGCTCCCTGGCCTTGGGCCCGCGGAGGATGTCGGCCGCCTGGCTGTAGGTGAGGCGGTAGAACGGCTTGACGATGCGCTCCAGGCCGGCGACGTCGCGGCCGAGGAACTCCAGGTCCGGCCGGTTGTCGTGAAGCACACGCTGGACGATGGCGACAATGAAGTCCTCGGCCACTTCGAGCAGTTCTTCGAGCCGGGCCCAGGCGATTTCCGGTTCGACCATCCAGAATTCGGTCAGGTGTCGGCGGGTCTTGGATTTCTCCGCCCGGAAGGTCGGTCCGAAGCAGTACACCTTGCCGTAGGCCAGAGCGGCGCTTTCCAGGTAGAGCTGGCCAGTCTGGGCGAGGTACATCGGCTCGCCGAAATAGTCGACCGCGAAGAGTGTTTGGGCACCTTCGCCGGCCGATGGCGCGAAGATCGGCGTGTCCACGAGCATGAAGCCGTGGTCGTTGAAGAATCGCCGTATGGCGTCGATTACTGTGTGGCGGATCCTCATGATCGCCGTCGGCCGGCGCGAGCGGAACCACAGGTGGCGGTGCTTGAACAGGAACTCGGGGCCGTGAGCCTTGGGCGTGATCGGGTAGTCGACGGTGGCGTGGACGACCTCGATATCGGATACGTGGAGCTCGTAGCCGCCCGGGGCCCGTTCTTCGCGTTGGACCTGGCCGGTCACTCGCAGGCTCGACTCCTGGGTCAGGCGTGCGGCGCGGTCGAAGACCTCGGGGGGGGCGGCGTCTTTTCCAATGACGCATTGACAGAGTCCGCTCCCGTCGCGAACGACGAGGAACACGACCTTGCTTGTCACCCGGACGTTGTAGACCCAGCCCGCCAGGGTGGCGGTTCGGCCCTCATGCCTGCCCAATTGGTTGACTGTCGCGATGGGACTTGTTTGACTCATCTCTGTGACATCCTTGTGAGAAGCCGGGCTTCCGTGCCGGGGATCATATTCGAGCGGACCAGCGGGCGAAAGGCCGGCAGGCGGTGCTTGCGTCCGTGGCGTGGTCGGGCTAGAATGTGGGCGGTTTGTGGCCGGAAGGCGCCTCTCCGGGGCGCAGGGTCTTCAAGGCCATGGATAGCCCTTGCTTGGGTCAGCGGGGCATCTGCGGACGGGGTCTTGGTGTGCGCACTGAGGTGTAGCTGTCCGGCCTACTCACTGAACCTGCCCCGGTTGGCGTTTGGATGTTCCCCATCTGTGAAGCACGATGGCTCGCTCCCAGCGTACGTTGGCTGAAGGTGGAAGCTCCGCGGGTGTCAGCCCGTCACAGGCCGGGTCATTTCGTCATTGTCCGGGTGGTCGAGAACGGGGAGCGGATCCCGTTGACGATTGCCGACTCCGATCGTGAAGCGGGAACGATCACCCTCGTGGTTCAGGTGGTGGGTGCGACCACTGAGCGGCTGTGTTCGCTGGAGGCCGGGGAGGCGGTCCTGGACGTCGTTGGACCGCTGGGACGGCCCACGGAGATCGAGCGTTTCGGCCATGTCGTTCTGGTCGGCGGGGGGGTGGGCACGGCGGTAATCTACCCGCAGGCCGCCGGCTTGAAGGCTCACGGCAACCGCGTATCCGCGGTGATTGGCGGACGGAGCAAGCCCTACGTTATCATGGAAGATGCACTTCGGGCGATCTGCGATGCGGTCTATCCCTGTACCGACGATGGCAGCCACGGTTTCCACGGATTCGTGACGGTAAAGCTGGGAGAGCTGATCGATGATCCGGCGGACCCGGTCGACGCGGTGTTGACCGCCGGCCCGGTCCCGATGATGAGGGCCGTCGCCAACGTCACCCGGGAGAAGAAGATCCGGACGATCGCGTCGCTCAATCCTATCATGGTGGATGGGACGGGGATGTGCGGCGGGTGCCGGGTGATGGTTGGCGGGCAGATGAAATTCGCTTGTGTCGACGGGCCCGAGTTCGACGCTCACCAGGTTGATTTCGGGGAGCTGGCTGATCGGCTGACCGCATATCGAGGCCATGAGAAGGCTCTGTGGGAGCGGCTTCGAGGCGAGGCGAAAGACCACCGATGCAATCTGGCCGAGGCGGAGAAGGCGTTGAAGTCCTGAGAGGGCAGATGGCGGACCATTTCACGAGCACCGACGAGGGCGGCTGATAGCTCGCCATGGTCCCTGGTGGAGTGTTCCTTGCTTGAGACTGATGGCAACTACCATGACTCCTGCCGAACGAATGAAGATTCCCCGGCAGTCTATGCCGGAACAGCCCGCGGAAGTTCGAGCCCACAACTTCCAGGAGGTCAACTGCGGTCTGGCCCTTGAGGTGGCCCGTTTGGAGGCTGAGCGCTGCCTCCGCTGCAAGGACGCCAAATGCGTGACCGGATGCCCGGTGGGCGTGAACATCCCGGGTTTTCTTGACGCGGTGGCCGAGGGCGACCTGAACAAGGCGGCCGACATCCTCTACTCGGCCAACGTGCTTCCGGGCATCACCGGGCGGGTCTGTCCACAGGAGCGGCAATGCGAATCGCAGTGCATTCGGGCCAAGAAGAGCACTTCCGCCGCAGTCGGCTACCTGGAGCGGTTTGTCGCCGACTGGGCTCGGGAGAACCGGCCGGACCAGTATGTGGCTCCCCCCCCGACGGGCAAGCGGGTGGCTGTGGTGGGCGGCGGGCCCGCAGGACTGACCTGCGCGGGAGAGTTGGCCAAGAAGGGCCATGCGGTGACCGTTTTCGAGGCTCTGCACAAGCCGGGCGGGGTTTTGGTCTACGGTATTCCCGAGTTCCGATTGCCCAAGCGCATTGTCGAGATCGAGGTCGACAAGCTCCGCAAGCTTGGTGTCGAGATCGTATGCAACGTGGTCATCGGCCAGACGTACACGATTCGCGGACTGCTTGATGAGGAGGGCTTCGACGCGATCTTCATCGCCAATGGGGCGGGGTTGCCTGTGTTTCAGGGCATCGCCGGGGAGCATCTCAAGGGTGTCTACTCGGCCAACGAATACCTCACCCGAGTGAATCTCATGGGAGCGTTTCGTTTCCCCGAGAACGACACCCCGGTCGTTCGCTCGACCCAGGTTGTCGTGGTAGGCGGCGGCAACACCGCCATGGACGCCGTTCGCACCGCTCGGAGACTGGGTGCCGATCCGGCCACCCTGGTCTATCGCCGCTCGCGCGAGGAAATGCCGGCGCGAGGAGAGGAGGTCAGGCATGCGGAGGAGGAGGGCGTCAGGATTGACGTTCTGGTGAATCCGATCCAGATCCTGGGCACCGACGACGGCTGGGTGCGCGGAGTCCGTTGTGTTCGGATGGCCCTGGGCGAACCGGACTCCTCCGGACGCCGCGCGCCGGTGGAGATCCCGGGCTCCGAGTTCGAGATTCCCTGTCAAGTGTTTATCGAGGCGATCGGCACGCGGGCAAATCCGCTGCTGACCCAGACCACGCCGGAACTGAAGGTCAACCGCAAGGGCTACCTCGAGACTGACGAAGACAGCATGACGAGCGTCCCCGGCGTTTTCGCGGGGGGGGACATCGTCCGCGGTTCGGCGACCGTCATCCTGGCCATGGGCGATGGCAAGCGGTCGGCGGCGGCCATCGACCGATATCTGCAGGCGGGCAAGTGAAGCCATGCGTCCGAAGGGAGGTTGACCGCGGCGGCGCGATTCATGACCCGGCTGGCGGTTTTGACAGCCGCGCGGTCATTGCCCGGGCATGGGGAGTGGCGGTTGGGTCAACGCGGAGAAGCGCATTCGGGTGCACTCGCCGCCGCGGAGGGAATCGCCTCGATCGTGCGCCGCAATGCCTGGACGGCCCGGAGGACAGGCTCGTTGAACGGGATGGCGTACCTGAGCCGAGAAGGCGAGTCTCGACCCAGGAACTCTAGGATACGTTGGTGTATAGCCGCGAAGCGGACGCCAGGCGCGTGGCCTTAGGGTCGTGGTTGTTGGGCTGACAAATCGACCACGTTCTGATAAGTCGCGATCGTGCGGCTGTACTCGGACCGAACCGCAGCCAAGTCTTCCTTCTCGGCCGCCGTTCGCAGCCCCTCAAGGGATTCGCGGAAGTCGCGGATGGCGGCGCGTCTTGGGTTTCTCTGGTTTTCGGCCACGGACATCAGCCGAGCGTCGCTGTCCCAGTTCCGGGTCTGCTCGGCCAGTTCAGCAGCTTTCTCCGCGAGCATACGCAGGTGACGGGCCTGATCCTCCTGGATCGGCTTGCGGACTGCGCGATAGCGTGGGGCGGTGGCCGCATGGTAGAAATGGCTCAGTTCGGGCAGCTGGATCGCATCCCCCGCCTCGAATGAGGTGGCCACGTTCTTGAGTCCTTGGTCGCCGGTTGACTGGCACCCCGCGAGGAGCGATCCCACCCCGATGCCAAGGAGAACCACGATGCCCTGCGTCATCCTGTTCATTTCACGGTACTCCGCCTGCCGTGCCCGCTTATCGGTCGCGTGGGGCAGCCTGCGCAGTCGTCGCCCCCCCCGGCTGAACGCTGGGTTCAGTCAATCCTAGGCCGGTCCCGCGCGCGAGTCAAAAACTGGTTTTGCACGATGATCCCCGGGAGGCGGCGCGTTGACGGCTCACGGGTTCTTATCCCCCGGCCTGCGGGCTATTGAGCAGATTGCCGATCCATGTGGGGAAGGGCATGGCCGTCTTCAGGGAATCGCCGACCGAGTAGCTGACGAAGTCCATCATTCCGATGGTCGCCGCGTCCTTGATGTCGGTCATGCAGGAATTCAAGGTTGCCCCAGGTACCAGCATTGCCAGCAGGGGCAACCACTTGCACAATCTTCGCATACCAACCTCCCGAGAGTCATCGTGATGAAGGCGTGTCTTCATCAGCCGTTTACCGCTCAGAACGCTGCCTGGAACCGGACGCCCGCAACAAAAGCGTCCCGGGCCTCGTGCCGGCCACCAGGATTGAGGATCCACTGGAAATCCGGAGAGATCGTGAGCCAGTCGGTCACTTTGAGGGCGTAGTAGAGCTCCAGGGCCGTTTCTCGTCCTGGGTTCTGGTCCTGCAATTTGAGACGATCGCTGAGGATACCCTGGGCCACTCCGAATCCGACCACGTCCTCGTCGCGGGTGGGAATAAGACCCAAATACTGGCTGCCGATGCTCCAGAAGTGGTTCAGCTCGTTGACGTCGCCAGGGGCGTAGCCGTACCGGAAGAAAAGGCCAAGACCCTGGTGATCGTCGTCTTCTCCAGGTTGCTCCTTGAAGACCATTTGGTCGAGGCTGGTATAGAAGCCGGTGTCGTCGCTCTTGTGGGGGACGGTCAGCCGCCGGCCGTCAAGATCATCGAAGAACTTCGCCTTGGGCTGAGGATCGTACCACAGACCGGCGCGATAGCCTCCCGGGAGCACACCCCAGGGTGTCTTGAAGGTCGGGGTGAAGCCGGCCTCGAAGAGGCTGGTGAAGCTGTCCTCCTCGTGAAAGGTGGTGTGCAAACCGGTCTCTCGCCAGTCTGCCTGGGCATCTGCGATTCCTGCCCCGAAGTAGAACCACTCACCAGGCGCAACGATGACTTGTGCGCCCAGGGAGCCGAGGGCCTGGCCCGGGAATGGAAGATTGAACGTGTTGATCAGTCCCCCGTTCAGGAACTGGCTGGTCTCGTCGTTGGCGTATGCGTTGGTGTCGAAGTCGACGGAGAGGTTGATCTTGCCGACCCGGACGCGGACTTTCTTGTCCAGGAGCGACTGCTCGTACCACAGCTCGAGGACGTCAATGGCTTCGTCGCCGGTGGCGTCGCCGTTGACCCCGAAGCAGTCTCCGGGATAGCCGTGGCCGCTTACCCCGTCATCCCAGCTTCCCTGGGTGTAAATGTACAGCGTGCCGCCCTGGAGGAGTCTCATGGCCTCGAGGTCGAAGGTGGTCTCGAGGTCGACGCTGCCGCTGAAACGGTCGGCGCCGCGGGTGCGAACGCCGCCGTGGGCATTCCCCTGGTAGATTGAGGTCAGGCCTAGGTTGAAAGTCAGCCCGCGCTCTTCGAGCCGCGTTCTGGCTCCGCCCCAGTTGCCGGTCAGACGCTCGGCCGTCAGCAGGCCGTACGGTTCATCATCGCCGGCGGGCTGCGTTTCCGCTGCTTGGGTGGCGGCGGGAGGCGTGATCCGCGTTGTCGGGGGGGTTTTGGTCGTTTCCGCCATTCCAGTTGTGGCCAGAAGCCAGGGTACCCACCAGTATGCGGACCATCTCATGCCGCGTTCTCCCTGGCGAGTCGTGGATACCGCTCGCAGGCCGCGAAGCGTAAGCGTTCTCGGCCACACGATGGCCATGCCTGCCGTCGCATACAGAAGATTATCGGAAGTTGACCTCTGGGCCCGCACAGAAGTTGCGGGGGGCGGGTCCGCCGATGCACGCCACTGACGCGGCACCCGAGATGACGATTCTGCGTCCAGGAGAGGTTCTCGCCTGGTCGCTCGACGGTGCGGTCGCCTGCTGAGCTTGATCGAAATGCGGACGGAGCGGGCGAATAAGCCGAATTCTGTTGTCCAGCTGCGGTTGCCCGTGGCTGGACGGCGGTCATTCATCTCGGCGGCCTGTTGCCAGGTCGCTCTTGCGCCCTACCCGCAGCTCGGACGAGGCGGGCCACCTCTCGCTGCTTATTTGGGCTTGCTGGCGGTGGGGTTTGCCCTGCCGTCACCGTCACCGGTGACGCGGTGCGCTCTTGCCGCACCATTTCACCCTTACCGTAGGCATGCCGCGTGCGGCTTTGGCTGGGGCTGCCGCCCGAGGAGCGTGAAGCGCCGATTGCATGAACGGGCATCCCCGTGCGTTCACCGAAGCCTTGCGCGGCATGCCGACGGCGGTGTCGTTTCTGTGGCACTGTCCCGCGGATCGCTCCGGGTCGCCGTTAGCGACCACCGTGCCCTGCCCAGTTCGGACTTTCCTCCCGGCCGGCGTTTGAGCGTCGACCGAGCGACCGCCTCGCCCGCTCCGTCTGCTGAGGATTATAACCAAGTCGGGGGGGGGAAGCCCCATGTCTTGGATCGGGGTCGCAGCAGTGCGTGGGTCTTCGCGGAAGCCGGGAGACTTGGGGCGGGGAGGAAGCCGTCAAGCTGGCACGAGGGATCGGGTAGCCATGGTGGCCGCCTGTCGTGAGTCGAGGCAGACGACGCGGTTGCGGCCGTGGTTTTTGGCGTCGTAGAGGCACTGGTCGGCGCGTTTCAGGATCTCGCGGGGGGTGAGGCCGGGGTCGTCGGGGTTCATGTGGGCGACCCCCAGGCTTGCCGTGATGGGAACGAAGTGTCCTTTGCAGGGGATGCGCAGCTTGGCGATGGTCAGGCGGAGATCCTCGGCCAAGGCTCGCAGTTGACGTGCCGAGAGTCCGCGGACGATGAGCACGAACTCTTCGCCGCCGTACCGGCCGGGGTATTGCTGGTCCGTTGCCACCTGCCTGAGCACGCCGCCGATCATCGTGAGGGCCTCGTCGCCGGTCTGGTGGCCGAAAGTGTCGTTGAGCTTCTTGAATCGATCGAGATCGAGGATGATCACGCCGATCGGTTCCCGAGCGGTGCAGGCCCGCGTGCACTCCTCCTCCAGGCGCTCGTCGAGTGCAGCTCGATTGGCGATGCCGGTGAGAACGTCGGTGGAGGCCTTCTCGACCAGCTGGCGGTTCTGAGCGTTGAGTTCCTTGACTTTTCTCTGGGCTTCCTGCTCGCGGTGGGCCGCCTGCACTCGTTCGAGTTCCGCGGCCATGGACAGTTGGGCCAGGCGGTTGAGTGCCGCCTTCTGGATCTCCTGGTAGCCCACGCTCTGCTCGATTTCGAGGTCAAACAGTTGGGCGGTGGATCGCACGTGCTGGTCGATCTCATCGAGGATGGCGTCGAGATCCGGAAGGCTCATTTCGATCCCGTCCATGACCTGCTTCTTGGCCAGTCTGATTTGGCTGACCGGGTTGCTGCTCAGCAGGGCGTCGGTGAGGATCGAGGCTGCTCGGAGCAGGCGGCTCAGGTTGGGGCCACTGTCCGTTTGTGCGACAGGAGCGTCGACCGGTGAGTGGTGGCTGGAGACGGCGACAGAGAGGCTTTCCGGCAGGCCCCACTGATTGAGCAGGGTGGTGGTCAGTTCCTCGTGCGAGACTCCCAGCACGGCTCTTTCGACGTCGGGCAGGGACTGCCGGGTATTGCGGTGTCTCCGATCCGCTTCGAGATACAGGTCCGCGGCGCAGTGCACGGCGGCGAGGATGCCGATATCGGCGAGGAGTCCGCCCACGAGGCATTCTTCGGCCATGGAGCGGTCGGTCCGCTCGGCCAGGAGCCGGGCGAGGACGGCCATGGTAAGCGAACGTCGCCAGTAGGCCGCATAGTCAAAGGCCTCGCATCGTTCCCGTCTCCAGATGTCCACGAGGGAGAAGCTCAGCACGATGACCTTGACCGACCTCAGGCCCAGGATGACCATCGCTTGCTGGATGGAGGCGATCCTGCGGGACATTCCGAACAGAGAGGAATTGACCACGCGGAGGAGTTTGCTGGTAAGGGCGGGGTCCTGTTGAACGATGCGGGCGAGGTCCAGGATCGAGAATTCGTCGTTCTGGGTCAACTGCAGAACCTGGAGGGCTACGGTCGGCAGGGAAGGCAGGTTGTCCGCCTGTTGTATTCGTTCTAAGAGGGTATCCGCCATCAGCAGACTGTTCCTACACCGGTTCCTGTCGGGACGTTCCTTCACTCTGAAATCGGCAGGTCAAGGGCTCGGGTTCAGATGCATCTTCGCTGTATCTTTTCCCTGGCCCCGCGTTTTTTTCGGGCCAGCCGGGTTATCGGTCGTATGGAGGGCGGCGTGAAGGCCGATATAATGGCCGCGGGCCGAGACTCCGGCGGGGTTGCCGGGGTACGGCGGCCGTTGACCCGCGCTCTGGAGGACAGCCTTGAGCGAGCAGACCGAACCGACCCTGCCGCCCTCGAAGATTCTGGTTGTGGACGACAACGCCCAGAATCTCGAGTTGCTGATGGCGTATCTGGAGGGTCTTCCGAACGTGACCGTGATCCCGGCCTCGAATGGGATCGAAGCCATGATCAAGGTTGGCCGGGACCTGCCCGACCTGATCCTGCTGGATGTGATGATGCCTAAGATGTCGGGCTTTGAAGTCTGCCGGCAGATCAAGAGCGACCCGGCGACGCGTGACATGCCGGTGATCATGGTGACCGCCTTGAACGAGATGGGTGATCACGAGCGGGCCAGAGACTGCGGTACCGACGAGTTCCTGACCAAGCCGGTGGACCGGGCCGAGCTGCTGGCCAGGGTTCGCAGCCTTCTGAGCGTGCGGCATTTGAAGCGGCAGATGGAAGGAGACTGAGCTGACTACCATGGATGACCCTGGAAGGTCGATGTCGGCGCGTGGGGTGCAGACTCGCGCGGGCGCGGGACTCGTGGTCTTGATGTCCGTTTCTCTTGCGTTTGCCCAGGGCAGTCAACCTGGCGTCGGGTGGTCGCCTGCTTCCCGGGCGTCGGGCGATCCGGTCGCGGAGGCCAAGCGCCTCGTTGACCGGCCGGATGTCCGGGTCAGCGTTCTCGAGAACGGGCTCACCGTCATTCTGAGAATCCATCGTTGTGCCCCGGTGGTCTCTGTCCGCATGTGCTGCAGAACCGGCAGCCTTTACGAACAGGAATACCTGGGCAGCGGAATGAGTCATCTGTTTGAGCACCTGTTGCACGGGGCGGCGACCGCCACCCGAAGCGAGACGGACTGCGCCCGGATTCTCAGCGAGATCGGAGGCAACAGCAACGCTTACACCAGCCTGCAGGAAACGGTCTACTTCATCAACGCCGGAAAGCAGCACCTACCGGCGGCAATCGAGCTGCTGGCCGACTGGATGACCCGGCCGACCTTTCCACAGGCGTCGTTCGAGCGGGAGTGGGGTGTTGTCCAGCGAGAGCTGGATCGCGACACGGACGATGCCGAGACTCAGCTCCACCACATGACCATGGAGACACTCTACCCCGGGCATCCGGCCCGCTATCCGGTCATCGGGTATCGGCCGGTCCTTCAGTCGCTGAAGAAGGAGGATATCGTCGGCTACCACCGCCGGATGTACGTTCCGGACAATATTGTGGTCTGTGTCGCCGGCGATCTCGATCTGGATGTGGCCCTGGCGATAGTTCAGCAGCAGTTCGCCGACTTCGCCCGGAGGCGCGTGCCGAGCATCGTGCTCCCAGACGAACGCCCGATGACCTCGCCGAGGAGCGCCGTCAAGCAGATGAAGGTTCAGGCGGCCATGGTTCGGTTTGCGTGGCCTTCGATCTCGCTTCTTCAGCCTGACTTGCACGCCCTGGATGTGCTGAGCTTCGTACTGGCCGAGGGGGAGAGCTCCCGGCTGGTGCGAGCGATTCGCGATCGCGGACTGGCCTATGCCGTCGAGAGCGACAGCTGGACGCCGAGCTGGGGCAGGGGGGTATTCGCGATCACCCTCCGACTTGATCCGTCGAGGATCGAGGAAGCCAGCGCGGCTCTGACGGAGCAGCTCGAGGCGATTCGCCGCGACCTGGTGACCCCGGACGAACTCAACCAGGCCAAGAGGCAGAAAGCCGCCGAGCACGTTCTGGGCACCCAGACGGCCGAGGATGTCGGCGCCATGATAGCTCAGGACTACATGGCGACCGGCGACGTCGACTTCAGCAGTTCCTACGTTATCCAGATCCAGAAGGTCACGGCCGAGGAGATTCGCGAGGTGGCTCGCAGGTACCTCGTGCCTCGGCGGCAGGCGACGATCAGCATTCTGCCGGAGGGTTTCCAGTCCAAGACGAGGGAGGTTGCCGCGGTCCCCGGTCCCGAGCCGGTTCGGAAGGTGACCCTACCCAACGGCCTGCGTTGTCTGATCCGGCGTGATCCGACCACACCCCTGGTGGCGATCCAGTCGTTTTCGCTGGGCGGCGTGCTGTTCGAGGACGCCGGCACCAACGGGCTGAGCCAGTTGGCCGCTCAACTCGCCCTACGTGGCACGGAGAAGCGGACTGCCGAGGAGATCGCTCGATTCTTCGACGCCCGGGGCGGTGCGATCGCCACCGTTTCGGGCAGCAACACGATTTCCTTCATGGCCCAGGTGCTCAAGCAGGATTTTCCAGAGGCGATCGAGGTTTTCGCGGATGTGGTTTGCCGCCCGAGTTACCCTGCCCAGGAACTGGGGGTGCTTCGCCCTCGTCTGCTGGATCAGATTGCCCAGATCAATGAGGACTGGCGGGCGGAGCTGATGGCCTACTTCGACGGGCGGATGTTCAAGAACAGCCCGTATCGGCTCCAGCCATTGGGCTCGGTGCCGGTGGTGACCAAGGTCACGCGGGAGGACGTGGCCGCCTTCCACCGCGGTCACGTGATCGGACCGAACACGGTGGTGGCGGTTTTCGGCGACGTGGATGTTGGGCAGGCGGAGGCTCTTCTGCAGACTCATCTCGCCGGGCTGCCTTCGGGTCAACAGCCGATCCCGGCGGTTCCCGAGGAGCCGCGGCTGGACAAGCCCGCTCTGTACATCAAGCAGAAGCCGACGACGCGTGATGTGGCCGGTATTCAGATCGGTTTCCCAGGCGTGAGAATCACAGATGTCGACGATGCCGTGTCGATGACGGTGCTGGACACCATTGTGAGCGGCTACAGCTTGCCCAGCGGATGGTTGTTCGATTCGCTTCGGGGGGGGGAGCGCAGCCTGGTGTACGAAGTGCATGCCATGAACCGGCCGGGCCTGCTGCCCGGCGTATTCCTGGTCTATGCGGCGTGTCAGCCGACGCAGGTCACTGAGGTGTACAGGATCGTCAGCCAGCAGTTGGATCGCGCTCGGGCGGGCGAGTTCACTGCCGAGGAGCTCAGCCGGGCCAAGGCGGTCATGACCACAACCGAGATGATGGAGACTCAGACCAGCAGTGCCCGGGCGACGCAGGCGGCACTAGATGAGTTGTACGGTCTGGGTTTCGACTATCACGACCACTTGGCCGAACGGCTCGGGAAGGTCGACCTGGACGACGTCAAGGCGGTGGCCCGCAAGTACCTTTCCTCGCCGCCGGTGATCGTAGTCGTCACGCCGGCTCCGGAGGAGGTTCGCCTGGGTTTTGAGCCGCAGGCCATCGATCGCGATCAGCCGGTGGAGCAGCCGGGCGGGAAGGGTGCCGAATGAGCAAGGACTACCTGGCGCTGCCGCTGGCCGAGTTCATCGCCGACACGGCGCTCAAGTCGCCGACGCCGGGGGGTGGCAGCGTGGCGGCCGTGGTGGGGGCGATGGCGGCCGCGCTGGGGCACATGGCCTTGGCCTACACGGCGGAGAAGCCCGCCTACGCCGCCCATGCGGAGCGTCTTCGGCGGGCCTTGGCCGAGCTCCAGCGGTCCTCCGGTGATTTTATGCGGCTGATGCAGGAGGACATGGCGGCCTACGAGGAGTACGCTGCGGCGCGGAAGTCCGGCGACGCCGATCGGCAGAGAGTCGCGCTGGATCGAGCCACCGCCGTGCCCCTGGAGATGATCGCTTTGGCCGACGCCGTGGGGGCCAACCTGGACGAGGTGAAGGCGTGCACGAACCCGCAGCTCTTCAGTGACCTTCAGGCCGCGGCCATCCTGATCGCGGCGGCGGCGCGGGCGGCGGCCACGAGTGCGGTGGTCAATCTGAAGACGCTCCCTGATCGCAAGGAGGCGGAGCGACTCGACGATCGGCTTGGCCTGATGCTCGCACGGCTGAGCCGGCACTGCGACGCGGTGACACACTATCAGGCCGCGCCGTAGCAGGCTATCACGTTGCCCGGAACATGCGCTGATCGGTGCCGCCCGGTCCGATGCCGACCTCGACCGGTCGCAGGCATCTCGGGCAGCGACCTTCGTAGGCGGTGCCGTCGCGGTTCCGGTAGATCCTCGCGTAGGTGCCGCAGCAGTCAAACTTGATGCCGATCCAGCTGCGCGGGCTTGGCTCCGAACCCGCGTTCACGTCGACGCTGTGAGCCGAGGAGGGATCCTCGATTCCCGAGATATCCACGATGTAGTCCGGATCGCGCGGCATTTTCTCTATCATCGGCAGCGGGCGACGAGAAAATCAAACAGGATGGCGGGGGCCGGGTCGCAGGGGCCGGAGGCGGGTCGTCATGCGGCCGGGCTGGTGTCTCACTTCGGAGCTTGCAGCTCCTCGACGGCCGGGAGGTCCTCCAGGCTGGAGAGGCCGAAAACCTGGAGGAAGTGTTTGGTTGTGCCATAGAGCATGGGGCGGCCCACGTCCTCGGCCCGGCCGACGATCTTGACCAATCCCAGTTCACGCAGCCGGCTCAGCGTTTCACCTGCCGACACGCCGCGGATGGACTCGACCTCTGCTCGGACGACCGGCTGCTTGTAGGCGACGACGGCCAGCGTCTCCATGGCCGCGGGAGACAACTTGGAGTCCTGGCGGCTCTGCCGCAGCCGCCGGAGCCAAGTGTTGTATGCCGGAATGGTCAGCATCTGGAAGCCGCCGGCGATCTCCTCGATGCGGAAGGAGTTGCCCGTCTTGTCATACTCCTTGTTCAGCCCTTGGATGATCTTGCGGACCTCGCGAGCCGAACCGGTGCCCATGATGGATACGATCTTGGCCAGGGTCAGCGGTGCGTCGGACGTAAACAGGACGGCCTCGACCACGCGTTCGGTGCTCAGCTCGCCAAGACCGGCGCCGAAGTCCGGCGGGGTCTCGGCGAGGTTCTCGTCATCGAGTGGTTGATCGTCGGGCACGGAAAGGCGAAGCGGCTCGACGGGGGCGGGGGCTTCAGCCGCTTCATTGGGGAGCTCTCCGGGCAGTGCGGTGCCGGTCTCGGCCAGCAGGGCGTCGGCGTTTTCCAGCTCGGCATTGGCCCGGATGGCAGCGAGATTGAGGGCCGCTGCTTGCCCCTCTCCGGCTGTCGCCCCGACGTCGGGCTCGCCCGCGCCGTCGACGATCGACAGGCCGACCTCGCGGTTGGCTGCGGCTGGGTCTCCGGTGGTTGCGCCGAGGCTGCCGCCATCGTCGTGCGTTTGGGGCCGTGTTCCCGTGCTCTCCGGTTCAAGCGGTTCGGCCTGGCCGGTTCTGTTCTTCTGCTTCCTCTTGCTCATGGTAATCCTGGTACAACTCGTCGAAGCAGGTGGCACAGTATACCGAGTTGTGGGAGGATCGTCCATGAGGCTATGATACGCTGCATGCGTTGGCTGGTGGATGCGATTTACCTGTGTGCGGCGGCGGCCCTGGCTCCGCTGGTGGCGTACCGGGCGTATGCGACCGGCAAGTACCGCAGCGACTGGGATCAGAGGCGCGGGCATGTTCCCGATTTGCCGGCGGGCAGGACCAGGGTCTGGGTCCATGCCGTTTCGGTGGGGGAGGTGAACGCGGTTCGCGGTCTGGTCCAGGCATGGCGGACACGAAGTCCGGAGACGGAGATCATCCTCTCGACGACCACGGACACGGGGATTGCCCGGGCTCGGCAGCTTTTTCCTGATCTGATGGTGATTCGATATCCGCTGGACCTGAGTTGGTGCGTGAGCCGGGCATTGGACCGCATCAAACCGAGTCTGGTAGTGCTTGTGGAGCTGGAGGTGTGGTACCAGTTCGCGACGTTGGCCGCCGGACGGGGGATTCCGGTTTGTGTGGTGAATGGGCGGTTAAGCGAGCGGAGCTGCCGGCGTTTCGCGTGGGTCGGGCCGGTCGTTCGGCAGATGTTTGGATCGCTGGCCTGGGTGGGGGCCCAGGATGAGGCTTATGCTGCTCGATTTCGCCGCATGGGTGTGCCTGGCGATCGCGTGGCGGTGACCTCCTCGATGAAGTGGGATACGGCCGACCTGGCGGACACCATCGCGGGCAGTGAGGTCGCGGCCGCGGCCTTGGGGCTGGACCCTGGCCGGCCGATCTGGGTCTGCGGCAGTACGGGGCCTGGCGAGGAAGAGGTTGCTCTGGCGGCACTGCAGCGACTCTGGGCCGTTCATCCGGGGCTTCAGGTGATCCTCGTGCCGCGTAAGCCGGAGCGGTTCGACGAAGTGGCGGATCTGATTGTCAAGAAGGGCTTCACTTGCGTTCGCAGGAGCGAATCGCCGGACGGAACCACTCGTTCGGCGGGTGAGGGGGCCGTATTTCTGGGCGACACCATGGGCGAGCTCCGCAAGTTCTACAGTATCGCGGATGTCGTCTTTGTCGGGCGGACGCTGGCCAAGATGGGCGGGTCGGACATGATGGAAGTGGCGGCCTTGGCTCGGCCGGTTGTGGTGGGTCCGCACACCGAGAACTTCGCGGACACGATGCGGCAGTTCCAGGCTGGTGGAGGCGTGCGGGTGCTGCGTTCCGATCTGGAAGTCGGTGAACCGGCCCTGGAATTAGCGGGGGTGATCGATGCCTTGCTCGCGGATCCTGAGGCCGCGAAGGCTCTGGGTGCCGCTGGCCGCGAGGTGGTCAAGCGCAATCGCGGGGCGATTGACCGGACTCTGGATGCCCTGATGGAGAGGATGCCGCATGCCAAGCAGCACACTGCGTAAGCAGCTGATGAAGAACGTTCGCAGCCTGGTGGTCAAGGTAGGGACGGGGGTACTGACCGGCAACACCGGTCAGCTGGACAAGCCGTTGATTGCCCGCCTGGGTCGGCAGCTGGCTCTGATTCAGGGTCGGGGCATCGCCGTCACCCTGGTGACCAGCGGGGCGGTGGGGGCGGGGATGGGGGTTGCGGGTCTGGCCAGTCGCCCACGGACCCTGCCCGCCCTGCAGGCCGCCGCGGCCGTCGGGCAACCGACCCTGATGGGCTTCTATGCCAGGGTTCTCGAGCGGTATGGCCTGCACGCCGGTCAGCTTCTACTGACCCGTGCCGACTTCGAAGATCGAGCCAGGTATGTCCACATTCGGAATACGATCGAGGCGCTGCAGCATCTGCGGGCCATCCCAATCATCAATGAGAACGACACCGTGGCGGTGGATGAGCTCGATCGCTTCGCCGACAATGACACCATTGCCGCGTTGCTCGCCAACCTGCTCCGGGCCGACCTGCTGGTGATTCTGAGCGTCGTTGACGGCCTTCTCGATGCGGAAGGGCAACGTGTGGATCTCGTGCCTCGCGTGGACGAAGGGGCCTTAGGGCTCGTTCGTACCGATCGTTCGAAGCTCGGCAGCGGAGGCATGGGCGGGAAGCTCACGGCCGCACGGATGGTGACCGAAGCCGGAGAAGCCGTCGTTGTGGCAAGTGGTCGCGAGCGTGACGTGCTTCTGCGATTGCTGGATGGCGAGCAGCTGGGGACGATCTTCGCGCCCGCAAAACGCAAGATCTCCGCTCGGCACCGCTGGATCCGCAACGCGGTACGGCCGGCAGGCAAGGTCGTGCTTGATGACGGGGCCGTCCTGGCGGTCGTCCGCAACGGCAAGAGTCTTCTTCCGCGTGGTATTACCCGGGTAACCGGCGCATTCGACCGGGGGGCGATCATTGCCCTGGTGAACGCTCAGGGCGAGACCATCGCCCGCGGCAAGAGCAACTTCAGCAGCCAGGAACTCGACAAGGTCAAAGGCCGGAAGTCATCGGAGATCGCGGCCATCCTGGGCCACAAGACCTTCGACGAGGCCGTGCACCGGGATCATCTCGTCCTCATCGGGGGAAAAGGGGAACAGTAGGGGCGGAAGGCCAAAACGCGGAATGCTGGAAGCCGGGAGGTGCGGCACCGGGACCTCGAGAAACCAAGGCCTCGAAATCTACCGAGGGAAGCGCTGAACAGCTCATGCGGCAGAGTTTGAACTACCAGACTTCGTCATAGCAGTAGCCGTCGTAGCAGTAATCGTCGTAGTAGGCGTCTTCATAGTAGTAGTAATCGTCGTAGTAGTATTCGTCATAGTAGTAATAGTCATCGTAGTAGTAGTAATCATCGTAATAGTAGTAGTCATCGTAGTAGTACCACGGGTCGTCGTAGTACCCGTCGAACCACACCTCATCGTAGTAGTATTCGTCGTCGTATTCGTAGTCGCCGTAGACCGGCACGACAGGAATGAAGCTGCCCTCGAAGTCGCACCCTCCCATGCTGAGGGCGGCCAAAGCGGTCAGGGCGAGAATCGGAGAGGCGAAGGTCATCGCACGATTGCACGCCGTCTGCATGGTTCGGGGACTCATAGCCATTCCTTTCCGCGGTCCGGTCAATCTCGTCCGGGTCTCGCAGGGCTTACCGGCGGTGACAGCACAGGAAAGCGAAGCCTACACCCCAATAGACACGGCCACAGGCACCAGGTTGGCCGGAAACGCCCGGGTCTCGTCGCTCATGCCCCTGGGCTCGCGGACCGACGAGCCTGACGGTCCGAGTTCGGCTTTGATGGCCCTGGCCCAACCGACCGGAGACCTGCTCTGCAATCGAGACAAGTCCTTGTGCTAGAAGGAGTTGTGTCAGCCGTAGCGTTCGTTTTGGGGCAAGGCTGCCCAAGCCCGGGAGGCGCGTTTGGACCGGTTGCGAGCGAGCGGACGGCTTTGAAGCGTCAGGCGGTTGTGGCCGTCTGTCTGGCTCCCGGCGGGCTCGGGCAGGCGACGGGTGTGACCCGCAATGCCACCGGGGACCATCTCGACGGTGGGCTTCTTCAGATTGTCTCGTCCGATAGTCGTGATTCCGCCGGCCGAGACCTCGCCTTGGTGACCTGCCCGGCGGTGACCGCAGGTAGTTCCCTCGGCGAGGGGACTGCTGTGCAGTTGGCCATCGACTTCGGCTCTAAGCCATGCCGGGCACTGCCGGAAATCAGCGAGCCGGACTTGACATGCCCAGGGCAGGCTATGGATCGCACATTCCCTACAGCGGAACGCTGGTCGTGGAGAATGATCTGATCCGTCCCATCACGATCAACTTCAAGGCCACCTCCCCGGTCACGGCGGTTGTTGTTGAGGGCGGTTCAAGCCGGCGACGCTCCAGAACTGGGGTGTCTTGCCCACACCCGGCTGGAAAGGGGACGCGGGTTCCCCTATTGTTCTGTGTGACGGGTAGGGATGGCCGTCGGCCATCCGATGGGGTATCTACACAGTTTGACGGAGAACGCCGCATGAAGCCTTTGCTTCCGATGGTCTTGGTCCTCGGAATCCTCGCCCTCGCGCCCTGCGCATCTGCCGCGGACACGGCCAAAGCCGTCAGGGACTGGCCGCAGTGGCGGGGACCTTTACGTGACGGCAGGTCGACCGAGACCCGGCTCCTCAAGAAATGGCCGGAGGAGGGCCCGCCCCTGGCATGGAAGGTGGAGGGGCTGGGCATGGGTTACTCGAGCGTGTCGATCGCCGGGAACAGGATCTTCACCATGGGCGACAAGGGCAAGGACCAGCTCGTCATTACCCTGGATCTTGCCACTCACGAGCAAGTCTGGACGGCACGCGTGGGAGAGCCCTGGGGCGACGGCGGGCCGAGAGGCACACCGACGGTGGATGGCGAACGGGTTTACGCGCTCGGCGCTCACGGGGATCTGGTTTGCCTGGCGACGGCGGATGGCAAGGAGATCTGGCGCAAGAGCCTGAAGAAGGACTTTGGCGGGAAGATGATGTCGGGGTGGGGCTACAGTGAGTCGCCGCTGGTGGATGGCGAGAAGTTGGTGTGCACGCCCGGGGGTGACGATGCCGCGATCGCGGCCCTGGACAAGAAGACCGGCGAGACCATCTGGACGAGCAAGCTGCCGTCGCTGGGGCCCAAGGGCAACGACGGGGCGGGCTACTCTTCGCTGGTCGTTTCCCAGGGTGCCGGCGTCCGGCAATACGTCCAGCTCATGGGTCGCGGGGCGGTCAGCGTGGCGGCCGATGACGGACGGTTCCTGTGGTGTTATAACCGCATCGCCAGCGACGTGGCCAACGTGCCGACCTGCATCGTGGACGGGGATTTCGTCTTTGCCACCGCCAGCTACGAGAATGGCAGCGGCCTGGTGAAGCTGAGCAAAGCTCCGAACAAAGGAGTCCAGGCGACCGAGGTATACTACCTTGGCCCGGACAAGTTCGAGAACCACCACGGGGGCGTCATACTGGTGAAGGGATTCGTCTACGGCGGCCACGGACGCAACAACGGGTCGCCCACCTGCATCGATTTCAAGACCGGCAAGATCATGTGGCAGGCCAAGGGTGTCGGACGGCGGTCTGCCGCGATCACCTACGCCGACGGCCATCTCTACTTTCGTTACGAGGATGGGCTCATGGCTCTGATCGAGGCCAACCCCAGGGAGCTGAGGGTTGCAGGCACGTTCAAGATCCCGACCCGCGGCGGCCCGAGCTGGCCTCATCCGGTCGTGGCGGACGGCAAGCTGTTCATTCGGCATGAGGGCACTCTGCTCTGTTACGACATCAAGGCGAAGTGACCCGGCACCTACGGAATGACGGAGTCTGGGGATGAGTGCACAAGCGGGGCTCATTCTCGTAATGGTGATGCTCGCGGCCGACTCTGCGGCGACTCGAGCCGAGGATTCTGCGGCCGCATGGAGCCGGGGGCCCTGCCTGATGCTTGACGAGGCGCTGGTCATTGAGGAGAAGGGCCTGCGCCGTGAAGTCCAGCAGCCGTCGCGGCTGCCCGATCCCGTTGTGACCGGCTACGAGGATGGCTGCTTTACGCCGTGGGTGACGGTGATTCGGGATCCCCAGACGAAGCGGTTTCGGATGTGGTACAACGTGCCCGCCAGCCCTGGAAATGCGGTCGAATCGAACCTGGCGTACATCGAGTCTGAGGACGGGGTCCACTGGATCCGACCGCATCGGATCATCAAGACTCCGCCGATCCAGTTTGGGGCAAGTGTGATTGATGAGGGCCCGAACTGCGCTGAACGAAGTCGGCGCTTCAAACTCGCATGGTGGAAAGACGGCGGTTTGAGAGTCGCTGCGTCGCCGGACGGTATTGCCTGGGCGCCCCTCGCTGAGGGTGTGGTTCTGCCTACGAACCACGACATCACCGCCATCGACTGGGATCCGATTCGTGGCCGGTATATGGCCCTGCTGTCGATCCAGCCGGGCAACGGTCCATTCAAAGGGCTCCGGATCCCGCATCAGAGCGTCAGCACCGACCTGGTGAACTGGCGACGGCCGCCGTGGCAGATCGTGGCACCGGATGCGAAAGCGACGATCGAGAAGGGGGAGACTCAGTTCTACGGGATGAGCGCGGTTGTGGCTCGCGGTGATCTGTTGGTTGGCATGGTCAAGGTGCTGCGCGATGACCTGAATTGCGAACCTGGTAAGAAGGCCGCCGAACTCCACGATCCGCAACGTCCCTTTGCCGGTTTGGGCTACACGGTCCTGGCGTGGAGCCATGACGGTGAGCACTGGAAGCGGGAGACTGAGCCGTTTCTCGATCGCAATCCGGAGCCCGGCACATGGGACCGGGCCATGGTATGGGGTGATGATCAGATCGTCGTGGGCGATTCTACGTACGTCTACTACGGCGGTTACCGGTGGGGTCACAAGGCGGAACGGTTCACGGAACGTCAGATCGGCTTCGCTCACATGCCCCGTGACCGGTACGTCGGCTTCACCGCCGGGGAGAAAGCGGGTCGGCTGCGCACCCGGGCCGCGGGGCTGCAATCGTCCGAGATGACCGTCAATGCCCGAGTCGAACCTGGTTCCGGCGAACTGAAGGTCCGTCTTCTCGACGAGTCCGGCCAACCGCTCGCTGGGTTCGACTGGGACGACTGTCTCCCGATCCGGGGCGATCGAGTTGACCACCCGGTTGCGTGGAAGCGCAAGGCTCGGCTTCCCGGGGGCAAGCTCGTGCATTTCGATTTTGAGCTCAAAGAGGCAACGCTCTACAGCTTCGATCTCAAGTAGCGCGCCCGTCGGGATGTTGGAGCCAGGCGATCATGCCCATCCTCGGCCAGGGGGGATGTGCCGGGAGTCCCCCTGAATCCGGAGACGCCGCCTGGAGCCGGCGGCCGGCCGGTGCTACAATCACCCGGCTTAGACTGGAGCCGATACCAGACCGCCTCGCGGTTGTTCGGGGAGACACTTGGAACTGTGCGAGTTATCACTCTCAGCCTAATATCGGGATGGATGATGGTCTGGATGGCCGGCTCGACCTCGGCAGGAGACTGGCCCCAATTCCGCGGGCCGGCACGGGACGGAATATCGACGGAAACCGGCCTTCTTCGTCAGTGGCCCGAGGGCGGGCCGAAGGTGCTCTGGAGCGTGGACGTGTGTCAGGGGTATGCGGGTTCCGCCATCGTCGGCGAGCGGGTGTTCTTCAACGATTACGACGAGAAGAACAAGGAGTGGCTGGCCCGCTGCCTGGACTTCAAGACAGGCTCAGAGGTCTGGCGTTACAAGGAAGCCAAACTCATCCGCGCGAACCACGGTATCACCCGGACCGTGCCGGCGGCGGACGAGAAGCATGTCTTCTCGTTCGATCCCAAGTGCGTGTTTCACTGTCTCGATGCGCTGACCGGAAAGGAGATATGGCGCAAGGAACTGGTCCAGGAATACAAGGCGACCATTCCCGCCTGGTACAACGGCCAGTGTCCATTGCTTGACGGCGATCGGGTGATCATCGCCACCGGCGGGACCGCGTTGTTGGTGGCCCTGGAGAAGGCCTCGGGCAAGGTGGTCTGGGAGGCGCCCAATCCCGACAAGATCCCGATGTCACATTCCTCGGTCATGCTTGCCGAGATCGGGGGCATGAAGCAGTACCTGTACATGACCCTGGGGGGGTGTTTCGGCATTTCCGCCCAAGACGGCAGGCAGCTCTGGTTCTTCCCGTGGAAGTTCAACATCGCGGTGCCCACCTCGGCGCTTCATGTCGGCGATGGGAAGATCTTCCTGACCAGTTGCTACGAGGCTGACGGGGCGATGATCCAGGTCAAGAAGGACGGTGACAAGTTCACCGTCGAGCAGCTTTTCAAGATGGCCGCCAATGACTGGAACTCCGAGGTTCACACGCCGATTCTCTTCCAGAACCACATGTTCGCGGTGGGCAAGAAACAGCGAGGCCTGTTCACCTGCCTCGACATGGACGGCAAGCAAGTCTGGACCAGCGAGGCCAAAGCGAGCTTCGGGCTGGGCAGCTACCTGCTGGCGGACGGCATGTTCTTCGTCCTTGAAGGCGACACCGGCATGCTCCGTGTGCTGGAGGCCAATACCAAGGAATACAGGGAGCTGGCCAAGATCCAGGTGCTCAGCGGGCATGATGTCTGGGCGCCGATGGCCCTGTCCAACGGCAAGCTGGTGCTCAGGGACATGACTAAAATGGTGTGCATCGACGTGAAGGGGTCGAAGTGAGACCGGCGGGATGGTGTGGACCGCGATCTGGCGTGGCTCCGCTCCGACGGCTTGTGTTCGAGGAGCAGCATGACCTACCGGCAGGTTCGGATCATCGGCGGTCGTGGTCCGGGACCGGACCAGTTCGAGACGCTCCTGAGTGGTCTGGCCGTCGGACCGAAGGATGAACTCCTTGTCGCGGCCGATGGGCAGGTGAGGGTCTTTGACCCGGCCGGACGTCTGCTGCGACGATGGAAGACCGAGAAGGCCGGCTATTGCGTGGCGGTCGAATCGGACGGGACGGTATGGGTCGGGCAGGCGGGACAGATCGAGAAGTTCGACTCGGGCGGAAAGAGGATCGACACATGGAAGGACACCACGCGGCTGGGGCTGGTGACGTCGATTGGGTTCATCGACCACTCTGTTCTGGTGGCCGATTCCGACGACCGTTGCATTCGCTGCTACACGAGCGGAGGCGTGTGGCAGAATGACATTGGCAAGAAGAACAACACCCGCGGCTTCATACTGCCCAACGGCCATCTCGACTTCGCGATCGACGCTGGCGGTGTCATCCATGCCTGTCATCCGGGCAAACACCGGGTTGAGCGCTACACGCGGGATGGCCTGCTGCTGGGACATTTTGGTCGATTCGGGATGGCGAAGCCGGAGGATTTCCCGGGTTGCTGCAATCCCACCAACTTGGCGCTGTCTCCGCAGGGCGATGTGATTGTGACCGAGAAGGCGCCGCCGCGGATGAAAGTGTATAATGGCCGAGGTGAATTGCAGGCTTGGGTCGGGCCCGAGGCCTTCGATCCCAACGGCAAGAACAACGACGTGGTGGTGGACTCGCGCCGGAGGATCTACGTGGCGGACACCCCACGGTTGCGGGTGGTCATGTTTGAGCCGGAAGGGGCCGCGCCGGCGGGCACCCGGCCGGCGACGACGCGGGAATCCGTTGGACGATGAGTGACAGATCCACAAGACGTGAGCTGTTGGGTCACTGCGCACGGGGGGTCGGGCTGGTCGCGATCGGTGGGACGGGCGTCTATCTTGGCCGTCGTGCGGCCGCACAGGGGCTCTGGCAGATTGACCCTGAGCGGTGCATCAATATCCGGCTCGGGGCCACCGGCATCGAAGCCTGCGACAAGTGTGCAACCACGTGCGTGCTGGCCCTGTCGGCCGTGCGGGCGGTGAACGAGTTTTCCCGGTGCGGGCGATGCTGTATCTGCCCGGCTTACTTTGACGTGACCAGCGAGGTCGGATCGGATGGCCTGCCCAAGGGCAAGCTCTGTCCTCGGGATGCGATTGAGCGAAAGCCCATCGGTCTGGTCGACCCCAGCGATCCGCTGAACAACTTCTACGAGTACGTCATCGATGAGCAGAAATGCAACGGGTGCGGCAAGTGCGTGCTGGCCTGCAAGGAGCCAGCCGGTTTGGGTTCGATTCGCCTTGAAGTTCGGCACGACCTCTGCCTGAACTGCAACCGCTGCTCGATCGCCCTGGCCTGTCCTGAGGAGGCCTTCGCCCAGCGTGAGATCCGGACCACGTGATGTGTTCTTTCCTTGGGTCGTATCTCCCTTCGAGTCACGATGACTGACAGACCCGGTGACAGAGCGACGCGGAGACCTGGGCCGAGGGGTGCGTCATGGCTGGTGAGAGGCCTCACGTTCTTCGGCCTGGTGGTGGTCGTTCTCGCGGTCAGCTCGGTGCTCCACGCGGCGCCCGTGGAATACCATCGCCCGGTGAACGCCGCTCCCAAGCCTGAGGACATTGGGGGCGCCTATGTCATCCCCGCCGTCCAGCGGTCGGTGTCCCGGTCGGTGTGGTGGGGGGCGGTGGATGTGGCGGTGCTGAGCGTGGCCCTGGCCGCGTCCGCTTGGCTGGCCCTGCGTCGTCGAAGCCGTCGCGGACTGGTGTTTCTGACCATCGGATCGCTGGCGTATTTCGGCTTCTATCGCGACGGGTGTGTGTGCCCGATCGGGGCGATCCAGAATGTGGCCGTCGCGCTGGTGGATCACAGCTATGCGGTTCCACTGGTGGTGGTGATCTTCTTCTTCCTGCCGTTGGTCGCGGCGCTGTTGTTCGGGCGCGTTTTCTGCGGCGGGGTCTGTCCGCTGGGAGCGATTGCTGATCTGGTGGTGATTCGGCCGGTGGAGGTCCCCCGGCGGTTGGACGGGGTTCTGGGGGCCATCAAGTACCTGTATCTGATTGTGGCCGTGTGGCTGGCGATTCGCCCGGCCGAGAGTCGCGATTTCGTCATCTGTCGGTTCGATCCGTTCGTCGGCTTCTTCCGTCTTGCCGGCCCGGGGCACATGCTGATCATCGGTGGCATTCTGCTGCTGGTGGGCATGTTCATTGCCCGGCCGTACTGCCGCTACCTGTGCCCCTATGGGGCGATCCTGGCAGTCCTCTCACGGTTCTCTTGGCGGGGGGTGACCATCACACCGGACAAGGAACTGGACTGCGGTCTGTGCGTCGGCTCCTGCCCGTTCGGCGCGATCGAGAAGATGCGGGCTGTCCGGTCGTCCTGCCTGTCCTGCGGGCGATGTTACCGGGCCTGCCCGGTGGGCAATCCGCGCTCTCCTGACGAAGCGAGCGTCGAGGGTGCTGCGAAGCTCGCGCTGCCTGTGGCCATGACCGAAGAGGGGGGCGCGGCGATATGAGACCTGTGCCTCTTCGCGTGAAGCGCGGCGTGCTGTTGGGAGTCAGCATGTTGACCGGTCTGGCCGCGGTAACCGCGATTGCCGTGCTTCTCGGCGAGTATGTGGCGACGGTGCGAACTGCCCCGGTGGACCAGCAGACGCTCGCGGCTTTGGAGAAGGCTGTCAAGACCGACGAGTCCTGGATGTCCGCTCTGATGGCCGAGCGCGATCGGCAGACCCGCGCGTCGCTCGAGCGCGAGGCTCACAAGCACATCACGGGTCATGGGCTCATACTGGCTGCGGCCGCGTTCCTCCTCTCGCTCAAGGGTTTCCTCTCGCTTGGGGATCGGCAGGTGCCCACCGCCGACCAGATCGCCGTGGAACGCGCTGGCGGGCGACATCCCGGGCGGAAGGGTAAGTCCGGGGGCGGCGAGCTTGCCTGCGGCAACGGTGGCGAGGCCCGCCGTCAGGGCGAGGGGCGGTCCGAGATCGACCTGGCCTTCATCGATGAGGCGATTGCCGGGACTGGGCGCGACCCGGAAGCCGCCATTCCGCTGCTGCAGGCCATCCAGGCCCGGTTCCGCTACCTGCCAAGGGAAGCCCTGGAGCGCGTGTGCGAGCGGACGAAAATCACCCCCGCTCAGATCGAAGGTGTGGCTTCGTTTTACACCCAGTTTCGCCGGACCCCGGTCGGTGAGCACCTGGTCAAGGTCTGCCACGGGACCGCCTGTCATGTGGCCGGTGCCCAAGCGGTGAGCGACGAGATCCGCCGGCACCTGGGCATCAGGCCGGGTGAGGACACCGATGCGGCTCGACGCTTCACGATCGAGCCGGTGGCCTGCATGGGTTGCTGCACGCTTGCTCCGGTCATTCAGGTGGACGACGTCGTGCACGGCCACGTGGGTCCCGACGATGCTCTGGGCTGGCTCGACGAGTGCCTGACCTTACCGCTCGGCGGGAGACGCCCTTCGAGACACGCGAGGATCACCGCCGCGCGGCATTCCGGCCGCGATCGCGAACCGCGGGGCGAGCTTCGAGTCGGCCTGGGTTCCTGCTGCGTGGCAGGGGGGAGCGGCAAGGTGTACGAAGCCTTCGCTCGCGAGCTGGCGGATACGGGCGTGATGGTGAGTGTGAAGCGCGTCGGTTGCGTCGGCATGTGCCATCGGACACCGCTGGTCGAGGCAATTCTGCCCGGTCGGGAGCCGGCCTTGTACGCCAATGTTCAGCATGATGATGTTCGAACGATCGTGGAGCGACATTTCCGTCCGGCTGGCATGGCCCGCAAGGTGCGGCGTCTGGCCTCGTCGCTGGTTTCGCAGTGGCGGGGGAACGGCTCAGCGCGTTCGGCACGGGAGATGGCCATCAGTCTGCGCGACCCCCAGGTAGCTGCTTTTCTCGGGCGGCAAGTCCGAATCGCGACTGAGCACAATGGCCAGATCGACCCGACGGACCTGGAGGAGTACCGGCGGCACGACGGCTTCAGGGCTCTGGATCGCTGTGTAAAGGAGCTCACTAACCCGCAGATCATCGATCAGGTTACGCGCAGCGGCCTCCGCGGGCGGGGCGGGGCCGGCTTTCCCACGGGGCGCAAGTGGAACGCCGTCCGCAACGCCAGTGGTTCTGAGAAGTACGTGATCTGCAACGGGGATGAGGGCGATCCCGGTGCGTTCATGGACCGGATGCTCATGGAGTCGTTCCCGTTTCGGATCATCGAGGGCCTGGCCATTGCGGCGATCGCGGTTGGCGCGGAGCAGGGTTACTTCTACATCCGGGCCGAGTATCCCCTGGCCGTGAAGCGGATTCGCGAGGCAATTCGCCTCTGCGAAGAGCGGGGCCTTCTCGGCGACAACATTCTCGGCGGCGGCCATCGGCTTCACCTGCGAATCATGGAAGGGGCCGGAGCGTTCGTTTGCGGCGAGGAGACGGCCCTGATCGCCTCGATCGAGGGGCGGCGGGGCATGCCCAGTCTCCGCCCGCCGTTTCCCGCCGAGAGCGGTCTGTGGGGCAAGCCGACGCTGGTCAGCAACGTTGAAACCTACGCGAACGTTCCGTGGATCATCCGTCACGGCGCCGACGAGTTCGCGGTCATGGGCACCGCGACCAGCAAGGGTACCAAGGTGTTCGCCTTGGCCGGCAAGGTTAACCGCGGCGGGCTGATCGAGGTGCCGATGGGCGTGACCATCCGGCAGATCGTCGAGGAGATCGGCGGGGGTATTCGCAACGGTCGGCGATTCAAGGCGGTGCAGATCGGTGGTCCGTCCGGCGGGTGCATCCCGGCCGAACTGGCGGATACGCCTGTCGATTACGAGGCGCTTCGCGAAGTTGGGGCGATCATGGGTTCGGGCGGGCTGGTCGTCATGGATGAATCCGACTGCATGGTGGATATCGCCCGCTACTTCCTTGCGTTCACCCAGGATCAGTCGTGCGGCAAGTGTACGTTCTGCCGGGTTGGCACGCGGCGAATGCTCGACATTCTTGATCGGCTGTGTGCCGGGAAAGGGGCTGAAGCCGATCTTGACTCACTGGAAGAACTCGCCCGCATGGTGTGTGCGGGCAGCCTCTGCGGTCTGGGCAAGACCGCGCCGAATCCGGTACTGACCACACTTCGCTACTTCCGCCATGAGTATGAGGCTCATCTGGAGGGGCGCTGCCCGGCCGGCAAGTGTAAGGCGCTGATCCGGTATGCGGTGAGCGACGACTGTATCGGATGCACGCTCTGCGCCCAGGCCTGCCCGGTGGATGCGATTCCGTTTGCACCATACCGCAGGCACGAGATCGATGACTCGCGATGTACTCGCTGCGACGCGTGCCGCCAGAAGTGCCCGGAGAACGCCATCGTGATCGAGACCGGTCCGCGCCCGAGCGCCGCGGCCATGAAAGCGGGGGCCGCATAAATGCCGCGCGTCTCGATCGATGGCCGCGAGATCGAAGTGTCCCCCGGCACATCGATTCTGGCCGCAGCCCGCGAATTGGGGATCGACATTCCGACGCTGTGCCATTTGGAGGGCTGCGCGGTTCAGACGACCTGCATGGTGTGCCTGGTCAAGCTGCAGCCCTCGGGCAGGGCGGTGCCCTCGTGCGCCACCCTTGTGCAGGACGGCATGCGGATCGACAGTGAGACGCCCGAGGTCCGAGCCCTCCGCCGGACCAGCCTGGAGTTGCTCCTGAGCCATCACCTCGGCGATTGCGCCGCTCCGTGCGAGTCGGCCAGTCCGGCCCACCTGGATATCCCGTTGATGCTTCGCCAGGTGGCCGATGGGCGGCTCAGGGACGCGATCGCGACCATCCGGCGAGAGATGGCCCTGCCGGCGACCTTGGCGAGTATCTCGGCCGACGGTGGCGAGAAGGCCTGCCGCCGCGGTCTGATCGATGCCCCTGTCGGGATCAACGCGATTCTGCGGTTTGTGGCGGAGTCGGACCTGGCTTCAAACGACCCGTACGTGCCCGCTTGCGGCCAGCAGACCGGCAAGAAGGTGGCGATCGTCGGGGCGGGTGCTGCGGGCTTGACCGCCGCCTATCATCTGCTCCGCATGGGACATGCCTGCACGCTGTTCGAGAAGCACAGCATGCCCGGTGGTCTCTTGCGGGATGCGTTGGACGCGGCTTGCCTGCCTCACGATTTCCTCGGCGCCGAGGTCGCGATCATCGCCCGCATGGGTGCAGCGATGGTGATGGACACGATGATCGGAACGCCGCAGAAGCTGGATGAGCTTCGGGCTCGATCCGACGCCGTCCTGGTGGCAATCGGTTCCATTGCGGATGGTACCGCGGATCCGCTGGGCTTGCCCTCGGTGCGCGACCGTCTCAAAGTGGACCTGACAACCCACGAGACGGGTCTGCCGGGCGTGTTCGCCACCGGCGAGGTCATACGGCCGGGCAAGGTCCTTGCCCGTTCCGCCGCCGATGGCAAGGCTGCCGCCCTGTGTATTGACCAGTATCTGTCGGGCAGGACTGTGTCGGGGACTGAACGCGCGGTCAACGTTCGGATGGGCAAGCTGACCGAGACGGAAGTGTCGCTCCTCGTGACTCAGGTCAGTTCATCAGCCTCGCCCGAGCCGGGTGGTTCGGGCCGGCGGCTCACCCTGGATGAAGCCCGGGCTGGAGCCAGGCGGTGTCTCCAATGTGACTGCGGCAAGAAAGACGGGTGCAAGCTGCGCGAGTACGCCGACCGGCTGGGTGCCGATCCCGGCCGCTACAAAGCCGAGCGGAGGAGGCTGGAGCGGGTCGTCCAGCAGGGCGGGGTGGTTTTCGAGCCGGGCAAGTGTATCCTCTGCGGCCTCTGCGTTGACATTGCCACCCGAGTCCGCGAGCCGTTGGGGCTGACGTTCATCGGACGCGGCTTTGACGTTCGGGTCGGTGTGCCGTTCGACCGGACGTTGTCCGAGGCGCTTCAGCGAGTCGCTGCCCGATGTGCCGAAGCGTGCCCGACGGGGGCCCTTGCCATTCGTCCGGAGTTGTGCGGCGACGGCACGTGCGACCGCTGCCGGTCACGTGGCGGCTGAACTGGGTGGAATCACCCGTTAATCCACGTTGATTTGGAGCATTTCCGCGTATTCACGAAGCCGCCGCTGCACGTCAGTCAGGGTGGTCTTCTCGATGACTTCCTTGCTGAAACCTTCGATGGTGAATGACGCGGTGATGGTTCCCCGGGCGAGAGCGTTGCGCAGGGCGGCGACGCCGAGGTCCCTGCAGGTGGTCAGGTATCCCATCATGCCACCGGCGAAACTGTCTCCCGCCCCGGTCGGATCGACCACCTTGGTAGTCGGGTAGGCGGGCAGCGACACAACATGCTCGGTCGTCACCAGCATCACGCCGTGCTGACCCCTCTTGATGATCACGAACTCGGGGCCCAGGGTCAGGATCTTGCGGCCGGCCAGAATGACATTTGACTCGCCCGTGAACAGCAGGGCCTCCGCGTCGTTCAGAATCGCCCCGGTGACCATGCCCAGCGTCTTGATCAGCGGCTCACGTTGCGTGTTGATCCACAGGTCGCGGGTGTCAGCCACGATGAGCTTCGGCGACCGGACCTGGCGGATCATGTCGGCTTGGAGTGCCGGGTGGGTGGCGGCCAGGAACAGGCAGTCGCTGTCGGCGAAGGATGCGGGCACTTTCGGACCGGCCTCGGCCAGGACGTTGACCTCGACGGCCAGCGTCTGGGCATCGCTGGTGACATCGACGTAGGCTCCGGACCATCGGAACGTCTTGCTGCCCTTGCGGACCTCCAGGCCGGCCAAGTCGAACCCCTGCTTCTCTAAGAAGGCGCGGAACTCGCCCGGGAAATCCTCTCCGACAACACCCACGAGACGGACCGGCGTGAACAGCCTGGCGGCCAGGGAGAAGTGGATGGCCGATCCGCCGAACACCCCCTTCACCTCGCCGAACGGCGTCTTCAGATCATCGATGCCGATGCTGCCGGTCACGAGTAACGACATTGGGGCTCCTTCCTGTGAGAGAACGGCGAGCACTGTAAACGTGGCGACCGAACGGGGCAAGGGACCCGAATTCCTGGAGGACCGCGCCCGAAGGGCCTATAATCGCGACGTCATGCAGCGATACGTGGTCATGGATGTCCCCGTGGGAGCCGTGGTCCTGGTGGCCGGGCCCAAAGGCCTGACGAACGTCGTCGTGACCAGCAGAAGGGGACGTGAAGCCGAGAGAATGGCGAAGGCTCGATTTGTTGGTGTGACCTCCGACCCTAGCCTCCTGCCCGACCTGCAGGCCGAACTGGAAGCCTATTTTGCCGGACAGGAAGTGAGTTTCGACACCCCTGTCGATTTGACCGGCGTGACCGTTTTTCAGCGTCGGGTGCTCCAGGCGTGTCGCCGCATCGCGTACGGGCGGGTCGCGACTTACGGTGAACTGGCCCGCTGCGTGGGGCGGCCGAAAGCGGCCCGGGCGGTCGGCCAGGCCATGGCCGCCAATCCCGTCCCGATCGTCATTCCGTGCCATCGCGTCGTGGGGGCGAGTGGAGAACTGACCGGCTTCTCCGCCGAGCAGGGCGTGGGTCTCAAGCGATGGCTGTTGGAGCTGGAGTTCGGGGCGCGTTCCCTCGGCTGCCGGAACGTCGGAGGGCCGGTCTGGCGCCGCTAGCTGGGCAGTGTTCGACGAATGGGAGGCTCACATCGCCTCATGAAGGTGCCTTGGCCGGCCTCTTCCACAGCCTGCTGAGCAGGCCTGATGAGGCCGCCTTCTCGGCTTCCCCGGGATCGGCTTCGCTCGTCAGTTTCTTGGCCAGTTGTTCGATGGCCAATCGAGCGGGGCTGCTTGGGGCGTCCGCGACGATCGGGTGCCCGAGATCCAGAGCCGACTGAACGCGCTTGTAGTCGTTGGGGATCATGGCGAAGATAGGCTGGCCGAAGTGAGCAGCGACCTCTTCCGGCGTGATGCGATCGTTGTCCGCGTTGCAGCGGTTGAGCACGATCTGCACTCGATCCTGCGCCATGCCGGTGCGGATCAGGCCGTCGAACATCCGGGTCGCATTGCGGATAAACGGCACGCCAAGCTGGGTAACGATCAAGGTGTAATCGGCGTTCTTGACTGCCGCCGCGTTGAGCGCGTCCAGGGTGCGGGGCATATCGACGACGACATAGGAGAACATGGTCGAGAGCGTGCGCAACGCTCCTTCCACCCCTTCCGGTGTCACGTCATAGGCTCTCTCCAACTCCCCCGGGCGGGCCAGAATGGAGACGTTGCACGGCAGGTTGTACAGGGCCTTGGTCATGACCGCTCGGTCAATCTCAGCACCCTGTCCGCACACATCCGCGATACTGTAGTTGGGTGAGCAGTCGAGCACGGTGCACACGTCGCCAAACTCGAGGTTGAGGTCAACCAGCGCGCACCGGCGATTGGTCGTATGCACCAGTTCCATGGCCAGGTTGCACGCTACCGTCGTCGTTCCCGAACCCCCCGCGGAGCCCACCACGCAAATGAGCTTCGAGGTCTTGACCTCAGCCACTCGGGTCGTACGAATCCGCTCCATGGCACTGCTCAGGTCGGTGGCGTCTATCGGCCAGGTGACGAACTGGCTGCATCCGGCCCGCATGGCGGCGATGATCGACTCCGGATCAGTCCACCGGCCGACGCCAAGAATGCTGCATGTCGGCGTCGTCTCCGCGATACGCTGGACGATGCTCAAGCCCTGGCCTTTTTTGTCGCCCAAGTTGACTGCCGCGACATCGATTTCCCCTTTCAGCGATTCCCTGAGTTCGTCCCAGGAGGATGTCTGGTCGACGATTTGCACGTGCCTGAGCTGCTGGAAGGCGAGTCGGAATGTCTCCTCCGCCAACTCCTCCCCATCAAACAGGACGATCTTCAACGGTTCCGGCATGGTGTAGTTCCCCTTGGCATCGATGCTCCGCGCTCCACGGCGCAGCCTGCCTGCTATGCATCATATCGGTCATGACGCCGATCTCTTTGGCTAAAAGGACCATCACCGGCGTATGCCAAGCCAATCCAGGTTACCGGACGCTGCATGGCCCCGGCGTCGTCCCCGTCGCCGAGACGCCGGAACCTCGGGGACATGGCGGCAAAAAAAGAGGGCCGCCTCGCCCCGCGGGGAGGTGGCCCTCTCACGATCAACGGAGGGACTCGAGTTCACTGCCGTACCTGCTAACCCTCCCGGGATTCACAGGCACGCGGGCGCGGAAGGTCGGGGATGATGCCGCCCGGCTCTCCCAATGGTCGGACTCGGTCAGCGTCGATTCCGACGGCCGGCGAAGAGGCCGAGACCAGCCACGGCCAGCAGAGCCAACGTCGCCGGTTCGGGCAGAACACTGCCGAACAGCTGGAGATCGGCTACCTGCATGGAGTTCGCGCCGCCAGCATTCCGCACGCTCGTAAACACGATCCGGTACGAGTTGTACCCGAAGGCGTTGTCGAAGGTGGACAGCGGGCCCTGCTCGAATCGGGTCTCGGTCAGGCCGGTGTCGCCGGTCGCGATCAACCTCCAGCTCTCGGCATCGCCCCAGCTGTTGGCCGGGCTGGTGATGGCGTCGTTGGTTCCATAGAGGGCCCAAGTCATCGGGTCACGCTCGGGGGCATCGTTGGCCGAGCTGAACTGCACGCCGGTGACCAGGGTCTTGTGGGCCTGGGTGGGCGTCACGATGAGACCGCTGTTAACCTCGCCGAAGTTGAGGTACTTGGTTGAGGTCGAATTATCGATCGCCATGGCCGGGGCCTCGCCACCGGGGTGATTGCTGGTGTAGATATGATCGAGGTCAACGGCCGCGACCGTGCCGCCAGCGAGGATGTTCGCGCCCGTGCCGTCGGTGCTCTCGAAGAGGCCCACCTCGGCGATCTGCATCGAGTTGGTGGCGCCGGCGTTCTTCAGCGTCGGGAACACGACTCGATAGGACGCGTAGGCGGTGGAGTTGGTGAAGCTGATCGGAGTCATGGCGGTGAATCGCTCGGCGGGGAGCGAAAGAGCGCCTTCGCTGATCAGCGTCCAGGCCTCCAGGTCGCCGTTGCTGTTGTCCGTGCTGACGATCGGGGCATTGGTGCCGAAGATCTGGTACGAGGCGGGGTCACGCTCGGCCCAGTCGTTGGCGGTCGTCAGACCCAGACTCTGGACAATCTTCGGGGCGGCCGAAGACACGATGAAGCCCGAGTTCTCCTTCGCGAAGTTCAGATACTTGGTATTCGCATCACCATCGAAAGCCTTGGCGGGAGCCTCGGCCCCAGGATAATTGCTGCCGTTGGAGTCGCGGTCGATGGCTACGACGGGATCGCCCGGCTTCAACAGGGGATCCGCAGCCCAACTACTTGCGCCAATCGCCAACACCGCGGCCGCGCACAACAGGAGCGAAAGTGTGTACCGTGGCATCGAGTGCCCCTCCGAATTAGAGATATGTACCCGTCGCAGGCAGCATTTCACGCGAACGCTGCCACCGCGAACCTGCTTCCTTTTGTGTGCCCGCTATTGGAGAGGTGTAGGGTCTTCTTTTCCTCCTAGCGAGCGAAGTTCATCTTAAGGAAATCACCCCTCCCATGTCAAGACCATTTTCGCCAGAAACGGGAGCCGGACGGGGCGTGGCTGGCAACCCTTCGCGGGTCCTCGGGACGGTTCCGGCGGTACAGGATTTCCTGAGCGGCCACTTGGCCCGTTCGTGTGCCGAATGGGGCGGAATTGAAGTGGTACTGCTATTACCTGGCCCCGCCGCTTCGGCTTTCCGAGAGCCGTTTTCGGGGGATGGAAGGTCCCTGCCCGGCTGCCGAAGCCTGTTGCGGAGGTCGGTTCTGGGGTAACGTGTGCTCGCGGGAGCTTGAGTGGCCGGCTTCGATAAGGCGGCCCGTTCCGATCGTTGTGCGGCAGGTGCCGGAGAAGGCTGCTCTGATGACCGATTCAGTTTCGCGGGCTTCGAAGGGGGGATGCGCTGCCCAGACCTGCGAGGCGAGAAGGTCTTGGGGCCGGTGTTTTCGGGCGGGGTGGCGTTTCGCCGGGTATCTCGTCGCGGCCTACGTCGCGTGGTGCGCCGTTCTCTACTTCATGCAGGATGGGATCGTATTCCCGCGGGAGTTGGCAGGTTCAGGAGACTCGACTCCGCCGGCGGGCACAGTGGTGATGACCGAGCAGATCGAGGGTGGGGGGCAGGTTCTGGCCTGGTTCGTGGCTGCGCCGGGGCTGACCCCCGCCCGGCCCGGGCCGCTGGTGGTGTTCTTCCATGGCAATGCCGAGTTGATCGATGGTCAGGGCGACCTTGTTCGGGCCTACGGTCGCCTGGGATGCTCGGTCCTGCTGCCCGAATATCGCGGCTATGGTCAATGTGGAGGGTCGCCTTCGGAAGTTGGCATCGTCCAGGACGCGGTGAGGTTTCTTGATCGGGCGGCCAAGCTGCCCGGCGTGGATCCCTCGCGCATCGTGCTGCACGGCAGGTCACTCGGCGGCGGGGTGTCCGCTCAGGTCGCAGTGCATCGCCCTCCGACAGCTCTGGTTCTCCAATCGACGTTCACAAGCACGATTCCTTTGGCTCATGGCTACGGCGTACCCGGTTTCCTCTCCAAACACAGCTTTCGGACCGATCGGGTTGTCGCCGACCTCAAGGCCCCGCTGTTGATCTTCCACGGTGTCCGCGACTCCATTATCCCGGTGGCTCATGGCCGCAAGTTGCGCGATGTGGCCCCGGGAAGTACTTACGTGGAATATGATTGCGATCACAACGACTTCCCCGGCAGTGCGGATGAGGACTACTGGCGAACGATCGAGGCCTTTCTGGTCTCCGCCGGTGTCCTCGGTGATCGCCGGGGGCCGGGCGCAGCCCAGCCGGAGCCGACGACGGTGCCGGGCGGGTGACTGACCGCTGGAATGGCGCCCGCGGGCGGCGGCAGGCCGATCGCTGGATGCAGTATCGGTTCTCGATGACGGCAGGAGGTCTCATGAAGCTGATTCGATTCGAGGATACGCGCGGCCAGGTGAGCATGGGCGAGCCGATCGAGGGCGGCAAAGCTCGACTCTTTCGGGGCGATCTGTTCGGCAAGTATGAAATGACCGGCCAAGTGGTGGAGGTCCGGCGGCTGCTTGCCCCGGTGCAGCCGGTCAATCTGATCGCGATCGGCCTCAACTATCGTCGCCATGCCGAAGAGGGCGGCCAGAGGATTCCTGATGAGCCCTTGGTGTTCGCCAAGCTGACCACCTGCGTCATTGCGCCGGGAGAGCCCATTGTGCTGCCGGCAGCCGCTGCGGACGAGGTGGACTACGAATCCGAGCTGGCGGTGGTGATCGGCCGGAAAGCCCGGAAGGTCAGCGAGGCCGAGGCTTTCCACTACGTTCTCGGCTACACTTGCGCCAACGATGTCTCCGCCCGCGATTGCCAGGTTCGGCGCGACAAGCAATGGACCCGAGCCAAGAGTTTCGACACATTCTGTCCGTTGGGTCCCTGTCTGCTGATCGACCCCAAAGTCAATCCAAACGCGTTGTCGATTCGTGGTCGTTTGAACGGCAGGCTCATGCAGGAATCGAGCACGGCGGACATGATCTTTTCCGTACCGAAGCTGGTCAGCTACCTGTCGCAGCACTTCACACTCCTGCCGGGGACGGTGATCGTGACCGGCACACCGGAGGGCGTCGGCTGTGCGCGCAAGCCTCCGGTGTTTCTGCGGCCTGGCGACACGTTCACGGTCGAGATCGAGGGGATTGGCGAACTCACCAATCCGGTTCAGTCTGATCGGTGATTCAATCGCTGCGTTCGGAATACCGCCGGGGAAAGGTGGAGGACGCCGTCGCGACGAAGGCGTGTCCGGTGGTGTTGTCGAAACTGACATCGGGAGGTAGCCTAGGGCATCCTGGTCGGGTCGGGATTCCCGATCGTTCGCATGGAGACTTGGCAATGAAGCGCAGGAACGTGATCGCCGGTTCGGCGAAGATGCTGACAGGCTTGGCGTGTCTCTCCGTTGCCCTGGTGACGGCATCGCCCGCCCGGGGAGTCGAGTATCGCCGCCTCTCGGTCAAGGAGTATCGCGACAAGATGAAAGGCGGCTGGATCGGCCAGATCGCCGGGGTATGCTGGGGCGCTCCCACCGAGTTCAAGTTCACCGACAAGATCATTCCCGAGGAGGCCATGCCCAAGTGGACGCCGGACATGATCAACAACGCGTTCGGGCAGGACGATCTCTACGTCGAGATGACCTTCCTCCGCTCGATGGAGCAGTATGGCCTGGATGTCTCGATCCGGCAAGCGGGTATCGACTTCGCGAATTCGAAGTACCCGCTTTGGTGTGCGAATAACGCTGGCCGTAACAACCTCCGTGACGGCATCGCCCCACCCGATTGCAGCCATCCCAAGTTCAACCGATGCCCCAACGATATCGATTACCAGATCGAGGCGGACTTCTCCGGCCTGATCGCACCGGGCATGCCCAACGCCGCGATCGAGCTTGGCGAGAAGTTCGGACGGCTCATGAACTACGGCGACGGCGTGTACGGCGGGCAGTTCATGGGCGGCATGTACACGGAGGCGTTCTTCGAGTCCGATCCGGTCAAGCTGGTAAAGGCCGGCCTGAAGTGCATTCCCTCCAAGAGCCAGTACGCCGAGATGGTTCGCGATATGCTCCGCTGGTACGCGGAGAATCCCACCGACTGGCAGAAGACCTGGCAACTGGCCCAGAAGAAATACCGCGAGGACCCGGCCTACCAGAAGGCGTCGAACGGCGGGATCGACGTCAAGATCAACGGAGCGTACGTGCTCATGGGCTTGCTGTATGGTAAGCGCGATCTCGATCAGACGATCATCATCTCCTGTCGCAGCGGGCAGGATTCGGACTGCAATCCGTCGAGTTCCGCGGGCGTTCTGTTCGCGACAATCGGCTTCTCGAAGCTGCCGGATCGGTTCACCAAGGAACTCAGTGAGACCAAGGTCTTCAGTCACACCGCGTACAACTTCCCGGCGCTGTTGAATGTGTGTGAGAAGTTGGCTCGTCAGGTGCTCGTTGGGCAGGGCGGGCGGATTGAGAAGAACGCTGCAGGCGAGGATGAGTTCGTCATTCCCGCGGCCGAGGTGAGACCGAGCCCGCTCGAGCTGAGCTGGGAACCCGGCCCCATCGCCGACAGCCGCTTCACCGAGGAGGAGATGGCGAGGATCACCGAGTGGGGGCCGAAGCGGGAGTTCGAGAAGTACTTTCCCGGCTGGTCGGTTCGCGATTGCGGCAAGGAGATGGATCCTGGACTGAAGAACGAGTACGCCGGCCGCAAGCACGTGTATGTGACGCATCCGCTGAGCAGGGAGACGGGCTGTACGCTCAGCCGGACAATCGATGTGCCTGCCGGGAAGCAGACGGTTTTACGCCTGGTGGTCGGTCATCATCCGGAAGGTGATTGGACCTTGATCGTCAAGGCGGATGGCAAGCCGCTACTGGAGAAGTCAATCGGCAAGGACATCTCCGAGAAAGGATGGGCTTCGCTGAGCGTGGATCTGTCCGACTTCGCGGGGAAGACGGTCAAGCTGGAACTGGTCAACCAACCGAGCGGCTGGTTCTGCGAGGCGGCCTACTGGGGCGAGGTTGTGGTGGAGTCCAAGTAGACCGGCTCCGCGGGCTCGAACCGGCCCCGCGTCGCGGGTCGGATCTGCGCCGGCGATGCCGCGGCCGGGCGATCGGGGGTTGGTCGCGTGCCGGTGGGACGACTTGCCGGTGCCAGGCTGCCTCGGAGAATCGGGGGCAAGTTCGACTTCCGGTCGAACCCGTCGCCTTCCGTACGCTCCAGGATCTCGCGGCCGCGGGTGGCGTTCTCGACGGCCGTGAAAGTGCCGACCATGATGATCAGCGGTCCGCGATGTAAGGGAGGCGCCCAACCGCTGAAGACTCCGAACCGCTGGCCGCGAACGGTGACATGGAACCGGCCGCTCAGGAGGCCGTTCCTGGGCGCCTCGGTCACGGCGACACCCCCGAAGGATGCGAACCGCTGGTGCGTCGGCCCCTGGGTGTGCTTTGCCCGCACCGAGCGAGCGTTCAATGTGTAGAGCTTCTCGGCGCCAGCGGGTAGGCCATCGAGGATCATCGACATCTGCCACTCGCTTTCGAGTGCTTTGCCGAGCAGCGAGGCGACGTGGTGTCTCAGGGCGATGTTGAGTCGCCCATCCGGTTCAAGCCAGTAGTAGGCCTCGGTCACAGGTGTGGTGGCAATCGGGCGTTCGTTGGGACCGAAGTCCGACCGCATGAAGGGTACCATGTGGACAGTTCCTTGGCCGGTGCATCCGAGCGCTGAAAGTGCGACCCACATGCAGCTGGTACGCAGGGCTGCGCCCCGGTTCAATGTCCGTCTTGTGTTTAACATGCAGGTCATCAGTGGGGAATCGGGAACTGCTGGCAGATCTCGAGCACGCGCTGGCGGACCTTGGCGGTCGCTTCCTCACTCCCGCGGGCGGCCAGGACCTGGTGGATCAGTCCGGCCACTTCCTGGAGGTCCGAGGGGCCAAGCCCACGGGTGGTGAGAGCCGGCGTGCCGATCCGCAGTCCCGACGTCTCCGTCGGCTTGCGTTCATCGAAGGGAATCATGTTCTTGTTGACGATAATACCGGCCTGTTCAAGCCAGCCCTCGGCCTGCTTGCCGGTGATGTCCGCGTGCACCTGCCGCAAATCCACCAGCATCAGGTGGTTGTCCGTTCCTCCGGAGACCAGCCGGTAGCCGCATTTCTGCAGTCCCCCGGCCAGGGCCTGGGCGTTGTCCAGGATGCGCTGTTGGTAGGCCTTGAACTCGGGCTTGAGGGCCTCGCCGAATGCGACCGCTTTGCCCGCGATCACGTGCATGAGCGGTCCGCCCTGGATGCCCGGGAAGATCCGCGAGTCGACCGCCTTGGCGTGCTGGGCTCGGCACATGAGCATGCCCGCCCGTGGGCCGCGCAGCGTCTTGTGGGTCGTCGTGGTGACGAAATCGGCGTGCGGGATCGGCGAGGGGTGCAGCCCCGTCGCCACCAATCCGGCAATGTGGGCGATATCGGCGGTCAGATATGCCCCAACCTCGCGAGCGATGGCGGCGAACGCGGCGAAGTCGATCGTTCGCGGATAGGCCGACGCACCCGTTACAATCATCTTCGGCTTGTGTTCGAGAGCCAGCTTGCGGATGACGTCGAAATCGTTGACCTCGGTCGTACGGTCAACACCGTAGTGGACGATGTTGTACAGACGTCCGCTGAAGTTCGCTTTGAGGCCGTGAGTCAGGTGCCCGCCGTGGGCGAGGTCCAGCGACAGAATGGTGTCGCCCGGGTTCAAGACGGCCATATAGACCGCCATGTTCGCCTGGCTGCCGGAATGCGGCTGAACGTTCACATGCTCGCACCCGAACAGCCTCTTGGCTCGTTCGATGGCCAGGTTCTCGATTTCGTCGACGTGCCTGCACCCGCCGTAGTAACGCTTGGCCGGGTAACCTTCGGCGTACTTGTTGGTCAGGACCGAGCCGACCGCCTCAAGTACCGCTTTCGACACATGGTTCTCCGAGGCGATCATCTCCAGGCAGGTATCCTGGCGGCGGCCTTCGGCGACGAGAATGGCGTACGCCTCCGGATCCGTTCGCTTGATGCTCGGGTAGTCTGACGCGTGGGTCACGTTCTGCACCTCTCGAGTCATTGGACGATTGTGTTGGGGTATCGCCTCTTCCGGGCGGGTCTCGCTCCCAACGGCCATCATGGTAGTCCCCTGGGCGCATAAATCAAACCCCGGCTCCGCAGTCGGATTCGACTGATTCCTCACGATCTGAGGCTCACCAGGCGGCTCCACAGCGGCTGGTGGCAGGGAGGAGCTTCGTCGTCGGGAGGCTGCGCTGGCTCAGGACATGGACCTCGCGCAGCGTCTTTCCCGACGCGACGCAGAGTTGGCGATCATCGAGACATGAAAGGAACCTCGAAGTCGAATCGTCGGAAGCGAGGTTCATCGTCGCGGCAGGATCAGACAGCCCAGGCCCAGCAGGAGAAGTGTTGCCGGCTCAGGGATCGCCACCACGTCGATCTCTTTCAGAATCGTCGCCACAACCGCGCCCGTGTCAGTGGGGGGGACGAACCAGTCTTGTGTGTTGTCCACCGCCCAGTAGGTGAACTTCAGGCCGTGCACCTGGGCACCGCCGAACAGCGCCCCGCCGGTGTCGTCGGTCAGAGCCAAGATGGAACCCTGCCACTGGCCGCCGTTTTGCACGTAGTAGCCGCTCGTGGGGGCGGTCAGGTTGGCCCCGCCGAAGGCGGCGTTCCAGTTGCCGTTGACATCCTTCCACTGTACCTGAAGGTTCTGGAAGACACGCCCGTTCTTGTCGTCGTTTCCGGCGAACGAGTAGATGCCGCGGATCGCGGTCGGCGTCCAGTTCGAGGCGGTATCCTCATACCGGACGGTCAGCGTTGGCTGGCCGTAGTCCGCCAGGACGCAGTCCAGATTGGTGCCGAGGATGCCATCGGTGAACTTGACCGGATCATTGGGAAGGGCGAAATGGAAACCGCCGGCGTCGATGATGCCCAGCTTTCCCTGAAGAGCATCCGTAGCCGAGATTGCCGGATTGAAGTCCCCGTAGGAGGCGAACATCGTGCCTGCCCAGATATCGGCCGCCACAGCCGGCGCTGCAACCGTACCCACCATCGCCAAAACGACACAAAGGTTCTTCATCTCATGTCCTCCTGGAATTAGGTGACCTGGCCGAAACACGGCCATTCTCTCGGGCCTGACGGCTCGACAAGTGCATGCCGTAAGCCCGCGACACGCAAGGTATAAGGTATGAGGCCGGGCCGACATGTCGAGGGGTGCTTCACTTCCCGCATGCTTCTCCCGCCTCTTGGGGTGGTATTCTCTGATCTTGGGGCCTTTCTGTCAAGAACGCGATAGCCGTGGGAGCACATTGCGGCTTGCGGGGGGGGTGCGATCTGGCTACAGTAAGGCGTGCCTGGAGCTGGATCTGGGAACCTGAGGAGGGTGGTCGGGCGCGAGCTGGCAAGAGGACTTCAGTCCCGAGGAAGGAGCATTCCATGTTTCGATTCCTGATCGCGATGGTGATGGCTGCAATGATGGGCCCGGCGACCCGGGGCGCGATCATTTCAACCACGACGCACGGCGACGCCTATCTAGTCGGTCTGGAGAGATCCGTGGCGGCCGGGGATCTCCTCTCCGGCCGGATCGCCGCCACCGAGGACGGCGACATGGGCTGGCATCCGGTCAATACTGACCCCACCGATCAGTTGCCGGCCTTCACCGACGACAAGGTCCTCATCAGGGCCGACGGTCATCCTTACTACGGCCTGCTCAACGATTTCCCCCAGGACGGTAAGCCCGTCAAGATGGCGGTGTATGATCTCGGCAGCCCGATGAACATCGATGAGATCCGGGTCTTCACTGGCAATCAGGACGCCAATGGCCGCATCTTCTGCACCGTTCAGGTCTTCGCGTCGAGTAACGGCACGGACTTCACGCCTATCGGCCCGAACCAGGGGTACTACCAGTCGGATCCATCCGGTTCCATCAACTCCCTGGGTAACGGAGCGAACATCTCCGGCGATCCAAACAAACCCTATGCGTCCACGCTCCTGCGCCTCTACGACGACACCGGATCGTCGCTGGCGAAGCGGGCGACTCATCTGCGATTCTACTTCTACGGAGTGGACAACACTCAAGGTCAGATGCGCGACCCGTTCGACGGCATCAACACATTCACGGGCGTGGATGACACGCTTACGCGGCCTAATACGTCCCCGCTCGTCTGGGAGATCGATGCTCTGGGCTCTGCCGGAGAAATCTGCGGCAATGGAATTGACGATGACAACAACGGCTGGACCGATTGTGCCGATCTGGAGGCCTGCAGCGACGATCCGGCTTGCCGATGCGCTCACCATCCGGTATTCGACGTGGACGACGATGCGGATGTCGACCAGGCCGACTTCGGCGTCTTCCAGGCCTGCTATACCGGTGACGGTGACCTCGGAGGGCTGTTCGGTTCGCTCTCGCTCGACTGTCAGTGCATGGACCTGACCGGCATCGGCGGCGCAACGGATAACGCCATCGGGTCCGCGGACCTGCAGGTATTCATGCGCTGCTACACCGGACCGGCCATGTCCGCGTTGCTCGATCCAGCCTGCGACAAAGCACCCTTCTGAGGCAGCGGTCCATTTTCCGCTGTCCGTGATGCGACGCTATCCCAGGGAGCCCGGAGTGGGCTATCCGAGGGACCCCGGAGTGGGTTGCGTCCCTGATGCTGGCCGAGGGCTACTTCATCGGTGTCAGAGTCACGGACCGTAGGTTCATTGCCTGCCAGCCTTCCTTCGCTGGTTTGACCGTCAGCGTCAAGGTCCCGGCGGGTAACTCGATCGCCCCGACTTCCACGATCTCGAACTTGGTGTAGCTTCCCGTCTTCGGCGACGTTGCCTGCACACGGGCATCGCCGACGGATACCTCAAACCTACCCGAAGCCATCGCCGCAATGGTGGCCGTCAACTTGTACTTGCCCGACTCCTTCGCGCGGAATTGCCAGTCCACGTAGTCCTCGCCGTTCGTCCAGTAGCCGATGTTGTCGTGGCTTTCACCAGCTTCGTAGCGGAGGTCTTTGCCGTGTAGATTGGCCTCAACCGCCGGAAGCGTGATTGAGCCATCCTGGCCGGGCATGATGAGAGCCGCCTCGATATCAGGCTGCCCCTCGATTCGGCAGGTAACCACCGAGCAGATCGCATCCGGGGCGGAAGTCGGAACCTCGATCACGACGCCGGCCTCGGATGACGCGTGCTTGAGCTCCTTCTTCGGGTCCGCCAGCAGGGCGGCGGCCAGGACCTTGTTCCTCAAGCCCGGCACGACCAGTCGGCCGTCCGACGGCCATTGGAACACATGCAGGTACAATGTCGTTTCGCTGGAGCCGGCCTTCTTGGTGCATCGTCCCCATGCCAAACGGCGGAACGGGCTGGCCGAGGTCGCGTAGATCGACTCGCCGTTGGCATTCATCCAGCGGCCTACTTCCTTGAGGCGCTCCACCGAGGCCTCCGGGAACAAGCCCTCGGATGTGGGTCCGATGTTGAGCAGGTAGTTGCCGCCCTTGGAGGCGATGTCCACGAGGTTTCGGATGAGCGTCTCGGTGCTCTTCCAGTTGTTGTCGTAGCTTTTGAAGCCCCAGGTGTCGTTCATGGTCATGCAGGTTTCCCAGTCGCGGCCGCCAGGGTAGCCGGTGGGGGGGATGAACTGCTCGGGCGTTTCCGTGTCACCGTGGTATCCGCCGCCGAGGCGGTTGTTGTGAATGATGCCCGGCCGCAGCTTAAGCAGGGGAATGAGCATCTCAGCTCGCTCCCGGTTCATGTCTACCGGGGTATCCCACCACAGGATGGAGAGGTCTCCGTAGTTTAGCAGGATCTCCTTGACCTGGGGGACGGCCACGTTGCGAATGTAGTCGTCCATGCTCCCGTCTTGGGCCTTGTCCCAGTGCCCGCCCGCGGCCGCCCCACCGGGGTTGTTCCAGTCCTGGGCCTGCGAGTAGTAGAATCCAAGCCTGAGCCCGTGCTTGGCGCATGCCGCCGCCAGCGGCTTGAGCAAGTCCTTCCCGTACGGCGTGGCGTCCACGACATTCCACTTCGAGGCCCTGCTCTGGAACAAGGCGAAGCCGTCATGGTGCTTGCTGGTGATGACGATGTACTTCATGCCGGCGTCCTTGGCCATCCGAACCCAATCATCTGCGTTGTACTTGACGGGGTTGAACTGCTTGGCGAAGCCCTGGTACTCGGCGCAGGGAATCTTGGCCGAGTTCATGATCCACTCACCGATCCCGCCGATGCGTTTGTCGTGGTAGGTGCCCGCCGGGACAGAGTAGACGCCCCAGTGAATGAACATGCCGAACCGGGCCTCACGCCACCACTTCATGCGCGCGTCGCGCTGTTCTCGCGTCTCGCGGGCATAGGGATCCGCGGCGTCGTCGGCGGCCAGGGCACTGCCCGTCAAGCCGGACGCGAGAAGAGCCGCCGCCATCAGTACTCTGCTACGAGTCATGGTCGCACCTCGCTAGGACTCTGGTTGTGGACCCGCACGCAACGACGTCGCCCGTGCGCTCGACAAGAATACCGGTAGGTTACATCCCCACGATCGGGATGCAAGAGGTACAGACGATAGAGAATCGACCGGCCGTGAGTCATGACTCGTCAGCGACGGACGGTGGGTCATGCCGGCCTGTCGCGGAGGGCGGAATGCGCGTCCCACGAAATGCGCCGGCGACCAGGCGGCCTAGATCTCTCACGCGGCCGGATGCCTGCGGGGAGCGAGAAAACCGCCGCTGACCGTTGAGCAGACCAGGCTGTCTCTCGCCCTGACTGCGATCATTCCCCAAGCTTCTTCCTGATCGCTTCCAGCTTGTCCTGGAGGATGGGCGCGAACGCGAAGAAGCCCTTGAGCGTCTCGCAGCCGTAGTCCGGGCAATGAGCGCAGGTCGGGACCCCTCGTGCGGTGGCGCAGGTTCGCACGCCGCACGTGGCTGCGTGGGCGGTGCTAATCCGCTTGCCCGAGGGGCATCCGTCACACACGCACATGTCGGCGCGATACTCCTTCCCACCGTATTGCCGGGTCCATTTCTGAGCCACCTGGGCCAGCCCGGCCGGGTCGTTTGTCTGGGTGGCGGTGTAGGCCTCACATTCGCCGCAATCCAGACCACAGAACGCTTGGACTCTGGCCATGGTTCCTCCTTCGGCATTCGCCGCGTAGCCGGCACGGTGCAAGTTTGGTCTATGTTAGGGTGCAAGTCAAGCGAATTCCGACGCACCCTGGTTCTTTTTAGTATGCCGCCGAGAAGCGGCGTGCATGGAGTGACGCATCATACGGTGCTCGCCGGTTCGGACACCTCTCACGCGGGCAGAGCTGGCAGTTCTCGAAGCCTGTCTCGGTGGGAAAACGAAGCCCTGAGGCGCTCTTGATCGGGACCATCAGGAAACTCTCGGTGAGCCTGACGCCGATCTGCGCGCTGGCGTCACCGAGCAGGCTGAACAGCCCGGTCTGCTGCTCGATCGGCCAGTCTTCCAGCGAGCCGGGATTCATCATCGCGGTCTTGCCCAACTGATACCGCCGGGTCATGTCCGCGGTGAGTGTCTCGAAGGCCAGTCGCAGCGCCTCCTCCATGATCGTATCGGCCCAGAACCGCTCCAGCATGTCGGTGATGGTCTGCGACCACGCCTCGAGTTCGACCCCGCAGGTGACCACGAAGGGGAAAACGCGATGGATGTCTCCCAAGTTCACCCGGAGAATGCGGCTGGCCAGGGTGACACCGTTGACGACGACGGCGTCCTCCGCCTTGGAGTCGACGTAAGCGAGCCGGTAGGCTCCTTTGGGGTGAGCGTGCAGGGCGGCTTCTCGTGCCAGGCGGCTGCAACGTTCCGCGTATTCGGGTCGCCCGTCGATCCGCAGCTTCTTCAGCAACGCAGGAACACCGAGATCGAAGGGAATGTCCTTGAGAATCGTGACTGCCATTATCCGCACCCCGTATTGCCTTCACCGCATTCTAATCGGTCACCGCCGGCGCGTCACCTCTCGAGAACCGGTGTGGCCACGGCGGAAAGCCGCCCGGGAAAAGGCACCTGTTTGCCGGGGGTTGTGATTCACCCCCGCGCGTCAGTACACTCGTCCCGATGATCTCATCCGTACTCTTTGACCTCGATGATCTCCTGTCAGACACCGAGTCTCTGCACTGTCGCGCCTATCAGGAGGTCCCTGGCCGCCGCGGGATCGACCTGAGTGATCAGCTGTATCACGATGACTGGGTTCGCCGGGGACTGGGAATCGCCGATTGCCTGCCAGGCCGTGGGCTCGGGTTGGATCCGGTCGCGTTGCGGAAAGAGAAGGCCGTTGCCTACGCCCGGCTGGTCGAAGCCCGCTGCCGGCCGATGCCCGGGCGATCGACCTGATCGAAGGCTTGTAGGAGCCTATCGTGACAGATCGCTCAGCACCGCCGCAAGCAGTCGCGCGAACCGCTCCACGGAAGCGATGTTGACGCGCTCGCCTGGTGCATGCACACCCTGAATCATCGGTCCCAGCGAGATCATGTCCATCCCAGGGATTCGTTCGCCGATGAGGCCGCACTCAAGGCCCGCGTGGATCCCCATCACCGTGATTTCCTTGCTGAAGAGCCGGCGATACGTCTGCTTCAAGACCGCCAGGGCTCTTGAAGTCATGTCTGGCTTCCAGCCGGGGTAGCCTTCTCCTCTCTGGGCCGTGGCGCCGGCCATTCGGGCCAGCGCCTGGATCGCATCGAGTACCTCGCCCAGGGCCTGGGCATTGGACGAGCGTGACGAGCAGACCAACCTGAAGCCGTCGGCATCCGTGCGCACCGATGAGAGGTTGTTGGACGTTTCTACCAGCCCAACGATTCCCGGAGTCATGGCGATGACGCCGGACGGAATGGCACACAGCAGGTCCAGGAAGCGATGCGTGCCGTCCGGCGTGAACGGCCCCGCGGTCTTGTCCAGCGCCGGCTCCGACATGCCGATCCTGAAGCTGTCGTCCAGGCCGGCGTACTGGGCGGCAAGCGTCTGCCGCGTGCGCTCCACCTCCTCGCGAACGGCCTGCTTCGAGCCCGCCGGGTGGCAGACCGCCGCCCGGCATTCGCGAGGAATGGCATTGCTCTTGTCTCCGCCGTCCAGTCTGGCCAACCGCAGGGGGATCTGCCTCCGGAGAAGGCTCTGGAGGGTCCGAGCCATGGCCTTGATCGCGTTGAGCCGGTTCTTGTCGATGTCCATCCCGGAGTGCCCACCCTTGAGTCCGGTCACGGACCATTCCGATTGCGTCCAGCCGGCCGGGAGCGGTTCGCGCCGGTCAGACCACTGGAGCGACGTCGTGCAGCCGCCCGCACAGCCCACGGTGACCGTGGTCTCGTCCTCGGAATCCAGATTCAGCAAGGTGCGGCCGCGCAGCATGTTCGGGTCAAGCTGCTTGACCCCGGTGAGTCCCCGCTCCTCGTCGAGCGTGAACAGCAGGTCGAGCGGGGCACAGGCCAAATCCCCCAGCTCGGCCACATGCAGCATGGCCGAGCAGCCGATGCCGTTGTCCGCCCCGAGCGTGGTCCCTTCGGCGCTGAGCCAGTCACCGTTGCGCACCACGTGCATCGTGCCCTTGGCGGTGTCGTAGGGACAATCCGCATTGCGTTCGCAGACCATGTCGAGGTGACTTTGGAGGACGATCGGGGCCGCCCCGGCCAGGGCGCCCCGTCCGGGAACGTGGACGCACACATTGCCGACCTTGTCCCGGACGACCGGGTATCCCCGCTCGGCGGCCCAGGAGCATACGTAGGCCGCGATGTCCTGCTCCGAGCCGGACGGGCGCGGAATCCTGGTGAAGGCTTCAAAGTGTTTCCAGAGCCCTTGGGGCTCGAGGCCGGAGAAAGCGCTCGTATGGCTCATGTGACATCATCCTGAGGCGCTCCATCGACCATGGCGTGTTGCCCGCCGTCAGGAACGGACCCGCCCGTCATGGCCAGGACGCCGTTCGCCATCGTAGCGGTGCCTGCCGGTATCGTAAAGCACTCAACTTCTCCGGCTGCGATGTGCCGGCGGACGGGCGAGGCGTTGCCGAGGTGAGCGGCGCAGGGCGGCCGCCGCCGGCGGCGTTCACAGATCCGGTGTGGCGAACGTGTCGCCCCGAGACAGATCCCCCGTTTCAAGCCCGCGGCGGAACCAGCGCGTCCGTTGCGCGGAGGTGCCGTGGGTGAACGAATCGGGCGTCACGTAGCCGCGGCTCTGCCGCTGGAGCCGGTCGTCGCCTATCGCGGTGGCGGCATTGAGCGCTTCCTCGACATCGCCCGGTTCGATGATCTGCTTCATGCGGTGGGCGTGATTGGCCCAGAGGCCGGCAAAGAAGTCCGCCTGCAGTTCGAGACGCACGAGGAGCTTGTTGGACTCCGATTCGGTGAGCCGGGCACGCTGGGTGTTGACGCGATCCATGATGCCCAGCAGGTTCTGCACATGGTGCCCCACTTCGTGGGCGATGACATAGGCCTGGGCAAAGTCCCCGGGTGCCTGAAAGCGGTTTTTCAGATCCTGATAGAAGCTCAGATCGATATACACCTTCTCATCGCCCGGACAGTAGAAGGGGCCGGTTGCCGATTCGGCCATCCCGCACGCCGAGTTGACCGCGCCTGAGAACAGGACTAACTTCGGTTCGCGGTAGGTCTTCCCCATCCGTCGGAACACCTCGTTCCACACGTCCTCGGTGTCGGCGAGGACAACCGAGACGAACTTCGCCATCTCGTCGTCCGGACCACCGGTCTCTCTCACGCCCGGCGATGCGGGGGCTGCGGGCCCGCCTTCCGGCGTACTCTGCAGGTTGGTCATCAGCCGGCTTGGATCCACACCAAGGAACAAACCGAGCAGGACGATAATGATCACCCCCGCGCCGCCTCCCGCCAGGGTGGTCCGGCCAGCCACCGACATGCCTCTGCGATCCTCCACATTCCCACTTTGCCGGTCGTTTCTCCAGCGCATGGTAACCCTCTTGCCAAGCCCGAGGCTTCCGAGTTGATCATGTCCGGCAACACCGTCGGACGGTCTGCATGATTATACCGTGCCCGTTGAGGTCCGTACTACCGCCGCGCCGGGCGTCGTCTTCTTCCGTCGCGTGAAGAAGGTTATCAATGCCGGTGGGGAACGGATCGGCGACTACGGCAGGAATGCAGAGAGCGTGCGAGCCTGCAATTGCCACGGCAAGGGCGCGCCTGGCCAGGATGAGCCCGACGCCAACGGTGACCGCGTGCCCGACGGCTACGGTCTTCGCCGGGGCGACGGCTTCGAGACGCCCGGTGCTCTCGCCACAGCAAGCAGGCATCAAGGTCTGCCCGTCACGCCACGATCCGCCGAGGCTCCGGCCGCCGGTTTCCCGTCTGAAGTCTCCCCCCATTTGAGGCAAGCGCAGAGGACCTCCGATGAAGTGATTGAACGAGCACTTCGAAAGGAGGCCCTCGATGAACGCTGCAGTGGTCTACCAGCGCGTATCGGCATTATTGCGGG
>JAKLEZ010000028.1 GCA_022711465.1 Planctomycetota bacterium | reverse complement strand
GCCGGTTTCGACCGGATTGTGTTCGTGGCCACGTCGCCCTCGGCAATGAGCGCTTGCCATCGAGTGATCGAAGCGGCGCCAGCCAGGGAACCGGGCGTTGAGCTCATGACCTGGCTGGATGTCTGAGTGCGGCGTACTGCCGCGCCTGCCTCATTCGGGCTGATAGAAGAAGATCGGCGGACCTGCTCCGAGCAATCGGAGCGGATTGGGTCCGCGCGAAACCTGGTTGTGCTCGAGCCTCCGTCACCGGGCGCCTGCCATCATCCGTACCGAGAAGGCTGACCTGTCTGGTACGATGCATCCGGCCCGAGCCAGGATGGCCGCGCTTGTTCTGCCGCTCTCTCAATCCGCTCGTAGAGTCGTTCCTCCCACGCCAGACCGGCCAGATCCGCCGGGTATATGACCAGCCCATTCATGCCGTTGGCTCGGTAGACCGGTTCCTTTTGTCTGAGGGCGGCGGCGCTCTCGGCCGTGCCCGCGTACTCGATAACCACACCGTTCTGTTCCGTCAAAGTGAAGGCCGGATGCCAGACTTCGTAGCGGTCGCGGTTCAGGATGACGACCGGCTGATCGTACAGAAACGGGACTCTGTACCCATCCAACGCCCGGCCGATCCGGGCCTCACCTTCGGAGTGGTATGCGGGCTCTAGGGCGGCGATTCGGGATTCAAGTTCTGCTGTACTGTTCATGGTTTGTTCACCTCGGGGGTTAGTCTGACGGCCTGCCTGGCCGCGGTCATGAGCCGGGCCTCGGCGCCGTCGATGAGCTTGAAGAGATGAGCGTTGTGCCGCTGGAGCTTCGAGGCCTGATCGAGCACCCCGGCCAGTGAGCGGTAATCACCTGCGTTCTGATAGCCCTGGGCTTTCCGGGTCAGGTTCCTGATTCGCAGCTCGTTCTCGGCCACCGCTCGATCGAGGCGCTCCAGCCGTTGATCGAGGTTGAGTTCTTTGTACCGTGCGGCCAGTTCCCCTGCGGCTTTTCTTTTGGCCTCGGCCGGCAGTTGTGCCATATGCTCCTGGATCTCGGCGATCCTGGCCGCTTCTCCCTGGCGAACCTTGTGGGCCCGCTCTCGGAGCCGGGCCATGCGCTCGGTGAGATAGCCCTCGGCCGGCAGGATCCGCTGAAGCTGGAGTATGATATCCGCCGCCTCGGCCCGGTGGTTCTCCGGGTCCTTGCGGACTTGGCGGGCCTCGCGGCGCATCTGCTTCAAGCTGCGGGCGAGTCCCCGGGAGACGCGTTCGTCCTGATACAGGTCGGTCATGTCGTGGCGGACGTCGGCCGCTTCGGACCAGCCGATGCCGGACGGCAGGCGCGCGGCTTGCCCGCGACGGTGAAGAAGGAAAGCCAGGATGCCAACGGTGAGAGCAACGGTGATGGCACTCTGGATCATGCCCTTGTCGGCGTACCAGTCGAGGCCCAGGGTCCAGCCGACCAGGAGGCTGGCACCGACGGCAATGCCGGCGCCCGCCCAGGACCCGCCGATGCCCCGCACCGACTGATAGATCACCCCGGCCAGCACGATGACCGCGAAGCCGGCGGCGATCGGGCCGAGGTTGCGGATCGATACTCCCTTGGAGTATTCCCACCAGACCAGGCCGACGGCCAAAGCCATGCCCAGGGCCGCAGACATGGCCACCGCCGGCCGCTGCTCGCCGAAGCGCCGGCTGAGCACGGCGTAGCATATGGCAGTGAAGAACGCGAAGGCCAGGACGAAGTCCGGCAGCACGGTGTCGAAGAGCTCGCCGAAGGCGAACGATGAAAAAGGGTTTGCGAAGGCCATGAGGGAACGTGGGCGCTTGGAGTATTTAAGGTTAACGGTTCATCGGGGCTGGCGAGGACGGCCACGGCGCCCGCCGGTGCGGTCGGCAAACGTCCCTCCTGTCTCACATTGGTTGGGTGGAAGCGTGGGCGTAAGGCATTCTGTCAGGCTGCGTTTCTGCCGACTTGGGCCGCTAATCGGGCGTGCTGAGGGGCTGGTGGCACGACTGCCGTATGTGTGAGCCTGTTGTGGTGGGAATGGGTCCGATTACGTGCCCGGGGTTGCAGGTCGCTTTGCGGCATGGGATTACGATTCCATGCCCGCATTTCTGACGGTCGGAGAACCCGCTGCAAACGGCTGTTCTCGGACGATTGAGTCAACACTTGGGTCACTTTGGACGCGGCTCACGCTCGCATCACATCCTCCAGCGCGCGGCGGGCAGAGTCGATCTGCTCGTCACGCACCTTGAGATAGTGCCTGCGAGTCGTGCGGATGTCCGCGTGCCCGGCCAGCTCCTGCACGACGTGCAGCGGAATCGCGCCCGCCAGATTCGTGCAGTAGCTCTTGCGGAGATCGTGGAACGAGCACTTCGGCAAACCGGCCCTCGTTCGGATTGCCTGGAAGTCGCGCCAGAGATTGTGGCGCTTCAGGCGACCACCCTTGGCCGGCCCTTTGCCGCACACAAAGACGTACTCCTGCCCGTCCGTGGCACCAACCTGCAGCTCCGCGAGAATGCTGACTGCTTGGCTCGGCAAAGGAACGACTCGCATGTCCTTGTCCTTGGGCGTCCATGTGTGTCGTTTTCCCGACGCGATCTTGCGAGCTACGCGAATCTGCCCGCGTTCGAAATCGACGTCACACCAAGTCAGGTTCAGCACTTCGCCCAGCCGCAGCCCACAGCAGTAACCGAGCGCGATCATGCCGCGCCACCGCAATGATGGCGAGAACTCGATCAGCTTCCGGTACTCGACCGGGCTGACGCAGTGCCAGGCACACTGGCCCACCTTCTCCTGGCGAATGCCCGCGAACGGATTCTCGCGGATCAGTGAGCAGGCCATGGCCTCGCGGAAGATCCGGTGACACTCGCGCAGGATCTTGTTCACCGTCCCCGCGGACGGCGTACGGCCCCGGTGCATCCGTTCCCGATACCAGGCCAGGAAACGCCGGGCATCCAGCGAGGATACTTTGCACACGACCTGGTCGTCTCCCAGGCACTCGCCCAGAAGCCGAAGGGCGTATCCGTGCTCCAGCCGGCTCATCGGGGCCAGATCGCCCCGAAGCTCAAGGTACATGCTCGCAAACTCCGCCATCGTGACTGCCTGCGGCTGGTCGGCTTTGCCGACACGCATCGCCGCCTGTGTTGACTCCGCGAACTGATCTGCCTCCCTTCTGCTCTTAAAGCTCTTGCTGTACCGCTTCCCATCCGAGCCGAACCACCGCGCCGCCCAACGAGAGGCCCGCCTTCGCGGCCACTCGCTCCTGGGCAATGGGTTGCCGGACTCGTCCATGGGAACACGACCATGGTACTTTCGATACACACCAACCTTCTCAATCGCCATGATGCACCTCCCGGCCTATATCGGCCAAGGTCACCACGGACGACTGACCCATCGGAAAGTGTACCAGACTATCCACCGCGGCCCAAGAGTGGAAAGATGGTCGTTCTCCGAGGCCACTGTGTCATCGATCGGCGAATTGGAAAGGGGCGGGTCCGTGACGGAGCAGTCCCCGATGCGGGACGGGACGAGTTGCCCGGCCAACGGGGTCATCAATCACTCCTTCGGATTCATCAGTCGGCCGATGAAGAGCACGGTGTTCGAAGGAATGTCCCGGATCAGGAATATGAAGGGATGGTCGGCGCGGAAAACCGGCGGCGCGCTACTCTTCATAATGACGCCCGTCGCCGCCGCTGCTTCCGTGCCTTGCTCGTTGACGTCCACGAACGCCTTGTGCAGCACGTGCGAGATGAACAGACCCCTTTGGCCATCCATGCCCGAGAAGTTCGCGCGTCCCGAGAAGGCGTCGGCCATACCCATCGACTTAAGCACGTCGTTGAGTCTGAATTCACTGGTGATGCTGAACTTCGGCAGCGCGACGCTGACGTTCTGCTCGTGAAGATTCGCCAGCCACTGCCTGAGGTTCTCGCCGGTGAGCAGCTTCTCCATCGCCGGCAGCCCCGCCACTTGGTTGGGGAGCAGGATGATCATCGACAGCCGCCTGCCGACATATGGCAATTCCAGCACCTGGAGGTCGTCGCCCTTCATGTAGTTGAACGTGCCCATCCGGTGCATTATCAGTGTGTCCACCTTGGTGTTGTCAAGCAGCGTAAACGGCTGTCGCTGAGTGTGCTTGTTGTTGAAGGGCAAGGACCAGGAGCCTTTGAAGTAAATCGCGTTGGTCAGAATGAGCGCCGTATTGGGCGTGATCACGCCTTCCTTGATCAAGTCCTTGATCCTCTGTCTGGTTTCTTTCTCCACCCATGCGTTGATCGTCCGGCGGGTGCCCTGGGCATTGGAGAAATCAACGTCGCGGAGTCCGGCCCGGTAGTTGCGTTGCGTCAGATCGAGGAAGTCGGGAAGAAAACCGTGGCCCTTCTGGCCCCAGAGGGCGTTGGCCACGCTGAGTTCATAGTCGCCCTTCTTGCCGCCCGCGTTGAGCGCTTCGATCAGGCTGTGCACGGCCGGATGCAGCCGGTCCGGCTCCAGCGTGAATTCGAGCGTTTTGGCCATCTGCACGGCGGTCTCACCGCGAGCGCCGGCATAGGTCATCGCCAGGGCGGTGGAGATGCTGTACGGCGAGAAGAAGAGGTTGCCCTTGTCGTCCTTGAGCCGGGCGTAAAGCGAGCAAGCGAAACGATTGTTGCTTTCGGCCAGGGTCTGTTGGTCGCCCGGCGCGCTCGTCGGCGCGGTGGTACCGGCCGAGCCTGCCAGCACGGCGACGAGCACCACAATCCCGAGCCAGAGTGTTCGGTTTTTGGCCATGGTTGTCTCCATTCACGGCGAAGCTCGAACAACGCCGAGACTTCTGCTACATACCGCGTCCCCCGCACACCTCGCATGCGCTCGTTCGCACCCCACGCCGCCTGCATGTTCCTGGGGCTCACTTCCTTGCCTGCGCCTGCTCCCGTTCCGCTGCCTCGATCGCCTCAATCTCGGCCCAGGAGGGGGCCTGCCAGATGTTGATGTGCGTCTCGATCGACTTGGCCATAATCGTGTTGCCGTCGGGAGAGAAGACCGCGTACTCGAATGCCGTTCCCTCTCCGTGGAGGGTCGCGACGCGGCGTCGCGTGGCCAAGTCCCGGATGATGGCCGCCTCGTCCTGGTTGCCGCCGAAAGACGCCACGCGGCGTCCGTCCGGAAAGAACGCGACGAAGTGGGTCCCGGACATGTGTTCGCGGGGCGGTGGACCGAGCGCTCGCCATGTACGTACGTCCCAGAGAAAGAGGCTGCCGTCAAGCCCGCCCGCGGCCAGGGTCGAGCCATCCGGCGAGAAGGAAACGCCCTTGATGGCGAAGATGCCGCCGCCAGGGTCCTCCTCCGCCACCGGCTGGTCACGCCCGAGGCTCCAGACGACGACCTTGCCGTCGAGGAAGCCCACGGCCTGGAGCCTCGCGTCGGGCGAGAAGTCAAGCCATGAGGCTTGCGGCCGGGGAGGGAAAGATGCGATGGCCTTCCAGGTGGGAACCTCGCGCACGACCGCCCGGATCAGCCTGTTGGGGCCTTTGACCAATGTGAACAATCGGGTGCCGTCGCGAGAGAAGCCGACCCATACGTGGCCAGGCGCCGTCTGATCATCGGGAAGAACTGATATCCCGGTCGGCGGGGTGAGCAGGCGTCGCGCCTCCAGGTCCCACACCTTCAGGGATGCCCTGTCGCCCCCGACCGCCAGCAAGCGCCCGTCAGGCGATATCGCTAACCAGAAGTTGTCCGTGCCCAGCGCATCGAGAGGTTCCTTCAGCGTCATGGTCTCGGCGTCCCACAAGCTGACGGGGCCCGACCACATGCTTTTGACAACGCCGGACGACGTGATGGAAGGGCGCGCCTTCAAAGCGACAAACGACTTCCCGTCTGGCACGTACACGTAGTGCCAGATGCCGGAGTCACGCAGGACCTGGGGGTCCGGCTGGCATCTCGGGACCGAACTCCATAACCAGATCGATCCGTCCTTGCTGGAGCTGGCCAGCCTGTCACCGTCCGGCGAGAAGCTCACGGCCAACACCTCATCGGTGTGACCGCGCAACGTGCCCAGTCTCTGGCCCGAGGGGACTTGCCACAGCATGATGGATTGATCGGCGCTGGCGGATGCCAGGGTGCCACCCTTCGGTGAGAAGGCCAAGGCATGAATGTACCGTCTGTGGCCGTTGAGAGCCCCGAGGGACGCCCCGGTGGTCGTGTCCCAGAGTCGAATGGAACAATCGGACAAGCCCGCACCCGAGGCCAGGACCTTGCCGTCCGGTGAGAAGGCCAACGCCAGCACACGCTCGGAATGGGCTGGGATATCGAGGAGTCTCTCGCCGGCCGGCAGCGATACGAGGTGAACATGCCCGTCCGCGCGGCCCACCGCCAGTATGTTGCCGTGGGGCGAAGTGGCGATGGGACCCTCGAACCAGCCATCGATCGTGTCAAACGGGATGGGCGTAAGCGGATCCCAAGTCTGCACATCCCACACCCGGACGAGTTGGTCTGCGGCTGAGGCGGCATCGTCTGCGGTCGAGGCGGCCAGCAAGCGGCTGTCCGGGGAAAAAGCCATCGTCTGGACACTCGCCTCGGGCGATCGAATCGAGACCTCTTTGTCCCCGGCCACGTCCCAGAGCTTGATCACGGCGCGGCGCTGGCCATCCTGCCCCGTGAAGGCCAGCAGACGACCGTCCGACGAGAACGCCACCACGCCCTTTCGAGGGCCGCCTTGTTGGATGGGCCTGATCTGGCCGGAACCCAGATCCACGAGGCCGACCCAGCCGTCCAGGGCCCCGGCGGCCAGCCACCTGCCGTCGGGCGAAATGGCCGTGCAGTTCACTGGTGCCGCATCATGCCTCAGTAGTTTGCCCAGAAGGGCCGGGTCGGGCCGGCACTGCTGCCACCGATAGCGCCACTCCCAACCGCGGAGGTCTTCCTGCCCGGGCTGAGGTCGATTACGTTCCAGCAGCGATTGTGCCTGGCCCAGATCGCCTTCGGCCAACGCCTCCTGGACCAGAATCATGTCGGCCGCGTAGGCGTTCCGGCGTGTCGTGAGCTCGTTCTGCTGTGCAACCCGCTCGTTGTGACGTGCGACTGACTCGCCCGCTACTGCCCGCCGCCACTGCCAGAGCACGCCCAAGAATCCCGCCGCGAACACCACGGCCAGCGCCGCAGCCATACCCGCAACCAGCGGCTTCCGTCGGCACCATCGCCAGAACTTCGCGGTCTGGCCCACCGGCCGGGCCAGGATGGTCCGACCCTCCAGCCAGCGCTCCAGTTCCTCGGCCAGCGCTCCCGCCGAGGCGTACCGCTGCTGCGGGTCTTTTTCGAGGCACTTCAGGCAGATGGTTTCGAGATCGCGGTTGATGCGGCGGTTAATCGTGCTCGGTCGTCGCGGCTCGATATCACGAGCCTGCTGGAGTGTGGCCAGGGGCGTGTCGGCCACGAAGGGCGGCTGGCCAGCGAGAAGCTGGTACAGGATGGCTCCCAGGCTGTAGGTGTCGGCCGCAACCGACAATTGCTTTCCGCTGCCAGCCGCCTGCTCCGGGGCCATGTAGCTGGGTGTGCCCACAAGCTGACCGGTGAGTGTCAGGCTCCTGTCCTCACCCACCCGTCGAGCCAGGCCGAAGTCGGTCACGTAGGGATGGCCACCGGCGTCCAGCAGGATGTTGTCGGGTTTGAGGTCGCGGTGCAGGATCCCGTGCTGGTGGGCATGATGCACCGCGTGGGCGACCTGGGCCATCAGTCGTGCGGCGGCGCGTGGGTCCTCGGCCAAGCGGCGCATCTGCCTAGCAAGGCTGCCGCCCTCGATGAGCTTCATGCAGAAAAAGCACCGACCCTGGTGGACGCCGACTTCGTAGATGGGCACGATATTTGGGTGGTCCAGGTTGGCCGCCGCCTCGGCCTCGGCTTGAAAGCGGCGTACTTCGGCCTCGGACGCGAACTCGCCGGCCAGGATCATCTTGAGGGCCACCTTGCGCCCGGTGGCCCGCTGCACCGCTTCGTAGACGACCCCTTGCCCGCCGCGGTGGATTTCGCGCCGGAGCTGGTAGCCAGGGAAAGAGTCGGACAGGAGTGCGGGCTCAAGCTCGCGCAGGCACTCCGCCGGCGAGACATCCGGGGGCAACGGTGTCAGGCCCTGCTTCTCCCGCAGCCGGGCCGCCTGGGCCTGCTCGCGGGCAAACCGGATCAGCCCGCTGTAGTCGCTGGGTCCTTCACCAGATGAACTGGGTCCGCCGCTCATGAGCGTCCTCTACGATCTGAGGCGAGGACCACCCCACTTCAGTCACGGCCCATCGCTGAAAAACCGCGATTCCGTCCCCAGCAGCTCCCTGAGGCGGTCGTGGGCCCGGGCCCGGAGCATGAAGACGGCGCCCTCCGAGCGGGCCAGAGCGCGGGCTACATCACTGGCGCTCCGGCCATCCAGATCGTAGAGCCGCACCACCTGCTCGTAGGCCGGCGGTAACCGCTGCACGGCCGCATCCAGAATGACGCGGATCTCGTCCCGGCCTGCCTGCCGGCTGGGACTCGACGAGGCCGCGGTCAGCAGATTGAACAGGTCCAGGCTCGAATTGGCGCCCGGGGCCGGCTCCGCCCGCGGGATCCGGCGCCGTGCCTGCTCCAGTTCGCGGATCGCGTCGCGGAGGTTGTTCTCAGCGATTCGCGTCAGCCAGGCCATGAACGAGCCCATTTCCCGGGCTCTGCATTGCTCGATTCGCAGAAAGGCTTCCAGGAGCGTGACCTGCATCACGTCCTCGAGGTCCAGGGCCGGCCGCCACGAGCCCCCGATCCGGGAAGCCATGGAGTTGGCGAGTCGGGGAGAACAGGATTCCAGCAGCCGGCTCAGGGCGTCCTGATCGCCCTGGACTGCGCGCGAGATGAGTTCGCCGTCGGCCTCGATCATGACTTGGCCCTGCCCGGTCGGCTTACCCCACGGCCCGACGTCTCGGCTATCATACGTTCAGATTTCATGGCCAACAAGCGTGAGTAAACGCCTCCCAGATCCGCCTAGAGATGTAGTCCGGCTTCTAGGGAACGGATGCGATGGCGACGCCACCTCGGCGCTGGAAGGCGAGCCCGACCAAGCCGCTGGTGCGGTTCACGTGGGCCGGCGGTTGCCCCCATCGCCCGGGGCTAGCAGACCCCGAGCTCAGCCGTCCCGAACATTGCGGTGCCCCGTCATCCTGTCTTTGGCGAAGGAGGTGAGACAACTGGGAATCGCTTCAGGGATACGAAACCCTCCGGCTCGGAAGCACGGGCCGCAGCCGGAAAGTTGATTTGACAAGCGACAGGAGATAGTTTACCTACACTTGATCTGACGGGCGGCACGAGGATGCCGGCGGACCGATGCGAATGCGCGAAATCGGTCCTGGCTCGACGGTGCCGCCGGCCGGGCTGAAACCTGGGCCAGCAAGCCCCGGTGTCAGCAGTCCCGCTTCCGGCGACCATTCCTGTACACGTCGCCCCAACGAGATTCGGGGGGCCGACTGGCCACACCCAGCCAGACAGACGCGCAATCTCATCGATCACCCTATAGCCCTGAGTATTCCTCCAAATCGAGGGTGCCCCGCGCCGTCCCGTGAGAAAGTACAGAGAGGATCCTTCCGGCGGTTTCTGGTCTTGCCCGTGGTGGGCGAAGCAGGCGCCGGGGTGTGTCTACATGTTGGCCCGGCACCAGACCGGGCCGGGAAGGAGGTCCCCATGTCGGCGATTCGTCATTGGTTTTGCTTTGGGATGGGCGCGTTGGGCGTGGCCACGGGCTTGGCAGTGTCTCAGGTCGGTGCGGCTACCCAGGATCTGTTGGTTAGCACTGGTGCCGGCCGCTCGGTGCTGCGCTACGACGGTACGACCGGGGCTTATCTCGGGACGCTGGTCTCGGCCGGCAGCGGCGGACTCCAGCGCGCGGATGGAATGACCTTCGGTCCGGACGGCAACCTGTATGTCGGGAGCTATGATCCCAACCTCGCAGTTGCCGACAGCGTGAAGCGCTACAACGGCCAGACCGGAGCGTACATCGCCCCGGACGCGTCCGGGGGTGATTTGTTTTGCCCCTGGGGCGTTAGATTTGGCCCCGATGGCAACCTCTACGCGAGCAGCAGCTATAGATCATGGGTCAACCGCTACGACGGGACGACCGGTGCGTTCATCGACTACTTCATCCCAGACCATAGCGGCGGGCTGGAGGGCCCCAACGGAATCCTCTTTCACGGGGATTACCTTTATGTCGCGGCAGGGGGCTTTACTACTCCCATTGACAAGGTCCTGCGTTACAGTGCCACGACGGGGGCCTTTGACAAGGTCTTTGTTGACTTCCAGTCCGGCGGCTTGAGCGTCCCTGCCAACATGACCTTCGGCCCGGACGGCAACTTCTATGTCACGGGTTGGGGCTCCAACGCCGTGCATCGCTACAACGGTGCGACCGGTGCGTTCATCGACCTCTTTGTCCCTCCCGGCACGCTGAACGGCCCCATTGGCTTGACCTTCGGCCCGGACGGCAACCTGTACGTCGCGAGCTGGCGCGGCAATCGCATTCAGCGCTACAACGGGACGACCGGGGCCTTCCTGAACACGTTTGCGACGGTCAGTAGCCCCTTTGAGATCGTCTTCACTCCCGAGCCGGCTACGTTGGCGCTGCTGGGTGCGGGGGTCCTGGCTGCGGCTCGCCGCCGACGCTCCGCTCTAACTGGACGCTGAGGAGCTATCGAGGCGGGGCTGCGGGCAAGCCGTCGATCGCCGCCGCCCCGTGTACGGCGTTTTCGGCAGGCAAGCGGGACGACTCGAGATCGGTGAGGTGAGCCGCCGACCGGCCTCAGGCATAAGCAGGCCGATCATGTTCACAAACGGAGTTTTGTGGAAGACGCGAATGACTCAATCGAGTGGCACGGGACAAAGGCGTCCGCACCGGCCGGATGTAGAAGGAGGTACTCCGATGAGTACGAGAGTTCGAGGAATCGCAGTTGGCCTGAGCATCGCGGCGGCATCCTTGCTGGGGGCGGGAACCGCGCAGGCCGAGGATGTTGAGGGATCGCTCGTGGCGTGGGGCGGCTGGCGGTTGGGCAACATCGATCCAAGCACCAGGTTCCAGGCGATTGCAGCGGGCTGCTTCCACGATGTGGGCCTGAAGCCCGACGGCTCGGTTGTGGCCTGGGGCCACAACGCCTACGGCGAATGCACCGTCCCGGCCTCAAACAAGGACTTCGTCGCGGTCTCGGGGGGCACTTGGACCACTCTCGGCCTGAAGTCCGACGGCTCGATCGTTGCGTGGGGACTCGACAACCATGGGCAGTGTAACGTGCCAGCGTCGCACACGGACTTCGTGGCTGTCGCGGCGGGCGCGGGGTACCACAGTATCGGCTTAAAGAGCAACGGTTCGATCGTTGTATGGGGGAACAACTGGTACGGCCAATGCAATGTGCCGGAACCCAACGCGGGCTTCGTGGCGATAGCGGGTGGCGCGTTCCAGTGTATGGGTCTAAAAACCAATGGCTCGATCGTGGCGTGGGGAGACAACCGCCACGGCGAGTGCAACGTTCCCGCGCCGAACACGGGCTTCGTGGCAATCGCGAGAGGCTGGTGCCACAGTCTCGGCCTGAAGGCCAACGGCTCGATTGTGGCATGGGGAGCCAACGAGCACGGCCAATGTAAGGTACCTCTGCCCAACACAGAGTTCGTCGCGGTTGCGGGCGGGCAGTGGCACAGTCTGGGTCTGAAGCGTGACGGCTCGATCGTGGCGTGGGGATCCAACGAGTGGGGCCAATGCAGTGTTCCTTTACCGAACGAGGACTTCATTGCGATCGCGGCGGGCGCAGGCCACAGTCTGGGTCTGAAGGCCAACGGTTCGGTCGTCGGGTGGGGTGTGGGCGGCCAGGCTAGCGTACCAGTGCCCCACTCGAGCTTCGTCGCGGTGGCGGCGGGTTACGGGGATGGGGACGTGCACAATCCACATGGTCTCGGTCTGAAGGCCGACGGCTCGATCACGTGTTGGGGGGGCTATGACCACGGTACTTGGAATGTGCCCGCGCCGAACACCGGCTTCCTGGCCTTTGCGGGGGGCGGGGGGCATAGTCTCGGCCTGAAAGCTAACGGCTCGATCGTGGGCTGGGGAGCCAACGAGCACGGCCAATGCAATGCACCGACGGTAAACACCGACTTCGTGGCGGTCGCGGCGGGCGATTGCCACAGTCTGGGCTTGAAGTCCAATGGCTCGATTGGGGCGTGGGGAGCCAACGAGTACGGCCAATGCAATGTGCCCCTGCCGAACACGCGCTTCGCGGGGGTTGCGGGTGGGCAGTGGCACAGTCTGGGGCTGAAGCGTGACGGCTCGATCGTGGCCTGGGGCTACAACGGATGCGGGCAGTGCAATGTGCCGCCGCCAAACATCCGCTTCATCGCGATCGCGGCGGGCGGAGACGACTATGGCGGGCACAATCTGGGCCTGAAGTCCGACGGCTCGATCGTGGCGTGGGGATCCAATGCGTGGGGCCAGGGCAATGTCCCTTCGCCGAACTTGGACTTCGTGGCGATCGCCGCGGGCCTGGGCTACAGTCTCGGCCTGAAGGCGGATGGCACGATCGTGGCCTGGGGCCGCAACGACCTCGGTCAATGCGACGTTCCGGTGCCCAATGCGGGTTTCGGGGTGATCGCGGCGGGGGGGTCCTTGAGTCTCGGGTTGAAGAAGCCAATCGTTCCGAGCGACCTCGACCATGACGGCATCCTGGACGCCAGTGACAATTGCCCGCTGGTACCGAACCCTGGCCAAGAGAACTCAGATGCGGACCCCGTCGGGGATGCGTGCGACAACTGTCCGAATACGGACAACCTCGATCAGAGTGACGCTGACGCGGATGGCGTTGGGGACGCCTGCGACCCGTGCACCGACACCGACGGCGATGGGTTAGGGGACCCTGGCTTTCCGTCGGACTCGTGCCCGACCGACAATTGCCCGACCACGCCCAATCCCGACCAGGCGGACTGCGATGCCGACGGCTATGGGGACGCCTGCGACAACTGCCCTGCTGCCTACAACCCCGACCAGGCCGATACCGATCAGGACGGCAGGGGAGACGCCTGCGACCCGCAGACGTTCCTGCACGTGGCCACCACGGGTGACGATGCCAGCGACGGCCTGAGTTGGGCCACGGCCAAACACACGGTCCAGGCTGGCCTCGACGCCGCCACGGCCGGCGATCAGGTCTGGGTCGCCGCCGGCACGTACATCGAGTGCATCACGCTCAAGGCCGGCGTGGCCCTCTATGGCGGCTTCGCGGGCACCGAGGCCGAGCTGGCGCAGCGTAACTGGACGTCCAACCGGACGATCCTGGATGGCAACCTGCAAGGCAGCGTCGTGACTTCGCCGGAAGGCGCCACGGCCACGACCCGAATCGACGGTTTCACTATTGCGAATGGCATCGCAGTCCCCTGGGGTGGCGGGATCTACTGCGAGTCTTCCTCACCGACGATCACGAACAACACGATTTCGGGAAACACCGCAGGTTGGATTTACGCCGGCCCCATGGGTTGGGGCGGCGGGATCTGCTGCATGGCGGGTTCCTCCCCCATGATCATGAACAACACGATTAAAGGGAACAGCGCAACCTATCAAGGCGGTGGGGTTTACTGCGACTCTTTGTCTTCGCCAAAGATTTCGAACAACACGATCACGGAAAACGGCGCGGGGAACGGCGCCGGGATCTACTGCGAAGGTGGCTCCCCGACGATTTCGAACAACACGATTACGAGAAACGGCGCAGCAGTCGAGGGCGGCGGGATCTGCTGTTCCAGTGGCTCCCCGATGATTGCGAACAACACCATTGTGGCAAACACCGCAACACACTGGGCTGGCAGCTTCGGCGGCGGGGTCTACTGCGGCTCCTCGTCCTTCGCAATGATCGTGAACAACACGATTGTGGGGAACAGCGCACACTCCGACAATGAGTACTCCGCACTCGGTGGCGGGATCTACTACGGGGGTGGCTCCCCAACGATCGCGAACACGGTCATCGCGTTCAACTCGTCCGGGATAGATGGCGGCGGCGCCGGTTTGATGCGGTACAATTGCGTTTACGGGAACACGGCGTACAACTACTCGGGCATTGACGATCCCACGGGCAAGAACGGCAACATCAGTGCCGATCCGCTCTTCGTCCGCACGCCCAGCGACGGCTGGGGCGACAATCCGGACACGCCCGATGTCGATGAAGGCGCCAACGACGACTACGGCGACCTGCACTTGAGGGCCGGCTCGCCCTGCATTGACGCGGGTGACAACGCGGCCGTGCCCCTCGGTGTGACCACCGACCTGGCCGGCCGGTTGCGGTTCTTCGACGACCTGGCCACGCCGGACACCGGCGCGGGCACCCCGCCCATCGTGGACATGGGGGCGTACGAGTTCGCGCCCGTTGTTCCCGCCGACCTGGACGGCGACGGCGATGTGGACCTGGACGATTTCAGGATCTTTCAGGCCTGTGCTTCCGGCCCGGCCATCCCCCACAACGACACCCGGACCTGTCAGGCCGCCGATCTCGATCACGACGGCGACGTGGATCAGGACGATTTCGGCATCTTCCAGCGGTGTTTCAGCGGAGCGGGCAAGCCCGCGGACCCGGGTTGCGCGAAGTGACTTGATGTATATCCTCCTCGGGCTCCGTCCGGCAAACGTCGACGGGGTCATCGGTCATCGGAAAGAGAGGTCAACATGTCAAGGTACTCAGAAACCCTAGTCGCGGCAATGATCATACTGGCATTCGCGACGATGTCTTGTGCTCAGTGCGGCGATCATTGGCTGCCGGGCGAGGGCGTGTCCGGAATCAACGGCGAAGTCTACGCCAGCACAGTGTGGGACCCCGACGGCGCCGGACCTCAGCCGCCGCTGTTGGTGGTGGGCGGACGGTTCAGCACGGGCGGGCAGCTGGAGGCCAGCAACATCGCCGCCTGGGACGGCTCAGCATGGCAGGTGCTGGGGAGCGGTCTGGGCGGGGAGTATCCCGAAGTGCAGGCCTTGGCCGTCTACAAGGGCCAGTTGATCGCCGCTGGGCACTTCACTACGGCCGGCGGTGTCAGCGCCAATCATATCGCCCTGTGGGATGGTGCGACCTGGCAGACCCTGGGCAGCGGGATAGGCGGACCTCCCCCCTACGTCAATGTGAACGCTCTGACTGTCTACAGCAACGAGTTGATCGCAGGAGGCTACTTCACCACCGCCGGCGGCGTGAGCGCCAATCATATCGCCCGCTGGGACGGCATCCGATGGCAGGCGCTCGGAAGCGGGATCGGTTCGTTCTACCCCTATGTGTCGGCCCTGGCCGTCTATAACGGGCGGCTGATCGCAGCAGGCAATTTCGAGTACGCCGGGGGCATAAGCGCCAAGTTCATCGCACAGTGGAATGGCTCGGGGTGGCAGACGCTGGGAAGCGGGGCAAACAGCTATGTGACTGCCCTGGCCGTCTACAACGGCTCTCTGGTCGCGGCCGGCATGTTCACCACCGTTGGCGGTCCAAGCGCCAAACACATCGCTCGCTGGAACGGCAGCGCCTGGCAGGCTCTAGGGAGCGGGACAGATTACGAAGTGCAGGCCTTGTCCGTCCGAGATACCGAATTGATTGCGGGAGGCGACTTCACCACCGCCGGCGGCGTCAATGTCAACCACATCGCTAGCTGGGATGGCTTGAGGTGGCAGGCGCTGGAGGCCGGCGTGGGCGGCGGCCACCCGTTCTCTTCTGTAAGAGCTCTGACCGACTACAACGGCAAGCTGAGCATCGGGGGCGATTGTGCCCCCATTGTGCCGGCCGGCGCGATCGACCTGGGCCGGAAGCCTGTCCCCATTCACGTGCCGCCCTCCTGCAACCCCGCCGTTCCCATGCCGCTGATCATTTCTCTTCACGGCTACAGCATCCGAGCGGAGTGGATGGAGCACGTCCTGCAATTCAAGCCGCTCGCGGACGAATATGGCTTCCTCTACGCCTATCCCGAGGGAACAACGGACTCAGCTGGAGCGGTGTTCTGGAACGCCACGGATGGCTGCTGCAACTTCTACGGCAGCAGCGCGGATGACTCCGGCTACCTGCACCGAGTGATCGAGGCGATCAAGGCAGGCTACAACGTCGATCCGGCGCGTGTTTTCCTGTTCGGATGGTCCAACGGCGGTTTCATGTGCCACCGCATGGCCTGCGATCATGCCGACATCATTGCGGCCATCGCCAGCTTCGCGGGGACAACGTACAAGAGCTCGTCGGCTTGTTCGCCCTCCGGACCCGTCCACGTCCTGCACATCCACGGAACGGCTGATCCGACGGTCGGATATAGTGGTGGTAGTATCGGTGCCGGCGCGGTGGAAACCGTCCGCCGGTGGGCGGCGTACAACGGCTGCTCGCTCCAAGCCGACACGTCGGCCCCCCCGATCGACCTCTACCCGAACCTCTCCGGCAATGAGACGAGCATCACTCGTTACGGGACGGGCTGCAGGTTGGGCGGTTCCGCGGAACTCTGGACCGTCACCGGCGGGACGCACGATCTGTTTCCGGCAAATCGCACCCGCCTGGTCGTCGAGTTCCTCCTGGCTCACCCCAAGCCGGCCGACTGCAACGGAAATGGCCAGCCCGACGACCAAGACATCGCCGCCGGCACGAGTCGCGACTGCAACGGCAACCTCGTTCCGGACGAGTGCGAGCCTGGCGGCGTCGAGGTCGCCAAGGCCGACTTCAACCAGGACTGCCACGTGGACATGGCGGACTTCGTCGTTTTCGCGGCCTGCTTCGGTGGGCCGACCATGCCCTACACTTTCGGCTGCACGCTCATTCCTGACGCGGAAGGTCTCATCGCCGCCGACTTCGATCGCGACACGGACGTGGATCAGGACGATTTCGGTATTGTCCAGCGCTGTTTCAGCGGAACCGGGAAGCCCGCAGACCCGGACTGCGCGGAGTGATCGTACCCGAGGCATCGTTGCCTGTTGCGTATTCGGTGCCGGCACGACCGCGTCATGCTCCGGAATACCCTCGGTGGTATGATGCTTCAGGTAATCTTGAGGAACGTTCTGCGCGGTTGGCTGATCGTGAGCAACATGACGTTCGCAATCGCACCACTCGCCTTCGCCGTCAGCGGAGCGACCCGGCCGGCGGATTCGCAGCCGACTTGGGCCACCGAGCTTGGGCTCCGGTTCGTTGATGCCCAGCGCCGGCCGGTGCGGGTGTCCAAGGCTGAACTGCTCCTGGTCGCCTGGGGAGACGCCGACCGGCTGACGCTCCCCGTCCAGGGCGATCACCTCCATCTCGATCTCAGCCCGTCCTGGCTTCGCTCGCGCTGGCCGAGGCGTTTCCCGGACCTCATGCGGGCGTACCTCTACGTCCAGGCCGAGGGCTATGCACCCGTCCGATCAGAGCCGTTCCTCTGGCTCGGTTCGCGTGCCGGGGACAGGGGGCGCGACGCGGACGTGGTCACCATCGATTTTCGGCAGGGCCTGCCGGCCAGGCTTCGCGAAGGCGAGCGTGCCGAGCGGACCATCACGCTTCGCCGGCCTAGGCCCCGGCGGGTGAGCCTGGTGGGCGACGATGGCCGGCCGCTCGGTGGCGTCCGGGTGTTGGCCTACATGTTCTGGTCGGCGTCCAACCATTGCGGCGTGCTCCGCGGGGCGGAACCGCTCGGCGAGTATGTGAGCGATGAGGCGGGTGGCCTCATGCTCGCGGACGGCGATTTCGAGTACGCGCTGATGCTCGAGGAGAGCCGGAGCGCCTTCCGGCTGCCCCCCGGCCCGGGCGTGACCGCCGTCATCCAGCATCTGGGTTCGCCGACGAGCGGCGATTATCTGTCCACGCTCGTCAGTTTTCTCCAACCCCCCAACACCACGTTCCGCGTCCATCGCTTCGCCCGCCGTCCGCTCCACGCTCGCATCCTGTGCGGCGGCAGGCCGGTTGCGCAGGTGACGCTCATGTGCTCGCTGGCCAATTGCGGCTGCGGGGCCTGCTCGGGTCCGCTGGGTACGTCTGATGCGATGGGGCGGATTGTTGTGGATGACTTCTATCCCGAGGAGATCGAGGAGCTTTTCATTTGCGGCCCGGACGGCAAACGCACCTGGCAGATGTCGCGCCGGGCACTACCCAGTGGGACGCTCGAGGTTGACCTTGGCCCCGACGATGTTGGTAGCCGATAACACTGAATGGGCAGGCGCGCCAAACACCCCGGAATGAGTCCGGCACACTACTCAACGACGGGGGTCGTTTGGGACTGGGGACGCCAGAACCGCGCCGTTCGACGAAAGTCAATGCACGGCATCATGGGAACACTCATGAGCGAAGGAACAGCACACGTGCGATCGCGCATCGTGTGGATGAGTGTGGTGGTCATCGTGGTTCTCGGACCTACCCCTATCCACGCGGCAGAGCCGCCTCACGCAGCGATTGGCCAGTGGGAGTGGGTGAACCCTGCCGAACCAGGCCAGGGCAAACGACCATCGTCCACACTCTGCCCGGTCCGTGCGCGCGTCGCTCTCGAATCCGGAACAAATCTCTTGGATGGCGACCTTGCCCGCGTCTGCCTGGCCGGCGCCAATCTCGCCGGTGCTCACGTCCGAGCCAACGTGACTGGCGCGACCTTCGCGGGGGCAGACCTCAGCGGTGCAAGGTGTGGGAGTGTGCTGGACGGCGTCGATCTCACGAACGCCGAAATCGTGGGCGCCGAGTTCAACCGCTGGACCAGACTCACGGCTGGCCAACTCTACAGTACTGCGAGCTACGGGCGCCACGACTTGGCTGGGGTCTGCTTTGACGTGCTGGACCTCCGTGGCTGGGACTTCGCCGGCCAGAATCTGCGGGGCGCGACGTTCAAAGCCACACTGAGCGGGAGCAGCTTCAGAGGAGCAGAACTCACCAGCGCGCAGTTCGACACGTGCACACTGACCAACGCCGACTTCACTGACGCGCTGGTCGCAGAGGCCAGGTTCTGCTACGTGACCGCGCATAGCTTCACCGCGGCCCAGCTTTCCAGTACGGCTAGCTACAAAGCCAGGGATCTGCATGGCATCTGCCTGCATAATAACGACCTAACGGGATGGGACTTCGTGGGCCAGAATCTTACTGGAGCAGCGCTCTGGAGCAAGTTGGCCGGCACGGACTTCACCGATGCTCTGGTCAGCGGGGCGGACTTCACATCGGCAACGGGTAGTGGCTTCACCGCGGCTCAGCTCCACAGCACGGCCAGCTACAAGACCCGCGACCTGCACGGCATCCGGCTGCGGAACAACGACCTGACCGGCTGGAAGCTAACCCACCAGAACCTGATGGATGTCCTTTTTTGCACGGTTGTTTGGGACCCGGCCGTCGTGGGCGACCATGATACGACCGGCGCGATGCTGAGTGGGGCCGGGCTATGGGCACACGCCAGTATCGGCTTTACCGCCGCTGATTTCTTTCGCGCGGTGGGCCGCAACGCGTGGGCTCAGCGCCGCGTAGGTCTGGGCAAGCGCACCGAGGCCGCATGCCTGCTGGCCCAGCAGCGCCCGGCCAGCGCGTATCAGTTCGAAGCGAACCTGACGGGCACCGACCTCACCGGGGCCGATCTTCGCGGGGCATTTGTCAGCCGGGAGCAGCTTGCCCGGGCGGTGACGCGAAACACCATCCGGTCGGATGGCACGATCGCCGGCCTGGACTTGAACGGCGGAGAGCTGCTGATCGTGCGTGACGATGATGGCGATCCCGGCCCTCACAATCCGCGGCCACCCTTTCCAATCCGGGTGGGGCATGGAACGAACATGGGGGTCGACGGAGTTCTACGACTGGTGTTCGAAGCGGACGCTTGGGATTCGATGGTGCTCTTCGATCCCGGTATCCCGGTCACCCTGGGCGGGACACTGGAGCTGACCTTTGCGCCCGGCGTCGATGTAGCCCGCCAGGTCGGCCGGACGTTCAAGGTGTTCGACTGGACGGGTGTGAGCCCGACCGGCGAGTTCACCATCCGCAGCGGCCACACCTGGGACACGTCGCGTCTGCACACCACCGGTGAGGTCAGGTTGCTCACCAGCCGAGCGGACTTCGACGGCGATCTCGATGTAGACGGGAAGGTCTTGGGGCAGAGGCCGGTTAGCGGGAGACCACAAGATGATCAAGAGCCTTGGGATGGCAATGCTCGTAGGCGCATCGTGGATGCTGGCGGACGCCCGGGCCGCCGCACCAGCAACACAGCCTGCCAGGCAATTAACGCTAGACCTTGGCAACAAAGTGACCATGAAGCTGGTCCTGATCCCGGCGGGGACATTCCTGATGGGAAGCCCCGACACAGAGAAGGATCGCAGCAAGAATGAAGTCCAGCACAAAGTGACGATCAGCAAGCCGTTCTACATGGGCGTGACCCCCGTGACAGTGGATCAGTTCGCAGTGTTTGTGAAGGACAGCGGATACAAGCCCGATGCCCCAAAGCCTGGCCGGGCAATGGGCGTTGAGATCCGCGACGGAAGACTTGGTTGGAAGATGGTGGATGACGCGTCGTGGCGTACTCCGATTTTCGATCAGAAGGGGGATCATCCGGTGGTGCAGGTGGGCTGGAACGACGCCAAAGCGTTTTGCGACTGGCTGTCGAAACAGAGCGGCCAGAGGGTGCATTTGCCGACGGAGGCCCAATGGGAATACGCCTGTCGTGCCGGGACGAAGACGGTGTATCCGTGGGGCGACAATCCCGATGATGGCAAGGGCTGGGCGAACTGCGCCGATCAGAGTCTCAGGAAGAACGTACCTATGCCGTGGGGTCCGGTCATTCCCACTACCAAGAACTTCTTCGCTTGGGACGATGGTTTTGTGTTCACTTCCCCGGTGGGGAGTTTCAAAGCCAATGCCTTTGGGCTTTATGACATGATCGGCAACGTGTGGCAATGGTGTGGCGACCGTTACGGGAATTACGCGAAAGGTCCGGCCACGGACCCCACGGGAAAGCGTACAGGAGACTACCGTGTTCTTCGCGGCGGCGGTTGGTACAGCCCTACGGACTACTGCCGGGCGGCGAGCCGCAGCGGCTACTACCCGGACTATCGCAACGACACCTACGGTTTCCGGTTGGCCATGGACTCTGAGTAGCCCTTTGTACCGTGCTCTGTTGCCCTTTATCCCGAGCACGGCGATGTGTCGATTCCGGAACAATCACCGTATGCATGTCGCATCGTCGCAGTGAGCCGATGGTCAAACGAGTAGCGTCGCCCCATCCGACACCAGAGCCTATGCCTCACGAATCCGGGGGGCTTGGGCAGAGCCCCGAGTTCACCCATTACCTCTGCCGATGGGCCCATTTTTACAAGCCGGCTGGTTTGCGTCCTCACGCCGCCACCAACAGCCAGCATCGCCTCCTGTGTGGGTCACACTTTGGGTCAGCCGTCACGTGGTGTAGAACCATTTCAAGCACACAAACCGAACGTTATCGGCCCGCAACCACCTTTGTCACCCATGAGAAGGCCTATCGCCGATCTTCGGATCTCGCCGCCCACCACGACGTTCGGCTGTGTGAGCCGAACGTCGTGGACTTCCAGCGGTCACGTGTGCGTCATCGGCTGTTGCGATGCGTTACAGATGGTTCGATGGAAGGCCGTTCCGGTCGCACCGGCTGACTGTCCGGCCGATGAAGGCATTATGGATGCTTCAGCCACCGGGCCAGCCAGTGCCGAATAGCCAGCCGGCGCGAAACGAACGTTTCGGGGCACTTGGAGCTTCGCCAGCCAGGGCAGCGCGAACGCGCAAAGATCGGCCATTGGAACCTCGTTCTCCCGCACGACCCCCAGCGCGGCGGAAGGCCGCCGCGCCGCCGATGACCGGGTGCTCTGACCGCGGGCGGCAGGCCGCGAGCCGGCCGGCGCGGCCTCGGGCGGGACCGCGTAGGTCAGGGCCATACGGTCGTTGTGACGCTTGGCCCAACTCATGAGTAATCGCCGGTGCCGGTTCAGCTCGTCGCGATACTCCGGCAGCTCGGCCAGGTTGTTCATCTCGCCGGGATCCCACTTCATATCGATCAGCATCTCGCGATGCTGCCCGTGTTCATACACGCTGTACTTGAAGCGGGCCGGGCAGGTCGGCAGGCGGTGAGACCCCCGCGAAGTCGCATAGCGTGGGCAGCAGGTCCAGCCCGTTGGATGCCAGGTGCTTCGTATCCACCCGCCCGGCCGGCAGGACACCCTTCCAGGCAACCAGCAGCGGGATACGCACGGACTCGTCGTACAGAACGGACTTATGCTCCAGTCGGTGAGCGGCATCCATGTCGCCGTGGTCGCTGGTGAAGACGACCAGCGTGTTGTCCTGCAGGCCCGCCTCGTCGAGGGCCTGCAGCACACTCCCGATCTGAGCATCCACCTGCTCGGTCAAGCGGCAGTACAGCCAGCGGTGCAGCCGCCACGTCTGCTCCGACCAGTGCTCGCGGGCATAGTGGCGAAAGGAGTCCGGACGGGCGTAGTCAAGGCCGATCGACTCGGGCTCGTCTCGCGGAACCGCGAAATTGTCCGGCAGCGGCGGGCAGTGCTCGCGGACGAAGGCATCCAGGTCGCCGCTCCGCCGGGCTTGGTCGAGCACGCTCTCGCAGACGCGTGAATCCTGGTTGCTCATGATCGGCCGGCCTTGCGATCGGGCGAAATCGTTGATGGCCATGTAGCAGATGTCGTGCGGATTGATAAACGAAGCGAACAGGAAGAACGGCCGATCGTGCGGATTGCGAATGAAGTTTGCGCAAGCGCTGGCTAGGCCGTCGCGCGGGTCGTGGGCCAGCAGCTCGTAGCCGTTGGTCATCATGTATTTCGACGGGTCCCGGGGAGTGTGGTCCTTCCCGCCGTACACGCAGCGGTAACCCGCCTGTCGGAGCAGCGGTCCGAGGCTCTGCGTGCACAGCTCAGGCGGGACCGCGAGCTGGACCTCGTTGGTTCGCATGCCGATGGTGCTGGGCATCCGCCCGGTCTGCAGGCTGAAGCGGCTGGGGACGCACACGGGGTTGGCGGCATGGGCCAGCTCAAAACGGGTGCCTGCAGCCGCAAGCCGATCCAACGCAGGCGTCTTCAGATACGGGTTGCCGGCGCAACCGAGCATGCCGGCGTGCTGCTGATCGGTCATGATTAACAGGATATTCGGCCGGTGTTGTTCGGAGTCCTTGGCGTTGGCGTCCTGAATGAGACTCCAAGGCGCGGCGGCGGTGAACGCGATCGCGGCGGCGAAATGAGACCCGCGTGTTCGGCGGCGTATCATGATTGTCTCCTGCACCGGTACAGCCGAGCGCGTCTGACGCACGAGGCCGCCTCGATCCCTTATCCACGCTTTGGCGGAGCCTGTCCAGATCTGGGCAGCGATGCCGACTCCTCCAATCCCGCCACAGTGAACTGCCCCGACGCAGCTCCAGGATGGCCGGCGCAGAACCGTCCCGCCTGACCACGACGTTCGGCTCACACAGACGGCAGTCGTAAATAGATGTAGGATGACGTCTCTTCTGGCTCCTATCGCAAGTGGAGAACGCTCACCCCTAAGCTCATGTCTCAAGACACCAGCGTCATCACGGCTTAATACCGGCCTGCTCATCGGGTCGGAAGACAGCCGTGGTCAACTGCTGAAGCCGACGGTTGCGGGTTTCCGGAGATTGACCGGGGACTATCGGGGCAGGAGATAGACGTTGCGTATTCCGCTGCTCTCCGTGCAGGCCTGTGGCGCTTTGACAAGGCCTGAAAGCGCGAGCCTGGGTAGTGGTAGTTTCAACAGGTGCCACGGCACCCCGGTCCTTGCACCCGGCTGCCGCACTCGCTGCAGTATGGGCCGTGGCCAACCACAACGTGGTCGCATACGGAGCATCGCCGCAGCCAGGATGCTCGTACGGGGCCTGGCCGGACCATCAGAGCTAACAGCACGAGAATGATGGTGATGGCCGTACCCGTCAAATACTCCGCTCGGACATGGCGAGCCCAGTCGATCACGCCATGCTCCTGGAGCCAGGTCGCCACCATCAACAGGTTACCCAGCAGAAGCACGCCCGCCACGATAGACAGAACGATCAGTTTGCGAATGCCGAGAGTCATCTGGCACCTCCTCGACATCCAGGATAGCGCCTGGCGGCCGAGCGCGCAAGCCATTTCTCACGTGATTCAGGTTCATTCCCGTAAGTGGCGCGCTCGCGCGCACTTATATCGGCCCGTGGAAGCGTGTTTCTGCCCGGCGGGGCCTGGCTCGGACAGAGCTATCGCTGGCTCGGGGGGAAAATGCGCCCAAGGTCTGGGCGCAAAGGAAGGGCAAGAGAAGGAGAGAGGTGTGATGAGGATCGGCGCTGCCTTCGCACTTTCTGAAAAGCACTTCACAGCTACGATTCGGCTTCTGGAGCCGTCTCGATCGCCGCGGCCACATGAGGCCACGACGATTCCTGCTCCTACGGCTTGTGTCGGTCGCGACCTTCAGGTCGGTTGCCTGTGTCGCCAGGCTGCTCGCGTGACATCAGCTCCGCACGCTTCAGGTGATTCAGCCAGTCGTTGCACTCACCGATCAGGCTCCAGATGGCCTCCTCGGCTCCCTTGACGAACTCCGTTTGGCTGCGGCTTTGCACCAGCGCATCCTGCACGTCTGCCTCGATCGTGCTGCTGGCGCTTTTCAGGCGACACACCCAGTCAGCAAGAGGAGCAGGCAATCTGTCTAATTCCATGCTCATACCTCCGGGACCTGCCGCTATCGGGCACGTCCTCGAAGGACAGGACTTGCCCGCTGTCTGGAAGGGATGGGCTCCGTACGACGTGAAAGCGGGGACAAGGGGTGGGAAAGTGGGCATTCAGGTCTTTGGCGACCAAAACTCCCAGCCGTTGGTGATGCCGCCGCTGCGGCCCATGTTGTGGGCTTGGCGATAGTCCTCGGTGGCTTCGATGGCCGCACGCGTGGGGGTCATGCACACCCTGCCAGAGGCCGGCCCGGATGTGATCAGCAGGCTCCGATTGCTCTTGACCTGAGGATTCTCCACCACTGTCGCGGTGAAGGTCTCCGAGTTCATCCGGCCGACCAGTTCGGTGCCCACCGGCCACCAGTCGTGTTTCTCACGTTCCCGGCCGACGCATGCGGTCGAGATCTTCGATTCCCGGGTTCGCTGGCGCTCATATTCGCCGCGGGGCAGCGCCGAGGCTGCGGTAGAACCGCAAGCACGGCGTGGTGCCGCTGGCCCGGTGTGAACGCTCTCTTCTGGGGCAGTGACGGCATCCTCCAGCGCATCGGCAGCCACTGGAGCCGATCGCTCCACTACCGAAACGGCCGCGGTCTCTGCCGCCGAATCAACCATGACCACAGGCGCCATCCCGCGCAGGACATCCAGATCCTCCGCCGTCAACATATTCGCCACCTGCAACATCATCTCCATAGGCTTATCCAACACAGGAAAGTCCTTTTTGTAATGTCCGGCCCAACAGCTTGCACAGCTGAGCCGGCAGTTCCTGCAGCTCGTGAATCACGATCGTGTCCGCAACGATCGCGCACAGGCTGTCATCTTGAATACCCACACCAATCAACTCGATTCCCACCTTGCGGCACAGGTCGGCCACATGTCTGGCGTGATCGATCGCCGCGGCATCGCCGCACTCACATCCGGCTTTGCCGTCGGTCAGGACCAGCATGATTCGCCGGGACTCGGGCCGGACGCTCAGCCGAGCGGCCCCGATCTGCATGGCTTCGCCCAGGGGAGTCAGCCCTGAACCGCGAACCGTGGGTAAACGTCGCAGTGCGACCTTGACCGGCTCCTGGTACTGCTTGATCAGCCCGATCTCCAGGTTTCCGAACCTGCTGAACCGGCCGTGGAGCTGATTGGGATCCTGGCCGGTTAGTTTCGCGGCCTCGGCCAGATTGAACCGGTCGCCGGTCGTGAAGGTGAAGGCCTCGGTGGCAATCTTCAGGTCACCCAGCGATTCGAGCAGGACTCGCATCGCCTGGCGGGCCACATCCATTTTGCGGGAAGTCATGCTGCCGGAAGCGTCGAGTACGACACACACCGCAGTCGATCGCCCCTGGACGGTCGACCGAACGCGAAACACGTCGAGCAGTCGTCGGTCGGTGCCCAGGCGGTACAGGGTCCGTGGCGAGAGTGAGCCCCGAACCTGGTCATCCCGCCACCAGCGTTTTTCCGCCGATCGCAGGGCATTGGCCAGCCCCCGCCGCAACCGGCGTACGACATCTACGCCGGTCGCTAGCAAGGCCTGCACATCACCGTCCTTGGCAGCGGCCACGGTATCGATCCGATCGTACTGCTTGGTGAACGCGCGGTACTCGGTCGAATTGCTGAGCTGCGACACTCCATCCGCAATGGCGCCGGCCAGGGCTTCACTGATGAGCGTTCCGCCATGATGGGAGGACGGTGTTGCCGGAGTGGCGTCGCCGACCGGTTTCGAGTCACCTGCGAACGAGTCCGGGCTTCCCCGCTTGGGCTTCCGGTTCTTGCCGTTCGCAGTCTGGCCGCTGGATCCCTTAGCCGGGCCTTGTGAATCGGAACCGTCCTCGTCGGCGGGGCTTCCTTGCTCGTTGTCCGGACCATCGGCGGTGTCACTGTCCCCAGTCTGCGGGTTCTCGTCCCCGGGAGACGGTGATCCCTGGTTGGATGCCGACTCGCGATCCGAGTCTCCGGTTTGACCGGAACCGGACGGTAAGTTCGAGCCTGTGGATGATGGAGCGCTGTTCCCATCGCCCGGGCGTGGCGTTTGACACTTCTGTGGATGGCGGCTCAGCCAACGTTTCAGCAGGTCTTCGGCCAGACCAGCTGCGTCAGTCGTCTCTTGAACCGCCGCAAAGCGGCCCAGCAGGTCCTCGTAGCCCACGATCTCACGGTCGAGGCCGATCAAGTCGTTGTGGTGGGCAAGCTTGAGGTACACGGCCGTACAAAACCGATCGAACGGCCCGCGTTGGGCGATCAGTTGAGTCACCCGATCACGGATCTGGCCAAACAGGGCGTCCAGATTGGCACGGACTCCCGGCCATCGCTGCATGGCCCGGCGCTCAATCAGAGCATCTTCGACCACGTTCAGCATGCCCTCGTAACCGGGGTGCCTCTTAGCGAACTCCTCGGCAACCTTGAACTCGGAGAAGGCGACGTGAGCCATTTCGTGGTCCAGGTAGCCGACCATCATTCGTTCAAGACCCTCGTCCATAGGTTCCGGAACTGAGGGCAATACGATCTGCTTGCCGTCGGTCCAGGCGTTCTCGCCCTGGCAGACGACGTTGACGCCGAACTGCTCGGTTAACGTTCTCGCCAGCCGTTCAAGCTGGCTTTCAAATGGGTTGGTTCGCATGTGCGAATCCTTTCCGCGATGCGCAAAGAAAAAGGTCACGCCCGCCGCATCGCTGTGACGAGCGCGACCTGTTCCGATCACAGACGTTCAAGGGGTGAGCTTCTGGCCCAACGGCCCCACGTGATGCTCAAACGTCTCGCCGATGACCTTGCGGTCCTCGGGCGGCACCTTGTTCAACACGCAAACCTGCAGCGCCTGCGGGAACTCGTTGCCGCGTTCCAGGCGAGCACACAAGGCCAGCAACCGTCGAGTCGTGAGGACCGTGGTTAGCTCCTCGTTGGCCTGGGCCCGCCGCAGGTCGCCGGCAGCTTTGACTATGCACTTGAGCAGGTCCTTCTTGACCGATGGGTGCCGGGCGTGCAACAGCTCCACTTCCCGGCCGGCGGGCAGGTAGTCGATGTTAACGACCACGTCCCACCGGTCCAGCCAGGAGAAGTTCAGGACATGCGTGCCGCTGGCATACAGGCCGGAGTCCGAGCCGAAGCCCAGTGTGTTGGCTGTGGCCACCAGCCGGAAGTCGGCGTGCGGGGTGATATCCTCGCCGGTGTCGGTCAAGAGCAGGTGGCCGTGGGGCTCCAGGATCTGTTGCAGGATGAAGCCGACCTCCGGCTGCATGGCATCGACCTCATCCATTTGCAGGATGTAGCCTTCCAGCATGGCCTGCGGCAGGATACCTTTGACGAACACCGTCTCCTTGTTGCCGTTGACCGCCCAGTGGCCGATGAAGTCGGCAACGCTGGTTTCACCGTTGAGCGAGACGCGGCGGACGGGCCGTTTGACCATGGCGGCAATTTCGCGAACAAGAGCGCTCTTGCCCGTGCCGCTCGGGCCATAGAGGAAGACCCGCTCGTTGTGCTCGACGGCCTCGGCCACATCGCGAGCGGGTTCGGTCCAGACGAACGTCGGATCGGGCTCGGGGATCAGTGGATGATCCACACCGTACCGGGCAGTCATCGGGCAGCCGGCCACGTCGAGCTGGTAGTGCAGTACGCCATCCTGCCGGCGGACATTCTGTTCCTTCAGGAACGACGCGAACTCCGCCGAGCACAAAGCTTGCTCAGGGAATCGCGCCCGGAATACCTCTGGCTCGATCTTGTGTTCCGAACGCAGGTGGGGAATCAGGGTCATGGCCACGCTCTGCGCGCAGAGCGGGCAGGTCAGTTGATCGGACATTGTGAACTCCTTTCATTTGTTGGGGTTACATGGGCCCGGAACTGGGCCACGGATCAGATACCCGGGCGGCATCCTGCCGATCGGGCTATGGTGCCGCGGTTACTTAAAGAAAACGCGTCCGCCCGCGCGTTCTCAGCCATGACGATGAGAAGTAGGTCAACTCGGGCGACTGGATGGTCGGGGGATTAGCGGAGAGCTTGGGGGCGGGGTGACTAGCGGTGAAAGGGCAGGGGTTCGATCGCCGGTTCAAGGGCATCCGTGAACCGCATCATTCCCTCTTCGTACTCGATTTGGCGGCCGATCCAGTCCGCCCCTTCGGCGTCCACGATCGACCAGACGCAGCAGTTGTCGATGGGGAAGGCACCCGGATGTTCGCCTTCCACGACCACCTCCCAGCATCCGCTGCAGTGATGGACCGCGGCGACGCGGCCTTTGCAGTAGTGCATGCTCACAACCTCCTTTCGATTGAAAAAACGCAGGCCTCGAGCCTCACTCAGAGAGCGGGGCCCGGGGCCTGCTGGTTTCAGAAAACGCTTGCACACCGCCGAAACGGGCGGCTTTTCGAGAAGAGAGAGGGATCTACATCGAATCTGGGCTGGCTTTGGGCCAATCCCGGTTTCTCGTCGAGGACCGGCTTCGTGATGACTGGACGCATGGCGTCCGTGCTGTCACGTGCTCAAGGGTCCTCCGGCTGAGCCGATACGGCTCGCCGTTGGGCACATTACGTGCGCTCATTGTGAGGATTGGCCAGTGGTAATGCGGCTGGATTCAAAAATGTTTCGGTCCCGGCCGGGCCGGGACCCGGGCTACACGGCGCCCGGTTCCGCAGCCGCGATCTCCACCGGGTCATCCAGGATGGTCACCTGGTGCGGCTCCACGTACAGGACCACGCGGTTGTTATGGTCCGAGTGCCACTCAATGTACGGATAGTCGGTCCAAGACTGCGGCGGCCAGCCGGCGGTGATGTGGCCGGCCTTGCCGGTCTGGCGTGGATGGAATCCATCCATGTAGCGGGCTGCTACGGCTTCCTTACCCAGGAACACGTTCTTGACGGCGATCCGCCGGCCGCGGATGTCCGGCTCGAAGTCGCCCTCCAGATCAAGGACGACCTTCTCCGGGAGCCCCGCGAACCGCAGCCAGCCGGTGATCCTTCCGGCCTTCCGATTGTCCAGTTCTCCCTCCAACAGATAGTCTGATGGTCTCCATGTCATGTTCTTCACCTCCGAATTGTGCTTGTGGTGGCACGTTCTCAGGGCTTGAACGTGCCACCGCCATACGACCCAACCGTTGCAGCGCCCTATCGGACACTGCCCCGGTTGAGGCTTGAATGCGGGCCATCGGACCAGTCGGCGCCCCCGGGCAAGCCGGCATGGGGATGGCCAGTGGTATTCGCGCGGGCCTGTTGCCACGCTTTGATGATCGGGTTCTCGTAGATCTCGTCACCCGGCAGAGTCCCGTTGAACCGGCGGATCTCGACATGGGTGATGTTCATCGCCTTGAGCAATCGGTCGGCGCACTCCGGGTACTCGGTGATGTACGCCCAGGGGATGGCCGCGCAGGCCAGGGGACGTTCAGCGGGTTCGGTGGGATGAAGACCCGCGGTCAACAGGATGTTGATGGTGATACCCACGCATTGCACAACGAGCAGCAAGGTAACAAGCGTGCTCCTGAAGTCTGACATTTTCGTTTCACCTCCTTGGTTGCAGCATCGATCCTTCCGGGGCGGGAGGGATGCCCGCAGCAGGCAGTGGCCGAGGCTGGGCGCAGGCCCTGCGTCCGCTCTGCGCTGAGGGACACAACAGACCCGCCAGGATCTCCTCCTTGTGCTGAGCCTCCGGGTCTCCTCCGTTGCGCCACCGGTCTATCCGGTCCGCAAGCTGACGAAGCCCCGTGCTCATCCGGCTGGACAGTTTCCAGCCCTGGCGCCCGCCGTACCTCGTGTTCATCCAGCTGACCCGCTCGATGAGCCCCATGCGAGTTAGCTTGGCACGTGTCCGTTCCAGCGTTCGGCGCGAGATCCCGTAGCGGTCCTGCAGATCGCTCAAGCGGTCCCGCAGATCGTCCGTCTCCCGAAGGGCCAGCAGGATCCGGGCCGCCGCATGCTGCTGGTTGCGGTTACCCGGAAGCAGCATCGCCACCAGATCCGTCACATCGCTCACCTGGCTGACCCGGCGGTACTTGAAGTCAATCCTGGTGGACTCGGTCATTTACGGGTCACCTGATGTGCGGACTGGAAGTCGGCCTGCCGGGTTTCCTGGCGAAGTGCGTACCGCTCCTGGCTGATGCGCACGGCGTGCTCGCGCAGCTGCGGCCCGAAGATCTTCTCGACGAACAGCACAGCCTCGAAAGCCGAGATATAGACATCGTTGAACAGCCGCCAGAAGCGCCAGCGCACCCCCTGGCGGGTCATGCGGAAGGCCTGGTGGATCTTGTCCCCATAGGTGCCGCGAAGGACCATGTATCCCGGCCGGCCTTCCTCGTACTGCACCCACAGGTCCTTCGACTCCATGAGCCGTTTCAGTGTCTCGAGGAATTCACGGTCCTTCTGCGTCAGTTTCAAGGGATTTCACCACCAGGATAGTCGGCCCCTGCTGCCGGATCCGTATCCGGCCGGCATGGGCCATGAATATGATTGCGATAAACCGCCAGATGCGGTCCAGACGAGGGTCGTTTTCAAGGGGCGGCAGATCGTCGAACCGCCGTTCGAACGCCCCGATATGGGGCTCCAGATGGGCCTCATAGCGCTCCAGGTCGAACCCTGGGACCAGGGGTGCCCAGGCGGCCAGCTCCGGGACGCAGGTCAGTTCGTTCAGCGCTTCCAGCAGGCCGGGAACGGAAGTCAGATCCATCGGGGATGGTACCGCCGGTGACGATCGGTTCTCCGCCACCTGCTGCCGGCGCTCGGCGCGCTCCTGCCGGCGCCGCTCGCGCGACTCGGCCATCTTGCGACGGAAGTAGGCGCGATCAAAGACCAGCCCGTCGAAGACGAAGCGCGACGCGACGTCCGCCCCACAGTCGCGACACAGGTACCGGCAGATCCGCAGCCGCAGCCGGCCCTCACAGGCCGGGCAGCGCTGGAACTGGACGGTGGGGTCGAACTCGTGCCGGCACTCCCGGCAGCGGCACCGACTCTCAGCGATCATCTCCAGCGAACCACTGCACTGCGGGCAGCCGTGGGCCGAGAGCATGACCTCGTAGCAGAACGCCCGCGTGTGCTTGACGAGAAGCTCCACAATCCCGGCCAGCTCGAAAGCCAGCCGGACAATCTCACGGTCCTGCATCATTGGGGGTCAGGGCAGCGCCATCAGTCCCTCCACTGGTTGCTCCATTGCTTGCCCAGCGGCTACTGGTTCCTGGGCGTGAACTTGCGCCCGCAGGCCTTGCACCGACGGACCCGCCGGGCTCCGACGGTCTTGTTGCGGCGGACGCCCTTGCTTACCGTCTCCGGCGACTTGCAGTACGGGCACTTGAACGGTCTTGCCATGAACGATCACCTCACGGTGCCCGAAAGAGGCCTGCAGATAAATACTTTTCCTGTCACTGCCCCGTAGAGGCCCCGTTGGGCCCCCAGGCAGGACCCTCCGCCCGGCAACGCCTGTTACCACTGCCCAGCGGTGTCAAAAGCGTAAAGCATATAAACTCCGCCGCATTCACCACTGCAGAGAACTCACATCCGAGGTGATCCCATGTACCAAACTGACCTGTCACGAAACACGCAGCCGGCGTACGCCGGCAGAGCGTATCATTACCAGTACGGCCGGCATCGGCTTTACGGCAATCTGCAGACCACACCCCTCTACAGCCTCCGGCCTCTTTCTTATGTCCAGACGCCAACACCGCGGACTCAGCCCGCCCATGGAATAGATGACGGTCCCCAGACCGTCGAAGACCTGATCCACCAGGGCTACTTCGCCGTGCCGGCTCATGAACCGGAGACCGCCGGCCTGTTCGATCGGAAGCACACCAGCTGGATGGCGCTCGATGACATCCTCGGCCAGGTCCGCCGGCGTCAGGAAGCCTACCAGCGGAACATGCTCGACATCCTGTGGTCCGAGTGCTACGCGTTCAACGAACTGGCCCGACACGGGCGCCCGGCGCCGGATGAGGCCTATGCCGCTTATGAGAAGCGGATGCAGGACCTGCGCTCCGAGCAGCGCGCCGAACGGATCACCTTCTGGCGAGATGTCTCCCGGATCCGCGAAGGCCTGCCTGAGTCCGCCCAGCAGTATCTGTCCGCCTTCCGCAAGCTGCAGATCCTGGGTGACGACGGGGGTGATCAGCCATGATGCTTCGTGTTCAGGAACTCTGCCGCAAGCTCCGGCCCGTCCTGGGCCCCAGGATCGATCGCCTGTGGTCGGTGTACCTGGCCGAATCCGACCCGGCCGGCAAGGCCGACCTCGAGCAGACGCTCGAGCTGCTGGCCGCACGGCATCTTGGGCAGAACTACATGCCCGACCGATCACCTTTCCCGCCGCCCGATCGGGCCTTTGCCCTGGCCGGCGACATCCAGGTCGGCAACGTCTCCTACGGCCAGCGCGAGCTGTACCCGTTCTTCCTCAAGAGCCATCGATTGAAGGAGCACATCCTCGTCGCCGGCCGAAGCGGCTCCGGCAAGACCAACCTCACCTTCGTCCTGATGCAGGGCATGATGGCCCGTGGCATCAAGGTCCTCGCACTCGACTGGAAACGCGGCTACCGCGACCTGATGGCCATCCAGCCCGATCTTCACGTGTACACCATCGGGCGGGATGTCTCTCCCTTCCGGTTCAACCCCCTGATCCCGCCGCCCGGCTGCGAGCCGAATGTCTGGATCAAGCTCATCGTCGACGTCATCGCCTCCGCCTACCTCGGAGGCGAGGGCGTCATCAGCCTGCTCGTAGCCGGCCTGGACAAGCTGTTCCGCGACGCCGGCGTTTTTGGCGGCCAGCCCGGCCGCTGGCCCACCATCCAGGACCTGCTGGTCTGGCTGCAAGCCGCCCGGCTGAGAGGAAGAGCCGCCCTGTGGCAGGCCTCGGCCGAAAGGATCCTGCTGGCCATGACCTATGGCGAGTTCGGCTCGGTCATCAACACCCAGGACAACAGCCATGTCCGCGACCTGCTGAACCACAACGTCGTCCTCGAAATGGACGGCCTGTCCAGCAACGCCGATCGTTCCCTGTTCTCCGAGGCCCTGACCTTATATCTATACCGGTACCGCCTGGCCCAGGGGCCAAGGGGGGAACTGACCAACTTGATCGTGCTGGAAGAAGCCCACAACCTGCTGCTCCAGAAGGCCCCCGAGGCCAGGGAATCCATGCTGGAGAACTCCATCCGAATGATCCGCCAGTATGGCATGGGGTACGTTTTTATCGATCAGTCCGCCTCCCTGCTCAGCAAGGTGGCCTTTGCCAACTCCTATGCCACCCTGGCCCTGAGCCAGAAGCTCCGCGGCGACATCCAGACCATCGCCGGGGCCATGAACCTGACCGACGAGCAGAAGGAAGCATTGAGCACGCTGCCCATCGGCAGCGCCGTCGTCCGCCTGGCCGACGAATACCCCGAACCCTTCCTGGTCCGGGTTCCGCGATTTCCAATCGAAGAGGGCTCAGTATGCGATGATGAAGTCCGGGGACGAATGGCCACTTGTTCCGCCGATTCCAGCCCGGGTAACCTCGAGATGGACTCCTCTCAGGTCGTCCCGCCAGTTCCGGCCGCGGATAAGAATGAAGAGAATAATCCCCACCCACCATCCCCCAGAGAATCACCGATGAATCCCTCCGAATCATATACATCCAGTGATTCATCGGATGATTCACAGGACCAGCCACCCGGGACGCTTCCCGAGATGTCTCGGGAGGAGATCCGCTTCCTGGCGGACGTGGCCGCCAGGCCGTTGTCCACCACCGTCTCCCGGTACCAGCGGCTGAACCTGTCCCGCCGTAAAGGCAATGCCATCCGCCAGCATCTCGCCGGCGCCGGCCTCATCGAGGCCGTCGCCATCGCCACCCGCTCCGGCCAGGTGGTGCTGTATACGCTCACCGATCCGGGCCGGACGTTCTGCGCCCGCATCGGGCTCGATCCCGGCCCTGTCCCCCGCGCCAGCTTGGAACACCGGTACTGGGTCGGCAGGGCCGCTGACTTCTACGACGCCGAAGGTTACGACGTGACCCGCGAGCATGCCGTGGCCGGAGATGGCATCATCGACCTGCTGGCCCAGCGGCCCGGCGAACGCATCGCCATCGAGGTCGAGACCGGCAAGTCGGACACGCGTGAGAACCTGAACAAGCTCCGCGCCGCCGGCTTCGACGGCATCGTGCTCCTGGCCACCTCGCCGGAGGCCGCCGGCGCTTGCCACAAGGCGATCCAGCAGATCGGCCCGGATCAGAAACCGCTCGTCGAGGTGCTGACCTGGCTGGACGTTTCGTAATCGCAGCGATAGGCGCATTTCTCAGAAAGAGTATCAACAGCTGTCTACCAATACCGCCGCTCGCTCCCGGGTCCGAAGATATCCTGGCTCCACGCATCGCCTTCCAGCATATCGCGGAGCACGTCGTCCATATGACGCGGCTCGCCGCGGCGCCCGAACCAGTCTCGTGGTCTTCCTGCCCGGCGATCTGCTTCCCGCCAGCGGGCATAGAACTCCTCCGCCAGCGCCGTCCCCGGAACGATTCCCAGCAGAATCTCCGGATGGTAGTAGATATAGGTGATCCCGTACCGATCGAGCATCCGCTCCGCGTGAGCGTAAGCAGCCTGATCGCGGATCTCGTCATCCTGGCGCGCTGGCGCGTCGCCATAAGAGCAGTGGCGGCTCATTCTTCCGCCGCCTCGCCCATCTGCTTGGCCAGGTCTCGGGCCACCCTGGCAAGCTTCTGCTCGCTGCGCTCGATGATCGCCAGCAGCTTGCTGTTGTGCACCTGCAGTTTGTCGGCCGCCTCCAGCAGCTCGGCCAGCTTGCGGTAGTCATGCCGGCCCACCGCTGCCTGGGCCTCGCGCGTAAGATCCCCGATGCGGCGCTCGTTCTCCGCCACCGCCGCATCGAGCCGATCGAGCCGCTTGTCCATGTGCAGCTCGGCATACCGGGCCGCCAGCTCGCGCTCGGCCTTCCTGCGGGATTCCGGGGGTAGCTTGTCGATCAGGTGTCGAAGCTGATCGATCCGGGCTACATGCCCCTTACGCACGTCGTGGGCCTGAGCCCGGAGCTTGGCCAGCCGCTCGGTCAGCCAGCCCGCCGCAGGCAGGATGCGCTCCAGCTGGGCCATGAAGTGCGGCGCTTCCTGCGGGTGCTCGACCAGGGATGCGGTTCGCTGACGCAGCCCGGCGAGGGCCTCGCCGATCTGGTCGCCGACCCGCCGGTCCGCGTACAGGTCGCTCATGTCGTGGCGGATGCCCCTGAGCTCCGGCCGGATGGCTGCCGGCACGAACTGCGCCCGCGGCAAAGCCCCGTGGTGATGCTGCACAAACGCCACGATCCCGACGATCAGGGCCACGATGGCCAGGCTCTGGATCACCTGCGGGGCGATCGGCCAGTCCACGCCCAGTATCCAGGCCACGAGGATGCTGGCCCCGAAGGCAATGCCCGCGCCCGCCCAGGATCCGCCGGTCTGGCGGATCCCCTGAAACATGATCATAGCCAGCAGGATCACGGCGAACCCGATGGCGATTGGCCCCAGGTTGCGGATCGACCAGCCGCGCTGGTACTCCCAGGCCACCAGGCCGGCAGCCAGTGCCAGCCCGACAGCCGCAGCCATGGCCACGGCTGAGCGCTGGTGGTCGAAGCGTTTGCCCAGCACCGCGTACGTCAACGCGGTGAAGAACGTGAAGGCCAGAATGAAGTCCGGGAGCAGGGACTCGAAGAACTGGCCGATGGGAAAGAGCGGATCGGGATAGGCAACAGGCATGAGGCCTTACGGGAAGCTCATGTATAAATACTTTACGGTGATTGCGGCGCTTACGCCCAGTCAGAGGCTCTATCCAAAGAGCGCAGCTCCCCAAGCGCACCATCGCAACATCCTACAAAACAAGCACTTAGGAACGAATCCCCTCCGGCATGAGGAGGCTCCGGGACCGGACCATTGCCGGTGGCGGGGAATAGATATGGCTTTTTGCGTTGCGGAGCCGACGCCAAAAGCCTATTGGACGAAGTGCTCTCGCCGCAGGATGGGTGGGGGCGGGGGATGGTCGCATCGAAAGGAGTGCATTTCGAGAGCGGATTGGGATGTTCGACGGGTTCTGGGGGGCTCGCGGCGTAGCGGTAGCCTGAGGCGTGCTCGCGATGTGCAAGAACGCGCTGAGCAGGCCTGATGCTTGCCGTCCTCACGGGAGGTAAGGGCAAGCCGGTCTGGAAGCACACCGATCAGTGGATGGCCGGACGGTCAAGGTCGACCGGCTGCTGACCTACGGACCGGGGCCGCGGGCCCTCACTTGCAGAAGAGCCACCTGACGGCTTCCGCAGTGGGGGCAGGCAGGCGAGAAGCCCTTCTCGGCGTCTTCACCGTTCCCCGAGGGGTCCGCTTCCTGGGCCAGATCCGCGACCAGCAGGGACTGGTGGGATGGTTGTCCCTCGAGCAAGGCCAGCAGCAGCCGTGCCCGTTGCTGAAGATGACGTTTCGAGGGATGCCAGAGCCCGTAATAGCGCAGCTTGTGGAACCCCTTGGGCAGGACGTGCATCAGGAACCGGCGGAGGAACTCAACACCGGTCAAGCGACACGTCTTGGACTCTCCCGTTTCCCGCTGCTTGTACTTGAAGGTCACATGAGTATTGTCCATGTCCACGAGGCGGCCGTTGGTGAGGGCGATGCGGAAGGCATAGCGGGCCAGGTAATCCACGACCGCCTGTCGGCCCCGGCCGTAGTGCTTGCAGAAGGTGCACCAGGGCTGCTTCCAGGTCTTTCGCGGCAGGCTGGCGAAGGCGTCCGGCCTGGCCTTCTGGAGGGCGTCCCGGAACCGGGCGGCGATCAGCTTGGAGAGGGCCTTGACCGGCAGCAGGAATGCCCCCGGCGGTTCGCACCAGGATTGCTTGTCGTCGGAGACGCCGCCGCCGGTGACCAGCAGGTGGACGTGGGGATGGTAGCCCATCTGGCCGGTCCAGGTGTGCAGGACCATCAGAATGCCGGGCGTGGCCCCGAGGTACTTGCGATCGCCCGTGAGGTCGATGACCGCGCCGGCGACGGTTTTCATGAACAGGGTGTACGCGAACTTCTGATCGGACAGGAAGAGATGACGGATCTCTTCCGGGACCGTGGCGACTATGTGGTAGTAGTCGCACGGCAGAAGCTCCGCCTGCCGGGCTGCCAGCCATTCGCGGATCTGGCGGCCATGACAGGCGGGACAGGCGCGATTGCGGCAGCCGTGGTAGATCCAGAACGACTGCCCGCAATCGCGGCATTGGTATTGATGGCCGCCCATCCGGGCGGTCCTGCAGGCGGCGATGTCGGCCAGGGCCTTTTTCTGGGAGGGCATCATGAGGTGCCCGAACCGGGCGACATAGTCGTCCTGGAGCCGGCGGACCACGTCCGCCAGCTCGATACGGTGGTCCTTCATGGCCGGTCCTCCCATCAGAAGAGGCCGGCGAAGAAGTCGCCGAGCAACTGGCGCAGGTCACGGCGCAGGGGCTCGCTCAAGTGCGTGTAGATCTGGGTGGAGCGGATGCTGGCGTGCCCCAGCAGGATCTGCACGACGCGGAGGTTGACGCCCTTTTCCAGGAGCAGGGTGGCGAAGCTGTGGCGAAACGTGTGGGGCGTGAAGCGGTCATCGAAGCCGCACTGTGCCCGGGCTGCATTGAAGGCTTTGCGGGCGGCATCAGGAGACAGATGCGAGGCACCCTTGCGGTCGGAGAAGAGCCACTTGGGGTTGCGATGAATCTTCCAGACCTCGCGGAGCATGAGCAGGACGGGCTCGGCCAGAGGCAAGGCGCGTTGCCGGTTGCGTTTGCCGATCACGTTCAGGAGCATCTGCTTGGAGTCAACACCGGAAACGGGCAGTCCGACGGCTTCGCCGATCCGCAGGCCGCAGGCGTAGATCAGGGCGAAACAGCCGCGATAGACCGGCTGGTGGAGGGCGGCGATCAGGCGGCGGCAGTCCCGGTCGCTGCGGACGTTGGGCAGACGCTTGCACAGGGGCGGGCGAACTTTTTTTTCGTGAGCAGCGGCCAGTCGTAGCCCAGCGTGTTGACGAAGAAGAACTTGATGGCGAAGAAGTGCTGCTGGAATGTGCCCTTGGCGAAACGCCGCACGTCCCGCAGGTGGATAAGGTAATCGCGGAGCTGACGCTCGCTGATCCGGTCGGGCGAGAGCCGGTAATGAGCGGCCAGTTGCCGCACCGATCGGACGTAGGCCTCCAGCGTGCCCTTGGAGAGGCCGGCCAGCTGCATGTCCTCGATCATGCGTTTGCGGAGTTCGGTCACGACGATATCCTCCAGTCAGGAGTCCCAAACGAGCTTCCGGCCCCACGGCCGGAAAGCCCGGGAGGATACCGCGCTACTGACGGTGCTTGCTCACCCCCCACGCCAAGACGCTACCCCGCCCATCCTGCGGCGAAGCCGCTCCGTCGTGCGCCGAGTATGTTTGACAGCTTGGGGGTGAGAGTCCCCCATCCAACCTGATGGAGGTAAAGGATTAGCGAGAACGCAAAGGCGTCATCGTGAGGTGGCGTCTGAAGACAGCGTGGAGCAAAGCCGTGACCTGACGAACAGAAATCGGATACGAGGCGTCCTTGGTCGGACGAGCGGGCGACTAATCGCGAAGTCCATATCCATCAAGGGCCAAGGCTGTAGATCCGGCAGGTGTGCGGCGAAGGCGGTCGAACTTACCTCGGGAGGTCTGCGCCGTGTCCCGGATTCGGGACTGAGGGAACCGTAAGGTGACCTGACCGCGACGCAGAAGTCAGCAGAGGGCATAGTAGGCACGGATCGCCGGCCGGCTCGATCGAGACACTGACTCGAAAGGGCAGAAACGGCCAGGGATCGCAAGGCCGTAGCGTCATGCTGAAGGCCCGAACGACTGGGAGTGGCAAGTAGGACTCGCGACTCATGAGTGGAACGCGGCAGAAAACCCAGTACAAGCAATTGCCTCTGGCCTTTGCGGCGGTGGATCGGGGTGAAACCCTGGGCGCCGATCGCCAAGGGACCGAACCACTCGCGGCGAAGCGAACCCCCGAAAGCCCGGCAGAAGAAGAACGGCTTATAGAGGAGGTGTGCGATCGACAGAACCTCGAAATAGCCTGGAAACGCGTTCGTGCCAATAAGGGTAGCCCGGGCGTCGACGGCCTGAGTATCGACGAATCCGCGGCGTACCTGCGGGAGCACTGGCCAGCCATTCGCGGCCAACTACTCCAGGGGGTCTACGCACCGCAACCGGTGAAACGGGTCGAAATCCCCAAGCCGGACGGCGGGGTCAGAAAACTCGGCGTGCCCTGTGTCGTCGACCGACTGATCCAGCAAGCGGTGTTGCAGGTCCTCCAGAAGCGTTGGGATCCGACGTTTTCCGAGCACAGCTACGGCTTCCGGCCGGGACGCTCAGCCCATCAGGCGGTGGCCCAAGCGCAACGTTACATTGCCGAGGGCTACAACCACGTGGTTGACATCGATCTTGAAAAATTCTTCGATCGAGTTAACCATGACATACTGATGGCGCGCGTCGCGCGACGGGTGACGGATAAGCGTGTGCTGAAACTGATCCGGGCATTCTTGAATGCCGGGGTGATGGAAAACGGGTTGGTCTGTCCGAACGACGAGGGGACACCTCAAGGGGGTCCTCTTTCCCCGTTGTTGAGTAACCTGGTGCTGGACGACCTCGATCAGGAGCTGACACGTCGCGGCCACCGTTTCTGCCGCTATGCGGATGACTGTAACATCTATGTTCGCAGTCAGCGCGCGGGTGAACGCCTCATGGCCAGCATCTGTCGCTTTCTGACCACCCAGCTTCGGCTGAAGGTGAACGAGTCGAAAAGCGCGGTCGCTCGACCCGCGGAGCGGAAGTTCCTGGGCTTTAGCATCTCGAACGACGGGAGCGAACGGCGGATAGCGCCAAAGGCACTCGAGCGATTCAAGACGCGAGTCCGGGAACTTACTCGCCGGACGCTGGGAACCAGTTTGCCGAAGCTGATTGAGAAGTTAGCGCCTTACCTGCTTGGCTGGCGCGGCTACTTTGGCTTCTGCCAAACTCCACGGGTGCTCTCAAACCTGGACGCGTGGATTCGCCGGAGGCTACGCATGTACCTTTGGCGGCAGTGGAAGAACGGGCGGAACCGCTTCAAGGAACTGCGCCGTCGAGGCGTGCCCGAGTTCAACGCAGCGGTCGCCGCCGGCTCTCCGACCGGGTTCTGGCGGATGTCAGGCCACCCGGCGGTTCAACAAGCACTGCGAAACCGCTATTTCGACTCGATCGACCTTCCCCGAGTAGCCGCGCCTTCCGACGCTTAACCCGGTCGAACCGCCGTGGTACGTGACCCGTACGCCCGGTGGTGTGACAGGGACAGCCCGCGAGGGCCTACCTATGTCGATCAATGGTCGGCCTTTGGGGCGGGGACTGCCACCGCTTGGCTGTCGGGCGAAGATCGCAGCCTTACGGTAAAAACGCAGATTCTCGGAGTTGAGATAGGCGCGAAAGGGGCGCGCTGGTACACTGCAGGGGATTGTCTCGGAGGGAGGTTTAGCGACCTTCCACCAGAGACGCACATCGACACGAGGAGGAGAACATGACAGCTCTCAAGGCGATGGTATCGGTTTGTGTGGTGACTGGGCTCCTGGTCGGCACGGCGTTTGCGGTGAACATCGAGACCGTGCCCGTGGGTAATCCGGGGAGCGCTGCTGATATACGGTATAGGCTGGACCAGCGTCCGGAAGGGTTTGGCCGCGTGGACTACACCTACAACATCGGCAAATACGAGGTGACGGCCGCTCAGTACACGGCATTCCTGAACGCCGTGGCGGTTACCGATCCGTACGGGCTCTACAACACGAACATGTGGACGAGCACCCATGGCTGCAAGATCCAGCGCAGCGGCACGCCGGGCAACTACACGTACAGCGTGGCGAGCGACTACGCCGACCGCCCAGTGAACTTGGTAAGTTGGGGCGACTCGGCGCGTTTCGCCAACTGGCTGCACAATGGCCAACCAACGGGCGCACAGGGCTCCGGTACCACGGAAACGGGTGCCTACGCACTGAACGGCGCATTGACAAACACGGATCTTCAAGCCGTCAGCCGTAACGCCGACTGGAAATGGGCAATCCCAAGTGAGGATGAGTGGTACAAGGCGGCGTATCACAAGAACGACGGCGTGACGGGCAACTACTGGGACTACCCTACAGGATCCGATACGATACCCAGCCACACTGTTCTTAATCCTGACCCTGGCAATAACGCGAATTTCTTTGAGTATGAAAGTGGTTACCCTGTTTACTCGATCGGTAGTCCATACTGGCGTACGCAGGTCGGTGAATTCGAGAACAGCGGAAGCCCCTATGGCACATTCGACCAAGGTGGTAACGTGGATGAATGGAATGAGGCTGTGCTGAGCGATTCACTTCGCGGAGTCAGAGGCGGGGCTTACACGGGCCGGCACTTCGATTTGCATCCACTGAATCGCTTCTGGTCGTATCAGTCGACACAGGAGTTCACCAGTATCGGTTTCCGCGTCGTCGCGGTTCCTGAGCCCGCTGTGATGGCGCTGCTGGCATTCGGTGGGATAGGCATGCTGATCAGGCGAAGGCGGCTCGAAAAATAGCCCCTTGCGTGCTTGGACCTCCCCATGTCCCTCGCCTCTCCCACTGCGCAAGGCGGCAGACAACTCACCGCGATTTTTGGGGCAGGGTCTTTGGGCGGATCAAAGTCCGGTCACCAGAGCCAGTAGTTTTCCACTGGAACATTCTCTCTTCTCTCTCCTCTCTCTCCTCTTTATTTACTAACTACTACTACCTACTACTTACTATTACTACGGGACGACGCTTATAAACCCCGCCCGGGCTACCGGCCCCGGGACCTTCTGGGAAAAACCCAGAATGCATGGAACCTGCTCCGGCCCGCGGGGAGGTTCCATCGGAACACCACTCTCACTGGCGGGCGGAAGATTTATATACCGGTGCTTCCACTGGAGCATCTCGGAGGTGCTTTTCCAATGGAACCGACAACCGTACGATCAAGGATGGCCAGCCGCATCCAGCACATGGTCGGCAACGCCATCATCAAGGACCGGCGATTCCTGGATGACGAACAGCTCATTCGCTCCGAGCAGCTCGCGGTGCTCGAGGAGATCTTCAACGCCAACGTCCGCGATGCCGAGATCCAGGAGCTCAGCAGCCACTTCGCCGGCGTGCTGCGCGGCGATCACCCCTGTCATCTGGCCATCTGGGGCAAGACCGGCACCGGCAAGACGCTCACCCTGAGCTTCTTCCTCAACCTGCTGGCCGAAATGGCCCGGGCCAAGAACGTGCCCGTCCGCCACGAACACCTCGACCTGTCCACACCCCGGCCGTGCTTCCGGGCCCTCAACGACCTCGCCTGCATGCTCGGCGCCAGCCGGCGCTACAAGAAGGGCATCTCCCTCGAGGAGCTCATGCTCCGCATCGAGGCCGAACTTGCCAGCTACCCGGGATACCTGATCCTGTTCATCGACGAGGTCGACAACGTCCGGCGCGACCGCGACGCCTTCATGACCTTCCTGGTCCGCCGCCTGCCGCAGCGCATCCAGGCGAAGCTGATTCTCGTGTTCGTGTCGAACCGACTGAACTGGCCGGATCACCTCGACCCGCGCGTCAAGTCGTTCCTGAAGCTCAACGAGCTCATCTTCAAACCCTACGACGCCGTGGACCTCCAGCACATCCTGCGCATCCGCGTCGAGAAGGCCCTCTTACCCGGCAGCGTCCAGCCCGGCGTGGTGGAGAAGATCGCCGCCATGGCCAGCCAGGATCACGGCGACGCCCGCCAGGCCGTCGCCTTGCTGGGCAAGAGTGCCTACCTGGCCGAGAAGGCCGGGAGCACGATCACCCTGGCCCTGGTGGATAACGCCGCCCTGGAACTCGACCGCGACCGTTATCTCACCCTGCTGCGCTCGGCCCCCGTGCAGCTCCAGGCGGCCATGGCCGCCGTGATCGAGGCCACCAGCCGAGCCAAGGGCGCGCCCATCGGCACCGGCGACGCCTACGACGCCTACCAGGGCTTCTGCGACCGGACCGGCCTGCGGGCCATGACCGGCCGGGCCTTCGGCGACCTGCTCGACGAACTGGACATGTACTCCCTGGTCCGCAGCCGCGTCCTCTCCCGCGGTCGCTACGGCCGGACACGCGAGATCATCCTCGACCTGTCCGAGGAACTGATCCAGAAGATCTACGGGGCGATCCGGATGAACTTCGAACTGAGGGGCTGAGCTTCCTCGCCCTACGAGCGACACAGCTTCAGTTCGCACAAGTCGGGTCCGCAGGGACTGCCGGCCCATTGCTGCACCGCAGGAAGATGTCCACATCTGCCCGATTGACACTTCCGTTGTGATCGAGATCGGCCCAGTGGCAGGTCGAGGACACAGGAGACTCGCCGAAGCAGACCTGCATGGAACCGAAGTCCTGCTGATCGACGTCGCCGTCCAGATCATCATCAGCCTGAGACGCCGGGCACCCAAGGCTCGAGACCGTGATTCCCAACGTTGTCCCAGGGCAGTGATCGCAGACGTCCCCGACACCATCGCCGTCAGTGTCGGCCTGGTCCGGATTGGGATTCTGCGGGCAGTTGTCGAGGACGCCGATGAAGCCGTCCAGATCAGGATCCTCACTGCCTAACCCGCTGACAGTATGGCACCAGTTCCCGAAATCCGCGCCCATCGTCGGCCAGTGAAGGGGATCGAGCCATCGTGCCCCCGCCTGCAACTCGCCGAGCCTGGGTCCGGCGAAAACCGGTCCGACGGGCCCGCTGTCGCCTGCGTCATCGTTTCCTTCGCCCGGCGCATCCGGAAGGTCCGGCTGACCCCAGTTTCCCGGGTAGACGAGCCACCCTTGGCCGCTGACTCTTGCCTCGGTCACCCGACTCAGCAGAATGACACGAGACTCAGCCGCAGGCAGACGGCCATTGAACTCCTCAACGAACTTATCGAGCCCCACGCGGTATTCCCTCTCACCGGCCTGAAAGTAACTCGCGTGGCCGCCGCGCCCCACATAAAGGTAAGGGTGGGTCCAGTGGGGCGTCCCGCATACACGATTGTGCTGAATCAGGCAGCCCCAGTTCGCGTACTCGCCACCTGAAGTCTGCCATAGGGGGCTAAGGTTGAACATCCATTTCTCATGCTGCGAGTACGCCACACGGAACGGCCGGTACGGCGCACCGGGAGCCGTCTGGTCCTGCTTCAGGTATACAAAACCCCCTTCCCAGTCGCATTCGTGGTTGTTGTAGCCGCCGTGCTGCTTCCAGTTGCTGTATCCATAATGGAGTAGATAGCTGATCACGACGTATCGTCCGGTTGCGTCCTCCTCTTGGACCACGGTTGCGTACATCAGCGGATTCGCCGGTGTTCCATTCACGGTCCCGAGCGCGTTGGGCCCCGTGCCTGGAAGATCCAACCACCGTTTGTCAAGGTCTCCGCCGCTGCCGAAACGGCGAGCAGCCAGCAACAGGTCATCGGTGGTATGTACGTGCATCAGCACATCCTGGGGACCGTCCCGCGGTTCCACAAGATCCGCGCCTGCGCTCAGCGTGTCCTCCACGGTCTGAGGAAAGTAATTCTCTCGCGCGTCAAAGAACAGCCGGGGAGAGAAAGTCTGCGCCAGTTCGAGTACGGACCCTATGCTGAGGATGTTGCCGGCATGATCCTCAAACGAGATTCCCTGGATATCGCCATCGGTCAGTCCTGGCCGGTCGGCGATGAACACCGCGAAATAGGAATACTCCTTCGACGGCCCATCGAGGATGAACCGGACCTGCCCCATCGAAGGCTCCGTGCTTGGCCTCAGGTCGTAGACCTGTATCGTATGGAGCCCGGCAGACAGCCGACCCAGCGTTGCCGTATACAGGGTGCCTTGCTGGAGAAACTCACGTTCAACGCTGTCGTGGTCGACAGTTGCGTAGGGGTAATCTCCCATGACCCAGTAGTCGCTCGGCGTCCCATCGCCAGGCATCACCAAGCTGAGCGTGTATGATTCGTCGTTCTCGATTCCGACCTCGAGTTCCACGTTCATGGGGCCGGTCCCTGCGTACGCCCACCAGCGGTCCAGTGAGATACCGGCCGCGGGGTGCGGCTTCCGCCACAAACAGAATGCCTGCGTCTGGTCGCCGCTGCTGCCGACCAGGATGATGCGTTCGTAGTCTCCATCGGAGGCCGGCACCAGGTTGTACGTGGCGCTGACGACATCCGAGAGGCCCGAGGTCGTCTCGACCACGCCGCCGGCCGTATCCAGCGTCGCGACCGACCAGAGGAAATCGCCCGCGTTGATCGCGTCATGAACGGCCGCCTTGTCCTCGTTACTCAGATCCGTCGCATCCGCGATGTTGTGGGCCCCTTGAACGACGGCCGTCTTGGCCACGGAGGTCGACAGGATCGTGATACCGATCGGGCACAGGGTCGCCTGCGTGACACCTGTCGGGATGAAGCAGCCAGCCGTACCCACAACACCCACCCATGTCATCGGGTCGGAGACCACCCCTTCCACAACATCTCGACCATAATCCCCGATCTTCCCGATGAACGCCGCTGCCCCATTGGTTCGCTGCTCACTCGTCAGTCGCGGTATGTACCCGTTCGCAGTCCGGCGGTTCAACAGTTGGCCAGCGGGTTCGAGCGGCTGCACACCATTCACACCGACCGTGAGTTCATAACCGCCCAAGACAACATCCGGCTCGTGAGCGGGCAACACCACGACCGTCACCGTGCTGTAACAGTGTCCTGACCAGCCTGCATAGAACACAAAGGAGTAGTTGCCTGAGGTTGTCGCTGGCACGGTGTTGATCGTGTATGTAAACCAGCCTGTCTCGTCTGTGGTTGCGGCCTGCTGGATGGATTGCATGAGGAGAGGATCCTCAACCCCGATGTCCACGCCTTCCAGGGGCACGTGGCCCGAATCGTAGACTTGGCCGACGACTGTCAGCGAGGCCCCCGACACGATGCGCCAGTCGTTCGGACCAATCTCGATGCTCTCCGGCACCCTGCGCGTATCGACGTCAAGATCCGCGCTTCCCCATGTCCGCGCGATCGGCGTCAGCGTCAACTCCGTATCCTGGGAACTCTCCCCGTAAGATGGCTGGCCGAGCCTAGCATCGAGCCCAAACTCATCGCTTTCCTTGTATGCCAGGTTGCCCATCTGAGCCACCACCGGGGACACCACAATTGCCGACACGGCAATCGTCAGCACTTGTGCAGGTCTGACGAAACGCCCCAACGGCCAGCAGTGTGATTTGCTTCTCATGCTGCTGTTTCTCCCATGCCCTCGCAAAACAGCCGGGTGGGACCGTCGGCTCGCTGCCTACTAGCCCCACCTGGCTGCACTGCGTAGATTTGGCCGGCTTCGAGAATACCCTCCGAAGCCAGCACAGGAACAGGGCCAGGACTTTCAAGACCACCCTCGCACGATCCGTGAACCATGTGATTCTGGGTCGGGCGCCCGCGAGCACCTTCTGAAGGTGCAGGACCGACCGGAACCCGATGTTGTTGTTCCGGCCACAGCGTGAAATCATAGAAGTCAGCGATGACCTTCAGTTCCTGCGCCATCTCTCAAATCCAAAACAACGCGACGCTCGCTTCGCTCGCGGCAAAGAGTAAGGGAACAAAGAGCAAAGCGTTACTCCTCCAAGTCCAGGACCAAGCGGAACCCTAAGCTGCCGTTCCGAGCGGACGGCGCGTCGTCGTCGCGGTTCGAGCAAGCGCAGCCGTTCGCGTTGTGGTACCAACCGCCGCCGCGGATAACCCGATAGGAGCCGGACAACTGGCTGGTCCATTCCCACAGGTTGCCGGACATGTCATAGCAGCCGTAGTAGCTTCTAGCGTCGTTTCGCCCGTCCTTTCCGTTGAAGTACCCCACAACGCGTGGGCCGTTGTTTCCGCAACTCGTTCCGTTGTATACGCACCAGTCGCAGTCGATCGTGTCGCGCTGAAACCCGTAGGTCCAGTGCTTCTTGGCCACCGGGTCCCAGGCCGCGGCCTTGTACCACTCGTCCGCTGAGGGAAGGCGATAGGTCCGACCTTCGCGTTGGCTGAGCCAGAGCGCGAAATCGACGGCGTCGTTATAGCTGACGTAGCGTAGCGGGTAGTTCTGCCGGCCCTCGTTCACGGTGTAGACCGATCCCTTCTTGGTGATCTCCATCTGGCTGTCGTAGTGGGCCGTCGCCCTCGCCGCGTCTACGCTGTTGAGGTACTCGCAGTAGCGCTGATTGGTCACCTCGTACTTGTCGATCCAGTAACCCCCAAGCGAGTACTGGGCATCCTGAGCGACGAAGACCATATTGGCCATGCCGTTGCCATCGTCCGCGTACACGCGGATCCGAAAGCGACCCGCGATCCCCGGAATGTCCGCTCCCGCGTCCCAGATGACGGTCTTTCGGACCGGTGTTGGCGTGGTCGTAACGTTGGGCCCGATGCTGTTCGTGCCCGTCAGCGTGATGGCCGGAATGTCCCACGCCGGAACCTCGTCGTCCACTACCCGCCCAGCCAGCACCCACACCGTGCACAGTCCCGAGTCTGCATCAGAGATGTCATACTGAATCTGCACCCGCCGCTCCGCCCCCGGCATCTGGACGGCCGTCACGTTCTCCACTCGCGGACCTTCCTGGGCCCACGCTTGCCCGCTCACTCCCGCCAGAGGTACCATCCACAGCACGATACCTTTCGTCCGAATGTGTCTCATCCGTCGTCCTCCTCATCTAACGTGTTCTTCCGCGCGTAAGCTGAACTCCCGCTATGGTTTCGGCGTCGAACCGCTTCTCGCGCGACGTCTTGACTGACCAGTTGTCTGAAGCGAGCCACATGAGTGTCTCGAGCCGCAACAGAGGCTCCGTACTTCGCAACCCGTACACCTTCAGTTCGCGCACGCCGGGTCGGCGGATCTGTTCTCGCCGCTGTAGCAGCGCTGAAAGATACCGAAGTCAGATTGATCCACGTCGCCGTCGGCGTCGAAGTCCTTCCCTCCGCAACCAGCGGCCAGCGGAATTGCCGTCCCAGAAGCACAGCCCTGGAAAGCGACGTAATCATCTTTGTCAACGTCGCCGTCGTGGTCCAGGTCTGCCGCGACGAAATGCACGAGTAGAACGTTGAATGTGGTTGAGTTGTTGTTAGGATCCACATCGTTGGCCACGTTCGCGTCATCAGCCGTCGCGGTAAACAGGTTGTTGCCCGGCTGCAGGATAGCCGCGGGGAGATCCACAGCCACTTGGCTGGACAGGCCCGCTCCGAGGGCCGGAGCTTCGACCGTGGCAATCGGAGTCTCCGTTCCGCCCGCTGGTCTGAGCGCCACGGAGGTCGCCGGCGCGCCGACCCCGCGATTCACCACCGACAGGATGATGCGGGCGGAGCCATCCTGCCGAGCCTCAGAAGAAACCAGCATCAGGGATAAATCCGTGCCGCCGACTGTAACGGCTGCGGTGTTGTTCTCGTCGTCGATTTCGGTGTGAGCCCCATCAAGATCGGCGACAGCATACAGCGCGTGCACCGCCGCCGGTTCCGGCACAGTCCACCTGACCTCTGCCGTGGCAGCCGCTCCGCCGTCCAGCCATCCGCTGATTGTCTTCCTTGCGATCTCCGCGCCACCGCTCGCAGGATCACCATCATAGAATGCCACCACGGCATTCTCAACGGCCAGGTTGCCGACGTTGTGGACTGTGGCCGAGAGCTTTAGTTCAGCCGGCGGGAGATAGCTGCTGCCTTCCACCAGAAAGTCGCTTGTGCCAATCATCAGGTCTTTTCCAACCGGGCATTTGAGCACGCCGAGATCTACGCGGCCCTGCTCCGGCACGTTTTCAATCTCAAGCTGTTGCCCACCCTCCAAGGTGACGGTCCTGGTAACGTACTGAAGCTCGATCCGGTTGTAGGCCAGTGTCAGGTTGCCGGAGTCGTCCCAGACGGCAGAAAACGCTCGCTCCGAAGCGGCGTCGCTGAACAATGGAATATCCTTGCTCCAGCGGCCGGAAATGGGGTCGTACACGGTGCAGTTGGCATCAGGGCCATCCTCGCTTTGCTCCTGCCAGATGAGCACGAGGTTCCCCGCCGGCCCCAGTGTCATCTCCAGGTCGGCGAAGCCTGCGGTCTGCGAGTCGGCCCGCACGGTCGAGGGAGCGCCAGCGAAGTTCGTATCCATCACCAGATCCTCGCCCTGCAGCCACGCGAGGTAGACCATCCCGTCAGGCGATACCGCCGCGTGGGCGTAGCGGTCGGGCAGACTGTTGTCGGTTCGCTGCACCGGGGGCCCCCAGCCCGAGCCGGTGTACGTGCAGGTCCAAAGCTCCTGGTCACCCGTCGTACCCAGATCGCTGTCCATGTCCTGCGTCCAGGCGTAGACCGCGGTGTCGCCGTTGCCTGCCAGGCTCGCGGATAGTTGGCAGGTCATGTTGCCCACCAGCGCCGCCAGCGCCCCCCATGCCTGGCTGGCCGGATCCCATCGTGACCAGTAGACCGTGCTGTTCGAAGCCGTCCCGGGCAAGCCGTAGCCCAGGAAGAGGTTCTGCGTGTTCCCCGTCCACACCAGCAACAGGCTGCCGTCTTGCAGCGGTCCGCAAATCTGCGGGCCGTGGTCGAGGTAGTCGTTGTTTGTCAGTGCCGCCGGACTGGTCCATGCCTGGGTCGCGTGATCCCATCGTGCCCAGACGATCTCCAGTTCGGCGGCCATCGCCGGAAGCTCGGGGGTGTCGAAAGCAGGGTCCTTTACGCGCTCCCAGGCCGCGATGGCGTCGCCGTTGCCGTCGAATGCCACCTGAGGCCCGAACTCGGCCCGGCTATCCGGGAGGATCGGCACCGGGGTGGACCAGGAGCCGCCGTCGAAACGGGTCCAGTGGATGTCCGTGAACTGCAGATCGTTGGGTAATCCGTTGTCCTCGACATAAAGCAGCATCAGGCTGTTTCCGGATGCCGCGATAGCAGGGGCACTATTCGGGAAGACGTTTTCCACGAGCATCTGCTCGGACGGACCGTTGGGTTGAGGCGGCCGATCCGCCGTCCTCGACGATTGTTTTCCCGTGCCCGGTTTGTCGGTGCCCTGGCCCACGAATCGCGCAGGGCCCGCTGCCCGGTAGTCGCGAGACATCGGGCGTGGGCAATTGACTTCCAGGGGATCATTCGAGTACGCCGGCAGCCTGTCGGCCGTCTTTGGCGCCGGTTCCGCACTGGCCGTCGGCCATGTCTTGTTGACAAACACGTATTCGACCGGCCCGATCGTGAAGGATGCGATTTCGAACGAAGCCCCGGCATACGCCCAGAATCGCATCTCCTCCAAGTGCAAGCCGCCCTCCCTCGGAATGACGAGCGTGGCCCCAGGCTTTCCGCCAACGTACAGCCGCATCTGGCAGGAGCCCATCTTGGGTTCATAGGCGGCCTCAAGCCCCAGGTCGCCCGCGATTCGCAGCTCGTCGAATTTGAAGGCCGGGCTGACTGCAAACACGGCATCGCCTTCGATCGAGGGTATCAGGTAGATCTTCGCTGCGAAGTTGGACACCACTCCGCTCAGCCCGGGAATCGCCCCAAGAGAGGTGGACAGCCCCGGGCCCAGCAGATCAGCCAGGCCAACCTTGCCCAATTCAAAACGGCCGGCGATAGCCGCATGGCCCTGCAGACTCTCGAGGGCAATCCCATCACGCCAGTCGGCGGTCCCGTCCAGTTTGGCCGAGACCTCGCCCGTGATCTCCCGGTTACCCACGTAGAGCTTCATCTTCGGATGACGTGTCAGTCCCGGAATCGTGGGTCGTCGCCCGCGCTTGCCCTGCCGACCTTCGGCTGTAACGCCAATGGCGATCTCAAACTCGCCGTCGCTGAGTGTGTAGTCAAAACTGGCATTTACCCCGAAAGAGGCCCCGAACTTCCCGAGCGGTCCCAGATTGAGATCGATCGGTTGAGACAGAGGCAGGCCAGAAGGCGGGAACTCGTAGTCCACATGCACAAACAGTTCGCCCTCCCGCTCCGCCGAAGTCTCCGCGATCAGCAGGTCGGCAAATGCCCTGAGAGCGTCGGGAATGGCGATCAACCGAATCGGCTGCTCAAACAGGGGGGATGGTTGTCCCTCCGAGCTCGTAGCCCGGATTCGAATCGTGTGCTGTCCAGGGGTAAGCCTCTTGTCGCCCATGTCCAGCTCGTAGGATGCTCCGGCAAAGCTGCCGGCGACCTCGTCCAGTTGTTGCGTGTCATTGTCCAGGTAGAACGCAACCATGCCCGGCTGGCCGTTCCAGTCCACGCCCACCGTACAGCGGTTCTTCAATGCGAGGCCCGACAGGAACAAGCCATTGAGCTGAAGTCTGGCAGTGGTCACCACCGGGCCGGTTCCGACTGCAGGGGTCATGGCCACGTCCTGCACGAGCTGTTGGCACGGTGCGGGCGGCTCCAGGAGGATCGCCGTTGTGGCGTAGCCGCTCTTCGAGGCGACCAACGTCGTGGCCGCGGCTCGCGTCACGCCCTTGAGTTCATACCGGCCGCCGTCGTGCGTCGTGTCCGACACGCCGCCGGCCGTAACCGCTACGCCATCCAATCGGGACTTTGTCACGGCGTCGATCACCTGCCCTGAAACACCGAATTGCGCGGCGACGGTGAATGTGGCGCTGGCGGTCCCCCGGCGGTTGTGAGGCGTTGTGAGTAAGAAGTCCACTCGATACGAACCGGTCGGCAGGGGGGCCACCAGCGTGTGACGGTCGGTGCAGGGAACGAACTGGGTCGAGGACTGACAAGCCAGCGACCCAGCCGCCAGAGTCGTCTCGCTTGCGTCTTTCAGCGACCAGGTGATGGTAGCCCCGTCGACCGGCTCCTGCTGCTCCGGTGATGGCCCCTCCGTGGGCCACGCGGAGAGGTTGAGCGTGTTGGTGGCGGTCGAGTAGCTGGCCGCCGGCCAGAGACACACGGTACCCGGGGCCGTGCCGACAGTCAGCGCTCCGATCGTCACCCGCTGCCCGGCATGGTTCAGTTCGTATGCGGTCACCGCCGCGTCGAGGTCCGTCTCCTGGGTCAGAACGGCCAGCAGTTCATACGATCCCGGTTCCAGCTTGGATAGATCGATCCCGTTCCGCAGGTCCGCGGTCCGGACCACCCCCGGGCACGAGCCGGGCCGGCCATCGTAAAGCGGGGCCAGCACCTTCCCGCCCGCGGCCAGCAGCAGCTGCACGTTCTCGCCCAGGGTTGCCCCACGATCCACGAGCTGGAAGCGGGCGAAGAACTCCAGCAGCCCCTGGTCAGAGACGTGGGAGGAGATCTGGTCCACAGCGGTGAAGAACTCGTCGCTCTGCACGATGGTGTGTTGCGTTACGCTCGGCACACAGGTGGGAATCGTGAACGACCCGACAAGAACTCGCCATCCATAAGTTGGCGTTGCCTCATACAACGCCTGGCCGACCGCCGCGTCGGTCGCCGCCGTGCGGACCAGCACCAGCCGATAAGTCCCCGCCGCCAGGGGCAGGGCCACGGACTGGTTCGACCACCAGGAGATCACGCCAGGCGATAGCCCTGGAAAACCGTCGTACAATACGGCCAGCACCTTTCGGTTGCTGCCGTCCCCGGTTTCCGCCGCCAGGAAGATCTGGTCCCGATCGGTGTCCGGCGTGGTCGTGCTGAATACCTGATATCGCAGGTCTACCCTGAGCACGCCTTGCTCGTAGCGGGCTTCGATCTTCTCCGCCGCCGCATACGAGCCGCTGTCTCGGGGGCTGATGACCTTCTCGTCGATGGCCGGCACACTGGCGTTCAGTTCTCCGTCCGCCCAGGAGCGGCTGACCGGGGTCAGGGTGAGTGGAAACGAATCGCTGTCATACTCCCGCGGATCATTGAGTTGAAGGTCGACCGTCAGATCCGGAGTGTCGCCCGTCGCGGGCCGGTTGACCCGGGCGTCGATCCACACATCAACGCTCTCGTCCTCGGCGGGGTTGTTGACGCGCAGCTCAACCGCGAGGTCCTCTGAATCGCTGTAACTGATCTCGGCCAGCGCTGGGGAGAACCTGCCGATCACCAACAGGCCGGCAAGAGCAGCAGCAAGGTCGTGATGATGATCTCTCATAGCAGACCCCAGGCAGCTCCATATTCGGGGATGATCATCTTCACCACTGTCTTATGAAACCGGGAGGGGCGTTCGGCCCGCAGCCTACCAGCCCCTTCCGGCCCCACCACACAGGTTTGGCCGCAGATCCCGCCCGCGGGATCCTGCAGCACAGGAGCAGAACCAGGACTCTCACCACCACACCCTCGCGATCCGTGAACCGCGAGATTCCCGGCGTCTGGCGACACGTAGTCACCTGAGAGTGCAGGACCAAGCGGAACCCTATGTTGTTGTTCCGATTGGACGGCGTGTTGTTGTTGCGGTTCGTGCACGCACAGTTGGCTGCGTTGTTGTTCCAACTGCCGCCGCGGAGAACCCGACGCCTGTTCGGCTCTGCCCCTTGAGAACCTCCATTCCCGGCTCAACCGTCGAACGAGCCGGTTGCTGTCCGCGCGTTTGGCATGTCCCAACCAACTGGCTAAGCGGGCCTTCACATCCCTCCAGTCAATCTCCCCCTGAGCATAGGCTTTTCGCATCCATCGCACGCGGCGACGGAAAGCCCTGATGTTCTGCTTCCGAAGCAACCGGTAGCTCGGCCAGATCCGGTAGCCGATGAAAGTCAGCCCGGTATCCACTGGCCGCACGAAAACCTTGTGCTCGTGCAGTTTCAACCGCACTGCCGCCAGCTTCTCGCGGATGGCCCTCAGGGCATTCCTGAGCACCCGTCGGTCGTTTTGCAGCAGAATGAAGTCGTCGCAGTACCGCACGTACGCCCCTATCCCCAAGCCGCCCGTGACGTAGTGATCCAGGCCGTTCAGCATCCAGTTGGCGAACCACTGGCTGGTTAAATTGCCGATCGGCAAGCCGCGGCGGCGCTCCAGCGGGGTGAACAGATCGTCGCCCCTGAACCAGCACGTAGCCTGCGGCTGCTCATTGGAGGCATTGACAATCAGGTTCATCAGCCCCAGCACCCGGCGATCTTTGATCAACCTGCGGAACGTACCCTTGAGGATCTCGTGGTCGATGCTCGGAAAAAACTTCTGAATGTCACATTGCAGGGCATACCGGTGCTTTCGCATCAGCGTCTGAAGCCGGTCGGCGGCCCCGTGTGTTCCCTTACCTTTGCGGCAGGCGTAGCTATCCGGATGGAAATGCCGATCCAGTATCGGCTCCATGACGTTCATCAGAGCGTGATGCGCAACCCGGTCGCGATACGGTGCCGCCGAGACTAACCTCGGCTTCGGAAGCGTGATCCACCGCGTGCGGAATGCTCCGGGCTTGTAGCTCCCGTCCATCAACTCGGTACGCAGGCGAAGCAACTCCTCCTCCAGGTCGAAGTTGAATGCCTGCACGGCGGACCGACCGCGCTTGCCCCGTTGGGCCTTCCTCGCCGCCAGGACGAGATTTTCCCAACAGACCAGGGTCTCCCAGAGTCCGCCGTACCGTTTCACGCCGTTGGCCTCCTGTCTTTCACCCATCCGCCGACCTGCGATCCAATCGACTGCATGGTCTGAGCGGCAAACCCGTGGCTCTTGACCGGTAACACTCCGAGATCCTTGGCCAACCGAACCTGAAACCGCAGGACCTCCATCTCCAGATTCGCCTTGTTCAGAGCTTCCACCTTCTCCCGGGAGTACTTGGCGGTCAGCAGCAACGTTAGGATGGTCTGCAGCCGATTCTCCATCGCCAGACCAAGGCTGTACCGGTGGTGACGCGGAAACTCCTCTGTGTGCTGGATCATCCACAGCATAAAGTCGTAGAAGTCCGCGATTACCTTCAACTCTTCTGCCATCGCTCTTCTCTTTTCACTCGCGACCAGGGGCTTCGCCCCTGGACCCCACGAGGGGCAAGGGGACAAAGAGCAAAGAACAAAGGGTTCCTATGGGTCCAGGACCAAGCGGAACCCTATGAAGTTGATCCGACCGGACGGCGTGCCGATGCTGCGGTCCGTGCACGCACAGAGGGCCGCGTCGCTGAGCCAACTGCCGCCGCGGATAACCCGATACTGATTCACCGTGTACCAGCTACTTGTCCATTCCCACAGATTGCCACTCATGTCGTAGCAGCCGTAGGGGCTCTCGGCTTTGTTTCGGCCGCCTGTTCCGTCGTAGTAGCCCACAGGTGTTGGCCCCCCGACGCAGTAGGCGGTACCGTTATGATAGTTGCACCAGGAGCAGTCGATCGTGTCTTGCTGGAACCCGTACACATAGCGCCTTTGAAGCTGCGGATTCCAGGACGCCGCTTTCTCCCACTCCTGTTCAGTGGGCAGTCGGTAACTGCGGCCTTCCCTCGCACTCAGCCACGCGGCAAAGGCCGCGGCATCGTCGTAGCTCACGTAGTACACGGGGTAGTTCTCCCACCCGCCCATGACGGCGTAGACCGACCCGTTCTTGGTGATCTTCATGGTGTCGACCCAGTGGGTGCCGACAGGATCGGCGGCGTTCAAGTACTCGCAGTACCGCTGGTTGGTCACCTCGCACTTGTCGATCCAGAAGGCGTTGACCTGGATATTGCTGCCGCCCTGGTAAGGGAACGGGCCGGAGCCCACGTAGGCCATCCTGGCCATGCCGTTGCCGTCGTCGGCGTAGACGCGGATGCGGATGCTGCCCGACAAACCCGGGGCGTCGGCCCCGGCATTCCAGACGATCGACTTGTCTTGACCGGGGGTGACATTCGGCCCCGCGGCGCTGCCGCTGTTGAAGGTCCGAGCCGGAATACTCCAGGTGGAGCCGCCGTTATTGCTGACCAGCACCCAGACAGTGCACAGGCTGTTGTCCGGATCGGTCAGGTTGTACAGGATGTCGATGAGCTTCGAGTCTGTCGGTCGCTGGACGGCCCTGACCTGGCTGACGGTGGGTGCGCCGGCGAGCGCCAGATTGCAGAAGGCCAGCAGGCCGGCCGCCGCTGACAGCGCGGGCATCTTCGTTGGCATGATCGTCGTCTCCGGTCGTTTTTTTCGTGTCTTGATTGCCATGGTTCACCCCTCTCCTTCGATCACCACTGGTCCACGGGTATGGCCACGCGGAAGCCCACTAAGCCCGAAAGAGAACCGTCCAGGGATTGGGCCTTAGACCATTCGTCTGAACTGGCCGCCCGGCAGGTCACACCCATACGGGTGCTCAGCCAGGCGAGATACGCGGTCTGATCGCCGCCGGCGAGCCCCTCGGCCGGGGTGTCCGCGTACTCCGCCATAACCATATACGCGTAGGGAGTCACCGAGCCGTGCCGGGTGATCTTCATGTTCGAGTTCCAGTGGGCGCCGGTCGGGTCGAACTGGTTCAGGTAGTCGCAGTATCGACGGTTCGTCGCCTGCTCACGGTCGATCCACACCGCGTTGACCGATGAGGGCGGTGGGCCGGCCGGGACAAGCACCGAGTTTCCAAGTTGACTGGCCAGACCGCCGCCGATCCCGTCGTCAGCCCGGACGCGGATCCGCATCGTGCCGCTGATGCCCGGGATGTCGGCGGCCGCATCCCAGGTGATCCGCTTGCCGTTTCCGGGCGTGACGCCCACCCCAATCGCGCTGCCGTTGACGAAGCTGCGGGCCGGCAGGGTCCACGGCCCGCCCTCCTTGCTGACCAGGATCCACACGGCACAAGGGTCGTTCTGCGGCTCAGTGAGATCGTACCAGATGTCGATCAGGTGCGAGTTGTCCGCCCGGGGTTGTACCTGCACGTTGCTCACCGTGGGTTCCGTATTCGCAGACCCAGGACCCTTGGAGGGCGGATCACCCGCGAGAACAATCCCGACGAGCGTCACCACGATCACGGCCAGCGCCGCACCCATCGCAATCGTCACAATTCGCCTCGTCATATGGCTATACTCCTTCCAGCCGAAGGGCCACACGCATCCGCGACAGACTTGACCTGACGAGCCAGGCATCGCGGCCCGGCCGTGTATGAAGTGCTTCCCCGCCATTCTCTCTACGCCGCCTTGACCGACGTGTCTCCGCTGGCCAGGAAGCTCGCAGGATGCGTGCATCTTCCAGGGGAGCGATGATCGCTTCGCGGCGACGAGCTCGCAGAACCTAACGAGCATTGTACCTTTACAGTATGAATACAAGCAAGCGTAAATGCCGCACGATAGGGCGAATGTGGCACGGACGGCCAGTGAGCAGTGGAATGATATGGATCCCCCGCTTCCCGGTTTTCCACTCCCCCCCGCACCTCGTCGACAGACCACACCGACCGACCGGCCGGGCCTTCGGCGACCTGCTCGATGAATTGGACATGTACTCGCTGGTCCGCAGCCGGGTCCTGTCCCGGGGTCGCTACGGCCGGACACGCGAGATCATCCTCGACCTGTCCGAGGAACTCATCGAGAAGATCCATGCAGCCGTCCGGATGAACTTCGAGATGCGGCAGTAGAGGGGTTTCCGGGGACGACATCCCCGGCGCTTCGGCTGTAGCCATCGTTCCGATCTCATCGCTCGCACGCCCGGCATCAATACTCCACCATGAGATTCAGGCACGAGCTGCTCTGCTTCCACTTCACTCATTTGCGTAACCGGCTCCATCTTCATCACCTCCAAGCCATTGCCGGTCCCTTCGGCAGCGCAGCTTCCCGCCGCAGCAGCCTGACAATCCCATCCCTCAGCCTGTCCCACTCGGGCATACACAGGGCAAGGTCGCTCGTGGCCCTTGCGGAAACCACGGACGGTACCTTGATGTGATGATAGTCCAAGACCTCCTCAAGCTCCTCGATGATCCGAAACGCCATATCGCGCGCCTGCGGTGTCCTGCCAGTCCGCTCGCTGCCCTTCACCAGAATGTCCGTACCCGCGTCTTCAAGCAGGTAGTATTCAGTACCGTAGATACACGCTTCTTCCTCGCGACCCTCGCGGTCCGCCGACGGAATCCTGATGTCGTTCTCCGCCAATAGCTCCTCGAAGTCCCCGATGATGGCGAAGGCCAATTCCCGAGCGTCCCCTTCTTTCATGGTCCCACCTCCGGCAGCCAGAACCACTCGATCGCAACGCCTCTGCCAATCTCCCTGTTGACCAATACCTCGGTCCGATCCTCAGGGCAGCCGAACTCATGATCGGACTCGTATCCCTGCTTCCTGAGCTTCTCATGGATGCTCATCTTTGCCACCTCCGTGCCCACAGGCACCGCTCGCGGCTGGGCGGTGCCAAGGGCCTCGATGCCCCGGCGGGCGATGGCCCTTTCTCGCCCACTTGGCCCGCTCAATCTCGTCAACCTACTGCTGCGCAGGCACGGATGCCCTCAGATCACCCGCTCCTCGTCGACCGGCTCAACGCGATCCTGCTCGTCGGACTGCGCCAGCATCGACTCAAACGCCTGGAACAGCACGAAGATCGCGAGCGGAATCTCGTTCCGCAAAAAACTCGTCGACGTCTGCCAGGCCCCGTCGCGGTCCTTGTACCGCCTGCTCACCGAGGCCTTCAGCACCTTCTGCGTCTGGCCCTGCACCGTGATCTCGTTGGCCCAGATGGCGCAGGACACCTGGCCTGCACGGAACTTCTCAACTGGTTTTGTCTTATCCATTTTCACACCTTGGGCTCACCGTCTTACGCGGCGAGCCTCTTCACATCTACCGGAAGAGGCTCGATCGCCTCTCCCGTCTCGCGCCCGCCGGATCTATCCGGCCCCAGGACGCCGCGGATGATCGTCGCGGCCGTCCGCTGAACGCGCTCCAGCGACGCCAGCAGCGTCTCCCTGTTGCCCTGGTAAAGCTGGATGTAGTCGCTCGCGGCTCCGTTCGCGTCCAGCCCGACGGCCTGGCACACGACGAAGGCCACCGCCTCCGCCTCGGTCTCGCGAACCGTCCTGCTGGCCGGACGGTTTCGGGCGTCGCTGTGCAACAACTCGTGAGCGGCCTCGTGCGCGAGCACCGCGAACTCCTCCGCCGGCTCCAACCCGGCCCTCAGCACGATCCTGCCGCCCACGGACATCCCCTCGGCCCCGCCGAGCCGGTCCGAATGCTCCAGCGCGATTCCCTGCTCCCGCACGAAACCCTCGAGTCGCGTTAGGTGTATCCCCGGATCGCCGGACGGCCGGGCGAACTCTGGCAGCGGCCGTCCATCCGTCATGCTGATATCGAAGACCACCGCCGTCCGGAAAGCGACCACCCGCTCCCGCTCCGGCAGGTTCGGGTCCCGAACCACCACCGGGGCCAGGATGCGAATGCCCCTGGCCCCACGCCGCACCTGCCGGCCCAGCCTCTGCCAGGCCCGGTACCCGGCGACATGCGAGGCCTGCGGGCACGCCCAGTGGATCAGCAGCACGTTGCCCCAGCTATATCTCGGGAAGCGCGCCAGCATAGCCAGGTAAGCCTTGAGCCGATCGCTCTGCCCGGCCTCCAGGGCGGCGACCAGCTCATCGACCGCCCGCCGGATGATTTGCTGTGTCTGGGAAGCGTTCGTTTTCACCACCCCCGGTAAACCGGCTGGGCCACCGAATCGAGTCGGAGCGGCGGGATCGCGCCCGCGTCCACTGATATCCAGCTCAACGCCCTCGGGGCTGATTCGTTCGCCGGACGCCGTGAGGTAGTGCCCCTGCACGGCAAACCTGTCCGGGAAACGCCTGATGAACGCCCGCGCCTCTGCCAGCATCAATAGCTCCGGGTGGGCCAGTATCGCGTCGGTCACGTTGTAGACCAGGAAGCGCCGGCTACCCGCCCTTGTGCCTGCCGAAACCGATGCCTGTGAAGTCCTTCGCGTCTTCATCTCGACCGCCTCACACCGCCGATGGCTCGGAACCCCATCGTCGCCGACGACTGAACTCGCGCAGCTCGTGGATCTCCTGCGAGAGGCGTCTGACCCGTCGAAGCCACTTGGCATACGCACGCTGGTCCGCATCCGCGAAGTCGTCGAGGTCCACCTCCGGGCGGGAAGCCCTGGTGCGCACCTGCTCGCGGGCCTCGGAACTGAGCCTCTCGCGGACCGTGTCCAGCATGAACAGGTCGTTCCTGAGTTGCTCCCGGAGCTTGTCCGCCTTGTAGCGGGCCGCGTCGAAGGGTCCCCTTAGTCTCTCGAAGTCCCATGTGCCGAACGCCCCCCAATCGAGGTGGCCCCACTCGTCGATCGCCGGCCGGATGCCGCCCCTCCTGCTCCTGCACGGCAAAGCCAAGATCGGTCCCCACTCCTGGGCGAAGACCTGGCGCTCCAGTTCCGCTGGGTCCGCCAGCTCCTCGTCCTCCAGACCGGGCACGCTGCCATAGCCCCTCTGTCTCTGCAACTTCAAAACCGCCGGTGCCGGCAGCTCGATCTCCTCGGACTCCTTCCTCCCGGCCAGCCCCGGGTCATCGACCCCTGGGATGCCCCCGTGCCTGCTCGGGTGTGGCACACTCGGCCACACCAACTCCAGAAGCCCGATGTACTCCCGGTCCCCGAATACGACTTGATGTTCGTCTGTTTCCATGCTGATTACCTCCGAGCTGCAACCGCTCACGCGTCGGTTCGCCCAATCCTGAGCGAAACGACCGGGACCCGCTCATGTCCGGCCGTCGCTCACGCCGTGGTGACAGAGGATCACGCCGCGTCTCTCCATCCCCTCCGAGCGGGCAGGTTCTTAGCCGACCCCTCGATAAAGGTCTAGGCCCGCAGGCCGACCCCCCAGGGGACAACATTTACGATCAGGCGTCTGCGTGGACCCGAAGCGGACCTGTCCTCGATCAGATCGTGCGCAGGGTCCGTCGAGCGGACGCCTCGATAAATGTTGAGGCGAACCGACCACGCAGGGGGAAAACATTTACGATAAGGGCGTCGGCGTCCTTGCCGCTCGGAGGGGATCCCGCTCGGTTGGATGCCCAATCCATCATTGTCGACCCATTGACCAGCCGCGATTCTGGGAGGCGGACGCGCTTCGCTCCGTTTCGAGCCATGGTCGGGTCACCGTGGTTTGTCTCGGCGACCGTGTCCCACAATCGCGGGCGGTCACGCGGGTCGATCCAGGCGTAGCCACCCGGCGGCTGTCTCCACCCCTGCAGCCCCACTCCCCGCGTGGCTTCCCGGTCATGCAGAAGCACCGTCTCGCTCGGTTCCCACCACAACTGGTTGCGAGACTGAGATATCCGCGTCTTCTTCGTGTCTCGTCGTGTTGACTGCCTTCAAGTTGCAGCCCCTCACGTGTCCGTTCGCCCACCTCCTCGGCGAACCGACTCGTCAGCCCTCCAGTTCGCGGAGACCCCAACGAGCGGACCCCTCGATAAAGCTTTCGGCCGCAGCCGTGAGCTTTACGACAAGGGGTCTGCGGGGGTTGGAGCGAAAAGCGGTTCGTCGCGCACGACGAATCCGCGCCCATCGGCGAAGCCGATCAGAGCACCTTGCAGTGCAGCCGATCCATGAACATCTCCGCCTCGGCCATCAACGCAAGTTCATCTCTCACCACCAGCCTTTCCCCGGCGTCCAATCGGTCCGCCAGGCCGATCCAGACCAGCAGATCATCCGGACTGAGCACCTGGCCCCATTCATCTGTCGGCAGCCGCCACCGGCTGCGGATCATGTCCAGGATCGCGCGAAGTTTGTATGGATTCATGTTGATACCTCCGAACGACCACCGCCCAGGTGGCGGCTCGCTCGGTCCTGTGCGAGCCGACACCACACCCTTGCCCGGAGACCGGTTCACACCCCTCGATGGGTTCCTCGTCTGAAGGCCGACCCGGCCGCCGGCCGCGAAAGCCCTACGATCACACGCATCTCCGTCCGCCCGTCGCCACCGTCCGCGCCGCCTTCCCGCCTGACCCGTGCAGATCAGCCGATTTAGGTGTAACTCGCCGCCCGCTATGCAACTTTCCTACGTTTCCGGCGTACGAGCGGCAAGTACGGATATAGCCTGTGGCGTTCCGCTTGGATGCGGTGATCCTGGAACGCATCCCAGTCATCGTTGAGATACACGGCCCGCAGGTTCAGCATGGCTTGGGCTCCCGAAATGCACCAGCGCATCCCGGTCCGCTCCATCCGGTCCTTCACCAGGTGCCGACAGGCGCCCTCGGCCACGCCGCTGCCGATCGGATATCCTGCCGCCAGGTATTCATCGTAGCGCATCAGCCGTCGGTTCCCTTCCAGGTAGCCGATCACAGCGGATGGTTGTCGCCCGCGCGAACCGCGCAACGCCTGTTTGGTGGCCATCTGCTTCAGGCCGCCGATCACATATCCCACCTCGCCACGTAGCAGCCGGAAGAGCCGATCGGTCACGAACTCCTTGGCTTGGGCGCTGCCCTCCGGGTGAAAGCAATGCGCCGCCTGCCACAGATACTCCAGGACGTGGAACAGATCCAGGATGCAGACGATCCCAGGCGCCAATGCCCGCAGCTTCTTCCACAGCGCCCGCTCCCCGTCCATCACGCAGACCACCTTCTTGCGTCCGGTCGGGTTGCGGACCTTCACCTGCTCGGCAAACCAGGAAAAGATCCGATCCTTGGCGTTCACCTCCACCCCGGCGATCTCCCGGGTCAGTTCGGCACGCAATTGCTTGTGGCGGGGCTTCGGCCGATCTGGCCTGCGGGCATCACGTAATACTTCGTCCACCACGTCCTCAGGCGTCCGCACGAACGGATCGATGGTATACACCCCGCCCACGCAGGCCATCCGCTTCTTGTTGGCCTTCTCGCCTTTCTTGCGACGACCGCGAACCGCTGGCGGAGCTTGCCCGGCGTTCCGACGCATGGGGACGCCCTTGCCGTCGGCGGTCAGTACCAGAATCGATCCTTCTTCCTGGGCCGGTGGCTTGGGCGCGGATTCCTGGAACACCGATACGCCCTCGGCCATCGACAGGCTCATCTGCTCCAGACTGCGCACCGACTGGCCGATCCCCAGGATCTTCTCCACCTTGCGCCGTGACTCTTCGTAGGAGTCCTCCACGCAGAAGGATTGGTCCCACTCCTGCAACACATACGAAAACTCGCTGTCCGGCAGGCCCAACAGCGCGTCCGTCGGGACCGCCTCCTGCTTCTGCGTCTCCCGCGTGCCGTACACGTAACGGGAGATGTCCAGCTCTCCGAACACCGACACGTACCGCCGATCATGCGGCACCTCCAGCCGCCGCAGCTCTCGCCCCTCAAGGATCAGTGTGTCACCTATGTCTCCGGGACCTACGCCCTCCACATAACCCCTCAGCAGTGTGTGCCCCAGGGCCAGCAGCGAGGACCACAAACCACGCTCCACCTGGTCCATCGGCCGCCCGTCGCGCGCGCACCGCCGAACAAACGCAGCCATCTCCTCCAACTGCGCCTGGCCCTTGAGAATCATCCGTTCCTGTGCCATGATCATGCCTGGGTCTCCTTACCAAGAGGGCGAACATCGTCCTTGATCAGCAATGTTCCACCTCTGGAGACCCTTTATATCACTCGCAAAGCACATGTAAATGTTTATATTATAGGACCTTACGAGGGCGCGCCCGGCGAGTTACACCCAGCCGATTTCCATCCCTGCCAACAACATCAGATCTTATTCATAGTCGGTTTTCGGTGCAGGCTAGAACTCTCGCCGCGGTCAGGAGTTACGGTTCCGCGCCGGCACCATAAATGCATCGCTTGCGTGTGACTGGTTCCGGTTATTGGTGCAATCTCTGGGCCCGACGGTTCGCCACTTTCGCGGAACCCTGGTTTGCCCCGCCTTCGAGCCTGAAGACGTAAAGATGGTCGTTTGCCGCCCCCGCCCATGCTCGGCCTGATGGATGCGCAGCGATGTGGTCGATGGCGATTGGGAACCAAGCCACGGCCTCACCGGTGATGACATCCTCGATCACCGTTTCCACTCCCCGTCGCATCGCCCGGAATCGGAATCGCGTCGGCCCGGCCGCAATCGCCCGGACATCACCGTACCCCTGAAGCGCGCCGCGATATCGGCCTGTTCTCGATGACCAGAGGTGAACCGTATCATCGTAGGCTCCGGCGACGACGGTTCTCCCGTCAGGCGAGAAAGCCATTTCCCGGATTGAACTGACGGGGCCATGAAGGGAGCGGAGCCGGCGTCCGTTGCCTATGTCCCAAAGTCGCACGATGTGATCCGCGGCCCCGGTGGCTATGCGGCGTCCATTTGGGGAGAACGCCATCCCGGTCACGCCGCCCTTGTGCCCACCCAGAGAGCAGCGCCGGTGTCCGGTTTCCGTATTCCATATTCGGACCGTTTCATCGGTCGAACCGGAGGCGAGATCCTGGCCATCAGGGGAGAAGACGACACAGTTCACGAGAGACCGGTGGCCGCGGAGAACGCGCGGCGGACCTCCGTCCCGCAGATTCCAGATACAGACGCTTGCATCCCAGGTTCCCGCGGCGACCCAATCGCCGGTCGGTGAAATCGCAAGCGCCTCAATTGATCCTCGTTCAGCTCGGAGGCAGTGGATCTCGCCACCTGTCTTGACGTCCCATATCCGTACCGCTCTATCGTGGGAACCGGCGGCGACCGAACTGCCGTCGGGCGAGTATGCCAAGGCCACAACAAATTTCTTCGGGCCGCGGAGGCACCTCAGCTCCTGGCCACTGCCCGCGTCCAGGATTCGAACTGATTTATCTGAACTGACGGCGAAGGTCTGGCCATCCGGTGCGCAGGCAATACCGCTCACAGTCTCTCCCCGCCCCGGAAACGGTTGCGCCCCCAACCTGCCGTGCTTTCTCCAGAACCGCACCGTGCCGTCAAGGGCCCCGCTGGCCAGGCGGGAGCCGTCTGGGGAAAACGCCACACAGGTCACGACATCAGCATGTCGGCCGACGGTGCGAAGCGGTCGGCCGGTTGTGGCATCCCAGAGTCGGATGGTTCGATCGTAGGACCCACTGACGATCATCCTGCCGTCCGACGAAACCGCAACGGCGGTCACAGCGTTCTGGTGGCCACGGAGGCATCGCACCTCTCGGCCGGTGCGTACATCCCAGACTCGTACCGTCCGATCCACGGACCCGCTCGCAAGCCAACGGCCGTCCGCGAAGAAGGCAACACCTTCAACACCCCGTAGATGTCCGCGAAGGCATCGAAGCTGCCGGCCGGACGAGGCGTCCCAGATGCGAATCGTGCCGTCTGCCGAGCCGCTGGCTATCCGGCAACCGTCGGGAGAGAACACGGCGCTCTTTGCAGCATCCGCGTGTCCCCGAAGGCACAGCAACTGCCGTCCGGAACCAGCATCCCACACTCGAACCGTCGTGTCCTCGGCGCCACTCACTATCCGTGTCCCGTTCGGAGAGAACGAGACCGCTCGTACGCACCCCCTGTGTCGCATTGATCGAGGCAAGAACGTCTCGTGTCCACCCTGAGTGCTGTGTATTCGAATAGACCAATCGTCCGATCCTGTGGCAAGCCAACGGCCGTCCGGAGAAAGCGACACGCAGGACGGCGAGCCGTACCCACTGATGCACAGCAGATCTTGCCCGTTCTCACAGTTCCAGACGCGGGTGGTCCCGTCCTTGTAGGAGCTGCTGCAACTGACGATCCGCCGACCGTCCGGGAAGAAGCCGATCCCAGTTACGCCTCCCTCGTGTCCCCAGAGGACTGCGCATGCGGCACTGTCCACCCCAGATGCAGGTGGACGTAACGAGCGCAGCCAGGCGAAACCCGGCGTAAGTTTCCGCTTCTGACTCAGCCAATCCTCCAGCAAACCATGCAAGGAAGGGGCAGGTGGGCCGCAAGTCCTCGGCCCTTGGTGCCGATCCCTGCGAGCCGGACCAGGATGGTGCGGCGCCGCTCGTTGAGGATCGTACCACCAGCAAGTGCTCCACAAACACTGGAAGAGGCTCTGCGGATGGCGATGGATGAAGTGGAGATCCCTTCGAAGGGCCTGCTCGAGCAACCGGAGCCTGACAGCTGTCGGATGGCGTGACGGCAGAAGGGGGAGGACACGTCCGTAGTCGGTGACAAGCTCGAAGATTAAACCCGCCTGAACCATGGCCTCGAAAAAATGCGGGGCCATCAGGGTCCACGCCGCCATCCGCAGCCGCCCGCCCTTGATGAGGTCTCCGACGAAGTAATGCAGCTCCTCGGTCTCATCAAGGTCGGCGTACGAGTTCATTAGCGCCATCGGGTTTCATCTTCTCCTGCGCCTGCGGACACGGGCGAGCATCGAGTCGGCGATCATCCGGTGATAGCGCCTCAGATCTACATCGATCTCTTCCTGAAGGAAATCCTGAAATGCCTTGTGGTAGATCCGGTAGGTGGGGTTTCTCGTCCCAACGCCGTCCTTGCGCAGAAAAGCCGACCACTGGCAAAGTGCCCGCCTCACCTCCGCGACGGGCACATCCGTCCACCTGGCAACAGCCTCCGCCGATACGGGTCGCTCTGCAGCGGCGAGAACGCATACGACTCGCTCGTACACGCGGCGGAACGCCTCCCGATCAAGGCTACGCATCTGGGCCCAGTGGGCGCGGTAATAAGCCCGCAAGCCCTGCGGAAGATCGTCCGCGCGACCAGTGGTGAAGCCCCCTTTCTCGATGGCGGGAAGGACGTGACGGAGATACATGAAATTGCCATCGCTCCTTTGCGACATCAGATTCACAAACCCTGCCGCGCTGATCCTCTGCTTGGCCATCCATTTCTTCACGCCATTCCGGGGCAGGTAGGAGCGAACGTAGGTTATCACATCTCGGCGATTGGCCTCTTTGTACTCCCCCAACTCAAACGGCCTGATACAGCTGGCAGGGACGGGTCCATCCTGCGTGCGCCTTGAGGTGACCACAAAATAAACACCCCGTGGGAGCGCCAGCGGCAGGCACAACGGGTTACGCAGATCGTGCTGGGTATCATGTCGGACCTCATCGAGGGCGTCGACCGCAACGATGAGTTTCTCGTCGCGCACGCCCACGGCTTGGCGAAGCAGTTTGTTGAGAAACGCGCTGCTCTCGTCAAAACCGTCGGGCAGCCCGTCGTATCCGAGGCCACACCGTACGATGAGCTGGGCACAGATGTTACCGAGAAACTGCCTTCTACTGGCTATGGCCTCGGACGCGATGTTAAAGTGATGCGCGCCGGCCTTGTTATCTTTGACCAGCTTCGCCAGGATGGATGACTTGCCAACTCCCGGGTCGCCTGTAATCCAGAAGTACCCAGATGGTTCGTCCCCATCGTTCACGAAGGCGTCCAATGCGGCGAAGACGTACTCGCGGCTGCCTTCCTGAAATTCCCGGAGACGATCTTCGATAAAGGCCTCGAATGAAATCTGATGCGTGGCCAGCCCAGGTGGAGCTGACGCCAACTCCGCTCGATCAGCCTGGCGCGGGCCGGCCCGGTGCTTTGTCCTGCTACCAGCGACACACCCATCTGACGACCCCTGATTCTCCACGCGCGACGAGCCGAGCCTCCTACCACGGGTGGATCCGGGCGGATGCCTGCAATTCAAAATGCCGTTTACTTCTCGGATGAGTCTGCCGAGGTGTTCCTCGACGCCCGGCGAATTGGGTGGGCTGGGATTCCCGAGAGTCGTTGTGCCGCAGACTGAGCTCAGCTTCTTGCAGAGAGCTTCTTTGTGTGTCCAGAAGTGAAATGTGCCCCGCCTGTTGCCAGCCACTGAGAGCTGGATCCGTGCCTTCCTGCCGCCTTCGGATGGAGCGGGGAAAAGATCCTGTACACCTTCGCGAAGTCTCTTGTCGAGGCCTGTGTAGGGCTTTGATAAATCCCTGCGAAGATAATAATGCCGTACCAGGGTACCGTACGTTTGGTCAGAAGACGCGAGCTCCGCCGGCGCGTAAGTGTCTTCCGCGGTCTGCGATGTGCCTGGAAATGCTCCTTTCTGTCGACGATGGGCAAGGACGCTGAGAATGAGCAAGCAGCTGAAGTAACCCCAGGATGTCTCCCCATCGCGAACCTCGTAGTAGTGCCAGATGTCGTCATCCCCGCTGTAGTGTACGAGGATGTATCGCAGCGCGTCCTCCGGGGCTGCCGCGAGGTTCAGGATCACGCCCAGCTCGTCAGCTTTGTGCTTCGGAAGGGACCTCTTGTTCTTGCCTTGGGGGTTCGCCATGCGGCCTCTCCACGATTAGTTGACCGCCATCTTCGTAAGCTCCCTTCGTAAGTTCCCCGGAGCTCGGCCCGAGGCCGGTCCCACCGGAGTTTACGTGCATGATAGCCATACCCGGCTCATTTCGTAAGTGACTTCGTAAGTCCTTGTCTCGTAAGTACTTATTGCTGTTTCCTTCTTGCCTTTTGGCTTTTCCTGGAGTAGGAAGATCATGTGATGAAGATGTTAGCGGCAGGATTGCCCCGAGCATCTTCCGGGTATGCGGCAACCCGAGCGTCGATCTGCCTTTCGCAGAGTTTAGGCGGCATCGTAACGGAATGTCACCAGATAGAGCTGTACACATGAGAAAGGACGGAAATCCCATGATGTTCCCATTCCCGCGCAGATCACGAAGGAACTCCCAATCGGCGCAAGGTGTGGACTTACCAGACGAGGCCGCGCCTGATTCGACGGCCGCACCCGGAGCCGAGGATACGAGGGAGCTCGTGCGTGATCCCACTGGTCCGACCGAGCCGGTCCGGAGAGTGTCGGTGGGTGCAGCCGCCAGATCCGGCAAGGACAATGGAGCATATGGCACCGCCGTGTCCTCGATCGTGGAGGAGAACGCGAACCGGCCGATCTGCGTGCCGGCTCGATTCGCGCACGAGGTACTCACCTTTCTCCTGCTCGTGTACTGCGCTGAGAGTTGGCGCGGGGCTCCACAGATCTTCACGGCCGTGGGGCCCCCGGGATCGGGCAAGACCGTCACGCTGCGTGAAATCTGCCAGCGCTTCGGGGCGGTCCTCGAGATCGTGGATGCCTCGATGTGCGAGGATGAAATGGCCGGCAAGACCGTTGATAAACTCCAGGCACTTTACATCAAGGCCTCAGAGGACCAGGTCAGGTCTGGAATCCCACGCGTCATATTCTGGAACGAGGTCGCGCTGGGTATTGGCAATCGCGACAGGCGCATATACATCACAGTCAATACCCAGTTGCTCGTCAGTGCCATCATGGAGATCACCGACCAGCCCACGCGCGTGAGAGGTCGAGACACGGTCCTGGTGCCCTTCATCATGACGTCCAACGACATGTCGCCACTGTACGCGCCTCTGCGGCGTTTTGGGCGCATGCGGGTTGTTCGCTGGGAGCTGACGCCGGAGGAGACTCATACCATCGGTCGCCACATTCTGCGTGGCTACCTCGCCGCAGAGCAGTTTGACTGGCTGGCGGCCAGGGCCGGTTCGTGGACACCGGCCCATTATCAGGAGCTGAAGACGGCCATTCTGCGATTGCGGGTCAGGCAGGCGGTAGAAGGGCTGTCGGCCCGCGAGGCACTCCTCGCGGCCGTGCAGGGCAAGGGGGCACGTCTGATCGACGCTCAAGGGGTTGCTTGGGAAACCCTCAAGGCCGCCGTCGCCGACGTAGAGCGTGGCGTGGAGGCGGCCCGAACTGATTACACCATACAAACAAAAGGAGGTAAGTCATGATTCGGACTCAGACCGTCACGCAGGTGACCGTCCGGCTGAAAGTGGTGGTGCTCAACATATGTTACGTAGTCCAAAGGACGGTCAAGGACGCCCGGTTGGAGGAGATCATCGCCTATTGCGTGCCCGAGAAGCTCCTGAAACAGACCACCATCTGGGGTGGGCACGGCAAACAGGCGGATGCCAGGCTGGATACGGAGGTCGACTATAACCTAGCCGACGGGTCACCCCGGCTGAGGACCATGTTCAGTGGCGGGGGCAGTTTCAACGGGCCGGAAAGGTGGCCGGGCGATCCGCCGTTCGCTGCGGCCTCCGAGGGTGACATCTGCAAGATCTGGAAGGAGGCGGTGGAGTGGTTCGTCGATATCTGCCAGCAGAACGGACTGGATCTGTTCTGGACCGTATCGTTCCTCGACAAAGACGAGGAAATGTGTCGGAAGTTCAACCTGGTCCACGTCAGAATCGATGATCGGACCGTGGATGCCCCGGCACATACCATCCCGAATTCCGTCGATCCGTGCGCCAGCCTCGTTGTGCGCTTCGCCAAGACCATCTGTTCTTAGGAAATGTGAGGCGAGGCAATGCGTTCCGATGAAATCCTCTCCGATCTCGCCGAACGGCTGGACCGTATTGTGGAACGATTCCCGCAGGATACGGCGTGGCGCGAACTGGCCCTCGAATGCCGGCTTTTGCTGGAGGGCCGTCCTACGCCGGTGGAGCAACGTTTCGACCCGGATCGCTGCCGGTGTTGCGGTCGACGTCGGCCCGCTTCGGCGCTGGGCCTGTGCGAGAACTGCGCAGGGCTGTACGCGGCGCAGCCCCCATCGCGCACGGGGGGACGATGCGACTGTGGGCACGCTCCGGCGGGGCCGGAGGTCTTCATCTACACCCCCGACCCGCGGGGACTGGCCTTCTGCAGCATCGAGTGTGTACGAGATCACTGGCGGCAGACCTTCCAGTACTTCATTGAGAGGTCCTCATGCACGGTTTCCTAGATCTCCACTCAGCGCTGAGCCCGACCTCGCAACGGCTCCTCGATGAGCTTCTCACTGGCGATCTTCCTCTCGATGCCTGCGCCGATACAGCACGGGGGATTCTGGCAGACGGCGATGAGACCGTCCGACTCCTCGATTCGCTGATGGAGACGTCGGCTCAGCTGGGCAAGCATGCGCCCCTGAAGAACAGGCTTCTGGCCAAGGCCTCGGAGTACAGGACGCAGGTTGAGCGAGTCAGACTCCTGTTCTGCGGCGGCGCGTGGGGGGACGACGACCGGCCCAACACCCAGATGGAAGGGATGGAGCAAGACCTGGCGGCCGGCGAGGCGGCGCTGCGGCAGATCCTGCAGGCAGGGCTTGACCCTGCGGACAGGCTGGAAGTCGATCTCAGAAGGGAGCGGGGAAATGGCAGATGAGCAGACTCTCTGGCTCCAGGCCAAGCACGTTCCCGATGCCACTTGCGCGGAATGCCGGATGATCGCCGGTGGCGAACCCGGAGCCGTAGTTTTCCAGCGTTCTGAGTGGCTGTTACGGATGCTGAGCCACGCGCCGCCGGGCAAGGTATCTGCCGGCATCGAGTATCACTATGACCCCGGGGCCGGTCCGGCGGACATGCAGAATCGCCTGACCCTTTCGATGTTTGCCCAAGCCCACGACCAGGCCACCCAGGGGACTTTGTCGCTGCTTGTCGCCCAGACCCGGCTGGCCCAGCTTTATGCATTCCACCGCGTGAAACCGCCCGCGCGGGATAAGTCCGACATCAACGCTGTATGCGATGTGCTCCGCCGGGAGGAAAGCCGGCGCCCGCTCGTGCACCCAGAGCGCAATCCAGCCGTACCGTCGAGCTACTTGATTCCGTACGACTTGGTGCCGAATCCAGATAACGACTTCACCGAGGTGGATCGGGTGCTCAGCGATGTCAGCGAGGAGGTGACGATTCGCATCACTCTGACCCCGGCGAACACTTCGTCGGAGAGGGCGGCTTTTGAACGGTACATCGAACGGGTGTATCGGATCAACCATCAGAGTTACGAGGCCTCCGGCAGCGCCCGCCCGCTGGAGCTTCTCGGACCGGCAGCGGGTTACAGTTCGGTCCTCGCCGAGGAGGTACAGCCACCCAGGATGCGGGAACCGGTGGCTGAAGACGTGCTGCGTCTTCTGCGGGATTACGCGCCGACGCTCAGCATGGCTGCCTTCGAGTTCAGTATTCGGGTGTTTGCGCAAACCCCGGAGGTGGCTCAGCTGGTGGCAGGCACCGTTGCCGAGTGCGCCTTCCGCAACGGCAGCTATCGGCTCGTTCTGACCCAGCGGGGCGAGTCGGACTTCGAGGACCTGCTAATGCAGGACGGCAACCTGGCGGTCCGGCCTCGCGCGACCCACGGGCTGATCCTCAGCGAGGATTCGGTCCGGGCCTGCCGGGCCTTGGCCCGCCTCGGGCATCTCGCCTCCTGGTCCGACTTGCAGGGGGTATTTCGCCCGATGGTCGCATCCTCGAGTCCGCTCCTTTGTATCCCCAAGAACACCGATCCGCCCACCCCGCCGCCAAAGGAGGAGCAAATCATCCTGGGCAACGATGACGAACCCCGGGGCAGCGGATATGGAGCCGTTGCGCGAGGTTGTGCCCGCGGTATTGCGCCGCGAACCCTCACCAAGCACATGTTCATAGGGGGTGTGCCGGGGATGGGCAAGACCTCACTGCTGATTTGGATCCTCATCCAACTCTTCGTGCTGGGCGTGCGGTCCCTGTGTCTTGCCCCGATCAAAACCGACTTTCGCGCCCTTCTGCGGCTCACAAACCTTCTGGACCCAGCCGGTCGGGACCTAGGGGGCACACTGCGGTACATGACCGTCGGCAACGAGACGGTCTTTCCCTATCGGCAGAACTCCCTGACTCTCCAGCCGGGTGTGTCCGCCAACGCGCACATCGAAGCCCTGCTCTCGGTGGTTTTTCCGGCCGTGCTCCCATGGTCCGGGCCGCTGCCGGCCATCATAGGAGAGGCCCTGGAAATCGTTTACGAGCAGGCTGCGAGTGCCGGCCGTCCACCGATCCTGTCCGATCTGGTTTCGGCGGCCGAGGCCGTCCTCCGCAAGCGTGGGTACGGCCCGGAGGTGTTCGGCAATCTCCTGGGCGCGATCCAGTCCCGGCTCGGGCGGATGACACGCCGGGACAGCGGCAGGATCTGCCAGTGTTATCGCAATACGCTGAGCGTCGATGAGCTGATGCGGGGCTGGACGGTCATCGAGTTCGACCGGCTGGAGAGCGAAGAAGAAATCTGCATGCACGTGCTCACCCAGCTGGTCATGATCCGCGAGCGCATCAAGACCCTGCCGCCCCACGATGGCAGCCTGCGGTTGTGCATCGTAATCGACGAGGCGCACCTCATCGTTGGCAGGGACACCTCGGCAAAGCCTTCAGAGGACAATCCGGATCCCAAAGCCTATGTCGCCCGGTGTGTCTGCCGCATCCTGGCGGAGCTGCGTGCGCTGGGGGTTGGGGTCATCCTCGCCGATCAGACCACCGGCGAGGTGGCCCCCGCGGTTCTCGCCGAGACCGCGACCAAGGTGGGCCTGCGCCAGGTATCGCCGTCCGATCGCGAGGCGATGGGGAACACCATGTTGTTGGATCCACTTTCGATCGAGGCCATGGCTCGTTTGGGGCCAAGGGAGGCCTTTTTCTATACCGAGGGCTTGTATGGACCGCGCCGTATCCGCACCGCTGATCTGCCCGAGACAGTTGACCTGAGTCCCATGTCCGACGACGAGCTCCGCGTCTTACTTCAAAAGCGGTCGTGGTTTATCGACAGCGAAAACGACCGCGTCGCCGGTGAGCTGGAGTTGCTCAGGGATCAGATCAACGCGTTCGACCAGCGTTGCAGGTCGATCATCCGGCAGGTCTGTGCGTTGCGTCGCGAGCCGGTTCGCATCTTCAGGCGGCACGGCGGCGCGGCTCGCGTCACCGGCCGTCTGGCGGCTCTAGCCCGGCGTGCGCTTCGTCTGCGCGGCGTCTTGTTGGACGAGCTGTCGAGGTTTCGCTGGTGTCCCTATCGCGTCCTCCGACCTCCAGAACCATTACCCGAGCACATTGCCCCTGAACTGCACGCCTATCACCGGGCGCTGCTCCGACGCGTGGAGGAGGCGATCGTGCCCATGGTACATGCCGCCGTCAAAGTGCTCGAAAACCTGATCGCGTGTTGCAGGGATTCTGCAGAAGTCGGAGTAGGGATCATGGTTGCCCATCACCCCCTCCACGGATCCCAGCGAGCGGAGCTACCGCACTGGGCTCTTGCCTCAGGTGATGACGCCCATGCGACGCAGTGGATAAGGATGGCATACGTGTGCAGGAGGCAGCCACAACTCGATGAGTCGTCGCATCCGTTCCCAGGGAACACGGGCAGTCTGGCTGCGTCGCGACAGCGCGCGCTGCCAGAGCCACCCCACCCGGTACCGGAACACGGACAGCGCCCGGCCATTCATGGGCACGCCGTAGTATCGGATGTGCCCGCTAACGACCGATCGCAGCCACTGCCCCACCGCAGGAATCGGGTCGTGCCAGCGTCGCCGAAGCTCGGCTTTCACCTCGTTCAGCTTCGCCTGCAACCTCTTCCGCATCGTCTGCCGAAGCACCGTGAAACGCCCGTTCCTCTTCTTCCCGCAGATGTGCGTGAAGCCGAGGAAGTTGAACGTCTCGGGCTTGCCCCGTCCGCCCCGTCGGCTGTTCTCGTCCGCGAACGGACCGAACTCCAGCAGACGCGTCTTCTCGGGGTGCAGCTCCAGGTGGAACTTGCGGAATCGCTCCCGCAGTTCGCCCAGGAACCGCTCGGCCTCCGATTTGTGTTGGAATCCAACGATGAAGTCGTCCGCGTAGCGCACGACGATCATGTCGCCTTGCGCCTGCGTCGTTCGCCACCATTGGACCCACAGGTCGAACGCATAGTGCAGGTAGATGTTTGCCAGCAGCGGCGAAGCCACGCCTCCAACAATGTTGCTAAACGACCGATAACTATTGAAACGGTCATCTCCCGGGAGTCACTTCGGCCTCGCTACGGACAAGGTTGGCGGGGCCAGCAGGGATAGTGTGCGCCCATTTCAGG
>JAKLEZ010000027.1 GCA_022711465.1 Planctomycetota bacterium | reverse complement strand
CCAGCCGGGAAGGAACATCACGCGCGGTGCCGGTGCTCATCATCTGTCCTCCATGGAACCTTGTGGTGACAGATGACCATACCAGACGACTCAGCACGGTTCATGCAGGCTTACCGGAAGGACACGAAGGAACCCGCGGCGGGATAGGTCCGCGCTGTCAGGAACCATAGGTGCACCGCCCCTTCATCCTGGGATCTCCAACGTGCAATCCCGAACCGTGAGGTATGCAGTCTGGCGCTGACCGTGAGGGTCGTTCCGGACCGAGGCCAGTTCCGCATGTTCGCTCAAGGACTGCACCATAGACAAGTCACAATGGCCACTCATTACCTCTGTGGCTGGGGCAGGGCCTGCTTTCTAGCAGCCTCCGCACATACACGGGTCGCACAGGCAGGGATCTACGATGCACGGGTCGCAGAGCCAGGGGTTGCATATACAGGGGTCCACCATGCATGGATCGCAGACCCAGGGATCATATGACGGGCAACTAGGATCATAGCAGGGCCCATAACACTCACATGGGTTGCCAGTCGGGCAGTCATCACAGGCATCGCCAACACCATCTTGGTCGAGATCCGCCTGGTCCGGGTTAGCTGCGTACGGGCAGTTGTCACACACATCACCGAGAGCATCATCGTCGGCGTCGGCCTGATCAGGGTTAGCCACAATCGGGCAATCGTCGCAGGTATCGCCTACGCCATCCCCGTCCGTATCTGCCTGGTCCGGATTGACTGTTGTTAGGCAGTTGTCGCAGAAATCACCCACGCCATCAGAGTCTTGGTCCTTCTGGTCCGGGTTAGGCCTGGCAGGACAATTGTCCGTCTCATCGGCCAAACCATCGTTGTCATCGTCGGTATCGCACGCATCGGCGATACCATCGTTGTCGCTGTCCTCCTGGTTTGGGTTTGAGATGTCCGGGCAGTTGTCAACCGGGCACTCATTGGTGGAGATACCCGGGTCACCGAAGCCGTCACGGTCAGTATCGGTGCAGAAATCGCAAATATCTCCGCTGCCGTCATGATCAGTGTCTTCCTGGCCGGTATTGGGATCACGAGGGCAGTTGTCATACGTGTCGGAAACACCATCAGCGTCGATGTCCTCAGGTCGGCCGGTCCACGCGCGCTGGAATAGGCCAAAGTCCTTTTGATCGACGTCGCCATCTTCGTCGAAGTCCGCGGCGATGTGACCCTGTGAGTCTAGGGTGAGCTGGCACCCGGGCGGAAAACCGACCGACGAATACAGTAAGGCGGGTCCGGTATAACAGGTCATGAACATGGCTGTATCGTCGCCATCCACATCGCAGTCTCCGTCAAAATCGCCTCCTGCCTGGTATGAAGCCTCCGGATCGGGAATGCTCACTGCGGGCTCTGGACTGGTTGGTATCCAATCCGTCGGTTCAGCGAGATTGCCGATGATCAAATCGTACGTCAGCACACCGTCATCCCGTCGTAGCGCACCAAGTGGGATGGTTACCCAGAGAGTGTTCTCGCTGTGGCTGACCGATGCCATCGCCACGGGGTTGTTGCCCAGCGTATCGAAGACCTCGACAAACCCACTATGTAGCACCTCAGAGAACAAATCCACGTAGTAGTCAGAACCTAGTGCGGGTGACGGTTCGCCTAAGAACCGCGACACCAGGGGCACTTCACCGGTGTTAGGATTCTGGTCTGTGTCCAGCTCGATGTACCCGCCGATACTGTTGAAGGCACCTGCTGACGGTGCCGCAACCGGATGATCGAGAGTCAAGGTAATCACCAGCGAACATGGACCGTAGTGGATGTGTGAGGAAGTGATATGGAACCTCACCGGATCCTCATAGTGTGTTTGTGCTGCAGCGCCGGCTGGTGATGGTGCACCACCAGCTCCACATTCATCGATTCGCCCCGCGAGGATATCCGGGTTCGGGCTCTGGGCTTCCTCTGCTATTCTATTGGCACGAGTCCTGACTTCGTTAACCTTCTGGACGGGCGAGGTTCCGTCATTGTTTAGCGCCTGACATGCTGCGGAGTTTACGGTCCATCGCCACCCGTTAGCTGTCTTCGCTGGCACATAGAATGAGAAATTGTATGGCGAATCAGCGTTCGACATGCTCTTGTATCTTGCGATGGTCCAGTTCTCTAGCTGATGCCGCGACAGCGGAGGAAGCCCCCAGTACAGAAAGATCCCCTTCTTTACGTTCTTCTTGGCCTCCTCTGCCTTCGCAATGACATCATCGTAAGCCCATCTAAATACCCTCCGAATGCCTGTCTTTGCGTTGTATTGCCAGTCCCAATAGGTTTTCCACTTGTTCTCATCGTCCCAGGCGCCATTTGCGACATTGATCTGCATCAGGCCAACTGCGGTTTTGTACACATACGGGACCGCCGGAGTGGCGGTGTTCATTCGCCGAAACTGGCCCGTGTTTTCGCTGTAGTAGACACTCTCGCTGTCAGCCAGTCCGGGGAACAGATCTACCTGGACGTCCGAGATGCTGAGGGCCCGTAGATAAGCTCGTATTTCTGCTTTGGGTACTTCTTTATACCCGCGCACCTTGATACTCACCGGATCAGATATCGTCTCGCCTTCGTCTGATTGCACGGACGCGCGCAGAGTCACTTCTCCGCCCTTCCCAGTGAGGGGGTAATCGTAACGCTGGCCCACGCACGCTGACTGTGAGAGGGACTTGGTGAGCGACTCCGTAAACGTCTTTTGTACGCCTTCGTAGCGGAAATCGAACGTCCATTTGACCTCAGAGCCTGTGGTGACCCCCTGCACCTTGGCCTCGAGCGGTATCGTGGCCGTCCTCCCTTCGGGGTCATTCATGTAGAACGTGGTTCCGGACGACGGCGATTTGATGGAAACGTAAGGGACGCTGTGGATATCGAGGCGGTTGATGGCGGGCCAAGTGGGCCATTCGGTTCCATCGGGTTTCGTGACCTTGAAGTGAGCAGCGACGATGTTGGCTTGATCGCTGACGACACCCAAGAACACTGGATGCCCGCCTTGGCCCGGAAGGCTCGCGACTCCGGAGGCTCTGAAGGTATACTCTGGGCCGTAGAACGAGTCGAGGACGACGGTGACAGATGCAATGTAGGGACCGGTATAGTAGCCGGTCGATCTCACGAGGGGTCCGACGTCGGCACCGCACGCTGCCACTGGGCGACCTTCGGAGCTGCTCCAGGAACTGCAGCAGAACCAAATGTGTACACCTGAGTAGAAGCCTAGGAGCAGCTTGTCGCCAGGGGCGAAGTTGCCGGTATCAGTTCCGGTTCCTTCAACACGAACGTCGTTGGCGTCCCAAATGCCGCATGTCAGGCCGTTGGCAGAAGGAAGGTCCCACATCAGTTGAGGTATCCCATCGGGAGGCTTGGTAGATGGCCACTCCACATAGTCATTCGCCATCAATTCCGCACGGCTGCTGGCCTGTCTCACGCCAGCCTCAGTCCCAGAGACGGCCCCGAGCACACACACAGAGATGACGCCGGCAAGGAATCTCGAGGATGGCATGTTGGCCTCTCCAGAAGTGGGATTGGCTGGGGCCCGCCCAGATCCACAGCACTCAGTATAGCGTGTGAGGGTCTCCGAAGAAACGGGTCCCTTGAAGCGTGGCTTGATGGTCCGGGCGGGACCCTCTTCTTCCTCCGCCGAGGCGGGTGTGGGACGTTTTCATACGTTTCTCGATGAACTCGATTAGATCGCTGACCTTCATGGGGCGGACCTCCAGGGGACCACCCGCATCCTACGGGCACCCGCTTCGAGTGGTCCATCACGCCAAGCGGCGATCCTACTTCTCATTCTCCAGGACCCTGTAGACCGTCGGGCGGGACAGGCCGGTGATTCGGGCGATGCGGGTGATCTCGTGGCCCTGGGCGACCATGGTGGCTATGGCCTCAACCTGTTCCGGCGTGACCTTGAGGAGCCGTCCCTTCTCGGAGCCGCCCCACCGTTTACCCCGGGCCTTGGCGGCGGTCTGACCAGCACGAACCCGTTCGGCCCTGACCTCAGTCTCATACTCGGCCACAGAGGCCAGAATCCGGGCGTGGAGCCTGCCCGCGGGACTGTCCAGTGAGAAGCCATCCCGCAGTGACACCAGATCCACTTGCCGGGCCCGAAGGTTACCGAAAGGCGCTCGCCTGGCTCGGACACAGCTCGTCCGACATGCTGGACCTCTACTACCACCTGCACGACGAGGACAGCCAAGAAGCGATGCGGGCGCTCGCGGGAATCGCCGCGCCCGTGGCCCCGGCGGCGCAGCAGGACTCGCCGGCTGAGGGCAATTTGAGGGCAAACGGGGAGTCAACAATCGAGAAAACGCCACAAGATCTTGAACTTCAACAGCTTGTGGCGCGTGTGTCAGATAGAACGGAGAGGGGGGGATTCGAACCCCCGGTGCACTTGCGCGCACACTGGTTTTCGAAACCAGCTCGATCAGCCACTCCGACACCTCTCCAAAAAACCGGATGCTCCCGTGGCGCAGGGACATCAACGGCTGCACCCTTCATCGACCAACATGGCCCTCAGGTTACGGGGAAACGTGAGTTGGCCGTGACGGAACGGTTGGCTGGGGCTCCGGAACTGGGCGATACTGGACTCGAACCAGTGACCTCTTGCATGTCGAGCAAGCGCTCTAGCCAACTGAGCTAATCGCCCAAACCCATACGCAGTAAGTGGTTACATGCTTCTGCGGTTGTCAACACCACCTCAAGAGACACACGCCCCCGTACCCGGATCCACCCTCCCAACCAAGCCCCCACGGACCACGAGAACGGCATTGTATGCTCCGAAGCCGGGACTCGTCAAGCCGACCATCACCCACCAATCGGTGATCGGCGACGCCGCGGCGACCCGCCCGGGCCAGGTCGGCTTGCAGTTGTCACGCCAAGGTGGCCACGACGGACGGGGGGTGGTAACGAGTCAGGCTCGCCGCCCCGTGACCGATCCCCCCTGGTCGGATCCACGAGAGCCCTGCTACCGACATGGCGTTCATCGGCCGCCGTTTCCGGCCGCCCGCCGAGCAGAAGCCGAGCCCCACAGCAAGAGCTCTTTGGAACCTAGCACGAACTGTACGCCTCCTTTAGACCCCTAATCCGAAGACGAGGCCGAACGCTGTCCGAAGCAGAGTCTCCTGGCCACGATTGCTCCGGTGGCAGCGTCTCGGCCGTAGCCGTCGGCTCCAATCTGGTCGGCGAACTCCTGGGTCACGGCCGCACCGCCCACGATGATGACGGGCACGGGATCGACTTCATTCTTCAGGTACCGGATCACGGAGTCCAGTTGCACGATCGTCGTGGTCAGCAGCGCACTCATGGCAACGAGCTGTACGGGGCGTTGCCGGCAGGCGGCGGCGAACTTCTCGGCAGACACATCCACGCCGAGATCGACGACTTCGAAGCCCGCGCCCTCCAGCATCATGGCGACGAGGTTTTTGCCGATATCGTGCAGATCGCCCTTGACCGTTCCGACGACCGCCGTGGCGGCCGGCTGGACGCCCTGCTGGGCGAGATGCGGGCGAAGCTCTTCCATGCCGGCTTTCATGGCCTCGGCGGCGATCAGCACCTCGGGTACGAAGAACTCACACTCACGGAATCGGCGGCCGACCTCGGCCATGCCCAGCTGCAAGCCCTCGACCAGGACCTCTCTGGCGGGGATACCTTGTCCGAGGGCTTGTCCGATCAATCTGGGAATGCCCTCATCGTCACCCCTGATGACGCTGGCCGCAATACTGCCCAATACGCCCATTCTGTGCTCCTCCGACAAAGTCGATATTCGGGATTATAACCGAGGGTCCCTGCTTTCCTGCAAACGGGCAACCACATGCGGGCCGACAGCAAGCGAGAGCGTCTCACCCGCCATACCGTCCTGCGGAACGTCTGGTGGGTTTGCACGTGCCTTGGTCGGATCGACGTTCTGAGCCTGGGTGGGCATGGGCAGCCGCCGAACCGAGAACGCGGCGTGGGCCCCGCACCGACCTAAAAGAAAAAAGAGTATAAAAGAGGCTATAGGGGTCTTTGCGCTGACCATACATGGAGAGCATACCCGGAGTGTCCATTTGCCTGCCCGCATGATCTGCGGGCCGAGCGCCGGCCCGAACAAGAGGGCGGGCCCCACGGGTGTCAAGCGGCGAGATCCGGAAAGGGAATTGGACCGGATGAGCACCGCGCCGATTGCGTGAATCCGGGTCGCGGCGCGCACCTGGAGAGGAGTCGTGTCGCTGTCGGTCAGAGCAGAAACGTCATGCTGAAATCTCGCCTGGGGATCGGCGAGGGCGAGAAAACCATCCTGAGACCATTTTTGGGCTAGAAAACCATCCTGACACCATTTTTGGGGCCGATCGTTCCTGGATCTTCCCGAAGATCTCGCTCACCTCGGGGCTTCTTTGGAGAACCGCTCGGGCAAACTCCGTCTCCGCGAGGGAATCGATGCACCAGAGTACAGCCACCTTGGTGGCCGTATCCTGATCATGCCAGTGATCCACCAGGTACTTCATGGTGATGAGGTGGACCAGCAGGGTTCGGTCAACCGCTCGGGCGCGCTCCAGGGTCTGTCGGATGTAGAACCGCTGTCGGGCATCCAATTGATCCAAGGACTCCCTCAGAGCACTCAGGCTGGAGACGGACTGGGTGGAGAAGATGTCCTCCACATGGCGAACGATATGCTGCAGCTTCTGCAAGGAACACCCCCTTGGGTTGCGTCTCCAATCGTTCACTGCTGCCAAGCCCGGGGCGCCAGGCCAAGTACGGGTCACGCCGTCGTTCTGAAGGGCGGTCATGTCCGAGCCGAACGGTCCCGCCACTGGTGTACGCGCCGATGGCGCCGGCGAGGGGCCCCGGTCGTTGCCGGGTACTCGAATCATCGAATGAAAAGCATGGTGTCGCCATGACCCATGAGGGCCATTGTCGTGGAAGCACTCGGGCCAAGCCCCATCACCGCGACCGCAGCGGCGTCTTATGAGACGCCCTTACGGGGCGAGGTCCGCGAAGATCCGGCCTTCCCGAGGGTCCTCGGAAGGGGACACGTGCGTCATGGCGATGAGAATGTGGCGGCTTCGCGACAGGTGCAGATCGTGGCGCAGTAGATGACATCGGACGCGTCGGCCCGAGGCTCGTCTTGGTGCCACACTTGAATACCATTCCGCGTGCAGGGAAGATCGATGACGTCCCGGGACCCCGGCCGCGACCGCAACCCCATTGACAGACGGTTATTGTGCATTAGGATGAACCTATCGGGACAGAGGCAACTCACCCGGCCGGCAGGTGTCGGCCACTCGGCGGTCGCGACGGGCAGACTGACCCGCCGGGCCTGTAGTGCCGAGCCGACTACGTCGACTGCCGGAAGGGTGTACGTGAGGGAGTGGTTGTTCGCCGACCGCAGCTGACACGGATCTCATTCCGCGTGCGATCGGGGCTTGAGATTGAAACGGCAGCTCTGTGGCTACGATTGCGGCATACCAAGCGGAGGTAGAACCCATGTCGCAGGGACGAGACGCTCGCGGGGGAAAGCAACGGTACGTCGACGACAAGAATGTGCTACTTGCCGAGCTCACGGAGAGGGGGAGCAACAGGAAGGAGATTCTCAAGGTCATCAACGTCAGCGCTCAGGGCGCGGCGCTGTGCGGGAAGAACAAGGATGACCACCCTGAGGTTCGAGCGGAGCTGGGTCTGATCAACAAGGGCCAGATCCGCATGTGGATGACCAACGCCAAATCGCGCGGCCCGATCGACATGGGGGAGTACAGGGTGGTGAGGCAGTGGAAGACGGGGCCCATTCCGGGGATTGGCGTTTCTGCAGACCCGGTCAACAACAAGTGGGTGCGCTATTGCCGGTCGCAGGAGTTCGCTGAGGGGCTCCGGCGGCCGCCCGGCAACAACCAGCCCCGCCCCTGACGACGCGCGATCGCGGTTTGGGCAGGTGGCCACAGGTGACCCCGCGTTCGCTGCTCCCCCCCGAGCGGGGATTCGGAACGCGGCTGGCCGCCCGAGCCAGGCTGTCCCACGCCATCCTTGTTCCTTGCCGTCGACGCCACACAACGACCATCCTCGACGTCGCGTGCCTTCGTCCGCACAAGCGGTTACGAGCAGGGGCCGAATCTGGCGCCGGCATCGGGATGCGCCGGGCACCCGGTCGACCGGAGTCGGGATCGTCGCCCTGCGGGCCACGGTCACTTCTGTGGGCTGGCCGGAGGTTTCGGCACGGGTAGACTATTCCCCTTCGGTCAGGACGCCGGTGGTCGACCTGGAGGGTTGCCGGTCGCGATCGAGTTGTGGAGAGTGGTGAGTTCCGCGGACGGCTCTCGGGGGCTGACCTCGAGGACAGAGGGAAGATGGGGAGACGCAGATGGGACCGCACAAACCGACGGGCTGGAACACCTGGGATTTTCGCGGCTTCAACCGGATGGTGTTTCTTCGGAAGGGCAAGACCGAGGTAGTCGTGCAGTATGCGATCTGGGATGAGCATGTTCCACCTCCCAGTCCCGACAGTCGCAAGCTCGGTCAGCTGCATGACACCTTCCGGTGGAGTGATGTCCGAAAGCTGGGGCCACACGGACCGTTGGGTCTTCCGGCGCGACTTGAGTTCGCGATCGGAGAGAGCATCTACCGGGCTGAGGCCACTGACACGGATGGTGAACTCCGGCTCACTGTGTCACCGCTGGGTGAGAGCAGACACCGGATTGTTTTTCTGTTCTTGGCCCCGGTGGGTGAGACGGTCAGGGTCAATTCGGCCACCAGCGGGGGTTTTGCCCACTGGAAGGTGGGTCTCGAGAACGCGACCTGGCCCACGGGCTACTTTCTGAACATCGCCGAGCCATATGCGGCAGGCAAGCCGGGCCGCTCGGCCACGCTGATCCTGACACCGAGCAAGGCGACGCGGGCCGCGGCGGGTTCCTTTGAAGCCTATGAGCGGACCGCCCTGACCGGGCGCGGCGAACTGGCCGACGCCCCGGAGGCCATGATGCACGCGGTTTCGTGGAACACGCTGTTTGACACGCGGCGGGGTCTGCTGAGCTCGCCGGTCAGCCGGGACTGGTGTTACGACTGGCGCGGCGTGCTCGTGTTCTGCTGGGACACGTTCCTTGTCGGCACCATGGTGTCGAGCGAATCGCGGCAGCTGGCCCGATCGAATTTCGAGGCGGTGACCGCAGCGATCGACGAGGTTGGCATGGTACCCAACTACTTCATGGCTCACGGGGCGGTCTCGATGGATCGCTCGATGCCCCCGCTGGGCGCCTACATGATCTGGAAGACCGAGCAATTCAGTCTGGACCTGGACTGGCTCAAGGGCGTCTATCCTCGGCTGCGGAAATGGCACACCTACTGGATGACTCATCGCGACGGGAACGGCGACGGTCTACTCGAATGGGGTACCGACGGGACGCCCCGGTACGAGTTTCCGCAGCTGCTCCCCTACAATCCGTCGCTGCAGCACACCGCCAAGTGTGCGATGTATGAGAGCGGGCTGGACAACTCGCCCATGTACGATGAGGTGCCGTTCAACGAGAAGGCGAACACCTTCGAGTTGGCCGACGTCGGACTGAACAGTTACTACGCGATGGACTGCGAGGCCCTGGCCCGGCTGGCCGAGCGGCTTGGCCGGCTCAAGGAGGCGGCCGCCTATCGGAAGGAATACGAGGCGGTCCGCGAGCGGATCAACGAGCAGTTGTGGGACGAAGAGCACGGTCTGTATGCCAATCGGCACTGGGACGGGCGGTTTTCGAGGCGGTGGTCGCCAACTTCCTTCTTCCCGCTGATCGCCGGGGTGGCCGACCCGAGCCGTGCGGAGCGCATGGTCAAGGAGCACCTGCTCAACGAGAAGGAGTTCTGGGGCAGGTATGTCGTGCCGGCCATCGCCCGAACCGACCCGGCCTACCCGGACAACGACTACTGGCGCGGGCGGATCTGGGGCCCGTTCAATTTCCTGCTGGCCGAGGGCCTGCGGCGGTATCGCATGAACAACGCGGCGGCGGAACTGGCCAGCCGCGGGTTGACCATGTTCATGGAAAACTGGCGCAAGGACGGCGGAGTCTATGAGAACTACAACGCCGACACCGGCGCGGGCGGCGACGTCTGGAACGCGGCCCGGCTCTACCACTGGGGTGGGCTGATGGCTTTCATCGCCATCCAGGAGCTGATCGACGCCGAGGCGACCGGCGCCCTGCGGTTCGGCTCGCTGCGTTTTCCCGACGCAGGCATCCGCAACATGCACATCGGTGACGATATCTACGACGTTGATCTGAATGACGGCGTCCGGGTGAAGCGAAATGGCTTTCCGTTCGTCGACTGCACCTGCCGCGCGATCGTGCGGATTCCGGTCAACGGAGAGGCCGACGCTCCGATTGACGTGACGGTCAGGCCGGGCGCTACCGGTATTCTGACCCTTCACAACCCGCCAAAGCCGCTGCGTCGGGTCAGGGTAACGGGGGGACCCGTGGTCGCGCCGACGACCACAGGCGCCTGCGTGAAGTACACCTGGTAACCGGCGAGCCGGATCGATCACGGAGGAGGCGGTGCTTGGCGGTTTGGCCGGCCTCGCGGAGCCGTTTCTCGTTGGGGTGTGCGGGTGCCCTGTCCTGGAGACTTCCGAGTCACATGGTGAGCACCCCGAAGCGATGAGAATGGCGGTCCGTTGTCGCTCGGACCAGAGGGGCTTGGCACAGTCAATGAGGGGGGGGAACCCGCCGGGGTGCTGTCGGCATGAGCGTGCGGGAGCAGTGCTCGGGATTCCCCGCGACTGACTCGAACTGGTCAATCACGGTCGCAATCAGGATTGCCCGGGATATCCGTTCCGCTGACGCATGCCAGAAAGCGGCTCAGATCCACCTCGTCGACGTGGCCGTCGTCATCCATGTCGGCATCGTCACACCCGGGGGTGACCGGCTCCAGACGGGTAGCGGTCAGGCAATGCTGGAGGTGCCCGAAGTCCGCCAGATCCACGTCCCGGTCGCCGTCGAAATCGGCGGAGATAGGGCGGGTCGTGATGCTGGACCAGATCTGGCTCACATCGCCGTCGGTTCCGACGCTGCTGGCCGCGTGCCAGACGACAGCCTGGGTATCGTTCATCCGGGGAGCCCGGTCGTCGTAGTCGTTGTCTGTGATCTTCTGAATCTGGCCGTCCACCGACTGGTAGATCTCCCAATCGTGGCCGTCGAAGCCTTGCCAGGCGATCCGGCCGGCGTTGTCCGCCTGAGGGTACTGGCTATGCTGGGTGGTGGAGCTCACCGTGGCCAGGCCACCACCGGTCGCGGAGGCGCTGCGGATGACCCACTTGCCGGCTTCGGCCCGGGCCATCCAGACGACCAGATTGCTGTCGTTGACCTGGGGGTGCCAATCCTCGTAGGAGTTGTCGGTGATACGCTCGACCGTGCCGCCGGCGGCATCGGCCGAGTAGATCTCGCAATTGGTGCTGTTCCAGGAGCTCGGCCAGCCCTGCCAGACGACCCGGCCGGCGTCGTTGATCTGCGGATACTCGTTGTTGAATGTCGCGTTGGACAGGTTGACCAGATCGGTCCCGTCAGCGTTAGCGCTGTAGATCTGCCAGGAAGCGCCGTCGTAGCCGAACCACACGATTCGGCTGGAGGCGTTGATCCGCGGCCAGACGTCCTCGCGGGGATAGCCGGAGGAGGCGCTGTTGGCGGTGACCTGGCGGATGTCGGTACCGTCGGCGTTGGCGCTGTAGATTTCGTAGTCCTGCCCGTCGAAGGCATCCCAGGCGATTCGCCCGCTGTCGCTGATGGCGGGGTGCCAGTCGTTCACGGTGTTGCTGGTGATCTGGCGCAGGTTGGTGCCGTCAGCATTGGCGGTGCAGATCTCGAAGTCCTGCCCATCGAATGACTGCCAGACGATCTGTCCGCTGGCATTGATTTCTGGCGACTCGTCGCTCATCGCGTTGTCCGTGATCTGAATCAGCCTGCTGCTGTTGGCGTTCGCGGAGTAGATCTCGAAGTCCTCTCCGTCGGAGCCGCTCCAGACGATGCGGCCGGAGGCATTCACCCTCGGCGACCACTGGTCATGAGGGCTGGCGGTGACGGGTCCCGGCGTTCCGGGGAAAGCGACGGCCGGGGGGACGGAGCCGCCGGGGGCGAAGTCGCCGTTGCTCTCCGGGTGGTTGTTGAAATCCTGCATATACGCCCACCAGTTGTTCAGTCGGGTCATGCCGTACTCGGTGATCGAGCCATCGACATGCGGGATGCGGCTGAACCACCACTTATGGTGAAGACGCATATCGCCGTAGCCCCATTCAGTCTTGTTGACCAACCTCTTGGGGCCAATTTCATCGGGGTAGCCCACGGGGAAGCTGTCCAGCCACCAGTCGCACGTGATGTCGACGTATCGGTTGTTGCCCCAGTCATAGTCGCTCGTGCTGTTGGGGGCGAAGTGTACATTGCCGCAGGCGGCCTCACCGGGGATCTGCTTGTCGTACAGGGTGAAGCGATTCCATGCGTGAGTCTGCTGGGCCGACCAGCTGCCGTAGACGCGTCGCATGATCGATTCGGTCCGGTGGCCGTAATCCTCGAGCATCTCGCCGACGCCGCGCTCGTAATTGAAGCCCATCATGATGAAGATCCTGGAGCAGGGAATACGGGTTTGCGGGCTGGAGTTGCACCAGTAGCCGCCACGACCGGCCATGGTCGATTCCCAGTAGCCGAAGTACGGGGCACCGAACATGAGTACTTCGTCGATCTCGCCGGAATCGACTTTGCGGGCCAGATCGTAATCACGGGCGACGGCCCGGTAGTCGACACCGTCGGGTGAATGGCAGTACGTGCTGCCGCCGCCCGGCCAACACTGCTGGAAGGTCGTGTCGGTGTACTGGAAGCCGTCGGCCTTCACCGGATAGACGTCGGGGTTGATCGTGCGGGTAATCCGGAAGTTGACCAGGTCGTGGCTGGACGCTCTGAGGTCGTTGACATACGCTGCGGCCAGCACGGCCGGGTCGGTCCAACCGTAAGCCGCGTGCAGCCGCTGCATGCCCTGCTTCTCGAGGATCGGATCGAAGTTGATGACCAGTGCACGCGGGTATACCGGCGTTACGGTCTGGGCGACCGCGCCGAAAGGCAGCAGGCACGGCACAACCGCAGCGATAACCGGCAGTCGACACGAACCTGGTCTGCTCATCATGCACATCGGCATCACCATCCTCCGCGACGGGGGGCCGGGAACCACGCCCGATTCCTTGATTGTACCCGACGGCAAGCGAAAGTGAACGGAGCAGATTCGGCCGCTCCGGCATTCCGGGGAAGGACAAGATGAGCGGAAGGTCGACTCAACACGCCGGGCGAAACCGCGAGCGGGGCGGAATCAGTTCGCCGGACGGGGCCGGGGGAGCCCAGGCGGCGGTTTTGACACCGACACGGTCGCTCATGGACAGTCGGTCATCTCTCACCGCAGCGGTTCGATGCGAAACTGCAGCTGCGACACGCCGTCAATCTCGAAATGGTCGATTCGTATCTTGTGCTTTCCGGCCTCGAGGTCGATCGGGGCGGTGTTCTCCTTTGGGGGATGCCACGTCCAGTCGTCGATGACTCGCTTGCCGTCCACGGACACGCGGATACCGTCGTCGGAAATCGTCCAGACCTTGTACTTGCCGGCGGGCAGGTCAAGCGTCGTTTCCGCCACGGTCCCGAAATGATCCGGGCCGACCTTCTCGCTGGGGGCCCCGCCGCCCCACTTGAAGTCGATCACGTTGAGCTTCCTGCGTTCGACGGGCTGGCCAGCGATGAGCTTGTCCCAGCGATCCTGGTGCTCGCGGGGATCGAGAGCGGCCGGATCCCACTTGAAGAACTGGACGTTCCACTGGGCCAGGAGAAGCGAGCCCTCGGCGGTCATGGTCTTGCCGTCCGCCCGGATCGTGAGGTTGAACGGATGCAGACCCGGTCCGGGGACCTGGACGGTTACCTTGCCGGGCAGATTGCCGCGCATCGGGGCGACTTGCACGTCACCGGTAACCCGGGTCACCTCGAAGCTGCCGGAGGGGCCCAGCACCTGCAGGGAGGCCTTTTCGCCGCCCGAGATCTGAGTGGGGAAAACCAGCGGCCCGGTGTAGTCGTAGGGCCCCCACTCGGTCATGATGATCTTGTCCCGGCCGCGCAGGTGCTTGCGGGCCCCCACCGGTCGGGTGTCGCCGTACACCGGGTACTTCACATCGAACTCATACTCGTACTCGCCCTTCTCGACCGGCTCGGAACCGGCCCTGGCGTCGATCACTTTGCCAACGTTGGTGGTTTTGTTGTCGATGAAGAGGCAGTTCGTGCTGTCGCGGAGCTGCAAAACGATCTGGTCACCGTCGAAGGTGTTGCCCGCGACGACGTTGTCCTTGGACTCGAAGTTGTTGGCCTTGCCCCAGCCCATGGACGCGAACCGCTCGTTCGGTCCGCCCCAGAAGAACACGCCGCACCGGTTGTCCTTGAATGTGTTGCGGATGATGCGGTTGCGCTGACCGTGCTCGATGTTGATTCCGCCGCGCTCCGAGCCGTAGGCCATCTGCCCGTTGCCCTCGAAGGTATTGCCGGAAATGAGCGTATCCTGCGAGTAGCCGCCCCACACACCGCAGATCGCGTTTTCGACCATGCGGTTGTTCATGAACCTGTTGCCGAAGCTGAAGGTCATCTCGATGCCATGAGCCGGCGCGTAGGAGAAATCGTTGCCGATGAGCAGGTTGTCGTTGTTACCCTTGCGCCGGTAGTCAAAGCCAGGAGTGGAGGGCGGAGCCTCACCGAGGGCTTCCCGGCCGGCGAATCCGAAGAAGCCGTCGCCGCCGTGAGTCACCGAGTTTTCGGCGATCGTGTTGTTACAGTTCTGCTCGAACATGAGGATGCCGGCCGAGTCCTGCCCGCGGTTGTAGACCATGTGGCTGTAGCCGCGCACGCAGAAATCGAATGCATTGCGGCTGATGGTGTTGCGGTTTGACCGCCACAAGGCCAGTCCCCATCCGGACAGGAAGGAGCAGTCGTTGTCGTAGATCCTGGAATCGTTGACCCGGTCGATGATGATGCCGTTCTGGCCGTGCCGGGCCCGCACCCGGCGGATGGTCACCCGATCGGAGGATTCGACGGCCAGCCCTGCACCATACTGCACGACCCACTTCTCCTGGTCATTGTTGTGCGGGAAGAGCCAGTCGCTGCCGTCCTCGGCCTCGGGCGTCGAGAGCAAGTGCTTCTGGTAGTTGCCCGAGACGTCGACGTCTTCGACGGTCAGGCCGGGGCAATTCACCGCGTGGATGCCCACCTTGTAGCCTTGAACCCTGAGGTTGCGAACGGTGATGTTGCTGCCGGTCACAACCACGCCCGTGCCGCTGAACTCATCGGGCTGCTGAGCCGGCCTGGCCCCATCGAGGGTGGCACCCTGGAAATCCACAGTGATGTTGTCACCCTTGACTCGCACGGCCCCCTTGCCGTCCGGATCGATCAAGGAGTATACCCCTTTGGTGATGCTGGTATTCTGGCTGATCTCCATTCCCGGCTTGCTCAGCGACGTGCCCTGACATCCGGCATTCATCCAGAACAGAACCGCCCCGACCGTCGCCCACACGCATGAACGGGACATCACATGCCTCCATCGCTTGATATCCGGTGTGACCTCGAGGCCGTTCGCCGCCTTCGGTGAAACTGTGCCCCGCGCTTCTCAATAAAACAAGTACACCCACCAGTTCTTCATGGGCCTGCCGTCGTCGTCGATGCAGTTGTTGTCCAGGCCGGGCATCGACTGGCACCAGTAGACGATCCACCGGCCCATGCAGTCCGGAGCCACCGCGCGATACTGCTCGGTCATCTTGATGTTGAACTCGGTGAGCTTGTCCTTGCCTGGCGGGCCGTTGCGCAAGCGGTAGTTCTCGATGGCGCACTCGACAGTGTTCGGGCTATCCAGATCGTAGTGGTACCTCGCACCGGGGGGCCAGTGGTTGCTGCCGCAGAACACGTCGAACGGGGCGACGGAGTATTCCTTGCCCTCGTGGAGCATGATGATCTTGTTTTCCGAAGGATAGGTCACCTTGCACTTCTCGCGATCGTAGGACATCTCATAGAGTGACTTGAACGGCAGCTTGTGCCGCTTGTCCCAATCGAGGCCCGCGAACTCCCGGAAGTACTTCGTGTGGTAAGCGATTGTGTCGTGATTGGCGTGCCCTTCCAGCAGGTGACCGAAGTTCTCGAGCTGGCAACCGACGCCCCGGTGGGGATTGAAGAAGTAGATGCGGAACGAGTGCCCCGTCCACGGCATGGTGTCGTCCTCGCCACCATTGCCCGCCTTGCCGTGTTTGCCGGGAATCGGCCGGCCGTCCTTGTCGTAGTACTGCTTGAGCTCGATGACCTCGAACGCCGGCCAGCCCTTCTTATGATCGTGAATACAGTAGAACCAGAGTTCGTGGACGATTCCGGCCTGGATCAACTCTTTGAGGTCCAGATGTCGACCGGGCGTGGAGGGATCTTCGAAGCCATAGTACTTGGCGAACTCCTCGGTGTAGAGCCGTTTGTAGTCGCACCACATGTCGGCCGGCTTGCTCGGCAGCACCGGAAAGAGGGTGCTGGATGACTTGGCCATGTCCGGTGCCGGCTTCTCGTCGCGCAGGTCGACGTACTTGACCACGCGGTAATCCAGGAAGGCCGGGGCCTTGGGATCTTGGTACCCGTGGTACCTGCTGCTCTCGGCCAAGGCCTTGATGAACTTCTCAGTCTGGTCCTTGATGGCCGACATCTCCACATCGTTCGCGAAGTTCAGCACCAGGACGCGAGGCTGCATCTTGCGGATCCGGGTATGGTTCTCGACCAGCCACGGCTCCGAGGCTCGGAAACAGGTCTTGTTCGGCCAGATGGTGGGATCGTCGGGCAGGTCAGCCGGTCCCTTGACAGGCGAGGCCTTGACGCGAGCCGTTGGAGCCGAAAGGGCCTGCCCGGCGGCCGACGCGACACAAGACATCAGGAGCAGGGTGGAGCTAATCGTCAGGACTCGGTACATCAACACGCCTCCCCAAGGGAATGAAGGATACAGATCCGCCATAGGGTAGCGGTGGCGGCCGGATTGGCAAGCGAGAAGACCACCAAGGTCCCGGCCCGCGGTTCGCCTCCGGCCGGCATCGCCCCGTGGGTACCGTCCGAATGGTCTGCCTGGCGAAGACTGCCGATGCAGGACACGTGACGAGGTGTGCTGGGATACGTCCGATAACCTGCCAAGCCCTGCTCTTGTCCACGATGGTGGAAGAAATTCTGAGATAGTGACGGAATTGAGTCCCTTTTTGATTGACGCACGCCCCCCGCGGGGCATATTATGGCTCTTGAGGTTATCGGGACAGGGTGCCTCTGGGGTGCCCGGGGAAAGAGAGCTGCCCACGTCCACTGCGTCATCTGGACCTGTAGGCCAGCCTCAAACATGTTTGTAGCCCTACCGCACCTGCGGGCGTCTCGGGGGTTGAGCCACGCGCGGGCTGATTGGTGGCCCAGTGACTCATGGTGAGGATGATCGCCCGGTCTCGATCGACGTCGGATGAGGAAGCGAGGGGCAGCAGAGGCGTTGCCCAGGAACACGAACCCATGAAAGGAGATTGGAAATGAGAGCACTGGTCAGTTCCGTCGTTCTGTGCCTCTTGGTGGGCCTGCCTGCCATGGGCGGCAATCTGGTGAGCGTCCCTCTGGATCAGCAGATCGATCTGGGCAGTGGACCGGCCATCTACGTGCCTTCGGGGCTTGATGGCAGCCTGAGTTTCCTCTCAGACGAAACGCCCGGCTACTGCCGCAACAGCATTAAAGGTGGCAGCTGGTACTACGGTCCTTACATTGATTTCCGCCTGTTGGGGCTCGGCGACATCGACTTCACCACGCCGGGAGCGACGATGGAGATCGACGTTCGCTACTTCCAGGGCGGCGATAACACGAATCCTTACGGTGATGCCCCGATCTTCTTCCGAGCCTACACATACACGGACGCAGGCGCATACGTGGGGAATCGAGACTACGGTATTTTCTACGGTCCGACCGGGGAGAGTTTCTACCGCACGTGGACGCACAAGTCCGTTCCCTTGAATGACAAGGCCGCCTGGAATTACACCGACAGTGACCCGGAGACTAATCCATTCGACCCGACCAAGGTCGCCCGGATTCGGTTCTACGGCACTGACTGGAGCGGCAAGGGGCAGGACTTCGTGGACTTCAAGAACTTCGCGATCACACCCGAGCCCGCGACGCTGGCCCTGCTTGGCCTGGGCGGCCTGGTACTGATTCGCCGTCGACGCTGATCACCGCATCCTGAATCGCTTGCGGAAAGCCGATCGCCGCCCGGAGCACGTTGCCTCGAGAGCCTCCTGGGCGGCGATCGGCCTACCGCCTCTCGTCGTGGCAACGTATGAATCAGCTCTCCGGGGGGGCCGGGGTACTACGCTCCATTCCAACCGTCGATAGCTGAGTTCGCAACCTTCCCGGCGAGCGCCGGTGGCAAGCAAGCAGCGATCGCATTTCGCAGATGGCGGTTCTTCCTCTTTGCGGTCACATTCCGTTATAATGGAAGCGGTCATCCAGGATCCTGGATCTCATATAATGGAACTCACCGGTGACGTACCGATACGGTTCCTCGCTCGATGAAGGACCGCCTTACATGACTGAAGGCAAGAGGCAGATCGACGTTGAACTTGAGAATGGAGACGGCAACGGGCGTCTGGCGCAGACGGAAGGAATCCGCCGGGCGCTGAGTGATCGCATTCGGGCGGTGCGGAAGCGAAAGGGTTGGACGCTGGAGCAACTGGCGGCCGCCTCCGGCGTCAGCCGTTCGATGCTCAGCCAGATCGAGCGGTATCAGGCGAACCCGACGCTGACAGCGGTCTATCGTATCGCCCAGGGTCTGGGGCTGGCGCTCTCGGCCCTGCTCGAGGAAGCTCACCAAGCGACGGCCATCGAGGTCATCCGGGCCGATGACCGCACCTATCATTACCGGCTGGACCGGCGTTGCCGATGGCGAACGCTGTCTCCGCTTCACCTGGAGAAGGACATTGAGTTTCACGAGCTTCTGCTCAGCCCGGGTGGCGTGCTTCGGAGCCCGGCGCATTTTTCAGGGACACACGAATTCCTGACTGTCCGGCATGGGACAATCCGGGTGACGACGGGAGATCAGACCTGCGAGCTCTATCCCGGCGATTCGGCCTACTACCCGGCGGACACGGCCCACATGCTGGAGAACATTGGAACCGAGGACGCGGTCACTTTCATGGTGGTTGCGTACATGCGGGACTGAATGCGGACTCTGGCGGATCGATTGCCCCCGCTCAGGATGTACCTTCGCACTCCCGGCTGGCCTGCTCTGGTCCCATACGAATCGCACAATAATCCTTTGCACAGCCTTGAAACTGGGAGCGGGCCCCATTATCCTATATATTGGATCGGTGACTAGTATAGTGGACGACCTCTGAAGGTTACTGAAGGGCACCTTGAGGCGGGTTGGGCATCCGAAGGGGTGGTGGGACGGGGGGCGCTGGTTTCGCGCTCTGAGCGCGGGGGTGCCAACGTGAGCGACGGAGTCAAGATAGCGATCGGCGTTGGGATCCTCGTGCTGGCGGGCGTCCTATACTATGTACGGTCGGGGTCCGAGAATGCCCTGACCAGCCGCGACGACTACGATACGATGATGCAATGTCGGGCGTGCGGTCACGCGTTCGAGGCCAATCTGAAGGTTGAGCAGCTGCCCCCGATCGCCTGCCCGAAGTGCGGGAAGATGGACGCATGGCGGCTCTATCACTGCAACCAGTGCGACAAGACGTTTGTCCCGCAGCCGGTGGGGACGCCTCCCCGTGCGCCGATGATGCCGAAATGCCCGCACTGTGGCAGCCAGTCGACCGGAGCCGCGGACCTTCCGAAGAAATGAGGTGAGTGAATCGTGAGCACAATTCCATTTCGCAAGGCGTTCACGCTGATCGAGGTCCTGGTGGTCGTGGCGATCATCGCCCTGCTGGTTTCCATTCTGCTTCCCTCGCTGACCGCGGCCCGCGAGCAGGCCAAGACCGTCAAGTGCGCCGCGGGGCTCAAGCAGATCAGCACTGCCCTCGGGTACGCGTACGAGACGTACCGGGCGTACCCGGACATCGACGATGGGGCTTCGGCCGATCCTACCGGGCGTGTCATGGCCACGTGGATCGATGTTCTTTTCACCAGGAAGTACCTCGGAGACCTCGAGGTCGGGTACTGCGCGACCGACAAGAAGCCCGACCCGCTCAACAGGCAGCGAGGGCAGTCCTGGAGCTTCAATTACCCTCCCCGGCTGGGCGGCGGCCCGGGTGCCGACTACAGCTATGCCATTTCGGTAGTGATGTCCTCGCAGGGCTGGAAGACCACGGACAAGTCTGGGTTCACGCTGGGCAAGGCCACGCCCAGCAGTCTGGTCCTGGCCGGAGAGGGCAACTGGAACTGGATGCACGGCTTTGGCGCAGCCGGGCTGCTTCGGAACAACTTCGAGGTCACCTACTGGGGGTCGAACGGGGCCGCCTACCGGCACGGGACCAACCGGTTACCCGTGGGCAACTTTGCCTTCGCGGACTCGAGTGTGCGGCCGGTCAGACTGGATCTCGGCGACACCTACCCCAACTCGGCCTTGCTCCGCGGCTTGAGAACGACGGACAAGTACTTCTGGCGTTCCGGCGAGCACACCGAGGTTGGTCTCTGGAACGACACCTACAACGTCAGGAATATCAGCGGGGGCTATTACGACAGCACGAAGAACGAGTACCCCCTGGGCCCCGGCTCGCCCAAGGAACTCGACCCCGGCTACTACTCGGACACGAAGACCTGGGCCAAGACGGTCGTCACCCGCAAAGGCTGGGTGGGGTACTGACCGGAGCCGGCCTGGCCGCGGGTACTGAACCGCCGGGCGGCTTCATTGCCCGGCACGGGTCGACGGAACGAAGCAAAGGGAAGCCGGACCTTCGGCCTCTCAGACGGAAGGGCGAGGAAGAACTGTGTGGAATACCAAGGGGGAAAGTCGAGGCTTGAGGCCGGCACCGAAACGGAGAGCCGGTGCGTGCACGAGCCGTCCCCGTTTGACCAGACGACCCAACTCAGGGGGGTTGACGCGTGGCCTTCCCCTCGGGAACGCACTCACCTCAACAAAGGAGGAGACGGAATGAGACACCTCAAACGTTTATCCCTGGTTCTGGCACTGGCCTGCACCGCGGGGGCCGCCTCGGGGCTGGAGATCTTCATCCCGATGGATGAGCCGATGGACCTGGGCAGCGGGCCCGCCATCTACGTGCCCGCAGGGCTCAATGGCAGTCTGAGCTTCCGCTCCGACGAAACGCCGGGCTACTGCCGGAACAACTTCGGCTCCGGCTGGTTCTACGGCCCGTACGTCGATTTCCGACTGGCGGGGCTCGGCGATCTCGACTTCACCGGCGACGGATGCGCGCTGACCCTCGAAGTCGATCTGCGCTACTTCCAGACCGGCAACTACAGTGACGCCCCGGTCCGGATGCGGGCGTACACCTACTCGGCCGACGGCACGACGCTGCTCGGGTATCGTGACTACGAGTACTTCTACATGGTCCAGCGGGGAGACGACCACTACCCGACATGGAGCCACGCCAAGATCGCGTTGAACAACCCCGACCCCATCGAGAACCGCTACGGGACGACCGCCCACTACGTTGACACAAACTACCAGGGCAACACCTTCGATCCCACGAAGATCACCCGGATTCGTTTCTACGGCACGGACTGGGCCGGCACCGGCGGTGATTTCCTCGACATGAAGAACCTGCACATTTTCGCCGAGTTGCGAGTCGGGCCGGACCTGACCCTGGAAACGGCCTACCCCGGCATCCAGTACAAGAAGAACCACTTCATCACCAGCCTGTGCGCTCCGCCGGCGATTGTCTGGAGCGTCACCGGCCCGACCGGAATGGCGATTGACGACAAGGGCATCCTGACCTGGACGCCGGCGCCCAGCGACGTCGGCAACACCTATCCGGTGGTGGTCCAGGCCACCAACGGCACCGACACCAGGACCGAGAGTTTCGACATCCAAGTGGTGGTCGTGCCGCCGACCATCAAGACGATCCCAACGGGCAAGGCCTACGCGGGAAGCGTCTATCTCTACCAACCCTCGCTGGCCGAGGGCACGCTCCCCGTGACCTGGGCCAAGACTGAGGGCCCCGCCGGGCTCACGGTCAACGCCACCACCGGTGCAATCGGCGGTTGGACGCCGACCGCGGGAGAGATCGGCAGCTCCGTGACGATCGGGATTCAGGCCACGAACGCCGGCGGGAGCGACACCGAGGTCTGGCAGGTGCAGGTGGTCGAGGCGCTGACCGGCGGGGATGAAGTTGCCCCGCCGTGGGGCACGGTTGCCGCCAACATTTCGGGTACCCAGTCCTCCGGTGACGCCGGGATGGTTCTCCATGACGACTGGGGCAATGCCGCTCTGGTCGACTGGACCCTGGACGTGAAAGGCGCGGGCCTGGGCCCGGCCACCCATTATGGCCGCATCAGCTTTGACGAGGCCGGCAATCTCTACTGGAAGACGATCGACGGCTTCCTGGCCTCGGCCACGCCGACCGGGACGATCCGCTGGACCGGCAACGTCGCCGGCACCAACCAGGATTTGGGCGCAGGTGACATGAGCTCCCCGGTGGTCGGCCAGGGCGAGAATGGCAATATCTACGTGACGACCGACGCGGGTGTCGCGGCCTTCTCCAAGGCCGACGGTCACCGCGTGTGGGACGCGGCGCTCCCCAACGCCGGCTTCACGAACGCCGGTCGGCTGACGCCGGTGCTCTACCAGGGGTTCCTGTACGTGGTCGGAGCCCAATCGGGAGACAAGGGCATTTACGTGCTCAAGGCGAGCACGGGCGAGATTGTCGCCGACCAGCTGGTTTCCGGTTTTGAAGCCTCCGCCGGTGGTCAGATGACCCTGGTTCCGAGCGCTTTTGGCCCCGGGGCCCACGGCCTGTACTTCAACGCGGACGGAGGCGGGGCGGCCGGCATGTACGCTGTGGTGGCCAACCCGACGGGCGCCTATCTGGCCTGGAAGGACTACGGTGGGAAAGTGGCCCGCAGCCACGTGGTTTACGTGAGCAGCGCGCAGCGAGTCTGCACCCACACGTGGGGCGACTACGGGGCCACCTTCTACGCGTGGAATCTGGACGGCAGCCTGCCGGCCTCGAGCGGCAACGCGGCCAACAACAGCGGCCACGGCTTCGAGGACCTCGGCGCGGTCGACTTCAACGGCGTCGACGTCATCGCGGGCGGCTTCAGCGGCCAGCTGGTACGCTATCTGGGGATCAGCATTCCCGGATCGGTGACACCGCCGCTGCCCCAGGTTGTCTATGACTCAGCCGGGTTTGAAGGTTTCCTGCTCGGGACGGTCGTCGGGCAGGACGGCTGGGCTCGGGACAACGCGGGTACACCCCAGCCCGATCCGGAGATTGTCAAAGACCCCACCAGCAGTGGACATGGCAAGGTCCTCTCGTTCGCCCCCACGGGCACCAGTCCTGACGACTACACCTCCTACATGGGGGCGGTTCGTGCGGCGGCGGCCGACACCGGGGCCGGCGTCACCATCGAGTGGGATCAGTACTTCACCGACACCAAGGGTTTCATGTGGCTGGCGGACAACGTGAGCTACAACGGGTGGTACACGGTGATGCACAACGGAAGCGGGTTGTTGGGAACGTCCGGCGATTCCGGCAAGATCGCCGTCACTCCGGGCGTCTGGCAACACGTCGCATACATTTTCAACCCTGCGGCGGGCACGGTCACGCTCCAGCTCGGCGACCAGTCGGCCACTGCGGGAACGAGCGATGTGTCCATTGCGGGCATTGACTTCGAGGTCGGCCCGGGAGCATCCGGCTCAGGCCCGCTCTACGTCGACAACGTCGTGATCAGGCAGGGGCCTGCTCCTACGCCGAGCGCTTTCGCGGGTAACGGGTACTACCAGATGGACGAGTTGTACCGTGAGAACCGCGGCTACGGCGGCCTGTTCAAGAACCAGAGCGGGCACAGCATCGTTCTGACCGGCACGAGTACGGAGAGCGGCAGCGCTCACGTGGTGGCGATGGACGTGACGGCCACCCCGCTGCTCACGGAAGCCCCGCCGCAGAATCCGCAGGACCGCTGGTTCGATTACGACACCATGTCCACCTCACCGCCCGTGGGCGGCCCGATCCTCGGCCCGACCGGGGCAGACGGCAAACAGCGCATCTACTTCTTCCAGGGCGACACGACCGGCACGCTGGTTGCGCTGACGTTCAAGCCGCGGTTCCGACCGGACTGCAACAACGACGGGAAGGTCAACAAGGATGACCTGGACCTGTACTTCGTCCCGTGCTACACAGGTCCGATGTTGGGCCCGCCGGTTCCTCCGGAAGGCGAGGACTGCTCGTGCGCGGACCTCAACACGGACGGCCATGTGGACCAGGTCGACTTCGGCCTGTTCCAGAGGTGTCTGAGCAACGACATGGTCACGCCGTTCGACCCGAACTGCTATCCCTGATGACCGAGGTCATCCGCAAGAGAAGCAGCGGGTAGAGGATTGATGAAAGCCGGGCCCCGGAGGCGTCTCGCAGGAGGCGGCAGCCGGGGCCCGGGTGTTTCTGCGACGGCGGGTTTCGTTCACCGAGACGCTGGCAGCGGAAGGACGGGTTTGCGGCGCGGGTCTCATCCGGACTCCCTGCCCGGTCGCCGCTCGCCGTCTTGGCGGCGGTGCTTCAGGTGGAATGTGAGGCCGCGGGATGTCTGCCGCACGGGCCTTACTGGGGCGGGTTCTGGACGGGATCCGGCCGCGGCAGCCGCTGCTCGACGGGAAGCAGAACGCCGCCTCGAGCCGGCCGACTCAGATAGTAGTATGCGGTACTGCTGTAGTCGTTGCCGAGCTTGTTGGCGTGGCCGTGCTCGATGGAGACGTGGATCGACTTGCGGAAGCGGATCGGGTCTTCGATATGGTAGCGATAGATGGTCTGCTTGCCCCGCCACTTGCCGTGCTCATCGCCGCTGTAGAGCAGTATGCCGTGGTACGGCGCGGTGTACTCCTGCGATGGACCGAATGCGGTGTTGCACCAGTCCTCGGTGCCGGTGCCGTGCAGGGACGGCGGCCAGGGCTCACCGTCGATGAAGATCATGTCGTCGCCTTCGCCGTACCACTCGTTCTTCTGCCGCTCGAAGACATCGATGTTCAGGTGGGCACCGCAGTAGATCCCGTCGCCGACGGCGTCGAGCATCACGTAGTTGTCCCTGTTGGACTTGTTCAGCGCTCTCGGATCGCCGCCGAAGTGGAGCTTCTCCCGCCATTCGCTTGCCCGGTCGGGCATGAGGTGGTTGTACTCGTCGCCCCAGGCACCGGTCGGGTTCTCCCGCCGCCACTGGACATGGAAGAAGGCCTGGCCGTCGAGCACCGCCGGCGAATCGTAGCTTTCGTAGTCGATGTAGTAGTAGTACGGGAAGGTCTCGTCGCCGGGGTTCTCGATTTCGATGCGGGCGGACTTGCGGAACGGCATCGGCCACCAGCAGTTGAAGGCCCGCCCGTCCTGGGGGCTCATTTGCATCACCGCGGTGACGAAGTTCTTGCGCTTGCCGTGGCCGAGCCCGAAGTAATCGCCGATCGGGCATTCGACGCTGGGCTCGGGGCAGTCGTCCCAGAAGAACCGCAGCACGACTCGCCGGAAGTAGTCCTCATTGGTGAAGAGCATGGTGTTCCAGATATGGCGAATACACCCCGGTCCTTCGAGCTTCGCGATGGTCCTGGTTGTACCGCCCTTGATGTCCATCCAGTCGCGGTTCGCGCCGGTGCGATCGTAACTGCTCTCCCGCCTGCTGCGGTAGTTCCGCAACAGGGGCAAACCTGCAAGGCCGGTCATTGCGAACATATCTGCTATCCTTTAATCCCGCTCGTGACCACGCCGCGGACGAAGTAGCGTTGCAGAGCGAGAAACACCAACAGGACGGGCACCAGAACGATCACGGCGGCGGTCATCTGCAGCGACCAGCAGGTCATGCCGTAGGAGTCGCGGAAGGCGGACAGGCCGACTTCGAGCGGACGCATGGTTCGCGAACTTGACGCGAGCAAGGCCCAGTAGAAGTCCGTCCACGTCCAGATGAAGGCAAAAGCCGCGACGGTGGCCAAGGCTGGCTTCGAGCTCGGCAGGATGACGTGCCAGAACACGCCCAGTTCGCTGCAGCCGTCGAGGCGCGCGGCCTCGTCCAGGCTGTGCGGGATAGTCACGAAGAACTGGCGGAGCAGGAATGTGCCGAAAGCCGTGCTCAGGTACTGATACGGAATGATCAGTCCCCAGTAGCTGTCGAGCCAGCCGAGTTTCTGCACCATGAGAAACAGAGGGACAATGAGCACCTGGCCGGGGATCATCATGGTGAGCAGGAACAGGAAGAAGATCGAGTTGCGTCCCCGGAAGTGGAGGCGGGCGAATCCGAACGCGGCCAAGGAGCACAGGGCCAGCTGGAAGAGAACCACGCCGGTGGTCACGATCACGCTGTTCACCGCAAAGCGCCAGACCGGCAGTTCGCCGTAGGTCAGGACATAGCGGTAGTTGTCGAAATGGTATCCGCCGGCGGGGGAGAACAGGTTCGCCATCGTCGGGAGTTCGGCCCGCTGCCCGTGCAGGGAGGTGAACAACATCCACACGAATGGCAGAACGGTGCTGGCCGCGATCAACAGCAGCACCAGATAGTGCAGCGCGATTTTCACGCCCCGTCGGCTCACTGGGCCGCCTCCTCGCGATCGAGTCCCTTGCGCATCAAGGCGATCTGGAACACGGCTACCACCAGGATCATTGCGAACAGGACATACGATTGAGCGCTGGCCATGCCTGCCTCGTACTTGCGCCAGGCCTCCTGGAAAATGTGGAAAGAGACCACGTCGGTCGTCCGTTGCGGGCCGCCCTGGGTCATCATGTACACCGGCGTGAAGAGCTGGAAGGCGGCGATGGTCGTGGTGACGGTGACGAAGAGCATGGTCGGGGCGAGTTGGGGCAGGGTCACGTACCAGAACCGCTGCCATCGATTGCAGCCGTCCAGATCGGCGGCCTCGTAGAGCGTCTCCGGGATATTCTGCAGGCCCGCGATGAAGATCACCATGCGAGGCCCGAGCCCGATCCACATGCTCATCAACACCAAGGCGGCCATGGCCCAGCCGCGCATGGCCAGGAGATCGGTACTGAGATCGATATGGAACATCGAGAGGTCCATGCCGCCGATGCTGCCGACCGTCTCGGCGAGCAGGTTGAGGAACCGGATGCCATAGCTGATCAGGCCTTTCTCCGGAAGCAGAATCCAGATCCAGACCATGGACAGAGCGACCTGCGAGCACACCGCGGGGATGTAGTAGAGGGCCCGGAACACGCCGATCACCTTGAGCGGCCTGCTGACCAGCATGGCCACGACGAGTGCTGAGACCACGCCGAGGGGCACGCTGGCCATGGCGTAGACCAGGGTGTTCCACACAGCTCCGCGGAACAGGGGATTGGCCGCGAGAGCGGTGTAGTTCCCCCATCCGACAAAGGGGTGGTCGCTCTTGAGCAAGTGCCAGCGGTGCAGGCTGAGGTAGGCGGCGAACGCCACCGGAATCAACGAGAACACGGCAAGGTAGATCGTCGCCGGAGCGATGAACAGGTAGCCGCGCCAGTTGTTTCGAGGCCGGTCGGAAATCATGGGGCAAGCACCGCGTCCATGTACTGGGCCGCCCGCCGGGTCGCCTCGGGCACCGTGGCCGCACCGTACAGAATGTCTTCCATCATCTCCTGGCCGAAGGCTTCGCACATCGGGAAGTTCTCGACCGTCGCCCCCCAGGCGGGCCGGGCGTACTCAACCGCCTGGTGGAACTCCGCCTCGATGGGATTGTCCTGATCGTCCCTGGCCCTGTAGAAGTCCGCGGCCTCGCGGTTGCCGGAGATGGCCAGGCCAGAGGCCACCCGCTTGATCTGCACCTGGGCGCTGGTCATGTACTTGAGGTACTCCCAGGCGAGATCGGCGTGCCGAGTCGACCGGCTGATGGCAATGCCGGTGACGTAGATGATTGTCACCGGCTTGCCGGTCCGGGTGGGCAGACCGACCACGCCGACGTCCAGTTGGCGGTCTGGGGCGTGGTAGTCAATCAACGTCCAGTGTCCCTTGAGATCCATGGCTGCCTTGCCGTTCAGGAAGGCATCCCCGCCGAGTATCTTCCGCTCGGCAATGCTGGGAGCGACCCGGTGCTTGAGGATGAGGTCGGCCAGGAATTGGACCGCTTCGACGGTGGCCTGGCCGTCGAGGTACCCGCTGGCCCGGCGGCCATCGGGCGAGAGCACGTCCCCGCCGCCGGTCCAGAGCAGCGGGATCCAGAACGGAAGGACGTTCTCGAAATTGAAACCGTACTGGGTCGGCATCTTGGCCCCGGGGGGCATGACGGTGAGGGCTTTGCAGGTTGTGAGAAAATCTTCCCAGCTCCATCCGTTCCTGGGAAACGGCACGCCAGCCTGCTGAAACAGCTTGCGGTTGTAGTACATCATCATCGGGGTGAAATCGAGCGGGACGGCATAGACGGCCTCCCCCCGACGGGTGATGTTGAGCACGTTCTCGAAGTAGATGGAGCGGTCGAAGGAGGGATCCCTGGCCATCAGCGGGGCCAGATCCATGAGCATGCCGTTGTCGATGAACAATGCCCCGCAGGAGGCATCCAGGTGAACGACGTCGGGAGCGCAGCCCGCGACGTACATCATGGTGAGCTTGGGCGCGTACTGTCCCGGACCGGGGATCTGCTCCTTCTGCACTCGCACTTTTCGGCCGGCCCGATGCTGCTGTTGTTCGAAACCCTCGAGGATCTCCCGCTCAATTCGCATGAAGTCGCTTTCGACCACCGGGCTGCCCCAGTCGGTGACGCGAAGCACGATTTCGGTCGGTTCCCGCTCATCCCGGCAGCCAGCCGCGGCCAAGATCATCGAAGCCCAGACTAGAGCGGAGAGGAGCTTCATTGACGAGAGAAGATACCATCGCCTCCGTGCCTTTGAAAGAGTGCGGGCATCTGATCTCCGGTGAACAGGCATTGGTGGCCGCATGGCGACCCAACCGCGGCGTCAGGGCCGAGACGTTCCTTTGAAAACCGGAGCCAACCGCCGTACAACATCAGCGATATGGAACCACTTGCCGAGTACCTGACCGTCGACCGATGCGGACCGGCCCTGGCCGCGCTGGGGGCCGAGACCGGGGCGACCGAATTGGCCCGGGTGCGGAACATCGACTACGTCTTTTCGCCTTGGGAGCTGTATCCCCTCGCCCCCCGGCCTCCTCTCCCGCTGGAGCGGATTGCCGCCTTTGCGGTTGACATGGACGGTACCAGCACGACGACGGAGCCGCTGGCGCTGCACTCGCTGGAGTACATGGTCCGGCGGTTGACCGGGCGGCTGACACCGGCCGAGTGGCCCGGCCTGGACCCGCAGCTCGACTATCCTCACGTGATCGGTAACAGCAACTTCCGGCACACCGAGTTTCTGGTCAACCGCTACCGCGACCGGATTGACCTGACCGCCCTGCGAAGCGCGTTTGTGGAGGCCGTCTGCTGGACGTCAGCCAACATGGACGACCCGCAGCGGCGACGGGACATTGCCCAGAGCGCGGTCAAATGTGGGCTGGCCGCCCTGCTGGCCGACGGCGGGTTCCAGCGTCTGGTGAGGAGCGGGACGGTAACGACGGACAACGTCGGCCAGCTGGCCGAGCCGTTTGTCCGGCAGTTCGGCACGGCTTTCGCGTGCCGACATGAAGGGGAGCTGGTCAGCGCCTCCCTGGACGTCTACTACATGCGGTACCACTCGATCATGCGACTGATCGAGCAGGGGCAAGGCGAGCGGCTCAGCCAGGAGCTGCTGGGCGAACCTGGCCGGCATCTGATCGAGCCGATGCCCGGTTACGAGGTGTTCGTGGCGTTGATCAAAGGCTGGCTGGGTCCGGAGATCGACGCCCTGTACGAGCCGCTCCGCGAACGTCTGCTGAGTCATTCGGACGGGGGGTACACGCGATCCGAGCTGGACGGCTACCGCCCGCGACTGGTGAGACTGGCCAACCGCTTTCGAGCCCACCCTGCCAAGCTGGCCCTGGTGACCGCCTCGATCGCGTATGAGACGCATGCGAGCATGAAGGAGGTCGTCCGGTTGATGCACGAGCGGGTGCGGCACTGGCCGGTGCCGGGCGCCTGCCGCGATCGCATTGCCCAGCGGTTGGCGGACCACACGGCGGTGTTCGATGCCTTGGTCAACGCCTCGGACGCCTGCGAGCATCGGCTCAAACCCCACCCCGACCTGTACAGCCTCGCTCTGCACCAGATGTCGATTCCCAGGAACGACTATGGCTCGTGCGTCGGCCTGGAGGATACTGAGCCGGGCATCATCTCGTTGCGAGCGGCCGGAATCGGATGCGCCGTCGCCCTGCCGAACCATGATACGTCCCGGCAGGACTATCAGGCCGCGGCCCTGGTCATCCGCGGCGGCCTGCCGGAGTTGATCCTGGCAAAGAACCTGTTGGTCAAGTGAGGTCACCCATGGCTCCCCAGACGGGCTGGCTCATCATCAACACCCGGCACGACCCTCAGGCCCTGGGCCAGCACAACAGTGTTTTCACCATCTCCAACGGGTATCTCGGGATCAAGGGCAACCTGGCGGAGGACCGCGACGGGTACAGCCCGGTGACACTGATCAACGGCATCTACGACGAGCTGGATATGTTCGGCCAGATCCGAGTCTCGAACCAGGAACGGCGTTATCTCGACGCCCGGCACTTTGACTCCGCCGGCCGCAGTCCGGCTGTGGCCAATCTGCCCGACCCCCTGCTGGTTCGCGTTTTCGTCGACAACCGCGAGTTGACCTTCACCCGGGGCACGATTTCGCACTTCAACCAGACGCTGAACCTGTCGTCGGGGGTTTACGGATACCGGTTCGATCACGAGGATGACCGCGGGCAAGCCACGCGCATCATGATGATGCGTTTCGCCTCTCAGCAACACCCGCACCGGGTGTACATGCGCTACCAGGTGACTCCCCTCAACTACCGCAGCCGGGTTCGCATCCTGAGCGGCATCGACGGCCGTGTCTACTCGAACACCACGCGTGAACGCCAGTTCTCGGTCATCGACCGGACGGCGGAGCCGGCCGAGGCGTGTCATCTTCGGGCTCGCACCCTCGTCCGTGAGCACGAGATCGACATGGTCGTGGTCAACAGACTGGTGGAAGCAGCCCCGGTGATTGAGCCCGAAGCCGTGATCGAGCACGACGCCGTTTACACGGTCTACGAGTTCGAGGAGCCGCCTCATGCACCGATCGTTCTGGACCGGTACGTCATCCTGACCTCCTCGGAAGACGCTCGCCTCGGAGTGGACGTGGATTTGGAGCAGGAGATCAGCGGCGCCGTCGAGTGCGAACTCGGGACCCTTGCCGAAGTTGACACGATGTCGCTGGAGCAGGCCTGGGACCGGGCCGACGTCGAAATCGAGGGCGACGAGGTGGCCCAGCGTTACCTTCGCTTCTGTCTCCATCACATTCTGGCAGCCGCCCCCCGCCACACCGACAAGCTGAGCGTGCCGGTCAAGTTGCTCACCGGCGAGTATTACCAGGGCAACACGTTCTACGACACCGATACCTACATTGTCCCGGTCTACACGTTCACGGATCCCGAAATCGCGCGTCACTGTCTCCATTGGCGATGGCTGGGCCTGAAGCCGGGCCGCAGGATCGCCGAGGATCTCGGTTACCAGGGAGCCAAGTTCGCCTGGCAGGCGGGGCCGTTCGGCGAAGAGTGCCTGGGCAAGTGGTGGCGTTTCACGCACACCAACATCCACATCAACAGCGATGTGTCCTACGCGGTGATGCAGTACTACTGGGCGACGGACGATCGGGCTTTCCTGCACCATCAAGGCGCGGACATTCTGGTGGAGACGTCCAGGTTCTTCGCGTCCCGGGCCCGGTACGACCGCGGCCGCGACGCCTACGACATCATGGATGTGGCCGGGCCGGACGAGGGCCACTGCGAGAGCACTAACAACTTCTATACAAACTACCTGGCCATACGAAACCTCCGGTGGGCGGCCGAGGTGCTCGAGGGCATGCGGGGTGACGATCCGATCGCATACGCGGAGTGCGTACGACGTCTGGGCCTCGCCGACGATGAGCCGGCCCAATGGCTCCGGGTGGCCGACCGGTTGACTCTGCTCTTCGATCCGGCCACGAAGGTGTATGAACAATGTGCGGGATTCTACAAGCTCAAGCCCGTGCCGGACGACCTGCGGGCCCGGCGCAAGGTCTGGTTCGAGACGGTGTTCCCCTACCAGGCCCTCAACCAGCCGGACGTGGTCATGGCCATGGTCCTGTTCCGTGACGACTTCGATCGGGACGTGCTGAAGGCCAACTGGGACTTCTACAAAGACAAGAGCATGAACTTCTCGTCCATGAGCTTCGCCCTCAACGCGATCATGGCAGCCGAGATGGGCGAGATGGACCGCGCCTACCGCGAGTTTCTGATCTGCGCCGGTTCGGACATCGACGAGGAGCTGACCGGGCGCAAGGACACCTATGCCGGCCTGCACGGCACGGCGGCGGGTGGGGCCTGGATGGCGGCCGTCTTCGGTTTCGGCGGAGTCTGCCTCTCGGAAAGGGGGCTGCGCGTGAATCCACGGCTTCCGAGGCCATGGCGAAGCATGCAATTCAACCTGCAGTACCGTGAACACCGGCTGCTGTTCTCCATTGACCCGGAGGAGGTCCGCATCAGAGACCTCGGGGCCCTCGGACCTGATGTGCAACTCACCGTCGCCGGCCGGCCGATCGCACTCACCGGCGGAAAGGAATACAAGGTGGCCTATTAGGGCTGGCGAGGTGAAGGGCGGGCGTACCCGCGGCGGACCGCTCGGCATTGTGGACCCAGGGACCCATGAAGAGCCGGCGGTCGTTCTGCCACTCCTGCGAGCCCAGCGCCACTCCTGCCAGCCCAGCATGGGGTGGCGGGCGGTCGCCCGAGCACGGTCTGGGCCGCGCTTCTTCGGCAGCGACAGACCGCCTCCTGGCGAGGGCGACGGCCACCGGCAAGTCCCCGCTCTTCCCGGCAGTTGACAGCCAGTTGATTTGCGCACAAGATGGCACGCCGAGGGAACCCGAAGCGTTCGAATTCTCGCGAATTCTCGACAACTCGGGGAACCGCGTGTTCAATATACTGGACTCCGGCACAATATACCGGAAAACGGCCGAGGCCCTCCTCGGCTGACACCGAGGCATCCTGCCCGGCTGGCAGGATTCGCAGACCGACCGGTGCCCGGCCTTTGCGTTCGGGAGGTAGCTGTGCACAAGATGAAAGCGCTAGTCAAGGCGTATCCACGTGAAGGTTTATGGCTTCAGGACGTGCCTGTCCCCGAAATGGGCATCAACGACGTCCTCATCCGGATTCTCAAGACGAGCATTTGCGGCACGGACGTGCATATCTGGAACTGGGACGCCTGGGCCCAGAAGACGATTCCGGTGCCCATGACCGTCGGGCACGAGTTTGTAGGCATCGTCGAGAAGGTGGGGACCAATGTCCACGACTTCAAGCATGGCGATCTGGTCAGCGGAGAGGGGCACCTGGTATGCGGGCGATGCCGGAACTGCCTGGCGGGTCGCCGCCACCTGTGTCCGAACACGGCCGGCGTGGGTGTCAACCGGCCAGGGGCTTACGCGGAGTACCTGAGCATCCCGGTGACCAACGTCTGGGCGGCGGACCCGAACATCCCGCTCGAGCTTCTCAGCAGCTTCGATCCGCTCGGGAACGCGACGCACAGTGCCCTGTCGTTCAATGTCCTGGGAGAGGACGTCCTGATCACGGGGGCGGGGCCGATCGGCATCATGGCCACGGCCATCGCCAAGCATGCGGGAGCTCGGTACGTCGTGGTCACGGACATGAACCCGTACCGGCTGGCCCTGGCCAAGAAGATGGGGGCCACGGTGGCACTCAACGTCAAGGAGGGGACGCTGAAGGAGGTGCAGAAGCAGCTGGGCATGCAGGAAGGCTTCGACGTCGGTCTGGAGATGTCGGGCAACCCGGCCGCGTTCCGCGATCTCATCGCCAACATGTGCCACGGCGGGAAGATCGCTTTGCTCGGCATTCTGCCCAAGACGGAGATCGACTGGGACTACGTGGTCTTCAACGGCCTGACCATCAAGGGCATCTACGGTCGCGAGATGTACGAGACCTGGTACAAGATGACGGTGATGATCCAATCCGGCTTGGACATTGCCCCGATCATTACCCACCGCTTCCACTATACCGAGTTCGAGAAAGCCTTCGAGGTCATGCGTTCGGGCAATTCGGGCAAGGTGGTCCTGGACTGGTCGGAGAAGTAGGTGGCGGAAGTGAAGCGTGAGGTTGATGGGCAAGGCGGCTGCGGTGGTTGGCCGCAAGGCGGGTGATGAAGAGGGCATCTCAAGACGCTGAAGGCCCGCCGGCGAGACGCCGGTGCCACGCGGGTTTCCGGCAGGTGGACAGGCACGCCAAGAAAGGAAGGACACGCCGATGTTCAAGACGATGAAGGGCCACGTGAGTGCGGCGCTGGACGAGATTCGCCAAAGTGGCCTGTACAAGGAGGAGCGAGTGATTACGACGCCCCAGGGTTCGCGGATTGCGGTTCGGGGCGGAAGGGAAGTGGTCAACTTCTGCGCCAACAACTACCTCGGTCTGGCCAACGATCCGCGTCTGATCGAAGCCGCCCAGGCCGGGCTGAAGCGTTGGGGGTTCGGGCTCTCCAGCGTGCGGTTCATTTGCGGCACCCAGGACCTGCACAAGCAGCTCGAGGCGGCAATCACCAAGTTCCTGGGAACCGAGGACACGATCCTGTACAGCTCTTGCTGGGACGCGAACGGCGGGTTGTTCGAGACCGTGCTGGGCGAGCAGGACGCGATCATCAGCGATGAGCTCAACCACGCCAGCATCATCGACGGCGTTCGGCTGTGCAAGGCCCAGCGCTATCGCTACAGGAACTGCGACATGGCCGACCTGGAAGCCAAGCTGAAGGAAGCGGCCGGGGCCCGCATGAGAATGATCGCCACGGACGGCGTCTTCTCGATGGACGGCAGCATCGCCCCCCTGGCCGACATCTGCGAGCTGGCCGACAAGTATGACGCCGCTGTCATGGTGGACGACTCGCACGCCACGGGCTTTATCGGCCGGACCGGGCGGGGCACCCATGAGCACCGCGGCGTCGTTGGGCGGATCGACGTTCTGACCGGCACCTTCGGAAAGGCCCTCGGCGGAGCGACCGGCGGCTACACCAGCGGTCGCAAGGAGATCGTTGATCTGCTCCGCCAGCGGAGCCGGCCGTACCTGTTCTCGAACACGCTTGCTCCGGCCGTGGCGGCCTCGACGCTCAAGGCCCTGGAGATCGTCTCCGGCTCGACGGAACTCCGCGACCGGCTGGAGGCGAGCAGCAAGGTATTCCGGGCGGGTATGGCGGAGCGGGGGTTCAGCATTCCGGCCGGCGAGCATCCGATCGCCCCGATCATGCTCGGCGACGCGGTATTGGCCACGAAGATGGCCGCCATGATGCTCGAGGAAGGCATTTACGTCATCGGCTTCAGCTATCCCGTGGTCCCCAAGGGCAAGGCCCGGATCCGGGTGCAGATCTCGGCGGCTCACAGCCGGGAGGACCTTGACCGGGCGATGAACGCTTTTGCCAAGGTTCGGGATCGATGCGGGGACGGGAAGAAGTGACGAGCGATGCTCAATGAGAGCCGCCATCCGTCTTCGATAGCAGGCCGCAGGCAAGGTGGGGGACCGGCTGCCGAGTCAGCACGGGAAGAAGACTGAGAAACATGTAGGGCACACAGCCTTCCCCGAGGAGATCGCCTCGCCGCGGGTCGAAGGTCGTGTTGGCGAGTTCGCGAGGAGAGAACATGCCGTACACCGTCTTGCTCATTGCCGCACTGTTGACGATCCCGGCTCTTGCCCAGCAAATTGGTCCACCCCGGGTGGTGACGGAGAACCTCAAGCTCGACAAGGACGCGGTTCTCGACGCTCCGTTGGTCATCCGGGCCGACGGGGTGAAGATTGACGGTAACGGAGCCACGCTTCGGGGGCCGGGCAAGGCGGGCGATCTGAAGTCCTTCGTGGGTGTCGGCATCCTGGCCGAGGGCCGCTCCAGGGTGACGATCCGGAACATCAAGATCCACGGCTTCAACAGCGCCCTGGAGGCCCGCGACGGGGCGGAATGGACCATCGAGGGCTGCGACTTCTCTGACAACTACCACGATCCGGACTATGGCTGGGGCGACGGTGACCGCAACGGCGGCATCATTCTGACGCGCATGCACAAGTGCGTCATCCGCAGCAACAAGGCCAATCATGTCTGGAACGGTCTGGATCTGTGGGAATCCAGCCACAACCTGATCGAGAAGAACGATTTCTCGCATTGCTCCAACGTCTGCCTCAAGATGTGGCTGGCGTGCCGCAACGTGGTCCGGGACAACAACCTGTCCTGGGGCCTGCGGATGAAGCCCGGCGAGGTTCATGCCCGCGATTCCACCAGCGTGCTCATGGAGACTGGCTCCAACGACAATCTCTACGAACGCAACGACATCACGCACGGCGGCGACGGCGTGTTTCTTCGCCCGCTCAACGGGTGGGTCCAGACCGGGAACGTGTTCATCGAGAATGACTGCTCCTATGCCAACAACAACGGTTTCGAAAGCTGGAGTCCGGGCAACACGTTCATCCGCAACAAGGCCAATCACTGCAGTTACGGCTTCTGGCTGGGCGGCTCGGATCACACCGTGCTGATCGGCAACGAAGCGGCTTTCAACGGCCTTCCCGATGGCAAGCACAACGCCCCCGAGGCCGACTTCAATCATGGAGGCATCGTGATCGTCGGCGGGTCCGGCAGTCACACGGTCATCGACGGCGACTATTGCCACGACAACAACGGGGCTGGCATCGTGTTCCGCGGCGACGCCGGCAGCCGCGGCGCCAAGTGGAAGATGTATCACCTGATCGTCCAGAACAACCGGCTGGAGAACAACCGGTGGGGACTGTTCGCCCGCTTCACCGACTCGCTGTACCTGGCCAACAACACCTTCAAAGGCAACAAGGACAAGGACGAGTTCATCGAGGAAGTAACGAACCTCGTCCGGGGCCAGGCCGATCCGGAGGGCAAGAACGCCCCCAAGGCTGTCCTCGACGGCCCTTCGCGGGCCCGGGTCGGCGAGCGGGTCGCCTTCGACGCTTCGGGCAGCAAGGACGAGGCCGGGCGAGCCCTGATCTTCCGGTGGGATGTGGCCGGCAAAGAGTACACCACGGCCAAGGTCGAGCACGCCTTCGACAAGCCCGGCTTCTGCCGCGTCAGCCTGACGGTCAGCAACGGATTCCTGGCCGGGCTGGCCTTCCGGGACTTCTACGTCATCGAGGAGGTGGCCGAATCCGCCACCGAAGGGCAAGCCGCACAGTGGGGCTGGGGCATGGGCAACGACCCCGACAAGAAGGGCAAGGTCGTGTTCACCGATGACGCGAACGCCATCGCAGGCAAGACCAGCCTTCGCGTGCGGCCTGATCCCTACCAGGGAGCCGATGTCACCCTCACGTTCCCGAAAGACAGGAACGCCGCCTGGGATCTGACCCGCACGAAGGCGCTCACCCTGTGGATCCGCTTCGAGAATCCCAACAACGGCGGGTTCCAGGGTCCCAACCCGATCATTCGTCTGCACAGCGGGAAGGCGGCCTACTCCTATCTGCCGGCCTACAACAAGAACCCGCGTAATCTCCTGGGCGACCTGCCATACCCCGAAGCTCGCTATGGCTGGCTCCGGGTGTCCATGCCGCTGGCCGGCAGCGACGAGTGGATCCGCTCGGAAAGCCTCGACGGCGCCGTCCCGCCGCACATTGACAACGCCATGCGTTTCGAGACCGTGGATACACCGATGGAGAGCCAGTCGGACACGTCACTGGTCTCGACGGGCCAGTACCTGTTCTGCGCCATGACCGACGGCGACCAACTCTGGCGTTCGGAGAGCGGCAAGGACTGGACCGGTCGCAAGAGCCCATCCGCCGACCTGAAAAGCGACGCCGGGGGCTGGCAGAACCAGATGCTCGCCTATTGGGAAGGGGCGGACGGCAAGGGCCGCCTGATCGTGCGTCACAACGACCCCCGGCGCGACGAGCACGGCCAGAATCCCGGCCGCTACGTCGTGTACGACATCGAGAAGGACACCTGGAGATGGACGGCGACATGGTGCACGCCGAGTCACGGCACGGCTGTACTCGGGCACTACCTGTACGGCATCTCCCATGCGGTGGGCGGCAACTATGGCGGACCGATCAGCCGGTTTGACCTGTCCAGGCCGACGGCGACGGACGAGCGGACGGTGTTTGAAGGCCTGAAGGGCGACCGGGGGGCGGCCTGGTGGTTCAGCCGGGCGGCCAAGCTGGTCGCGGGGCAGGGCAGGGTCTACGGGATGAAGAACGACTGGACCACACCCCAGCCTGGTGAGGCGGACAAGAGCGGCGATCGGCTGTTTGTCTTCGATCCTGATGACTACAAGCCGTCGTCATTCGGGGGAGGCTTCCACTGGGACGAGAAACAGTGGAAGGAGGCCCGCACGCCGGTCACCGACTTGGGCAGCCTGCCGTTCGAGGTCGGTCACGGCTCAGCCCTGGTCGCTCTGCCGCCCCACTGGTCGACGGCGGTCGGAGGCAAGGGCGGTTTGTTCATCGTGGCCGCCAGTTCGCCAAGCAACAACGAGGGCTACGGACAACCGTCCGACAGCTACGCGATCTACGACATCGCCACCGCCAGATACCCCGTCCTGGGACACCTGCCCGGTCCGACAGGGTCGGGCACGTCGGCCGCATTCCACCAGGGGAAGGTCTTCATCAAGCGCGGCGGGATGAACTACGGTCCCACCAACGATGATCTCTGGGTGGTCAAGCCGCTCAGCCCGGAGGAGGCCCAGGCGGCCCAGAAACAAGTCCAAGCAGAGACGATGAGCCTCCGGAAGGTGGACTGCATCACGCTGCAGTTCGACTCGATGGGGAACGATCCGTTCGACCTGTGGGTAGATGGGCTGAACTGGGAGTAGACGAGTTCCAGTCTGTCACCCGATTCTCCACTGGGCGATAGAGGGCCGGGAATTCCATCGGCTTGAATTCCCTCCGGCATGCTGGCATACTGGAATCTGAGGCTCTGGAAGCCTCGATGGATGCAGAAACGGGCAGGGGTAAGGAGACGGACCGAATCGCGGATCGGTCCAGTTGAGGACCACGCCCCCGTCTGCCGACCCGCCACCAGTGAAAGGAGACCTCCGGATGCGATACTTGACGAGCGTGGTTCTGGCGTTGTCACTGGTCGGGGTCGCAGCCGCCGACAGTTATCTGAACGACTTCTCCTCGCTGGCCGGACTGGAGAACGTTGCCCCTGCAGGGGCTCCGTACCTGATCGACAGCGACACGGCGGTCCGATGCGATGTCAGCGACACGGGCTATGCCCTGCTGCGGATTTATCCCGCCTCCTATCAGAGCGGAACCACGCTGGACCTGACGTCCAACAGGTTCGATGTCACCGTTCGCTACGACGGTCCGGCCACGGGGACGGTCGGTTTTTGGCTCCGCGTGTACGCGGGGACCTGGAACGGGACACAGTGGACGGTGAAAGCCCGGGCAGCCTATTCAATCAGCGTACCGGCCAACGCCGGCTGGACCACGGTCTCCAAGAACGTCATCCCTCCGGACGAGGTCACCTACTACGATGGGACCACGAGCTTCGATCCAGCCACAGCCTACTATTTCCGTCTCGACGCGGTCGAATGGGCATCCGCCAACACGCCCTATTCGTTCGCGATTGACACGCTTCGTTTCTACCCGATCCCGCCGGTGATTCATCCGGTGAACTCGATGGACACCGCACGGGCAACGGTGGAGTACACCCGGCAATTGACTCTCGACCAGGGTGCGAACGTCACCTGGTCGCTCGGCCAGCATCCGGCCGGCATGGCCATTGACCCGACCGGCAGGATCAGCGGCTGGACGCCATCCACCGGCGATCTGGGCAAGAGCTTCACCGTCGAGGTCACGGCGACCAACACCTCCGGATCGGACACCAAGACGTGGGAGGCGTTCGTGAATCCCGCGGCCACTTCGATCCAGTTTGCCGTTGAGAGCACTCCTGAACCGAGCGAGTTCGGGACATCGCTGGCTTCGGATGGCACTCGTCTTTACTACTTCAAGAAGGACACCGGGCAACTGTTCTGTCCGGACCCCGGCACGTCCGGAAGCTGGTTCGTGTTGGCCAGCGCCCCCGGCGGCGGCGACGGAGCCGACTGCGGATCGCTGGCCTTCTACGCGGGTCTCGGCGCTCAAGGTGCGCTCATCACGCGTCGGGACCTCGGCGGGGGCGAGCGGGTGCTGTGCACCTATGATATCGCCACCAACATATGGATTGCTCACGGCAATCGCAACTTCGGCAATACCGGCTACGTGGTCATTGGCGACACGCTCTACGGCAACGCCCACGCCGCGATGGTGAACCAGGGCGGGCCGACCACGATTGCCGACCTGAAGGATCTGGACGCGATCACTTGCCAGCGTGCCGCCTTTGTCACCGGAACCGGCGGCATTCTCGGTGAGGCCGCCGACTGGTTCAGCAGAGCCGTGCAGATGACGACCGTGAATGGCATGCTCTACGGCATCAAGAATGACTGGACCAGTCCGGCCGGTACCGGCGACCGGCTCTGGGTCATCAAGCCCTCGGCCATCGTTCCCAACCAGTACATCGGCCCCAACTGGGACGACTGGACGCACAACGCGAGTACCGCGATCGACCTGGGCCCGCTGCCGTTCGAACCGGGCTACAGTTCGGCGATTGTGCCCCTGCCGGCCGGCTGGTCAGCGGAGATCGGCGGCCTCGGCGGTCTGCTGATCATCGCTGGCCGCTCGCCCTCCAACCACGAAGGCTGGGGGGAACCCAGTAGCCAATATGCCCTCTATGACATCGCCGGTGGCACCTTCACGGTGAAGAACCTGCCCGGCACGACCGGTTCGGGCACCTCGGCCACTTTCCATCAGGGCAAGGTCTACATCAAGCGCGGCAGCTCACCCAGCGCCGACAACGACCCCAACACCGACCTGTGGGTCATGTCCGTCTCACTGGCGGATCCGTGTGCCATGGCATCCACGCTGGCGGTCAACAGCGCTCCGACGGAGGGCATCTCTGTCTACATGAGTGCCGACGACTGCGACGGCAACAACACCGGCACAACACCGTTCACTCGCAGCGTCGGCTATCAGGAGTACGTGAGCATCCTCGCTCCAATCCTGAAAGGCTACACCTTCCTGGGCTGGTCCGTCGACGGAGCCGAGCCTGCCACGACCGACCAACTCCTCTCGCTCCAGGTCACCGCCCCTGTCACTGCCACGGCCACGTACCAGTTGCGGTGTGACACACCGGTAGTGTTTAACGTCAGCGCCGAAGGTCCAGGCGATCCGGTGGCGGTTGCCTACACACCCAAGGATTGCAGCGGTGGTGAGACGGCGACGACCCCGTTCACCGTCAGTTTCGGGAGCGGAGAAACGGTGACCCTGGCGGCTCCCTACGTGCCGCACATGACATTTGTCCGGTGGGATGTCGAAGGCGAGACGCCGATCGAGAATTCGAGCGCCACGCTGGCGGCCAACGGCCCCAAGACATTGAGGGCGGTGTACGGACCGGAAACGCCGGCCTACAGGACCGGCTGCTGGCAGTTCGTCCAGATGAGCACACCGGTCGAGGGCAGCTACGGCACTTCATTGGCTTCTGACGGTTACTACCTCTATTATATGACCGCAAACGGACAGCTCTATCGCTCCCCCGACGGTCACGGCTGGTTGCCCCTTGCGGACGCACCGAGCGATCCGGACGGCGACCCGGACGGGGCGCTGGCCTTCTACCCGGGCCTGGGCGATCAGGGCACGCTGGTCACAAACCGTGATGTCGGCCTGTGCACCTACGACATCGCGACGGACACGTGGTCGGTCCGTGTCAACCGCTACTTCGGCCATACCGGGTTCACCGTCATCGGCGATTACCTCTACGGAAACAGCCACGCCGCGGCGGTCAACCAGGGCGGTCCGACCACGGTGGCCGATCTCAAGGACCTCGACGCGCCGAGTTGTTTCCGGGCCGCGTTCACCGGACTCGAGGGCCGGGACCCCGGCTGGTTCAGCCGCGTTGTCCAGATGACCGCGGTGAACGACATCCTCTACGGCATCAAGAACGATTGGCAGACCAGCCCGGCCAGCGACGGCGATCGGCTGTGGTCGATCGACCCGAAGGATCTCAGGCTCAACACCAAGACCGGGCCGGAATGGTACGAGTGGACCCACGAGGAGAGTCCGGCCATCGACCTGGGCCAGCTTCCTTTCGAACCCGGATACGGCTCGGCCATGGCTCCTCTGCCGGCCAAGTGGAGTTGCGGTGTCGGCAACGACGGTGGCCTGCTAATTGTCGCCGGTCGAGCCAACGGCAACCAGGAGGGTTTTGGACCGGACCCCAGCCCCTCCTTCACGATCTATGACATTGCCAGCAAGCAGTTCACGACCGGTGTGCTGCCTGCTGCGACCGGTAGTGGCACCAGCGCCACCACCCACAAGGGCAGGGTGTACATCAAGCGGGGCGGCGAGCCGGCCAGCCCGTACAACACCACCCTATGGGTCATGTCGCTGCAGGGTACCAGCTTCGACCTGAACTTCGACGGACACGTCAACAGAGACGACCTGGAGCTTTACTTCGCGCCGTGTTTCTCCGGTCCGACCATTCCGTTCGGCACGATTCTGGTCAACGACGAGCTCTTCGACTGCCGAGCGGGCGACTACGATCAGGACGGCGATGTGGACCAGGCCGATTTCGGCTCCTTTCAGCGGTGTTTGAGCCGCAACCCGCTGCAGCCGATCTCGCCGGACTGCCAATGAGCAGCCGTCTGGGCCGATGACCAGCGAGGCTGCGAGGGCTGGGAGCTGCCGCCTGGGACCTCGTTTCTCGATGCCGGACGAGACCGATCGATCCGGGGCGCGAACGGCGAAATGAACTCGGGGAAGTGGACTCGATGCGCAGGATCCAGGTTGTTGTCGCTACGACGGTCTTGGCTCTGGTCAGGCCAGTTTGGGCCGGACCCCAGCACTGGGGTTTCGGGTTCTCCTACCTGGCAGCGATCGAGGACAGCGAGGGAACTCGGAGGCTTGTAGTCTACGAGCCTCCGCTCCATGCCGAGAATGACACTTGGCCCTCGCGCTGGCTTGACCGGAGTACCGTGCTGGCAGACGTCGCTGGCGGCGGCCTCGCGGTCGGCGACTTTTGGCCAGCCAGTTTCGGCAAGGAGTACCTGGCGACCGTCAGCGTGTCCGGCGGCAACCTGACCGTGAGAGTCTACGAGCCTCCTGAGTGCTTCAGCACGCGGCCGTGGGCACTCAAGAGCACCAGCGCCGCCATCCCGGTGACCGGCACGTTCCTCGGCGCGACCGCCGGCAACCTCAGGCGATCGGGCAAGGACCAACTCCTCGTGGCCATGCAGAACGGCTCGACCACCCGCATCGTCATCCTCACCCCCCCTGCCTCGGTCACCGGCGTCAGTTGGACCAAGACCGCTGAGGCAAGCCTCCCAAGCACCAGCGGCATGTACCTGGGCTTGGCCTGCGGCGATTTCTGGAACGAAGACACCGACTTCCTTTCGCTGGCATTCTCTGAAGGCGGCCAGACTCGGCTGGTCTTCTATTCCTACCAGACAACCGGCAACAGCTTCAGCACGCTGGTCACCGATGCGGCCACCGATCTGCCTGGGTTGCAGGTCAACGGCCTGACGGCGGCCGACTATGAGAAGGACGGGTTCGATGTTCTGACCCTCGCGTCTGCGACCGGGAGCTTCCAGCTGAGAGCGGCTCCGGCCAAGCCCGGCCAGACCTACAACCCGGGGCTCGAGTACAACGGCAAGGCCCTTTCCGGTCAGTGGCTGCCCGGCAATGGAGGGTCTTCCAGCCTCGTGGTGATGACCGGCCAGTTGGGAACCACTGCCGACGGCCGCCCCGCCATCGCTGCCGGGCGCCTGTTCGGTTACATCGACACCGACCTCAACACCCGACAGAGCATGGCCACGGCGGGGGACGCCGCGATCGCCTTCGCTCACCGCAGCCCGACCAAGGACGCCTGCGGCCCCTACGGCTGGCCGGCAAACGGACAGATCGTCACCTACACCATCAACATCAACAACACCGGCGCGGTCGCCGTTCCGGCCGGCTGCGTGCGGCTGAAGGTTTGGTGCAACCGCCCGAAGCGCAATGCAGACACTGACCCGGGCACATGTGACACCCCTGATTTCGACGAGGTGCTCACCGAGAGCCTGCCGGCGTACAACAGCAGCAGCCCCGCCTACGTGGCCCGTGCGGTCAGTTTCCCCTGGCCCTACAGTCTTGTTCCCGCAAGCACCGGAGCCACCTGGCAGAAGATCAACGTCCAGACCGTCGGGGAACGGTGGGTCGTCGCGGTCATCGAGTGCGACGGCGACGCCAATGGGCGGAACAATCGCTACGAGATGGCGTTGCACGGCCTCACCTTCCACCCCATCCTTCGCAATCAGGCCTCGCTGGCCGATCGGCAGCCCACTGTTCTGGGCGACCCACCGGGCAAGGAGTACCTCTGCCGCAAACTCGCTGACGCCGTCCAGTGCATGTGGGAGCGATCGCAGACCCAGGACGGCCAGGACGTCCTGCAGCGTCTGTGGTTCGACAGCTACGAATTCGGCTGGCCCGACGATGCGGCCGATCGCGACGCCGCCTGGCAGGCGGTCCAGAGCAAGTACGAGGGCTGGCGGGAACTCGACGGCTGGTGGGGTGTCTATCAGGGATGGGAGCGATTCAACTGGGGTGACGGCGGCGCGGAACTGCACGAGACGGGGCACCTCTTCCATCCCCTTGGAGACCTGTACCAGTATTATGTGTCCCCGGTGTTCACCGGCGGGGCCGTTATGGCCGACGGCACGCCCGTGCAGATCCGCACCTGGATGTGGCCGCCGGACAGCTACGGCTCGGGCCATACGCGCATTTCCTGGCCGGCCTGCGAAATGATGAGACGAGCCCTCGTGGGCGTGCGCAACAAGAGCATCGATGCCTGGTGGACGCTGGCCCCGGCCCGCACGTTTGTGCGGGTGCTTGATCGCGACGGCGACCCCGTGCCTGGCGCCGAAGTCACGCTCTGGCCTGAACGCAACACCGTCGCCGCCGCCACCGGGCTCACCGACGCCGACGGCCGGTGGGAGACCACGGCATGGCTGGGACCGGCGACCACGGACGCTTTCGGACGCAAGCACTACTACTCGCCGCCAACCAGCGGAGGCGTCGGCGCCCAGACCGGCACACAGATCTACACGGTCAAGATCGGCAGTAATTACCAGGACTGTGCCATCCTCGGCACCGGCGAGACGGCGGCCCACAGTCAGCACACGCGCATGGGCCACTCCTGGACAGACGAGGCCTCGTGGACTTGGGACTTCCACACCAACTACAAGCCGGGTGCAGCCGAGCCCGCCTTCACGCTCACGGCCGCCGTCCAAGGACACAGCGTGAGTCTCGGCATCGCCGGGGCCTACCCGGCCACTTATCGCATCTACCGGCGGTGGGAGCCGGCCTGCATCCGTACGCAGGTTGGCCAGTACGTCTCCTCCGGCCAGAACCTGACGGTTTCACAGAACATGGCCGCCGCCGACAGTTATGGATCGAACCGCTTCCGGGCGACCTTTGAAGTGACCCAGGTGACCGGCAGTGGCGAGAGCCTGCCGCGCGTGGTCCAGGTCACCGGCATCAGTGGAGCACGCGGTATCACCGGCCGGGAGGACGGCAAGCTACTCCTGGCCGCCAACGCGGGCATCGCGAACCCCATGTGTCAGCTGCTCGACGGGACGACACCCCACCAGGAACTGTTCTATCACTTCCGGTTCGGCCACACCGCCAACAAGGTGGTTCCCTCGCGGCTCGTGGACAGCAAGTACTATGCCACACTCGCCTTCTCCGATATGGAGCCCGACTACCGATTCGACGTGGTCAATCCCCCCACCGCGCCCAGCTTCGGCTATGATGTCCGCAACAACATTGCCACCCTCGGCGCGAAGGCCTTCACCACGTCATCACCCTTCCTGATCCAGTGCCACAGCGTGCAGGATGCCGCAAGATACCAACCAGGCGATCAGGTCGACGGGCCCGCCGGTTCCGCCCGGGTCACACAAGTGACCGAAAACCTGATCACCACCGACGCCGCCGTTTTCGCCGCCGGTTCGACGAACCTGAGCTTCGGCGGCTCTCGGCTGGCGGGTCGACCGGGCGCCAACGCGGCCATGCGCGAGTTGAGTAACGCCCGGGGCCTAGACACGATCCTGTCCGGCGGCAAGGAGTACATCGTCATCGCCGATACCGGGAACCGGCGTGTGGTCGTGTGGACCGCCGAGACGGCCCCGGCCGGGATCTGGCAGTCGGCCGACAGTGCCGCGCGACCGGCGGCGATTGCGACTCATCCCGCCGCTTCAGGCAAGTTCTTCATGCTCGATCGCCGCTCGAGCGGGACGTCCAAGCTCTTCCTGTTCAGCTTCGACGGCACGACTCTCGCCATCGAGCCCGGCTACCCGGTAAGCATCCCCGTCGGCGATGCAGCCGACGTCACCGAGATGGGTTTGGCCAGTGCCAAGCATCCCGCCACCGGGACCGTCATGCTTCTGGCGACGGATGCCCGGCTTGGCAAGGTTCTTCAGCTGAGCGAATCCGGCGACTCCTGGCAAACCACGGCCACCTACACTCAGCCGACCGGCGTCTATGCGGGCGGCACCGTCCTCAGCCGCCCGGTGGACGTCGCCTTCGCCGTGCGGCCCAACATGCTCGCCTGCTACGCGGTGGACGGCTCCAACCGCGTCGTCCTTCTCGGGACGATTTCCCCGCCCGTTGCCAACGAAGCGAGCGTGCAGACCCGCACCCATACCGCGGTCGCCATCACCCTCACGGGCAGTTCGCCGCGCGACAACCCACTCACCTATGCAATCACTTCCTTGCCCGCCCACGGCAGTCTCAGGGATCCGCTCGGCGGGGTCATCCAGACAGTACCCTATCAGCTGGCCGGCAACGGTCAGGTCGTCCAGTACCTGCCGGCAATCGGTTACGCTGGGACGGACTCCTTCCAGTTCACCGTCAATGACGGCGAAGTCTCGGCCCCGGCGACCGTGTCGATCAGCGTGGGCGGGCCAGAACCGGTCTATGTGTTCCCGATGAACAGCGATCCGGGCTGGACCGTCGAAGGGCTGTGGAGGTTTGGCATCCCCCTGGGAGCCGGCGGGGAGTATGGAACGAAGGATCCGACCGCGGGGCATACCGGCGGCAACGTGTACGGCTACAACCTGGGCGGCGACTACGAAAGCGGCTTGGCCGAGCAACACCTGACCACGACGGTGCTCAACTGCAGTCACCTGAGCCAGGTCACGCTGCGTTTCTGGCGGTGGCTCGGTGTCGAGCAGAGCCGCTATGACCACGCCTCCATCCGGGTCAGCAGCGACGGCGCCAACTGGGTCACCGTCTGGCAGAACCCGTCTCAAGAGGTTGTCGACGCCGGCTGGTCGCTCCAGGGACTCGACATCTCCGCTTTCGCCGACCGTCAGCCAACGATCATTCTCCGATGGACGATGGGCACGACCGACAAGACCCGCCGTTACTGCGGCTGGAACATCGACGACGTGGAAGTCTGGGGCGTGGTCCAGGCAGGCGACTGCAACGGGAATGGTACGCCCGACGATCAGGACATCATTGGCGGCGCCAGCGAGGACTGCAACCACAACGGCCTGCCTGACGAATGCGACATCACCGCCGGATCCAGCAGGGACGTCAATCACAACGGCATTCCCGATGAGTGCGAGGAGATCGCGGCCGTCCCTGCCGACTTCGACCTGGACGGCGATGTCGATATGGACGATTTCGCCCACCTGCAGGCCTGCCTGACCGCCATAGGCCAGACCAGTCTGCCGACCGAGTGCGCCGGGACCAACCTCGACCGCGACACGCACCCCTATGTCGATGCGACCGACCTGGAGGTCTTTTTCCGATGCATGAGCGGGGCGGGACTGCCGGCCGACCCCGACTGCGCGAACTGATCCCACCCGGCCGGGCAGCGCCGGGTCGTCATCACCCTGCCACAAGGGACCCGCGCGAAGCATCAGCCGTTCCGCCGACGGCGGGTAGTACCTCGTCGCGCGGCGATTCTCCCTCAATGGCCACAGTCGGAGTCCGCTGGAACATCGGGGCCGGTCATGCAGGTGTTGAAAACCGCCAGGTCGTCCTTGTCCACGTACGGATGGGGATCATGATCGAGGTTGGCGTTCTCGCAACCGGCAGGCAAGTAGCCCACAGTCTTGCCCAAGCAGGCCTGCAGGTGGGCGAAGTCGTCCATATCGACATCACCATCTCTGTCGAAGTCTGCCCCGCTGAACGAATTGTCGCAAACATCACCGAGACCATCGCGGTCACCGTCATCCTGGCCGGGGTTGATCACCAACGGACAGTTGTCGCCGCTGTCGAGGACCCCGTCGCCGTCGGTGTCGGCCAGGGCGGGGTCGGTCTTGCTGACGTTCACTTCGTACCCGTCGATCCAGCCGTCACTGTCGGTATCCTGTTTGGTGGGGCTGCTGCCGGTCTGGACTTCCTCGGCATTGCTCAGGTCGTCGATGTCCTCGTCGCCGTCGGCGTTGTGCGACAGGTCGCTGAAGAAATACGTCTCCCAGTCGTCGGGCAAGCCATCCAAATCCGAGTCGTAGGCCGGCGGAGTCAGTTGAATCGTGTAGTATGCGTCCTGGGTGTTACCTAGCCAGTACTCCATATTGAAATCCGCAGCCTCGACGAAGCGGTACCAGATCTTCCAGGTGTGCTGGATGCGGAGAATCATCACCGTATTGGCGATGCCGTAGGTGTGCTGGAGAGGGCCATCCGCGAATGGATTTCGTGCCATGTGGGCGTAGCCGTCGTTGTCGGCCACAAACAGCAGGTCGGGGGTGTTGTCATACGTCTTCCCGTACCAGCCGTAGCCACCGGTGGCTCGATAGACCCTGATGTCCGCTCCACCTAGCGGCTTGCCGGTGGCGTCGATGAACCGCAGATGGTTGTTCGTCGGCAGACTCTGAAGGTATTCGCCGATGTTGCATGGGGCGTTGTAGTTGCCGCAGCGGGCTCGCCGGCCAGCGATAAGGTTCAGGGCCCCAGCCTCGTAGGGCGACCAACGGAAGCCGTAGGGGCCACTCATCACGCCACCGTTCCGGTTGTAGTGCAGGACTTCATCAAAGGCCAGGAAAGGCATGTAGCGGCTGCCGCCAACGTAAGTGTCGCCTTCCCAGATCTGCACTGCATCGTACCCGCCGTGAGCCGCCGTGTTGTGAACGTCGAAGCCATAACTGTCGATCAGATAGCGGGCGTGACCCAGCTCATGAATCAGCGACTGCTCGATGTGGAACGGATTGTTCTCGGAAACGGTGGTGTGATCCGCATAGTACGTGCTGTTCGGCGGAAGTTGGCTGGCAGGAAAACCCCACATGAGATCAACGGTGCGGTCCCGGAGATCCGGATTGTTGGTCGCCAGCCCTCCCGCGAGGGGCAAGGCCCCGTCGGGCACGACAACGATCTTGTCGATCCGAACACGGTCCAGCACGCCTTGCGGCGAGATCGGCCAGACGGCTTCCGCATAGAGTTGATTCTGCTTGCCCATCTGCCGCCGGATCCAGTCCTCCCAGGAGTTCGATTCGGTGCCCAGCTCCTTCTGGTGCTCGTGGAAGTAATCGTAACTGGATCGCTCGACCCAGAAACCGGCGATGATGGCGTTGATGCGGTCTTCGCGAGCGTTGTTCGCCTCGCTGACCTCCCCCACCGTATTGTCCGGATCCACGATCAGCCGGACCCAGTGGTCTCCCGGTTGCCAGACCCACTGTTGCGTGACCACCCGCTCCTCATCGGCGGCGAGGTCGGCCAGGTATCCTTGATCCACTGTGATCCCGTCGATCTGCCAACGATAGGCGACCGAGGAAACCGCTCCGTCCCAGCACTTGACGTGCCCCTGGAAAGTGACCGTTTCACCCGGATCGGGATTCCACTTGGCCGCGCTGTACTCGTAGCGCGGCAGGCGCTCGATGTAGGTGACATCCAGATCGACGGTCGCCCCCGCGGATACCGAAACCAAGCTCCCCAAGCCGCCGGCCAGCCAAACACTGGCCGTCAGGACCAGGGTAGTGTGCTGCTGCATCGCTGTCCCTCTCTCCTCCGTCACACGCAATTCCGCTATATTCTACGCATTTCCATTGGCCAATGCAAGAATCGACGATTCCGGCTCATCCGAGAGGCCTGACCACGGAGCAGTCAAGGCCGATCCAGGGCTACCCAACTGCCGATCCGAGAATGAGTTGTGTCATGGCCCGAAGCGCCGTCCGAGGGGACGTGTGAACTCTGCCGCCCTGTTCTCCGCATCCTCCGCCTCCCGTGCCGCCATGAACCACTTGCTCGCAGGGCTGAGTTCATGGGATAATCGAGGGCCAGAGCGGGACTTCAGGGGGCAACCGTGGCCAAGCTGCTGATTGTCGACGACGAGGAAACGTATCGCACGCAACTCTCAATGATCCTCACCGCGGAGGGCCATGAGGTATGGACCGCGCGCAGCGGCCGGGAGGCAATCGAGATCGGACACTCGTGCCGTCCGGACGTCCTCGTTGCCGACTGGCGGTTGACCGACGGAACCTCGGGACTGCACGTGGCCGAGGCCTTGCACCAGGCGGATCCCGGACTGCGGGTCATCATGATGACCGGCTACTCGGCAGACGATCTGCAGGCGCATCTGAAGTCAGCCGGTTTTCACATTCTCGAGAAACCGTTCGGCGTGGAGGACCTCCTCGGCGTGATCCAGCAGGCCCTTCCCCAGAAAGCTGAACAGCCGGATTCCTCTGAATAGTCGACCGCGGTTCTCGAGCCGTTCGGGGTCCTCGGCCGTTGCGCACCGGTCACTCCCGCACGCCGAGGCGTATCTCGTCGCTGATTGCCTTGACCTCCGGAGCGTACATGGCGTGCCCGGACGCGGGCAGAACGTGGAACGAACCCGGCGTCTCCGCCCTGAGCCTGTACCGGAGGATGTGCTTGCCCTGCTCGAGCAGGCCGATGAAGAAGCACACCTTCTCGTCGCGGAGTTCGAGGTTGGCGCACAGGCCGCCGGCCCAGCGTCCGCCGCTGCGGAGCTCCACCGGTTCACAACCGGCCGGCTTCATGTCCTCGAAGACCAGGTAATCGTAGACGTTTTTAGAAGTAATGGACAGCACGACCTCCACCTGGTCGCCCGAGGCCACGGCATCGCCGGTCTTGAGCGGGAGACGCGTCCAGCCGGCACGCGTTTCCGACCGCCCGGTGGCATCCAGGGGATCGGGCTGGTTGGCCGGCGGGGTATGAGCCGCGCCGGGGTCGGGGAGTCTGACCGTCTCCGTCTTGGGGACAAGCTTGAAATACTGCCGTTCGACGAAGATCTCATTGCCCGCCCCCTTGATGTCCTCCTCCTGGGTGAAGTAGCTCAGGTAGCAGGAGTAGTACAGGGCGCCCGGCCCCTTCTTGGCCAGGGTGACGGTGTGGGCGCCGGGCTTGACCTGCAGGCCGTAGAGCACCAGCCGATTGTCGAAGGTGAAGAAGTTGTCCTTGGTCAGGTTGATCTCCCTCATCGGCTGGCCGTCGAGGCTCAACACCAGGGCGTATTCAGGGGAGGACTCGCCTGTGGCGGCCATGTAGTCGGCCATGGCGGCGATCACCTGGGCGGTGTCGCGGGTACTGCGCCAGTAGTAGCCGTTGCGGCGATTGTTGAGCAGCCACTTGACCAGACGCGGGGCCAGGTCGTCCTTCGGGTCGATGGCGACCATGGCCTTGAGGGCCCAGGCGTTGGTCTCGATGTCGTTGTTCCACCAGAACCACCAGTGGCCCTGGGGCGTGCGCACCCAGGCGGTCTCGTTGGAGTCGTCGCGCTCGATGAACTGGAGGACGTTGCGGAGGAGCATCCTGGCTTCATCGCCGCGCTTCATATTGTACATGGCCAGGGCGAGCAGCGAGCGGCCGTAGTTGTTCAAGTCGCCCCGGCTCTTGTACAGGCCATCCAGCCACTTCTTGAGATCGCCCTTGGCCAAGCGGTTCTCCAGCGAAAGGATGTAGGCCACATAGGCCTGGGTCTGCAGATCGCCGATCCGGCGTTCGTCCTTGGGCTTGGCGAGTTCGCGGCTGATGGTGCCCTGCAGGTAGTTCGCCCCGCGTTCGTAGCAGCCGCCATCCACGTTGATCTTCGCCTGCCGGGCGGCGTGCAGACCCTGAAGAACATAGGCGGTTTGGAATGGTGAGGAATCATCCTCCCGCCACCAGCCCCAGCCTCCGTCAGGCCGCTGGAAGTCATACAGCCGCTGCAGGCCGGCCTTGACCATGCGGTCCATCTCCTGCGAGTCGAAGACCGGAGAATGGTCGTAGCGGCCGAAGCGGTTCTTGAGATCACCCTCGTTCATCTGCTTGCGCTGCTTGCCGATTGCCTCCAGGCTGGTACCCATCTTCCTGAGCGTGTCGGCCACCAGCACGGTCGGGTAGAACCGGCTCATGGTCTGCTCGACGCAGCCATAGGGATAGCCAATCAGGTAAGGCAGGGCATCGATCATCACCCCGGCCAGACTGGGTGAGAGGGTCACCTCGAGTCTGGTCTGCTCCGGGTCGATCTGCGCGGGCAAGTCGATCTTGATCGTCCGCTCGCCTTCCTGAGGCACGCGGTAGGACCCGCTCTGAGCGACGGTCTTGTTGATCCCGTGAACCAGAACGGGAAAGGCCATCCGCATGGCGTCGCTTTCCTCGTCGGTCAGGGCCTTGACGGTGATCTTCGCCAGCCCCTGCTTGAGGACCTTGACCGGCCAGTCGAAGCGATGCTCGCCGCCGGCGGCAACTTCAGCCTGGGCGGCCAGGTGCAGATTCCCTTCGGCGTCGGGCTTGGCGCCGACCGGGGGCTCGCCAAGCGAGACGAACAACTCGGCCGGCAAGATCAGCTCGGCGGAGACTCTCTTGGCGGCCTTGAGGTAGTTGTGAACATTGGCCGAGAGTACGACCTCGTCGCGCTCCACGAAGAACCGCGGGGCCTGCAGACGGACCAGGAGGTTCTTGGTCGTGACCGCCTTGGCGGTGCTGTCGCCCACCTGTGTGCTCTTGGTGAGGGCGTAGCCGTGGACCCGCCACGTCGTCAGCGACTGCGGGAAGGTGAACTCGGTTGTGCCCTTGCCGTGGTCATCCAGGGGCATGGCCGGCATCCACAGGGCGGTATCGGCGAAGAGTGTGCGAACCTCCGCCTCGACCAGTTGCCCCTGGCCGGCCGGTTTCCTCGCGTCGGCTATGCCGGCGAAGTCCGCATCGGACTCGCTGACCTGCGCATACAAAAGATCGCCACCTCGTCCTCCCATCGGCGCGGCCGAAGCTGGGGCTGCGGGAGAAGCGAGAGACTTGTCCGCGGCCCCCTCTCTGGCGAATTCGGAAGAGAGACTTCGGGATGCCTTCGCTCTGCCCGCCAATTTGCCTGCGGCGCCGCCCGAGCCAATGAAACGATCCTGCTTTGCCTCGCCGTCATAGGCGAGACCGAGCGACTCGACGTCCCACCAGCCCTGCCACCCCATGGGCTGCTGCTTGGCATTGTGAATCCACTGCTCGGGGCGGTCGAAGGTCCCTTGAGCCTGGAAGGTCTCAGTCAGCGAGGAATCGATGTGCGGGCTGTGCTGCCGCTTCTGGCCGTGAAAGAAGACCTTCGGGCTCGGGCCGTACTCGTCCTGAATGTAGGTGACGGCCTCGTCAAACGCGGTCAGCGTCACTTGCCCGCGGACCGGCTCGCCGTTCAGGTCGGTTACTGCGACCTCGACCTTGCCCTTCTCACCGGGCTTATAGGTCGGTTTGTCCGTCTTGACGGTCACGTTCAGCAGGCCGTTGACCGGAGGGACGAAGATCTCGCGCGATTCGGTGTGTACCCGCCCATCGCGGACCAGCGTGGCCTCGACGAAGAAGTCAGGGACCTGCTTGTCCCCAATAGGGATGTCGATCACCATGGTTCGCGAGGGGATGTCAATGAACCGATAGTTGCGGAGCGTACCCATGCTGGCGTCGTCACTGAACAGTATGCGGCTGTTGTTCTGGGCGACGTTGACCAGCAGATGCGCGACCTCGCCGACCTTGTACGTCCGCTTGTCAGCGATGATTTCCAGATCGTTGAACCGGTAGACACGGCCGTCGAAGGTCGGTCCCCAGGCCCAGAACACCGCGTTGCCCAGAACCTCTTCGTTCCAGCTGTCCTTGGTCTTGAAGGCTACACGATACTGACCGGGCTTCGCGATGGGATATCGGAACGACAACCGGCCGTCGGCGTCGGTCTCGGCGGACCAGCGTTTGAGTTCCTCTTCCTGCACCGCGTCATGATCGGCCCCGCCGTAGGTGATGTGATAGACGATCGCTTCGCCCTTCGCGACCACAGGCACGTTGTCCGGGGTGAGTGTGCGAATTTCGATGAAGGCTTCGTTCTGTGGCTGATACCAGCCCGCGTTGGTTTCGACGAAGGCGTAGAAGGCCTGGCGGGTCACGATGACGCTGCCGGAACCCTCGATGGTCCGGCGGCTGGCATCGCGGACTTCGGCCTCGACGGTGTAGCGGTGATCGCGGTCACCGAGTTCCTCCTTGGCTTTGGCGGTATCGATCTCGATTTCGTAGGAGCCGTCGTCCTTCAGCTCGGCCGTGCCTTGGGCTACCAGGTCGCGTAATGCCTTGCGCGTGTCGGTCTCGTATCGGCGCCGCCAGCCCTGATCGTCGCCGTAGCCATACCCGTAGGGACCGTAGTACGGCCAGCCCCACTCACAGCAGATGAAACCGCCCCACCGCCCCCACCATGGGAACCAGGAGTACGGATAGTAGTACCGTCCGTAGCCTCTGCCGTAGAGCCAGTCGTATTCGGCGGCCCCCCAGTAGACATGCTGGTAGTTTTCGCGGAAGACCTTGTAGGTGACCTTGCCTTGGGCGACCGGTGCACCGAAGTAGTACCGAGCCTCGATGCGGGCTTTGACCTTCTCGCCGAGCCGAGCCTGAGTCTTGGCCGGCTTGACGGTGACCTCGAACTCGGGCTTCTTGTACTCCTCGGCTCGGAAGAAGCCGCCGCCCATCGCCCGGGAACCGGGTCCGTTGCCGTTCACCTGGATGCGGTAGACGCCCAGCGGTGGCTCGTCGCCCAGGGTGTACTCGCCGGAGACGCAGCCGTCCTCATCCGTCTCGATGTTAAGCGTCTGGCAAGGATTGTTCTTCGGGTCGTAAACCACAATGTTGGTCATCTGCCTGGCATGGGGGGGCTGATAGAGGCGGTCCTGCAGATTTCGGCACCAGATGCGGTACCGGACGGTCGAGCCGGGGCGGTAGACCGGACGGTCGGTCACGACGTAGATGCGCGGGCCGCCTTCTCGATGGTGCGCGGCCGGATCATTCTCGTTCCAGTTCTGGAAGAAGGAGAAGGCCATCCGGCCGCCTTCGCCGAGAACGATCGCATCAACCTGCGACCATTGTTCGTTCTGTCTGCGCTTGTACTCGATGGCGCCATTCTTGTCCGTGGTCTCAACCGAGCTCCTGTAGTGCGTCACGTGCTTCTTCTTGTTGTCATCGTACTTGCTCCAGTGCTCGTAGATGCGTATCCCCTTGTCGGCCAGGGGCTGGCCCGTGCGAGCGTTGACCACCCAGATCAGCCCGCCGCCGGGCAGGTTCTTCTGCACGATGGCGATATCGGTCGCCAGCAACAGCACGCGACTCACGCCGTCATCGTTGGCCGGACCGTTCGGTCGAGCCTCGACGATGTAGGCTCCCGGTTTGGCCAGCGGAGACAACGATGTACTCTCGGCCACACGGTTGCCCTCCGGCCGCGGAACGCTCTCCACCCAGCGAGCAACCTCTCCTTTCCTGTAACTCTTCCACTTGAAACGTTGGTTATTGAACAAGTCCCAGTGGATGTTGCGATAGTTCCACCATTGCTCGTCGGCCTTTTCCATTCGATCGCGGACGTACTTCTCGAGATCGAATGCGTAGGCGATGAAGTCAATCTGGTCGGTGTTGCGGTACGTGAAGCTCAGTTTCGCCCGGTCGTCCGGCAGGAAAATGCCGGTCTGGGAGAGAATCGCCTCCGGCCGCTTGATGCGGGCGATTTGTGCTTCGGCATCGGCCTTGCGATCGTGGCTGGGATACAGCTTGATGAGGGCCTCATACTCCGCCACGGCCTTGGGGAACTGCTGGCGGGTCTGGTAATACATGGCCAGGGCATAGTGAGCCTCTGGCCGTACGTCGCTCTGGGAATACACCTCGTCGAGCGTTCGCAGGCAGGCGATGGGGCTCTCCGACGGCGGCAAGGTGACCACGCCTACCCGGCCACCGACCATGGTCAGGGCCTCATCATCCGCCAACTCCCAGATCTTCTTGACCGGTTCCTTGGCGTTGCCCTGGGCGCTCTCAGGGCCATAGAGCGTACGGGCGATCATCGCCCAGCGCATGAGCGCGGTCGCAGCATCGTTCTTCTTCTCGGAGTCGTCGGTTTGCCGTACTTCCTCGAGCAGGAAGCGGATCTTCGGACCGTCGCCCAGCCGGGGAGAGTATTCTCTCGGCGCGACAATGAACTGAGGCTTGCCGTCCGGTCCAAGAGGAATGCCGGTCGGCGGTTTCTGATCGTCGGGGTTCCGGCGCCATCCCCAGCGCGGCTCCTCGTAATCGGCCTCCTCGACCGCCTCGGATTCCTCCTCGTCGGCCAAGCCGGAGTCCCACCACCAGTAGCACCAGCCGCTCGACCCATGCTGGTACTCATTGCGGCGGGCGAGCACGCCCGCCAGATCAAAGGCCACGCCGATCCGCTCGGACCTGGTCGCCTTGGGACCGTCCGCGTCGGCCGGCCGAGCAGCCGGTGCCTGGGCCAGCTTGATGAGCAGTTCGCGAGCCCGCTCGTAATGAGCGATGGCCGCTCTGCGGTCCTTCTTCCAAGTGGAGACATGAACACCTTGGGTGTACTGACCGCGGAGGAGCCGCCCTCCTTGCTTGGTGCCATGGTGCGGGACGCGCATGTACAGACCGGCCAGGAAGCGCTCGCCGATCGCCTCGGCCAGCGTACCCGGCGTGCGGGCAATATACTCCTGGGCCCGCTCCAAGGCATCGTCCCATTGCTGGAGTTGAAGCGAGCAGGCCACGGCTCCTTCGACGGCCTCCCGAACTTCCGCCGATGACCAGTCCTTGGCCCCAGCTCGGACCTTGTCGTAGGCAGCTCGCGCCTCAGCCCAGTTCTTGTCCTTGGCCAAGCCGTCGGCTTTCTTGAGGGCCTTGACGGCCGAGGAGGCCTCGTCGCTTTCGCCACGGGAGAAGCCGGCCACGCCCAGAACCGCCGCGGCCACGGCCACGACCAGTCCGATACCTGCCTGCCGCCAACCCGATCGCCATAACCGTCGATACGACATGATCATATGTAACCGCCTCTCGGGCACGGACATCCGTGCGCACAGGACCTTACCACCACCCAAGCGATGGTGACAGTGGATTAGACACCGATCGGATCGGATAGTTCCCGGAAGACTCCTGCCCCCGCAGCTGGAGCGATTGGCGACGATAGCAGTCAGAGCATCATCGCCGCGAGGCTGGAGAGTGCTCGCCGTGATTTACAGCTACCGCCGAACCACTCATTGTCACTTCACCGGAGGAAGGCAGCCGCCGCAGGGGAGGTGATTCCGGAGCTTCCGGCGAAGCAGCGGCCCTGATCGTGTCAACCTCGTCATCCACAGCGCGACGCGAGTCGGGGGCTGTCCGGGGTTGAGGGATGAAGTGCCGTCCCCTCGAGCGTCCAACCGTCGCTTGACGCCTCCTTCGGCTTGCCGATGGGCTAGCGACCGCGTAGGCTACCTGGTTACCGGGCCCGTAGCTCAGTGGTTAGAGCAGGCGACTCATAAAGCAACCTTTTACCTCTATCAGATTCTCAGGAAACGCCAGAAACACCAATAGATTCAATGGTTTCGTCGCTGTCTGATGCCACGGCGCAGAGTGAACAGAGTAAACAGAATTGGCCCCTTTGGGTGTCAGTGACACCCGGGGGGTTGGTGTCGTCCAAGTCGTCTTCACTGGTGTTCATGCCGCCGATCTAGGGTGGCCCGGCCGCTGGCAGGCTTCGCCCAGGCGAGGCGATCGGCCACCGGATGACCCGGACCGGCCGGGGGCGGTGGCAAAGGGTTAAAGAACAAAGAGAAAAGAGTTACTCCAAGTCCAGGGCAAGCCGGACACCGAGGCTGAAGAGGCGGCTGTCCGGGAGGTTGCCGCTGCGGTACGCCACCCGGCAGTAGTATGCATGGAGACTCCAACCGCCGCCGCGGATAACACGGTCGTCCGTGCCAGTCGTCGGACCGCGTGGGTTGTTCGTTGGGCTGCTGCTGTAGTAACTCTCGCCGTACCGGTCATTGCACCACTCCCACACGTTCCCCGTCATGTCGTACAGGCCGTAGCCGTTCGCCGCGAAGTACCCCACAGGGCTGGTGTAGGGATACACGCCCGTGTTGAACGTCGGGTGACAGCCACGCGTAGGACTATTGTCATACGAGTAGGCGGAATCGCTGTAGTAACTCGCCCGAGCGTGCTGGATCTCGTCGCTGTCCGACCACGGGAACCGGTGCCCGGCCGTACCGCCGCGGGCCGCTTTCTCCCACTCCGCCTCAGTCGGCAGCCGATACCCGTTGGCATCCCAGTTGACGTAAGGACTGAGCTGGTCTGTTTTGTAGATGGTCGTCAATCCGGAGTTGGTGTAGTAGCACGGCGTCCGGCCTTCTTTCTGCGAGCGGGCGTTGGCCCATTTTACACAGTCGTGCCAGTTCACCGTCTGCACCGGATGATCAGCCGCCTTGCCGCTACCGTCGTAAAGATCCAAGTAGCCGTTCGACAGCCCCCAGGTCCTCACCGTATCCCAGAGCCCTTTGGTCACCTCGTAGCGGTCGATGCAGAACGCGTCAAGGTAGACCGTGTGTACAGGCAGTTCGTTTGAGGCGCCGTCCCCTGTGGCACTGAGCGCGTTGCCCATCTGGAACTCGCCGGCTGGAACCAGCACCATGCCGGGCGGAATTGGGGACGCATTCACCGCGAGGCTCACCGGGCGGGTCGTGTCCCCGCTGCCGTTCGTGGTGTTCGTGAAGGTCACTGTATCGCTGTAGCTGCCGGCAGCCAGTTCATTGGCCTCGGCATTGATCGAGATCTCCACGGCGTCCGACGCCCCGCCGGCGAGCATACCACCGGCCTTGGACAGCGTGACCCATGCCTGGGCCTTCGCGGCCGTCCAGGCGATCGGCAACCCGCCGGTGTTGGTCAGCGTGTAGGTCATGCGCGACGGCGTGAACGGGCCGCCCTTATAGCCGGCACTGGCCAAGCCGTCAGGCTCTGCAATCGAGAGCACACCCGGCGCTGGCGGCGGACAGGTAGCCCCCTGCTTGCCGATACCGTTGCGGACGACGGTCATATCCAGCGTGTTGATCCGACCATCGCCATTCACGTCGCAGCGGAAATTGGCGGGAGTCAAGGATGCGCCGGTGTTATTCCTGATTCGCGTCATGTCCAGCACGTTCACTCTGCCGTCGCCGTTCACATCACCGGCCAAGAGGGCCAGACACATTTCGGTGGATCCATCCAGTGGGCGGCCGTCAGCGTCGGCCAGTCCACGCATCTTGACCTGCACGCACGTCGCATCCGTCAGCTCGGAGACTTCGATGGTGAGCTCGGCCCCGTCGATACTGGTCAGGGCCCACCCGGCCGAGACCGTGACTTCGTCGTCCAGTACGCCATCAGTCGGTGCCACCGGCCTGGAGAATGTCACCACCAGTACCAGCGGCTCGCCTAACCGGCCCTCAGTAACCGTGGTCGAGCAGTTCAATGGTAAGGGAACGTCGAAACCCCCGGCCGCCCGGTGCCACTTGCGAGAAACGGCGGACGCGACAAACGGGTCATCACACACGTCTCCGATACCGTCATCGTCACCGTCGGTCTGGTCGGGGTTGAAAACGCCGGGGCAATTGTCCATGAGGTCATCGGTGCCATCACTGTCGGAGTCCAAAAAGACCAGCTCGAGCGCGACGCAGTCCAGCGCCGGCCCGCAAGTCTGTTGTGTTTCACTGAGGAACTCCACTGTTGTCGTTTCGGCGCTTGCCTCGAACATCCAGATCAAGCGGGTCCACCCCATGTCATCGCGGGCATGTGCGGTGGTGTCAAACTCGAACGCATCGGAGATTATGTCTCCGGCGCGGACCCTCAGCTTCTTGATGGCGGGACCTCCATCGGGGTTCCCCGCCATTCCAAAAGACAGGATGTAATTCCGGCCAGGTATGGTCGCGACGGTCTGGGCGATGGCCCCAGGGTCGTTTCCGTTGAGATCGATACTCCTGTCTCCATCAAACGGATCCCACAACCCCCTACCTATCCACTCGATCGTTCCTTGCGTCACCGTCCACTCGCTGATACGTGTTGAATCCTCGTGCAGAAGCGCCGAAGAACCGCCCGGATAGTCCCCCTCCTCAAAACTGCTGTTCTTCATGAGGTTCTGCCCAGCGGATTCAGAAATAGTCACGCAGGAGATCGCAACGAGGCAGCACAGGATGGTGGTCCTCGACATCTGATGGCTCCTTTCCGACTCATGCCCGACTGATATGACCGCTCATCCATTGAAGCACGCAGGACACGAGAAGTCAACACAGTAGGAAGGCAATGCCAACGCCTAGCCCGCATATTTCACCGATGGCCGAGTTTTGAAGCGGGCGTAGTGCGGGCGGGCGAGATCCTGGCTGATCCTCGCACGCACGGCATCGAGCTGCGGGCCGAGGGAAGTCGGCTGCGGGTCCGGCCGGTGACTCTCGACCGTGAACAGCCGATTATCTGGGCCAGCCGGGTATCCGGCACCTTGCCAAGAAAGGAATCATACTGTCGCCAGTCGACAAAGGGTGCCCGGTGGTTGCCACTCGAAGGCTTGGGCATGCCCTTGATCGTACGTCCCCACGGCGGGTGGTCAAGAGATTCGCGGTTACTCGCCGGGGTCTTTCTCCCGGCCGGTAATGAGGGCCATCGTTCCACAAGCGGCGGCCAATGCCAGGCATCCGACCAGCGTGACCGAGAACAAAGCATCACGCACCCGATGCCTGATGAAGAAAAGCTTTCAGGGGGTCAGCCGGTTCCTTCAGGGGGACAGCCAGGCTAGCCCGGCTCCTTGGGCCGATCCCGAGTTGATCCCCGGCGATGTCCATCCGGCGGAGGGCCTCGCGGAGCACTTTGCACCACGGGCTCGGACCGACGATCCCGGTTGAATACGTGATAACGGCGCCGCCCCTGGAAATCTCATGCTCCGCCTCAACCGCTCGTGCCCAAGCGGCACAGTAGCTGGCCAGCACGTCGATGTCGGCCCCCGCCAGCACACCAGCCTCTACCAACATGCTTCCGACTTCTCTGTATTTCTCGGCGGCCTCAGCGGTCAAGTGATCTGGTGCCGGCGGAAGCGTCGTCAGCGGGGCCAGCTCGAGCCGACGCTGCCCCTTTCGGGGCACAGTTCCCTTGCGAAGCCTAAGTTTCCTCATTGCAGTGCCCCTCAATACCCCTATAAACCGGGTTAACGGCCACGCGCGCGAGCTTGCTGGCACGGTCTATCCCGCCGGGCTGTAGGGATTGGACCACCCCCCCCCTCCCCATGGTGGTTCCTTCACTTTCGCGGTTCTCGCGGGTCACGATTACGCTCCTCGCGTTCGAGCTCGGGCACCCGGACCGGCACCTTGTCGAAGTCTTCGGCGTTAACATCCGTGATGGCTGGGATTTCCTTTAGCATGCCAGGAATTACCGGCCGCGGATCAAGTCGCCCATCGATCGTCATGCGGAGAATCGCCTCACGGACCCGCCTAATCGCGTTCAGATGCGCCTCGATTGACCTCTTGTTATCGACGATCGCCGGCAAGACCTTAAACCCGAGGCGTCGCGGCCGCAGTTGTTTTTGTGTTTCGATCGGCCGAGACAACGCCGCCCGCTCCATCGCGTCAAGTTTAGCAACCGCTTCTGTGATGGTCACATCAGCAGTTTCCCTCAGTTGGGCCTGGGCCTTAGAGACGACGGCATCGCGCCGACTCCCGATGATGGCGAGGTTTCTTCGGGCTTCAGACAGGTGTGCGGTCGCGGTCTCCAGGGTGTTCCTCGCCCGGGTAACCTCGGCTTCGGCATCGCGCACGGCCGATGTGAGCCTGGGCAAGTCCTTGGACAACGCCCGCTCCGCGGCGTCGATTGTGTCCGCCAGTTCCCGCCGCTTCCTCAGCACAGCCGCGTATTCCTGCTGGAGGGCCATCACGACGGCCGGGTGTTTGGCCAAAACATCAACTTGGTCGGCGGTCAACGCGGTCATTTGCTCATCTCCTTAAAGGCCGGGCCGCGTGTGTCCTCTGCAAGCGGTGCCCCGGCTGGCTTGCCGGTGTCCTAGGGAATCCCATGTTCCTCCGAAGAGAGGCAATCGATGGCGGGATCGGGAGCCCGGCAGCCAGCCGCCGGCGATTCCTGTTCAAGTTGGCCAGGCTGCGACGCTCGGCGGGGGTTCGTCCGGCGCTCGTAATCGCCCCTTCAATGCTGCCCAGCCGATCGGCGAGCCCGGCCCTGACAGCCGCATCCGCAAGCATGGACCTGCCGTGTCCGAAGCGTGCCAAAACCGTAGCCGTGGACACCCCGCGGTTGCGGGCCACGTCCTCCACAAACCGGCCATAGATGGTGTTTAGCTGCTTCTGAAGGTACGCCTTAGCCGAGTCACTCAGCGGCTCAACAGCGTTCGCCTCGTACTTCTCCGGGGTGCTGCGAAGAACTGTAAAGGTGATGCCGGCTTTGGCATTGGCTCCGGATACCTCCTCGTGGATCAACACCACGCCAATCGAACCCGCCTCCCCCGAAGGGGTGATGACCACCTCGCCGGCGGAAGATGCCACCCAGAATGCCGCGCTCGCTGCCAGCGGGCTGATAAACGCAACAATCGGCTTCTTGGCTCGAGCAGCAAACACTTTCCCGGACAATTCGCTAATGCCCGCTACGGTGCCGCCTGGCGAGTCTACCTCTAAAACGATCCCATTCACACTAGGATCAGCAATCGCTTCATCGAATCGTTGACTGAACTGCAAAATGCTGGTGCCTCCGAATAGCTCCATGAGCCAGCTGGGGCGGAAATCGAGGAAACCCAGCAGAGGAAGAACCATCACCCCGCGGGAGCCGAGATCACTTCGGGGGGCGGACCTCTGCGAGATGGCCGACTTGGGGCTGGCCCCGCGAGCCAAAAGGCCTTCAAGCTTTGCGGGATCGATCGCGAGGACCTGGCCGGCCAACGCCGCTCGAAAATCAGAAGACATCGTAGCTTCTCCTGGTCGGAAGAGGGCCTCGGCTTAGAGCCGTATCTGGATCGGCAAAGAAAAGCCGCCATCTCGCCCGCATGATCTTGCAGTCAAGTTTATACCCGAGCCACCCCGTGCGCAGCTCTGGCCGTCGCCGGCAAAGCTCGTCAAGGTCTTGCCGCCGACGAAGAAGATCGTCCTCGAGGTCGGCCAGCTCGGTGGCGGAAAGAGTGTTGAGGTTCTGCATGATCCTCACTCCCAGGCAACGCGGGTGCCCTGCAAAACGAGCTCACGAACCGAATCGAACAACGGCGTGTTCGGCCCGCGGCTGGTCGCACACCCGGGACAGATAGGCACGGTGATCTCGAGCGGCTGGTGGTAGCCGTCCGGTACCCGAAAACCGGCTGAGTCTGCCGGGCTCCTCACATTCAAAACGGTCGTCCCAGTTGTTTCGGTCCAACAGCGGACGCATCGTTGCACGTCGCGGTTCGCGGATCGAGTGTTAAGTGTTCCATGTAGAGGCATAACCTACTCCTGCGGCTTGGCCGCCGTTAGCTACCGACACAGGGCTCAATCTCCGCCCCAGATCTAAAAGCCTCCTTGGCCAGATTCAGCAGGCGCCGCAAATCGTCCCGGGCGCGGCATATCGAGCAGATCGGCGCAACGAGGACCATGCTGTCGCCGGGGAAGCCGAACGCCCCAGCATCGCCCGGGTTGCAGAAGATGGGAAGCCCGGTGTAAACCTCTCGCCGGCACCCAATGCAGACACTTTCCAAACCGTCTGGACCTGTGTTTTTCAAGACCGCAATCATAAGTCACTCCCGGCGGGCAACGCCCGCGATGATGCTGCCGCCACTCTGGCCAACGCCGCTCGCGCCGCCGCGGCGTCGACGCGAAAACCCCGTCCCGTTCGCAGGGCCGGAACGCTACCAGCCTCTATTTGCCTGCGCAGATAGGGACTCGGCACGCCCAACATCTGGGCCGCCCGGCCGACACTGACGAATGGAGTTTGCATGTCAGCAAGCCTGCCACAGGTTCCTTCGCATGGCAAGGGCTTTCCGCCGGAATGTCCAGACAATTCCAGTTTGTTTGGGTTTGTCCCGGTTTCTGGGAAGCACTCTGGCCAGAAGAGCATCACATCGCGTACGAGGTACCGTGAACGGCCCGACGGATTTAGCTCTGATCGGGGCGGCTGGGTTCGGATGTTCCCGCGCTGGGCGGCCATCCGAAGCTGATCTGGCTCGAGCCCGTAGCCTCTAAAACCCCGCGCCGGCCACCAGCGTGTATCCGTTTCGCCAGTCATGACCCCACAGCCCCCGTCATTCTCAGGAAGAGCGCTTCCTCGGCCAGCACGTCGAGGAGGTTGTAAGAGATAATCGCCTCTACTTGGTGCGCGGCGTAAAGCTCGGGGATTGCGGCCCCATCGATCGTTCCCTTGTGCGTGCCCACGTTAAGCAGCCCAGCAAGATCATCGACAGAAATGAATAGATCTGCCTGGAGGGAAAAGCGTCGAGCCTCAACCATCGTATCAAAAGTCGGCTGATGCTTCGCGGCAAGGCAGCCGGGCAAACGGATGCCTTGTTCAATAAACGCATGCCTCAGCTTGGGAGCGTCGAATTTCAGGAAGTTGTGCCCGACCAGCGTGCTCGTCTCGCCTATTCGGGTGTCGAGCAAGTCGCGCAAGGCCCCGAGCATCGGACGCACGCCGTCGAAACCTTCGATCAGCCCGCCGCCGAGGGGCCGCGGATCATGCCGCCCCATGGCATGCACAAGTCGTAGTTCTGTCTCACTCTTTAAGCCGACACTGATGATCGGACTCGAATCGCAAAGGGCCGCCTTTTCCTGCTTGGTGGTCAAAGCCTGCTTGTACCTCTCGCCGATGGTCTCGCTCTTCCAGCTCGCCGATGGCGACCAAAATCGCCGCAGTTCGCTTTCAACCTCTTCAGGGCGGGAATCGGCGGTTTCCACATCAAGAACTAAGTACTGGTATGCCTGTATGCCGGCGGAGCAGGAAGGTGGCGGTTGCCACCACCGCGGCTGAGCGCCCAGGTCATTCGGCATACTGCACCCCCAACTCGCGCAAAAAGACTCGCCACCTGTCTAATGCCGATCCGACACCGACAGCCCATTCGGTGGGCGGATTGTTCTTGAGCAGGGCTTTGAGGTCCTCATTGAAAAGCTTGCCGGCGGCCTCCAACTGAACGACCCGCCGGCGGAGCATATCGACCTCCGCGGCCACCTGGTCAAAGGCTCGTTCACAACATTCAAGTTCGGTCATCGCTTACCACCTCCTGCCACTAGAGCCGTATCGGCGGCCGAAGCCGAAGTTGCCGCCGCCGCCGTAGCTCTGTCGCTGCGGGTAGACCGTCACGCCATAACGAGCAACGATCGCGGGCAGTGCCTGGACCGCCTCCGGTGGAAAGGCGAGATAGCCGGCAACTTCGCCGGACCCGTCGGGCATCGGGAGGCTGACGCGCAGCAGCAAGGCTTGCGGCTCGGGCACGGCCAGCTGTCCGGCAGGGACCATGGCACCCCAGGGCGCACCAGCGGGCTGGGCGGGCGCCCAGGGCGTCGCTGCCGGTGCGGGCGGCCATGGCGTCGTTGCCTGCGGCGCAGCAGCCGGCGCGGTTGTTCCGGTCCGCTGGGCGAGCAGCTCCCCGACGGTCTTGGCAAGCTGGGTCATTTCATCTTGAGTCACGGTTTGTCACTCCTTTGAAAACGTGGTCAATCTGGTTCAACCAGGATAACTTCGATGCCATCCGCCGATTCAAGCAATTCGCGGCGAGCGGGATACGGTGGGCACATGCCCGATGCGGCCGACTTCAGGGCGTCCTCGAGGGTCTCCAGGGCCGCATCCCCCGCAGCCTGCTCATCGGGCAGCTCCTCGGAACCGTCAAATAGAACCTCAAAGATTGCCTGGACGTAGACCGCACCCCTCCATGGGGCCGGGTCCGGCTCAAGCTGCCCGAGGTTCATGACGCGGATGATGTCTGGATGAGTCACGGCCTAATCTCCTTGTCGATCTCGCGTGCCGGCGGGTCCGGTCCCCAGCCGACGCACCGAAGCCCGAACCTCCGTAGCAGAACCTTTAACGCTCCGCGCAACCGATAGAGCGGATCCCGACCGAATGCGTCTACGCCTCGGGGTTCCGGCCTGAGCAGGAGGTGGAAGATCGTCTGCGGCTTCATGGCTGGTCCCCCCCGTTGGCTGCCGCCCGTTCTGCCAGCACCAGGGCAACGACCCTTTGGCCGAGCAGCCGGTTTCTGGCCGGGTCAGTGTTGCCGTCCCATCGTTGCCGCTCCGCCGTGGTCGCAGCGTCCAGCACCCGGCGAACGTAGGCGTCGAGCTCGGCCGGGGCCAGGGTCGCCAGCAGGCGGTGCCGCTCCAACCTCTCAAGGGCGACCTCCGCCGCCTTCGCCTCATCGGTCGCGATCCTCGCCGCGGATGCGTTGGCCGCTCGCACCGCGTTCGCCGCCGCCGATTCAGCCGCGGCCACGGCCGCCGGCCCCTCGCGCTCGATCAGGGCGATCAACTTCCCGGCCGGGTTCATCGCCCGGCCGATCCGCCCGGCCAGCTGGCGGACGATACCCGCCGCGAGACCGGGCATCTTCGCCAACTCGCTGAGCTTGGGCTCGGTGATGCCGCGTCGCGACAGCTCATCGCGAAGCCCATCGCTCGGGTCCGCAGCCGTCGAGGCGACTCCTGGCTCCCCGCCCTCGCCGTGGCAGACGCCAGCAGCAGCCATCTGTTCTGCTGTCTGTTCTAAAACTCTGTTCTCTTCTGTTGGGGTATTCTGGGGAATACCCTTTGCGCGTCCGGGGAATACCCTTTCGGTGCTCGCAAGCATACCCTTTTCCTCCGCGGGGAATACCCTTTCAGCCTCTGAAAGGGTATGGTGAGGACGACCCTTTTCCCTCTCGGGGGATAGCCCCTTGGCCCCTGAAAGGGTATCCTGGGAAATACCCTTTTCGACAAGTATCCGGTACTGGTTGGCATGGCCACGACCGCCGCCGCGGTCAACGGTGATGAGCCCGCGCTCGACAAGGGTTTTGACGCCGCCGATTGCCGCAGCTTTCGTGAGCCCGGTCACCTCGCAAATGCGCCGCAGGCTTGGCCGGCAAGTCCACGACCCATTTGCGTGCCCGCAGACTGCCAGGAACGTCTTGACCTCTGCGCCGGAAAGCCCGGCTATCGCACCGCTGGACACGATTCCGTACGGAATCCGGCCGAATTGAATACCACCGCCTGAGGTTTGTGGTTGCGTGTCGGCCTTGATGGGGTTACGATCCATGAACTTCTAGACCTGCCCCGGTTGGTTCTCTGCCGCCGGGGCTTTCTTCTATGGTTAAAAGTACTCGGTGACTCCAGTCAATACCGGCCGCTTGTGGCGGCGTTGCGGCTTGATCGGCAGGCTCGCCAGCCGCGACAACTCGAACTTCTCGACTTCGGTGAGCGGGATTCGCCATCGCGGGCGCCCCGCAGGGTCCAACGCCACATTCAGAGCCCGGACCGAACCACGGTTTATGAGGGCCAAGACGTGCGGAAGACTAACGCCCAGTCGTTTAGCCCAGTCTGGGGCGGTGACATACTGCTGCTGGTTAGCGGGCATCGGCCGCCTCCGGTTGCTGCGATCCTGGTCTATCATGGGTGACGGTAATGCCGAGTCGCCGAAGCTGACGATAAGCACGATTCGCTAGCACGGTGTCGTTCATCGTCCTGGCGCCCTCAAGCACGCAAAACCAGACGACCGGGCTGTCTTCCAGCCTTTGGCTTCTCTCACGGACATGCCGCTTTCGTGACGACATTGGCTACTCCTGGCCCGATCAAAGGGCTCACACTTAGCCGAATGTCGCTGTGGTGTGTCGCTCAGAAATGGAGATTAGCCCACTGTTATTGGGCAGGCTTGGCCCAGGTGTCGCACAAAGTGTCGCCTGGCGACACGGCTGGCTAGTCGTCTGACGCCTCGACGCGCCCGGTCCTAACGTCCTTTGTCCCCCGAGGGAAACGCGATTTTCCGCTTTTCAGTTGCCACCTCGCCGCCACAAAACGTGACATTTTGTACATATGAGCCCGGGAGCAACCAACTGCCGCCGCGATCTTTGAGACCGTCCACTCTGGATGCTCGACCAAAATCGCCAAAGCCCGAGATTCAACGCTTCCCCTATCGGCAATAATCTGGGCTGGCGTGGTGTGCTCGGCTTCGACCGAAGGCCAGATTCTGCGGGCCTCATCGGCGCCGTTCAGCTCCAACGTCACAGCGAATTTGACCACGGCGGGCGTCTGCGGCAACCGCGAAACGGTCCGCATGATTTCGTCCCGCATCGTGGCAAGGTCGCGTTCGCGCTCGGGTCGGTTGTTGCAGGCGAGGATACGCGCGAGCCTATCGCGAGCTTTGAAGAACTTCAGCACCGCAATTCGAAGGTCATTGAAAGTCGCCATTGCTTCACCTGTCATGGGCCGGGCCGAGCCAGGCCACCGCGCACAGGTGAACAAACGCAGTAGCCCGGCCCGCATGGTCTCCGTCGAGACCGCCCGGCGCCGTTACTATATGCCATACAGCCAGAAATGGACATGAGCGGCCACAGCCTCGAGCCGGCTGTCGTCGATCGATTCAACGTAGTGCGCAGACATGTCATTCGCCGTCGGAGTGTGGCCCATCGTCAAATCGATTGCTCTCTGATCGCGAGCCCCATCGGCCACCGTCCTGTACAAGTGCCGGATTCGATAGAAACCGCCGCCAACTTCGACGCCCGTTTCTTTCAGGAGTTTCTTGAACTCTAGGTTGACGCTATCCACCCAAGTCCCGCCGTGACCCGTTTTGCTCGGTTGGAAACGCACGAACCGCCGGCCGTACTTCGTGATGAAACACAGGTCCCCGTCGGCCTCACCCGTTGGCTCCGGCCGCTTAGCGAACGACAATCGCAGGGCTTCCACGGTTTCAGCCCATAACTTGGCGCGTCTCGGGCATCCGGTCTTGCGTCGGGCGGAATCGAGCCAGCCATTTTCAAGATCGATCGCCCAGCGGGGCAGACTCGCAAGATCGCTCTGCCCGATGCCGCAGTTACAGGCCAGCAGAATCATCGCCCTGAGGTGCACCCCAGCTTCATCGATTAACCGACGCATCTGGGTAGCCGTGGGCAGCGTTCGTGGTTTAGTATTCCTTTCCAGGCGTATCGACTTGGCCGACGGCCGGCGAAAGTCCCGCCCGAGTCGCACGGGCGTTTCGATCAGCGCCTCGTCGAAGCCGAAAGTGAAGACGCTCTTGACGGTGCCGATTCGCTTCCCCAACTCGGCAGGACCGACGCCCCTAGCGAGCACCAGCCGAAAAGCGCCGAAGTCTTGCGGCTGAAGGTCCGCCACGGCTCGCCGACTCCCGAAGTGCCGTATCATCGTCTCGCACACCCTGTAGTTTTCCCGCCACGTCGATTGGCGAATCTCCCCGGTTTGTACTCGGCCTTGCTTAAATGACAGGAAACGATTCACCAGCTCGCGCAGGGTCAACCCTTCGCGGACGGGCCGGGGCTCCCGGCCGGCTAGCAAGTCATCCTTGACCCGCAACCATTCGTCGAGCGCGCCCTGGCCGGTCGGGTCTTTCGCGGTCGATCCGAAGTAATGCACCCGCTGGCGGATCTTCTTGCACCATCGTCCCGACGGGTGCCGCCAGAGCGGGAAGCCCTTTGACACCCGCCTGACACCCGGTCCCTTGCCGCTCTGCCCGCCAGCCGATAATCTGGTGCTCATGGTGACGCCCTCAGAACCTCTGCCGAAGTCCTCGAAACGCTCAATACAGGGTATCGGGTGTCACTTTGGGTGTCAAGCACCATTATACTGGTTCTTGACATCAATCGCAAGTGCTTGTAAATGAATGAGTTAGGGCCCGTAGCTCAGTGGTTAGAGCAGGCGACTCATAATCGCTTGGTCGTGGGTTCGAGTCCCTCCGGGCCCAATAACCCTTTTTGACACTATAAGACACTACCGGACACTCGGGGCCAAATCCTTGATCTTGTTGGGCTTCTTGGTCTTCTGCCGAATTGGGCGTCTCGACTTGTCCTGCCCCGAAATGGTCTTGTCCGCCACCGCACCCTGGCTGTCTACTGGTCCCTTCGCTGTCGCCGTTCAGGCCACCCGCACGGCGGAAACCGGCGCTGAGATCCACCGAGGTGGCGTAGTATCGAGCCGCAACTTCCGGGCTGTTGCCGATCAATGTATGCGGGGGGACGAACGTAATTCATCCCTAGAAGGTCCACTTGATTCGCAGGTGAAATACCAATGAACCCATATAGATCGAGGCCACTCCTTTCCCCAATCGGATCCCTGCTTATCCACCTCCCCAGCCTCGTGTTGTAGTACCGATACCCGTAGTAGGACAGTCCGGTTTCGGTATCGAACCACGTGGTGGAGAACCGGAACGGGTTGGCGGTCGCGTAGGTGCCGGTGGCGGATAGTGTGTTGCCGTACGGATCGTACTCGTACCTGGCGACCGTGGTGATGTTGTTCGTGTTGGTCGCGTCCAAGACCTGCCCGACGTTGCCGTTGGCGTCGTAGAAGTACCAGTGGACGGGTGAACCGGTGGTGCCGGTTTCGACACTGGCCAGCAGCCCGCTGATTCCCCCAGCGCCGTGGATGCCGGCGGTGCCGGGCGTACCGGCCTGGCCGCTCATGTCCAGCCCCCAGGTGTACTTGGAGAGGATGGCGTTGCTCGCGTTGGCGTCCAGAACCTCGACCACGTTCCACCTGTCGTAGACGAACAATTGATCGGTCAGTTCCTGCCAGGCGCTATTATTACACACCGAGCAGGTCTTCCGCGCCCGGCGCCCATATAGTCGTACGTGAACGCGAGCTTCTTGGAGCCCTGACTCGGACTGGTCGGGCGGTCGTCACTTGCGGCACGTTGAGGTGAGTCTGTGAGCGCGTTCCTTCCAGCTTCAGCGATACCTCTATCTGGAGCATGGCTCGTGAGTCTTCGTTTGGGCTGCTTCCAGGTGCCGGCTACGCTCTCCTGAGTGGGCTCAGTCCACAGGCTCTCAATGAAAGGCCTCAGTGATTCAGACAATTCACATCCCTCTCTCGCAGGTTGCTTGGCGCCAACCCATTATGCGGGCCGCAGACGGTCCGGAGTCCGCCTGCGGCCCACTGGAGGGTGCCTCGCTGTGCAACTGAGCCGTTGCGGCTTAGGGGTTACAAGTCGCCGGCACGACGTGCACGGCCGGGCCGGTGAAGCAATTCACGAACTCCTGCAGGTCCGTGGCGTTGATCTGCTGGTTTTGATCGCGATCGAAGCACACGCACTGGCCGGACAGAAACTCCAGCCTCCCCTGGCAAGCCTGGAACGCGCCGAAGTCCACCTGGTCCACGTCGTCGTCGCCGTCCGCGTCGGCGAAAATGGCCCCGCACGGCCGCGGTAACTGGCAACCGGTGCACACCTTGACCTGATCCATCGACACCTGCGCGTGGCCATCGCCCATGTCCTGGTAGAACAGGTTGACGAACGCGCCGCCGTCGAATTCGTCGGTGATGGCCGCATTACCCAGCGAGTTGGCGTCCCAGCCGCCGGACAGCGTGCCCTGTATGGCCGTCAGCCCCGGCAAGTCCCATGTGGGCGTAAACGCCGCCATCGCCGTCCCGCAGAAGACGGCCACTTCCCAGCCACTCTGTTTGACCTTCAGCGTCGCGATCAACGGAATGGACGACGAGAGGTTGACCGGCACGGGCAACGCGAACGTACCGATGACCTTGATGCCGGTATCGTCGCCGAAGGCGTAGGTGGTTTTCGTCTTGTTCATGGCCATGATGCTGCCGGTCACGACCAGCGTGTCGGGATCGGAGCCGCCGTTCTGATCGTAGTAGAAGCTCACCACCAGACCGCCCGTGCTGCTGGCGAAGTAGGTGCTGGCCTCAGCGTCACGGCCGGCGCGGCTGGCCGAGAACAGGCCCAGCTCCTGCGAGCAGTCCGCAAACTGCCCGCCTGGCCGATTGACCGCCGTCAGATTGTCGACGATGACGTGCGCGTCGGAGACCACCAGGGCCACGCCCACGCCGTCCGGCGTCATCACCGGGAAGTCGTCGGTGAGCTTGCCCACCAACTCGTTGCGGTCCCAGACAAAATCCAGCGTGCCTTGCGTCGTCCAGGCGTCGCCGGATTCGCGCATCTGCATGATATCGCCCGCGAGGTTCCAGCCCGAACCGGGGCCGATGTCATTGCGCCGCAGCGCGTTCAGATAATCGTCGGGATCACTCAGAGGATTGTCGCTGAAATGGTCGTCCACGTAGACGGTCGCGGCGCCATCCAACAAGCGCACCGCATAATACGCCGTGCCGGCCAGCAGGCCGTCGGCCACCGCCGTCAGCGTGCCGCCGCCCGCGCGGGCCGCCGCGACGGACAGGCTCACGCTGTTTGCGCCGGCGGGAATGGTGATCGGCGTACCCGACGTGACCGGGTTGCCGCCCAACGTGACCGCCAACGAAGAGTTGAACGTCAGCGTGACCTCCTTGCCGCCGGTCGGGGCCAGTTCGCCGTTGGGCAGCGCCACCGTCACCGCCAGGGGACCCGTCGCCGTCGGCCAGGTGAACTCGTGTCTGGCCGGCGTGACGTTCATGGTCATGGTCCCGTAGTGCGCGGCGATCTGCGCCGGCGTCAACGCACTGCTGTAGATGGCCAGTTCATCCACCTGCCCCAGCCAGTAGTTGGCGCTGTAGGCCGCGGCCGTCGAGCCGACCAGCAAGGCAGCGTTGTTGTATACGCTCGGCAAGCTGAGCGGCGCGATCCGGGCCAGCTTGCCGTCCACGTACACCGCTACGGTGTCATCACTGGCGTCGATCTCGGCGCCAGCGTCGAACACCATCACGAAGTGATGCCAGGCATCATCCAGCAAGTAGATCGAGGACAGGTAGCCGGCGCTGACCGGCGACCCAAAGTACATTTCGTACGCGTACGGCCAGTGCATGACCCACGAGAACGCGGTAGCGCCGTCGCTGTCATCGCGCACGTTGAACAATGTCGCCCAGGTGCCTTGCGGATAGCCGACCGCAGGCAGCCGCACCCAGGCTTCAATAGTGCCCGTGCCATCGGTAAATGCGAAGTCCGCCGTCTGACCGCAATTCATCCAGGTGGTGCTGCTGACGTTCAACGCCGCGCCGCCGGTCGTCGTGCGCGGTACAAAAGCCGTGCCGCTGCTCAGCACAGTGGCGTCATGTACCGGCGCGTTCGGGTCGTTGTCGGTGCCATTCGCCCCATCGAAACTGTAGTAACTGATCAGCGTGGGATCGGCCAGCGCGGCCGCCTTGTAGGCCGCCAACTCCGGGCTGGGCACACCCGCCACTCTGAATGTCGCCGGCAAGGCCAGATCGGGTCGGGGATCAGCATAGTCAATTGTCGCCACGAAGTCGCCCTCGGTATCGCCCATGCCCACCGCCGACACCTTCAGGGTCAGCGTGGTATCCGGCTGGTTCACGGTGATCGTGCTACCGGCCGTCACCGGCGTGTCGCCGGCCAACGTCACCGCCAGCACGTTCGTATCGTAGTCGATTCTGACGGGCTGTCCGCCCGCGCCCGGCGCCAAGTCGTTGATCACCACGTTCTGCGGACCCGCGTCGCCAGGAAGCACGAACAACCGATTCGCGAGGGACAGCGAAGGCAGCGGCGCGAACGCACCCGCGTGACTTTGGATCGTGGCGGCGTCGAGGGCCGTGCTGTAAACGGCAATCTCATCCATCTGGCCCTGCCACAGATTCGCGCCCTCGGCACCGGTCGAGCCAATTTGGAAGGACAGCCCGCTGGGCGTCGTTGGAAGCGGCAGGTCGGCCTCATCGCCCACCAACTTGCCGTTGGTGTATATCAACACATGCCCGGCGTTGAACACAATCGCCAGGTGCGTCCAGCCCTGGGAAACGTCAAAACCACCTACAACGTGATAACCGGAAACGAGCGAGACGCCCAGAGCGTTGTCATGGGCGTAGTGATGGAAATTGTAGACCACGACATACGGAGCGTTCGTCCGTACGGCGAACAGTGTCGGATAATTCCCCGAGGGCGGGAAGGTGCCCAAGTCGATCTTGACCCAGGCTTCGATCGTGCCCTGGCCGCTGGTGAAGTCAAAGTCCTCGACCGGCCCGCAGGTCACCCAGTTGTTCCCGTTCAGGAACAGCGCCCGCCCCTCGTTGTGCACGCCGGTGATGTACTGCCCCCCGCTGCCGGCGGCCGTGCCGTCGTGCGGATTCACCGGCGCGTCATCCACCGTCGAATCCGCATCGAAGGTGTAGTAGCTGATGAGCGACGGCTCGCCCGTCACCAAGGCCCGATAAGCGGCGAGATCCTGAGCCGTCGCGGCCGACGCCACCAGCCCGATTGCCGCGCTCGCCAACAGGGCCACTCCCATGCGGTGTTTGTGGTAGTGCATTCGATCGTCCCTCCGAAATAAAGTGAATCAATCCGACCCGTCGGTCATGCGAACGAGCCTGCGTCCGCCGGCAACCCGACGCTTCCTTCTGCCCGCGCCGCGGTTATCCGTGTGCGCCCGGTCATCCGCCTCGCCCCCCATCGGGGTCCGCGGGTTGTCCAGCACGTGACTGCATCGGTCACTTTTGGAGACACAGTCTGAACAGCTATTCGACCCAAGCGAGCCTCACCATTGATCGCACAGTGCCCGGCAGGACAGCAAAGCACCAGGAATGGCCGTATCTGTCGCGACTGTGCAACCAAAGCCGATTCCGGCTTATGGATTTTCGCGTAAGTAATGCAACCGCGACTACCACGCTTTCGCCTGCAAAACCAAGCCTATTCTGCTTGGCGTAGCGTGCGTTGTTTTTGCGAAACTCTATAGTTGTATTTCAACCTCCGTATACGGTAATCTGACTGTTTTGCGGCTGCAAGAGAAATCCCAAACGTTCCGCAAGCAGCTTTTTGGGCCAGAACCGCCTCCGGGGGTAAAAGGGGGCAGAAGCCATTATCCGCCTTCTCCACCACCTTCCGTGGCCGGCCGACCGGGCGGAGGCTGCTTTCCAGGGGGTAAAAGGGGTCAGAAGCCATTATTCCGCTTTCCCGGTCACCTTCCGTGGCCGGCCGACCGGGCGGAGGCTGCTTTCCAGGCCCAACTTGACCGCCGTACGCCGCGTCCAGGCCTCGTCGCCGTACGGC